>NZ_SJPP01000002.1 GCF_007860075.1 Symmachiella macrocystis
CCCCGGTGCCGGAGACGAAACTGTTCTGTTCGCCGGCTTCCGCTACGCTCCAGCAGGCGAACAGAACAACCCGTGATACAATTGAACACTAAGTCATGTGACTGGTGTCATCCATGGGGGCAGGTCAGATCGCGCTGGAAACGACCTGGAGCCCTGCTGGTCTCCTGACGGCGACACGATCGCCTGCACCGTGCAAGGCTCCGGGCGCCGTGACGTACTTGCGGTGAATGCACGGGCCGTGGTTCCAGAGCGCGGGAAGGCGTTGACCGGCGCCGGCCGATTCATGAACGTGAGCGGCATTCGCTGGTCACCAGACGGCCAATGGATCGCCGGGACGTTTGAGAAGCACCTCCGCGACGTCGGCTCGGGATGCTTCGTCGTGCGCACGGACGGTGCCGGCCTCGATGAGCTCGTAACGGCGCCGCCGCTCAAGCCGCATCCCGGCGGCGAGTTGCGCGGCCACCAACTGATCGGCGGCTGGTATCTGGGCGGCGATGCCTCGGACCCCTTCATCCTGCGAACCTTCAAAGATCTCTCGTGGTCTCCGGACGGCCAGACAGTTGCCTTCCGCTCGAACATGGACCCCAGCGGGTACGACTTCTTCTACACCGTTCCTGTGGCGGGCGGCGAAGCGACACGACTGGACCATACCCTCAGCCCGATGGGCATCAAGAACGAGCCAATCCCGCTGAACCCGGACGGCGGACCGCAGGAGACCCAAGAGGCCGTCCCGGCGCAGAAACTGCCGACGGGAACGGATCTCCTTGCCCGGGCCCCGGAATTCTGGATGTTCCGCACCGATCCGGACAAGATTGGAGAGACGGAGAAGTGGTTCGAACAGTCAATGAAGAAGTCTCCTTGGACCGCTATCTCGACTCACGACTTCTGGGACAAAGCCTTAGGAACGAAAGAAGACCCGCACTACATCGGTGACGGCTGGTACGCAGTTGATTTGATCATTCCGCCCGCACAAGGAAAGAAGGTCTGGCTGCACTTCGGCGCGGTGGATGAGAACTACACGTTCTGGATCAACGGCAGTTACATCGGAGATAACCTCGCCGCGGGCACGTCCATGTGGGACCGGCCGGTGAGCGTGGAAATCACTGACAGGTACAACGAGGGGCAGCCCAATCACGTTGTCGTCCGCGTCAGGAACACGCTCTCGGCAGGCGGCATCTGGAAGCCGGTATCGCTGCTGGTCGCAGCACCTACGTTCTACGAAGGTTTTGATTACACTGCGGGCAGGTCCAACCTGAATGGACAGGGCCGTTGGGTGGCCCATCCGGATGATCATGCTAGTTTGAACGTGCCTTCTGGCAGTTATGCATACACGGATAAGAATGCCAAGACTCTTGTCACTCGCGGCAACAGGACGGACGGTGGGCCGGCCCGTTGCGGGAACCAAAGGCCACTCAACGCGGCAACCACGGAGCTGTTCGGAGTGACGCAGACCATCTACGCGTCGGTTCTCTGGCAGAACTTAGGCAACCTGATCCTCAAAGGCAGTGGTGCGGGTGGGTTGAACTTAAGTGCGGGTGCGAATGCAGCCAGCGCTGCGATGAGGGCCAGCCTGGCAGATATCGACGGCAGCAGCAGTGAGACTGTGTACGGCCCGGCCGTACCCTACGGCACGCCCGTGTTTCTCGGCATCAAGATCGACAACGTCGCGGGAGGCACGGAGACGGTTACGGTCGCCGTGAACCCCGATCTGAGCGACCCCAATTGGGCCGCTGCGGGAACATGGTCGGTAAGCGGTAAGGACATTGGCGTCCCGACCGTCGTTGAGGTGAACACCATGGGAGATCAGATCTCTCTCAAGGGCCTTGGATTGGGTATTGATGAGATCCGCATAGGCGCTACATGGGCAGATGTCGCCCCGATCGTTCCCCAATCGAGGGTCATTCCTGGACAGACTTCGAAGTAGCGTGGCGTTGGATTCCGGTCTCGCCCTCCGTTCATCATTGTTTTTGGACCGCTCGATCTTGAGATATTACTACCGCCGCGCTGCTTGAAGCGAGTGCCCAACAGTTCAAGCTCTGTGATGAGGCCACGCTGACGGTTCGCAATCAGCTGGAGTTGCCTCGCATTTTAGTCCACAACGCTCGTCGATCAATCTGTTCCCGGATCAAAGCCAGGCCAAGATTCAGACAATCCAGCTTGCCAAAGTCTCAGTTGTCAAAGAGCTTGAAGGTCGTCTGAATACTTTGCCTTTACGATCACGAACAATCAGGTTCGCGTTGGTCCGCATCCACGGTTGCCTGGCGCTATTCGACAATAAAGCCGTGATACAGCCCCATGTAGTAGGGCAGCAGGAACGAAGCGCCGTCGCATAGCGTTTTTCCGTCTCCGGCTTCGTCGAGTGACCACACGTCCTTGTTCCAGAATTCCAAGAAATGCTCGTCGATCGGTACCGTGTAGCCCGAACGAAGCAGGCCCTTCTTCTGCCCCCACTTCTTCCACCACATCTCGTACCAGCCTCCCTCCAAGGGGACAATGTCTTTGCGATGGCTGTTCCGAAAGCCCCAACCCACGCGGTCGCGGGGGTATCTCCGTAAGGTGAACAGAGCCTCCTCCAGAGCCGACTTCGGTGCCTTTCGTCGATACGTCCCTGACTCAATCGTGTCGAAACAGGAGGCGAAAATGTAGTTGAACAACGGGTTGCGTTCCGCTTCAACGAGCTTCCAGTACGGCATGAGCGAAATTAGGTAGTGCATCCGCAGCTCAGGATCATCTTCATAGTTGATCAGTCCGTAATACGACATGAAGGCCATTTCGTCGTCGGATTGATTGCCGGTCCCAATTCCCATTTGGCGTTTGGCGAGCAGCGTGTTGGTGGCGTAGAGATGCTCTTTCACCAGCGTCTGGTACGCCTGCTGATATTTGTTATCGCCTGTCACATGTACGGCAACTTTGAGGAATGACAGCATGCTCAAAGAGTTTATCCCACGCAGTCCGGTCGAGAAATTCAGGTCACGATTCAACTCCTTGGGGCTAAATCGCCCCCATCGTGTCGGCTTTCCGTCGTGATCGACCAGCTGAAAGTCGTGGTCGATCAAATGATCGGTGACGCGGGCCACGACCTCGCGGACCATCGCTTTCTCCTCCTCGTTCTCGGCGACCAGATCGTAGTACAGCCCGTAGAGGAAATAGTGCCCGTCCAATTCGTCGGAACTGGTGTCGGTCTTCCAGTACCACTTTCCGTCCGCGCTCACCGGCCATCGTGGCTCGATGACTTTCCACAAGGGATCTTCGTCGCGCTGCTTGGCGACGTCCCGTTCTCGGTTGTCGTGATCGTTGGGGTTCCGTCCCTCAATCGGCAGCACCGTTCTTGCGGGGAAGCCATGAGGTGCGGGATGTTCTCCTCCTTGTGTGACGTCGCTGAGGAACTTCATCGCCAACATGGCCTTGGTGGCACGCTGTTTGGCGAGAGGGTCCTTCGTCGCGGCATACGCAAAACACTCACCCGCCCCGTACATGGAAGTCCATAGGCCATCGTTGTCACTATCGTGCGGCTTGATGTGCGACTTGTCCCCCGGTTCGTCCAGGCCTACCGACATCACGAATCCAAACGGAGTCCGACGGTGATATTTGTCGATCTCGTCCTCGAAGAAGCGAGCCTTCTCGGCCAGGGAAGTCACTTGCTGTTGAATGCGCCCCACCCCCTTCGCGGTTGCAAACCACGTATCCCCATTGGCGGAAACCGCAATGTCACGGATGACGTCATCGGGAACCCAGCGAAGTCCCCGACGATAAGACCATTCCCCTTCGTGATAGCGAATTGCTCCAATCGTCGTTCCCAACCACGTTTCCGTCTTGCCGGTCGCCAGCGAAGTGAAGTCGTCATACGGCAGCCCTTCGACTCCCGTGAACAGTTGCCATTCGCCACCCGTCCGCACGCCCATTCCTTGCGGGCAGGCAAACCAGAGTCGTCCCTGATCGTCATAAGCGACGCCACGCACATTGATGGGAGCCCAACTGTAGCTTCCGGCTCCAGGATGCAGTCTCTCCCAGCTCTCTTGCCGTTTCCGTTCAAACAATCCGGTCGATGTGCCCAGCACCAGATCTCCGTGATTGTTGACAGCAATTGCGAATACCTGTGACTCATCTGTTGCAATATCACGGAAACGTCCAAATCGCTTGATTTCTGTCCCGTCTCGGAAGTAGAGCCCCCGCGTTGTGCCCAGCAACAGACTCTTCCCCCCCCCGAGGCAAGTCACCTCAACGTCGTCTTTCCAACCGGGAGGCAGGCTGATGACTGTCGCGAGATCACCGTCTTTGTAACTCATGATGGAATCACCCATGAGGAAAACGACTCCACCACCCCAGGCGGTGAGATGGGTCACTGCCTGGAAGGCGGCTGCGATTGGCTCGAAGCGATCACCAGAGAACTGGGCCAATCCTGCTTCGGTTCCTGCCCAAACCGTGCCGTCTGTCGTGACGGCAATGCTGCTGACCACATCGGAGGGAAGACCGTCATCCGTCGTGAAGAACTGACGTTCGTCATTAAGAAACCGACCGGACTTGACGCCCCCCAAACCCTTGTTGCCGTTGTGCCCCGCATGGCTGGTGACGGCGATAGTTGTCGTGACGATCAAGCAGGTGGCCACACTCAGCAGAGGGAAGCGAGTCTGCCGTTGATCATCACGTCGCTTGAAGATCGGTCGTGTTCTGTTGTCGTGCATGATTCCTGGCGTCTCCCAATTCCTGGATGTTGTCGACGATGTTGTGAATTCCTGAGCTTCCGGTTGTTTTCTCGGAACTCGCCCGATGCGCTGTGGAATGATCGATCGAGTCGCAACGATCGTCTATCGAAAAACTAACGTCCATTCGCATAGAGCTTTTCACTCCTGCGATTCTCCTCTGCCGATTAGTCGCCGCTGGAAAGGTAGAGATCACCTTTATGCTTTGCCAATGCCTCGTCGCAAGACGGGGGAGGTCATTTCGCTTTCGTGACCCACTCAACATTGAAGGCCGCATGTTGAATTGTAGCTCCTTCGCCGGTGCGCTTGTGCGAATAGGTCACGTGCAAATGTCCATCGCTAGCCTGAATGAGAGACGGGTAGGAAAAGCCACCCTCTCCCCGTCTCGCGCGCTCAATGTGCCTTTTCCATTTCCAGGTCTGCCCTTCATCGTCCGAAACTGCAACGGCGAAGCGATGCCGACCACGTTCGGTATCGTTGAAGGCCATGGCCCACCGTCCGTCGGTCAACACAATCACTTCCAAACTTGACCCAGGGTTGGGGATGTCGGTGTCGCGCGCAACAGACCAGGTCAAACCGCCATCATCAGAGGTGCTCGACTGCGCACGCTTGGGCAGCGCTCCGTCGTCGCGGTGAAACGTCTTCAACTGTCCGGATTTCAACTGGACGATCGTCGGCTGGCTCGCCCCCAGTCCCACGATGGGGCGACTCGCATTCCACGTCTTTCCATCGTCATCGGAAACAGCCATCAGACACTGGACGAAGCCATCAGAATAAAGCGGGACCAAGATACGCCCACTTGGTAGTTGAACTGGATGAATACGCGTCATCCAACCGACCTGTCGTTTCACGGGATCCTCAGCGGCCGCCACGATCAACTTCTGAAACGGTAGTGCGTATTCCCCCCAGACTCCATCATCCACCTGCAGCTCCCGAAAGCCTTTTCTCAGATTCTCCGCGAAATTCTTGCCTGGCTTGAGGATGATTATGTCTTGCCACGACCAGTTTGGTGCGCCATTTCCTGCGTAATCGTGAGCCACTCGATACTTGAGGATTGACCGCTCCCAGCGATTGGCGCGGACGACAACCCAGAACAACCACAAACGCTTTTGGCGATCAACGAACAATACGGGATTGCAATCCGGCAAGTTGGGTGTGTCAGCCATCAGAAAAGGCTCACTCCAAGCCCTTGTATCACGCTTGAGTCGCGCCCCTTGAATTACGACGTCGTTCGCATTGCGCTCCCCAGAACCGTGATACCAACACGCCAACAAGTCGCCGTTGGGACACTCGACCAGGCTGCTTCCATGAGTGTGTTTCCCTTGCGCGGGAAAAATCGGCGCAGTGTGGAAAGTCGGCTCGGCGGAAAGAACAACATTCGTCTCAAAAACAGTAATAAAAAGAGGGATCAGAACCAGCCATTTCATGGAACAGTTTCCTTTACGGCATCTTGTGTTCGAATGCGGTGAGGTCAACTGTCGGGAACGAATCATTTCACCCGTCTTGGAGAATTCCAGATGTGATTTCAGTTCAAATTGATGGTGTACACGACCACCTGTTCGCCAATGTTTTTTGCCTGCGCAGCCCAGTTCCCATCGGGTTGAATCACTCCCGAGGGAGCAGAGCAAGGGATGGTCGTCGGGGCACAATTGTCTGCACTGACAACCCAGACCTTACCAGCAGAGGCCCGCATCCGCATGTTGTTTTCGTGGTAAGGCCAATAGACTTCCTTGGACCAGGATTTCCCATCCCGCCCGCCATTGATGGCCACAAAGATAATTTCTGCACCCTTCTCTGAAAGTTTTTGACTGAGATGTGGATCAGGCATGGAGGTGCATTGAGGATTTCCCCACATGTCGTTGCAGATCAATCCGCCCACTCGAACCCCCTTGATCTCGAACGTCCGCAGTGGGCGGGTGCCGTAATCGTTGATCTCACCCTTATAAGGTTTCGTGAGTGAACTGCAGAGCAAGGTCTTGGTATGAAATCCCAGAAGTTTTCCATGTTCGTCATAGAAGCGGATTTCGTTGTAGACCTTGTGGTCGTCCGGTTCAACAAAACAGGTTCCCAACGCCAGGGCGATTTTGGCTTCGCGCGTCCGTTTGAGGATCTTCTCAAGTTGCTCGTCGACCGCCACTTGGTCAAATTTCGGCGTATAACCGCTCAAGGAACCTTCGGGCGTGAGCAAAATTTCCGCACCTTCGTCGATGGCGATGTCCAAGGCACGGTGTATCGCAGCTGCATTGGCGGAGACATCACGCGTGACGGGCAATTGAGCAGTCGCCACCCGCAATTGCTTGGCCGGTTCTGCATGCACGATCTTGAGAGCCACGGGACCGAGGATGATGCTCGCTGCTACCGTCAAACCAAAGACAATAAATACCCGCTTCATAAGGATCTCCTCCCAAAATATGCGAAGTGATTCCGACGCTACCGAATGATTGATTGAGGTTGAAACAATGATCGTATCCTGATTGGGGAAATGGCGATAGGGTTTAGCCGGGATGTCCTATTTACGGGACGTATACCTCCGTGGGAACAGATCACGTCGTCATGCAGTTTCCGAGCAGAGCTTAGCTTCTCGGGTCTTAAGCACTGCTGGGAACAGGTTTCATGAGACCCGGATCTAAATCCGGGCAATAGTCACTTCTCCGACCGCCCGACCGTATCAATGGAACTTGTGAACCCTGGGCCGCCGGCGGCAACGTAGCCATGACTTGCGCCGGATCGATCAGGTGAAACCCAGAACGAGTACAACTGCCCGTTCTTCAAGTGGAAACGAAACCTCACCGGCTCATTTGTTTTAGTCAGCGCCGACAGGTCGTCTACTCCTTGCCAACGAACTGCCTGCAGCGTTTTATCCGCAACGACCGGTCGACAACGATCTTTGGAAAATGATGGAATGACCTTTCCCGCTCGATCGAGAACTTCGACTCGTAACTCGTCGGCGGCGGCCACGTTGACAAACAAATATTTACCTTTGAATCGAATGGGGCGCGTGGTCAGCACGCCTTCCGCCTCACCGGCATCCATCGAGGCAAAACCGTCTCGACGGATAGTTGCCAGCCCGGTGCTGCAGAATTGATGGTTCCCGGCGAAAAGCCTGCGACCGCTCACGTAGATGTAGAGTTCGTCCCCGACGACAAGGCAACAGCCACCCGCGGATTGAATGTTGCCGGCATTCCAGGCACTTATCTCCTTGGAGATTCCAATAATCGGCTCGCGGTAGGGGCGATGCCAGTGAAATCCGTCCCGGCTAAAACCAACCACAAGCTCTTTGATCTTTGGACGACCATCGTGTCCTCGCCCGTTTCTCGGCCCTCGCAACATGCTAAACATGCCAAGCATCACGCTTTCGTAGGCTACTGCGTCGAGATTGTAGAGTTCCGGCCGAAAATTTAGCCCGGGATAGCTCGTGTCACACTTGTCGGCACAGATCCAGAGAGGCAACCTCATCGGGTCTTTTTCCACTTTTGGCCCGACCATTGGCCGAGTGAAGTGCTTCCAATCGATATCGACAGTGGGATCCTGGGTCTCCCAGTAGCGGCGATAACGTCCAATCGAAGGGTGGCTGGACCTCACACTATGTACCCAGACGTTGCGGAAGGGATTGTAGAAGAAGGTGGTCGGGCTGGCAGCAGGTCCCGTCCGTGCGATTTCAACACCCCAGTGAATTCCGTCTGCTGAATCGAAGATGCCCCATCCCGATTTGCCTTGTTCTTCTCGCCAAATTTTGAATCGCTTTTTCGAGTTTTTCTCGTCGAGGTCCAGCCAGACAGTCGTGGTATCACCGACTCCCGGGGAAACGATATTCGTCCCCGGCACCACGTCCAAGTTCGGCTTTTCCCAGCGAATTCCATCGTGGGAGGTGGCGTAACACCGGTTGAGAAGGTACCCGCCCATGTACCACATTTTGAAAAGCTTGTCCTGCGGGTCGTACCAGACTCCATCACTGAAAGGCATTGCCGTTGGCCCCCCTTCACTGGTACCCGGAGCCGATCCCTGTTCCTAAGGTTGATCCGGTACGAGCACTGGACTAGCGGGGTGATACTTTGCTTTGTGATACGTTCTCTTCAACGTCGTTGTCTCAATCAGAAAATCATCGATGAATAACTGCCGTCCCAGATGAATGGGAATCACGTCCGGAGGAGTCTCCAGATAGGGCACGCTCATCGGTTCATTGCGAGTGAGTTCACGAAACTCCGGGGGCCAGGGGGATGTCAGGCGAATTCCGTTGTACAGAGTCCTACCGTTTCTGGCGGCAGGCCGCGCGGATGTGGATTTTGGATCACCCGCATATCCAGAAGTGACGCAAAAGACAGCCGCTATACAAAAAAGCGTTGAGCAGATCCAAAGCGTCACAGCTCGTGTCAACAAAGACTTTCGGCAGGTCATTTCATTTCCATTCGTTTAGTCACGTGTACGGACAACGCATGGCGGTTCGGGACAACGACCCGCAGCAGTTGCTCGACGTAAATCAAAAATGGCTCATTTGCTCAGAATCCCGCATTTTGCATGTATAAGTAGTTGATACCTTCCACGAGTCAATCGCCGCTCTGAACATTGATTGGCCGATGCTGCTTCGCCGAGACCAACCTTAGACGCTCCCATGGTGTTTGGAGATGGGCCCCTCATTCCAGCCAATACGAATAGAACTGCGTGTTGCGGAGCCTGAATCGCAGGCTCACACTTTGGGCCTTCAGCTTGGCGATGTTTCCGTCGGCCCACGTCACCCGCTCACGCATCAGATCGCCGCTGAGCGGCTCTGATTGGGCGACGACATTGCCGGCTCCATCCAACACATCCACACGAAGCTCGCCCTGCCGTGCGTCAAGGTTGACGAAAAGCTTGGAGCCGGTCGGCTCGAAGGGTTCCGTCTGGATCATGCCTTCGGTATCACCTGAATCCAGCGAGATGAACCCATCCCGGCGTAGCACGGCCAAGCAAATCGCACCAGCGTTGCGTTCGACGTCTTTCGGCTGGGCACGGTATTGGATTCCCGTGTAATAGAACCACAACTCGTCGCCGCGAATCACCGGGGAACTCGGTCCAATGAGTTGCGTCAGATCGTAGGCGCTTTTGCCAATCGGTGATGGCCCGATAAACGTCTTGCGGTTGCCAAGTCGTTTGAACGTCTTGAGATCTCGACTGCACACGAGTTGGATTAGGTGGAAGCCGTCTTTGTTCCAGCGATTGTCATTGGAGTGGAACATGGCCGGGGTTCCGATGTAGAGGCCTTCATAGCGAAACAACCCTATGTTGTACACATCCACTTTGTGTTCCGCGATATGGCCTTTGTATGAGTCGTGAATGTCCCACAGGGGCCCCTGGATTTGAAGCTTGGGGTCAGCCCGGCGAGCCTTGATGTTTTCTCGGCCGCGTTGCTGATCGAATTCGTCGGCATGGAACAGCACGCCGGTGTCTTTCCAATTCGTGAAATCTTGGCTGGTCCAGATACCATGCGAACGGCCAAACGGCCCGCCCCGCTTTAGCGTAGCGATGAACGTCTTGTGCTCACGGTCGTAGCTAAGGTTGGATTCATCTGATGAAGGAAGCACGGCTGCGTCCAAAAGCTTCCAGCGGATACCATCGGCGCTGACCATCGGCTTGCGGTTGATAACTCCGTAAAAACCTTTGAAGCGTCGGTTGTGATCGGGGTCATCGGGATCATAGACAACATTTTCAATGCCGTTTTCGGGCCACGCATGGCCGGGAACGACGGAGATGAAATTGTTCTCCAGCGAACCTTTGATGTTCATCTGCCCCAGCACAGGCTTGGTCCAACGCAGGCCGTCCTTGCTTTCCGCGTAAGTCGTCCCTGCTAAGCCGGGAATGTTCGTGGAGGTGATCATCCAGATTTTGTACACGCCCCGTTCTTCATCCCAAACCGGCGCGCAGCGGGTTTGCAGCGTGGTCTCCCACTTTTGGTCCGGAATGATGACCGCTCCACGCTTGGCCGGCCGGTGCATCGTGCGTTTGAGGTTATCGATCTTTGCGATGCCGACATCGTCAAGGAACAGCTGCCGCTCGCCCGACGGCACTTGGAAGGCCTTCTCATCATCCGCCGCAGCCAATACGGACATCTGTGACACGATCATAACGACCGCGGCACCGCCCCACAGAACCTTTGAGATCCAGTTTGCCATTTGCATGATTCGGTCCATTGTCAGCACAGATTGGTTCGAATACGCCTCGTCTTTCAAACACTCCACAATTGACAAGCTCTTCAATAATCGACGACCGGTATTTTTCTAGACACGCCAGAATATTCGCTTGCGGTAGAGATAGTAAAGAATCCCCCACTTCATCGAAAACATGATGACTTCAATGAACAGCGGATGTAGCTTACTTTGCTCGTCATGTAGTAACAAATGGGCGATGTCTCGGAAGGCTATGAATTGTTGAGCGACGTAGATGAGCAAGGGATTCATTCCAATGACAACAAACACGAATGCCCAGGCTCGGATTTTCCAGACATCGATGATCAAGTAGAACAAAGCAAGGGACATCAGACTCCAGCCGATCGTCACCATTACGAAAGAACTGGACCACAGATTTTTGTTGATCGGGAATTGGCTGTCCCAAGACTGACCGATCAGCCAGGACACGATTCCGATCAGGAACATGATCCCCACTTTTTCATAGCCCGACCTGTCAGTTTTCCGAATCAGATCGCCTGTCATGATTCCGGCCAATACATTCACCACGGATGGAATTGTTGCCAAGAGACCGTTGGGGTCGCGATCCGTCGCGTATAATCGCCCTGGCATAAACATGCGGTCGATGTAACTGGCCAGAGTATGTCCCGGTGTCAAATCGCCTGCTCCATACCCTGGCACGGGAATCAGCGTCATCACTGCCCAATACCCGAGCAAGATGGAAGCACAGCAAACCAGGCGCCCTGCCCAGTTCTTGATATGCATCGCCAGAAGCGCACCAACCATGTAACCTAAGCCGATACGACCGAGCACGCTGCAATAGATGACGTTATCGAATTCGAGAGACAACAGGCCGTTGCAGATGGCCCCCAGCAAAATCAACGAGCATCCTCGCGTGAAAACGTGAACATGCAAGGTCCATAACCCCTCGCCCCGTTCGATCCGCTTGTTGAGCGAGAACGTAAACGACACGCCTGCAAGAAACATGAAGAGCGGGAATATCAAATCGAAGAATGTGAATCCGTTCCATTGGGGATGATGGAATTCGGTCTCGATTCTCTTCAAAAACTCCCAGTCAGTATATTCCGCCGAAAGGCGAGTCATATTCTCTGCGCCAGCGATCAAGAACATGTCAAACCCGCGCAATGCGTCGAGGGACATCAATCGCTGCGGAGTCGTGAGAAGTTTTTGTTGTGTTGTCATGCTGAGTTTCTCAACCGCTGATTGCCTCTACGCTGGTTCAAGGACAGGACGTTAATCTTACTCTTAATCGCAATCTCAATCTTGCCCGACGAGGACGAAGACTATGTGTCTGATTGATTTTATTCGCAAGTTGCTCATTCGTTACGGCTTTTAATGTGTGATAGGCTGTTTCGGCCTAGCGCTCCTGCGGCCGATGCCTCAACGTATCGGCCGGACTGCGAACGCCCCCGCCGCATTTGTGTCTTTTCGCAGAAGGAGGTGTTTTTGCGCGCTGTGTTCAAGTTGCGACGCCCGTGCCGGTCATTCAGAGATTCTCTCTCTTTGTGTTAACCAAACGTGGGTACCAAAACATTTTCACCGACCGGTTATGCCCCAAATGTGGTGCCGACCACGTGGCCGAGATTCTCTATGGACTTCCCAACGACACTGAGGACCTGCAACGGGAATTGAACGCGGGACGAATTGTTCTTGGGGGCTGCGTAGTAACTGGCGATGATCCAGAGTGGCACTGCAATGAATGCCAGCACGACTGGCGATCGGACTCGTAATACAAACTCTGGCGTATACGGCGGCTGTTCCCGCTGGCCATTTCGTAAAGTTGAATTTTCCAGAAGTACCTACGAGGCAACATCTTACGGTGACTTGGCGTGGCGGACTGTTATCTCACGGCACATTGCCACAAACTCCTCGACGGTCAACGTGCTTTTTGCCGCGTTAACCTGTTGATCGACGACCCATAGATTGCTGATCTCGTGCGTTCCACCGCGGGAGAGCGGGACAATGTGGTCGAGCGAAGCATTCTCTGGAGTGAGTTCGCGTCCGCTGAGAGCACAGCGGAAACGTTGGCGTTCAATCAGTTCCATGATCATCTTGGCGGTGACAGTCGCGGGTGTTGGCATATCGGCCTCCTTTCCTCTTGTTGTGGTTGTTGGATACAGTGTGCGCCCAGCGAATCCATCCACTGCGGCTGTGGCGGCGAAAGCGGTTGTTGCCTTGCTCCCAGAGACGTGTTTTGGCATCACTCCAGGTACGGGTTGAGTAGCACTGGAATCGCTGTCTCCCACGGGCTTTGGTGGGAGAGAATCGACGCCGCAATCGGAGTGATGCGGCTAGGCTTTGCACTTTTCTCTTCCAGGGAGTCATTCGGCGCCTACCGGATCGCCTGGACAATTGGCTCTTCATGCGTTGGACAGCCAATCGCCATTCCCACGCTCGGAGTACGGGGGAGTCAAGAACGCCTTCGAGATCCGACAGTCGCTTCTTGCTGGACAGCGGGCGTCCGTGCCGGTCGACAAGAATGACGACATCTCCCAGGTCGATCGCGTTGACGGTTACTTGTTGCACATTGATTTCATGGTTCACTTCGTCATTCCTCCGTGCGGGATGTCCGCATTTGCCACGTGACGCAACTCTTGCCCGCGTGTTATGGAGGGTGGTGAAGCAGGACCGTCGCTACATCCAGAGTTAGATCCTTCGCCGTGGGCGAACGCTTGGCCACGGGAGGGTTGCGTCCGCCACTTTTCGGGTGGCTCGTCACTTCTGAATGGTTGCCGCGATGGGTGGAGGTTTGTGGACGTCACATTCATGTTGATTTCTGTCGTTGCGAGGTTACGAGGTTATGCGGGTTATTTTCCCGCTACTTTTATGTGCGCGGTTTTTGTTCCTGCGCGTGCGCGCCTGCGCACATGCGAAGGGAGAGAAATCGGGGCGTAACCTCGCAAAATCGCCGTAAGTCCTTATGCCCCTTCAAAAGGCATGCGAGGTTACGGTCTGAAAGTGCGAGGTTATGGGCTCCAAAAGCGAGGTTACGTGCCCAATTTGCGAGGTTAGTCCTTCCTCGGTGGACTTGCGCGTGTAGATCGCACAACGAACCACTGTGGCGGGTTGGCTGCGGGCACCGTTGGAGCGTGTAGCTATGTTGGTCATCGGCGCGCCTCCTTTCGCAACCGAAAGAAGAGGTAACCGTTGGTATGCGTGCCGGTGATTGCTTTGGCCACAGCAATCAAAGATCGGTAGACTTGGCCATCGTGCTCAAAACCATGTTCCAAGACACGGACTTGTACGGTTTGTCCTTTGTACTCGCGGGTCAGCACCGTCCCTGGCAACGGCAGACGCTGATCGCGGGAGAACGTCACTGTGGATGTGGTGGTCAACTCTGACGGCGACGGGGATTCCGGCGTCAACTTCGGCGGTGACATTCGCAGATCGGCTTCATTCGCCAATTCGTCCGCCCGCTGGCGGGCGCGCTTCGACAAGCCGCCTTCCGCCTGAGCCTGCATTCGCCAAGCGATCCGCTTGATCAGCCAAGCCTTGTTACCTGTGCGGGTTTCGTCATCGAAGAGTTCCGCGTATTTCACACGGAGCTCCTTGACGGTCATCTTTCTCAGTGTGGCAACTTCTTGACCAATGCTCAACGACATGCGTTTCTCCTTGTCTGGAGTTCTCAAAAACCGTTAACCGTGGTGGTCACTGAGCACGGTTTCTGGAGGAACCTCAAGGCATGTCGGGGAATTGGTTTGTGAAATTTCGCCAGATAGTGCCGCACGGGTGCTGAGTCTGAGAATGGCGGCGGCGAAGATGCGTGCGAGTTCGGGGCGAAAGTCATCGGGATCTGGACAAGTACCGTTGTGCCGGGGCATAGTGTCTCCAGGGGATTGTGTAGAAGAGCGGCAAGACGACAGTCCAACCGCAACAGCCCGATCGACGGGCTCTACTTGGAGAACTACCCGGTGGTGGTTGGATGTGACGAACCGCGATGCATCAACATCCCAACGTCGTGCCGAGCAAACTGACACAGAAATTGAGATCGCGGACGAATCAGACCGAATTGACGACGCGTCAAAGCAACGTTTCTTCGGACAGATAGGCCGTGGGACCGTGAGCAAATTGCGGGTGCCGCACCGCGCGGCTACGATATGCTCTCCGGGTTCATGCTGATCGGCAAGGTGAGGAAAACCTTTTCAGCCTGATCATGGAACGCCCAGAGTGGCGAGAACTCGCGCAGAAATGTCCAGAATGTTGTGACACACAGCACCACTCGCCACCCCAATTCAAACTCTGCAATGAACAGTTACGCCCGTTATCAGACATTCTTCGGCGATATCCACAATCATTGTGGCATTTCATACGCGCACGGTTCGCTCGAAGACGCACTCAACAATGCTCGGCAGCGGCTGGACTTTGTGAGTGTGACGGGACACGCGCACTGGCCGGACATGCCTGAGCCTGATGAGGAGATTCAATACATCATCGACTTCCATGAGAAAGGTTTTGCGAAACTCAAGGCCGGCTGGAATGAGATGATGGAAACCCTGCGTTCCTTCGATCAGCAAGGTTCGTTTGTCGTGTTTCCGGGATTTGAAGTGCACTTCACGGCGACCGGCGACCGAAACATCGTCTACCGCGATCTGTCCGGCGAGATACTGTATCCGACTGATCTCGATGACCTTCATGCACAGCTGCGTCGATTGCGTGAACAGGGCATCGATTCAATTGCACAGCCGCACCACGTTGGATATCGGACCGGTACGCGCGGTATCGACTGGGGTTCGTTCAGCGACGGGTTCGCCCCGTTTGTTGAAATGCTGTCGATGCACGGTTGCTCCGAATCGAATGAAAACACCCGTCCGTTTCTGCATTCCATGGGCCCCAGCGACTTTGAGAGTACCATCCAAAGAGGGCTCGAGCGTGGCCTGGTTTTCGGATTCTCAGGCGGTACCGACCATCACAGTGCCCATCCCGGCAGCTATGGCCACGGGCTCACCGGCGTCTGGGCAGAGCAACTGACGCGTGACGGCATCTGGGACGCGTTGACGAATCGTCGCATGTATGCGCTCACGGGCGACAAGATGGACGTTCGCTTTACTGTCAACGACGCCCCCATGGGTGCGGTTACGTCCGCAAGTCAAAAACGGAAAGTCGCTTTCGACGTCGAAGCCGGAGCCGCTATCGACTGTGTGGACATCCTTCGCGATGGACAACTGGTGCGGCGATTTTCACAGTATGAGATCGACAGCTCGTTAGCCGCCGACACGATTCGAACAAAGCTGTTTCTCGAAGTTGGCTGGGGAGTGCGACACAAATCCACCGACTGGCTGATTGAATTCGGAATCAGCGACGGAACCATCACTTCCGTCGAGCCGCGTTTCCGGGGCTTCGAGGTCGTGTCGCCGACGGAAGCCACCGAAGTGGATACCTGTTTCCACAGCCGTGTCGTGGAGGCGTCTGAGCGCTCCGTTGTGTTTCAAACACGAACATCCGGCAATCCGAATAACTCAACTCCGGCCATGCAGGGTTTGTGTCTGCTGGTCGCAGTCCCGCGCACGGCTGTTGTTAAGGCTGTCTTGAACGGAAACTACGTGGAATGGCCGATTGAAGCGCTTACCGCAGGTGCTCGCACGGGACACCTGGGCAGCATCGATTCCGCTGCATGGCGATTTCACCGAGCTCCGCTCGAGCACGAATGGCGTTGGGCCGGAGAATGGGTCGACGAACGTGATGGCGATTCGAGCTACTACCTGCGTATACGCCAGCGCAACGATCAATGGGCATGGACGTCACCGGTGTTTCTGCGCTAACAGCGCTTCTTATTGACGAAGGGGCTGTAGAATCGATGAAACTGAGGATAGTGTTCAGCCACATGTCTGTGCGGATATGGATGGGTGATGTGTTGCAACACCATCCATTACCGGAAATGTCGCAGCCGTGTACCTGTTGACCTCCATCGGCGATTTGGTCGATTGATTTCTTCTTGGTGAAACGAAGTCGAGTTCCGATGGGAAACATCTGAACTGTGATGTGTGCAGGACAAAGAAAACGGTCGGAAAGATTATTTCTCGTCGAACCGGCTTGAAACTACGAATACTGACTGAATTAACTCATATCGACCAAACTCAACTCAATTGAGGCACCGAATGCGACGAACATGCTTATCAGCCTGCCGTGACGCGATGGGACAAAAATATTTAGTGGTTTTTCTGGCTGCGGTTGCGTTTTTTCCGTGTGTAGTTAATGCGGAATTGAAGCAGCCGAATGTTGTCGATGTCGGTGCCAAGAAGCAGATATTTCTAGACGGATTGTTTCTCGATTCACAAAACCACGTCCGTCTCACCATGCATAAACCTTATCGCGATGGTCAGATCCTCATCAAACCAGACCGTCCCTGGGAAATGGATCCCAAAGGCAGCGAACAGCGAATCAGCCTCTACAGTTGCGTTCTCAAGCAGGACGGTCGTGTCCGTGTTTGGTACGGCATGGGGCGGGGAGTTGGCAGCCCGGAAATCCGCGTCCTCTATGCGGAATCCAAGGACGGGATCCATTTTACGAAGCCGGAACTCGGCCTGCACGAAGTCGATGGGTCGAAGGCAAACAACATTGTGCTGCCCGGGCCGCGCATTGCAGGTGCCGCGGTTTGGGTGGATCCCAAAGCCCCGCCGGAGCACCGCTACAAGACGCAGACCAAGGTGTATCCCCCGGGCCAGCGGGAGAAATTGGAGATGCACAGTTCGCCGGACGGCATTCACTGGAATCTTTTCGCCGAGCCGAAAGTTGGCCATATCGACACGCAAAACATCATTTTCTGGGAACCGAGTGTCGGACGCTACCTGTTTTTCACGCGCTTCTGGGAGAAGAATCTGGATTTAAACAAACGCTACCGTACGGTACGGCGACTGGAGTCCGACGATTTAGTCACGTGGGAGAACGAGAAGCCGATCATGGTGCCGGACGATCGGGACTGGAGCATTCACCCGCGTTCCGGTGTATCCGGAAGGCCTCCCGCAGATTTCTATGGGGGCGCTGTCTTCAAGTACGAGGAGGCGGACCAGGCCTATCTAATGTTCACGCAATCGTACTGGCACTGGATGGACTGGGGAGAAGCGGGATTGGGCCCGGCGACGATTGACGTGCAACTGGCGGTCAGCAGAGACGCGGAGCAATTTGAGCGTGTTGGCGGGCGGCGACCGTTTTTAAGCCTTGGACCGGAAGGACGATATGACTCGCGGTTCATCTGGGCGATGCCGAATCCGATTCGCATGGGGGACGAGCTTTGGATCTACTATGTCGCTTCGAACCGAGACCACTCTCGTATCAGCAAGATCGACCCGCTGGCAGGAAGAGAACTGTCTGGAATCGGTCGTGCCGTCTTGCGGCTGGATGGTTTCGTCTCGGTTGACGCCGGTTATCGTCCCGGCCGTTTTACGACGCCACCACTGCGTTTTCAGGGAAATCACTTGGAACTCAATGTCGATGCTGCCGGTGGTGGATCGGTCCGAGTCGAGTTGCTCGATGAGAACAGAGAGCCAATCAAAGGATTTGGAAAGGATGAGGCCATTCCAATTGCGCGCAATTCCGTGCGCATGCCGGTAGTCTGGAAGCGTAATCCCGACTTGAGTGCTCTAGCCGGGCGCACGGTGCGTATGCGATTTCACATGACAAACGCCAGCCTGTACGCTTTTCAATTCAAAAAGATTGATACGGCAGAGAATTGATTTGCGGCTGGTGTGACGCGGGCTGCCAGCACGCGAGGCGATCCAGCCCTGGTCAGAAACGGCCAAACAGAGCTTGCCGAGGGAGAATCCCCTCAAGAAGAATGATAGGCTGACACTAACATAAAGAGTGATGCCGTCCGTGGGGGCAGGTCAGGACCACGCTTGTTGAGACCGTGCAGCGTTCCTGCTAGGATCTGTGATCGAAAGCCAAGAACACGGCCAAGCGACTTCAACAACCCATCGAACACCGAACCGGCCAACACAAAATGAAACATCGATTCGCGATCGCAGCGGTTATCTGCCTGTTCGGGCTCAACACAACTCGTTCTGACGACAGCTATCGCGTTCAGGCAGTGAAGGGCCCCTATTTCCTCTGCGACGAACGAGTCACGGAAGATCGCTGGCTCTCAGAGCGATTCATCGTGCCACTCCAAAAACACAGCGACGAACCGCTCATCGTTAAGGAGCACGAATGGGAAGGATCGGGGCCGTATCTGAATGGCTCAGTCCTCCACGATCCAGAAGCCTCGCTGTACCGGATGTGGTACAGCGTCTGGAACAGCCACAATTACTTCAACAAACTGCCGTTCTCGTACAACGTCTGTTATGCAGAGTCGGACGATGGCATTCATTGGCGGAAACCCGCACTGGGTGTGTTCAAAGGCGAGCCCAACCCCAAGAACAATTGCATCCGACTCGGCACTGACAAAACCCAAGCGATCGACGTCTGCATAAACCCGCGTCCCGACAAGTACCCGGGACAATTTCTTGCCATTCATAATCAGAAGGGAGGCGTGTTCGCGTCGACCTCCGAGAATGGCAAGACATTCACATTTCTCGATGAAACACCCGAGATTGCGTATCACAGCGACACGCACAACAACTTCGCGTATGACGAAGTTCGAGATCGATGGCTATTGTTCTGTCGACCGCGTGCATACGCCGGTGACCACAAACGGCGCGTCTCGATGCAGACGAGTTCGGACCTTAAAAACTGGACGCATGAGCGAACCATCCTCGTCCCAACTGAGACGGAGCCACCAGAGTTCTACGGGATGACTGTGTTCCGGCGCGGAGATCTCTTTTGGGGAATCATCAAGGTCTATGATCGAGGCCCGGGGTTCATGCACGGAGAGATTGCCTGGAGCAGTGACGGAGAACACTGGAACCAGATCCCCACACATCCCGTGTTCCTCGAACGCGGACCGAGTGGTTCGTGGGATCACGGCATGGTAATCACCGCCGACGAACCAGTAGTTGTCGAGAACGAAATGCGCTTCTACTACAGCGGGGCTAAGGCATCCCACCATGAGACGCGCAATCAGCACGCGATCGGGCTGGCGACCGCACAACGCGACCGGCTCGTTGGTCTTCGTCCGTCGGGCGACAAATCCGGTTATGTGCTAACACGACCATTCCCACGTCAGCAGGACGATGATCTTACCGTCAACGCGATCATCTCGAAAAATAATGGCGTCCTCCGAGCCGAACTCCGGGATGACGGCAACCACGTGCTTGAGGGATTCGCACTCGAAGACTGCGACGCCGTCACCACTTCCGGATACGCAAAACGAATCACTTGGAAAGGAAGAATTCTCGGCAAAGCCCCCCTCTCGGAAGTCCGCATTCGCTTCGAACTCACCAGCGCTCAGCTCTTTACGTTTGACATTGCGAAGCCAGTATCGAATTAGATTGAATAAGAGCAACGTAGGCTCCACTGTCAGGTTGTGATTTTGTCCCGCTTAACTACCGTTTCGAACTGGATTAGGTTCCTTCGCGGCGTCGGTGGAATTCTTTCCCGCTACATTGCTCCTTTTCTCGGGCTTCCGCCCGCCGCTTTAGGTAACGAGCGCGGGCTTGCGGCCCGCTGGCACTCATTCCTTCCGCATTACAAACAATGCCAGTCCAGCTTTCCTTCGCAATGCCAACGTCCGTTGAAAATTGTGAGCCAACGCTTGCAACAAACTCACCGACTTGGCTTTGACTAACCCGCGAACATAAAATTGTTCCAAGTTCCGATCGCGACAAGTCGCATTGGGAAACTCAGCCTTCACACTTTTCCTCGTACTATGTCTGATTCTCGACGGTAAAAAACGCAAACTTTTCCCCGAGCAGGTCCGATGACAGACAGTGACATCTCAGCCATCGACGTCCACGCCCACTACGGCAAATTTTTTCGCGCTAACAACAGCGCGCTGAGCAATGCCTTTGCCTCGGGCGATGCTGCCACAGTGGTGCGGCGGGCGAAGCAGTGCGGCACCGAAATCACAATCGTCTCGCCGCTATTGGGATTGATGCCGCGCGGCGAGAGTGATGCGGTTGCAGGAAACAGCGAAGCTGCCCGAATCGTCCCGGCAACGCCCGGCCTCAGACAATGGGTCATCATCGACCCCTCCAACCCTGCTACATTTGAACAGGCGGAGCAGATGTTGCCGCTGCCGCATTGCGTCGGCATTAAGATTCATCCCGAAGAGCACCTCTATCCCATTCGCGAGCATGGAAGACGCATTTTCGAATTCGCCGCAGCCCACAAAGCGGTGGTACTCACCCATAGCGGAGAAGAGAACAGCCTGCCCGCGGATTTTTTGCCGCTGGCCAACGAATTCCCAGAAGTGACTTTGATCCTGGCCCATATTGGCTGCGGCTACGACGGGGACCGGACACATCAAATCCGGGCGATCAGCCAATCCCGCCACGGTAACATCTATGCTGACACATCCAGCTCCAACAGCATTCTGCCCAATCTGATTGAATGGGCGGTCGGTGAAGTCGGTCCCGACCAGATCCTTTACGGCACGGATACGCCACTCTACTTTGCCCCGATGCAACGCGCCCGCATCGACCACGCAGACCTACCGGACGACGCCAAACAAATGATCTTCCGCGACAACGCCCTGCGGCTCCTTGATTTGAACCTAGTTTTACCAGATTGAAGGGCCTGGCGGCAAAGAGGTCTACGAACCCGGCTGGTGAGAAAAGTGTTTCAAATTAGGGCCGAACCCTAATCACGCAACACCGCGAACGACTCGATCACGATTGCTTCACTTCGCCGCTTCAATCCCCTACGCGCCGCCCGCTGAGTTGGCAGTTCGGTGGCAACACCGGAATGAGCGCCTGCCGATTACCGGTCTCGTTCAACGTTCGCAGAATTCTGGAATGCCGCGATCGCAACGAAGCGATCGAATACCTGAGAGGCATTCACGCAGGCACCGCCATGAACTATATGTTGTGCGATCGGGAAATGGCGGTTTCCGTCGAGACCTGGGAAGACAACGCAAAGACTGTCGATGTATACGAAGGGAATTACGCGGTTCACTCCAACCATGCACTCCACAAAGGCGCACCGGTTACGTTTAAGATGAATGCCAGTTCTGGCGGAGGCTCGTATGGTTTCACCCACCAACGCTTGGAGTTAGGTTTGAAAATCATGAAGGAGAAGGCCGCCATGATGACCTTTGCAGGCGTACGAGCAATGAAGTCGACACGACCCATTCTCGTCTACCCCGGAAAGGCAACGGGGCGAACTCCTCCCCGTTCAAAACCCTCTTCGAACCAAATGTCTCTTTGCACAAAGAGATATTGGGGCTGTTAACCGCCCTAAGGCATGAAACGATCGCACGTTATGGCGTGAGCGGGGCAGGGGAGGCGACGCGAAATCGGCTTTGCGCGACAAAATCGAATGTCGCGCGCGCGATTTTTGGTTAACAGAAATGTCTCTCTTTGTGTTAACCGGAGGGAAGTGCCAAAACCTTTGCCCCATTGGTTAACAGCTTGCGCGACAAAGAGAGGTTTTTCAGCGTTCGACACCCCCAGTTTTCGGCGCCGACATGTTGCGACACGTATCCCAGCGGGGTACAAAAACAATGCTATCTCTCGCTTCGACAACACGTTATCGCAATCACAGACAGGCACAGGATGTCCCGGCTGTTTCACCCGCTGTTGCTGCTGATCGCCAATGCCTCTGAACACAGATTGGCCAAACACGTCCAATACTTGAAGGAAGAACTGTCGATCCTTCGCGCACGCATCCCCGGCGAAATCCACACCAAGCCAGAGGAGCGCGCCCGGTTGCTGAAATTCGGCAAACCGCTCGGCAAGGACATTGACCGGTTGATCAGCATCGTCACGCCCAGCACATTCCATCGCTGGGTCCGGGAAGAGCGACGTGGCTACAAGCCGGCCAAGCCGGGACGCCCCCGCAAACGGCAAGTATTGCGTGAGTTGGTCCGTAAGATCGCTCGTGAGACCGGTGTCGGTTACACACGCATCCTCGGCGAATTGCGGCGGCTCGGCATCAACCGTATCTGCCGGCAAACGGTTCGCAACATCCTCAAAGAGGAGGGGATCGATACGTCGCCGAAACGGTCCCAAGGTTCGTGGGAACAGTTCATCAAGATCCACGCCAAGACGCTCTGGGCCTGTGACTTTTTCACACAGCGCGTCATCACGCCGCGGGGAATCATGAACTATTTCCTGTTGGTCTTCATCAACGTTGAGACCCGCGAGATCTTCGTCAGCAACTCCATGGCGCATCCCGATTCCGCGTGGGTGACGCAGCAGGCACGCAACTTTTTGATGCACACCTCGGATGGCGACGACAAACCGGCCTGCCTCATCCGTGACCGCGACACGAAATTCACGGTACAGTTCGACGATGTGCTCAAAGCCGAAGGGGTAAAGGTCAAGGTTCTGCCGATACAAAGCCCAAACTTGAATTCGCGCTGCGAACGGGTCATTCAGAGCATCAAGCAAGAATGCCTGGACAACTTTCTGGTGTTTGGCGAACAGCACCTCAACTACCTCGTCCGTGAATACGTTGGCTATTACAACAATCAGCGAGCCCATTCGGCTTGCGGGCACCTACCGCCGTCATGCGCAGATCCGCCCGCGGAGAACAATAGGATCGTACTCGATCAGATCGTTCGCCGCGAACGTCTCGGCGGACTGATTCAGTGGTACGAACGCGCCGCGTGAGGTTTTTAGTCGCTTCCGTTCTCGACGTTTGCGTTCTCCGTGCGCACGTTCCCGGAAAGCATCCGATTTGAAATCGCCTTTGTCGGCTGTTACCATCATTTTCGCCGACAGTTTTACTATGCGATTTTCACACGAACTTCTTTTCGTCGTTTGACTTTCGTCCGTCATAGTTTTTGAACCGCGCGGGCAAAAACACCGCACCTTTGACTCCGGCCTTCCACCAATCATCTTCGACCGGTAGCCCCAATGCGCCGTTTCTTAAACCATTTGTGCTGACGCCGATCGCAAATCCTGTCCCCATCACGGTCAAGACGCCCATCACGTCTCCGTATGTCATCAACCCCGTCGGGTCAATCCCATTCACCGGGTCGCCATGTGTATACAAATACTTATGCAACGACTGCGGGTCACGTAAATTGCCAGAGAACGGGTCGAGGCGATTAAATCGCCCGAAATTCGGATCATACCATCTTGCCCGTAGGTATTGCAGGCCCACGCGGCTGTCGAAGGCTTCGCCGCTGTAGAGCAGGGCCGTCAATGCCTGGGCTTCGTCGAAACCGATGGCGATTCCGTACGCCGTGTAGGCGTAGTGCTGCACAAACGCCGCTGTCGTGTCGAGGACGGTGCGGGGGCATTCCAGTGGGGTTGCGTGAGTGGGCTGGGGGTTGGGGTGAGCGTGGTGTGTGCGGTGCGGTGGGGGACACGAGGCTCTGGGGCGGCTTTCGTTACATTCCAGCTCACGGGAAACACAGGGGCCAGTGGCTCGTTGTCTGCATTGCGGGCGAACCTGTCCTCGCGGGTGGCCCAGGTCGATTCTCGCTGGGCCGACGAAGTCGGTGGGTGGTCTTGCCGTAACGTTGCTGGCTATTTGCAAATCTCTCTTGCGGGTGCGCCGCCCCGAAAGCAGAATCTTTCGGGGGCCACCCTGCGGTCGTCATTGTTATTAGACCGCGCGGCCCACATCAAGCCTTTCGGATAAATATTTTGGCAACTCCCCGACTAAGTCCACTCTGGAGCTATTCTCGAATTCCCAATCAATTAGTCGAAATCCTTCGATGGAGCGTGCAATACGCTCGGCTAGTGATTTACAACAGGATTTGGCAACCGAACGCGCAAAGCCATCTTTTTTCGTCCAGTCCTCGACATTGGGGTCAATTGTCGATGAAAAATAAGATAAGGCGAAAGTACGAATGAATAGGTTCACCATTATGGGCAAATCACTTTCTGGCTCATAATCAATCGAGACGTCTATCAAATGTCCCCATGAATCTGACGCTTCATGCCTTTCTCGAAACGCCCAACATTCGCTAACCTTGCCATCCATGCTTGTAATAATGTGTGTTGGCCCCCACAACTTAAGCCACGTCCACGATTTACAGTCACGCGCCATGTCGATATACGAATCCAATACTGTCACAATGTGGTCTTTGTGGTTTTCCCACACGCTTTCTGTAACACTACCTACAAAACGTGAATAAATGGGATTTGAATATGGAACTTCGAAGTCACGGAGAGTCTGGTAATTATGATCGGTCTCTTTGTCGACACCCCAAGGGTCAATGATCTCAAAACATTGGCTGTTCGGGACCGCAGCGCGAATTACAAGCGGCTGAACAAACCCGGAGCTTATTCGGTCAACTATGTGTGCGAACGTACTACCGGTCATTTCACCTGCCAACGAAAACGTAACACTGGAATAAGGAAGTCCCACGCGATTGTCCTTAATGAAACGGAAAGATTTGGTTACCAGCGGAATCGAGTATAATTACCTGGAAATTGGGTTTCATGGGTTTGTCAAATAGGTGGATGAGGTCATGAGTTGCTGACGCCGCCCTTTCTCGATAGTAGTCAACACTAGCAACGCTCTCTGCCTGTTTGCCAAGTTGAATGAGCACGGATTGATATTCGGCGTTCGGATTGTGCTCTAACACTTGGGCCGCTTCTTCAGTAATAACCTGGTAAAGCTTCCTTGGATTTCCTGTGCCATTATAGGAGGCCACTTCGCGCGCTAGTTCGACTGATTCGCGACGGCCGGGTTTCCACACTTTGGCCACAATGTCGGCTCCTCGCACACCGTCCCCAAATGATTCTACACTTCCTTCCACAATATCTTCGGCAAATTCAAAGGCCCGAGCCGCTCCTTTTCCCGTCACGTTATCGTGCTGACGGACTTGATTGCTGACAAGGTCCCAAAGGTGATGGAAGTCAATATATTTCGGCCGAAGTCTCTTTAAGATCTTCCCTCCAGGCAAGACATCAAAAAACAAGAAGGCGCCGGCGAGAGCCCTTGCATAGGGCCCAACCGGTTCACCATTTTCGTCAATACCAAATACAGCCGCTCGTGAATCTGCCCATACGTCGAACAGTGAGATCGCAACATATGCCTCGAAACCGACTCCGCCAGTTACAACAGCATTATGTGCTCTCATCCCCACGTCTACAGCAAATGTAGTAAGCAACCCTACGAGGCCACCCCAAAACATCCCGGTCGGATCAATCCCATTCACCGGATCGCCGTGCGTGTACAGATACTTGTGAAGCGACTGCGGATCGCGCAAATTGCCAGAGAACGGGTCGAGGCGGTTGAAGCGGCCGGAATTCGGATCATACCATCTGGCTCGCAGGTATTGCAGGCCGACGCGGCTGTCGAAGGCTTCGCCGCTGTAGAGTCGGGTTGTCAGGGCGGCTGCTTCGACGAAACCGATCGCCCTGCCGTAGGCGGTGTCGACGTAGTGCTGCACGAACGCCGCTGTTGTGTCGAGGACGGTGTGGGGGTTGTCGTGGGTGTTGGGGCGGAGCGTGCGCGGGCTGGTTGTTGGGGGGACGTCATACGTGTGATGCTGTGGGGAAAACGAACCTCTGGATCGACTTCAGTCACATTCCATCTCACCGGACGTCACAACAGGGTCCAGAGGCTCGTTGTCTGCAGGGCGGGCGAACTTGTCATCGCGGGTGGGCTAGGTCGATTCTCGCTGGGGCGACGAAGGCGGTGGGTGGTCTTGCTGTGATGTTGCAAGCTATCCGTAAACCTCTCCCGCGGGTGGTCCCGAAAGCAGAATCTTTTGGGACCACCCGCGAATGTCCTTCCTTTGCAGGTGCAAGTAACGTCCGGCATTTTTATTGAACTGCGCGGCAAACGCATTTCATTTGACTTTATTGAACATTCACAACATATCGTCTACGAGAGAATGTTCGACTAAGTCGCGAAATTTTTTTAAAAAACCGAGCATTTGTACTACAGGTTTATTGGCCGTGTAACCTGAGTATTCAGTAAGACCAACATGTCTATTCATCTCTTCCGGAGGAATGTACTCCCCGTAAGCTGTGATCTTCGCATGGACTTCATCAAGCAGCAATATGAGCTGCATTTTTGTTTTCGAATCATCCAGAAAGTCATCCAGCTGTAGATCAGTGCATCCAGGTCCCGGAAAAGCCTCATCTGTTGTCCAGTACTCAAAGAGATTATCGAGTTTATCGCTCTCCATCTTCCCAGCCGAGTGCTCCTTATGGGCCTCGAATAAGAACGCACATAGCCACTCAATGTCACTGTCTTTGGCCAGAATATCATTGCCCGATAACTCTACGTATGAATGTGCCATTCATGCCTCCTCTCATAGCGTATATTTCGATTGACTGAATCATTGAAAAAAGGTAGCGTTTCCTTTTTCGGAAACAACCAAGGGGGGAATAGTGCCAATTACAACGACTCGCACAAAGTATGACACGGATCTGACCGACGAACAATGGTAATTGATTCAAAAACATCTGCCGACAGCTTGCAAATGCTGGCTGCCCCGAACCGTCTTTCGGCGAAAATCATCAACGCGATTCTGTAAAACAATCGCACTGGTTGAGCGTGGCGTTTGTTGCCACATGATTTTTCCAAATGGCGGACCTTGCACATACTGTTTTTGTGACGGCGAAACAATGCAACATGGGAACGTATTCACGATACGTTGCGTAAACAATTCATTCTGCATAACTGCCGGTGAAAAGCACTTACCGACGGCTGCGGTCATCGATAGTCGAACGGTCAAGACGAGCGATGTCCGCGGTTTTTCTGCGGGGAAAAAGATTCCCGGCGGTAAACGACATATTGTGGTCGACACAGAAGGGATGGTGCTGGCGGTCGTTGTGCAAGCTACTGATGATCAGCACGGCGGTTGGTAAAGGGTAGGATTGGATTGTGAAAACTCGCTCTTATGGAATTATCATTACAGGTTTTGATCCTGGCGTAAGTCCCGCAGTAATAAGTTTCACCAATGTGCTGTATTGAGTTGGTGAAAGGTTAAGTGAATCTACAACCACCCTTTTTGTAAATGTGTTAGAGTTGACGTCTCTCAGGACAGATCGAGCTAACTTTTCCACCATTATATCGGTTACTGGAATCCGTTCACCCGTTTTTCCTTTTATCCCTAACGGTCCTTTTAGTTGAACGAAACCCTTGCGTGGATCTAAGATGTCAGCCCCTTCAACAAGTGAGCGAGTGACGCGGTATCCAACTACGTTTTCGTATCTAGCGGCCGCAAGGCCTTCCATATAATTTGGTGCCCCACCGTGCTCTGCATAATCGGGTGCGAGTTCAAGTTGACGCGCGCGCAAGTGGATTTTCGAGGCAATTCCCCCTTGCGTCTCTAGCAACTCCGCCGATATTCGTGCGTTGTGCGCATTTCCTAGTTGCTGCGTTTGCGTAATCACAGCTTTGCCAACGCTCAGAGTAAAGAACATTTTTCCAGTCACGCCTGTCACAATGCGAAATGTAGCTTGATAATTAGCTCCACGCTTAAAAGAATCATCTATTGAGCTTGCGGACAAATAACCGATTAATGCACTCATTCCTGAAAATGCGTAGGCCCACACAATAGCTTTTGTAGTACCAGCGATTCCCCCTGCCGCTATCCAGCCTGGTAGAAGTGGTGCCGTTGCTATAAATGCACCAGCGGCAAGTCCCAAAGCGGCACCAGCTATTGCGCCGTCTATCATCCCATCAATAATTGATACATCTGGATTTGGGTCTAAAGCAGCATCAATCCCGCCAAGTACTGTTCCAGCCACTGCTCCTAAAACTGTTGTTGTGGTAAGCATTCCGCCAAGGGTAAATTCACGTCCGCTGGGATCGATTCCATTGATCGGATTCCCGTGCACGTACAAATACTTATGCAGCGACTGGGGATCCCTTAAATTGCCAGAGAACGGGTCGAGGCGATTAAACCGCCCGGAATTCGGATCATACCACCTCGCCCGCAGGTATTGCAGCCCCACGCGGCTGTCGAAGGCTTCGCCGCTGTAGAGTAGGGTTGTCAATGCCTGCGCTTCGTCAAAGCCGATGGCGAGTCCGTAGGCGGTGTAGGCGTAGTGCTGCACGAATGCGGCAGAACTATCCAACACGGCGCGGGTGCTGCCGTGGCCGTCGTAGAGTAGCGTGAGCGGGCTACCGGCCTCGGTGCCGCCCGGCGTGAAGGTCGTTTGGTCGATCACGTCGTGGCCCAGCGTGAAGACTTTGGCATCGGTCACAGTCGCCGTGCCGGCTTCGCGGACGATTTTCTCGATGACCTGGGCATACCCGGTCGGGTTCATGTCGTCGACGAGGTAGGACGTCTCCTCGTGCTTCGTTACGACTAGATCGGTCGCCGGGTTTTGATCGTCGTCCTCTTCCACCTTGTACGTCGAACCGACACGGATGCCTCTGCCGTCGTAGACGTAAGTCGTCGTCTCCTTCTTGACGATGTCGCTATTACTGTCGTAGGTGTCGATGACCACTTCGGACATGCGGCCCTGCAAGTCGTAGCTGTAATCGACCACGCTCAGTGTCTGCGTGCTATAAGTCTCCTCGACGGTTTTTGAGGTTTGCAACGTACCGGTGTAGCCGTAGGTCGTGGTCGTGTCATCGGTTTCGAGATTCACGCCGTCGTCGACGTCGCCGATGACTTTCCAGCTGGTCAGCAGACGGTCGTTGTCGTCGTATTCATAGGTCAACGTCTTATCAACGACCCCGTCGATGACTTTGGAAAGGCGGTTGCCGACGAGGTCGTAGGTAAACGTCGTCGTGTAATCCAGACTGTTGTTGTGGCTGTCGTAGTCTTCTTCGACCAAGCGGCCGAGGTTGTCGTAGGTCCAGGCGATGTCGGTGGTGTAAGCCGTGCTGCTCTCCCAGTAGGTCTCGGTGACAGCGGTGCGGCGGCCGTCGGCGCGGACGGTGTAATCGTACTCGGCCAGTTTGTCGTTGTCGGCCAGGTTCTGCGGCGTTTCATCGGGCGAGTAATGCGTCATCACGTCCAGCCGATTGAGCGCGTCGTACTCGTACGTGGTGATCATGCCGTTGGCATAATCGACGCGGGACAGGTTGCCGACCAGGTCGTAGCTGTAGGTCGTCACCTCCGCCGTGGTCAGGTCGACGCCGTTGCGGCGGACGGTGCTGACGGTTTTTAAGCGGCCCAGCGCATCGTAGCTGTAGGTCCAATCGTGCGTCGGGTCGGCCGGGTTACCAATCGATTTGCGGACCTGCCGGCCGTAGTTGTCGTATTCATAATTCAGCACACCCTCAGGCGTGTCGATTTGTGACAGGCGGTCGAATTCATCGTAGGTGTAATCCGTGTCGCCGCGTTCATCGGTGATTTGCTCGCGCTGGTCGAGGCTGTTGTAGGTATACTCGACTGTCTCATCAGCGGGATCGGTCTCCGGATCGCTGCCCGGCGCGAAGTACTGCAATTCGTCGAGGAATCCCAGGTCGCTGTAGACCGACTCGGTGATGTTCCCCTCAAAATCGGTATGCTGAATCAGCCGCAGCGTCTCTTCGTCGTACTCGAAGGACTCGGTTTGGCCCATCGGCAATTCGCGGGTGAGCTGGTGACCGAAATCGTCGTAGGTGAACAGCGTCTCGCGGTAATCGTCGCCGTTCCCGCTGTTACCGTCGTGGTCGTAGGTCTTCGTGCCGTTAATCCAAACCACGTTGTCGCGGATGGCGGTGCGGTTGCCCTGTTCATCGTAGAAGTATTCATAACCGGGCCGCACAGTCACCTGCGTGTCGGGATGTGTAACGGCCGGCAGGATCACGGCGGTCAACCGGCCCTGGTCGTCATATTCGTAGTTTTTGGTGTTGCCCAATGCATCGGTTTCGCTCAAGACCCGGCCGAAATCGTCGTAGGTCGAGGTGATGTAGCTGTCGTCGTCGAACGTGGTTTTGATCACGTTGCCGTATTCGTCGTAGTCGTAGCTGGTCTCGCGTCCCAGGGCATCGCGAACCAGGACTTGGCGGCCGAACTGGTCGTATTCGTATTCGGTGCGGGCGGTGACGTTGTCGGCGGTGACTTCCATGGCGGTCTGTTGGCCGTAGTAGTCGTATTCGTACTCGGAGACGACTCCGGCACTGGTTTCGGTTTTGACTAGGCGGCCAACGGTGCCGTCGTAGGTGTTGGTCCGCGTATTGCCGAAGCGGTCAGTGGTGGTGGCGACGCGGCCGAAGCTGTCGTAGGTCGTTTCGGAAAAGGTGCTGTCGTGATAAACGGTGCGTTTCACGCGGCCGTATTCGTCGTAGAAGGTAGCGGTTTCGCGTCCATAGGAGTCTTCGACCCATTCCTGACGGCCAAATTCGTCGTAGGCGTAGTTGGTTTCGCGGGAGGAACTGCCGATGGTCTGGGTGATTTTCTTGGTGCGACCGAAATCATCGTATTCGTAAGTCGTCGTCGACCCGCTGCTGCTGGTGCTGCTGAGCAGCCAACCGCTGACAGCATCGTAGGTGCTACTGCTGCTGGAAAGTTCGTCCCCTTTGCTGGTATAGGCCGAGGTGAAGTCGCCGTTATTGTCGGTGATCGTAATCACAAGGTCTTTATGGCGCCGTGTTTCGATTACCCGGTCGAGGGCATCGTAGATGTAGTACGTGCCGTTGGTGTCATCAGCCGGCAAGTGGCGGTCGGTTGTGTAGACTGCCCGCCCTTTTGCGTCGTAGACCGTCCGGGTAATCGTGCCGTCGCTGTAGGTCGTCTGGATATTCTGACCGCGGGGGTCGTAGAGCATCGTGGTGGTTTGGTCGTCGGTTTCGGCCGAGATGTTGTCGTCTTGACCGATGATGCGGGTGGTGGCGATCACTTGGCCGGCAGCGTCGTAGGTGGTGGTGGACGTGTGGCCGTAGGCGTCGGTGTGGCTGATGAGGCGGTTGTTATCGTCGTAGCTGCTGCTGGTGGTGAGGGTGACGGTATTTTCGGCATCATTGGGGTCTTGCCAGAGTCGGCTGGTGCCGATTTGGTTGCCGTAGTCGTCGTAGGTGAAGCGGTTGGTCTGATAGTTGCCATCGCCGGCGTTGGCGGGGGTGGACCATTGGTCCCAGTTGGTGGTGGAGATTAGGTTGCCTTCTTCGTCGTATTCGAAGGAGACGGCTGTGTTGTGTGAGGGACCGTGGTAGTCGTCGGTTTTCCAGGGGGAGACGATGTAGCGAACTTGTCCGTTGTCGGCTGCATTGGTGCCGACGCCGTAGTAGAGCAGTTGGGTTCGGTTTTCGAGGGCGTCGATGAGGTAGAGCGGGCGGCCATATTCGTCGACGACGGTTTGGGTGGTGTTGCCGAGCGGATCGGTGACGGTCAGCGGCGTGCCGGTTTCGTGGTTGTTGTAGGTTGTCTCCAGGTTGTCGGGGGTGATGACGGAAGCGACGAAGCCGTTGGTGTCATAGGTGTAGGTGGTCAGCAGGTCGTTGGTTTCGCTGCTGACGGTGTCCTCCAGACCGATGACCATGATCTCGGTGAGCAGGTTGTCATCGTCGTCGAAGGTCCGTTTGGTGATGCCGCCGAGCGGATCTTCCTCGCGGGTGATATTGCCACGGGAATCGAAGGTGACGGTGCTGGTGTTATCCAGTTGATCGGTGATCGTCTGGGTTTTATTGCCGCTGTCGTAGGTGTAGCTGATGGTTTGGCCATCGGCATCGGTGACGGTGTCGACGCGGCCCTGTTCATCGTAAGTGGTCGTGGCAGCACTGCGTCCGAGCGGGTCAATGATTTCGTCGAGGTAATGCTCGGGATCGTTGGGGCCATCGAGATAGGTGAACTGCGTGGTGGCATCGGTGCGGTCGGTGACGGCGATTAAGTTGCCGGTCTCTTGGTCATAGTCGTACCTCAAGAAATTCCCGACGTGGTCGGTGATCTTGGTAATGCGGCCCGCGTAGTCGCGCGTGAAATCGACACCGCGACCATTGGAGCTTTCGATACCATCGCCGGTGAAGTAGAGCGCGTTGCCGTAGCGGTCGTGAATGCTGGCCAGTTCGCCGGTCGTGGCATTGATCGTCAATTCCACGCCGGTCCGCAAGCGGAGGACATAGGCGTTGCCGAATTCCTCCAGCGCGGGATTGTAGGCAAGTCCCTGCTTGCTGTGGTCGACCCACTCATCGCCAGCCTGCTGGAGGTGGACGTCGGCTTCATTGACGAACAGTTCGCTATCGACACCAGCATCGGCGACAAATTTGGGTTTGTAGTCATAGGCAATGATGCCGTAGGAAAAGGCGGGTTCGGTGTAAAAAGTGAAGCCCTCAGTACTGCCGTCGGGAAGCGTAATGACGACGCGGTCGCCGTTTTTGAAGGGGGTGTACGGTCCGTGATTGGAAAGCCCTGAGTCGGCGTGTTCGACGTTGACGGACGTGTTGGCGATGTCGAGGCTCCAGCCGTAGCCGAAGTCGCCCTGTTCACCAGCGTCCAGCGTGCTGTAGCTGCGGGTGATGGTGATCGGGAAGCCCGGGGCGGGGACTTGCATGTCGAGGAACGAAATCGAGAAGGCGCCCAGTTTCAAATTGCCTTCCACGGTGACCAGTTTGTTGTCGGTCGCGGTATTGCCACCGGCATCAACAGCGGTCAGCGTCAACCGGTACAAGCCATTGGCAACGGCGGTGGTGTCGAAATTGCCAAGCAGGGCAGGCGTGGTGATTTCGTTCCCACCTGTGGCGAGCGTAAATTCACGACCGGAATCAATTGCCGTGGCAATCAGCGTCCAGTAGACAAGGTTGTCATCCAGATCGTCGACGGTGCCCAGGATATCGGTTGGCTCGGTCAGTTCCTCACCACCGGTGATCGAAGTAATAGTGACCATCGGAGCGGTGACATCACCGGGATCGATGACCGTGAGGTTGTCGACAACGACCGTTTCGTTATCGACAGTGTCGGTGGCGGTGACCGTCACGACCAACGGATCAAGAGACACGACGTCGTACACCGCGTTCCCATTGGCATCGACCGCCACGTCCACGCCGTTGATGTCGAGCGTGATTTCGTCGACTCCGACGTCGTCGACGGCTTGGATGTAAATCGACAGCGGAGTACCCAACCGGGCGGGATCGTGTGAGTAGGTGACGTCCACCACTGGCGGTGTATCGTCAGCAGCAACCGTCACATCAAACGTGTCGGTACTGTACAGTCCGAACTCATCGGTGACAGTGACCGTGATGTTCGTATGCGCGCCAATATCGCCGATGGCCGTCTGCCATTCAATACGGCCCGTGTCCGCATCGATCGTCATTCCGGTTGGCTCACCGGAGATCGAATACGTCAGCGCATCCCCGTCCGCATCGGAGGCCAAGACGTCGTACTGATACCCATTTCCGGCGGTGACGGTCGCGTCGGGGATCGTGGTGATCGTTGGGGCCGTGTTGTCTCGGATTGAGATTCCCAAGTATTGGGTGTCAGTGTCGTTGCCGTCGGAGACAATCACCTCGAAGGTATTCAAGCCGGTCTGCCCCGAACCCGGTGTCCAGGAGAGCAGGCCGCTGCTGGAGTTGATCGACATCCCAGTCGGTGGGGTGCCGCCCAGCGAGTAAGTCAGGGTGTCGTCTTCCGGATCGGTGGCGGTGACCTGATAGCTGTAAGCCGTGCCGACCATGCCGGTTAATACAGCTGTGGAGGTGATCTGCGGCGGCAGATTGGCGGCGGGTGCGAAGATTGTCAGGTCGTAATCTTGATGGACCGCGTAGCCCGAGGTATCGGCGACGGTCACGATCACGTCGAACATCCCCACGCCGGTGGGGGTCCAGGAAAGGACTCCCGTGTCCGGGTCAATCGTCATGCCCGTCGGTCCGTCGCTCAGTGAAAAGGTCAGCGTCTCGTCTTCAGGATCGGTGGCTGTGACGTTGTACGTGTAGTCCTCGTCTGAATGCCCGGAGGCGGGGGGTGTTGACGTGAACTGCGGTGGGAGATTGTTATCCACTACAGCGACATGGATTTCCTGCATAGACCAGGCACCATGCGGATCGCTGACGAGAATCCAGACCGACACAGTGCCGATTTGACTCGCATCAGGCGTCCATAGCAATTCGCCGGTCGTGGGGTTGATCTCCATGTTGGCGACATCGGTTTCCAGCGACCACAGTAGCGTGTCGCCGTCGGGATCGGTGGCGGTCGCCTGATAGGTGTACTGTTCGTCGACGATCGCCAGACCGCCGGCCGTGGAAGTGATGAGTGGTCCGCCATTTTGGTTCGAATCGCCATTATGGTTCGAACCGCCACCGCTCGTCGGAGGAGCAATGATTTCGAGGTCGAAGGTTTCGCTCGCCGAGAGGCCGTAGGGATCGGTGACGGTGACGGTGATGTCGGCGTACGTGCCGATGTCATCGATGGTTGTGAGCCATTCGATGTAGCCGGAGACGGGGTTAATCATCATCCCGGCAGGTTCGCCAGATAATTCGTACGTCAATGCATCGCCGTCTGTATCGCTACCATAGGCCGTGAATTGATACTTTTCACCAGCTGCGCGGGTCAGGTCGGGGATTGGCGCAATCGTGGGTGCAGCATTGTCGCGGACGAATAGGTCAAAGTTCTGGCCGATGCCGAGGCTCCCGTCGGAGGCAATCACTTCCACGGAATGAATCCCGGCCTGTCCCCCACTAGGCGTCCAAGTGAGGAGTCCCGTGTCGGTGTCGATGGACATTCCGCTCGGCGGCGTGCCTCCCAGAGAATACTCCAGCGTATCGTCGTCTGGGTCGGTGGCAGTAACTTGATAGGTATATTCGCTGCCGACCAGCGCGATCCAATCCGGCGTGGAAGTGATTTCCGGTCGCCCATTGGTGGCAGCAGCGGTGATCACCAATTGATACGTCTGTTCGGCCGCCAAGCCGGAGGGATCGGTGGCGGTGACAGTCACGTCTGAGGTCCCCGTTGCTCCCGGTGTCCAGGAGATCACACCGGTGCCCGGATCGATGGTCATCCCGGTCGGCGCCTCGAGCAGCGCGTACGTCAGGGGATCGCCGTCGGGATCTATCGCGTTGGCGGCATAACTATAGTTGTCCCCCACACGGCCGGAGGTGATCGGATCCGTCGTAAACAGCGGCATCTGATTCGTTCCGACGACAGAAATCACAAACGTTTGCCGCGACCAGGCACCAAACGGATCTCTCGCGCGGACCATAACTTCCGTGTCGCCGATTTGATCTTCATCGGGAGTCCAGAACAACTGGCCGGTGTCTCGGTCGAGATGCATGTTGCGGACTGAGGTATCCAGCAACCATTCCAGTGGATCGTTGTCGGGATCTGTGGCGGTCGCTTGGTAGGAGTACAAGTTGCCGACGATCACGGTCTCGCCAGGAGTGGACGTAATGAAAGGCTGCGAGTTGATGGCCGGCCCGCCGCCATCACCGCTGTTACCGTCCCCACCATCGTCCGCTGTCGGCGGGACAACGTCCAGGTCGAACATGTGCGTATCGTACAGACCAAACGGATCGGTGACGGCAACGGTGATATTCGGATGCAAGTTGATATCATCCAGAGTTGTCTGCCAACGAATGCGGCCTGTGCCAGCGTCGATTGTCATGTTGCTCGGCGCGCCGAGCAGTGAATAGGTCAATGTGTCGCCATCAGTATCGGTCGCTGAGACGTCAAACTCGTACAACTGCCCGGCGGTCAGCGTTCCATCGGGGATGGCCGTGAGCACCGGTGCAGCGTTGTCGCGGACGGAAATCTCAAAGGTTTGATCGTCAGAGTCGGTGCCGTCGGAAACGATGACTTGCACCGAGTGCACGCCGGTCTGTCCTGTACCGGGAGTCCAGGTGAGCAGCCCTGTGTCGGGGTCAATCGACATACCGATCGGCGGCGTGCCCCCCAGCGAATAGTCCAGCTCGTCTTCATCCGGGTCGGTGGCGATGACCTGATAGCTGTACGCGGTGCCCACCATTCCGGTCTGTTCGGGATTCGAATTGATTTGCGGCGGTAGGTTCGAGGCCGGTGCATAGATCGTCAGGTCGTAAGTCTGATAGGCGTACCAACCAGACGGATCGGTGGCGGTGACGGTGACGCTGTAGCTGCCCTCTGAGGAAGGAGTCCAGGAGATGACACCCGTGTTGGGATTGATCGACATCCCGGTTGGCGGATTATCCAATGCAAAAACGAGCGTGTCCTCGTCCGGATCGGTCGCTTCAACGTTATAAGTGTAAGCCTCACCCGAACGGCCGGATTGGGGAGGATCGGATGTGATTTCCGGCGGGTGGTTGGAATCGGACACTGATATCACAAACGACTGCGTCGCCAAGCCGCCGAACGGATCGATCACACGGATCGTCACTTCCGTGTTACCGATATGACTCGCATCGGGCAGCCATAGCAATTCACCGGTCGCCGGATCGATCTCCATATTCGCCACGTCGCTGTCCAGCGACCACAGCAATTGGTCACCGTCGACATCGGTGGCGGTCGCCTGGTAACGGTATAACCGGTCCACGATCCACACCTTATCCGGCGTCGACGTGATCTCCGGCGAATGATTGAGCGATGTTCCATCATCGCCGATCAGTGGTGCCACGACGTGCAGGTCGAAGGTCTGCTCATCATAGAGGCCCCGGGCATCGGTCGCACGGACCGTGTATTGATGTGGTGCGGAGACGGCATTGACGTCCTCTAGTCCCGGCAACCACTGCACCATTCCGGTTGCCGCGTTGATTGTCATCGTGCTCGGGCCATCGATCAACGAATACGTAATCACTTCCCCTTCGGGGTCGCTGGCTGTGATCCGTGTCAGGAAAGTCTGATCGGCGATAGTTTGCGTGCGGGGTGTAGAAAGGATCGTGGGGGCGGTGTTTGACCCGGTATCGATCACCGGCAATAAGAACATCTGCTGATAGCCGTGCCCGGCCAGGTCATACACCGTTACTACAAATAATTTGATACCCGTTGCAGTGGGAGTCCAACTGAGCAGACCATCGGACGCACCGATTGTGGCGCCGTCCGGCCCATAAGTCAGTTCATACTCCAACACATCGTTCGGCAAATCGGGGTCACTGGCTGTGAGTTGGTAGGTCCATTCGGTACCAACCGTCGCGGAGAGATTCGGAGAGGACGTAATAATAGGTAGCCCTGATTGCAGATCGACGATAAATTTTTGCAGAGCAATGCCCCCACGACCATCGGTGACACGCACGGCCACATGATGCTGGCCGGCAATCGTATCATCGAGATCGCTAAAACTGGGGACCCACGAGATCAGTCCGGTTACCGGATCAATCGCCATGCCCTCAGGGGCTAAGGCCAACTCGTAAAGGAGCGGATCAAGGTCCGCGTCGGTTGCCTGGACGTCGTAGGTGTATTGGATACCGAGCATTGCCGATGTGACGGGCGTGGAAACGATGACAGGGTGAGCGTTGTCCAGAGTTTCAACAATCGTGGGAACGACCACCGTGATCGAGACGGTGGTTGAATCTATCCCACCTCGACCGTCGGCAGCGCGGATTACAATGTCATACTCGCCCGCCTGGAGGACATCGGGCGTCCAACTCACCACTCCGGTCAGCGGATCGATCGTCATTCCGGCTGGTTTGGCGTTGGCCGATCCCGGAATATCCAGAATCTGATACTGCAATGCATCGCCGTCGACGTCGCTCGCCACCGCCATGAACTCAAACGGACGTCCGGATTGAATCGTGAATGGTCCGGCTGATGCAAGTACCGGCGCAGTGTTACCACTGGTCGTATCGCCTACGGTGACGGTCCAGGTCTGTAGATCGCTGCCGCCTCGCCCATCCTCGACGAGCGCCGTGAATTCATATTCACCCGTCACTGTCGGCGCCCAGCGCAATAGCCCGGTCTCGTTATCGAACGTCGCGCCATGCGTCTCGCCCACGAGCGTGTAGGTCAGCTCATCGTTGTCGGGATCGATGGCATCGACGTCGTAGAAGTAATCCACCCAGATTTCGGTGGGAATCGTCCCCACGACCACCCCGGGATTGTTTTCCCGGACGAACTGCAGATCGAACGCGTGGGGATTGCCGTCACCGGTAATTCGGACGTCAAAATCGAACGACGTCCCGTTGTAGGTTTTAGTGAGGATTTCGAATTGAACATTCGGATCGGAAGCAGTTAACGTGACATCCAAATCCTCACTCACATCGCCGCGAATCACATCGGCCAGCGCCGCAATGAAGGAATTGACTTCATCTGGTACGCCCCATTCCAACGTCAACCCATCCCAGACGGTGCCGTCTGCATCAAAGGTGAGGTCAATGTATTCTGTCTCGATCGCCCAAGACGTCGAGAAGTTGGGAGCGGTACCGCTCGTGACCGTGTAGTCGCCACCGGTTCCGATCCAGTACATATTGTCGGCAGCGGTGTCACCGTCGACACCGAGCGCGTAAGTGCCGCTGCCAGGGACTTGGTTCAGTGTCACGTCGAGCAACGAGTGCAATGAAGCATCGTGCTCATCGAGTTCGTCCAAAATCGTGTTGTAAGTCAGGTTCGAATCAGGGGAATCGCGATCTTCATCGGTGATCAACACCAATTGTCGTGAAACATGATCACGGAAATTCAGGCCGTTGAGCGCTGTATGAATTGCCTCGTATCCGTCTTCAACCGCACCTTCCGTCTTCAGTCTTGCGGTCATCTCATCGACATCGTCCGCATCCGCCCAGGCGTCCAGCCGCAACACCATCTTCTGGCCAGCCGTCCCGTTGAAACGATAGAGGCGATCTTCATTCGTGGTAGTAAACACTGCCGACGTTTCATCGCTCAACACCAACTGCGACTGCGTCGCTTTATCCAACACGCGGAAGCTGTAAGCCCCGGTTCCCCCCGCTGCATCGCCGACCAAGAGCGTATATGTCCCAGTCGTGGCCAACGTGACCAGCGGGAACTTCGTGTAGTCCGACTCTTCACTGCGCGATTCGGTCAGCAACAAATTCCCGTCAGCGTCACGCAGCCAAAGCGTCATGTCGGTGGTGGCGCCACTGAGCCAATCGAGGAACAACTCTTGTCCGGCCGTCCCGCTGATCGAGTAGACGTCGAACGTGTCGGCCGAGCTGATTGTGCCGCTGGTCGTTGAGCCCAAAGTCAGCGCCGTCGGCGTCCCGCCTTGCGATAACGTAGCGTCCAGCGTGTAGCTTTGCGAGGAGGCGATATCGCTAATGTCTCCCTCGATCAACAGGTAGTATTCGCCATGCGCAGTGATCGAGACTGTATCTTGTGACGCGGAGATCAGGTCGCTGTCTACCACAGTTCCATCCGAATCGACCACCCGCCACTGCGAGCCGGACGGACCGCTGTAGGAACTGACATCGATCGTCAGTGTGTCGCCTGGAATCGCCTGGAAATGATAGACATCGGTCGAATTCCCAGCGGAAAGAGCATCACTCGTTGTGCCCAAAAAGTCGCTGACAGCGACGTCAGCCAAATTCACCAGCCGCAGATCATAGTCACCCGTCGCGGAATTCAGGCTGAGAACGTCGAGGACGTATGTCCCTGCACTCAGATCCAAAACCGCATTGGCGTCGGATACATCATCCCCGTCAGATGCCGTGAACAGTCGCTGCGAGACGACCGTGGTGCCGCTGCTGTCAAGCAATTGCCAGGCAAAGTCCGCCTCGTCGGTCAAGGCGTCGAAGTACAGGAGTGCGTCCTCGTCGAGCGTGAACCCGTAGCGGTGCGTTTCATCGGCAGCCAGCGTCCCATCGGTCAGACTTCCCACGGTCGCTAAGTTGAGCGACTGCACTTCAAAGCTGTAGGTACGGCTGGTGGAACTGTCATCGGTCCCGCCTTCGATCAACAACGCATAATCGCCAGTTTGGGTGATCACGTGCACTGGCAAATCGGTCAAGAGTCCGTTGGTCGAGAGCACGCTGCCATCGGGGCCAATCAGCCGCCAGCGGGCACTACTTTGCGCCGCGGATGTCAGTGCATCAAACGCCAGTACATCTCCCGCAGTAGCGGAGAAGGTGTAGGAGTGTGTCTCCCGCGAAGAGCTGAGTGTCCCGTTGACGACCGTGTCGAGCGTCAGACTGGAAACGTCGGAGAGTGAGGTGCTATGAATGTCGACGACACGGAATTCGTAATCATTTTGGCTGGAATTGTCGATCGTGAGGTTGTAACCGCCTGCCGATAAGTCAAACACCAGCGGGTCGGGATCACTACTGCTGTAGCCACCGGCGTTTGACTCTTCCAACCAGCGCGAAGAGATAAACGTGCCATCGGCCCCTTCCAACGTCCACGACATGGTCTGGGCTGTACCGCCGGAAATCTCTTCCGTGACGTCGAAATAAACTAACGCATCGGCCGAGAGCGTGAAATTGTATTGCCCGCTGGCAAGGTTGTCCGAGACGGTTTGATCCAGCGAAATTGCCGTTCCGGAGAGCGAATAGGTCCCCGTATCCACATTGAACTGATACTGCGGTTGCGTGGCGGTATCGTCGACATCCCCGTCAATGATCAATAAGTAGTCGCCGACCGCCAAATTGACCAAAGACTGTGACTCGCTGAGCAAGGCATCAAACAGTTCGGCCCCGCTATCGTCGACCAGCCGCCACCTTGCTGCGGCCGATCCGTTCCAAGACTCAGATGTGAAGTCATAGCGCGCGGCCGTACTAATTGTCACCTCGTATCCGACCGACTCGCCGACCGGATCCAATGTACCTGAAGTTGAACTCCCCAGCGTCACCGACGAGGCGGCCGACAGGTCAACTAAACGGAACTGATAATCCTCGCTGCGAAAACCGACGGCCGCTATCGCCAGCGTATAGGAACCGCTGTCGAGGGATAGCACCAAGTCCTCTTGGTCGAGCAGACGATCGGTCACCACCTCGCCACCAGGACCGGTCAGCGACCACTGCAGTTGGTCGTTGTGCTCCAGTGCGTCAAACAGCACCAGCGTGTCGTCCGCCGCAATCGAAAATGTGTATTCATCCTGCGCGGCATAGGTCTCGATTGTACCGGAGTAGCTGGTGCCCAGCGTCAGACTTTGCGTGCTGACGACCTCTTCGACTGACTCCAGTACGAAACTGTATTCCGTCGCGGTCGAACCGTCTGTGTTCTCCACAACGACGGTGTATTCGCCGCTGCTTGGCAGTTCCCAGCCCGCCAGCGCGGATGAGAACAATTCCCTTTCAGGAACCCAGACCGACTTCACCAACACGTCATCCGGGCCGTAAACCGAGACGCGGAATGGATCGTCGACTGTGGAGAAGACAGCGGAATCAGCCGTAAAGCCGACGATGGCGAAGCGGTTTTCAAAATAACCGGCCGCTTCCAGCTCGGCATTCAGCGCCTCCGCGATCTCGTCCAACCACGCTTGCCCACCCGTCATCGACACAGATTCATCCACGATCAACACAATATCGGCTGAAAAGTTCCCGTCATACTCGTAATCCAGCGAAACAATCTGCTCCGATACCTCGCCAGCCGACAGGTGCAATTCCAATTCCGTCGGGGTCACGTCGCCGGTCGCCGTGTTGCCGCTGAAGCCGGGCAATTCGAAGGTCAACTGCGGATCACTGATGATAATTGGATCGTGATTGCCAATCGCCTCGTGCACGGCGATCAGGTATTCCTGCGTCGCCTCATGCCCCGCGCCGCTTTCGCCCGTTTCCGTCACTTTCAATGTGACCGAAACCAATGTCCCCACCAACGAGACGTCAGTCACGTCCCAACTGATCGCGCCGGTGTCCGTATCAATTGCCATTCCCAGCGGCCCGTCAACGAGTGAATACGTCAAGTCGTCGCCGTCGGGGTCGCTGGCATCCGAATCATAGAAATATGTCGTATGCAAATACGCATCGACGATCGGAATCGTCGTGAAAAGCGGCGGACGGTTGGGAATGTTCTCACTGACCGACAGCGTATACGTCTGCAAGTCGTAGCTGCCCAACGGATCGGTCGCCTGCACGATGACCACATGCCCGCCCACGTCGCCGGACGTGGGACTCCAGGTGATCATGCCGGTCTCGGCATCAATCGCCATCGTGCCTGGTCCGGAAAGAATCGAATACGTCACCGCATCGCCGTCCGGGTCGACTGCCGCTGCGCCGTATTCGTACGACTCGCCGGCGACGACTTCCGTTACCGGGTCACTGACAAATTCCGGCGACCGATTGAAATCGGCCAGGATCTGTAGTTCGTAGTTGAATTGCACCTGCTGCGGATTGTGGAAACGCAGTGCCAAACCCGACAGCGCGGCGGCCGGATCTAGCATTCCGTCTTCCATGAGGTGCGTGACATCGAAGTACGCGTACCCATCGGGCGTCAATCCGTCATAACCGGTGGCCTGCACGCGGGGATTATCGACGTGATGCACGGCCACCAGCAGCGGCCCGCGGATCGGCGAAATTCCGTCATTTGTCAGCGTCAGACCGGTAAACAGCGTGTCGCTCGATTCGTCAAACGACGTCGCCTGATACTCCCACGACACCGCCGCCGTTACGTCGATCATATGGTCGAAATCGATCGTGTTTGGGGCGTGACCGTCGCCGGATGGGGACGTCAGACTTGGATTGGTAACCGGTGATGTCGTGAGAATTGTGGGATGCACGTCGACCGAAACCGTCGATGTGGAATCGGCGTCATTATTCACCAACCGCACTGCCAGCGTGGCTGCCAGACCTTCCGGCAAATGCGAAATGTCGAGCGTCACCGTCCCGGCTTCAGCGTCATAAACAACCCCGCCTCCGAGTAAAGGATCTTCACCTTCGGTCATATTGAAGAATGCGTCCCGCCCGCCGCCGATCGTGCCCGCCAGCGGATTGCCGTCGCTATCCAAGAGCGCTATTTCGAAGGCGTCGTTGATTGCAGCACCGTCGGCCGTATCGAATTGCAGGTCGAAGAACCGCAGCTCCAGTGCTTCAGCATCAGCGGGGATCGTCAACGCATCTTCATAGAGCGTCTGGAAATTATTGTTCTCAGTGAGTTGAACGTAATGCGTCCTTAACGTGACCGGAATCGTCCCTAAGACCGTATCGGTGCCGTTCTGGTCCCGCACAAATTGCAGATCGAACACATACTGCGTCCCGTCGCCTGTGAAGCGAATGTCGTATGAAATGTCGTCTTCTGTGAGTGTCTCGCTGAGGACCTCAAACGTCACATTGGGATCGGTCGAGACCAAATCCATTTGATCAGCTGTGATCTTGTTGGTGAGGATGTCCACGAACGCCGCGGTGAACGATTCCGTGGCCAACACTTGGGCTGCCGTTGCACCTGTCAACCCTCCGGCACGCAGTTGATGCAGATCCCAGGTAGTCCCCTCTAAATCGAATGCTAGATCAATGTAATCCGCTTCGGTGGTGATATTATTATTGTAGTCAAACACGGGAGTGGAGTAGCGAGTGAACGCCACTCCCCCGCTGGTCTCCGACGTATAACCGCCCGAACCATCCGCGTAATAAGCGCTGTTGCCGGTTCCCGCACCATCGATCCCCAGCGCGTTCTCAGTCTGGTTTGTGGTATCGACCTGCATGTTGACAATACTGTGCAACGTGTAGCCGGCAGTATCCAGATCGTTGAAGATGTCGTTGTAAGTTAGGTTTGGAGAAGTGTTATCCCGATCTTCATCGGTGATCAAAATAAAGTGTGTCGCGGCATTGTCACGGAATCGTAAATGCTGCAGTGCCTCGTCGATCGCGTCATAGCCGTCTTCCACGCCACCATTGTCAACGAGACGGCCACTGGCAGCCGACATTTGCGCCGCTGTCCCCCAGGCATCGATCCGCAAATTGACTTCTCGTCCGGCGGCACCTTCGAAATGAAACACATCCCGCTCACCGCTGGCGGTGAAATCCCCGGCCGTATCTGCATCAATCGCCGTCAGGTTTGCCTCATCCAACTCGATCAGTCGAAATTCGAAACTGCCGGTCGAACTGTTGTCGGCTCCTACGACGACGGTGTACGTTCCGGAATCAGCGACTGTGAAGGTCGACACCGAATTCGGTTGCGCTGCACTGTCGTAAGCAACCCGCGCGACCTCCACTCCCGCCGCATTACGGATGCTCAAATAGTGATCGGTCGTCGACGCATCGGCAAAATCGATGAAGTAGTTCTCGCCTGCGGTGGCGTTGAACGTGAACGCATGCAGGTCCCCTGCAGTCGAGATGCTGCCGCTATTTGTTGCTGAGAGGCTCGACGTCGACGACAATTCCAACAACTCAATCTGAAACGCATACGGCCTCGTCACGGGTGTATCATCCAGAGTTCCTTCGATCAGCAGGCTATAAGTCCCGCCGGCCGTCAATTCGAACAACCCTGTGCTCGCACCCAATTCCCCACTGGTCAGCACCGTGCCGGAGGAATTCACCAACCGCCAAGTCGCATCGGCATCACCTGCCCAATTCACCGACTGAAACCCAAATTGATCGCCCGCACCGGCCGTGAATTCGTAAACTGCCGTTCGATGCGACGCGGCGAGCACTCCCGTCACATCGCTCCCGGCTGTGATCGTCGTTGCCGACGACAGGTCCAAGACCGCGAACGCATAATCCCCCGTGATCCCACTGTCGGCATCGATCGTCAGCGTATAAGTCCCCGCCGACAGGCTCAGCACTGAGTTTGCATTACTGACTCCCGACGCGTCCGAAGCATCCAACGCGCGGCTGTTGACGATCGTTCCGCCGCCATCGGCCAACGACCAGTACATGTCGCCACGACCGGTCAGCGAATCGAACGATACCAGTGCCGCCGAGCCTAGCGTGAACGTATATTCGTCTTCTTCCAACGACGCGCTGATTTCGCCACTGACGACTTGATTGAGTGCTAGCGGCGCCGGATCGGACGTGTCGCTCCCTTCATCCACCACCTCAAACGAAAACGCAGGATTGCTCGTGGCATCATCGATCGCTCCTTCCAGCAACAGCGTATAATCCCCCGCTGCATGAACGTGCAGGGTCGGCACGTCGTCACCAATCGCAGCACCAAAGAGTTCATTACCGAACGGATCGATCAGCCGCCACTGCGCCGCGGCTGAACCGGCCCAGGAGATTGCATCAAACGAATATTTATCCCCCGCTGCCGCTGTGAACTTATAGGTGGCCGTGCTGCTGGCCGGATTGAGGTTGCCACTCTCCGTCGAATCAACCGTTAACGACGTCGCTGACGCGAGGTCCAGAATTTGGAAATCGTAAGACCCGGTCGCATCGCCGGGAGGATCGATCGACAGCGTATACGTCCCCGCTCCCAATCGCAAAACGAGATCGGACGCATCCAGAGGCACGTCCGCAATCACCGTCCCTGCGGTCGCTTCAGTCAGCGTCCAGGCCAAATCGCCATCATCAGTCTGCGAATCGAACGCCAATAGTTCGTCGCCGGTCAGCGTGAACGTGTATTCATCCGCCTCACCTGCTTTGGAAATCGAGCTGCTGTAACCCGTGCCGAACGACAATGCCGTCGAGGAGGTCGCGCCAAGAATTTCGACCGTGAAACTGAACGCCCGTGTCGAAGCTGTATCGGCCACGTCACCGTCGACAACCAGGTAATACGTGCCGGTCGAGGACGTCGTCAGCGGTTCGTGATCTTCGGAAAGCGATTGCGAAAACAATTCCGTGCCCGAGGGATCGATCAATCTCCACTGCGCTCCGGCGGGCAGACTGGAGCTCTGGCTGTTGAAGTAATACTGGTCCCCTGCCGATGCCGACAGTTCATACACCAGCGAATCGGTCGCCGGATCGAGTGTCCCGTTGATTTGTGTCCCGGCCGTGATCGACGAGCCGGACAGATTCAGCAACCGAAACGCATAGGTCCCGGTCGCTTCCGATGGGCCATCAACGGTCAGCGTGTAACTGCCGCTCTCGCCGACAATCTTCAGGCCGCCTGCATCAAAGTCGCGATCCGTCACGACCGCACCGGACGGCCCTGTCAAAGACCAGCGCAAATCGGTGTCGGTCGTAAGCGACTCGAAATACAGCGTGTCACTACCGCTGAGGCTGAACGTGTGCTCGTGCGTTTCACTGTCATTATGAATCTCGCCTGTGGTCAATTCATCCAGAACCAGTGCTGCTGAACCTCCCACGGACGATGCGTCTTCCAGCACGAAACTGTAGTCATAACTGCTCGTACTGCCGGCATGATCGACGACAATCGTGTAATCCCCCGACGCGGGCAGCGTAAAGCTCCCTTCTATCAACCCAGTTGTCGTCTCGACCGCCAACTGTTGGCTTTCGAGTTGCGTTCCGTCCGGCCCGTAGATCGTCACAATCACCGGCTCAGGAGTCATCGAAAAGAGGGTTCCCTCTCCCAAATAACCAACGAGAGAATAACGATTGCCGGTCACTCCGTTCGCATTGAGCGACGAATCCAGTGACGTGACCATACCAGCGATCCAAGCATGTTCATCCTCCATTGAACCGGACTCGTCGACAATGAACACGACATCTGCTGTGGGTGCGTACTCGTCGTCAAACGAAAGCGTCACCGTGTGCTCCGACTGCTCCTGCGGCAGCAGGTTGACTTCGATTGATGTCGGATCGACATCGCCGGTTGCCGGGTTCGGAGCGGGCAGTTCGCCACCACCGATGATTTGTACACCGTCATCCAATTCGACGTCGTCGTTAATAATCGTCGACGTGACCAGGATTTCGCTGATCGTCGCACTACCAGAACCGCTGACCTCTGCGTTATGGATTGCGACACTGTATTCTTTGTCCGGTTCGGGATCTGCATCGTTGTCGATCACGACGGTGAAATCCAAACTTGTGTCGTTCCCCGCCCCACTGCTGAATGTGAGAGTTGACCCGGAAAGAGAAACACCCGTTGCGCCGCTGACCGCCGTCGCCAGCGCCGCGGCCACCGTCGTGTCGTAATCGGCTGCATCGGTATGCACGAGAAGGTGCGCCACATCGATACTGGCCGTTTCGCCGCTCGCCAAGGCACCGGTATAGCCCACCGTGTAGGTGATCGAGTTGCCGTCGCCGTCCGTGGGATCCTCGGTGACCTTCACCGCCGAGGCACTGATCGCGAACTCCACGTCGTTGTTGACAATTGTTGTGGCAGCCGTTGCCGTCTCGATCGAAGCGGTCCCTGAACCGCTCGTCGCGGCGTTGCTCAATGTGACGCTATACCCTTCTTCCTCTTCCGCAGCCGCATCGTCGTTGACCTCGATCGTAAAATCGAGACTCTTGGTCTCCGAACCGGCATTGCTGCTGGTGTAAGCGACCTCAATTTGTGCCGAGTAGAGTTCAAAATCACCGTCCCGCAGTTGAACAATCAGCCCGAAGTCCGACGCGTTGAGTTCGGCGGCCGTCCAGGTCGTCCCCCACAAGGCGGTGGCATCTCCCAGCACCACTGTACCGCTCGACCAGTTGCCCGTCGGTGTAGGTGCCGTACCGGTCGCAGTGGTTCCGTTCTTGGTGATTTTGAGGGCGGAACTGGCGTTATTGGGATTGTCGCCACCGGTGATCAAGGTCACTTTAATGCCGTCGATCGTCGCCCCGGTGGGGATGTTCAAATCAAAGTCCGTCAACAGCAACTCGTCACTATAGTCGCCCCCGCCGGTATCGACCGTGGCGGCCGTCCCCGATGTGTTCCCCTCGGCATTGCCGATAGCGCTCCACGCATCGTCGGCGGTGGTCCCCACTGCGGCGTTTCCAGCATAGCCGGAGCCGGTGGTCGAACTGACCTGCGGCCCCAGAAACGTAAGCGTCGTACCGTCAAAGCTGACATCGGCAACGTTGGCGGCCGCGGTGGTCAGCGCCTCCACGACGTTCGTCGTATAGTCGGCCGACAAAGTCTCGCTCAGCACATGGCTGACGTCCACGCTGGCCGATTCATTCTCTTCGAGCACGCCGTCGTAACTGATGGTGTACGTCACTTGATTGCTGTCGCCGTCTGTCGTCTCCTCGGTGACAGATGCGCCCCCAGTAAGCGAAAACGCCACATCTCCGACGATCACTTCGTGGTTGACGATCGTGGCATTCGCAGAAGCCGTTGCGATCGTCGCCGTCCCCGAACCGCTTACCACGGCGTTGCTCAAAGACACGCCAAACGCTTCGTCATCCTCCGCCTCGATGTCGTCCGCGACGACGACGGTGAAGTCTAGACTAATGTCGTTCCCGCTGCCCCCACTAAACGTCAGCGTCGTACCGTCAAACGTTACCCCGGTTGCCGACAACTTGGCACTGTTGATCGCCGCAATCACGGCGGTTTCATAGTCGGCTAAGTCGGATTCGTTCAACACGTGGCTGACATCCACGCTGGCGATAGCCCCGTCCTCCAGCGTGCCGGTATAACCAATCGTATAAGTGATCGCGTTGCCGTCGCTATCGGCGACATCCTCAGTGACCGTCGACGCCGTCGCACTGATCGCAAACTCAACGTCGCTATTGACGATCGTCGTTTCGGCCGACGCTGTAGTGATTGCGGCGCTTCCCGCACCGCTGGCAGCGGCGTTACTGAGCGTGACACTGAAGTCTTCATCACTTTCGACAACAGAATCATCGTTCACAACGACCGTGAAGTTCAAACTAGAGGTCGGGGAACCGCCGGTGGTGTATGAGATTTCAATGTTGGCAGTGTAGACGTTGTACTCGTCGCCGTTGCTATCCCCTTCAAGCTGAATCAGCAGACCAAAGCCCGTGGCGTTGAGTTCCGCGGCTGTCCAGGTTGTGCCCCATAGATTCGTATCGCTGCCGACGGTGAGCGTCCCACCCGACCAACTGCCCGAAGTGATCGTACCAGTCCCGGCAGACGAGGTACCGTTCTTGGTGATCTTGACCGACGTACTCTCGTTGTCCGGACCATCCGAACCGGTCGTCTTGAGTACAGCGGTGATGCCGTCGATCGTCGCGCCGGTCGGGATACTGAATCCGAAGTCTGTCAAACGCAGGGTGTGTGAATAATCGTTGCGGCGGGGTTCCACGGTGGTGAATGTTGTCGGAGTATCGTCCTCGGCATTACCTGGAGTGACCCAAGCTTCGTCCCCGCTAGAATCCTGCGTCACCGATCCGGCAAAGGCGTCGACATCAGCAGAAACGGCCCCCGTCCCCTGGAACGTGAGCGTCGTGCCGTCAAAACTGACGTCGGTGTGATTGCCCGCTGCGGTCGTTATGGCGCTGACCACATTTGTCGAGTAATCCGCCGCATCGGTTTCATCGAGCAGGTGGCTAACATCCACGCTAGCCGTCTCACCCACATCGATCGTGCCGGTATAGCTGATCGAATAGTCCACTTCGTTGCTATCGCCGTCGGTCGTATCCTCCGTGACCGACGTGTCCCCAGAGATCGCAAAATTGACCGTCAGCAACGTGCGGTCTTCTAACACCTCGATGGGATTGGACATGTTGCGAAATCGCCGCATTCGCCGCGATTTCTCGCGCCGTCGATAGCTCTGCTTCATCAACCGCGTCCGTACAGCTTCCAACCACGGCGCAAACAACATAGCGCAATCCTCCATAAAATGAGCGCGAGCGATAGCAGCGCACAAGCGAATCGTCCCTCGCCACCAGCGGCAAAGCGCAAGCAGAGCGCACACCGAGGCGCAGGGCGGATGGGTGTTAAGAATTCACAGGCAAAAGAGGCGCGCTACGATCGAACACGCACAGAAGGGTCAAACGCAAACCACTGAGCCGACAGACACCGGCCTAAACTGCGAACACCCGTCAAACAGCGTTGCCGGGTTAAACATCTCGAACATGGTTGAGCCACCATGGAGTTTCCTCTTCCTGAAAGCGCCAAGAAAAACAGTGAAAGATACGAATGGTGAGATGGAATTATTATCGCGTTCAAAAACACAGTCGATTGAAAAGCAGTGAAGCAACTTTACAGCAGTCGATCAAGGAAAAAATTGGATAAAAAATGCTTTTTGGGAAATTCATTTTGATTTAACAACGCCCATGCATGGCCTGAGGCTAGATTCGAATGACTAAAGGGTCTGCGTTGAATAGAGAGCATCCGCCTACAACACCATCGACTTGGTAAGGTCGTCTTGCGAATTGCGTTCGAACGGCCGCCAGCATTAGCGGATGACTTCGCAGTAAAAAACACCGATGTACTCAACCATTCCACTCAAAGTTACTCCCCAAAACAGTCTCAAAAACTCCAGCTCATAGCGAAGAACGCGTTGTAAAAATACAATGTCCATAAACAGAATGCGCGGGCGTGACACAAACTCCACAACCGCAGTTGCCGCCAATATGAGAATATCGCGAGAAGGCAATATAACTTCGGTTGGACAAGCAGGTCGATCTGATCGGGTGCAATTCGTTTGCCCGACCGGTGGGGGCAACCGAGTGCGCGAACCACAGCGCACTAGTTACCGTGTTCACAGTATTTGATGCCAGTTCGGAGACTTTCTTCCGCGACTCAGGACGGTTCGACCTTGTGCACGCAAGACCCAACTATACGTACGGTCGCAACCTACCCAAAGCGAATCGCACGTTTCGCGTCCGGCGTCCGTCCGTCGCCGCCGCCGAAGTCGAACTTGAGCGGCTCCTCGCAGGTGTTTCGGATACACCAGTGCAGCACCACTTTCTCGCCAAGAAAATACGCAGGCTTGTCGAACTCCAGCGAAATGTCAGCCCGTCCGTTCGAATGATCTGTATTCGAAACCGGAATTTCACTACGCGTTGAAGTTTCGCTATTCTTGGGTAATTCGCGCGGAGCATCTGGTTCCTGGACGGGGACTTTTGGGTCCGCTGCTGCATCCTCAGGTGCGAATGTTTCCTCGCTCCCCGTTCAAAACCCTCTTCGAACCAATATCTCTTTGTGCAAAGAGATGTTGGAGCCGTTAACCGCCCTAAGGCATGAAACGAGCGAACGTTACGGCGTGAGCGGGGCAGGGGAGGCGACGCGAAATCAGCTTCGGGCGACAAAATCGAATGTCGCGCGCGCGATTTTTGGTTAACAGAAATCTCTCTCTTTGCGTTAACCGGAGGGAAGCGCCAAAACCTTTGACCCATTGGTTAACAGCTTGCGCGACAAAGAGAGGTTTTCCAACGTTCGACACCCCCCGTTTTCGGCGCCGATTCGTTGCGATCGGCATCTCAGCGGGGTACAAAAACAATGCTATCTCCCAACTCAACAACACGTTATCGAAATCACAGGCAGGTACAGGATGTCCCGGCTGTTTCACCCGCTGTTGCTGCTCATCGCGAATGCTTCCGAGCACAGATTGGCCAAACACGTCCAATACTTGAAGGAAGAACTGTCGATCCTCCGCGCTCGTATCCCCGGCGAAATTCACACCAAGCCGGAGGAGCGCGCTCGGTTGCTGAAATTCGGGAAACCCCTCGGGAAAGACATTGGCCGCTTGATCAGCATCGTCACCCCCAGCACGTTTCATCGATGGGTCCGGGAGGAGCGACGTGGCCACAAGCCGGCCAAACCGGGGCGACCCCGAAAACGACAAGTACTCCGCGAACTGGTCCGCAAGATCGCTCGCGAAACCGGCGTCGGCTACACCCGCATTCTTGGAGAACTGCGGCGACTCGGCATCAATCGGATCTGCCGGCAAACGGTCCGCAACATCCTCAAAGAGGAGGGGATCGACACCTCGCCCAAGCGGTCTCAAGGTTCTTGGGAGCAGTTCATCAAGATCCACGCTAAAACGTTGTGGGCTTGTGACTTCTTTACGCAGCGCATCATCACACCGAGGGGTCTTGTAAACTATTTCCTGCTGGTCTTCATCAACGTCGAGACCCGTGAAATCTTCGTAACGAATTCCACGGCGCATCCCGATTCGGCGTGGGTCACGCAGCAGGCACGCAATTTTTTGATGCACACCTCGGATTATGACGACAAGCCGGCCTGCCTGATCCGCGATCGCGACACAAAGTTCACGGCAAGTTTCGACGATGTGTTCAAAGCCGAGGGAGTGAAGGTCAAGGTTCTGCCGGTGCAAAGCCCCAACCTGAATTCGCGTTGCGAGCGGGTCATTCAGAGCATCAAGCACGAATGTTTGGACAATTTTCTCGTCTTTGGCGAGCAGCACTTGAACTACCTCATCCGTGAATACGTCCGATACTACAACGACGATCGCGCCCATTCGGCCTGTGGCCATCTGCCGCCGTCATGCGCAGATCCGCCAACGGAGAACAATACGATCGTACTCAATGACATCGTCCGCTGCGAACGACTCGGCGGATTGATTCAGTGGTACGAACGCGCCGCGTAACTTTTATCGTTGTTGCTAATGTTCACCTCTGTGATCTCCGTGCGCGCTTGTCCGAAAAACCAAACGGATTGAAATCCAATTAGCCGCTGGTTACGATCATTTCCTACAACAGTTCTTCCACGTGTTTTTCTCGCGAACCTCCTTTTGGTGTTCGACTTCCGTCCATCATTGTTTTTAGACCGCGCGGTAAGTCCCATTCTCTGGGCTTAACACAATGCGGTCATGTCCCCACTTATCACCTGTTCCAGCGTGTTCAATACTTTCCACTGTTCAAATCGTCCAATTACCGCCAGTATGTGGGTCAATGATACCCGTATGCTTAATGAAGAGAACTTTTCCGACGTGATTTCCAAACGAAGATGGTCGGAATAAGCAGTAACTTCCGGCAGGAATTGACGGCTCCATCGCATCGCCATGTACCTTTGCAACAAACATACCAGTCTCAAATTCCGGTTGCCCGTCCCATTGAATTAAGTCGGTGGTCCAAGAACCGCCAGCAAGCAATTGCTGCTTGTCGGAATTGGTGGCCATAATACGCAAGCTCGTGAGCGGAACGCACGTCTTCAATGGCTCGGCGTAAGTCGCATCAACGATCTCAAACGGCAGGCCGGTATCGAGGTCAGCGTGATTCGCCAAGATGGCCCGCAGATCTGCGATCTCGTCGCAGATTTCAAACTCCCATTTCCCGTACCGGCCAAGATTGCTCACCGCCGCACACCATTTCCGCGCCGCTGCATTCTTGGCGGGAACGAGATCTTCGTTGTACACACGGCCGCCGAGTCCCTTGGTTTCCAGCATGACGTTGACGCCACCACACAGTCGGACGAGAAAGTCCGGAATGTAGTGCCGGATCCCTAACGCTTAATTTAGGAAGAAATAAATTTTGTCGCCCACGCTGTTAACCGCAGAGCCACCCAAAACCAGAGAGTTCGAGAGTTTGCAACGGGATCCAATCCAAAAACCCACTTTCCGGAACGGACCCCAATCCAGACGTTTCGAACCAGAGAGTTTTGCCCAGTAAGGCCTCGCGCCCCAAACCCTTTGACCACGTAAGGATATACGCAAAAACGCCGTAGCTCTCGCTACGGCGTTCGTCGTTAACCAGTGGGGAGCAAAAGTTCGCTCCCCGAATATTAGCTCCCCGACTAGGACTTGAACCTAGAACCTAGCGGTTAACAGCCGCTCGCTCTACCGATTGAGCTATCGGGGAGTATCTGGCAACGTGGTGTGTTGCCGAGACTTGATTTAGATCATACTGGTAGTGAATCTTATCGCGGGAATCAAGTGTGGTGCGAGTGATTTTGTGGGATTTCACTCGAATCTGCCCGTTCGATGTCCGAGTGGGGGATTTTAGACGCTTGGTGGCTCAAACGAATCAGCCTGCTTTGCTGTGTCCCGCCGTGTTGGACGATTGTGTTGCAGCTTAGGCTGGGTCTCCCGCCGCTGCTTCGCGCGCTTTTTCTAGGATGACACAATTGCCTTGCTCGTTGTATTCAATCTTACTCATAAACGCCTGCATCAGCATGATACCACGGCCGCTGGGGCGTTCTAGGTTTTCGTCTGCTGTTGGATCAGGGACGTCGTTCACCTGAAAACCCGGCCCTTCGTCTTCGATTTCCACGCGGAGCATCGTCGAGTCGACCCATCCTTCGACGCGGACCTGTTTTGAGAGATCCGAGCGATTGCCATGTTTGATGGCGTTGACCAATGCCTCTTCCAACGCCAATCGGACGCCAAAGATGTCACGTTCAGAGAATCCGCGCTCCTGCAACTTCTGGATGATGGTTTCTTGAACCTTCAATCCAGCGGCAGTCTCGCTGGGAATATTGAACAAAAATTCTTCGGCGCGCGACATGTCGTTTGTGGAGGACATGGTCTAGGAGATGCTCAGGTGAAATTGCCGACATCGGCACAGTCGCGACAGTGTAACAGGATGCTTAAGATGGGGTCAAACGCAGTTTTTCCCAGGAAGCAGCCCCCGGTGAGAATGGGAAACAGGCATGCTAGCTGCCGTTATAATCCCGCTAACGCGTCATCCTGCGTATCGCGAATATCAAACAGTTTGTTGAGACGCGTAATCTCGAAGACTTCCAGGATTTCCGGTCGAATGCAGCAAAGTCGCAAATGGCCGCGAGCTGCTTTGACCTTCTTGTCCAAGGTAATCAACTTCCCCAAGGCAGCACTGGAGAGGTATTCGACGTTGGTGAAGTCGAGCACGATGCGTGATCGCCCGTCATCGTCGACGAGATTGAACAATTGATCGCCGATCACCTGGATATTGGCCTCGTCGAGAATCTTCTTGTCAGTGAAGCTCGCGACGGTGACCTCACCGATTTCTTCGACGACGATTCTACGTTGTCCAGTTGCCATCTGCATCATTCCTCATGAATTCATTAAAAACGCCCGGAGAACGCCATTTTGGCTGCAACGGAAAGTATCACACAACTTCGCCCCCGATACCTCCGAGGCAACACAAATCTTCAGTCCCAACTACAAAACATAAGCGCCCCGATTCACGAAAACCGAGCCCGTGGGGCGTCTTGCAAAAGGAACCGGTCGTTCAGTTCTACTCGATCATCCCGGTTCTCGATTCACCTGTCAAGCGTTTTTCGCATTCCACCTCAATTCCCTCGTCGAAATCTGCGCGTCGTAACGACTGGAGAATTCTCGCTTTTCCTCATGCCCCACTAAAATGCACCGCTACCAGGGCCAGCTGCTTTTTACTCGTTCACACCAGGCCAAATCGCTGCGTCTTCGCCATCCAGGCGGAGGGTGAGGCACTTGGCGCTGCCTCCGGCCTTGATGAACTCCCCCAATTCTGTGTGATGAGGCTCATAACCCCGGTCCTGTAAATCGCGTTCGAGTTCCGGGCAACCGGTATTCAAAACCACCTTTCGACCGATGACCACGGCATTGCACGCAAATCGTGCCGCTTCGGACTCGCTGACCGGAATCAAGTTTTCGACATGCGCCGAAATTGCCGCCTGGGCGTAATCATCAAATGCCGGTGGATAATAGATGGCCTCGTTGGCGCTGAGCGGACAAAAACAGGTATCGAGGTGATAATAGTGCTCGTCCAGCAATTGTAGCGGAATCACACGGCACCCAATCTGGCCCGCTAACCATTGCATCGCCCCTGCATCGCTCCGAATGAGATATCCGGCAAATAACGTTTGGCCACAAAACAGTGCGTCGCCGGCTCCTTCAAAAGACCACGCTCCGGTCATCGGAACCGTCTCGAAGCCGACGGATTGAAACCAAGCCTCGTCCAACGGTGTTTCCCCTTGCCGCGCCTCATGGCGAAATTGCGAGAGGTAAACGGTATTGTTCCAGACCAATCCCGCATTGGCCGTGAAGACCAAATCGGGCAAGCCCTGCGCGGGGGGCATTAGTCGGATTTCGGCGCCCACTTCTTCCAACAGGTCGCGCAACGCATGCCATTGTTGCTGTGCTAGCTTGGAATCACTGGCACGACTGCGGCTCATCCAAGGATTGATCTCGTACTCGATCCCGTAGAAGTCCGGCGGGCACATCAAAATGGTTGGGGCTGAGAATTGGCTCACGAAGAATCCGTTCCTGAGAAAATGAGGAATGCCAGTAGAGTACATCCTAAGTCGTCCAGCGGAATTGAATCATGTCTACCGGGTGTTGTGCAAGAGGGAGTGCACAGATGGCAGATCGCCGCACTCCTAGCTAGCGGCCCGCGTGCTCAGCCCTGTCGACATCAAGCCGTGAGCACACGCCGAGCGATGGACGCCAGTTGTGCTGCGTGTCATAATCACAATCATGCGACAGGATGCAGCCCGGTCGACAAATCAGAAGAAACTCTTTGCGTTAGGAATACAAAAATATGCGTAGCGATTGGATCAAGCACTTCTTTCTTGTTGCGGCTATCCCGTTGTTGACAGCTTCAGTTTTCGCTGAAGACCCAGACTTCACAGCGCCGGCCGAATATGTCGGTCCCCCGAAACCGCTACATGCTGCTACCAACCGGGCATTTCAAGGCATTCCCAGCATGGCTGTCACCCCCGGTGGTCGCTTATGGGCAACGTGGTATGCAAGTAAGACGCCGGGTGAAGATGCGAATAACTACGTTGTGCTGAGCACGAGTGGCGATCAGGGTGCGACCTGGCAGGAAGTCTTGGTAGTTGATCCCGATGAAGAAGGTCCCCTGCGCACATTTGATCCCGAATTGTGGATGGCTCCCGACGGCAAACTGCGGCTTGTCTGGGCACAGTCGATCGGTCACGACGGCACGGTCGCTGGGGTGTGGTTTCTGGAAACCGATGAACCGGAATCCGCCCAACCCACGTGGGAAAAGCCCGTCCGCGTGACCGATGGCGTCATGATGTGCAAACCAACCGTGTTGACATCGGGCGATTGGGCCTTACCCGCTTCGACATGGCGAAAAACCGACAACAGCGCAAAGATGGTGGTCTCCGATGACCAAGGAAAAACGTGGTCCATTCGCGGTGGGTGTAACGTCCCGCCCAAAGTTCGTGCATTTGACGAACATATGTTTGTCGAGCGGACTGATGGATCGCTTTGGTTGCTGGTCCGGACCCGATACGGTATCGGTGAAAGCGTCTCAACCGATGGCGGCGCAACTTGGCCCGAATTAACCCCCTCAGCCATCGCCCATCCCAGTGCACGGTTTTTTATCTCGCGGCTGAATTCCGGGAACTTGTTGTTGGTCAAACATGGACCGATCGACCAACCCACTGGCCGCTCCCACTTGACGGCCTTTCTCTCGACCGACGACGGTAAGAGTTGGAGCAATGGCTTTCTCCTCGACGAGCGGGCGGGTGTCTCCTACCCGGATGGCCAACAAACTCCCGATGGCCTGATCCGCATCATTTACGACTACAGCCGCACCGGCGACCGGAATATTCTGATGGCCACCTTCCGCGAAGAAGACGTTGCCGCGGGGAAACCCGTTTCTAAAGACGTAAAATTACGGCAAGTGGTTAGCAAAGCTTCCGGCGGCATGAAAAAAGCGAAGCCGTAACGAAAATGCAGGCTCTCCTGCAGGGTAGGGGAGCCCGACCCATTTTTTGCCACGAAAACCCCACATATTGCCCCAGCGTGTTATAATCGGCGGAGGTTCAATACCAGGGTATTTTCACTCACGCTTTCTCGGAGCACTTTCCCTCATACGTAAATTCAAGGGACTTGAGGCTTATGAATAGTCGTTACATTGCAGTCGCACTCGTCACCATTTCTAGTCTGGCCCTCACGGCAGCCGCCCAAGCTGATGGGAAACTGACCTCCGTCGGCCGCGGCAAGGACAAAATCCCGCTGCTGGTTGTGAAAGGCACGCCGTATGAAATGGGGCGACAGCAAGGCGAATTGATCAAGCCGCAAGCCACAGAATTCATCTCTCACATCCTCAAGAGCATTCAAGCTGCCGACTCAGAGCGCTTTACTGACCGCGCACTGGACGAAGCCTGGGCCGCCAGTGCCAAACACACCGACCCACGGTTTCAAGAAGAACTCAAAGGGCTGGCCGCAGGAAGCGGACTCTCGTTGAAACTCCTGCAACGGGCGCACGCGATTCCGATGATCGCCGATTACTCCTGCAGCAGCATTTCCGCCTGGGGCAAAGCGACCAAGGACGGACACCTGTACCAGACACGCAACCTGGACTGGGAAATGGGGCTGCGTGCCCAAGAATTCCCGCTGATCGTCGTCTACATTCCCGACGAGGGGATTCCGCACGTCAACATCACGTTCGCCGGTTGCATCGGTTCCAACACGGGCATGAATGCCGCTGGAATCGTACTCTCAGAAATGGGCGACTCACCTTCCAGCGACTATCCCTTCGACTTCAATGGCGTCCATTTCACAACGCTGTTTCGCAATGTGCTGTACGACGCGAACGGACTGGATGAGGCGGTCGATATTTTCAAGAACGCCAAACGCACCAAGAAATACCACTACGTTGTCGGCGACGGAAAAAATGGTCGCGCAGTGAAAATGTTGGCCCACGCTCCGAATCTGGTCATTTGGGAAGACAACGATGCCACAGATGAATTGGCGCCGCAGGTTCTCAAGGACATCGTCTATCAAGACGAAGGCCGCGGCGCATTCCAGCCGTTGAAAAAAGCGTACGGAAAAATCGGCTCACAAGAGATGATTGATCTGGCCTGCAAGATTCCGATCAAAGGGGCCAACGTCCTCGACGTGGTCTACGATGCCACCGCCTTGGAGTTCTGGGTGGCCTACGCCGAAAAAGACGAAAACGCCTACGAACGGCCATTCGTGCACGTCAAACTCAAAGACTATTTGGATTGAGGCGTCTTTCAGATTTGAAATCTGCGAGCAAAGCGGATCGCGCGGCGGTCCGTTTTTTTAACGGCGGATCCGCATTTAAAACATGATGCGGTCGGCCGGGAAGACCGGGCCTTCGACGCAGGTGCGGCGGTAGTCCCATTCGCCGTCATCCATTCGCACGCGCGTTACGCAACTAAAACAGGCTCCGAAACCGCACGCCATGGGCGATTCGAGTGAAACGTATCCCGGCACACCGGCAGCGGCGAGGATTTCACTGACCGCATGCATCATCGGCTCTGGGCCGCAGCAATACACTACCGTTGGCGGATCCTCCCCGGCCAAGGCTTGACTCAAAAGTTCGGTCACCAAACCGTGATGTCCTTGCGACCCATCGTCGGTCGCCACCCGCACCTCGATGCCGGCCCGTTGGAAATCCTCAAGACCGGCTAGGTATTCAGCTGAACGCGCGCCGTAACACAGCGTAACGGCCGACGGCAATTGTTCTGGTTGCCGTAGCGGTTGGCCGTAGGTTTTTTGACCCAATGCTTCTTGCCCGACGGCCAAAAACGGTGTCTGGCCGATTCCGCCGGCAACCATCATCAACCGCCCCTCTGAGGGCAGCGGAAATCCATTGCCCAGCGGCCCCCAGACTTGCAGTTGTTCGCCCGCGGTCCATCCGCTCATCAGCGACGTCATTTTGCCGATGACCGCATACACCACATCGATCCCCGCCGGACGACCGGCAGCGTCGAGATACGTGTCATACACCGCAAACGGTCGCCCCAATAACGGGTCGCTGGTTTGCAGTGCGCGGATCATTAAAAATTGGCCCGGAAAAATCTGCGACGCCAATTCCGGAGCGGCAATGCGCACCAAATACGTGTCGCGGGCCAATTCCCGTTGCTCGACGACCGTCGCCGTTTCTTGGACGGCGGTCGGCACCATACCGGGTAGCAGATTGTCAGGCGCTTGTTCGATCATCGGCGTCGACTTTTCGTAGCCTTTTGTTGAGGACGTTTTTTCGCAGCTGGGGCGGCTTTCCCTTTCACGGGGGAGGAGCGCTTCCCTTTTGCCGGAGCTGCGCTTTTGCTCTTTGCTGGAGCAGTCCGTTTGCCCTTCGCTGGGGCGGCATGTTTGCGAGGCGGCCGACCGCTGCGGGTCTCACGTTTTGTTTCCAGCAAAGCTTCGAGTTGTTTGACCTCGTGCGGCGTCAGCGTTCGGTGTTCACCCAAATTGACTTTGCCGAGTTTGATCGGGCCAAACTGGATCCGCCGTAATTTCATCACCTTGTGCCCCAACCGCGCCAACAACCGGCGAATTTCCCGATTGCGGCCTTGGTTGAGCGTCAATTGTAACACCGCCGTCTTGCCCTTAACCCGCACGCGTCGTGCCCGGTCTACGCGAAAATATCCTTCGGAGAACCGCAGGCCTTCCCGCATTTGCCGCAAAATATCGGGCGTCGGGATTCCAGCGACTTGAACCTCATAAACACGAGAGACACGATACCGTGGATGCGCCAGGCGATTTGCGAATTCGCCGTCGTTGGTCACCAAGATCAGCCCTTCGCTGTTTTCGTCCAAACGGCCAACCGTAAACAGACGTTGCTTCGCTTTGGGGAACAAATCGATGACCCGCCGCCGTCCCGCCGGGTCGCTATGCGTGCACAAAAACCCAGTCGGTTTGTTCAGCACATAGTAGACCTTTTTCTCGACACTCACGGTTTCGCCGTCGAGTTGAATCTTCTGCTTGGCTGGGTCAACCCGCTGGCCCAATTCGACCACGGTTTTCCCGTCCACGGTCACCCGGCCGCTTTGAATAAACTCCTCACAATGCCGCCGCGACCCAAATCCAGCCGAGGCCAACACCTTCTGCAGTCGCACCTGTGAGTCGTCGCCTTGCGGCGTTTTCAACGTGGGAGTCGTCCGTTGGGTCCGAGTTTTACGCCGAGGAGAGGCCATTTCACCGCCTTAATACATGTCCGCCCCACAAAACCGAGAGGCCCGTGCACAGGTTTACACGCCCAGCGAAGCATTTACAAGGCTGTGTGAGCGATGCGGTGTCACGCTAGTCAATCAAAGCGTCCAACGCAGCTCCAGATCCTCTTCATCTCCCATAAACTCAAGTAACAACGCCGTCAATTCAGGTTGATCCGGATACGGACCCAATTCGAGCATAAACTTGTGTAAATAGAAGTCATTACTCGAATCAATAAGATCAAGGAAGTCACGAATCAGCGTCTGCAATTGAGGACGCGTTAACGTCCCGAGCAATTCACCCGTCTCGTTATTAAATACCCGAAAACCAGGACGGTAGGGCAATTGCTCCGCGGGACATGACAAGGGCGGCTCGCGCAGCAATTCCGGATAGTCCGCCCCATTGACCGCTCGTAATTCGGCCAGTTGACGGCGACGCCGCTTTGTACGTTTTTCTTGGCAGACATATCCAATATTCCAGAATAAAAATCCAGGAACGAACCAGATCGGTGAGTTCATCCAGACGAAAAGTCCCATACACAAAGCAAAGCCCGAAAGGCTAATCACCTCCAGAAGAGATCGCCCATCTTCACGCCCCTCGGATATCTCAAGAATGCCGCCAATTGCCGTAATAGCCACGAACAAAAAGAAAAATAGGCTGAAGTAAAAGTGCGGCATGTCTCCATCTCCTCAACAGAGGCTTCGTGTTCCATAATGACACAACGAAGATCTGCCACTCGTGGATCACGATCCTTGCCGGAAAACGACCACAAATCTGCTTGGGGATAACGTGCAACCATCCGCTAATCAAACGTCCTATTCAGCCTCTGATCAACGACTCTCTTTCCCACCTAGACATTGGAACATGCAGCTCTTTTTTGATCCGTGTTTGATCGGTGTTCCATCCGTGGCTAAGCAGTCACTAAAGAACCGCGTTTGCTGTTACAACTGGAAATATCGTTCCATTTGACAATTGCAATCCAGAGAAAACCGCACAGGTGCTACTGCACCACGACTCACAGGCTCGTTCAGTGCGCATCGACTGGACGTGAGTGGAGTGGTAAGCAAAGGTTTGACACTTTCGTAGACGGAAGTCGATCGAATTGGAATCAGCCGGGACTCCGGTCACCGCCGGTCGGCCTGCAAATATCACCATTGCTTTCAGATACCTGCCGATTTCCAGGAGCAGTTCCCCATGAATTCTTATACAGCAATCCGCGGCTGTTTCTTCGACTTCATCGACGATCCTTGGAAGCAACTGGGAAATGACCAAGCAGCCGCTCGGTTTGAACGGGACGGTCTGCTGGTCATTGAAGAGGGTATTATCCGCGATTTTGGCCCCTATGCTGATTTGGCCGAGAAGTATTCCGGTGTGCCGCTGACTCATATCCGCGACCGAATGATTCTCCCCGGGTTCATCGACGGGCATATTCACTTCCCCCAGACGCGCGTCCTGGGAGCCCACGGAGCGCAGTTGCTCGACTGGCTACAAACTTCGATTTTTCCCGAAGAGGAAAAATACGCAAACCGCGATTACGCCGAGGAAGCAGCAGAGCATTTCTTTCACGCATTACTGGCCGGCGGAACGACCACCTGCCAAGCTTTCACCACGAGCAGTCCCGTCTCGACTGAGGTTTTTTTCGAAGCGGCTGCGCGGCGACAGATGCGTGTGATTGCCGGGCTGACAGGTATTGATAAATTTGCTCCACCGGACACGTTGATCTCCGCCGATGACTTTTATCGCGAGAGCAAACGTTTGATCGAGCAATACCACCGCTGCGGTCGAAATCTATACGCCATTACGCCGCGATTTGCCGTGGGCTGCACCGATGCGATGTTGTCCTACGCCGGACAGTTGAAGCGGGAGCACGAAGACTGCTGGATCAATACGCACATCAGTGAGAATCCAACCGAAGTCCGTGCCGCCCGGACTGAGTTCCCTGAATGCTCGGACTACACTGCGGTGCACGAGAAACATGGATTGCTGGGGGCCAAGTTTACGGCCGGACATGGCATCTGGTTATCGAATGACGAATTCCGCCGATTCTCCCAAGCAGGAGCCGCCTTGGCCTTCTGCCCGATGTCGAATCTGTTTTTGGGGAGCGGGCTGTTTCGACTTGGCCGGGCCTTGGATCCGGAACACCCGGTGCGGTTGGCGCTCGGCAGTGACATGGGAGCAGGCAATGCATTCAGTCTGATTCGGGTGCTCGACGAAGCCTACAAGGTCGGGCTCTGCAATAACACGATGCTTGATGGTTCAGTGAATCCTCTCCAGCAAGATCTTGCCGAGGCTGAACGCAACAAGCTGAATCCATTCCGAGCCTTTTATCTGGCCACGTTAGGGGGAGCACGGGCGCTTTACCTTGATGATCTACTAGGGAATTTTCAGCTGGGCAAAGAAGCTGATTTCGTCGCCTTAGACTGGACGGCCGGTCAGCAAGCCATCAGCTGGCGCCAGTCGCTCACCACGAAATCTGGTAGTCCCGCGACGATTGATGAGGCTGCTGAACTTCTGTTTGGTATCATGGCACTGGGCGACGACCGTTCCGTGGCAGAGACCTGGATCGCCGGCCAATGCGCCTATCGCAAGGAAACAACAAGCACATCGCGAGACGCAACACCTCCACTCCCGTTGGTGGCGCCGCAGGAGACTTTCGTGAATCCGCAACACTCGCCCGCGAGTGCAAAACTGTAGAAAGAACCCAGCCATGAGTACCGTCTGTACTTCCGACATCGACGTACGGCCTGCAGAAGCCTCGATGGTGATTGTGCATCAAGTTCCGCCGCAGTTGGCCGATCGGTTTGTGGAACTGCAAGAGGAAATCACAGTTGCCGCCAAACAGGCGCCTGGTTACGTGAAAACCCAGGTTTATCCGCCTGCCGCTACGGATTCCAACCAGTGGGTCGCCGTGATGACCTTTGCGGATCAGGACAGCCTAAATCGCTGGTATGAATCCTCGGAAAGAATTGACCGGGCAGCGAAGATCAGTGAAGAGATCGGGGAGTTCTCGGTCAAAAAAATGCCAACCGGTTTCGGAGCGTGGTTCGCGCGACTTGACGACGATGCCGCCAGCGACCAACTGCCAGGGTGGAAGATGGTCATGGTCGTGCTGTTGGCTTTATATCCAACCGTGATGCTCACAACGGCTTTTGTTAATCCGTGGCTTTCCGGCTTGGGGTTGGCGGTTACGATATTGCTGGGCAACATTTTGAGCGTCAGTCTGTTGCAATGGGTCCTCATGCCCCAACTGACGAATTTCATGCAACGCTGGCTGAGAACCCCGTTTGCTCAAGCTCCACTGCTCAACATCGGTGGCGTCCTCGGCATCACCGCGCTACTTCTCGGCTTCACAATGCTGTTTCGCCTAATCACGGGCTAATTGCAGGCAGAAGCCATCGTAATAGGCCAGCGAGCAACAGGCCGTTTATGATTAAAACGCTGATTGCGAATCATCAACGATTTAGCAAGTGCAGATTCGCGATCGTGATTCCCGAGAACATCGAGCCCACAATCCCTAAGTACCCTTGATCTGTGCCGCACAGATACAGGTTTTCGAGATGCGTCGTGCCGTCGAGGCGTTTTTGCGGAGCGCCGTAGACGCAACCGTTCACGTGGCCGGTGAAGTGCTTAATGGTTTTGGGCGTAAAGACATCCGTATCCAATGCCTTGCCGCGGTAATCCGGGATGTACTTCGCGGCGGCGGCGACCATGCGATCGAACCACTGTTCTTTTTGCTGCCGGTATTCGTCTTCGGGCAACGACATCCAGTAGTCCCCATTCGCCAGTGCCGTTAGGCGGATAATCCCTTCGGGGAGCGGTTCGTCGTATTGGAAATTGTTCGGGCAGCAGATAATCCCGCTCCGCAAATCGCAGGGCGTATCGGGGCTCTCATAATGGAACCGCTCGGAATCGCAATAAAAGATGATCGTTTCCGTATGCCCCAAATCAGCCGGTTGTTCTTCGATGATCATTTGACCTTCGACGAATGTCACATTCCCCGGATCCTCGGCGGTGAGAATCTCTTGCTGGCCGGCACAGAGGTTCATCGTCTCCACATAACCAGCTGAGGAGAGGACTTTGTCGGCTGTGATTTCCGTGCCGTCATCTAAGACGACCCCCACAGCGCGTTCGCCATCAAGTTGGATCGCTGCTACGCCCGCGCGTAGTTTTAACTCGCCCCCCTGCGATTTGTACTTCCGCACCAACGCTTTTAGAATTGGGCGGATGCCTTGTAGCGGGCGGCAAAAGCCTTCGTGAAAAATGCTCTTGAACATGATCACGAATTGATGGAAGTCCATGTCCCGCGGACTGGCGCTGCCGTAAAACATGATCGGGCACAGGATCATGTCGATCAATTGCGGGTCGGTAATGGATTCGCCCATCACTTGCCGAGCGGAGAGATGCTGTTGGTCAAGCGGCAAGTCGTCGTGCGCTTCGATCCGCTGGAGCAGTTTTTGGAAACCGTCAATTTGTGCGGGAAAGGCATCGGCGACTTGATCGACGAACAACTGCAGTTCGTTCGAAAATCGCAACCGGGTCTCCCCGAAAGCGACGAGCGATTCGACCTGCGGGCGGAGGTCGAAGTCATCCCAGCGAAAGCGAAGTTGCCGCAAGACGCGGCTCAACGGTCCGACCTTGCTGCCCGGCGGCGCGAAATTCGTCACCGCATGCATGCCGACGTCGTAGTTGCGGTTGCGTAACCGATAAAACGAATTCAGCCCGCCGATCGTGGTGTGCCGTTCGAGCACGCACACGCTCTGCCCGTAATAAGCCAGCCGGATTCCCGCCGCCAGCCCGGACATGCCGGCTCCGATGATGACGGTATCGTAATGCACGGCAATTTCAGCAACGATTTCACAAAGAGAAATGGCTTGAGAGATTCAACGAAAATCACATCGACGGGTGCCACTGCTAGCTGGTCCAGCACTGATTTACCAAAGACCTGACAGACAGACATTCCGCCCGTGGCACCCTGTCATATGAATAGATTTCGTTACGCGGGGCTTTGAATATCGCGCATCAACGGGGTGAGGTAATTGACCGTACCGTCCATCGTGTCGAGATGAATGTAGTCGTCCTCGGGAATTTGCACGCGGTATTGTTTGCGCAATTCCATCACGATGTCGAGAAAGTCCATGCTGTCGAGTTCGATTTGTTCGCGAAACGAAACAGAATCGTCCAATTCCGACAGGTCCTCGTCAGGCACGATACGGGTTAAGATTTCCAGGATCGCTTGCCTGATTTCTTCCGGATTCATTCAACAGCTCCAAATTCCTATTATGTCGTGTCGTTTTGGCACGCGCCTGTGGTCACGGGACCGAGGTCTTCGCAAGGGACCTTCTCTCTAACCCGCTTGATACCGTTTCACGATCAACACCGAATTGATGCCTAGCATGCCGAAGGAGTTATTCAAAATCACGTCCACTTTGTCGAGTTGACGCGGTGTATTGGCGACAATTTGAGGCAACCCGCACTTCGGGTCCAAATTGTCGACGTTGATTGTAGCGTGGGCGATGCCGTCCTGAAAGGCAGGCAGATTTCCCGCCAATTCCAAAGCCCCAGCCGCCCCCATGGCATGCCCGATAAAACTCTTCGTATTGTTGATCGCCACGTTGGGAAAATCACCAAATACGGCTGAGAGTGCTTTGCATTCCTCGATATCGCCCTGTTCGGTCGCCGTCGCATGGCTGCTGACAATGTCGATATCCCCCGGGCCAAGCTCCGCACGGGAGAGTGCCAACCGAATGCACTCCGCCTGTCGCGTGGCATTGGGCAGCACAAAGTCAGTGGCATCGGTATTCATCGCATAGCCCACGATTTCGCCGTAAATCGTCGCGCCGCGAGCCAGTGCGTCAGGCAGGCGTTCCAGCGTGCAGAGGCACCCTCCTTCGGAGACCACGATCCCGTTTCGATCCGTGTCAAACGGCCGCGAAGCCTTCGAAGGGTCCTCATGCTTGGCCAAGGCGCCTTGGCTGGCAAAACTGGCGAAAATCCCGAATGTGTGAATGCTTTCTGAGGAACCGCCGGCAATCGCCAGATCAACTTCCCCCAACCGCAGCATCTGCAGTCCCTGAATGAATCCGGCGTTCCCCGCTGCACAAGCGGCGCCAATTGTGTAATGCGGGCCGGTGATCCCCATGCTCAGCGCGACTTCGCCGGCGGGGTTGTTGGCCACGGTCCGCGGATTGTGGTGGTGGGACCAAAATTTGGTGTCGTAGTCGAACTGAGAGATCTCGTGGATCTCGTTTTCCGTTTCGACGTTGCCGTGCTCCGTAATGCCGATATACACGCCCACGCGGTCCTTGGGCACCGTCTCCCAATCCAATCCGCTCTTGGCGATCGCTTCCTGAGCACAGTAGATCGAAACGGATCCCGCTCGCGTGCCCCGGCGAACCTCTTTGCGGCGCTGGTAACGTGTTTCATCGAATTGGCAGACGCCCGCTAGAACATCACCGACGTAACGAGTCTCATAAGGAACGACGCCAGAAACCCCGTTGAGCAAATTTGCTCGGTATTCATCGAGATCGTTTCCGTTCGGAGCGGTCAAGCCGATCCCGGTGATCACGATCCGGTCGTTTCTGTGATTTGCTGAGGACATGGGGCGGAATCATTCGTCGCTTCGGAGACGTCACTTTTGAGACAAACATCATGGCAGTCGCTACGCTCCCTGCCGTGGGCGCGTGGTCACAACCACCACCATGAGGGATGGCACGTGTGAACTGCCATGCAAGCCCCGATGTAACTAATTAGCTATCATCAAGTTGCGGTGACGATTCGAGGCAAATTGGGTCGAGGCAAAACATTAGCGGCGACCGTCAACATTTTCAACGGATCGACGCTCATTTGGGATAGGAGATTAGCGGTTTCAGAGACCGCCCGCAAGGGGACGGAGTCGTGTTTGGAGGGAACTTCAACTAAGAAAAAGCCGCAGCAGATGCTCAATCCACGACTCGGAACTGTGTTGTGTGAGACATCAGTTGTGGTCCACCGATGCCCTGAATCTAGACTGCCGAATCGTTCCAGAGCCCGGAAGCTGCGAACCGGTCTTGCGTTGATTGGCTGTCTATAGATAATCCGCCGTCAATCCAGGAGCGGATGACAAACTGGAGATATCCCGGAAAAATCACCATTCTAAAACCCACCTGCCAGCGTCCGGCAGTTCGTCAACTGGGTCCACAATTCGCAACCGTTTGTTGAATCGGAATCACAAGGATGTGGTGCGGACATTGCCAGGCCAACGTATCCGGCCAAGCGTCGGCGGATCACAAACGCGTTTTGTGCGCTGCTTGTGGTAACGAAATCACGACGACTCGATCACAGCCCGCCGAGGTAAAATCTATGCCGAAGGACCCGCAAGAATTATTGGCACGTTGGGCCAGCGATGAGATTCTGGATCCCTACGGACCGGTGCTGGACAAGGATTCCAACTCTCAATCATCGGCATCACCTGTCGACTATTTGGGGAATATTACCGATGCAGCGGGCGGCGAGGACCTCGACGGGCCATTCGCCATGGCGCGGACGCTGCCGTTGACCACGGACGAATTGACAGCTTCGACACCCGCCAAACGGCCGGTTGCTCCTGTGGAACCGGAGTCTGAAAAGAAACCGCAGACCACGGAACTCCCCCCAGCAACAATCGCCGCAGCAAAACCAACTCCGCCCCAAGACAACGAACCTGCGCCCGTGGATTCCCACCAAGAGACCGCCGAGACGAATCCGCCCGTCGCTCACCAAGTCCAACTTCCCCGCGAGCCGGCAGCCAAGCGGGGTGGTGGGTCGTTGATGGTGTTGGGGCAGATTCTGGCCTACATCGGCGTATTGAGTTTGACCATCGGCTCGACGTTTGTTCTATGGGGATTTTTCGGGGACAAGCCTCATTATACTCCGATGGGTTGGCTGGTGCTGACCGCCGGCCAAATGCTGCTGTTCTTGGGAATCGTTACGATTGTCTCCGGAGGCATCGAACAAACGACCTCCACCGTCGACATCCAGTTCACAGCATTGAATGAACAGATCCTCCGCATCGAACAGGCCGTCCACAGCCAAGCTGCGACCTCCCCAGCGGCTACGAGCTCATCGAATCGCGATGACTCGGCACCAGGAGTGGCCGCCTAGCGGCCCCTGATAGCGCGTTTGCAGATTGGCAATTACGGGTGTTGAGCACACCAAGTTTGCCACATCGTGCGATAGACTGCTTCGATTTCCTGTGTGTAACCGGTCGCATCGCAGAGTGGAGAATCGGCACAGACGGTTCGCAGCTCGCGCCGCAACTCTGCCAGACAGTCCGTTTGCCCATCCCAAGCAATCGCGCGCCGCACAAAATCATCCGGGGTCTCGGCGATGCACCCGGTTAAACCAATTTGCGTGAGCAGGCTGGAGGTCATGCGGCTAACGTAGCAATTTCCGCGTAAGGTCAGCACGGGGACCCCCATCCACAGCGCTTCACAAGTTGTCGTCGAGCCGCCGTAGGGAATTGGATCGAGGGCCACGTCAACCCGCGAATACAGCTGCAGATGGTCACGCAATGATTCTGCGCGCGGAATCAAATCAATCCGGTCCGCGGCAACGCCGCACCTGGAGAACTCCGCTAGGGTGATCTCGCGCATTTCTTGCGACACATAGGCACGGTCCTTGAGCACCAAACGTGACGTCGGCAGCGATTCCAACACCCGCGACCACAATCGAATGACAGCGGGATTGATTTTGACCCTCTTGTTGAAGGAACCGAAGGTCAAAAAGCCATTGCGTAGCATTGGTGGCGGGGCAACGTCTGGGGCTGCCGTCGGAGGAGCATAACAGGCGATGCCCCGCTGTAGCCGGATGAGTGTTTCGGTATGCCGCCGCGATTCTCCCGGGGGATCCGCAACCGTGTCGGTCAACCAATAGTCCACGCTGCTTAACCCGGTTGTGTTTCCATAGCCCAAATAACTCACCTGAATCGGCGCTGGCTTATGAGAAAAAACGCCGAGCCGGTTGCCTGCCGTATGGCCCGCCAGATCGACCAAGATGTCGATCCGGTCGCGACGCATCAACTCCACCACCGCAGCGTCGGTCATGCCGACTGTCGATTGCCAATATCCCGCCAAGCTTTGCAACTGCTGCGTCGTTTCGTCCGGCATTGCCACTTGGGCATAGCAAAATGTTTCGACCGCCGACGGATCATGTCTCGCCAAAATCGGCTTGACGAAAAACGCGACCGAGTGCTTACGGAAATCAGGAGAGACGTAGCCAATGCGTAGTCGCCGCAGCGGCGCGGGGTCGTTGTCATGCTGCACCGCCGATGGTGCCGCGCATTGCATCGGCTGCATTAATTCACAATGTGCAACGAACAGCTCAGCAACATCAAAGTCCGGGTCGTACTGCAGCGCCATCAACAGATTGTCCCGAGCAGTCCGTTCTGCTGGATTGATCCGTAAGGCTTGCCGGTAGTGCTCGCACGCTTCGTCAAAACGGTGTAAAGCGGTCAGCACATTGCCCAGGCTGACGTGTGCTGCTGCGAAATCGGGTTTGAGTTGAATCGCCCGCCGATAGGCGACACAGGCTTGGGCGAATTCACCACCGAGCTGCAAAGCTCGGCCTAAGCCATTGTGCGCCACGGCGAATTCCGGTGCCATCCGCAACGCGGTTTGGAACTCATCGATTGCTGCGTCCAGTTCACCCAACTCGGTCTGAATCAATCCCAGTGTGCAACGGGACATGACAGCTGTGGGATTCAGCAACGCTGCCTGTTTTAGGTAACCAAGCGCCTCGACCAACCGCCCTTGTTTCCACAACAGGTTGCCCAAATTGTTGTGCGCTTCAAAACAAGTCGCATCGAGTTCAATGGCCCGCTGATAACAAGCAAGCGCTCCGTCGAAATCCCCTAAGGCACGTTTTACAATGCCCAGATTCGTATGCACCGCCGGGGCAGGGGTCTCATCGAGGATTTGCGTATAAAACTGTTCCGCCAGCTGATATTCGCCCGCGCGGTGAAAACGCAGCGCCGAATTGACTAACGATTCGCCGACCGTCATGACGCCCTCCTAGCTGAATGACGCGCATCACACCAGCGGCGCCACATCTCGCGATACGATGCCTCTAAGGCGCGCGTGTACTCCGGGCCGTCACATAGTGGCGAGACGCGCATCACATCGCGTAGTTCTCCACGCAGCCGCTGCAATGTCGCTATATCGCTGGCCAAACGGACGGCGGAAGCCACATAGTCGTCCTCGGTCTGTGCAATAAGTTCCGAGAGCCCGACCTGCGTTAACAGGCTGGCCGACATGCGGCCAACATACGAATCGCCGGCGAGCGTTACCACGGGAACGCCCATCCACAGTGCCTCACACGTCGTCGTGGAACCGTTGTACGGCCAAGTATCGAGAGCGATGTCGACCTTGCCGTAAATCGCTAGATGATCGCGCCGCGAATCGGAACCGGTCTCCCAAAGGACTTGTTCGCGCGGAATTCCGGAAGCGTCGCACAGATTCTGAGTCCGCTGCAGAACATGCGCATGGCGAAACGCGCGGTCTTTGAGCATCAATTGCGAACCGGGCACACGCTCCAGAATCCGCGCCCACAATTTCATCGTTCGCTCGTTGAGTTTGACATGACGGTGAAATCCGCCAAACGTGATGGTGCCGTCATTTGCACCAGGCCCAGGGGTGACGTCTGGAGCCGTCGCGGGCGGCTGGAAGCAAAGCATGCCTTGCGGGATTCTGATCAACTCTTCGGTGTGTCGCCGCGGCTCGCCCGGCGGATCGGCGATCGCGTCGGTCAAACGATAATCCATGGTCGGCAAACCGGTCGTCCAGCCATAACCGGTCCCCGTCACTTGCACGGGAGCGGGCTTGCGAGCAAAGATCCCTAACCGGTTCCCCGCCGTATGCCCGCCCAAATCGACCAGAATGTCGATGCCATCACCACGAATTAACTCAGCTGCTTGGACATCGTTCAATTCGGCAATCGATCGCCATTGCCCCCCATAACCGCGCAACTGCTCCGTGCGCTGATCAGGATTTGCGACGTTGGCATAACAAGTGATCTGAGACCGCACAGGATCATGATTTTTCAAAATCGGTTCCAGAAAATCAGCGACGGCATGTTCGCGAAAATCGGCCGAGACATATCCAATCTGCAAACGCCGCTCAGCGATGGCGATATTTGCAAATGTGGATTCCGCAGGATGCAGTCCGTCTATCTGCGCACCCCACAACCGATGCAAATCAAAGCGTTGCTGTGTGTTGACGTCGACTTCGTAACTGAGCGAGAGAAAATAGCTCTGCAAAAACTCCGGCCGTCGCGGCGACAACTTGGCGGCTGCGGCAAAATGCGATTGCGCTTCGTCGTGCTGCTCTTGGCGCAACAACGTATTTCCCAAGTTGTGGTGCGCATCAGCGAATGTCGGCTGTGAGGCCAATGCAGTGCGAAAACAACCGGCGGCCTCGTCGAGCAATCCTTGCTCCATCAAGGCGTTGCCGAGATTATTCTGCGCCTGCGGATACGCGGGCCGAAGTTGCAGTGCCTGTCGATAACTGGCCACGGCTCGGTCCAAATCGCCGTTTTTTTTCAAGCAGTTTGCATAATTGAAGTAGAACTCCGCGCGCGCCGGTTCCATTTCTAAACTGCGTTCCAACTGCCGACACGCGTCCGCCGTTTGTCCTGCCGCCAACAGTGCGGTGCCATAGTTGCAGTAATAGGCCGCGTTAGTCCCGCACAGTTCAATGGCCCGACGGATATGCTGCACCGCAGCAGCATGCTCTCCCTGTTGATGAAAAGCCACACCTAAGCGATGCCATGCCTCGTCCTGTAAGGAATCAGCATCAATGACGCGGTGATATCCGCGGATCGCTGCCGGCAAGTTGCCCGACTGGTGCGCTTCGATTGCGCGTTGGAGTTCCACGCCGGTTGCTGTCATCGTTGCTCCCCACACCACCGCTGCCACATATCGCGGTACAGCGATTCCAAACCGCGCGTATACGTTGTCGCATCGCAAATCGCCGAATCAGCCATTGCGCCTCGTAACCGCTGGCGATAGGTCGAAAGAGACTGGGAATCTGTCGCCAAACGTTCTGCGATGGCCATGTAAGCCGCCTCTGTTTCGGCAATCAACTCTTTCGCTCCGAGGGTTTCCAGCAGGCTCGCTGTCATGCGGCCGACGTAATTGTTACCACGGAGCGACACGACCGGCACTCCCATCCACAACGCCTCACAGGTGGTTGTCGAACCGGTGTAAGGAAACGGGTCGAGAGCGATGTCGACATGACGATACTCTGCAAGATGCTCCGACACGGTCCGGCTGCGACCTAATAACTCCAAGCGTTCCGGTGCTAATCCAGCGACGGCAAATTTTTGGCGCCAAACTTCCGCAACACCGACATCGTTGAAGGCCCGCGTCTTTAAGCACAACCGCGAATCGGGTACGGCATTGATCAACTGCGCCCACAACTGCACAACCGGCGGCGACAGTTTGTCGATGTTGTTAAAACAACCAAAGGTAACACGTCCCGTTTCGATCGACGGCGGAGCTGTCACCGGCGGCGCATCAAGCGGAGGGGCGTAACAGGCGAATCCGAGTGAATGACGCGTTAACTCTTCGGTATGCCAGGAGGTTTCGTCCGCCGGGTTTGTCACGTGGTCGACAATACGATAATCCATGCACGTCAGCCCCGTGGTGCTGCCGTAGCCGATGTAGCTGACTTGCACCGGCGCCAAGCGGCGAGCGAAGGCGGTCATGCGGTTCCCGGCGGTGTGTCCGGCAAGATCGATGAGCAGATCGATTTCATCCCGGCGAACGTGCGTGGCAAACTCATTGTCCGACAACCCGCGCACGTTGCGCCAATTGTCGGCCAGCGATTTTAAATGCTTCGTCGTTGCGTCCGGCTTAGCCACATCGGCGTAACAAGTGACATGCACAGCCTCGCGGCAATGCTGGCGGAGGATCGGTTCAAAGAAGTGCGAAACCGCATGCTCCCGGAAATCGGGCGATGCGTAACCAATGCGCAATCGCTTCTGCGGTTCGCGCGTGTTTGTCAGCACGGTGGGCGCGACACGCTCATTGACCGCTGACCACCGCAAATGTTCTTCGTACAGGGTCTCTTCATCGGTCGCCGGATCGTAATGCAGCGCCATCAACAGGTTGCTGCGTGCCATCGCGTAGTCAGGGCGGATGCGTACTGCTGCGCAAAAGTTATGGGCCGCCTCCCGCACGCGTCCCTGCGCCAAATATGTGATCCCTAGGTTGCAGTAGGCTTCCGGGAAATCCGGGGCCAGCTCAATGGCCCGAGCAAATGATAACCCAGCGGCCATCAAACGATAGTCGTCCAGCTCGATGACTCCCTTGTTGTAGATGGCTTGCGCGCAACTGGGGTCGCGCAGCAAGTACTGTTCATAAACCACGATCGCTTCGGCCCGTTGCCCCAACCGACGCAACGAATCGGCTAACAATTCATAGGCTGCCACCATTTCCGGAGCCAGTTCAATGGCTCGTCGCAGCGCTATTACGGCTTCCTCATATTGCCCGAGACGCTGCGAGACGCGACCAAGTTGCATGTAAGCCTTGGTGTACTGAGAATCGAGAGCAATGGCCGATTGAAAGCTGGCCGCTGCCTCTCGAAACTCCCGGCGGGCGGAGAAGGTATTCCCGAGATTGTGGTGCGTCTCGGGTCGTCCTGGATCCAGCCGCAGAGCGGCGCCATAACTATCGACCGCAGCGTCATATTGCCCCAGTGCGTGTTGGGCGCTCCCCAGATTGCTATGATACGCCGCTTCACTCGGGTTCGCAGCAATGGCCTGTTGGAAATACGTCACGGCTTGATCATGCGCGCCGCGTTGATGTGCTAACACGCCCAGCAGGTGCAGGGCCTCTGGAAAGCGGGGCGTGACGTCCAGTGCTTGAGCGTACAAACGCGCAGCGGCATCCCACTGACCGGCTTGATGCCGCTGCAATCCCTGAGCAATCAATTCCGCAGTGCCGGCCATCGGGGTGTGCCTTGCAACCAAAACGAGTAAACCACGCGCTTTCACTCGTATCGGTTCCCGGCGTCTTACAAGTCAAATGCCATTTCCCCACGGCCTTTGCGAACCGACGAAAACGTTTCAAAACGGTCATCTCAAAACTTCTTAGCCACAGATTGAACACGGATAAACACAGATCAAAAAAAGATATGGGAATTGCACCTTAGAAATCTGTGTTCAATCTGTGGCTAAATTCATCGTCAACTACGCAGCAGTGCGTGGCGATTTCACGACCCACCAATTGAGTAGCAACAGAACGAGCGTTAAGAACGTCGCTGCGACCAGGATCCAGGAATATTTGGGATCGATTTGGTAGAGCGCCGTGGGGTTGGGCTGTGCGGATTGGCGGCCACCGGGGAAGAGGAGTTGCAGGTTTGATTCTTCGGCATCCTCAAAGTTCACGGCAAATCGGCCGACTGTCGAGTCACCTTCGCGAATTTCGTAGACGCCCGCAGTATTGGGGGGGAGGATGTCAATCACACTCCCGCGGGGTAAGGTCCGTTGTCCTCCGTCGTGCACTAACATCAATGGCTTCGGATCAGATTCGTCGGCCGGGTCGACCAATCCGTTGTATAGCCGAAAACGGACTCCCTCGCCGAGTCGGTAGTTCCAACGGTTCAGACCGGGTAGATCGCTACGACGCAGTTCGATGAGATTGCTGATTAAAATCGGCCAGTCGGGGCTTTCGCTGAGGCTGGACTGCTCGAGGTCGATATTGAGCAAATAGGCCGCGGCGCGGGTGCCGACGAGTTGCGCCAGCAGCGGCGTCTTGCCCACGCTGATCAGTGGCGTCGCTTCTTGCGTGACCGGCTGCACACCGGCCCAAATGACCCCCGCGAGCGTGACCCCGTCGAGCAGCGGGTTTTCCTTTTCAATCACGTACGGACCAATCAGATTCTTAGCCGCTTTGCGGGCCGCTTCACTGGGATTGAGCGGACCAATTCCCAACCACCAAGCATTGCTCTCGGCAGCGGGCAGTCGATCGGAGGTGGTTACGATCAAGTCCGCCGCATCGGCCGAAACGACCGCCACGTTGGGCAATGCCAGTAGCGAGCGGCGGAACAGGTCGCGGGCGGGGCCTTCGGGCAATTCGACAGCAACCCCCACAGTGCGGACCTGGGGTTCGATCAGTTGCACACGATTGTCCAACACCAACCCGTCGCGCGGCGACGTCACATCGATATCGAGTTTCCCCACGCCGCCCGGGACGGTGAGATTGAGCGCCGATTTGCCGCCGGCTGAAATCGTGATCGCCTTTTCAAAAATCGGCGTGCTCCCCGACCGGCCCGTCACTTGCGCATCGGCCGCCTTTTCGCCCAAGTTGGTCAAACGCAGATGGATAGTGCCCACCCCGGTCGCCGCATCAAATTCCCAAACAGCGGTCGTGACGGCGACGTTCTCCAATTTCCGACCAACGGAGACGATTTCCATCGCAGCGGGATTGGTCTCCGTTGTGGGAATATGGTCGGTCAAAAACAACAGTTGGCCGGTTTGATCGGCGACTTGTTGGGCGAGGTCCCAGGCGGGGGCGAAGTTGTGCCGTGTCGCCTGCGGTTGCCACGCCGACAGTCGCGTCTCGGCTTCACTCCATGGGACAGCGGGACCGGCCAACATTACCGGTCGCGCGCCGGATTGAATCAATGTCACCACACTATCACTGCCATATTCGTCCATCCGCTGCCGCAATTCCTCAATCGCTTGCTCGCGAAACGTCGCCTCCCCCGGCGGCCCGCCACTCATCGAGGCGGAATCATCCAGCACTGCCACCAGATGCGTGACGCTGTCCACCTCACCAAAGCGGGGTTGGCTGATGATCAACGTCAAAAACAGGGCCGCCAACAATTCCAGAATCAACGTCAGCGTAATCGGCAACCGATCCCGCCGCCGCCCAGCCAACCGCACTTCACTCTCCACAGCCCACAAATGCAAACCCGCGATCTCCAACGGTGGAAACCGGCGGTGATAGAGGTGAATCCCGAGAATCACGGGCAAGGACAATAGGCCGAGCAGGCCGAGTGGATTGGCGAACGTCATGAGGCGGGTGAGCTATATAAATTTCGAATGGATGACATGATAAGCTTGAATAGGATCAACAGGAGTATAGGAAAGTTCAACGACTGTCCCCAGCTGTCCCATGGTTACACATTAAAATTTGATCTGTAGCATACCACCCCGCAACGACGCGAGCCACACCCCGCAAACGGGAAACCCGCCCCTCGCGATTGCCGCGAACCGGCTGCTCGTATACAAATACAGGAACGTCCCCACTCATTCGCACGGAACGATCGCCGTATGTCTCCGCTGCAAAAGACCATGGAATGGCTGCTTGACATCCCCCCCGCAGGGGCGGGGCAGGGGACGTCGTGGAGATATCGCAGTGACTTTCCTTGGCCCGATTGGGTGTTGTTGCTGTTCGCTGTGGCCGCTGTTGCGGTGGTGATCCTGGTTTATCGCCGCGATGCCACCGGAGCCTCGCGGTGGATGCGGGGGCTGTTGGTCGCCATGCGGCTGGGTGCCATCTTTTTGTTGCTGTTCATGCTAAGCAGCGCGTTTCTGTCGGTCGATCGCACCGGCTTGCCGTATGCCGTGGTGATTTTGGACAACTCCGGCAGTATGACGGCGGCGGATCCGTACCAGGATGACGACCTACGTTCCACCGCACGGACGCTATTAGATGCCGCTAACTACGAAGAGGTCACGCCGCTGAATGTCGGTAAGGCGATTTTGCTGCGTGACGAAGGGGATTTTCTTAAGCGTTTGTTGCGGCGGCATAAATTACGGATTTATAAATTGGCCGGGGCTGCCACCAAGGTCGCCGAATGCATCACGCCTGAGGATGTCGACGAAGTCCTGCCGCAATTGCGGGAGTTGGAAGCTGAAGGGGACCGGACGCAATTGGGGCAGGGGCTACGGTCGGTGTTGAACGACCTGCGCGGCGCGCCGCCCACGGCCATCATTTTTCTCTCCGACGGGATCACGACCGAGGGCGAAAAACTCTCCGCCGCAGCGACTTTCGCCCGCCGCAAGGGGGTGCCGATTTTCGCGCTGGGTCTGGGGGATGCCCAACCGGTCCGCGACTTGGAAATCACCGACGTCCAGGTCGACGACGTCGCGTTCGTTAACGATCCCATCACCTTCTTATATACATTGAGCGCGCGGGGTTACGCCGGGAAAACCGTGTCGGTCACACTGCGAGACGAATCGACCGGAGACGCGCTGACGACCGAGCGGATCACACTCGATGCCGATGAACGGACTCAGAAACTGGAATTGACCTACACGCCGCCGGAAGTCGGTGAGTTTCAATATGTGGTCGACGTGCAGTTGCTTCCCAAAGAGGCCAACACAGAGAACAACCGCCAAGTCCGTGGTGTGAGCGTTCGCAAAGAGAAAATCCGCGTGCTCCTGGCCGATTCGCTACCACGTTATGAATTTCGCTTTTTGAAAACCTTGTTAGAACGGGAAAAGACGGTCGAATTGAAGACCGTCCTGCAAGACGCCGATGCGGAGTATGCGGAAGAGGATCGGACCGCCTTGCAAAATTTCCCCGTCAATGAAGAGGACCTGTTCTCCTACGATGTGATCCTGTTCGGCGACATGGACCTGGCGTTTCTCACCGAGAGAACGCAGCAGGAACTCCAGGAATTCGTCAACACGAAGAGCGGTGGGCTGTTGATGATCGCCGGAACGCAGCACAATCCGGTCGGCTATCGGGGAACGCCGCTGGAAGACCTGTTGCCGGTACAAATTTCCGATGCGGTCCGCAAAGACAACCCATCCCTCATCGGCGACGGCTTTCGGCCCGAGATTACGCTCGATGGTCGCAAAGGGACGTCGATTTTCCGCTTAACCGACAGCGAACGCGACGACGAACAGGTCTGGAGAAACTTGCCGCCGTTCATGTGGGCCTTCGAGTCCATCCGGCTGAAGCGCGGCGCGGTTGCATTTGCCGTACACCCTCAAACGAATTCCGGTAACGAGGAAGTTCCCGTCATCGCCATGCACCGTTTTGGCGGCGGCAAGGTTATTTTTCATGCCACCGATGAAACGTGGCGTTGGCGGTATCGTGTGGGGGATTTGTATTTTGGCCGGTATTGGGTCCAAGTCATTCGCTACCTCAGCCGCTCCAAATTGCTCGGCCGGGATCGTGGCGCGGAGTTGACGGTCGATCGCAAGGAATACATGCGGGGCACCCCGATTCAGTTTCGTGTGAATTTTCTCGACGACCGTTTGATTTCCGCCTCGGAGACCGCTGTAACAGTGGTCGTGCAACAGCACGGAGGGCCGCGGCGACAGGTGGACCTCAAGCGACTGCCGCAAGCACCGACCATTTTTGAAGGGACTTTCGCAAATCCGGTCGAAGGGACCTACCACGCGTTCATTGCCTCACCCACCTTTGAAAACGCGCCTCCCAGTGTCGATTTTCGCGTCACCTCACCGATGGGCGAAATGCGTACCGTAAAAATGGACGTCCCCGAATTAACCCAGACCGCCAAGATCACCGGCGGCGCGTACCATACGTTGCTGGAAACCGACGACGTCTTAGCGGCTATTCCGCGCGGTAATCCCGTCCCGTTGGAAACCGAAGCCCCCAAGCAACTTTGGAATTTCTGGCTCACATTTGCTCTGTTTGTAGGCTTGCTGTGCGGGGAATGGATTTTGCGGAAACGGCTGCGACTGGTATGATGAACGTTGGATTTTGACGTTACGCGAGGGAAACGACAGTACGATGTTCACTCCACTGGAAACGCGACTTACCGAACTGCGACAACGCGTGCGTCGCGCGCTATTCGTCAATGGCGTCTCCTGGCTGATCACGGTGTTCGTCGGCTCGATCGCCGTCATTGGCATGGCCGATTGGCTGTTTCGATTCAGCGACTCCGGTGTCCGTTTGATTCTCAGCCTGACGGTGGTTGCAACGACCGCTTATGTCGCCTACCGCCGGTTAATAGCCCCATTGCTGGTCCAATTGAATGATCTCGATTTAGCGCTGCGGATTGAACGACTGCACCCAGAACTGAAAGACAGTTTGGCCAGTACCGTACAATTCCTCAAACACGATATCGATCCCGCACTCGGCTCGCCCGAACTACAACAGCAGGTGGTCGACGAAACCAGTAAACACCTGCAAAACGTCGACTTCGACGAGGTCGTGCAGACGCGCAACGTCAAACGAATCATGCTGGCAGCGACTGCGGTCTGCTTAGCGACGGCAGTTTTAGTGGGGTTGAATCGCGCAGATGCGTCGATCGCCTTCAAGCGAATGGTTTTGCCGCTGTCGGATACCAATTGGCCCAAACAAACGCAACTGCGCATTCTAGGAGACGACTTTCAATCGGTCCATTCCCCGGAGACGCCGCTACGCATCGCCATTGGTGAAACCCTGACCCTCCACATCGACAACGCCCGGGGCGGACTGCCGGATAACGGGACGATTTACTTTCGATTTCCCGATCAGCAGGAAACGTCGCAACAACTCAGTGCGCAATCAATCACCGACCGGGAGGAGCAACCCCGCGACGTATTCGTTTCCAGTCTGTTGGTATTGGAAGGCCCGATTCAATTCCGCGTCGAAGCGGGAGATGACCTGGAGATGCCTTGGTTCACGATCGAGGCCGTTGTCCCTCCGAATTTAAAAGATCTACAAATTACTCTGACGCCGCCTGAGTATTTGGGACTACCCAGTGTCGACCTCCCTGCTGGAACAGGACACGTGGATGGACTCCTTGGCACGACGGTGACCACCAAAGCCCGCGCCGATAAACCGTTGGCGGATGCCCATTTGCACGTCTATGAACAATCGCAACCGCTCGTGCTTGGTCCTGAGGGCTTGACGTTCGGCGCTGAGTTTACGATCGCGCAGCCGGGCAATTCGACCTATTGGTTAGCATTCCGCGATCGCGAAGGGCATGACAGCGGACAAAGCCGGCATTACGAGCTGCGGGGAATCGAAGACCGTGTGCCCGAAATCGAAATCACGGATCCGACCACCAATCTCAGAGTCACCGCCGTCGCCAAGATTCCGTTGCGGATGGTGGCCAAGGATGACTTTGGTCTCAAGGGAATCCGCTTGGTCTATCACACCGGTCCCCAATCTGTAACCGAGAATGAGGCTGAAGTCGATGCAACCGAGCCGCAGTTGGTTTCGATATTCAACGACTCCACTCGGCCCCAACATCAGTCGGCGACTTTTGAATTCGACCTGTCGACGCTGGATCTCAAACCGGGTGATACAATCACTCTGCATGCCGAAGCCACCGACGCCTTTGACTTGGGTGAAGAACATGTCGGCAAAAGCCTGCCGCGGATTTTTACAATCGTCACCTCCGAAGAGAAACAGCAGGAGTTGGCCGACCGACAAGCGGACATTATGGCCGATTTGGAGTTGGCCCAGAAACAACAAGACGCTGCTCACCAGCAGGTCCGGCAACTGCAGATTCAACTCAACGAAGCGGGCGAGTTGCGGCCGCAGGACATTGATACGTTGCAGCAGACGGAAATGACCCAGCGACGCGCAGCCCAAAAACTCAGCGACGCGGAAACCGGCGTGCGGCAACGCGCGCAGCAACTCCTCAACGACATCCGCGACAATGCCATCGACGACCCGAAAACCACCGGCCGCATGACCAAGCTGGACGAGGAACTCAAACGCCTCGGCCAAGACAACCTGCCCCAGATTGAAGAAGACCTGACCGCCGTCCGCAAACGCGAACAAAGCAAAGTCGCCAACGACACGACTCAAACCGGCTCCCCCCAAAAATCTGCCGAGACCACGGCAGAACAGCAACAGGCGCTGGAGCGAGCGGGGAAGAATCAACAGATCGTTTCGGAGTCGCTCAATGCGGCACTCAAAGAGATGGCCCAGTGGCGCACGCATCGCGATCTGGCCGGCGATCTTGAGCAATTGGTCGAATCGCAACAGAAGCTCAATCAGGAGGCGGAAAAACTCAGTAAGCAAACACTCACCAAACTCCCCTCGGAGCTAACCAAGCAGGAACAAACGGACCTGCAGCGACTTGGTGAGCGTCAACGACAAGCCGCCAAACGGCTCGATCAACTGAAATCGAAAGTGGAGGAAACGCTCAAGTCATCAGCGGAGAAAGACTCCACCGAGTCACAATTGTTAGAAGAAGTCACCGAACAGTTTCAAGAACAATCTACCGCCGCCAACATGCGCGAGGCAGCACGACAACTCCAGAAAAACGACGTCGGCGCCGCGATGCAAAACCAGCGGGAATTACTGAAACAATTGCGGAACTTGCAAGACACACTACACAATCGCCGCCAAACCGAAACGGCCGAGATGGTCAAAAAACTCAAACAAGAGGAACAGAAACTCGCCGAACTCAAGGATCGTCAAGCAGAACTGATGCGTAAAATCGAAAAGGCGCAGGACCTGCAGGATCCCGAAGAGCGGCAGCAAGAACTGAAAAAACTGGCCAAGGAACAACAGCAACTCCGAGAAGAAGCTCAACAAATGACGCGGCGATTACGCCGACTGCAAATCCAAAAGGGGCGTGATGCCACCGCCCGCGCCGCCGACCGCCAACAACAGGCCGCTGAACAACTCAATAAAGACGATCCAATCGCCGCCGCCGAACAGGCTCAAGAGGCGCTAGATGATATGGAACAAGCGCAGCGGGAATTGGCCCAGCAGCGTCGGGAAGCCGAAGAACAACTGGCGCAAGAACAACTGGAAAAAATTGCCGATGAATTGCGGGCAATGATTCCACGGCAGCAAGGGGTGATCGACGAAACTGCGCGCCTGCAAGGCCGTTATTCCGAACAAGGCAAATGGTCACGGGGCACGTTACGCTCGCTGATCGGCTTAACCGAAGTCCAACGTGGATTGCAATCGGAGACAGAAAAACTGCGAGAGACGCTCACCGCCGCCGAAGTTTTTGCGTTAGCGCTCAAAGGAGCGGCGCGCGACATGGACCGCGCGGCCGTACGATTGTCTGAGCGTCAAGCAGACGAAACAACGCAGCGCCATGCGATGCGGGCCAAGCAGCGTTTCCTCGATCTTGTTGAAGCCCTCAAACCGGATGAAAGGGACCCGCAAAACAAACAGAATCCACAACAGCAAGGCCCCGGTCCCGGCGGCGCACAAGGCGGCCCACCGACCGATGGCATTCCGCAGCTGGCGCAACTCAAAGTTCTAAAATCGATGCAAAGCGACCTACGGGAGCGGACGATGGAATTGGCGACGGAAATGGAAGCTGCCGACGAGATCACGCCGGCCAATCGACAAGCCCTGCAAGATCTCGCCTTGGAACAAACCGAATTGGCCGACCTGACCCGCAACCTGACAAAAATCACAGCCGCGGCCGAAGAAGAACCAGTCGAGGAAGAGCCGGCCACTGAAGACCCTGTCGGCGAAGAAGATGTTCTGGAGCTCAAACAATGAACCGATTCCACCTGACCGCTGGCCTATGCCTCGCGTGGGCATTAAGTGGACTGCCGGTTTGCGGAGACGAAACCGAATCACAGCCGCCCGCCGTGGCCGAGCCTTCTGTGGCCGAGCCTGCTGTAACCGAGCCCGCCGCCAAGGATGCAGAACCCGAAGCGTCGCCGCGTGATGAGGCGATCGACAAAGAATTAGAGGAGTCGCTGCATCCCCCCGACGCTCAGCAAAAGCCTGGCGAAGTGCTGGATCGCGCTGTGAATCAGATGCGTGACGTCAGCCAGCGCATCGAAGCGGGGCTGCCTGGACAAGAAACCCAACAACTGCAGCAAAAAGTGCTCGACGATTTGACGCAGCTCATCGAACTGCTGCAAAATCAGCCCCCGCCGCCACCGCCGAATCCCAACAACCAACCGCCGCCGCCCCAGAACGACAAGAAACCAAAACCGCACCCCAAATCAGACACCCAACAGCAGCAGGAAGGCCAACAACAGAAGCGGGAACAACAAGAGCAAACCGAACGGCGACCTAAAGACGGCCAGGATTCCGAGGAACGATTTGACGAATCACAAGCGGAAAAAGCACGCGCCGCGGCTGCCCGCAAACGCATGCTCAAAGACATTTGGGGACATCTTCCCGAAGCAATCCGTAATCGGTTGCTCAACAACTTCAGCGAAGAGTACTTACCCAAATACGCTCCCGAGGTCCGTAAGTATTACGAAGACCTCGGCCAACGCCGCAGCGGCGGGCAAAACCGCTGAGTGGGTTGTTGGAGCGTATCGTGTGCGATGTTTGACGTTGCTTGGGGCGATGTGCCCGTTGCGAGTTTCGTCATGCACAGCATGACCTACTCATTTGATGTAGGTGCAGCGGCGATTTTCAAAACCGTGGTTGATTCGACATTCTTCTTCAGGTCGTCTTCGTCCCACCAAGTCGGCTTCATTTGCCGTTTGGAATATAGGTGTTCTCCCTGGTCCATGAAGTGCGGCGACGTTGGATCACCGCTTTGGCCCCACGGTGTGCAGGTCAGCGATTCGATCCCGTCTTTGTGGAAGAACATTAAGATCATCGCCATCGACCCGTTGTGGGCGACGTACTTTCCGGGCAGGGCGGGGTCTTCGTGTGAGTTCACGTCAAACAGCGTTTCCGAGAAATTGGCCTCTTTCGGCCCGGATCGAAATTCCGCGCCCCCCACGGGGAAGTATTGTCCTTCGCGGCCGACTTTGTGAATCTCGCCCCAGGCGACATCCCAGCGACCATGCTTCGATTTTAACTCCGCGATCGTTTCAGCTAACAATTCCAGGGATTGCGCCTGTTGTTCTGCGCCCAGATGGCCGCCGCCGATCATCGGCTTGAGGTTCATTTTTTCACCACATTTGATCCGCCAGAATTTGTACAGCGACGTCGCTGTTTTATCGGCCGTGAATTCGCCATCCCAAGCCAAAATCGCTTTGACCGCATTGGCAAATTCCTCGTCCTGCATCTTCTCTTGCCCAGCGGCACTGACCGCCAACTCCAGTTCCTTTTTCCATTGCGGCGCAAAATAGTCCTGCACATCCATTGTGATTGCGATGGCTTCTTCTCGGGTCACTGAATCGTCGGCGTCCAACATTTGCACGGTCCGCAATCCACGGGGATTGTTGGTGTCCCACGACACGTTATAGATGTAGTCTTTATAATCGCCCGGTTTGAGTGGCGAATTGACCATCATGTTTTCCGGACTGATATTGCAGTTCTGCATGTAGCCCTGCGGCGGATTAAAAATGTGCACCAGATCGTCGATCGAATGCTTGCCTTTCCAAGCGGTCTTCGAGGTATTGCCCGGCACAGGGCGATTCCAATCGTAGCCGTCGGGACGAATCGGCGTTGCTCCGCTTCGGACATAGCCAATGTCCCCATTGGTGTCGGCGAACATGATGTTTTGCTCGTTGAACTCGCACATGCCGATGGCGTCATAAAATTCGTGTACGTTCTTGGACATCGCCATGCGATAAAATTGTTCGAACAGGCCGGTCTGTTCAAGATAGGGTGAGGCACCGACAAAAGCTTTGCCGGTTTTGAGGTCCGGCGGGGTAACCAACGGGCCGAGGTGTGTATAGACCGCGGGACGGATGGCGGGTGTTTGGCCTTTGACCGCGATCGGAAATACGGTCGTTTCGCATTTGCGCCACTGGCCATCGTATTCGTACTCTAGCAGTGGGTTCATCCGGACATTCATTTCATAGACGTCCGACGTATCGGGCCCCCCCGTCGTCAATGCCCAACCGACGTTCTGGTTGTGCCCGATCCCCATGATCGGCGAGCCGATTAAGAAATAACCGTTCATGTGCAAGTCCCCCGCATGCACGCGGGCTTCGTACATGACCGCCAACCCCTCCCAAGTCAGATGCGGGTCGGACAGCAAAATCGCAACGTTATCCGCTGAACGCGATGGAGAAACCGCCCATTGGTTGGAACGTTGGGCAGGCTGCTCACGTTTTTTTCCGTTTTTCAAATCGTCTTGTATCGTTCCCAACGGCCACCGCAGAATCATGGCCCGGCCGATCGTCGGAATCTTCCAAGGTTCTAATTCGACCGCGAAGTCGGGGACCGCGTCGGGATGCTCATCGGAATATGCCTGAACACCCGCCGTGAAATTCTCCGCAAATTCTTTGAGATGCGGCGGCAACGTCTTCCAGGATTCCTTGGCCAACTCCGCATTACGGCACAACCGCATGATGTAGTCTTGCTCGAGATACTTTTTGCCAAACGCTTCGGACATCGTCCCCAAGCCGGTACGCAGGCTGATGTGAATGTCCTTTAAGCGATCTTGGGCCTGCGCATAGCCCAGACCATAAGCGCCATCGGCCGCTGTGGCTCCATAGATATGCGGGACGCCCCACTTATCGCGATGGATCGTCACTGTACGCTCAGCAGCGACGCCGATTTCGACTATGTGAGTTACAAGCAAGGCAACAACGAAAAAGCACAGACGAAAACGCATGTTACTAAACTCCAGGGCGTGGGGCCGAGATACGGACCAGTAGAATGACCAAGGTCCAAAAAAGACCGTGCACTCACTGTAACCGACATGGCCCCGTAGGGCCAAGCTTCGCGGACCGGGAAATTCCTTAATGATCATCTGGAACCGTCGACGCCGGTTGAGCCTGCTCTGACCGGAAATCTCGCGTTACGTCACCGAATGATCGTTCGACGTTACGAAATCGTCGCCAATTTTTGGCCATTGGCGATGTGGTCCCCTTGAGCAACGGCGATGCTGGCGACGGTTCCTGCTGCGGGCGCGGTCGCATTGATCTCCATCTTCATCGCTTCCAAGACAACAAGAATGTCCCCTTCGTTCACCGCGTCGCCAACTTGAACGGGAACGCGGAGTACCACGCCCGGCATTGAGGCGTTGACGTCGACTTGCGCACCTCCGGCCAGCGCTCCCGCAGCAGCGGCAGCCGGGGCGTCGGATGCTGACAGGGCCACCTGATAGGAGCGGCCATTGACCGTGGCATTGTTTCCATCGACTGTTAATGCAAACGTTTCGCCGTTGACGGTGACATTGTAACTGGCGGGTTTGCCCGGCGTGGCGGCCGGCGCTGCTGCGGTGTCCTGCGCGGGGTCGACTTTCCGCACTCCGATAGTCGCCTCCCCTTTCAGATAAGCGATTCCCTTTTCGGCGCAGGTCGCAGCGATGAAGATATTCTCGTCTGTGGTCGGCAGGTGTTCCGCTTCGAGCACCTTCTTAGCAACTGCGATCCCTTTTTCGGGATCCTCGTTATTCATATCGAGCGGCGCACGTGTGGTCGGTTCCAAGCCAAGTTGTTCCGACGCAATTTTGATAATCTCTGGATCGGGTGCGACGGGGGTTTTACCAAAGTAACCCAGTACCATTTTTCCATACGACGGTGCAATCCGCGTCCAGGGCTCACTCATGACGTTGTTGAGCGCCTGTTGCACGTAGAATTGCGACACGGGTGTTACGGATGTCCCGAATCCGCCGCGGCGGACGACGTCGCTCATGGCTTTGATCAAATCGGGATACTTATCGATAATCCCATTGTCGCGCATCATCTGTGTATTGGCGGTCAAAGCTCCCCCCGGCATCGGGCTCCAGGGGATCAGCGGTTCGACCGTGGTGGCTTCGGGAGGCAGGAAGTAATCGCTCATGCAATCCTTGAAGACCTCTTCGGCTTCGCGCACCTTGTCGATGTCGATATCGAGCGTGTACTGTGAACCGCGCAGTGCGTGCCACATCACCAGAATATCGGGCTGACAGGTCCCCCCGGAGCAGGGGGCCATCGACAGGTCGATTGCATTGGCACCGGCATCCAATGCGGCAATATTCGCCTGCACCGAAATCCCGGCGGTTTCGTGCGTGTGAAAATGAATGTAGGTTTCCGGCGGGAGCATTTTCCGTGCAGCTTTGATGGTTTCATGTACTTTGGACGGCACTGCTGTTCCAGAAGCATCTTTGAAACAAATCGAATCAAACGGAATTTCAGCATCCAGAATCTGATGCAGACGATTCGCATAGAACGCCGCGTCATGCGCGCCGCTGCAACCTGGAGGGAGTTCCATGAGGGTGACACAGATTTGGTGCTTCAAACCGGCATCGACAATGCACTGCCCGCTGTAAACGAGGTTTTGCACGTCGTTGAGCGCGTCGAAATTGCGGATCGTGGTGATGCCGTGTTTTTTGAACAACTCCGCATGCAATTTGATGATGTCGCTGGACTGCGACTCCAAGCCGACGACATTCACGCCCCGCGCCAACGTTTGCAAATTCGCGTCAGGTCCAGTCACGGCCCGAAACTGGTCCATCATGTCGAAGGCGTCTTGGTTGCAATAAAAATACAACGACTGGAATCGCGCGCCGCCTCCCGCCTCGAAATAGTTAATACCCGCGTCACACGTGGCTTGTAGAGCAGGTAGAAAATCTTCGGTCAAAACGCGGGCCCCGTAGACCGACTGGAATCCATCCCGGAACGCGGTGCACATGAAGTCGACTTTTTTAGTCACGTGATTCGTCTCTTCAGCTAAAATGACGTTTGGTTCGAGGAGCGAAAACGATCCGATTGAGCAGCGATGCTGAGTACGGTTCAGCTCACAAGACAGACCAAAGTACGCCTGCGGCAACGGCAGATCCGAGCACGCCGGCCACATTCGGCGCCATGGCGTGCATCAACAAGTGATTGTCCGTCCCTTCTTCCAACCCGACCATTTGCGCCACGCGGGCTGAGTCCGGCACAGCTGAGACCCCTGCGGCACCGATTAAGGGATTGATTTTATGATGTAAGAACAGGTTCATGAATTTGGCGAACAACACCCCGCAAGCTGTCGCCACGCCAAAGGCCGTCGCCCCCAATGCGAAGATCAATAACGATTCCCCTTTGAGAAACGTTTGAGCCTGCGTACTGGCACCGACGGAAAAACCGAGAAAAATGGTCACGATGTCAATCATCGACGTTCGGGCGCTTTGTGCGAGACGGTCGGTCACACAACTCTCTTTGAGCAGATTTCCAAAGAACAACATGCCGATCAACACAATCGCTCCCGGCGCCAGCAATGCACAGATTAAGAATGCGACGATGGGAAAGATGATTTTCTCCCGCTTCGTAACATCTCGTGTCGATTGCATGCGAATCTTGCGTTCGTCGGATGTCGTCAGCAACCGCATGATGGGCGGCTGAATCACCGGCACGAGTGCCATATAGGAATAGGCAGCAATGGAGATCGCTCCCAGCAACTCCGGGGCGAGTTTGGCTGACAAGAAAATCGCCGTCGGGCCGTCCGCCCCGCCGATAATACCGATCGCTCCCGATTGTTGCGGTGTAAACCCTAAATAGAGCGCACCCAACAAAGTTAAAAACACGCCAAATTGAGCAGCGGCCCCCAAGAGCACAAGCTTGGGATTGGAGAGCATTGTGGAAAAGTCGGTCATCGCCCCAATGCCCAGAAAAATGAGCGGCGGAAAAACTCCCTGTTTTACCCCAAAATAGATGTAACTGAGGACGCTCCCCTCGTCGTAAACCCCCAATGACATTCCTTCCACAGGCGGAATATTTCCGACCACGATCCCCATGCCGATCGGAACGAGTAATAACGGTTCATAGTCCTTAGTGATCGCTAACGTGATAAATACGATGCCAATCAGAATCATCAACGCATTGCCAAGCGTGAGATTCACGAACCCTGTCGACTGCACAAACTGCAGTAAAATCTCCATGCCAGTCCCTGACTAACGTCTCTGGTTGTCGTGTGATCCGCGGAGAAGTGTGCGACTAGCGCCTCGGGCTGTTGGCTAGAGGATGCTATGGCTGCTTTGAGCGGATTTCGTGCAAGACGAATCCTACGGCTGCGGCAATTTTCTCGTTGTCGGTCGTCTGTCGCATGGCTGGTGCATGCGTTTGATGCTCCTGTTCCTCCGGGAGCATGAACGCCAATGCGTCGAGAATTTTTGGCAAAAGCGAGATAAATACCGAGATGAGCGTCAATGCGACGAAGACAATCAACAATCCGGTGACGGCTATTCCGAAGCCGTTAAAGTCGTCGTTGATAATATTGTCGAAACCCCGTTTCGAGGGTTCCTGCAAAGCTTCGGTCGGTACGGCTTGCGCAAATATTTCCACAAAACCCATGAAGCCCAGTTCCTATGAACGGATGTCCGACCGCGCAATCGCTCCGCAGCGCTCCAGAAGCGTAAAAGTTTTCTGAGTTTAACCAGCCAAAATTCTATTGTCGAGACGCTCGTCGCAAAATCCTAAAACCTGCCTCTAACCCGGATAAGGTACACATTTTCCCTGACAATTCCCGGTGAAACTCCTGTCGCTTTGGGGCGAATTCGTTGCCGCCTATCTCATTTTGCATCAAACCGTAACGATTTTGCCGAAAATGTCGAAGTTCCCGGCTGTATCGGTCGATACATATTCCTATCAAGCAGGAATCAAAAAACGGTGAGCCGAGTTTTGAACCTGTCGTTGTGCCATTTCACGTTCCGGAACCGTTTGTTCCAGTCGCTGGGTGATCCAATTGGGGATTGCGATTCGTCGACCGAACGCGATACCGATACTTCGAACGACTATTCAGAAAGTTAACCATGAAAGCTCTTCGTCACGCTGCTCGTCCGGTAGTCGCCTTGGTGGGCTGCGCACTGATGACCTGCACATTCGTGGGCTGCCAGACATCAGTCGGCGGACAAACCTTGCCGTCGGCCTACTATCTTCGCGACGACATGCAATATTACCCGCATGGTCCTGAAGATCAGCTGACCAACCAAATCAACGCCATCGAACAATACAAGCTGGAACAAGCCGGCTTGGCCGAAGGCATCGACATCGAACCGCCAGCACCCCAACCTGGGAACTGATGCGTTTCACACGATCGAATATTATCCCGTCCTCCCACTTAAATACCTATTCACTCCGTTCATAACGCAGTAACTCGTAAGTCGTGGCTGACAGCACTAATCGACCTATTAGTGAAAGACGTCGCGGCTTCGGGGGGGACGAACCCTTTGCAGCAGGATCACTCGCGGCACGGTCGGTTTTCCTAACAGCTTCCGACCATTGTTGAACGATCTTGCAACGCAAAGGATAACAGGGACAAAAGCCAACTCTCCGGAGTTTGACTTTCGTCCCTGTTTCTTTATGCGCTGACCGGTATTGGCGGCGTGATTAAATCCGCTTCGACAACCGCTCGGCCAACCGCGTCAAAGCCGGGCTGACGTCGGTTTTTTCCAGGTGAATGTTCAGCAGACTGAACGCATCTTTATTCGCCAGCGCCGCATGCAGCGCCTTGTCCAGATCGCCTTCGGTATGCACCTCAAATCCCCAGCCCCCGCCCAACAGATCCGGCATGCGGTGGTAGGCCCAGTTTGGAATATCGTTAAATGGGCCTTCGTGCAAGAACCGCTCGGTGCCATAACCCTTGTTGTTCAGCACCAACACGATCGGGTTGAAACCATGTTTCAACGTCGTGGAGAGTTCCAAACAGGTCATCTGAAAAGCCCCGTCGCCGACAATCACCAACGGCCGCAACTTGCGGTTGGCGCATTGCACACCCAAGGCGGCCGGAACCGCGAAGCCCATCGACGTGTAATACGCCGGGCTGAGGAACTCGCTGCGGCGATAGATCGTCAAATCGGACGCCCCGAACAGCGAATCGCCAATATCGGCCACCACGACCATATTGTCATCCAGCAACTCGTTAATCCGCGCGAATAGCCGTTGCTGCGTGACTTTGTTTTCCGGTTGCAACTCAAATTTCTTTGCCACCGGACGGACTGAGTCCGGAATCTCGCGTTTCGGCGGCTTCAAATCGGTTTTGACCAAGCCTTTGACAAAATCCTTAAGCTGCACGTCACGATAGTGATGGTGCCGAATCCGCAGCCCTTCGCTGGTGATGTAAATACACTGTCCCGGGTCGATATGCGCGGTATAAATCCCGAGATTGATATCCGTCATGAACGTGCCGAGGAGAATCACGCAGTCGCTGTCTTCGACAAACTTTCGTACTCCGTCCCGGCCCATTGCTCCTTCATAAATTCCGAGATACAGCGGATGCGTTTCACTCACGACTGATTTCCCGAGCAGCGTCGCGCACATTGGAATCTTGTTTTTCTCCGCCAACTTCACGACTTCTTGCTGCAAGCCAAAGCGATGCATCTCAACACCCGCAATGATCACCGGACGCTTGCAACCATTGATCATTCTTTCTGCTTCAGCCAATGCCTCTGTAAGAGCCTGTTTGTGGCTACTCAGTTTGTCTTCCTGCGGTTCGTGCGGAAAGAGTGCCTGTGTTTGAACGCGGTCGCGGGGGAGTTCGAGATAAACCGGACGTTTATAACGGACCGCCGCTGCTAAGCAGCGGTCGATCTCCCGAAATGCCGTCAACGGGTCTTCCAAGGTTGCCGAGGCGATTGTGATCTTGTCGAAGACTTCGTGCTGCGTATTGAAATCCTTGACGCGATGATGCAGCAGAGGATCGGAGACACGTTCCTCCATGCCCGGCGCACCGCTAATGACAATCAACGGAGATTTTTCGGCATAGGCGCCCGCCACGGAATTGCACGTGCTTAGGCCTCCTACGCAATAGGTCACACAAACAGCGCCAAGCCCGTTGACGCGTGCATAGGCATCGGCAGCGAATCCGGCGCAGTCTTCGCGTGTCGCGCCGATCACCTCAATCGGGCTTTCCTCGAGCAGGTTATAAAACTGCAGCACAAAGTCGCCCGGAATGCCAAAAATGTGCTTCAGTCCGTAATCCTGCAGTCGCCTTATCAAATACCCGCCAATCGTCGGCAAGGATTCGTTGTCGGCATTTTTGCGGGGTTTCGTCGACATCTCAGCCACCTCCTGTCTGGGTTTATCAACCGCGGTCCCATCTGCAGGAATTCTGTGTCGAAAACAGGGGAGGGTCAAGGGGCGGCGGTGCGCAACCCCGATAATCCACAATTTTCATCCAACGCTTTACGTTAGGCATGGCTATTCCGTAAGGTAAATGCAGCGCCGAACTTAGACATTTTTGCATCCTCTTATCTCCCCCGATTTCATCTCGAACGTGCAAGGCGTCCTTCCATGCGTTCCCAATACTCCCCGCTGCTGTTTTTCATCTATCCCGCCATTGCCATGTTGCTCGGTTGGGGCCTGCGGGGAACAATTGGCGGGGGGCCCATCGGCGCGCTCATTCCCGGTGCGATGGTCTCGTTAGTGTTATGCCAACTCTTAAACCGCCGCAATTCGGTCGGTTTCATCATCTGCCTGGGCGCACTGGGAATCGGTATCGGCGGGCACCAAACCTACGGACAAACGATCGGCTTGTCGCGCTTCGGTGAGACTTACTTGTGGGGCTCGTTTGCAATGGCGGTCAAAGGTGCTGTCTGGGGATTTCTCGGCGGCGCCGTTTTGGGGCTCGCCTTCGTGCGCGACCGTTTCACAACCAAACAAATTCTCTTTGCCATGACGGCCATGGTGGCTGCCACATTCGTCGGTTGGGCTTACTTGGATGCACCGCGACATCCTTACTTTTATTTCTCCGACCCGGACAAACCACGGGCCGAGATATGGGCCGGGCTTTTGTTGGGCGGCCTCGCCCTCCTCGCCTCCCTGGCTGTCTCCAGCGACAATAAAGTCCCCGCTTCATTTGCCATGTGGGGCTTGTTGTTTGGGGGACTCGGTTTCGGACTGGGCGGACAATTGATTGCTTTCGGATCACGTCTCGACCCGCCCTATCGTTCCTTCTCCTGGTGGAAGGGGATGGAATTCAGCTTCGGGTTTTTGCTCGGTGGCGGACTGGGGCTTGCCGCTTATTTTAACCGTGACCAACTGGCCGAACCGGCAACGCCTACGCCCGAACTGGTCCCCAAACAGACGCCTTTTCTCCCCGCGCTGTTTCTGGGGGCAATCCTGGTACTCACCGTCCACCGTCTGCATTTCACCGTCCCGGTGCTGTTCATCATGGTCATCGAACTGGCCGTACTGACCGGATTGGTACTGAATTCCAACTTCTTCGGCTGGCACATCGCTGTCACACTCACGGTCTATTCATTCGGCCTCGACCTGATGCGCGCCATTGGCCGCCTGCTGCGGGACGGTAAAGTGGTTTATTTCAATGACAACATTGGCACCTGGTGGGTTGTCGTTGCACTCATGAGTCTCGGCACAGCGATCGCCGTCACCGCGAACTATCGATCCAAGCAACCGTCCATCAAAGCCATGTTGTTACTCATCACCTGGACTGGCACCGCCGTGGGATTGATGAAAATGTACCAATTATCCCAACAGGATCACGACGTGAATTACTACTTCGTCTGCGGCACATTTCTCGTCTCCGCCATCTTGACGACGTTGATCGCCTGGATCATCCCCGAAACTCGTCCGATCGACGCCGCCGAAACCACTTGAACTATCTCGAACCTTCAGCGTGGCACGATCCCAACCCTAAGAATCGGGGTGCCACTGGCTTTGCCAGTGCCTCGCAACTGATTCAATCAAATAGACCTGCACTGGCAGAACCCGTGGCACGCAATCCTATAAAATCAGTATCCTTAATCATGCGATTCGTACTCCTACTCGGGATGACATTTCTAAGCACCGGCAGCGCCATGGCCGACGACGTTTGGCGACGGCATACGATCGATGATTCGTCGCGCGGCGCCGACGGAGTGCGACTGACTGACATCAATGGCGACGGCCTGCTCGATATCACGACCGGTTGGGAAGAAGGGGGCATCGTCCGTGTTTATCAACATCCCGGGCATGCGAAGGCTCGGGGCAAATGGCCGGCTGTCACCGTCGGCCAAGTCGCTGCCCCGGAAGACGCCGTCTTCGCCGATCTCGACAACGACGGCGCCGTTGATGTCATCAGTTCCTGCGAAGGCAAGACACGGACCATCTTTGTGCATTGGGCACCGAGCGATGCGAACGATAACCTCAATGCATCCGCCTGGAGCACCGCCGCCATTCCCGCGACGCAAAACCGCACGCAGTGGATGTTCTGCGTCCCCGCCCAAATCGATGGCAAGCATGGCGTGGATCTCATCGTCGGCTCCAAAGGCAAGAAGGGTTTGATCGGTTGGCTACAAGCCCCAAAAGATCCGCGTCAATTGGACCAATGGAAATTGCACACCATTTGCCCCGCCGGTTGGATCATGTCGCTCATCTGGACCGACATCGACGGCGATGGCAATCACGACATCCTCGCCAGCGACCGCCGCGGAGCAGGGCGGGGTTGTTTTTGGTTAAAAAACCCCGGCAACGACGGTCCGCTGAGCGAACCGTGGACGAAACACCCCATCGGCACCGGCAACCGCGAGGTGATGTTTCTGGATTATGCCGATGTCGATGACGACGGCCTCACCGATGTTGTCGTTCCCAATAAGCCTGGACAAATTCTCTGGCATCGCCGACAACCAGGAAAGCAGGTCGCCTGGGAGACCTCACAAATTCCGTTCCCCAAAAATGTCGGCACCGGAAAATCCACAGCCATTGCCGACATCAACAACGACGGCCGCGCCGATATCGTGTTCTCCTTTGAAAACGCCAAGAACGTCTCCGGCATCATCTGGATGGAACAACAGCAAACCGACGCCGGCGAAATCACCTGGCAACAACACACCCTGAGCGGCCCGGTCGGCACGAAATTCGATCTGATTCAGACCAGCGACATCGATGGCGACGGCGACCTGGATGTCATGACTTGCGAAGAGCGGGAGAACCTCGGCGTGATCTGGTACGAGAACCCCGGCCAGTAGGCAGTAGGCAGTAGGCAGAAAATAGCACACGGGTGGCCGCGATTGCGAATAGCAATCGGGGTGGGCGCAGCCCACAAGAAGCCGCAATTTACGCTTTCAGAATATTACGGATTGAATTCTGAAATGAGCAAGCAATTATTGGAATACGTTAAACGTTTTCTGCAGGGCGAAATTCCGGTTGATGAATTTGTAGAGTCTTACGATGCTAAGTGGAAAGCAGAGAGGGATTCTAAAGAATTATTGGCGGACGACCCAATAACTAGCGAAAAGTTGTCCACGTTTTTCTGTTTTGCAGACCTGTACAACCCAAATGATGATCGATTCGAATACGAGTTCGACGAAAAGCGGCTACGTGCTGAAATGCAAAAAGTTTTTGACGGTGAGCTTGGTGATTGAATGGCAGGATATACGCAGGCACAGGATCGCAAGTAGCCGCAGTCCACGCCACCAACCACCCCAAAGACCGTAGGGCAGGCCGACGCCTGCCGTCCCTTACGCACCGTTGAACGCCCGCACGGCAGGCGGAAGCCTGCCCTGCACAAATTGTGGTACAATGCGCACCCAAATAATTTCTCAGCGGTCTCTTGACCATTTCCTAAGCAACCGAGCCGCTCGGCATGCCCAACCTTTCAACCGTCACCCTACGACGTCTGCTCACCGGGCTGACTTGCCTGTTGATCGCTAAGGTCGTCGTCCTCACGCTGATTAGTTACCGCGACTACATCCCGCCCGATTTCCATGCCGACTTTCTCTTCGGCCGCGAATCTTATTTTTATCATAGTTATGCCTGGGCGTTTTACGTCCATATCTTCGCCGGGCCAGTGACTCTGGTGTTAGGCGTGATTCTATTGAGCAATCGGTTCCGCCTACGCTTTCCCCGCTGGCATCGCATTCTGGGGCGGATACAGGCGTTGTGCATCCTGTTCTTTCTCGCCCCCAGTGGGCTGTGGATGGCGCGGTGGGCGATGACCGGGGCTGTGGCGGGCGTTAGTTTTGTAATGCTGTCGATTGCGACCGGACTGTGTGTTGCCCTGGGCTGGCGGGCTGCGGTTCAGCGGCGATTTGCTGTACACCAACGCTGGATGCAGCGCTGCTTTGTATTGCTCTGCTCGGCGGTCGTGATCCGCGTGATGGGGGGCCTGACGATCGTGACCGCCGCCGACGCCCCGTGGATTTATCCGCTCTCCTCCTGGCTGAGCTGGACCGTCCCGCTGCTGATTTATGAAGCATGGCAACACCCTGGGTGGCCCAGAAAGAATGTTGCTGCGTCCACCCCGCACCAACCATGATGCCAGCTTCAGAATTCACCGGCCACTTCACCACCGGCCGGGGTGATCAGACCTCGAAGAGTCGCGGTCTCCGTTTCGGACGAGAGGAATTGAACACTCCCATCCGCAAAGAGATGAGTACTCCCGCCGGTATGATGCAAATCGTCCTCCGGTTTCGGACTCAACATCAACCGCGCATCGGCATCCCAAGGGGCCATCCAGGGGACCGCCGCGTTCATGGGCGATTCCATGACCAAGATCGTATTCGACGTGCCGTCGGTGATCTCAGAAATCGTTCGTGGTTCGTTCGGGCGCAGACAACTGTCCGGAGTGACCACAGCCAAGTACACAGTCTGCGTTGGCTCTAATTCGGTCGACGGGCAATTATAGACCGGCACAACCGTTCCCCGCGCCTCCGCATTGGCGGGATCATCCCACGGTTTAGACAGGTCAATTTTGTCGTAGACCGTCTGGTGATCCATAAACGGCAAAATCAACGTCCGCCAACTATGCAGCGGCTTGCCGTCGGCATCGACCGTATAAGCGGGCGGAAAGCTGCCATAGACATCATGGTAGTTGTGCATCGCCAACCCGATTTGCTTGAGGTTGTTCCGGCACAGAGTGCGACGCGAAGCTTCGTCACCGCCACAAAACATTTCGGGCAAGATTAGTACAGCTAAAATCGCGATGATGCCAAGAAACACAAGAGCGTCGACAAGAGTGAACCCCCGTCGACGAATTGTCGCCGTTCGGCTGATTACGCCGCAACCACCAGAAGAGGAACGTCTGCTCATCGATGCGCCTCCAAATTACGGGTTTAAAACATCCGCCCCCCACATCATCTTTGTTTGATGGTTGAACCGCAATAACAATTCAGAGGCTGGAGGATCATCGTACGATCTCGCGCGTCAGTGGCTTACAGCCTCAGTATTCACCAACCTCCTCACCACCGGCCGGGGTGATCAGACCTCGAAGAGTCGCAGTCTCCGTGTCGGAGGAGATGAATTGCACACTCCCATCCGCAAAGAGGTGAAGGCTCCCGCCGGTATGATGCAAATCGTCCTCGGATTTCGGACTCAACATCAACCGCGCATCGGCATCCCAAGGGGCCATCCAGGGGACCGACGCGTTCATGGGCGATTCCATGACCAAGATCGTATTCGACGTGCCGTCGGTGATCTCAGAAATCGGCCGGGGTTCGTTCGGGCGCAGACAACTGTCCGGAGTGACCACAGCCAAGTACACAGTCTGCGTCGGCTCTAATTCAGTTGTTGGGCAGACAAAGGTCGGTACCACCGTTGCGCGCGCTTCCGCATTGGCGGGATCATCCCACGGTTTGGACAGGTCAATTTTATAGTAGAGTGCCGCTTGATCCATAAACGGCAAGATCAAAGTCCGCCAACTGTGCAGCGGCTTACCGTCCGCATCAACCGTATAAGCGGGAGGAAAGCTGCCATAGACATCATGGTAGTTGTGCATCGCCAACCCGATTTGTTTCAGGTGGTTCCGGCACTGCGTACGCCGCGCAGCCTGACGACCGCCACGCGTCGCTGGCAATAGAAGAGCAACGAGCAACGCAATGATGCCGATCGTCACAAGAAATTCGACGAGCGTGAATCCTCGTCGGGCAAAGTGCGACGTTGTGCTGCACAGGCCGCTACAAGGGAATGAGGAACGTCTGCTCATCGGTGCGCCTCCGAGTTACGGGTTCAAGACATCCGCCTCATCCATCATCCATGTTTGGTCGCGGTATCGCAAGAACAATCCGGGACCGGCCGCTCATCGTGAGATCTCGCGCGTCACTGGCTAACGAATTAGAATGAATCTGTCCCTTCACCTCCCGCCGGGGTGATCAGGCCTCGAAGAGTCGCAGTCTCCGTCTCGGACGAGATGAATTGCACACCCCCATCAGCAAAGAGGTAAAAACTACCGCCGGCATGATGGAAATCGTCATCCGGTTTCGGGCTTAAAACCAAATGTTCATCTGCGTCCTGCGGAGCCATCCAAGGAACGGCATATTTCACCGGTACCTCAGCGACCATGATGGTATTCGACATTCCGTCGGTGATGTCCGTAATCGGCCGCATCTCCGTCGGCCGCATGCAACTTTCAGGCGTCACCACTGCTAAATAAGACGTATAATCCCGCTCGATGACGGTCGACGGGCAGACGTAGATAGGCTCGAGCATCGCAGCCACTTCGGTATTGGCCGGGTCGTCCCACGGTTTTGAGAAGTCTGTCCTTTCGTAAACTGTCCCTTTCTGCAAGTACGGCACAATCAACATCCGCCAACTGTGCAGCGGCTTGCCGTCTGCATCGACCGTATGAGCTGGTGGAAAGCCGCCGTAGGCGTCATGATAGTTGTGCAGCGCCAGCCCGATATTCTTGAGGTTGTTACGGCAATGCGTACGCCGCGCCGCCTCACGGGCTTGACGAACGTTTGGTAACAGTAGCGCGATTAGAACGACAATGATGCCAATGATGACGAGAAGTTCGGTGAGCGTGAAACCCCGCCGGCGAAAATGTTCGATTTGCGCGCATTCACAACCACCACAGGCTGAGGAACGTCTGCTCATCAATGCGCCTCCGAATTTGGGTATAAGACATCCGCCACATGCATCATGCCTATTCGGCAGCTAGCGGACAAGCCGAATTTATGGAACCGCAACGGTTATGGCGCAAACCTGCACGTCATTGGCGAACGCGGCCCGCTGTATTCTGCACCTCATCTCCAGCAATCGAAATCAGGCGGCGCAGTTCCGCTTCCGGCATGTTAGGAGAGATTGCTCGAACCGTGCCATCGGCGAACACTGCTATGATCTCACCGGAATGCTGCAAGTCAGATTTATCCGTCAGCTCGAACACGACCTGTTCGCCAGCGTCATACGGGGCCATCCAATGCACGGCATTCTTGGCCGGCGCATCAATGACCAACAGTGTTTCGTGCGGATCGTCTTTGATGTCCCCAAATCCCCTGGTTTGCGTCAACCGCAAAAAACTGGTCGGCGTCGTCACGGCCAGATACGTTGTCTGGTGCGGGTCTAATTCGGCTAAGGGGCATTGAAAGATGGCCAAATTGGCCGAAGCAGCCTGGGCATTCGCGGGATCGTTCCAGGGCTTGGTGAGGTCGATCGTTTCGTAAAGTTCACGATAATCCAAATAGGGCAACATCAACGTCCGCCAACTGTGTAGCGGTTTACCATCCGCATCGACCGTATAGGCAGGTGGGAACGCGCCATATTCGTTTGCATAGTTGTGCAGTGCCAACCCGATATTCTTGATGCGATTGATGCATTGCACAGAACGACCGTCACCACAGTTCAATACAGGCAAGATCAGCGCGAGCAATATCGCAATGATGCCAAGAACCACAAGAATTTCGACAAGCGTGAAGCCCCGGCGGGTAAAATGCAACCTTGTGCTGCACAGCCCACGACAAGGAAAAGAGGACTGTCGGCTCATCGCTGCGTCTCCAAGTCTTGGATTCAAGACATCCACCACAAACTTCACCTTGGTTTGGTCGCTGTATCGCAGCAATCATCCGAGACGGTCGCTCATCGTTTCTCACCGCGCGTCACTGGCGACTGACTCAGCAAGCATTGTATTCAAAATTCCCCCACGACGTCTCCCTGCGCGGCCGTCGTCAGACTTCGTAGCGTCGCTGCTGATATTTCGGATGAGAGGAATTTCACACGCCCATCAGCCAACCCCGCTGTAAACCCACTGGAGTGTTGTAAATCTTCGCCGGAAATGGAGCTTGACACCAACTGCAAATCGGCGTCTTGCGGGGACATCCACGGTACGGCATATTTGACCGGGACTTCGATGACCATCAGCGTATTCGGCAGCCCGTCGGTGACTTCTGAAATCGGCCGCATCTTGGTTGGGCGAATGCAACTGTCGGGCGTGACGACGGCCAGATACACCGTCCGGTTCGGCTCCAACTCGGAATAAGTAGACGGGCAATCATACTCGCTGACATAAGTCGCAGCCGCCTCCGCATTCACCGGATCGTCCCACGGCTTTGAAAGATCAATTTTCTCGTAAAGTGACCGTTGATCCAGATACGGCAGAATCAACGTCCGCCAACTGTGCAGCGGCTTACCATCAGCATCGACCGTGTACGCCGGTGGCAAGCCGCCGTAGGTGTTATTGTAATTGTGCAGCGCCAGCGAAATATTCTTGAGCTTGTTAATGCAATGCGTACGGGAATGGTCACCGCGATCGCCGGAATGATCGGCAAATTGCAGGAGTGGCGGAAGGAGTGCGAGGACCAACGTTATGATGCAGAGTTCAAAGAGCAGTTCAAGTTCCGCGCCCCCGCACCGGCGATTCCGCGTCACACCGGTGTAGGCGCCAAAATGTATAGGAAAAGAGGAACGTCTACTCATCGGTGCGCCTCCGATTTTAGATTCAACACAAACGCCACACCCATCACCCGGGTCTGGTGGTTATCGCGTAAGGTAATCCAGGCTCCAGACGATTGTATTGCGAACGAGTTCATTCTTCCTCAACGGGGATGACGGTGTCCTGCCTGTCATCTCCGGCGATCGATATCAGACGTCGAAATTCCGATTCTGGTAGCGTGGCGACGATTGCACTTACCGTCCCATCTACGAACGCAGCAATAGTAATACCAGGGTGATGCAATTCGGCGTCGTTAGTGAGGCTCAACACGACCCGTGCTTTGGCATCGTAGGGAGCCATCCAATGTACGGCGTGCTTGGACGGGGCTTCGATAACCATCAGCGTCTCGTGCGGATCATCTGTGACATCGGTCAATTTGCGGGGAACATCCTCCCTGAAAAATCCGCCCGGAGCCGTGACCGCCAAATAGACCGTCTGCTGCGGATCCAGTTCCGCCGAGAGGCATTGATAAACACTCAATTCCGTCGCATACGCTTCGGCATTCGCGGGGTCGTCCCAGGGCTTGGTGAGGTCGATCCTTTCGTAAAGCGGCCGTTGATCGAGATACGGCAGAATCAACGTCCGCCAACTGTGCAGCGGCTTGCCGTTGGCGTCGACCGTATAGGCAGGGGGGAACGCGCCATATTCGCTTGCATAGTTGTGCAGCGCCAAGCTGATGTTCTTGAGGTGATTGATGCATTGCGTACGCCGCGCGGCTCCGCGGGCAGTACGCTTGGCTGGCGCGAAGAGCGAGATCAAAATCACGATGATGCTGAGCGTGACCACGACTTCAATGAGCGTGATCTTCCGTTTCGGCGGCGGCACGTCGGCAAATTCCACGCCGGTTTCATCGGGATGATCAGTCATCCATCCAATCCCCCACTTGCACCCAGTGACAACCCCCTGTAGGGCAGGCTCCCGCCTGCCGAGCTTGAGACCACGCGTCCCACGAAGTTCATGGCAGGCGGGAGCCTACCCTACTTGAGTAACGCGACGCGGGGATGATTATTCACAGCGAAATATAAACCGGGCGTATCACTGGGTGGCCCACAAAGATTCTTTGTGGGCCGACGAAGTCGGCAGGAGAGCTATGAGTTCCATCCACCGCCAAACAACGAACTCCAGCGACTGCGTCCCATCAACCGGCCGAGCCGCGGATAATGTCCAGCAACCGCTGCACCACAGCGTCGGCATCGATGTCTGATGTGTCGACCTCGATGGCATCGGCGGCCGGTTTCATTGCTCCCACTTTGCGGGCGGCGTCGCGGTTGTCGCGGTCGGTTTGGTCCGCTAAGACCTGTTCCAGTGGAATGTTCTGCCCACGGGCGGCGAATTCTTCTTGGCGGCGGCGGGCACGGGATTCAGGACTGGCTGTGATGAAAAACTTAAATTCCGCTGCCGGAAAGACGACCGTCCCCTGATCCCGGCCTTCGGTGACGACGTCGGCATCACCGGCGATGCGGCGTTGTTGCTCGACCAGGATTTCACGCACTTCAATATTACCGGCGGTGTATTGCGAAGCAGCGGTCACGTCGTTGGTGCGGATCTCGCCGGAAACGTTTTGCCCGTCGACCAAGACTTCATCGCCATCGAATTGAATCACGATCGTCCGCGCTACGTCAGCCACAGCATCGACATCAGAAAAATCGACGTCCCGCTGCAAACACGCCCAGGCAACCGCGCGATACATCGCACCAGTATCTAAAAACGCAAACCCCAACCGGTTCGCGAGTTGCCGAGCAACCGTACTTTTCCCCGCCCCAGCGGGTCCGTCGATGGTGATGATCATGTTTCTTCATTTTTCACCACAGAGGCACGGAGGAAGAAAGAGGCTGTAGGCTTTAGTCTGTAGTCCTTAGGAAAAGCATGGACAGAAATCCCTAAAGCCTAGGGACTATAGCCTGCAGTCTCATTTACTCCGTGTCCTCCGTGCCTCCGTGGTGAATCTTTCTAAAAACCTAAAACCGCAATTCAATATCCGCAATTTCATAAGCCGTCATATCAATGAGCACTGCATCGCCTTCGATCATGACATCGCTGATCGTGCGGCCTTGGAAGTCGCGTTGGCGGGCTTCGACTGGGTCGCGGAAACAGCGGAGTTTGACGCGGACGGCGCGGCCTTCGGTTTCCACGAGTCGCAGTGCGAAGCCGTTTCCGTGTGGTGTTGTTTCGACCTCCGAACGATCCCATTCCGCCAGGTCAGGGGAGGGGGGTTCGCGGAGCGGTAAAATGTCGAGCAGTTGTACGCTCTTGGCATCGACGTTGAAGAACCAACCGGTCTGTGCTCCACCGCGGGGAGCGATGGTTGAGGGAATCACTGCCGGCGGCGTGAGCGTATCCATGGCGGCTTGCATGGGATAGTTCTCATCCAAACAGATATCAAATCGAAACGTACGCTGCGTTTCACCGGTGGTGATGAGAATGTAATCGACCATCCGCATTCCCGTGGTCCGCTGAAACGGCACGCCGTGATTCAAGATCGTCGTCCGTTCGTCGCTGTTGGCAATTTCTAAGTAGTGCAGATTCTCAAAGCGTTCGTCTTTAATATCCTGCGCCCCGTGCAACACTCCGCGGGTCAGCGACGCGGAGCTATCGTTCCAGGCGATCCGCATGGTGTAATAGTCGAGCCAAGGGTTGCTGTCCGGCAGATGGTCGACGTCCAGTGTCAAATCAATTTGCACACGCGGCACGGATCGCCAGACACGGAACGTTTGCTCAAATCGTGCTAACACCTTGCCCGATGCTTGATCGACAATCTCCCCGGTTGCCAAAATCTCGCCCATTGATGGACCAGTACTGAGCACCTTGCTCGACTTGAGCCGCATCTCCGCATAAGCGGTCGAAATCTCTTCGCCACTCGCATCGGGATCGGGGAGCTTGCGTTCGTGGAGGTAGCGATAGGTGATTTGCTGGCTCAGCCGGTTGGGTTTGCGGCCGTGTCCCTTGAGGCGTTGGATGCCTCCCGATTGCTCATTGAGCAGCATTTCGAAAAACTCATTCCGCAGCAAATTCGGTTCGGCCAACGGCAATTCGTTGGGGGCTTGCGATGGCTCAACGTTTCCGTTTCCAGCGGTTACCCAAGCGAACCCCATGCCGGGGACTTCGACAATGGCTGCCCGCGTTCGCGCGTCCCATTGCACGCGTTTGACCATGCCTTCTTGCGCCGGCGGGTGCTCCAGTTCCGGCAAGTCCACTTGAACCGACCGCGCGAATCCCAACGGATTGAGCACCAAATACCCCGTTTGCTCTGCTCCCCCTTGAGTGATTAACCCGGCCAACTGCCGGGGCGCGGACCGTTCGACATCGGCGAGCGCGTCATTGGCATCCGATTGTGTGTCCGATTCTGTATCGGGTCCCGCCAATTCCACCAGCCGCTCGACGTCCGCCAAGACAGGTTCAAGCAACGATTGTCCGCGGAGGACGTGATCAAGTGCGGTGAACCATTTGGCGGATTGCAATCGTTGCCGTCGCTTCAGGTGGTCGGCATAGCGACTGCTCGGATTTTTCTCTTGCCGGGCGACTGCCTGAATAAAAAACGGCGTGAGGTATTCATTCGCCTTAAACGCAGAGAGCCGGCCTGGGCTGTCGGTTTGTTGGAAGTAGTCCTGCAACGTCACGTATTTCCCCAGCGCCGGTGCATAGGCCTGCATGCGGCGGAGATCGTCCATCCAGGGCGATTCGACTTGCGGCCACCGCGCAAAGACCACCGTGGCGACGTGGTCCTGATCCATCGATTCTGCCATGCGTTCGGGAAATCGCAGGAAACTAGTCGCGCTGTCGCCCGCCAGCGGAATGCGGGTGATGGCGTCGATCACCGAACCGTCGCAACCTTCCCAACGAATTTTGCTTTGCTCCTCGTCAGGATAGAGCCCATCGTCCAGGGCAACATGCATTGCCGCTTCGAAGTTGTGCTTATCTAAAATCTGCGGCAGCTGCGCCGCCACGCCAAATCGCCGGCGTCCCCAAACGGTGGGGCGACGATGAAACAGCGACTCAAAAACATGGATCCCCTGTTCAAACTGCCACAACACCGATTCCAGCGGCAACAATTGCGTGCTGGCCTCCTGATACTCCCCGCCGATCACATCAGCCGTACCCCGCTCCCAAGTCTCGCGCAATAATTCGACCAATATGGGGTCTTTCTCGGCGATTTCCTGCATATCTTCGGCTGTCACCAAGATATTGACGGGATTGAGCGTATTGAGCACGTCGGTCAAATGCTCATCGGCTAGGCGGGGAATCAGCAGGCACAGGTCAATTAAATAGCAATCGACCGGATAAAACCGCTCACGCGCATCGGCGAGCACTTCAAAACAACTCCGCAAATGATTGCGGGCGATCGCATCGTCGCCGGCAACCGCAGCCTGTGCCGCCGCGACCGCTTCACGTTGCAAATGGACTTCGTCCAAATTGCTGTAGTGCCGCATATGCCGGGCCAATAGTTCGGTCTGCAGATAGCAAAAACCGACGGCCAGAAAATCGGCCGCCAATTCTGGATCGACCTCAGGTGGCGGCTCGGCATCGTCCGTTTGCCCCCAATCCAAAGCAGCGGCGAGCATTTCCTGCCGGTCATGCATGTTCTCCAACACCAAACAACCCGATTCGCGCGCCTGTGCCGCCCAACCGTGGGGCGCCCAGTCATGGCTACACTCCGGGATGATCACCAGCCGGTTTTCCACCAGTTCCGGCGGGTCATCCGCACGTTGCCACCGTGGAATCACCTCCGCCTCGGCCAGAAGCCGCGGATGCCATGTGATGCAAAATGCGTTGAGCAGCCCAGCGGCGGACTCTTCAGTCAGGTCAGTCGGAAAGTCTTCTAGACTGTGGCTGGGAATAAGGATGATCAGATCTTCGAGTGCCATTTCCAAAGATAACGCTTCTATTGGTGGTCCGGAGAAACAGGAAAATTGCGGCGCAATCCACAGACTGCATCATAGCCGGATCGTTGTCGATTCCGAAGTACGCTGCAACGTTTCCCGCAGGTCGCTGCCAAAAACTAGGCTGTCGCGCAGGAAATCTTTCACACCGTTTTGCGTATTACCCAGGGTATACCGTCTTATCTGAGCGCACAGGGGGCAAACTTTGTCCTTCGGCAGTCCGGTGTGAAATTAGGGCGTCTGTTCGAGAATCTGTTCGATCAAAATGGTGGGGACAACGGGATTAGAGGCGGAATTTTGGCGACTTCGTGTTTTTCTGGGAACTTTGATACGACGAACAACGTCGAAATGAGTGACACTTTAAAAATTGCAAATCTAGCCGGCATTCATAGACCGGGCTCATCACTCGTCTGTTTTGTGGATTATCCGTCACAAGAATCGTATTCATCACAACCCTGACTGTGGTTGGCCGACGAGAATGATTTGTGGCAAGTTATTAAATCTACTCCGACTCGGCTTGAATCAACACAGTCGACCGAGGCATCATAGAATAAGAAACAGTGCGAAGTTAGCGAAAACGCCGAAGTCTGTCTCTTTTTGGTTGACTTCGATAGAAATGCTGTGATAGCTTGCGCTTAGGGTCGATAATCAGATTCATTTTTCGGGGTCGGGTTTCGGGAGCCGAAATAAAGTCCGGACCGGCAATCGGCTTTTGCGAATGACATTTGGGTGACCTGCGGGAACGAGAATATCGCCGCGGCGAGGGAGAATAGAATCAATGGCTGTTACAAGTGCGGCATGGGGAATCGAAATCGGGCAGGCCGGGCTGAAAGCAATCCGGCTGGAGTATTCGGAGGCTGCCGAACAAGTCGTTGCGACGGCATTCGATTTTGTCGCACATCCCAAGATTCTTTCACAGCCCGACGCCAACCCGGAAGCATTGATCCACGAAGCGCTCGACACGTTTTTGACTCGCAATAATGTTGAAGGCGATCTGATTAGCATTAGCGTCCCGGGGCAAACCGCCTTGGCCCGCTTCATTCAGTTACCGCCGGTCGAGTCGAGTAAAGTGGCGGAGATCGTCAAATACGAAGCGCGACAACAAATCCCCTTCGCCCTCGAAGACGTCATCTGGGACTACCAGCCGCTAGGCAGTGGGACAGAAGAAGGCGGGTTCATGCTGGATGCGGAAGTTGGCCTGTTCGCCATGAAGCGCGACCAAGTCCAACAGTGCCTGCAGCCGTTCCTGGATCAACTGGTTGAAGTCGAATCGATTCAGATTTCGCCGTTGGCAATTTACAATTTCATCTGCTACGACCAAATGGATCTGGGCAAGGATGATCCGGTTGATCCTGATGCGGATTACACGATTGTGCTCGACATGGGAGCTGATAATACAACCCTACTGGTCACAAACGGTCAAAAGATTTGGTTGCGTAACGTTCCCATCGGCGGCAACCACTTTACGCGGGCGTTGACGAAGGATCTGAAACTGACCTTCGCTAAGGCGGAGCACCTGAAATGTAACGCCACAAAATCTCCGGATCCCCGTTCTGTGTTCCAAGCACTGCGTCCCGTATTTAACGATTATGTCTCGGAAATCCGTCGCTCGATTGGGTACTTCTCCAGCGTCAACAAAGAAGCCAAGATCGAAAAAGTTGTGGGCGTGGGCAACGGCTTTAAATTGGCCGGTTTGCAAAAATTCCTGCAACAGAATCTCCAGTACCAGGTCGACCGCGTGCATTCATTCGATGCCGTTTCGGGCGATGCCGTGCTGCGAGCGCCGTTGTTCCAAGACAACATCATGAGCTTCGCCGTCCCGTACGGTTTGGCGTTGCAATCGCTGGGTTTGACACGGATTCACACGTCACTCTTACCACCTGAGATCACGACCGAACGCTTGATCCGCAAGAAAAAACCGTGGGCGATTGCAGCAGCCGCATCGTTGTTGGTCGGCTTTACTCTTTCAGCCATCGGCTACACGAGCGTGATGGCATCAGTGGAGAAGGATATTTGGTCCAGCGCCGAGGAGAATGCCAAGCAGGTGCAACTACAGGCCAATGGCTTTAAGTCAAATTATTCCGCTGCCACCTCCGCCAACCAGGCGTTACGGCAAACCGGAGATACGCTGGTTGGTGTCGAAGAGGACCGCATCTACTGGCCTGAACTTTACAAGGCGATCAACGAGTGCTTGCCGCGCGAAGTGGGCGATGAAGGCGTAGAGTCCGACGACCCATCCAAAAAGAAACGGATTCAGATCAATTCGATACGAGTTCGTTTTATTGACGAGTTAACCGATTGGTATGTCGAACTCACCGAAGCACAAAAGGCCGAGATGCGAGAGGACGACCAAAAGCTTGCACCATCCGGTCCGGGTTATTTGGTCATGTTGAGCTGCCAGCACAGCTACAAAGAAGACGACCCCCGATTTACAAGTCGGATGTGGATTCGCCAAACCATTTTAGAGAATCTGAAACAGTGGACCGTGCAACAGGACAAAGTACTGGCTGAGATCCCTGTGCGAAAAATTGGGATCACGCATCCCGTCTTGGCTTTCGCATCCAAGGAACAACGCCTACCTGACCTGATTCCTAAGCCTGGCCAAATCATCGACGATCGGATGGCGAAAAATGATCGCGGACGTTCCCGAGGTGGTTCCAACTTTGGTGCGGATGACGATCTTTTCAGTGGCAGAGGTAAAAGTCGCCGTGGTGGCGGAGGCAGCGGTAGTATTGCCAGACCAACCATCAGTGCGGATACGCTACCCACGTTAAATACGACGATGACGGAGATCGAGTATTGGGAAGTGCCACTGACACAATTTCAAATTCAATTTGTCTGGCAGCCGACCCCCTTCAAGCTGCGGCAAGACGTTGATCCGGCATTCGCTGAATCGGCCGGAGATGCTCAAGCGGGCGAAGAAGGAAGTGCAGTTCAAGCACCCGGGACTGGCGAATTGAATGAAACAAACGACACTTCGCCGACTCAAGGTGAACCGTCTGCGGATGCTACACCAGCATCGCCGGCTGGGAACGAAAACAATTAGCAGATGGGTCACAGTTGGGACGCGTTGCGTCCCGTTCAACACATTTCGGCGCACATTGCAAACATCGAGCAAAAGCAGGAGTTGCAGTCATGGATAAACTTCGTGAAATCCTTGTCTATAGGTTTTGGATGCTGTTGGCCATTGCGTTGATCGTACCGCTTGTGGGGTGGTGGATTGGCTCGGGCGATGCCGCTTCGGCCATTTCTGCTCGCAAAAACGAAATCAATGCGGCCTATCAGGCAATTCCAAAGGGCGAACTGATCAATGACACCTGGATTAACGGCGTTAAGAAGATCAATACAGAACAACAAGATCTCATTGACGCTGCCTGGGAGAAATTGGCGGAAGGACAAATCAGCCTCAAGACCTGGCCGCCCGTAATCGCCAACTCGATGGCAAAATTGGGCCCCGATGAGGAGATCCCGTTGGACCTGCGGGACATCTACTTTTCAGGAGCCTATCATCGGGAATGGGCGGAAGTTTGGTTGATCGTAAATCCTATCCGATTTGGGAAGCTGGACCTTGAAACCGACAAGCAACCCATCTTGGGCATCGTGGATTTTTCAGTCGAAAGCCTCCCCGTTGAAAAATGGGGCGACATCGCCCCAACGACCAAGCAAATGCGTGAAGCACAGCAGGACATTTGGCTGTACAGAAGTCTGCTAGAAGCGATTGCTGACGTCAACGATGGTGTTGAAAACCGGTCCGATGCGGTCATTACTAAGATCAAATATTTGGAGCTGCTCGGTGGATTGGCCCACAAGGAGGAATTGGACAAGTTTGAAGGTTCTAAAACCACTGAACCTCCGGCCAAAGACGCGGCAGATGACGAAGTCAAGCGGGACAAAAAAGGACGCGCCAAAAACAAAGGCGGCGTCACCAGAAGCTCAGGAATCAGCGGATTCATCGATGATTCTCCCGCAATGGCTGAGAATTTTTTCCTAGACGCCGTCGAACTGGCCAGAGCGTCCGGAGCTGAAGTTGATCTTTTTGCCGACGAGGCAGATGACGATGCGGAAATCAAACCGACTGAAGTACGTCGGTACGTTCAGGAACTGGACCAATACAACACCCGTGCATTCAATATGGTCGTAGAAATGGACCACCGCCGAATGCCCGACTTGCTTGCCTCCCTCTCTGATTCTCCCTGGCCGATCAAGATTCTGCGTGTGGAGCTCACCAACGGAACTAACTCGAAAAGAGGCGGCGGGAGCAAGAAAGGTCGTGAATTGGATGAAGATGAGAATGACAACATTTTCATGGGTTCCACAGGACAATTCCAAGCGAATTCGCGACCCTATGAGGCGCAGGTAGAGATCACCGGAACCATGCGGATCTTCAAATCGATAAATCAAGCGCCAAACACATCTGCAGATGAACAACAGCCAGGAATTGTTGCGGATGGCTCGACCACCGATTCACAACCAAACGATGTGGCAGCAGCTAATCCCAGCTTCCGTTCGGCCGAGTTTGAGGACATCGAGTTGTTGCGCAACGTTACGGACCAAATGAAGCAAGCAGAAGGGCAGTACAGCTTCGGAGGCAGCCGTCGCGGCCGAAATCGTCCCGGCGCAAACGGTCGTGGCACCGGAAATGGCTTGCTACGGATCGGCGACGGAAAAGGGGAACGGTAACTGCTACCGGTTCATTGGGTGGGCCAATCGAAAAACGGCCAAAACCAATTGGTACGGTCAAAACTTACGATTTTTTAATTGACGATATTCCGGCAATGTGGCGCTGCACACCGGACAATTTCCATATGACTTGGAACAAAGCGAGGAGTCAGCCGTGAAAAATCTCGGTGACATGCTGAAGGGCAAGAACATCAAGGCGTTTTTCGTCAATCATGGGGAGAAAATAGGCGCGGCGTGTGTCGCCGTAATCATTTTGATCGCCTTGGTATCGACCGACTGGTCGCGTGATGAACGCACACCTGCGGAGTTAGACGCAGAGATCTCCGATGCCAAGACGAAAATCGCCCAAAGTAATTGGCCAGCCGAGAAGCAAGAAGAAGTCCCGCTACAGGATTTTCTCGGACAAGCCGAATCGTTGGTCGCGAATATGAATATCGCGCCCTATGAGTACCGCGTTCCGTTCATCGAACCGCTTGTCAAACCTTTAGAACTCATCACCGATACCAAATGGGGCGCTGTCGAAGAGTTGGTCGCCAAACAAGGTGTTTTCTTGATGGAATTGTCGCCGGAACAGGCCGCGCAGTTTCCCGATCAATTGGCCGCCGGAACCGGCCGCGATGTGGAAGGGGATGCGACCGACAGCCTCGACTTGAGTATAAAGCGACGTAAAGACCGTTACCGACGACGGGGTGCCTCTTCCACTGGAAAAGGAAGAAACGATGATGATGATGACGGTGTAAACCTGAACATTCGCGGTCGGCGCCCCAACGGACAACGATTAGGCGGCTACTCTAACGAAAGTCGTAACCGCGGACGCGGTTCACGCGGTAACCGGTTGGGCGACGATTACGAGGACGTAGCTTACACCCAAGCACGAGGCCAACGCTTCGCTGCGGTCCGCGGATTGTTCAATGTCCGGCAACAACGATTGAATTTAGCTCGCGCACTGCGATTGCCACTCCCCAGCGATGCGGACCGACATTTGGAATTTCGTGGTTTTCGAATCCAACGTCAACGCGCTGTCCCTGGCGAGAATCCCTGGAAAGAAGAGAACTGGGAAGAGTTGGACATCGAAGAAGCGGTCCGTGTGCTCGCCGATGCCTCAGGTTTTGCGTTGCCGATCCTGGATCCACGGGTCACCAATCACTACATCACAATGCCTCTGCCACCTCGGTTGGAAGGCTATTGGACCGAAGAAGCGACCCATCCTCGGCTGGAGCAATTCAAACTCACGGATGAGGAACGTGAACAACTCGAAAACATGATCACGAGTCTGCGAGAACAGGCTGATGAACTGCAGCGAAATGATGACAGTAAAAAGGGAGGCTTCTCAGAGCTGCAAATGGAAATCTCCGAGCTCCGTAATCGAGCCACGGAAGAGCAGATGAAAAAGCTCCGCGATTCGGCCGATCAATCCCCCAAAACCGTGGGCGACCGCGTCAAGGAAATCTTCGGCCTCGAAGCCCCCCAGGCAGGCGGTGCTTATACTGGCCTTGATATCACACGCGGAGGAGGAAGTGGAAGGGGCCGCGGACTTCGCGGCAGGAACATGCTGCGTGGACGCAATGAGGATGATGACGACGGGGATGGCAGAAGCCGTTTCGGTCTTGGTCGCGGCAGAGGTGGCAGAAATGTTCGCCAACGCATGGCCACCAACCGTCAGCGAAATATGCTAGACGTACTGGATGATCCCCTACAAACTCAAGGAATCCAAGCCGCTATTGGACGCGTCTTGTTATTTCGGTATTTGGACTTCACGGTCAAACCAGGAGAAGCGTATCGTTACCGCGTCAAGTTGATCTTCAATAATCCCGCTTTTCAAGCGTACGAACGTGAACAAGTCGACGATGAAGCGGTGATCCAAGGAGAAACGCGAGAATCCGATTGGAGTGAACCGTCAGAAGTGGTCGTCATTCCTCCCGATACGCACGCCTTTGTTGCCAACGCCACCATCGGTGATGCACCGGGCCGCAACGGTGCCAACTTTGAAATCTATCAATGGCACCAGGAACTGGGCACCGTCATTAACGACAAGATGCGGGTTATATTCGGCCAATTCCTTGGCGGCACGAAAAACACGCTAGTGCTGAACCTTGCTAAACCGAGTTTCGAGAGCGAACTCGCCACCTTTACGAGCAGCATGGCCTTGGTCGATGCCAGTGAAGAACCTACGATCAACTTGGCGGACCATCCGGACCTCAAGGCAGCTCTGGGTAACCGTCGGGGCGTTCGCACCGACCGAGAAACGGCGATCGGTATTCCTTCTGAGGCGCTCGTAGTCAGGGAAGACGGTAGTGCAGTCCGCTTGGACTCTCTGTCACAAGAAAGCGAACGCGAGCGGCTGGAGGGTGTCCTCACGAATGTTCGTAAACAATACGAAGACCTAAAAGACACGGGCGATGACGATCGGGGCTTTGCCACTGGTGGGAGGGGCAAGGACCGTGGGCGAGGCAGTGATCGCGGTTCCAATGCCTTGCGTAAAGGACGACGGGGACGACGTTAACCCACAGGTCGCTATTTCGACGTATGATGTCTGACAAGTAATCGGGCGGCTGTCACTATTAGGGCAGCCGCCCTTTTCGTTGATGCACTGCTGGGCAATACAAGCTCCACCTCAGCAAGGCGGCCCAGTCACCGTCGAGGCCTGCTCCGTCGAATCTCCCATTCCTGGCCGCTGTGCCAACAAGATTTCTCGCAATTCAGCGGCAATAAAAAACGATCCCGCCACACAAATCAAATCCATATTGGACGCTTGCCTCGCTGCAATATTCCAAGCCTCTTGGGGACTCTCCGCCACTACAAATTCTCTATCGGTCACCTCGCGCGCCACAGCGGACAATTCACGAACCCCTAATCGGCGCGGGTTGTTGAGGTATTGCGTCACCACGACCTGATCGAAGCGCGGTAATAGATAGCGAAGCATCTCCTCGACCGGTTTGTCCTTTGTCGTCGCAAAGATTAAGAGCTTACGCTGATTGGGAAAAGTGCTCTGAATGCTTTCACCAAAAGCGCGAATCGATGCCATGTTGTGGGCTGCGTCCAAGATCGTCAGTGGATCGGTTTGGATCACCTCCATTCGCACCGGACAGGTGACTGATTGCAATCCGGTGTAAATCGCCGACGTGGGAATGTTCCAGCCTCGCTCCCGCATTTGCAGAACCGCTGCCGTCGCCAACGCCGCATTATGGGCTTGGTGTGCCCCCAACATTGGTAGATGGATGTCCGAATAATCCTGCCCTCTGGCGGTCACAACCAACGTTCCCCCCACCCCCTGCGGTGGCGACTCGGACTCACTTTTTGGCTCGTATTGAAAGCTCAGCTCCTGCCCCAGTTGCAGAATTGGCACGTTGCGCGTGTTGGCAATTTGCTCAATGGCTTCTCGGGGCAGGGGTGCAGTCACGCCGCAAATCAACGGGATACCCGGCTTCAGTATGCCCGCTTTTTCCCGAGCGATTTTATCCAAGGTCGCCCCTAAAATTTGCGTGTGATCCAAGCTGATGCTGGTAATGACCGTCACTTCCGGTCGGCAAAGATTGGTGGAATCCAAACGGCCCCCCAGTCCCACCTCCAAGACAACGATATCTACGTTTTCACGGCGAAACAGCAACCAGGCCATCGCCGTGAGAATTTCAAAATATGTCAGCGGCCCCAATTCACCCTGCGCATCGACGACTTCTACCGCGGTCCGTAACTGAGCCGTCAGCGAAACCATTTCCGCTTCACTCGGCGGCCGGCCATTGACCGTCATCCGTTCTTCCAGCCGTGTGATGTGCGGCGATGTGTATAAGCCCACGCGATATCCGGCAGCGGTGAGCATCGCCGCGGTCATCATCGCCGTCGAGCCTTTACCTTTGGTCCCTGCGATATGCACGGCAGGCAGCGAATCTTGTGGGTTGCCCAAGGCTTGTAACAGCGACCCCATACGGTCGAGTTTCAAATCGCGTGCCGAGTACTGGTTAGCTGCCAAACGTTCGTAGTTGATCCGCCCCATCAGATAATCGATGGCCTGCCGATACGTCAGTCTATCCTCTGTCATCAAAATCCCCGGTGAATGGGCCAACCGTGACCGGCGTCGAGGCATCTCTCAACAATACTTGGCTTTGTGAATGGGCAACCGTACCCCGCGCGGTGCTAGTTTTTTTTGTTCAACTCGCGAATTCTCAGTTTCCGAAAGTCAACTCGCAACGGCGGGCCGCTATGGACCTGTATCGCAATAATCCCCGAGCGAGCAATCTGCGGGTCCTCTTCATGATAATCAACGGTCGTTACGCTGTTGATCTTGAGCAGAATATGATTGCCCTGTGCTCGGATGACGTACTCGTTCCAATCGTCTTTTTTTAAGACATCCTTCAATTTCGGCCCTGCTTGTGCCAACACTTTGCGGCGGCGATGTTCGTCGTAGAGACATCCCCAATAGTTCTCCCCGATGTCCGCCTGATACCCTTCGACCTCGCTACTCTCAGGGACGCGACGGGTACGGAACTGGACTCCTGAGTTGCCCTCGCCCTCATGTAGCTTAAACTCCAGCCGCAATTCAAAATCACCGTACTGTTTTTTGGTGGCGAGGAACTCATTTTGACGTATTCCAGGCGAGTTGCCGACGATCATTCCGTCGCGTACCTTCCAAAGTTTAAAATTCCCCTCCCAGCCCGTGAGGTCCTTGCCGTTGAAGATCGATTGAAATCCCCTCTCGACAGTTCCAGCCGTCGCGGGTTGATCTTCGGCGCTCACAGTTTGGCTGTCCAGCAGTCCGGCCAGACAGACGCACAAAAAAATCCCTGATAACCGTCGCTTCATGGGAGACATTCCTAAAAGTTTAAGGGGCGCAACAACGTTTCGAGTGGTGCAGCGAACCAGCATGTGCTGATGAACACATGGATCGTCTGCGGACCGTAGGTACCCGGGCGATTCATGCGATTGAATCACAGGCCATTTTTAACGGCCGAACCCAGCAGACGTACCAAGTTCCACGTCGAAGGCTTGGCATAAAAATCGACCAGCTTCCAAGAAATCGGTTCGGGGTTTTTGTGGGTTGGAAACCAAACCGGTTTGGGGGAAGCGGTGAGCGGTCCCTCGGTGATGGTCTTTTCGATGCCGTCCAGGAAAAACGTATTGTGCACCCAGCCAACGCCGCTTTGCGGATCGTCGAGCGTCGAACCGGGATGTCCACCCCAGGGCGGCGTCATCAATCCGTAGACCAGCCCGGGCCATTGGTTGACGCCGATGGCCCCGTAACGCAGTCGAGCAAGAAAGTCGTCGAACAATTTTTTGTTTTCCCCCGACTTGCGAAATGATTGCGGCACCATCACGGCAGCGCACAATGTGCCCCACAGGCGGTTCTCCGTAAAATCGGCGACGACTTTGAGAAAATCCTGCGGCGAGTCGGCCTCTAGAGCGGTTTCGGTCGTCACACACACGAACGATTCCCGCTCGACAAACTTCGGATCCTCATCAGGATTGATGTCGCGGATCAACGTCCACGGCAATGTCCCTTCGGGAACACCGGTAGGTTCCTTACCGGCGAATTCACGAAAGCGGTCTGCAGCTCCTGGATAGTAGGCTTTGCGGGGCGGCGTGCTGTCGAAGATCGCTTGAAGCTTATCAAGAAATCGCTGCCGGTCCGGCCAGTCGCGCCAGGTGACAATGACCTTCGTCGCCAAGCAGTTGAACGACACGTTGTTCATCACCGACGCCGCTAGGTTTTCCGCTTGAAACTGAAGCTGCTTCTCCGTGTAGTCGCCGGGAACGACGATCCAGGGCGTGACATTGCCCAATTCGCTTGTGATCGGTTTATCCAAGACCGGATCGTTCTCCCGTTTACGACGATCCTGTTCCGGACCGGGAGGCCCCCACACAATCGCGTCGTGGCTGAAATTTGAGCCGGTGATATGCACTTCGTCTGTGGATTTGTGGGCGATGGCATGTTGCCCCGCTTCTGCACCGCCATAAATAATTCTTAAAAATCCCGCCTCAACGAGCGGCGCCAAGCCCTTTGTAAAAATCGGCCCCAGATATTCATTCACCGGGTTCATCTTCAGTAAGACCAGACAGCCATCTTGAAAGATTTTTGTCAGCGTATCAGTCATGGCAATCGAGGAGACGTTGCCGGCACCCAGCACTAAAGAAATCCGTGGCGATCCACCTTTTCCGCTCAGGTGCAGGGGCATTTCTTGCGCAGCCACACTTTCAGCGGTGACTCCCGCTTCCATGTAGGCATCAGAGGTCGTTCCCGTGAACAACAAGGCGTCGTGACGGCGTTTGACCGGGGCTAATCGCACGAACAAGCGCCCGCCCGGTTCCTGCCGAATCGGTCCGGGAAGCTGGGGCCGGCCCTGTTTAGCGATGTCCCCTAGGCTGTCATGCAGCAACCGTAAGTAGCGCAATGCCGCCGCCGGTCCTGCCGTGATCTCTTCAGCCCGAATTGTACTTGCCGGAGCGATCCCCTTCGCTTTGCAAGCGGTGTCCACCCATTCGCGGGCGCTGTCTACAACAGTGGGAATGCAGCTTTCGACCAGCCGCATCCACTCGTCGAGCGATGTCTGTTGGAAGCGAGGTTTGGCTGCCTGTAACTCGTCCAATGCGTGGTCGATTTCGTCGAGCGACGTATGATAGTTTTGTTCGCTGGTAGCTTGTGCGACACTCATGCGATCAGCCTCCCTGTTGGCTTCGGGACAAATCAGGATGTCTTCATCACACCGCGAAAGGGAACCTGCACCGCTCAAGTATGCTCAGCGCGGCGGTGGCCCCAAGCTGGGCCTAAGGTTGACCAAGCGAATTATTGCGAGATGACGACGTCGTATCCTAACGGATCTTAACGCCCGATGCACGTTTTGCGTAGGTGCGATTCCAGATTTCGACCTGGAAACTACCGCAAGAAAAGACTGCTCCGATCCAAATCGCCCCGTTTGCACTGTCGCACGCTATGGTCGCGGGGAATCGTTTCGACGCCCCCGCCCGCGCGGCGCGGTGGATGAAGCAGTGGAGTCGACGTCATCGTCGCTCCCGCGTGCCGATGATCCCACAACCATAGCCCCGGCGGCGGCAGCTAACAATTCGACCCCGCGCTCAAAGAAGCCTAAGTTTGGCGCGGATTTGTCCGTATCAGCCGACTCCAGATCCATAGGAGATCCACCCCCCGCTGTATAGTCCGTGACTAAGAGGTCGGACACTGGTTGTGACGGTGTCACCTCATTTGTTGACAGCCCGGGAGAAAGCAACTCCTGACCATCCTCGTAGATCACTTTCAGGGCTTGGTCCACATCCCACTCGTTGAGTTGGCCCGACTCCTCGACGGCCTCGGGTTGATGTGACGCCTGTTTTTCCCCGTGCTCATTCGCACGTTCGAAATCGTAATCATCAACCGGCGCTTCACCATTCACTTGTCCCGAAGGAGGCTCAACCGGTTTGCCGTCGATCGAATTCAGCCCATGCTTTTTGAGCCATTCCTCGAGCGTCTCTTGACCGGACCCATATTGGCTTTGTTCATAGAGCGTATCATGTCTGTAGTGGGATTCAGGCGACTGAGGATCCTTGAAGTAATCATTGAAATCACGCAATCCTAAATAAGATTGCGATAGCAGCCCTAAAGGCACGTCGTTCCTGGGAAGACCGTTTAGGAAGCTAGCCGGCAGGTTGAATTCATCCGTCGTGGAAAACCAACGAATCCCGGTTTCCTGTGGCACATCGTTGTTGAAATATTTTTTCATCAAATCGTCATCGGCATCCGCATCGATGATTGGCTCCGGCTCATCGTTGACTATTTCTTCACCGTATAACTCTTCAACAGGACCGTTGTCGCTCTCTTGTAGAACCAGCGGGGCGGCTGCAACATTGACGATGAAGGTCGATTCCACATATTTCCCTCCGGTATCGGTCGCACGAATCGTGATTTCCGACGAACCGGAAGTGTTTGCCAAATAGTCCAGCGTCAGATTCCCCGCCTCGTCGATCGTGACACCGTCAAATATGGCAGCGTTCGTGTTCCCCTCCACGCTGTACTGTAAGCCATCAGGTCCGTCTTCGAGGTCGTCGAAGGCGGCGGTCAGGTCGATGCTCGTATCGTTCGCATCAGCGACCACGTTGACGACATCCAAACCGGTTGTCACTGGGGCATCGTTCGCGGCCGCGACGTTGACGGTAAATGTCGATTCAATAAACTTACCACCGGCGTCGGTCGCACGGATCGTGATCTCTGATGAGCCGAAAGCATTGGCCGCGTAATTGAGCGTCAAATTGCCTGAATCGTCGAGCGTGACGCTATCAAACAACGAAGCATCGGAGTTGCCTTGAATACTGAACGTCAGATTGCTGTCCGCATCTTCCACATCACTAAATGCGTCATACAGATTGACCACGCTATCGACTGCATCTTCTGTAACATGGACGTCCGACAATCCTGATGTTTCCGGGGTGTCGTTCTCGGCTAAGACATTTACTGTAAACGTCGATTCGATGAACTTTCCACCGGTGTCGGTCGCACGGATCGTGATCTCTGATGAGCCGAAAGCATTGGCCGCGTAATTGAGCGTCAAATTGCCTGCATTGTCGATGATCATTCCATCAAACAACGTTGCATTCGTAATCCATTTCACGTCATACGTTAGTTCGCCGGCAGTATCTTCCTGGTCGCTAAACGCATCGTTTAGATTGATCACAGTATCCACCGCATCTTCCGTCACATTGACGTCGCCAAGTCCCGTTGTCTGCGGTGTGTCATTATTCGATTGAAACAGGAACTCGAGCACGTCTTCTGGCTGCGCACCGGTATAGATGCGCACATCGTCGATGTCGCCCGAGTACAGGTATTTGTTCAAGCTTGTTCGTTCACCGCCGATGTTAAAGTGATCGGCATTGCCCAACGGATTGGAATTGTACGTGCCCGTCTTCGCCAGTTCTCCGTCAAGATACACTGACATCGTCGTTCCTTCCCGCACCACGACGATATTGTGCCATCCGCCGTCGGCGACATCGGCAAGATCAATCCCTGTGTCCCAACTCCCGCTATTGGCGTGATAGATTACAATGTTTTGTTGCGCAGAATTGTCGAATTGCAGATTCCAATGATTTGTCGACCCGCTGGCGTTGGTCGCCGCATAGATCCCGGCCCAGTCATTTTGCGACGCATCGGGACGGATCCAAACCGATGTCGTGTAATCGCCCGTCAATTGCGGGCTTTCGCCACTCGGGGTTTGGATGAGATCATTCTCGCCATCGAAATGCGCAGCTCCGTCACCGACAAGGCCGGTCGTGAACTCGTCGCCTTCGCCATTCAAGACTGTGGCGTCATGTCCATTACCGGTTGCATCCGTCGCGTTCCCATCCAGTTCCCAATGCGCGATCAGGTCCAGTGTCCCCGCATTGGCCGATAACAGGGATGATAAGGCATGGCTTCCATCGGATAGCTCAACAGATTCGATGCCGGCGTGATGAATCGTCACCTGCGAACCGTCATCGAGTTGTAAGCGAATGCGATCCGCCTCAACGTGAACGTCTTCAATGGAGAATGCGTGCAGGTCGATCGCATCCTGCCCTTCGCCTCCATTGACCGTATAGACGTCGCCCCCGGTAGCGTCGTCGAATCTGAAGGTATCATCCCCCGCTTCCCCCTGCATCACATCGTTCCCTCCACCGCCAATCAACAAGTCGTTCCCTCCACCGCCAACCAACAAGTCGTCTCCGGTACCGCCCAGCAACACATCGTCGCCGGCTCCGCCGTTGATCACATCGTTTCCCGCCAAGCCTGATATTGTGTCATCGCCACCCAAACCTTCCATGTGATTGCTATTGGCATTACCCGTCAAGGAATCATCGCCTGCGGAACCTTCGTAGCCAAACCCGCCCAGCGTAGTGCTCAAGGCCCCAACTTGATCATGCGACAAAGCATTCCGCGCCTCAGCTGTCATCTGTCGTAGATGATTCGAATTTGTGATCCCCGCAAGCTGTTCCAACGAAATATGCTGGACTTGCGAAGCCGGCAAATAGCGAATATTTGCAGATGAGAGAGACTGCACTTGTTCCGGCGTCAAATTCTCACGCTGCGCCGATGTCAGATATCGAATGCTGACCACCGACGTATTGAGCGCCTGCACTTGCTCGGCGTTCAACGCGCCTCGCGCGTCAGAAGACATGTTGTAGAAATGATTGGCATTCGTGATCGCTGACAATTGATCGACAGAAATATGCTGCACTTGCGAGGCCGGCAAGTAGCGCAACGTCGACACTGAAACGGCTTGGACTTGAGCGGCCGTTAGATCCGCACGCTGCGCCGAGGTCAGATACCCGATACTAATGATCGAGGTATCCAGCGACTGCACCTGTTCCGCATTCAATGCGCCTCGCGCCGAGGACGACATGTTGTAGAAATGACTGGCGTTCGTGATCGCTGATAATTGATCGACCGAAATATGCTGCACTTGCGAAGCGGGCAAGTAGCGCAATGTCGACACCGAAACGGCTTGAACTTGATCGGTCGTCAGATCCGCACGTTGTGCTGAGGCCAGATACCCGATGTTTATGATCGAGGTATCCAGCGACTGCACCTGTTCCGCATTCAATGCGCCTCGCGCCGAGGACGACATGTTGTAGAAATGACTGGCGTTCGTGATACTAGACAATTGGTCAACCGAAATATGCTCCACTTGCGAGGCCGGCAAGTATCGCAACGTCGACACTGAAACGGCTTGAACTTGATCGGCCGTTAGATCCGCACGCTGCGCCGAAGTCAGATACCCGATGCTAATGTTTGAGGTATCGAGTGCCTGCACCTGTTCCGCACTCAACGCGCCCCGCGCGTCGGACGACATGTTGTAGAAATGACTGGCGTTCGTGATCCCCGACAATTGGTCGACCGAGATATGCTGCACCTGCGAGGCCGGCAGATAACGCAAATTGGATCCTGACACCGACTGCACCTGATCAGCCGTTAGATCCGCACGCTGTGCCGAGGTCAGATATCGTATGCTGACTACCGACGTATTGAGCGCCTGCACTTGCTCAGCATTCAACGCACCCCGCGCGTCGGACGACATGCGGTAGAAATGACTGGCGTTCGTGATCCCCGACAATTGGTCGACCGAGATATGCTGCACCTGCGAGGCCGGCAGATAACGCAAATTGGATCCTGACACCGACTGCACCTGATCAGCCGTTAGATCCGCACGCTGTGCCGAGGTCAGATACCCGATGTTAATGTTTGATGTATCCAGTGCCTGCACCTGCTCCGCACTCAACGCGCCTCTTGCCGAGGATGACATGTTATAGAAATGGTTTGCATTGCTGATGCTGGCGATTTGTTCTACGGACAAATCCGGAACTTGGTCTGCAGTGAGATATCGGAACTGCGACGGTGACATGGCGCGGACCGCTTGTGCGGATTCATCGAGCGTCTCGATGCCTTCTGTTGTCCCGTCAAAAGTCACTGCGGTCGATTCGCCGAACGTTGCATTGTACGAGAAGTCGTTATCGGACAGCGAAAAGTCTCCCTGTGCATCTCCCGCAGAGATATCACCCACAATGTCACCGCCTGCTGAAACCGAATCGAGGTCGCCGGTAACGGTGATAGAGTCTTGTACGTTGCCCCCGACATCAATGCTGCCAACATCCCCATCGATGAAAAGGGGACCTTGAATAGACGTGGAGGCCGTGATCGTATCGACGGTGCCATCCGTATCGGCCAACTCTCCGCCAACGTTTACACCAATGTTCAAAGCGCCGAGTTGGTTCCCGTTGGAGTTGATCAGATCAATATTCGACGTCGAGACATCAAATCCTGCGCCATTTGACAGCAGTCGTACTTCGGTGATGTCACCGGTATTTCCCACGTTATCCGTGAAGTGGACTTCCACGCTGCCGCTGGTGACATCCAGGGCTTGCGTTTGGCCATCGGCGTCGGTCCAGTTCAAGATTTCGTCGCCGGCGCCCAACGTAGCGCTCATCACTAACCGTTGTTCCAACGATTCAAAACCCAGTCCGCGTTTGACCCGTGACGGCAGTTGGCCCGCTCCGCTTCCCAAAATGCGATCCAGCTTCTGCTGGATATTGGAGCGACCGTCATCCGAGGCCATATAAAGATCGTATTCAACCTTGTCAAAGCCTAGTGCGCGACGAAGGCGCGGGCTCAGCAAGTTCGCGGGACACCCCAGAACACGATCGAGTTTTTTTTGAAAGTCCTGCCGACTCATAAATTGCCCCATAACGTAATCGCAAAAAGATAACTGTTTGCGAGTCGTTGAAGACTGCCACCAATTCAACGACACGGGAAGTACGAATCCCAGGCCCGATTGCCCGCCATTCCTCGTAGAATTACAGTTCTCCGAGAAAATCCTTGTGCCCAAAGATAGGGATTCGCATTTCAAACCTAGGTCGAAAAACCATGCAGGGCAAATTTGTCCTGGGAATTCCGAAAAACCGGAATGATCGGGCGCGTCCCACACGAAAACTGCGTAATTCGCGGTGACAGGCCACGTTTCGCAGCGTTTGAGCTATCCTTCATGCAAATTGATATGCGTTTAAGCCTTCGCAATACCCCGCACACCAACGCTAGAGCACCATGCATGGGGACGACTTTGCAAACGCCAAAAGCGGCCCGCTACGCCCCAACCGAACTTAAGGAAAACGAAATCATGATTGCAGCCACCTGCGAACCGTTTACCGAATTTCTGCAAACGCAGTTGGGACTCGAAGAAGGTGAAGTCCCCATCCCCGGCGAATGGGCCAACGTCGGAAATACCACCGGCGCTCTTGCGCTGCGATTGGGATTGCTGTCCGTTGAACAAATCGACCACATCCTGGAATCCCAGGAAACCAATGGGCATGGCAAGTTCTTTGGTGAAATCGCCGTCGAACTTGGATTCGCCAACCAAGACCAAATCGAACGCTTGTTGGAAATCCAACGTCTCAACCGTCAGTTGGAACTCGGCGAGCAGCTGGTACTGTCCGGTCGGACCGACCTCAACGGTCTGCTGTGCAATTTGCAACAATTCCACCAGCAAAACCAAAAATAGGCGATCAACACAACGCCTCGATACTGATCATCCAATTGCGGCCTTGGTTCCTAACTTCGGAACCGAGGCCGTTTTTCGTAGCGCGGCCGGTAGCATTTGCGGGATGGCCGCCGGTCCACTACCTTATGCTACCGAATGTCATCGCCCTCATTCCCCGCCCCCCGTGTGAGCCGTCGAACACATGAACCCTGCTGATGAGGAAACTCCGGCTGCGTTTGACTTGGACCGCATCGCATCGGAAACGTTCATCCAGTCCATCGACTTCCATGAGACGTTGGCCTCGACCAATGATCGCGGGTTACAGTTGGCCAACGATCCGTTCGTCGTGACCCCCAGTCTGGTGCTCACCCCCGCACAAACCGGCGGACGCGGACGGGGTGCCAATCGATGGTGGTCAACCGCCGGGGCCTTGACCTTCTCGGTACTCGTCAGCCCCGACGTTGTGGAACTTCCTGTAGCGCGACATCCGCAAATTTCACTCACGGTCGGCGTCGCCGTCTGTGAGGCCCTGCGCCAGCGATTTCCCCAAGCAGACATCGGACTAAAATGGCCGAACGATGTGTTCCTGCACGAGAAAAAAGTGTGCGGAATATTAGTCGAAGTCCCGCCACAGCGCCGTGACATCCTAGTGATCGGCATCGGCTTGAATGTGAACAACTCACTGAAATCCGCCCCGGCTGAATTACAAGCCACCGCCACTTCACTCAGTGATGCCGTCGGCAACAAATTCGAACTCTCTGAGATCCTGATCGAGGTGCTCCACATGCTCGAGCAACGCCTCGCCTGGCTTTCGGCCAGCGATCCGCAACTGGCCCGCCGGTGGGAGGAATTTTCCCTACTGCGGGGGAAAACCGTCTACATCGAAAACCACCAGAACGACATCGCCGGCATTTGCCAGGGAATTGACGAAGAAGGAGGGCTGCTGCTGCGGACTCCGTCGGGAATCGAACGCGTCACTCACGGCATCGTCAAACATTTTCAGTAACTCTCCCCCGCCATTCGACGATGCCATTGAGGCCACGGGCGTGCTATAATGCGTGTTGGCCGATTCTTCTTACAATTGGTTTCAAAACCCTCTGACGCGTTGCGTGGACTCTTGGATTTTAGTGTCTGTAGCAAGCACAGCCGGGTTTTGAAACTGGTTCTAGGTTTCACGACTGCGAGGTCCGTCGATGCAGCAATACGCACCGTTACTGATCGTGACGGCGTTTCTGGGAGCATGGGTTGCAGCCAGCCCGTTAGCGGCGGCTGATCAAAAACCGGTGGACTTCAATCGTGACGTCCGCCCGATCCTGTCTAAGAAATGTTTCCCCTGCCACGGTCCCGATGCCGGCTCCCGTGAGGGAGGCTTGCGACTCGACGTGCGCGATGCGGCCCTCGGCGAAGCAGACAGCGGTGAGCGAGCCATTATCCCCGGCAATGCCGCTACGAGCGAACTGATCGCCCGCATCAGCGCTGACGACGACAGCCTACGCATGCCTCCGGCCGAGACAGGCGATCCGCTCACAAAATTGCAAATCGATGTGCTCCGCCGTTGGATCAACCAGGACGCCCCTTATGCGCGGCACTGGGCATTTGTAAAACTAGTACGTCCCCAACCGCCAATGGTCACCAACACCGACTGGCCGCGCAATACGATCGATCACTTTGTGCTAAAACGACTCGAACAGGCCGGCCTCGCCCCCTCGCCGGAAGTGGATCGTTACGCGTTGATTCGCCGCCTCAGTTTCGACCTACGCGGCCTCCCTCCCACGCCCGCCGAAGTCGAAGCATTTGTCAACGACAATAATCCACAGGCCTACGAGAACTTGGTTGATACTTTTCTGCAAGACCCCGCCTACGGCGAACGCTGGGCGCAAATGTGGCTTGATCTCGCTCGGTATGCCGACTCCAAGGGATACGGGTCTGACCCACTACGAGAAATCTGGCGGTACCGCGATTGGGTGATCGACGCCTTCAACAACAATATGCCGTACGACCAATTTACGATCGAGCAAATCGCCGGGGACCTGCTCCCCGAGGCTACGCTTCAGCAACGGATGGCGACCTCCTTTCATCGCAACACGATGACCAACACCGAAGGGGGCACCGACGATGAAGAATTCCGCGTCGCTGCCGTCCGTGACCGTGTCGACACCACCATGCAGGTCTGGATGGGCCTGACGATGCGCTGCGCCACTTGCCACGACCACAAGTACGACCCGATCGCCCAAAAGGAATACTACCAATTCTACGCATTCTTCAATCAGACCGGCGACAACGACCAGCCGGATGAATCCCCGACCATCCCCGCCCCCACGGCGGAAATCGCAGCTGAGAACCAGAGACTCGATGCCGAAATTGCCAAAACCCGCGCTCAACTAGAAACTCCGGAAATCGCCGCAGCACAAACGACCTGGGAAAGCAACCTGCAAAACGCCGGCGAGTGGTTTGTCATCACTCCCCAAAACATCGAGTCGACCAACGGGACCACGTTCCAGACATTGCCGGACGGTTCCCTCCTCGCCGGCGGTGATTCCCCCGCGACTGATACATATACCATCACCACCCAGACAAGCCTCCGGAACGTGAGTGCTGTTCGACTCGAGGCGATCCCCGATCTCACTTTACCCGAGGCTGGTTCCGGCCGCGGTGCAGCGGGCAATTTTGTACTCTCGCAGTTTGCATTGACAGTTGACGACGTGGATCAACCGTGGGAGCGCGCTGCGGCAGATTTTTCCGCCGCTAATTTTTCAGCACAAGCAGCGACAAGTGGGAAGAACCTCAAAAAACAAGGGTGGTCCGTCGATTCACAGCAACAACAACCGCACGCGGCTGTTTTCATTCTCAAAAAATCGCTGCCACAAACCTCCGATGAGGCAACAACGCTCACCTTCCGCTTCGAACAGCAAAATGAAAAACCACGGCAAACGCTCGGACGCTTTCGCATTGCAATCACCAACGACCCCGCCGCTGCCCAGCGATTGGAACTACCGGCGGAAATACTGGCGATTATCGGCACACCGTCGAATGCACGGGATGCCGCCCAGTCTCAAAAGCTGCACAAGTATTTTTGCGAATCCGCCCCGGCACTAAAACCACTGCGCGACAAGATCGCTGCGCTGCAAGCCGCCAAGCCCGCCATTCCGACCCTCCCCGTCATGCAGGAGTTGCCTGTCGAGAAACACCGGAAGACGCATCTGATGGTCAAAGGCAACTTCCTCAGTCTCGGTGAGGAACTCACGCCCGTACTGCCGGTCGCGTTTCATCCCGCCGCCCCGAAATCGCCCGCCACTCGACTCGGCGTCGCCCAATGGCTCGTTGATCCGGAAAACCCATTAACGGCGCGCGTCGCCGTGAATCGCTACTGGGCTCGCTTGTTCGGTCGGGGCATTGTCACCACCGAAGAAGACTTTGGCACACAAGGCGCCCCTCCCAGCCACCCGCAATTGCTCGACTGGCTGGCCACAGAATATGTGCGACTCGGCTGGGATACCAAAGCGATTCTCAAACAGATGGTCCTGTCCGCCACCTACCAACAATCCGCACAGGTCACGCCGCAATTGCTGGAACACGACCCGAACAACGTGCTCTTGTCGCGCGGCCCAAGATTTCGTCTCAAAGCCGAGATGGTTCGCGACCAAGCGCTGGCGCTGAGCGGTCTGTTGAGTCGCAAAATTCACGGTCCCTCTGTCTTTCCGCCGCAACCCCCGGGACTTTGGCGGGCAGCCTTCAACGGTCGTGACCGAAAGTGGGCCACTAGCACTGGGGAGGACAAGTATCGCCGCGGGTTGTACACCTTCTGGCGGCGGTCGGTTCCCTATCCGTCGATGGCCACCTTCGATGCCCCCAGCCGCGAAGTCTGCGCCATGCGCCGCATCCGCACCAACACCCCGCTGCAGGCCTTCGTAACACTCAATGATCCGGTCTATGTCGAAGCCGCGCAGGCCCTGGCACGTCGCATCTATAATGAAGGAGGCCAAACCACCGACCAGCGCGTGCGATTCGCCCTCCGGCTCTGTCTCGTTCGCCCACCAGCTGCTGCACAAGTCGACGCATTGACGGAACTGTTCACAAGCGAACTTGCACATTATCAACAAAATGAAACCGCTGCCGTCGAGTTGGCGACGATTCCGTTGGGAGAACTGCCCGACGGGATGCCGCCGGCCGACCTGGCTGCCTGGACCGTTGTCGCCAATGTGTTATTAAATCTCGATGCCGTTTTAAGCAAGAATTGACCCCATGCATATCGCCCATCAACAAGCGCTCTTCCAAACGCGGCGGCATTTTCTGCGCAATTGCAATGTCGGCCTCGGCAGCTTAGCACTCGCCGCGCTCTCCGGCAACGCACCGGCGGCGACGCCGAACGTCGAAGCGGTCAATCCCTTGGCAGTCAAACAGCCCCACTTTGCCCCCAAGGCGAAAAACGTCATTTACCTACACATGGCCGGCTCACCGCCACAGCACGAATTGTTTGACTTCAAGCCCGAACTGGTCAAACACAACATGCAGCCCTGTCCCGATGAACTGATGAAAGGCCAACGCTTTCCCTTCATCAAAGGACACCCCAAACTACTCGGCACGCCTTACAAATTCACGCCGCAAGGGGAATGCGGCATGCTTGTCAGCGAACTGTTGCCCGGCCTGAGTTCGGTGATCGATGACGTTGCCGTCATCAAGTCGATGCACACCGACCAATTCAACCACGCCCCCGCACAGCTATTGCTCTACACCGGTTCGCCACGCTTCGGGGCAGCGGCCATGGGCTCGTGGATCACCTATGGCCTAGGGAGCGAAAACCAGAACCTGCCCGGCTTTGTCGTGTTGCTCAGCGGTGGCACCGATCCCAGCGGCGGCAAAAGTCTGTGGGGTACGGGGTTTTTGCCATCGGTCTACCAAGGGGTGCAATGCCGCACGACGGGCGATCCGATTTTGTATGTCTCCAACCCCAAAGGCATGGACCGCGACGTCCGTCGCCGCAGTTTGGACGCGCTCCGCAAGTTGAATGAAATCGAACTGCAAACCGTCGGCGACCCTGAAACGCTCTCCCGGATCAGCCAATACGAACTCGCCTACCGCATGCAAATGGCAGTTCCTGAGGTCATGGATATCGGCCGCGAACCCAAACACATCCACGAAGCCTACGGCACGCAGCCGGGTCAAGCATCGTTTGCTAACAACTGTTTGCTGGCGCGGCGGTTGGTAGAGCAGGGGGTGCGTTACGTGCAACTGTTCGATTGGGGCTGGGATTTTCACGGCACCGGCAAGGGGAACGACATCGTCTACGGCCTGCCCGATAAGGTCAAACAAATTGACCGCCCCATCACCGCGCTACTGCGTGATTTGAAAAACCGAGGGCTGCTGGATGAAACGCTCGTCGTCTGGAGCGGCGAATTCGGCCGCACGAGCATGAACGAAGAACGCAACGGCTCCAAATTCCTCGGCCGCGACCACCACCCGCACTGCTTCAGTATCTGGATGGCCGGCGGCGGGATCAAAGGGGGCATCACGCACGGCGAAACCGACGACCTGGGCTATTTCGTGACGCAAGACAAAATGAGCATCCCCGACCTGCAAGCGACCATCCTCCACCAACTCGGCATGAACGCCCACCGCTTCACCTACCCCTTCCAAGGCCTAGACAACCGCCTCATCGGCCCCGCCGGCGACGGAGCGGTCCGTGAAGCACTGCTGGCGTAACCAACCCAAACCGACGGCTTCGCCGTCGTTAACGGCGCCCAATCGAGTAATTGCCGGACCGACGTCACATCCATATTTCCGGATCACTCCGCATCCATATTTGCAAACACCAAAATAGTTCATCATCATGTTGAACAAGGGTGTTACGAAGTACCCGTTCCGAAACGACTCACACGGGAAAAGAAGCCGTTTGGCATCTTCAATAAGGGAGACCTCCATGCCCCTGCCCACCTTGAGTGCAGTTATCAATGAACTTGATAAGAAATATGCTGGTTCGAATACATCTTCTGGCGTTTATACCCTAACCCCTTTCCAAACGCCGCTCGCTAATGTTTCCGAAACGGAGTCTCGTTTAGGCGTGACATTTCCGCACACTTTTGTGAAACTGACAACTTCATATCAATTCGGCAAATTGAGTCTAGGAGTAATATACTTCGGCGATAGTGGACCCTATTATCAATACCTGCTGACTGCTAATCAGGAACCCGTAGAACCGATATGGCCCATGATTACATGGTGGGACTCGAGAAACGGAGTTCGGCCACACCATCTGACAGAAATTGCATTCACAGATCCACATCAAATTCTTTTGAATGTCGAATCCGGCGAGGTGTTGGCTTATGATCCCGCTGTAGAATCGTGGGAAGACAGTTACAAAGTTGCGAACGATTTTGAACTGTTCATCCGCGGTGCCGGATACGCCGACTTGCGTCGTGGAAATGATGACGACGTTGATGAGGAACTGGCAGCCGAAATCGAAGAAGTCGTAGGTGCCGAACCAGGTCACTATTTCTGGTCAAATGCCACGATCTGATTCGCACGGGTGGCCCCGAAAGATTCTGCTTTCGGGGCGGCGCAGCCGCGGGAGAGGTGTTTGAATAGCCAGCAACCCAGGGACGTAGGCCCGGTTCGACCAGCCGTTCACTGTTGCTAACGTCCATCAATAGCGGATTATACGGACCAACATGAAGTCATAGACATTCTCGTCCGGCAAAGCCGGACCTACGGGAATGCATCCTGCTAAAACAGCAATATGGCATCGAAGCCTAGCATCAACTGATTGTCGTCGACACCATCATTAAACGGTTGACGCAAGGCGGAGCCATCGTACCAGTCGGCGCGGATCTCCGGTCGCAATACGAAATTCTCGGTTGGCTTCCAATTGACACCGGCGGACAATGAATAGACGTTGCCTGGAAACGGCGGTGTGTTGGGATTGCTGGGCCGATTCAGACCGATGCGGGTTCCGTCCTCGTCGCGGAACCACTCGAATCGCAGCCCTGCTTGCCAGCTTTGACTGATGGTATACAGCAAGTATTGGTCTATTCCGTACCAGTCAGCACGGTCGCCGTCGGGTGTGCCGTCTTCTTGAATGCCCAGCCAATGATGAAAGATGTATTCAGTTTTGCAATTAATGGGCACACCCACAAGCCAGCTATACCGCGTTCGATTGGTGAAGTCCGGCTGAATATTTAGACCGGCCAGGTTGTTGAATTCTTTGCCGGTCACGATCGCGAATGATGTCCACAGTCCGCTGTTGACATCCGTGTATTTGATTTTTCCAACAAATCCAACGCTGTCACTTGTGCGATCTAACGTGTCCCAACCATTGGTCAATCCCGCTTGCACGGTCCAGGATTCGTCGACATTCCAGTTCACCTGTCCGCCCCAATGCGTAAACGGTCCCGCGAATTGATAGCTATATGATTTAGAATAGAAGAAATTGCCCGGTGCCATCACACCTTCGTAGCCCACGACCGAATAAAAATGCCCCACCTGTAATGAGAGGTCTTGATTACCGACCGACGCAAACGCCTGCGGAAAGGCCGAGCCATAATATTCCGGATTCCAGCGGGGGGCGCCGTCGGGCCGTCTTTCCAGCCCAGCGGATTCAGCAAGCAAGTAGTCTTCGCCGTACAGATAGTCGACCCGCAACCCCAATCCGGTGCCACACTGCGGAAGGCTTTTTTCCCCTACAATGTAAAACTGGTTGAACATCGCCTCGTTGCTGCGATCAACGGCGTTGTACGGACCGTTGAATTTGCTTGTGGGGCTACTTGTGTTCCCAATGAAACCCGCATCTAACCAGCCGTAGACATTGAAACCGCTGTCACTCTGTGGAAACAAATAGTGCCGTTCGCGGCAACAGGAGTCGCAACCATTACCACAACCAAGAAAACCGTCGGATGTGCAACTTTGACAAGTCGGTTCCTGGAAGTAGCTATTAAAACTCACCGGCATGACCCTGTCGTTCTGCTCGGAATTGGGGGGTGTCTCGCCGAACGCGGGAACTGAGAAAAGACAAACGGCCATTACAAGAACACAGATTCGCATCTTTACATCTCCGGATTCGGTCCATGAATCAATATATCGGACATTCAGCAAGTGCGAACGGAATGCCTGAGACTGTAGCGGCGCTTCGTGAAACGAATTGCCGTACTATCGACGTATCGGTTTAGAGATGCCTCGCCAACGGTTCATGAAGGTTTTGAAATGGTTGAATCTACGGTCGTTAGAATATCGGCCCTTTTATCCGTATGTCCCGCAAGGTTTCCCAACTGATTTCCCATGAACGGTCTCAATACCTGCGGGCTGGGAACTCCAATCAATATAGATCCGTCTGGGCAACCACGAAGCAATGTCGCAGACTTCCCGGCAAATTCATCGGCCCCTGAAGAATAATGCTTGGCCACCCGCTGCGCGAGCCGGGACAGCCCCGCGTTTGAACGTGCGCACAATGATTTGCTATAATTTACAAACCTATACTAATGGCGAATTGGCTCATCTTCTCTTTCTCGCGCCCGGAAACCACCTGATGTCGATCTCTGTCGAGTGTGGCCATTGTTTCAGCCCGTTTCAGGTGGCTGAGAAATATGCCGGCAAGACGCTCCGCTGCAAAAGGTGCGGCGAGGCGATGCGTGTTCCGCTGGATTCGCGGTCCGAATTGCCGGATGAGGAGCCGCTGCCCCTTTACGATTACGGGACATCCCGGCGAGGGCGGCGCGGGAAATCCGCAGCTGCGCGGAAGACGTCCGCACAGCCTATTGGATTGGCCAGTTGGCTACCGCTGATGATTATCGCCGGCGTGTTCGTGCTGCTTTTTCCGATCGCTCTGATGGTACCCAACTTCGGCAAGGTCTACATTCTCCTGGCCGCGTTTACCGGGCTGGGAATCTATTTTTGGGGCCAGATCAGCCTGCTCATCGTGGCGTTCAAAGACGGGGCCCCGATGGGCCTGTTCTGTCTTTTCCTGTCCCCCTTTTATGTGATCTACACGTTGATTCTCGACTGGCGTAAAATCGCCCGTCCCATGCTGCGCCTTGTCGTAGCTGTAGGCCTGTTCTTTGTCTCGCTGACAGTGCAATTCATTATCTTCCCACCCGGCGGCCAAGTCGCGCAGCGACAGCGGGGACAACAGCAACGGCCAGCCAGAATTCAACGGCAACCGCCACGGATGGAACAACAACAACCGCCGAAGGTCGTGCGAAATACACCTCGCGAGCGTATCGAGGACCAGTCTCCCAATCCGCGCAAGCAGCGACCACCGATCGTTGTCCCCCCGACTACCACCACCAAACCGCGTACCGATTTTCCCGCCGGCCTACAACCGGATTACTCAAAAACGGTGCGGACAAAGACTCGTCTGCAAGCAAATGAGCCTCCGCCACCGGGAACCATTCCCCTGGACCCGGCCGCGGAATTGACGCCCGGCATGCGCATTATCGCCCAACGTGTGCGGCCCCGCTGGGAAGCAGCGGAGATTGTCGACGTGGACAGCACGGGCAATATCAACGTTCACTTTTTACGTCTCCCCGCGTCGTTTGATCGAGTGCTCCCGCGAGAACAAGTCCGCGTGCAGCTCCCAGCAGACCAGATCGATGAAGAGCTGTTGCGCGAAATCGTATTCGCGATTCGCCATTACGGCGGCGAAGGAGCGCCCGACGAAGCCGCCATTGAGAAGGAATTGCTCGCCGTACAAGGCTACCTACCCGGTTCACTCCAGATCGACCTAAATTCCCAACGCATCACACTCAAGGTCATCCGCGACAGCCGCGCCGATAAACACACGACATTTCCACTCGCCAAAGCCAAACTCGCAGTTCGTGAGATCGAGTAATCGGTACTGGTCTTGCGTTCGAACGCGGTCCAAACCGACGGCTTTGCCGTCGTTAACGACGCCCATCTGAACATAACCGTACACGCCCAGGAAGGATGCGCTATGTCCGAAGGTGAAATGCATCGGCAACTGTTTTTCCGACAAAGGGACGGGAATGTTGAAGAGGCAGAGGTCGTGTTTAAAGTTTTCAATAACGGCAGCGAATGGCAATGTGATGTAGAAGTTGCCGGAATCCCCTCTATCGATCCGAGCAACTTTCATATCCTCGGAGAGGACGCAATACAGGCTCTGACTTTGGCACTAAGAAATACAGCCTTTCGATTTGAACAATCCAGGCTGAATCACGGTTGCCCAATCTGGTGGCTTGAACAGGGGGGACGACGGGGAACTCGTGTTGCCAAAGCATTGAGCTTCGGAGGAGACAAACAATTAGGTCAGGGCCGGTGTTTCCGGCCGTGTGTTGCCTGCCTTGGCTTTCGACAATGACTATTACCGTGAAAAACTAACACATACCCGAATTCGTCTGGCAAAGCCGAAGTAAAGTAACTGAAATGTTATCAGACAACTCGCCTCACCTTGTACGCCCGGCTTTTTCCTGGAATGAATTCGGCACGCTCGACGCTGCGATCACCGACGCCAAGCAAGCCCTAATGGCGCAAACATCCGGCGAGGAAATTGAAACGATCTCTGGTGAAATCATTGAATCGATATCGTACTCCGATACACAGGCAACATTCCATTTGACGCAGTCTCGATCCGTCATACTCAATGCAAATCCTCACGGAGTCGATTGGTCCATTTGCAATTCGGATGAGACTCCACAACGAAGCGTATCTATGCCGCCTCGACAATTGTCTTTGCGTTATTCTTTAGACAAAGTTCCACACGAATGGGCACGAGCTTCGTTACTTGAACGACGGATTGCACACAAATTCGTTTCAATTGTCAGATATCAGCACGACGTTTTCTTTTACGCCCAAAACTGCCCTGTACTATTGTTCGGAGTGCTCACCGTCGTCGGTGCGAACAGTGAAACACTCTTGCTGTCGTGGGACGATGCGGAATAACACCAAGATTCATGAATTCGTTACCTCAGCCAGCCCCACCTCGTAAGTTCTGCTGTGCAGTCCGACATTTAACGTCGCGAGTCCCCCCCCACACGTTTGAACACCTCCAACAGACGTTGGTACAATCAGCGTTCCATTCTTTACATCCAAGCTGCCAAATCACCAATCCCCCCGGAAACCGTCCTGATGTCGATCTCTGCCGAGTGTGGCCGTTGTTTCGCCCGTAGGGTCCGCTGGCCCCGAATCACCCAAATAGATCCCCCAACGCCCGCCCATTCGCCAACGGGTAAGGCCGTCCGGTGATGTCGTGGATTTCGTGCTTGGGGTCGATGCCGAAACGCGTAAACAGCGTGGCCGCCAGGTCACCCGGCGTGACGGGGTTAGTTTCCGGATAGGCGCCGATGTTGTCGCTGCTGCCGTAGACCGCGCCGCCGCAGATGCCGCCGCCGGCCAGTAGGACGTGGAAACAATCGGGCCAGTGGTCGCGACCGCCATTGCCGTTGATGCGCGGCGTGCGGCCGAATTCGCCCAGGGCGATCACTAACGTTTCGTTGAGTAATCCCCGCTGTTGGAGATCCTCGATCAGCGCCGCATAACCTTGATCGGTGGGGGGAATCAGCACGTCGCGATGTCGGGCAAAGTTATCGCTGTGGCTGTCCCAGTTGGCAGTCTGGCCATTGCGGATGCCGTCATACACGGTGATGAACCGCACGCCCCCTTCGACCAATCGCCGTGCCAACAGCAGGCTTTGTCCGAAACGATTGCGGCCGTACTGCTGGCGGATGGCTTCGGTTTCTTCGCTGATGCGTAGGCTTTGGCGAACGGTCTCAGAATTCAAGAGCGAAAAGGCGGTGTTGTAATAGTTGCTCATGTTCGAAGCGGCCGACTTGTGGTCGATGACATCCATCAACCGACGCCGCTCAGCCAACCGAGCCCCCGACACCTCAACAGGCAGAGACAACGTTTCGACATTAAAATTGGCGGCGTTGGGGTCCTTTTCAATCTGAAACGGCTGATAAGCCGAACCGAGAAACCCCGCTGATTGTCCCGGCAACTGCACGACGTTGTACATCACGTGGGGCAGGGCAATCGCCGGCAGTTCCAGTTGTTGGTCACGCCATAAATAACTGAGCGAAGCGCCGTAACACGGAAAGCTCAGCGCATCGTCGGCCAACAATTCCAAATCGCCGTTACCCGGTGTCCGCCCGCACAGTGCCTCGGCGGCGGCCGAGTTATGGTTTCGCATCGGATGCTGCATGCTCCGCACCACGGCGACGTGATCCATCACGCGAGCGGTCTGCTGATTATGTTCTCCGACGAACACCCCCGGCGCGGAGGTGGCAATCGTCGCAAATTCCCCCCGCACATTGGCACTCGCCTTGGGCTTGGGGTCAAACGTATCAATATGGCTGGGACCGCCATAATAGAAGATCAAAATGCAGGACTTGATCTTCGCCGTTGACGTCGCTGCGCCTGTGACGCTCTCGGCCGCCAATAACCTTGGCAACGTCAGGCCGAATCCCCCCACCGCGCCGAGTTGCATCAGTTGGCGACGGTTGACGTGAGGTTGTGAGCGATACGTCCTCATAGCCGTGATTCCAATCTATTGACATGTAAACGTAGGGTCTGCGTGCTATTTAACCGCATGTCCAGTCTCAAGGTCGACATTCATGTTTAGGTCTTCATGGGCATGCGTATAGAAATAAAACCCGTGCGTCGCTTCCTCTAGAGTCTGTGAAGAGGTCACCTGGTGATTGCCGTCGCCGGGGGGGATTTCGAAGCTGTTATTTTTCAGCAGAATATGCCGCAACTCTTTTTTCACCTTCCCCCGTGCGAAACGAAAACCGACGGAGATTTTGCTCTCTTCCGGTTTGCCGGTGGAGGTGTAATGGATTTGCATCGCCAATACGCTGTGAGCTGGAATTCGCTGAGCGACGCCGTTAGCGAGCGTGAGCGGTCCCATAAACCTTCCAACAGAATAACCGCAGTCCGGTGTGACAACCATACCGACTGAGGATTTTAACAGCTGCGGAACTGCCTAAAATCCCGCTCTTGATTCGTAGACTGAAGCGACAGACGCAGAAAAAAATTTGACAGCCGAATCCAAGAGGCTTATTCTATCCATTAGCTTTGGGAAGAAGAGTTTCTCCTTTTCCCAGACCCCACACCTCTAGATTCGCATTTCACGTTATTAGACTCGAAGCGGCAAAGCATCGACGCGCGTTATCGTGTGGCCGAAATTGTCGTCCGGCGAGAACACATTATTTCGCTCATCATGACGGACCCGCTATGAACGTATGCCCTTGGCGAAATTCGCCATGGGCAGCAGTTGTCAATTGTCCTTACCGGTTGCGTATGCGGTGGGGTGGTTCAATTCGTTAAGCGATCACGACCAGGTTGCTGATCGTGGAAAATGGAGCAATGGAGGACAGTTCATGTCACACTCGTTTGATCATACCAAAAATCGTTCGAACCGAGAGAACATGGCCTTGGAGTACATTCTTCTGGGCGACCTGCGCGACCTACTGGAGGAACCCCCGAATCGCGACACGCGTCGCTGGTTGCTCGCGGTGCTCAACGCCTTATTGGATACACTTCCCAGCGACATGAATGATGACGGCAGCGAATACCTAGGAGAGGTGCTGGAAGAATTCCCCAATTGGTCGCGGCAAGTCGATGTCCTACACGAGCAGCGTGAAGAACTGTTCGACGAATTGTATCTGTTTAGAAATCAGATCGAGCAGCGGCGTGATCTCGACGAAATCGCCGAACGTCTCCGCCAGGAACTGCGGCAATGGATGACCATGCTCACCGCTCACCAACGGCATGAAACGCGAATTATTCAAATGGCCTACACCATGGAAGTTGGTGCCGGCGACTAATTAAAAACACCCGCCCCGAATCGTTCCGGGGCGGGTGTTTTAAGTTCTCGGCCTTAGGGATGCCGCTTTAAACCAATTCACGAATCGGTTCGCGGATGTCGGTCAGGAACTGCGGGCGTCCCGTTGGGTCTTGCAGCGTGGTGGTCATCGGATTGATGCCCAGGTTGTGATAAATCGTGGAGACGACCTCCTGCATGTCGACCGGACGTTCTTGAGCATATTCCCCCAGTCGGTTCGTCGCACCGATGGCTTGTCCGGTTTGCATTCCTCCACCGGCCAGCAATGCGCAACTGACGCGTGGCCAATGATCTCGTCCAGCTCCCGGATTGATACGCGGCGTGCGACCGAATTCACCCCACACAATGACGGTGACGTCATCCAAGATGCCCCGCTCTTCCAGGTCCTGCACCAGGGCTGCGACCCCTTGATCCAGACGCGTGCCGTGATGTCGCACAAGGTCGAAGTTGGCACCATGGCTATCCCAGCGGCCATAAGAGAGCGTAACCGAACGGACGCCCACTTCCACCAATCGACGGGCGATTAGCAGATGGTCATTGCAGGTTGGCGCACCGTCGTATTGATATTTGTAAGGTTTTCCGTCGCCATAACGTGCGCGGATTTTGGGATCTTCTTTACTGATGTCCAATGCGTCGACCAGCTTGCTTGATGTCAATACGCCAAACGCGGCTTGCGTGAAGGCATCCATGCCGTCGATCATGCCCGTGGCATCGACATCGCGGCGTAAGCCATCCAGCCCTTTCAACAAGCTCTTGCGATCAGACAACCGATCGAGCGAAACATTGTTCAATTTCAAATCAGCCATGCCCTCGCCTTCCGGCTGAAACGGGCTAAAGCCGGCACCCAGGAATCCTGGTCCTCCCGGATACGACCATGGTGCATGACTGGTTTTCCCTGCCAGTGCGACCGAGGCTGGGACCGCAGGTTCGACCGTGCCTTTGAGCTTGGCCACTGCTGATCCAATACTGGGGCGCCCTCCAATGGAGTCCAGCGACCGCCGATTCCAACCACTGAAACATTGGAACGAATCATGTCCCCCCGAACAGCCGACGACCGAGCGAATCACAGCCATCTTGTCCATCATGGCGGCGATTTTGGGAAAACACTCTCCAATTTGAATACCCGGTACGTTGGTATCAATCGGGTTGAATTCGCCTCGAATCTCCTTCGGAGCATCGGTTTTGATCTCCCACATATCCTGGTGCGGAGGTCCGCCACCCAGGAAGATGTGAATCACCGATTTATGGGACGACCCGGTTCCCGCAGCATCTTCGGCCTGCAAGAGTTGCGGTAGGCCGAACCCACCGAGTGCGCCGGCGGCAAATCCGCCAACTCTTAAAAACTCCCGGCGAGAAACGCCGTCGCAGTATCGCTGCTTCTTTCCGTAGAACGAGAGCATGGATGGAGATCCTTTTGCAGAATTCTCAAGTCGAATAGTTCGCCTCGGAAGAGGACGAATATCGTTTCAACGGTAGGTACCGGCAAGGGAGGCAAACCATCAAAAACTGTCCTTCCGGTCTCGGACAATCCTTACATCGACGCGTCCATTGAGTGGGGAACACTTCAACATTGCTTGATATGACATTCAGCCTAATCGACGGCTCCTTCCCTGTCAAGAGCGATCCTCGTTTCAAGACACCCCAACTCCAACCACTTACACGACTTCCACGAATTGGGCGTTGTTGCCAAATGCCTTTTGAGAGCGAAGCATTTGCGGCATCGCCGTCATCCATTAGCAAAAACGAGACAACAGGTCGTTTATTCCGTCAAAACTTCCATCCAAACGACGGGGAGCTGGAATGCCCCTGCCAGCAGATTATTGTGTAACGGGCAGATGAAATTGCGCTGAGATTTCGTTAACATCCGGCCACTCCCGCGACGTCTCAACGCGGTTTTCCACGACATCCGAACACAAGGCTGCCACTCAAACCGTGCCTTTGCATCTGCGAAACCCCCATAGTGTACTAGCGGCGCTCGAAACACGCCCCAAGGATGTCAGTGAAGTCCGAATCACGACCGACCGCCCATCGGGAGCGTGGGCCGATGTTGTGCAAATCGCTGAAGAACATCGGATACCAGTGATTTATGGTGCCGAACGCCGGGAGTCCCGCCGGCGGCCGAAAGCCGGTGCTGCTAAAGAAGGGGGACGCACCGGTGCCGGTGAAGTGGTTGTCCAGCCACGCCAGTCGGTCGAGGTGAAGAACCTATTCGGCAAGGCCAAAACGTGGAAAGAAGGCGAACCTTACGGCGTGTGGCTGGCACTGGATTGCCTGCAAGACCCACACAACGTCGGGGCGATTTTCCGCTCCGCAGCGTTTTTCGGCGTCCAGGGCATCATCGTCACCAAAGACCGTTCGGCGCCCTTAAATTCCACGGTCTACGATGTCGCATCCGGCGGATTGGACGATGTCCCGTTCGCATTGGAAACCAATCTGAGCCGCACCTTGGAAACAGCAAAGTCCGCCGGTTTGTGGGTGCTGGGGACATCGGAACACGCCGAAACCGATCTGGCTGAAGTTGACAGGGACCGACACTGGTTATTGGTCGTCGGCAACGAAGAAAAAGGCTTGCGACGACGGACATTGGAGAACTGCGACGCCGTCTGCCGTCTCACCCCCCGCGGCCGCGTCACTTCACTCAACGTATCGGTTGCGACCGGCATTCTGATCGCATCGTTGAGCTAAAACCGCAATTGCTTTTGTGTGAACAGTTTATCACCACAACTGCTGTTTTTCATGTTGCGGATGAAAAACCAACAATGCGTTCAAGCTCCTCAATCGCCCGCAACATCAAGAAAACCAAACAATAACCGTAAGCCCTTACCCTAAAGCACCTTAAATTGCTTCTTGGATGGCCAGACTCAGTATTTCTGCAAATTCCAGGGAATTCCCGTACAGAATGGGCCGGCGTTACGTCTAGTTATATAGCAGGTCACAAGAAACTACTGGTTTTCCACTAAACCCCTGCGTACAAAAAATAGTCCCTCCTATTTCTTCCCCGCCAAAACTGCATTGCCAGATGGAGGCAAATTATGTTGGCCGCCGCCCCAAAAACAGAGTGCTCGACCGTGCCTGACGACTTGGAACATGCACACCGCTTGTCAGCAATGGGTGAATTAGCAGCAGGATTGGCCCATGAAATCCAACAACGCCTCACCGTCATCGCAAATTATGCCAACGGCTGTGTGCATCGGCTGGAAAACGACCGCATCACGACGGATGAACTTATTGCGCTCATGAAGCAAATCGCTGAAACGGCGATGCAGGCAAACGATATTACGCGCCGCGCCCGAAATTTCAGCAAAAAACAAGCCCCCGAATTCGAAGTTCTCAACCTGCACGAAATGCTCACCATGGGTGTGGAGTTCGTGCGCGCTCAGGCAGAAGACGAAGAGGTCGAAATCAGTTTGCAATTGCAGGCCGTTTCGCCGATGGTCGTGGCTGACCGCACGCTAATTTCACAGGTGATTATGAACTTGCTGCTCAACGCAATTGAATCGATGGCTAGTCATCCCGGCGAACGAAAACTTTGCGTGGAAACAGCTACCAACGGCGATGAATTCCTGCATGTCTCGATTTCCGATACCGGAGTGGGAATTCCTGCCGAAATTCAATTGATGGTCTTTGAACCGTTTTACACGACCAAGTCCAACGGAATGGGGATCGGGCTGGGGCTTTGCCGTTCCATTATCGAGCAGCACTTCGGAAACATGATCTTAGAGAGCGAAAAGGGAGCCGGAGCGAAAATCGGCTTCTCTCTTCCCCGAGGCATTCAAACCTAGCACCCATCGAATATCGTTTGATTCACGATGGTACTTGTTTTGCGTCCCGGAATCGCGAGACCAACGCGATGTGTCGGTGACGAGGGCGACTATTGGTCGCCATCATTCTTGCCGCAATTCCGCAGCGAGCCCTTCCACGGCACGAATCCATAACTGCCGCGCCGCTTCGGCGGAACGATCCATGATTTTGCTGATTTCTGAATAGCCCATGTGCTTGCGAGACCGCAAATAGATCACGCGACGTTGATCTTCGGGCAAACGTTCCAATGCTTTCGTCAGCGCCGCTTCGCGCTCGTCATTCATGATGACTTTGCTTGGCGTTAAATCATCGGCAATCAACTCCTCCAATCGAATTCTTTGCGAACTGTTGTCGAGTTGTACTTCCTTGTTCACCGTCCGCCGTTCAGCTCCTTTATATTTACGGTAGAAGTCCTTGAGCGAATTGAGCAAAATTTTTCTTAACCACTGCCGTAATGCCTCATGATCTCCTCCTTGAAATTCTTGAAACTTGCTTTGCGCTTTCAGCATGGTTACTTGAACCAAATCGGAGGCGTCTTCCTTGGCCTGCAAGTCGCGTCCCAACTCTTCTTGGGCAATGTATCTCAAATAATAACGGCATGCTTGCAATAACGCGCCAAGCGCGGCCGCGTCGCCTTTACGCGCAGCAGAAATCTCTTGAACCTCTTTAACGCCCGAACTCGATCCACAACTTTCCGATGTGACGTTCAACACAGGATTGTACCCCCCACTTGGTCAAATCGATTCAACGACGAATGCCTAGATGAAACGGATCCCGCCTGCTCAGGTCGTTCGATTCGGCATTCCCGCATACCAGCCTAAACGATGTCATAGTCTCGCAACCAGTCCAATTCCAATCCGGCCCGATGAGATCGTAATTCTCAACCTCCGCTAGGCGGCGACAGTCACTATTTCGAACAGAAAACCGGATCAAGCAGACAACCGGGCATGCATAGAACGGGAACCGATCCAGTCAACAGGCCCGTGACCAGGACAACCAATCGACGCCACATGCCCAGGCAGGTCAATTACCTACTTCGTGCTGCTCGATCTCGATGATGTTTGTATTCCAGCAAGTGAGTCGCCGCGGAAATCAATCACCAGCCGTGTCGAGCATCGTTTTTCGCAATCGGGACATGCCTCGCAGCCACCGATCGGGGTCGCCTGCTTTGTGTTGTACATAGGTGGCCACGACTTCGTGCGGTAAGATCAAGAATTTCTCTTCGTCGATTCCTCGAACGACTGCCTCGGCGACTTCGTCGGGGCCCAACGAATCCGATTCGAGTAACGCCCGGACTTCGCCTGAATTCTCCAACATTTTTGTGCGGACACCCAATGGGCAGAGGCAGGAGACATTGACCCCATCGTCCGCGTGCGTCACTGCTAGCCATTCGGCCAATGCCACCGCAGCGTGCTTGGTGACGGCATAGGGCGCTGATCCGATTTGCGTGAGCAGTCCCGCGGCGGAAGCGGTGTTTAACAAGTACCCGCTCCCCCGTTCGATCATCTGCGGCAAAACGGCGCGTGCCGCATAGACGTGCGACATCAGATTCACATCCCAGATCAACTGCCATTCTGCGTTGCTGGCATCGACGCCGCCGCCGGTGGCGATACCGGCGTTGGAACAAAACAGGTCAATCGCACCGTACTTAGCGTTGGCCGCTTCGACCAACTGCACAATCTGCGATTCCTGCCCCACATCACAGGCAACAGCCAAACCGCCGACTTCTTCGGCCACCTTCGCAGCGGCCGCCTCGTCGAGGTCGGCGACAACGATGCCCCGCGGTTTTTCCTGCGCAAACCGATGGCAGAGCGCTTTGCCAATCCCATCTCCACCGCCGGTCACTACGATGACTTTGTCCGAAAGTTGCATTGTATCCCCGCAATGGAAGGTGAGCGGTCCCCAAAGAATGAAAAAGGGTGCCTGACCGGGATCGAACCGGCGACCTCCGGAACCACAATCCGGCGCTCTAACCAACTGAGCTACAGGCACCACACATTTGCGAAGCTGAGTGCGAGTTTATGCAGCAAATGCGCCGCCGTCAATAGTCCGATTTGAGTTTGAATGCGGATCGGACAACCCGGTCCTTTATCCGTGACAACGTCGCGTTTATGCTGTTAAAATCGAAGGCAGCGACAGTGGCAGTCACAGCGATTGCCCCGTGAGGGTACTCTGGAAACACTGTTATTGCCGCACCACTGCTCGTGTTCTAGAATCAGAATTCTACGACTGCAGCGTCAGCCTGGTCTGTGTTTTGATTTCTGGATGCCCCTCTCAATGAGGACGACACGCTGAATCGGCGACGAATCAGTCTGCTCCAACAGCAAACAGCTCGGGCACAATGCACGAATCAGACTGAAATAGACGTTTCGATATTGCCGTACAATAGTATGACAAAATAGCCAACGCTAGGAGTTCATCGCCTGCCATGTTCAAAATCACTCCCGACCAAAACGAGCTCGATGCGATTCCCCGCGACCTGAGTTTTCATCCTAGCCAGGTAACCAATCCGCACACACTCACCCCCGCACAGGTCGCTCAATACAACAGCGACGGATTTGTTAAAGGGATCCGGGTCATCCCCGAAGACGATATGGCCGAACACCGGCGGTATTTCGACAAGTTACTCCGAGAGGTCACCGCTGCAGGGGGGGACAGCTATTCGATCAGTACGGCCCACCTGACCTACGGTCGGGTCTACGATCTATTAAAGGATCCGCGGATTGTGACCTGCGTCAAAGACCTGTTGGGCGAAAACGTCATTGGGTGGGGATCGCATTATTTCTGCAAGATGCCGCACGACGGTAAGTCGGTCGCCTGGCATCAGGATTCCAGCTACTGGCCGCTTTCATCCTCTAAAACGGTCACCGTCTGGTTGGCGGTCGACGATGCCGACGTGGAGAATGCCTGTATGTGGTTCATCCCAGGTTCGCATGCGCACGGACAGATCGACTACGAAACCAGCAGCGACACTGAGGGGAATGTGCTGAACCAAACCATCAAAAACGTCGAGCAGTTTGGCGAAACGGTCCCCGTGGAATTGAAAGCGGGCGAGATTTCCTTGCATTCCGATTTGCTGCTGCATGGTTCCCAAGCGAATCATGCCGACCGTCGGCGTTGTGGACTAACTCTGCGATATTGCACGCCCGACGTCCGTGCCGGAGAGAACTGGAACCTGAAAGGGGTCGTCGTCAGCGGTAACGATGACGGGGACGGCCATTGGGCCAACCCACCCCGCCCGTCGCGTGACTAAACCAGCAAAAGGAGAGATATCGCAGGCTCCAGATTCGTTCGTTGTGAGAGAACAGTTCAGATTCAGTTACGTTTGCAGACTGTCACCCAGCTCATTCGAGTCATCGAGGACCCTATGCTCGCCAACACCTCACTAAACAATTTCGTTCGCTGCTGTATTGTTGTTCTGGTTTTCTGCGTCAGTCTCATTACATTGCCGATCAGCACATTGGCTGACGAATCCATAATGGACGATACTGAAAAACCTGCGGCTGGCCCCCGTATTAGCATCGCGACCGAATACGGAACACTGAAGATCGAAACATTCGACCCGGAAATTACGTTGCGCATGGAGCAGGGCGGAAAAGTCGTAAAACTCACGGACCCCCAGACCAAAAAAACGGTCCAGTTCGATGCGGTTCACGGCACAATGCGACTCGCCGATCAAAAAGCCCAAGCTCTCGCCGCGGAATTCCAGTTCAAACGTGACAAGAAAATCGTGGCCCGGGCTTGGATCAAAAAATCTGAACCACGCCTAGGATTCCGGGACGACTTTGACAAAAAGTACGACCCCGCCTGGGAGATCTTTAACAAAGCCCCCACGCATATCTCACTGACCAAACAACCCGGTTGGTTAACGATCACAACACAACGCGGCGACCTCTGGCATCGTCACAACAACACGAAGAACATTTTCTTGCTCAAAAACCCAATCGCTGATGGTGGGGATTTTGTGCTGACGACCCATATCGCCGATTTCGAACCCGAATCCGATTGGAACCAAGCCGGTCTGATCTGCTACGACGATGTCGACAATTACCTCGCCTACACGTTTCAATACGACGAAAACCAAGGAGGCAGAAGCCTCTGCCTGGTGCGTGAGGAAGAGGCAAAAGACCTGCCGCAGGCCTTCCTAGAAGTCGACCGACCCTTGGATGGGCTTTGGCTACGGATCATCAAACGGGACAATCAATATCTCGTCGCTTCCAGCCTAGACGGCCAACATTATCATATTACCGCCGTAGAAACCTGGGGAAACGGCGAGCCGCTAAAAGTCGGACTCTTGGCAACGAATGGTCAATCAAACGCTGATATGATCGACGCGTCATTCGATTTCTTCGAAATCACCCCGATCGGCAAGGATCAGAAGCGTCTATTTTCAGATAAGCTGCCGAAATGAATACTGCCGAAGACACGCTTGGCCATAATGAACAATGACGCAAACTCCACAATTTCAAACCGGCGCGGACGTGCGCCTTGCTGCGCGGCGAGGAGTACTGACCGGGCAGACGTCCGGGTTAGCAGCTGGGTTTGTGCAGGCGAATTTAGCGATCTTGCCGCGTGACCTGGCGGAAGAGTTCCAGCAGTTTTGCCGACTCAATTCCCAAGCTTGTCCGCTCTTAGATGTGGCTAAACCGGGCAGCGCGGTCCCGGAAACCATCGCCCCCGCGGCCGACCTGCGGACCGACTTGCCTCGCTACCGCGTCTGGCGCGATGGCGAGTTGGTGGATGAGCCGACGGATATCACCGACTATTGGCGGGACGACTTGGTCAGTTTTTTGATTGGTTGTTCGTTTACATTCGAAGCTGCGCTGCTCACGTCGGGAATACCGATTCGGCATATTGAACAAGGGAGCAATGTGCCAATGTATCGCACGAACATCGATTGCGTACCCAGTGGTTCGTTTCATGGCCCGATGGTCGTCTCGATGCGGCCTCTGAAACCGGCGGATGCGATTGCGGCTGTGCAGATCACGACGAAATATCCCACGGTGCACGGCGCACCGATTCATCTAGGATTGCCTGACAAAATCGGCATTACCGATATTTCCCAGCCTGATTATGGTGAGGCCGTCGAGGTCCGCGACGACGAACTACCGGTATTTTGGGCCTGTGGCGTGACCCCCCAATCGGTGATTATGGCGGCAAAACCGCCGTTGGCGATCACGCATAGCCCCGGTTGTATGTTCCTCACCGACATCCGCGACATCGATCTGGCGACCGATTAAGTAGGGGCGACAACTGCCCGGAATCCGCCGGGCCGTTTTCTCAACCTTCATTCCTCCTCAGAGATATGTTATTTTGTTGATAGGTTCTTAAGGAGGAACGGATGCGCGAAAATCGTTGGAATATCACCCGCTGCCTGTTGGCGGCGGCAGTCTTGCTCTGCTGTGCGGTCCCGCTACGCGCGGAGGACGCTCAAGATCGTCCCATCGATTTTGCCCGCGACGTGCAACCAATTTTGGCCGGGCACTGTGCGCAATGCCACGGGGCATTGCGGCAAAAAGGAGGGCTGCGGCTCGATGCGGGTTCATTGGCCCTCAAAGGGGGCGACAGTGGCGAGATCATTGAGGTGGGCAGCGCTGACGAAAGCCTGCTGATCGAATACATTCTGCCTGACGGCGACGAAGCTCCGCTCATGCCCCCCGATGGACAGGGGACAGCACTCAAAGCCGAACAGGTCTCTGTGCTCACCGCCTGGATTAACCAGGGAGCCAAGATCCCGGCCGATGAAGAAATCCCCGCTGATCCGCGCAAGCATTGGGCTTTTCAACGCATCGAGCGGCCAGCCGTTCCGCTGATCGATGGAAAACCGTTCACCAGCAATCCCATTGATGCGTTCATCCTTGCCAAGCACAAAGCAAAACAACTAACAGCCCGTCCCAAAGCGGACAAAGCAACGCTGTTGCGCCGCATCTATTTGGATCTAATCGGACTGCCACCCACGCGCGACGAGCTTCAAGCGTTTTTGGCAGACCCAGCCCCGGACGCCTACGAACAGGTCGTCGACCGACTATTAAGCAGCCCGCATTACGGAGAACGCTGGGGCCGGCATTGGATGGATGTGTGGCGGTACAGCGACTGGGCCGGCTACCGCGCCGAAGTCCGCGAAAGCCAACCGCACATCTGGCGCTGGCGGGATTGGATCATTGAGTCGTTGAACGCCGATAAGCCGTACGATCGCATGGTTCAGGAAATGCTTGCTGGCGATGAAATCGCACCGGGCGATCCCGAGACTTTGCGGGCGACTGGATATCTGGTTCGCAACTGGTACAAATTCAACCGCAACGTCTGGTTGGAATCGACGATCGAACATACGCCGAAGGCATTTTTGGGCATCACGATGAACTGCGCCAAATGCCACGACCACATGTACGACCCGATTCTGCAGAAGGACTATTATCAGTTCCGAGCGATTTTCGAACCGCACCGCGTCCGCACCGATCAAGTCCCCGGTCAATTGAACACCAAAAAAGACGGCCTCGTCCGTGTGTTTGACCAAGATCTGCAAGCGAGTACATTTTTATTCACACGCGGCAATGAAAAACATCCCGACAAGGACAACCCGCTCACAGCGGCGGTCCCGGTGAGCTTGTTGCCCGAAGGTCTAAAAATTGAGCCGGTCGCGCTAACGCCCCACCAATATTATCCCGGTCTCCGCGATCACGTGCAGCAAGGCAACTTGAACTACGCTCGAGCGGCACTGCGTAAAGCAGAAACGGCCCTCAAGGAGTTGACCGATCAACTCGTTGCCGCCACGGCGGAAACCACAGACGGAGCAGCCGAGCCAGCAGAAGTGAAGCCCCCTTCGGATTTGGCGATCGCCGTAGCCGCCAAACGAGTTGCCCACCAATTACTGCACCTACAATCCGTGCAGGCCCGTATCGCCGCTGATGAGGCGCGGTATGCAACGCCGCCTGCTGCGTCCGCTCCCCAACTAGCCGCAACCGCATCTGCCGCTGAACAGCAAGTGAACGTTGCCAAAGCGCAATGGGACGTCGCTAAAGCCGAAGCGGCCCTGCAGGCTGCCAAAGACGCGGAGAAACCCGAGGACGAGAAGACCAAGCAGGCCCTCAAAAAAGCTGAAGATGCACTCACCAAGGTTCAAAAGGAATTGGAAACAGCACAGGCCGCCCAGGAAAATACGGACGCTGCGTATTCGCCGTTCGGCGAGATCTATCCCACACAAAGTTCCGGTCGGCGACTCGCGTTGGCGCGTTGGATTACCGATCGCGAAAATCCGTTAGCCGCTCGCGTGGCGGTCAACCATATGTGGTTGCGGCACTTCGGCGAAGCCTTGGTGCCCTCGGTATTCGACTTCGGACTGAACGGCAAATCCCCGACGCACCCGGCCTTGCTGGATTGGCTGGCGGTTGAGTTGTTGGATAACGGTTGGACGATGAAGCAATTGCATCGGTTGATGGTCACCTCTCAAGCCTATCGCATGGCATCGACCGTTGGTGACGCGGCTGAGAACCTAGAAGCTGACCCCGATAATGTCTACTTGTGGCGGATGAATCCCCGTCGCATGGAAGCGGAGTCGGTTCGCGATGCGATGCTGTATGTCTGCGGGCAATTGGACATGACCGCCGGTGGTCCGGAAATTGATCAGACCGATGGGCAAACCAATTTGCGACGCAGCATCTACTTCCGCTCCGCCAAAGAAAAACAGATGTTGTTCCTGGAATTGTTCGACCAAGCCAACGTCAACGACTGCTATCGCCGCAACGAAAGCATCGTCCCGCAGCAAGCGCTGGCGATGGTCAATAGTCCGTTGGCCCTCGCCCAAGGCCGTGTGTTGGCGAAAACATTGACCGCTGCGGTTGGCGAAGAGGCAACGCCGGAAGTCACCGCCCAATTCCTCACCGCCGCCTTCGAACAAATCCTCTGCCGCCAGCCGACCGACGAAGAACGCGCCACTTGCAATGCATTTTTACAAAAGCAATCCCAACTACTCGCCACCCCCGGCCAGCTGACACAATTTGAATCCGGCCCCGAAGTCAAAACCAAACCGTCCGAAAACCCAGCACAACGTGCGCGAGAAAACCTCGTGCAAGTGCTATTAAACCACAACGACTTTTTCACCATCCGATAAAGCTCCCCTTGTTCCCATACTCTGCTTCGACTGTCGCAGCAAACGTCTGGGACGCGTGTAGAGGTTGCGAAGCAGAGCTTCGCGAGAGTGTGTCCCCAAACGGAGTTTGGGAACGAGAAGTAACAAGGCGTTTTTCTCCGTGCCCTCCGTGTCTCCGTGGTGAACACCAGTAACTATTCAGGACAATGACCACAATGCACAACCAACCAACAACTCCGCGGCGGCAATTTTTGGCGGATGTGGGGATGGGTTTTACCGGGGTGGCCCTCTCGGCGATGTTTCATCGAGACTGCATAGTCCGCGCGTCGGAACATGGCACGTGGGCCCCTCCGACCGGTGTGCCGCACTTTGCTCCCAAAGCCAAGAGCGTGATCTGGTTGTTCATGATCGGCGGCACCAGCCATATGGAGAGTTTCGATCCCAAGCCGGAACTGACCAAATACGCCGGCAAGGAAATCGGCGATACGCCCCACAAAGAAGTCCTGGAAGCCAAGTTCCTCGAGGACAACCTCAGGATCGTCGTCCCCGATGATGCCAACGGTCACATCCGCCACAAACTCTATCCGCTGCAGGTCGGATTTAAAAAACGTGGGGAAGCGGGGATCGAGGTGTCCGACTGGTGGCCACACCTGGGGGATTGCGTCGATGACATGGCCATCGTGCGGTCGATGTGGACCACCGACAATAATCACGGCGCGCAATACCAATTCCACACTGGTCGCCACAGTCTCGAAGGGGAGTTCCCCACAATCGGTTCCTGGGCGCACTACGGCCTCGGGTCGCTGAACGACAACCTGCCGCAATTCGTGGTTATGGGACAGCCGATCGCCGATTGTTGCGGCGGCGTGCGCGGGCATGGCGCCAGTTATCTCGGACCGGCGCACAACGGGGTGAAGTTGAACGTCGATCCCAAAAACCCGCTGCCATTCGCCGCTCCCGGCAAAGATGTCTACCACGAAGAACAGCGCGGACAATTTGAGTTGCTCAACCAACTTAACCGCACCGCCGCTGTTGAATATCCCGAAGACCAAGCCGCAGCAGCGCGGATCAAGTCCTACGAACTCGCCTATCGCATGCAGTCAGCCGTGCCGGACATCGTACGATTTTCCGAAGAAACAAAAGAGACGCAACAACTGTACGGCTTGGATGCAAAAGAGACCAAGGACTTCGGCGAGCAATGCCTGGCCGCCACGCGCATGGTCGAGCGCGGCGTACGGTTCGTGCAAATCTTTCATGGCAGCAACGGCGGAGCAGGGGCCTGGGACGCGCACAGCAACTTGAAGGCCGGCCACTCCAAACTCTGCAAACAAACAGACAAACCGATTGCCGGACTGATCAAAGACCTCAAGCAACGCGGGTTGCTGGATGAAACCTTGATCGTCTGGGCCACGGAATTCGGCCGCACCCCCGGGACGCAAAACAGCGATGGTCGCGATCACCATCCGTTTGGTTTTTCCGTCTGGATGGCAGGCGGCGGAATCAAAGGGGGCATCACCCACGGTGCCACCGATGCGATCGGCTTCCACGCCATCGAAGACCGGCATTATGTGACCGACGTGCATGCGACGGTGCTGCACCAATTGGGCCTTGACCCCCGCCGACTCGTCGTCCCCGGCCGCCAACGCCTCGACATCGATTTCGGCCACCCGATTGAAGGCATCATCGCCTAACGCGCCTCCCAAACCGACGGCTCCGCCGACGCTCATAGCGGCCCCTAGCCTCGCTAACCACCAACGTGGCAGGCGGGAGCCTGCCCGACAAATACTGAGGGCTCCAAGGTGAAAAGACTCTTGTCGTTTTTGGTATGGCTCGGTGAACTGGCATTACTCTGCGGGCTTTTATCGAGACATATGCAGTTGTACGATATGCAACTGTCCATTCTGCTGTTGTTGCTGTCTCCTGCTCTTATTTTCGCTCACTGGACCGTTCTTGCCAAACGCGACATAGACTCATCATCCCGCAATAGACTTTTCTTCCTGACTGGCCCATGTATTTTTCTAGCGCTGTTCCTGGTTGTAGCTCTAACACGGCAGGCAAGGATAATCGAGGCACTTGGAGGGCCGACGAAAGAAATGGGGCAATTGGCGATTGACGTTCCCCAAGAATGTGTCAAAAAATGGACTGCAGACTATGGCCAAAAGATGATTTCCGAAAGGAATGCCTACACCATGATTCTTATCAGCATGTGTTTGCTTTATAACAGTCGTCTAAAACGACCCGAAAGTCGATCTCTGGGATATACAGAACCGTAGTCACGTAGGGTCCAATGTGCGGACCGTGCGTGATGCGTTTAATTTCGGTCCGCACAGCGGACCCTACGGTCTGTCCTACGATTCTGCTTCGATCATCCGCAACACTTCATCCAAGCCCGGCAGGGCCTCGCGGTTTCCCAGTTTCGCGCACTTCAACGCTGCCGTCGCCGCTGCGAATTTGAGCGTTCGATCGGCCGGCCATCCGGCGAGCGTCGCATGCACTATGGCGCCGCTAAATACATCCCCTGCGCCGGTCGTGTCGACGGCCGTCACTGGAAACGCTGGTTGCGTAAGCTGCTCTGCACCGGTAAACAACATCGCGCCTTGATCGCCATCGGTGATTGTCACCATCCGCGGACCACGGGCCAGCAATTCCCGGCCACCGCGTGGAATGTCGTCATGTCCCAAAAACTGGGTCAAGAATCGTCGCGGGCAATTCAACACATCGACCAGCGGCAGCAATTGTTCCATGCTCGGTTTGGGGGATCCGGAGTCGAGGAACACTGTTCCTCCATTTTTTTGAACGATGCGGGCGGCATAGTGCGCTGCTTCCGAGGGCCAGCCGTCGAGATGTATTGCACCACAACGCGCTAACAATTGCTCGTCAACTTCCTCAACCGAGAGGGGACTCTCAGCCCGCGAGCAGGCGATCGTGCGTTGGCCGGTGCGAGCGTCGATCCAGGCATGGGCAAACCCGCTGCGAAGGCCCGTGCGACAACAGCTGCCGGAAAAACCGATCCCCTCATCTTGAAAGTCGGCTTCGATCATCGCTCCAAATGGATCGTCTCCCCAATGCCCCAGAAACGTCGTCCGTCGTCCGAAGCGCGCCAACACCGCCAGTGCAGTGGGAACCGGTCCGCCGACTTGAAACCAGTCGGTCTGGATTTCGTTTTTGGAATCGGGTTCCGGATACTGTTCCAAGATGACCTGATGGTCAACAACGACTGTCCCCAGGCCGGCAATGTCAAATTCCACGTATCTCTCCAGCGGCGTTCCTCCGCCCATTCAGAATCAAGTTATCCAATGGAAACCGCCGATTTGTCACGATATAATTGCAACAGATACCTATAACCCGCCGGACTCGACGAACGGGTATTCATTAAATTCGGGCGACAGCGTGAACCAATACTGCTCATCAAGCAACGCTGATAGGGAATTGGCCGCCATGTGCGATCAAAAAAACCTCTCTTCTGCCGACAGGATTTCCGTCGCCACGGGTCCGCGGCGGGTTGTCTATTTGCTCGCCGCCGGGGGCTTTTTTGCTTTAGGAGTCGCTGGAATCCTGCTGCCGGGACTTCCCACCACGCCGTTTTTGTTGTTGACCAGTTATTTTTTGCTCCGCTCGTCGCCATCTCTAAATGAGCGTCTGACCCATTCGCGATTTCTCGGCCCCATTCTACAGGATTGGCACGCACGTCGCGGCGTGCGGCAGTCGGTGAAACTGCGTGCGATCGCTTTGGTCGTGCTGATGTTGGCCGTCTCCATTTATCTCGGAAATTTGCCAGCACCGTTGGCCACCGCTGTACTGGCCTTGGGCGGCGTGGGACTCACGGTGATTGCTCTGTTGCCGAGCGTTTCCACGACCGATAACCACGCCACCGTCAAAACGGCCGCGATTACTGATCCAGCGGATTGAACAGCAACCCACTGAGCAGTTTGGGATAAAAATAGGTACTTTTCGGCGGCATCTTCTCAAAGTTCCCGGCGATCTCCTCAATGTGTTCCATTCCCGCCGGCGGAACCAGGCAGGCCAATTGGCAACTGCCGTTTCGTTGAGCCTCGGTGACTTCTTCCAACAACCGCACATAGGTGCATTGGGGGTCCGCTCCCGCAATGTTGTTTTTGAGGCAATGCTCTAAAACCAAACTTCTCAGGACGCTCACTCCCAAGTCTCGCCAGGCGTCACTTTGGTCGGGGGCGAGTTCGGTCATCAAGCTGCCGTTGGTCAATCGCGCGAAGACCCACCTATTATCAGCGGTCGTGCCGAATCCGAATACATCCTGACCGCCGTCAGCGTCAATCAGATCCCAACACTCCTGCATCGCCGCTGCCCCCTCGCCGACCGCTTCGATTTCAAATAGGCCCTCCAAAGCGGTGATGAGTTGGTCGCTGGTCATATCGGGCAGTCCACTGACCAGTCGGTGCGTGGGCAAGATTGCCAAACCGGGATCGCTCATGCCGACCATCATCATCATCACAAAGTTGGCGGGCGAATTTTCATCCGCCAATTTCCCGGTCTCGGCTAAGTGGTTGCGATAATTCAGCGCGGTTTCATAACGGTGATGTCCATCAGCGATAAAAACTGGAGTCTCCCGCAGGACTTCCAGGGTTTCGTTGATCGCCGCTCGGTCGGTCACAGCCCATAGACGATGAATCACCCCCAGATGGTCGGTTGCCTCCATGGGGGTCATCTCGGCGATCGCTGATTCCAATGGCGTCTGCGCGGCTTGGTCACTGTCGGGGAACAGGCCAAATATCGGGGAGAGGTTCGTGTGGCAGGCCTTAATTAAAGCCAGCCGATCCGCTTTGGGACCGGACATAGTCTGTTCGTGTGGAAAGATTTTTCCTTTGCCGAACTCTTCCAATCGAACGCGGCACAAGAATCCTTTGCGGACGAAATGCTGGCCGGCCCAATCGAATTCTTGATGATAGACGTACAGCGCATCTTCGCGATCACGAGATAATAGGCCATCGTTGACCCACCGTTTGAGAAAGTTGGCGGCGCGATCGTATTTATCGTCCACTCCGGCGTCGCCCGGTTCGGTCCGATTGAGGATCAACCGCACAGTATTGCAGGGATGTTTTTCGTAGAGCTCCGTCTGCATTTGCTCGTTAATCACGTCATAAGGCGGAGCGACAACGTCGGAAATGTCGCCCACTTGAGCCACGTCATACCGCAAAGCACGAAAGGGATGTATATCAGCCATAGGTCAACTCTCCGTCGTATGTTGTTCGATCCGTGCTACAGTCTTGGTCACTAAACTAGCTGGCTCACGCATGCAGGTACTAACCACAGAGGTCACCGAGAAATGACCATCCCACTTGAGTCGGCACTGTGGAAAGTGCTACCAGTCGCACTCAAATAGGAATGATGAAAACGTAACCAGCGAGTGTGATCGCGTTGGCTAATGCACTCAACTGCACTTTCCGCTGCGATAAAATCATTTCGGTCAGTTCATCACAGTTTTTTCTCTGTGTCCTCTGTGAACTCTGTGGCTATAATTTTTAAAAACCTAACTAGCGGCACTACCATTTGTGAAATCATTGCTTTGTTAAGCGTTCTCGTTCAAATCCACGCCCCGCACCGCTTCGATGAACCGTTGCACCAATTCTAAATCTTTTACGCCGCGCGTCGATTCCACTCCGCTGGAAACATCCACACCCCAGGGGCGGCAGGCGCGAATTGCGTCTGCGACGTTTTCCGGGGTCAATCCTCCGGAGAGGATCAATGGCGGCCATTCGTCACGGCGATACTCTCGTGCCAACATTTTCCAGGAAACCGTCTGCCCGGTCCCGCCGTATTGGCCCGGCACATGAGCATCGACGAGGCAATAATTGGGCATCGTCCCCAGTTGGTTGCATTCGGCCAAATAGGCGGACAGTTCATCCAGTCCGTCACTACCAACACGCAAGGCGCGGATAATTTTCAGCTCTGGAAACGCCGCAGAAAAACCGGGAGGTTCGTCGCCGTGCAATTGAACCGTCAGCAGATTGCACGTTTTTGCTCCCGCGCGAATCTCTTCCTCCGTGTGATTGACGAACAGACCGACCGGCTCAACAGAATCAGGCAATTTCGCGGCAATCTGGGCCGCAACGGTGAAATCGACGGCTCGCGGAGATGGCTGGTAGAAATTCAGACCAATCGCATCAGGTCCCATGGCGGCAATCCGTTGCGCGGTTTCCACATCCTTAATGCCGCAAATTTTAATCCACATGGTTCGGTATCGTCGTTCAGTAGTGCAGGGTAAGCCTGCTGAAACAATTCGCTGTCGCAACGCTGACCAGTCTCGTTGACTCTTGCAGTCATACTACACGCGCCTTGGAATTGGAACTGTGTCATCGACAAATTCCGCAGTATCGACCGGTTCACGACGTCCATTGGCAGTGACGGAATCAGACAGTTACAATACCCCCTCGTTGAAACGCCGTTCCCTGATCTCAAACGCATGATCCGGAACGTCTGAACATTGTTGAAACCTACGAAGTCTTTATGAATATTGTGATTCTCGGTGCGGGGACCGTCGGCACCTCGATTGCTGAATTGTTGTGCGCCAATCGTCATAACGTCATTTTGGTTGACCCCTCCCGGCAGGCGCTGGAAATTGTGGAAGACCATCTGGACGTCCAGTCGGTCGTCGGATCGGCCTGTGATGCGGCCACCTTGTTTCATGCCGGTGTGCAAAGCGCTGATTTGTGCCTCAGTGTGACCAGTGGCGATGAAATCAACCTCGTCGGCGCCAGCCTCGCCAAGTCGATGGGGGCCACGCGTAGCATTGCGCGGATTTTTAATCCAACCTATCGCGACGCCAGCACCTTTGATTATCAACGGCATTTTGGCATCGATCGCTTGTTGAGTCTGGAACATCTGACCGCGTTGGAACTTGCCAAGGCAATCCGCAAACGCGGGTTATTTGCCGTAGAAAACTTCGCCCGTGGGGGAATCGAAGTTCAAGAACTGGCTGTCGAGGCCGATGCCAAGACCTCCGGTGTTCCCTTGCGCGATCTGAAATTCCCCCCAGGAGTAAGGGTCGGTTTGATCTCCAACGGGCACAAGACGTACATTCCCAGCGGCGACGACGTGCTGGCTGCGGGTGATCATGTCACGCTAATCGGCCAACGCGAGGCGCTGGAGGATGTCCGTAATCTCTTTCAACACAAGACGGAATCCAAACTCAGTGTGATCATCGCCGGCGGGGGGGCAATCGGCTACAACCTTGCCCGCATTCTGCAGGGACAACGCTTTAATGTCTCGCTACTCGAGGCGGATGAACAACGTTGCCACTACTTGGCTGAGCGCTTGTCGGAAACGACCGTCCTGCACGATGACGCCACGCGGCTCAGCGTGCTGAAGGAGGCCCGCGTGGGCAAGGCCGATGTCTTCGTCGCCGCCATGGGACACGATGAAGACAATATCATGTGCGGAATCGAAGCCTTGGAAATCGGGGCGCCGCGGATCATGAGTGTGATCCGCCGTCCGGATTATGCCAATGTGGTCCAAAAATTGGGAATCGACAAAGCAGTCAGTCCCCGAGAGGTGATGGCGCAACAAGTGCTCGGCATGGTGCAGGCCGGACCGATTCTGGCTAGAACCGAATTGGCCGGCGGAGTTGCGGAGGCTTGGGAGTTGGATGTCCCTCCCAAAGCGGAGATCCTCAAGGCAAAACTCAAGGATTTGAACTTGCCGCAACAATGTCTGGTGGCAGCCATCGTCCGCGAAGACTATGTCCGGGTCCCGGGCGCCGAAGACCAAGTCCGCGCCGGCGATACTTTGGTTGTCCTGGTCCAGAAGGAGAGTATCGATCAAACTCTGAAGTTGTTCCTCGCTCCGTAACCCTTTGACATAAAGACGGTTGTAGGATTGTCCTGCGATGCAATCAGGCCGCTGCCATCGACAAATCCTAACTGTAAGAGATCGACGAGACTTGTGATGTTCAGGCGATTTGGTTAAAACATATATGAACATGCTGATCCCAAAAATGTTGTTTTGGGGGAGCGGATTTTTTAACGAATGTCGTCGAAGCTCGGCGATACACAAAGAATCACCAACACGATATTCAATTGGGAGAAATTGAGAATGCGGAAGTTGCTTGCTTTGGCCGCGGTGGTGGCCGTTGGCGCTGTTGTTACTGCCAGTGCGTCCTTAGCCGAAGAAAAAAAAGAAGAAGAAAAGAAGCCGATGTCGATCCATGACGTCATGGAAAAGGGCTTTAAAGGCGGAAAATCTCTGTTCCGCGCTGTAACAAATAAGAAAAAAGAGTCGACCGAAGAACAAAACAAAAAGTTCTTGGGCATGCTCAAGGATATGGCCAAACAAAAGCCCCCCATGGGTGAGGAAGAGAGTTGGAAAAAATTTACCACAGCGATGATCGAACCCGCAGAGATGATCGTGAAAGGTGAAGAAGTCAAAAAAGCAAAATTGGCACTGAAAAAAGCTGCCAGTTGCGCAAAGTGCCACAAAGCACATAAGCCGAAAGAATAATATTCGACCTCCTCGAGGTGGAATGACAGTATCGCGGGTCTGCCGGCACTCTCCGGTAGGCCCGTTTTTCGTTCGACAACACGACATCTCCCACAGCACACTCATCTCAATTCCTCCCGTTGCCTCATGCGTTTGTTTGTCAGCGAATTTTTGTGTAGCGGAGCATGGCCTGCGGAGTTGGCTGGCTCGCTACTCGACGAAGGTCGGGCTATGTTGTCGGCATTTCTGGAAGACGCGAGCCGCATCGACGGAATCGATGTGGCCACGACCTGGGATACTCGCCTCGGCCCCCCGCCACATGGCATAGCTGAAGTTCATTTGGTGCAAACCGCCCAAGAGGAACGCCGACTGTTCGAACAGCTCGTCGAAAACTGCGATGCGACGTTCTTGATCGCACCGGAATTCGATGACCACCTCACTCGCCGCGCGGAAAGTGTCATCTCACAAAACCGCCCACTGTGCGGACCGCACGTTGCCGCCATAAAACTGTGCGCCGACAAACTCCAACTCGCTCGCCAACTGCAAGAAGCGGGTGTCGCCACGATCGACACCTCCGGGTTTGATCCAAGCAACATTGCCGAATCCAGCATCCAATTTCCCTGCGTCATCAAACCTCGCTATGGCGCAGGATCACAGGAAACGCGGTTCATCCCTGATGCCGCTACGTTAAAAGCGGTGGTCGCAAGCCTGGGCGCGGATTCGCAATTGCATCAAGGAATCGTGCAGCCTTATCTCCCCGGTACCCCCGTTTCGGTCGCCGTCCTTATTAACCACAAGGGCCATTGCGTGCACCGATTTCCACCGGCGCTGCAACGGCTCACGGATGATGGTTTTTTCACCTATCAGGGGGGACAAGTCCCGGCGTTAGGCCTGCCGCACTCAATCACCGAACAACTAGCAACCGAAGCTTGCAATGCGGTTCCCGGGCTGCGAGGCTACGTGGGGATCGACTTGATCGTCCCCGCCGACGCCCCCGACTCCGCTGTCGTTGTGGAGATCAATCCACGACTGACGACCAGCTACCTCGGCTATCGCCGCCTTGCGGAAGAGAATCTAGCGGAACGAATCTTGTTTCCCGACAAATTCCCCAACCCGATTCGCTGGCGGTCGCAGACGATCACGTTTACCCCCGACGGACAATTTTCGACCACTACATGAAATTCCCAATTGGCCCATGAGCATACTCGGACTCGATATCGGCGGCGCGAATCTCAAAGCTGCCGCAGCGGACGGACAGGCGGCGGTGCGTAGTTTTGAAATCTGGAAAGCGCCCGACCGCTTGGAAGCGGAATTGGAATCGCTCTTCGCGCCATTTGGGCAGCCGAGTCAATTCGCCGTGACCATGACGGCCGAATTGGCCGATTGCTTTGCGACGAAGGCCGAAGGCGTCGCGCATGTGATCCGCGCGGTCCAGCAAGTCGCGGGTGACCGTCCCGTGCGTGTGTGGCGGACATCCGGGGATTTTGTCGAACCGGCTGCAGCGATCGCCGAACCGCTGGGTGTGGCTGCCGCCAATTGGCATGCCTTGGCCAGTTGGACAGCCGATCATTTTCAGATCGACAACGGATTACTCATTGACATTGGATCGACGACAACCGACTTGATTCCGCTCGTGGGCTGCAAATCGGCCGCGGCAGGATTGACCGATCCCGCGCGACTGCAATCGACGGAATTGGTTTACACTGGCGTTCGCCGCACGCCGCTCTGTGCGGTGGCCGTCTCGGTGCCGTATCGCGGCGGTTTTTGCCCATTGGCGGCAGAGCTATTTGCCACGACGCAGGATGTCTATCTCATTCTGCAGGACATTGACTCCGACGAGAGTGATTTCCACACCGCTGACGGCCGCGCGGCGACCGTCGAGATGTCCCGAGCGCGTTTGGCGCGGATGCTGTGTTGTGATCGCGAGGAATTCTCGCTGGAAGATGCGCGCGGGGCGGCGCAGTTTATTGCGAATGTGCAGCTTCAAATTCTGTCAACCGCTGCCCAGCGAATCAGCGAGCGGCAATCCGAACCGTTCGAGACCGTGGTTCTCTCTGGTTCGGGAAGTTTCTTAGCCGCACGCCTCTGTGAAGCATCGGAAACGCTGCGCGGTTGTAAGGTCATTTTGCTCCCCACAGAAACCTCACCCGCAATCGCCGAAGCAGCCTGTGCTTACGCGGTCGCACGTTTGGCTAAGGATGCGGACGGTCCGGCTTAACTTCGGCAGCAGCTTATAACGGCAAATTGAACCTACCGGTTTTGCCGGTCCTGCGGCCCTATCTGTTGTCCCGGCCGTGATCACTACAACGCGAGCAGCACGCGCATCCGTGCCAAACGTCGTGAAAGTCCAGTTGAGACGGGGCGGGCGTCGATTCTAAAAGAACCGGTTCTCTCTGACCGGTGTTTGCCCCACTCCGCTGGAAAGTGTCGGAACCGCCCGATGATGGGAAGTTTGACAACGTTGTTGTGCCTGACGTTGGCGGCTGCAACGCCGGCCGATCACGCTCGCGATCCGTTTGAAGCGGCCGAGACGGTTCGCATGTTTACGTTCGATCACGAAAAAGATCGCACGTTGGACAAACTCCCCCAGCCGACCGACTGGAGTCGGCGGCGCGGACCGCTATTCCCGGAATACGTCGAAGCCTACATCGATCCCATCGATGCCCCCAGCGATTATAACGGCCAACGGTCGTTGCAATTCACCCTCAACGGCGGACAGGCGACGTACTATTCCCCGGCGATTCGGATTGCCACGGATCATTCCTATGGACTGGAGGCGAAGATTCGCACCGCCGGTTTGATCCATGACGCCGCGTTCATTTCGCTCTCCTTTTTGAATTACAAACGGCAACGAATCGAACGCCATCTCAGCCAAGCGGTGATGGGGACACATGACGAATTTCAAACCGTGCGTGTTGGCCCCTTCAATCCGAAACCGGAATTCAAGTTTGTGGTGATCGGCTGTCACTTGATGGCGGGCGCCAAAATGGACATCCATGGCGACGCTTGGTTTGATGACATTCGCTTAGTCAGCCTCCCGTTGGTCACCATCTCAACGCACAACAACCAACACTATTTCCTCGAAGGAGAAAGGATTCAAATCGAGGCAAGCGTTTCAGGCCGCGATGTCGGTCGCAAACACCAACTCGTTTTGGAATTGGAAACAGCCGAAGCGGAAACTTCGGAGGGCGATTCGGAGATCAAATGGATCAAACGAGAGCGGCGCGCGGATGATAAGGATCTGAACAATTCAGGCGAGCACACTTACAAGTGGGACCTGTCCCAATTGACGCATAACGATGAAACGTTGCTAAAAAAAGGCTTTTATCGCGTCCGCGCCACCTTCAAGCGAGATGATGTTTCGATTCTGCAAAAACTGACAACATTCGCCGTGATGGAACGCGCCCGTCCCGGAAGCCACGGTAACTTTGGCTGGTCACTGACAGAAGGTGCCGGCGAGATGGATGTACCCGAATTGGCCGAAGTCGCGGCACAAGGCGGGGTAAATTGGGTCAAATATCCGTTGTGGACCGACAAAGGCGTCGTCGGCATGAATGACTCGGCCGATGTCACACAACTCGTCGAACGCCTCACACGCAAGGACATCAAACTCGTCGGCTTGTTGAATCATCCACCGAAATCGTTGATGGACAAGTTCGCTGAAGACTTCACCGGCTCGGCCATCGGTAAAATCTTCAACATGCCCAACGACTTCTGGTATCCCTCCCTAGAACCGGTGATTGCCAGTTATTCCTTCCGCGTGCGGCATTGGCAATTGGGTGATGAATCCGACAAAAGTTTCGTCGGCATGAAGCGTCTACCCCAAGTTGTGGATTCGATCAAACAAGAATTCGACCGCGTCGGCCGCAACGTGCAAATCGGCGTCCACTGGGATTGGACACAGCAATTGCCCGATAGCGAAACTCTGCCGAACAGCTTCTTATCGCTGAACACAGACCCGACTCCCAACGACGCCCAATTACAACAGCATCTGGAACGCACCGCCGCCACCGGGATTCCGCGTTGGGTACTCATTAAGCCGTTGTCGACCGATCACCAACTCAACGAACGCGCAGCTGATCTGGTTCGCCGCATGATGGTTGCGCAATTGGGCGGCGCGGATGCCGTCTTCGCCTACAATCCGTTTGATCCGGAATTCGGGCTGTTGTATCCCGATGGCTCGCCAACTGAACTGTTTCTTCCCTGGCGGACAACTGCGCTCGCCTTGCAGGAGTCGACGTTTCTCGGCAAATTTCAAATGCCCAACAACAGCCCGAACGTGGTCTTTGCCAAACCGGGTGAAGTGTTGATGGTGATTTGGAACGACAAGCCGACCACCGAGACAATTTACCTGGGCGAAGATGTGGAAATCACCGACCTGTTCGGCCGCACTCGTCCCGCGGAAGTCATCGAACTACGGCAAACCATCGACCGCAAATCCACGCAAGCCCGACGGCAACAAGTCCTTCAAGTCGGTCCCGTACCGATCATCGTGCGCAAGTGTTCCGCACCGGTCGCCCGCTTTCGTTTGGCAATGCAATTCCAACGTAAACGGGTCCCTAGTGAATTTGGCGAACACCAGGAGATGATCACTGGGACGAATACCTTTGGTCAGGGCATCACCGTCACTTCGGACCTGAAATACAGCGACAAATGGAACGTCGAGCAACTGCGCGCCCCACTGACGCTGTCGCCGAATGAAGCGTTCCAACTGCCGGTCTCGTTATCTTTCCCCCGCGGTGCGGGCATTGGTGACCTTTCTGCCACCGTCGATTTTGATATCTCCGCCGACCGCGAATATCACTTCACCGTGCACCGCCCTTACACCTTGGGGCTCGGCAAAGTCAAATTGGATGTCAATTACCATGTCGAGCGAAAACATGGCCACGCGATACTCGTCGTTGAGCAAATCATCACCAACATTACCGAGCCGTTGGAAATCCTGAATTTCAACTGCAACTTGTTGATACCCGGGCGGCGGCGGCAGAAACGTTCTGTCGTCAAACTGGGCCGCGGCGAAGACCGTAAGTTTTACCGCATTCTGAACGCCGAAACGTTGATCGGCGAAGAAATCAGTTTGCGCGCCGTCCAAGTCGACGGCAAACGCTTTCTAAATAAAAGCTGGAGAGTGGAAGATCGCCCGCCCGTGGAAACGCCGTAACGGCGGGATTCTCGGTTGCGCTAACTCGAGACGGCAGATGCCAACAACGGCTTGTCTGACAACGCGGCCGCCTCACCGCATTCAAGCCATCGCATTGGCTCTAGAGCGCGACATCCCAAGCTTCGGTTGTCAGGCATCCCATTGCTGCGGTATCCTCACGCTGCTCGCTCACTGTGAATCCAGCCGGCAGCCACCGCTCTAGAGGGACTTTCTGCAATGCAGCTCAACCGACTTTACTTAAAACCTCAGTTCATCATTCCAAACGGCATCATTAGCGGTTGCTTGTGTGCCGCTTTTCTTTTTGGCGGGCAAATCGCCGTCGCTGATGACGCCACCAAGCCCAAAGCGGATGATGCAAAGCCGGCAGCCGAAAAACCAGCAGCCGATGCTGACCAACCAGTCGAAGAGAAAAATCCGTTCACCCGCCATTTCCGCGTCAAAGATTTCAATGGCGGCAACGGCTGGTTGAATACATCCGGTCCAATCACGCCGCAAGACTTGCGGGGCAAAATCGTCATCCTCGATTTTTGGACCTACTGCTGCATCAACTGCATTCATATTTTGCCGGAACTGAAAGCGCTTGAAAAGAAATACCCCGATCAATTGGTCGTTATCGGCGTCCATTCGGCCAAATTCGACAATGAGAAGGGGACCGAGAATATTCGCCAAGCGATCATGCGTTATGAAATCGAACACCCGGTCATCAACGATTCAGACATGACGTTGTGGCGCAAGTTTTTCACGCGATCCTGGCCCACCATCGGTATTATCGATCCCGAAGGCTATTTTGTGGGCAACAACTCGGGCGAATTCCAACACCAAACCATCGACAAACACGTCATCCAGCCGTTACTCGCATATCACCGTAAAAAAGGGACGCTGGACGAGACCCCCATCGACTTTCACCTGGAACGCGAAAGTGCGCAACCGACTCCGCTGCGCTATCCCGGCAAACTGCTGGCCGATGAAGCTGCCGATCGGTTGTATATCTCCGACAGCAACAACAATCGTATTGTCATCACCACGCTTGATGGCGAATTGGTGGACATCATCGGCAATGGCAACATGGGCACCGACGACGGCGGATACGACACCGCTACGTTCGATCATCCCCAAGGCATGGCTCTGCGGGGTGACGCGCTATACATCGCCGACACCGAAAATCACCTCATCCGCAAAGTCGACCTCAAAACCAAGCAAGTCGCGACGTTGGCCGGTACGGGTGAACAAAATCGATCCCGCAGAGTTGGCAAAGAGTTGCTGACGACCGCATTAAACAGCCCTTGGGCGTTGTCAGCCATCGGCGACCAACTTTACATCGCGATGGCCGGTCCACACCAGATGTGGGTGCTCGACGAAACCGCTGGCACGGTACGGCCCTTTGCGGGTTCCGGCCGTGAGGATGTTATTGATGGACCGTTGTTCGAGTCGGCGCTGGCACAACCCTCAGGCGTGGCGACGGATGGTGAATTTCTGTATGTCGTGGACAGCGAAGCGTCGGCGGTCCGCAAAATCGACTTAGCCCCCGAGGGAAATGTCACCACGCTTGTCGGCAAAAACGGCGGCGGACTGTTCCGTTTTGGTGATGTCGACGGTGTCGGCGCCGAAGTCAAACTGCAACACCCGCTGGGGATTACCTACCACAACGGCAAGTTGTATGTTGCCGACAGCTACAATCACAAAATCAAAGTGGTGGATATCGACACGCGTCAGTGCACGACTTTCCTGGGAACCGGCACGGCAGGCAACAAAGCTCAGCCGCCGCAGTTCTCCGAACCGGCAGGACTGGCTGTAGCGGGATCGCGGTTGTACATCGCTGATACCAACAATCATCAAATCCGCGTGGCCGATCTGGATAGCCAGCAAGTCACAACGTTGGAAATCGCCGGTTTAATGCCCCCCTCGCCACCGAAAGCGGTCGCCAAACAGCGCCCGCTGAAGAATGTCACGAAACTGCCCCCCACTGAAATCGCTGCCGGCAAAACGCTCCCCTTTGCGGTGCAGTTGGACATTCCAGACGGTTTTAAAATCAACTCACTCGCACCCGTTACTTACCGTGTGACCACTCAGGGAGAGCAATCGCTGATTGCCGCTAAACATCTGGGCGTTCGGGGCGAAGCTGATTTCGTTGATGGAGCGGCAGAGTTTGCGTTGCCGCTTGAGCAGGAAACCGGCGCAACGACGTTGTTGATCTCGGTGACTTATCAATTTTGCCGCGATGGTGTTGGCGGACTCTGTAAAATCCGCACGGCCAATTGGTCGCTCCCCATCACAGTCAAACCTGCTGCGACGGAACGGGCTGTGAAACTCACCGTTCCCGCCCCGGAAAGATAAAAACCCGCACCGCGACATAGCCGCGGGCGGGTCTTATTCGACTCTGCGAATTCGCGTTGTCCGCTAATTCGATGAGGGCAACGGTTGGGTTTCGATATCTTTGGCGATCAACAAAACAGTGGACCGCGGAAACACGCTGTAGTTGCATTGATCCGGAAGTGGAAGTTCACAGTCCGCTTCGGTAATCGCGTCCTTGCCGCAGGCGGTGTCGATAAATCGGTACCATTTGCGGCCGCTGGGTAAAGCCGGGAGCTCAAATGCTGCCGGTTCCCAATGTGCATGTGCGATGAGATAAATATCGGTCGAATCTTCGGTGCCCTGATTTTCGAACATCCGCATCGCCAGGCTCCGCGACTCCCACGACCAATCGGGCTGGTTCAAATGCATTCCGTGCCAAGCAATCGTAATGCCATCGTCGCCAAACGTCCGACGCTGAAAAATCGCGTTGCGACGGCGAAACTGAATCAGTCGTTGGAAGAACTCTAACAACTCTTTATTCTTTTCCGCTAATGACCAATCCACCCACGATGTGGTGTTGTCTTGGCAATAGGCGTTGTTATTGCCGTTTTGTGTGCGGCCGAATTCATCGCCCGCCAGCAGCATGGGCACGCCGTGGGACAGCATCAGCAGGGTCGCCATGTTTTTGACCTGCTGTCTGCGGAGTTTATTGATCTCCGCCGATTTCGTCGGTCCTTCCGCGCCGCAATTCCAACTGTGGTTGTCGTTGTCCCCATCGGCACCGCGTTCGCCGTTGGATTCATTGTGCTTCGAATTGTAGGAAACCAAATCCGACATCGTGAAGCCATCGTGGCTGGTGACGAAATTGATACTGTGATACGGCGCACGCCCGCTGCCTTGGTACAAATCGGCCGAACCGGACAAACGCGTGGCCAATGAGGCAACCGCGCCGGCATCGCTTTTCACAAACGAGCGGATATCATCACGGAATTTTCCGTTCCATTCCGCCCATCGCCCCCACGCGGGAAAAGTCCCGACCTGATACAGTCCGCCGGCGTCCCAGGCTTCGGCGATGATCTTCGTATTTGCCAAGACGGGATCAGCAGCGATGCGTTCCAACAACGGCGGGTTAGGCAAGACTGAACCATCCTGCCCCCGTCCCAGAATCGAGGCCAGATCAAAACGGAATCCGTCGACGTGCATTTCCGTGACCCAATACCGCAGGCTGTCTAAAATCATGTCTCGGACCACCGGGTGATTGCAGTTCATCGTGTTGCCGCAACCGGAATAGTTGTAGTGCCGTCCCGTTTTCGGATCGATCATATAATAGACTGAGTTGTCGATGCCGCGAAACGACAACGTTCGACCCCGCTCGTCTCCCTCGGACGTGTGATTGAACACAATATCCAGGATGACCTCGATGCCTGAATCGTGCATCGCCTTGACCATCGTTTTGAATTCATTCACTTCAGCGCCGACGCCGTTGTCCGATGCATACGCGGCTTTGGCGGCGAAGAAAGCGATCGAGTTGTAGCCCCAATAGTCGAACAACCGTTCGCCCGTCAGCGGATTGCGGCGCCAATTCCCCGATTCATCAAACTCATTGATGGGGAGCAGTTCGATGGCGGTGATCCCCAATTCCTTCAAATACGGGATCTTGTCGATCAGTCCCTTAAACGTGCCGGGATGTTTCACGCCCGAATTCTTGTTCGCCGTCATGCCCCGTACGTGCATTTCGTAGATAATCGTTTCCCACAACGGCCGATTGAGCGGTTGATCGAATTCCCAGTCAAATTCGCCGTCGACCACGACCGAATGCTGGCCGTGGACTTCGCCCCCTTCGGCAAGCGGATCGTGATGATGGTCGATGTCGTGCCGTGATCCCCAACGGGAACTTCCCGACACAGAACGGGCATAAGGATCGAGCAACACCTGATCGTAGTCGAATTTGTGGATGTGGTCGTGTGGTCCCTGCATGCGGTAACCGTATTGGATCCCCACATCGACGCCGCTCACAAAGGCATGCCACACCTGACCAGTGCGGTTGTAGTGCGGATCGAGCGGAAACTCCGCGATCGGCTCCATTTCGCCCGGCACGAACAACACCAACGTCACTCCGGTGGCGTGTTTTGAGAAAACGGCAAAGTTGATGCCGTGCCGCTGTAATGTCGGCCCCAACGGCATGGGCGATCCACGAGAGATGGAGAAATTACTATCAATGACCTGAAACAATTTTTCACGAATATTTTGGTCGACTGCCATAATTTTTTCGTCCGTCCCTGTTCTTGTAATAAACCGCATCCCAAAAGTACGGGACGCCCCTTCATCGGGAAGAGCGCCGGATCATCAACTCGTTTTTCTCAATAAGGTTGCAGCCGTCAATGTATTGCGCAACAACATCGTTATCGTCATCGGTCCGACTCCGCCCGGAACTGGACTAATCGCCCCGGCGACTTCGCAGACTTGATCAAAATCGACATCTCCGACCAATTTGCCTTCCAGCCGGTTGATTCCCACGTCAATGACCGCCGCACCAGGCTTGACCATGTCGGCCTTCACAAATAGCGGCAAACCGATCGCAGCGATCAAAATGTCTGCCTGACGTGTGATGTCGTTCAGGTCGCGTGTCCGACTGTGGCAGACCGTCACGGTCGCGTTGGCGGCTTCGCCTTTTTGCATTAGCATGTTGACCAACGGTTTGCCAACAATTTCGCTTCGCCCGATCACAACCGCATGTGCGCCGGCTGTCTGTACGCCATGATGAATTAACATTTGCTGGACGCCGCACGGCGTGCAGGGCAAAAAGCGTGGACGGCCTTGCACGATCAATCCCACATTCTCGGGATGAAATGCGTCGACATCCTTCAGGGCGGAGACGGCGTCAAGGACTGCTTTTTCTTCAATTTGCGCGGGTAAAGGCAACTGCACCAAAATACCATGCACGCTGTCGTTTGCGTTGAGTTGACCAATCAACTCCAACAATTCGGCCTGCGTGGTTTCCGCGGGAAGCCGATGCAAGGTGCTGCCGATTCCGACATTGGCGCAGGCGCGTTCCTTGTTGCGAACATAGACGGCGCTCGCCGGATCTTCTCCCACCAGCACCGCAGCCAAATGGGGCGTGACTCCGCTTTCGTTGGTGAAGGTGGAGACATCGCTGGCGATCTCCCCCCGCAATTTCTCAGCCAACGCCTTGCCGTCAATTATGTGTGCAGGCACGTCAAAAATTGTCCTTGTCGCTGGATTTCCGAATCTTCTCAGTCCGGCCTCACCGGTTCTCCATTTCATAGCGTTTCGCACACCGGTTGGCCATATGGAAGTTCGAAAAAAATGTCGCCGGCCAATTCGTCGTCGTTGCGAACATTGCCGGCCTGGGTGTGTCTTACCTTTGTCGCGACGCATAGAATTCGTTGGGCCTGTTGCCTATTTCGTCAAACCAACGTTTCCAGCCCCCAGATTTTCGCGGTGGCCCACAACGCTACGGCGGCGTAAATCCCGGCCATGCTATCGTCGGCCATAATCCCCAGCCCGCCGTGCATTTTCTCCAACCGTGATGCCGGAGGCGGTTTTAAGATATCAAACACGCGAAACCATAAAAATCCAAAGACGGCCGTCGCCCAGGTCAGCGGAGTCACCAGAAACACGATCGGCATGGCAGCGATTTCGTCAAAAACCACGCCACCAGGGTCGTCGGTCCCCATTAATTTCGCCGAACGCCCGCAGATTGGAATCCCGATCATAAAGAGCCCAACGATCGCCAGACACTGAATTGGCCATGGAAACTGCTGGATTCCCCACACCAACGGCAGTCCCCACAATGTGCCAAATGTCCCCGGCGCAACGGGAATCCAACCGATTCCCAACCCAGTACCGAGCAGAAGCACTGCATTATCCCAAAACGGCTTCAAAATCGATCCTTCGTGCTCTGTTAAAAGCAAAACTGCGTGTTCCAGGCAGATTTGAGGCTAACGAAAACTCAGCCCGGTTGCAGCCAGCTCTAGAAGACGCCGGGCGCAACTGCAATCCTCCCTAGGATTTGGTTGTCCCCTACTCAAAAACGGAAAGAAGAATTATACTTGCCGTTGACGACAGGCGAAATGCCTAGTAAACCGCAATTCCATCGCGTCCCGCCAGTGACACGGCGATTTTTGAATCTGTTTATCACGCGACCCACTGCCATGACTTTTCGGTTTGGCAGCAGATTGGCCGCAATAGCCACTGGAGTCTGAAAGAACGTATGGCCACCGATACAAAAGCAGACAAGCCGCTGAAGCCCAGCAAGATTGAAGTACTCAAAGAAGCCAGTCAACAACTGCGCGGTACCATTGCCGAGGAATTGGCCGCCGATGAGGATCACTTCTCCGGCGACTCGCTGCAGCTTCTGAAGTTCCATGGTTCGTACCAACAAGACAATCGAGACGAACGCGGGCAAAAAAACGAAGACGGTTCGCGCAAGGGCAAATCGTACAGCTGCATGGTCCGCACGCGAATTCCCGGCGGAAAGGTCACTTCGGTCCAATTCCTCGCCGAATTGGATCTCTGTGAAAAATACGGCAACGGCACGGTGCGAGTGACGACGCGGCAAGGGTTTCAACTGCACGGCGTGGTGAAGGACAACATCAAAGAGACGATCCGCGCCATCAACGACTCTCAACTGACGACATTCTGCGCCTGTGGCGATGTGGAACGCAACGTGATGTGCTGCCCGGCGCCGTTCAAAAACAGCCCGGTACACGATCAAATGCAGGCGCTCTGCGATGCCATCGCCGAACACCTCAAACCAAAAACAACCAGCTATTACGAAATTTGGCTGACCGACGAGGACGGTGAAAAGACCAACGCGACCGCCCAATTTCAACCGGTTGAGGAACCGATTTACGGCAAAACGTATCTACCTCGCAAATTCAAAACTTGCGTTACCTTGCCGGAAGATAATTGTGTCGACATTCACTCCAACGATCTTGGTTTCTTGGCAGTGGTCGAAGGTGATGAAATCGTGGGATACAACGTTCTAGTCGGGGGTGGCATGGGTGCGACTCCTTCGGCCAAGAAAACATTCCCCTATCTCTCCAAACCGATGGCGTTTGTCACGCCCGAACAGGCCGTCGACGTAGCTGAAGCCGTTGTGAAAGTACAACGCGACTTTGGAAACCGCTCCGACCGCAAAATCGCCCGGCTCAAATACCTGATCGCCGACTGGGGTGTGGAGAAGTTCAAAACCAAAGTCGAAGAATATTACGGCCAAGCTCTGCCTGATCCGCGCCCCGTTGTGGTCACCGATGTCGACGACCATCTCGGTTGGCACGAACAAGGGGACGGCAAATGGTTCGTCGGAATCAACGTCCCCAGCGGACGTATTCAAGACTCGGAAGAAGCGCGGTACAAAACCGGCTTGCGCACGATTCTGGAAAAATACGGGATGGAAACGCGGCTGACGGCATTGCAAAGTGTTCTCCTTTGCGACATCGAACCCAAGGATCGCGACGACATCACAGCCCTTCTGGTTGCTCACGGTATAACCGCCGCAGAGGAGATGACGCCGTTCCGTCGGCTCGCAATCGCTTGTCCCGCCTGGCCGACCTGCGGATTGGCGATTACCGAATCCGAACGCGCCTTGCCCAGCCTGATCGAGGAATTTGAAGCGGAGCTGGCACGACAGGATCTGACGGACGAGCGGATTTCGCTGCACATGACTGGCTGCCCCAACGGCTGTGCTCGCCCCTACACGCCCGATATCGGGCTTGTTGGCAAAGCGGCGGGCGAGAAGTATACGCTGTACCTCGGAGGCAATGCCGAAGGCACCCGGTTGGCATTTATCTACGAAGATATGGTGCCCTCGACGGAAATCGTGCCCAAACTCTCGCCGCTGTTCGCCTTGTTCAAAGAACAACGCAATGCGGGGGAATCGTTTGGTGATTTTTGCGATCGTCTGGGACAAGAAAAATTGGCGGCGGTTGCAGCGACTTAAACCTCGCGGGCCGAATGACAATTTTTTTGTTTTTTCGATCAAGAACGCCTAGGATCTAACGAATAGCCAGAAACGATTCTCAATTGAGTTTGATGGATTTCACTACTATTCGTTAGAGCGGGAGAACGACGATGTTGGATCAGTTCCTCAAGCTGAATGAACCCCAACTCGCGTTTTTGGCCGGCACATTGGGCATGATCCTGGCCTCCGTCAGCTTGATCGCTTGCGCGGTGGCCATTCAATATCGCAAATATCGCACGCGTGAATTAGAGCTGGCTTTTAAAGACGATCTGCTCAACCGAGGTCTCTCGGCCGCGGATATCGACCTACTTTGGTCGGGCCAGCACCGGGGTTACGTCACAAAATGCCTCCAGTTTCTACACCATTGCTGGCAATACACCGTAGAATGCGTTCGCGGTTTGGCGACGGCGCTCCGCCAAAACATCGCAGCCATGGTGCGCATGGTTGACGATTACCGAACCGGTCGCAGGGAGCGGGCACTGGCCTTTCAGCGTGAGATGCTCGATCGGGGCCTGTCGGTCGATGAGATTTGTGCACTGGGTGCAGCCCGCCGTCCGTGGCTGGTCAACTGGATTTCCGATTGTTGTCTTTGGTTGGCCACCACCACGGTCGAAGCCTGCCGCTGGATCGCGCATCAGGTGGCCACATTGGCCCAGAAACTGCTCGCGTCGGGCAACAGCAGCTTGAATCGGTATTGGCACCAACGGTAAAACCCCCGCCCCCGCGGCACCGCAATCACACCACGACGGGAAAACCGAGGTTTTTCCTCGCGTTCTTCTATACGCCATTTCCTAAATGGGGTTTTGTGCGTTTCCCGCAGTGTGCTATATAGTCTCCCTGCCTCCAATGCCTACATCGCGGCGTTTTCGATGGAGATTTTTGTTGGAGATATCGGCTCTAGCCCCTATACCGACAGCGGCAACTATTGCGAATCATCGAATTGACGGATCTAGGCAATGAACGAATCGAGCGAGACCCCTTATTCTCAACCTTGGTACGATACGCTCCTCAACCAATTTGGCGAGGGCGTTTGCCGACAGTTGGGAGTCTATGCGATTCCCGAAGACTTTCTGCTCTCGGTTGTGATTCCGATCTACAACGAGCGGAATACTCTGATGACCCTCGTGGATTGCGTCCGCGCGGTTCCGATTCGCAAAGAATTGATTCTAGTCGATGACGGCAGCACCGATGGCACGATCGAACTGCTCAAGTCCTTGGAATCACAAGCCAGCGACGACGATTCCAATCGATTGCAGATCAAATACCACGAAGTGAATCGCGGCAAGGGAGCGGCGCTGCGAACGGGGTTTGAGTCGGCGACCGGCAACGTCATCGTCGTTCAAGACGCAGACCTGGAATACGACCCTTCAGAGTTTCCCCGCTTGCTGCAACCAATCCTAACCGGCAAAGCCGACGTGGTCTATGGCTCACGATTTTTGGGCGACTACGCGCACCGGGTGCTATATTATTGGCACTACATGGGCAACCAAGTGCTGACCACCTTGTCGAACTGTTTCACAAACTTGAACCTCACCGACATGGAAACCTGCTACAAGCTTTTTCGCCGGGAAGTGCTGCAGGACATCTTGCCCACGTTAAAACAGGATCGCTTCGGATTCGAACCGGAGATTACCGCTAAAATCGCGAGGCGCGATTTGAGAATCTATGAGCTCTCCATCAGCTACAATGGTCGCCCCTACGCCGAAGGCAAAAAGATCGGCTGGCGCGACGGCGTTAAGGCGCTGTGGTGCATCGTCCGCTACGCCTGGAAAGACTAAAGGCACTCCCACCACGGATGACCTGTCGCACAAACGCACATGTGCGGGCATTCATGGGGGCCGCCGTTTGACCTGCGTCTCCACAGCTACAGATGCGCTGCTGATGTTCCGCATCGATGATGTGGAAGTTGCCGCATGCTATTTCACATCGCGTATCACATGGCCGAAGTCACGTGTTTGTGAAATGACGTTCCCCGCATTGACGGCGATGCTCGGAACGATCGGACAACCGGCTTTCCGCAGGCCCCGCGCCGTCCAGACATTGCATGTTTTAGGAAAATAATACGAACCGTTCGCCCTGTAGAATTGGCTATTTCCGTAAATCCCACGTCCTAACGATTCGGCTTGCCCCCAATCATCTCGGGCGTGCGCGTCGGAAATGTGTTGGCAGAGTTCATCAAACCCAGCTTCAGTTAATTCCACCTGGATGATCGAGCTCGTGGGAAAGAATTCCTCTAACGGCTGATCGAATCCGACAACATGCATCACGCTCGGCGTCGGTAGTAACGCCGCTTTTAAGCAGAGCGGAGCGGTGATTTTCTCTGCCCGATAGAAACCTTCGTCTCCCCAACCGATTTCAAGATATCGCGCATTGGGAAAGTCGGCAATTTCGGGCCAGAGGTCCGCAGGAATATCATCCCGCAACACGACCAGTCCGGTATGCCAACCGTGACTCACCACATAAACAGTGCGTGATGGTGATTGCCCACGAACCGGAAATAATTCTTGAATTGGGGTCGCACACCCCCCGCAGATAAAAAGCAAGCAAACCACATAGCCGAACAAAGAGAAACGCATCTTACGATTCCATTTCAAAAAACCTAGCCAGTCTTCCCCCTGTTCACGGACGCAATCTATACCCCACCTCATGTTTTTGAAAACGGCGCTTACCTGGATTGGCACTACAATTGTGGTGGTTTTCATAAAAAACACCGTGTGACTTTTGAGGACCGGCGAAAAACGCCGATCAGGGAGCGACGGTCATTGCGGCTGTTTACTATCCTAATATTCACGAGTGTCCGATGGTGCCCTAAATTGCCAGTTCGCGTCTCGTTTAGTACCCTGCACACTGTATGAGCCGGTAACGGCACTCCAATTTGATAGTTTGCACACAAAAGGCAGGGAGCCTCGATTGAATACCCCCACGGACTCGCCCCCACCACACAACCCAAATTCCGGTCCCCCGCAACCGTCGACCGGTCCCTCCAGCGCCAAACGGCCGATCCGTCCCGCTCCGATTTCGCGGGGAATGTTGATGTTCATCCTCATCAGTGTGGTGTTGCTCCTCTTTTGGCTGCAATATCGTGAGGAATCACTGGCGAATGTGCGGTATGACTTTTTCCGCGAACAGCTCGCCGCCGACAATATCGAATCGGTGCTGATTGAAGAGGAGACCATTTACGGCACTTGGAAAAAACCTCCCGAGCGTCAACTGGAAGACAGTGCGACGACTCCTCCGCCCAAAGCCGATGCGGACGGAGAGAAATCCAAGCCAGCGTTGTTCCCGAAGAAATTCAACGTCATTCGCCCACCGGCTGAGGATAAGGATTTACTCGCCGACCTGGATGCAAAAAAGGTAGAAGTCACCGGCGCCAAAACACCGTGGGGCTCACAGTTTCTGTTGATGGTCCTGTTTCCCATTCTGTTGATGTTGGGAGTTTTGTGGTACATCATGCGCCGCACCTCTGACCCGATGGGGCAGGGCGGGATGCTGGGTGGGTTTATTAAAAGCCCCGCCAAACGCTTCATGCCGGCGGAGCAACAAACCACGTTCGACGATGTGGCCGCGATGGAAAATGCCAAATCCGAGTTGCAGGAAGTGGTCGAGTATTTGAAAAACCCCACCAAGTTTCAAAAACTTGGTGCAGAAATCCCCAAGGGAATTTTGCTAATGGGAGCACCGGGAACCGGCAAAACCTTGCTGGCCCGCGCCACCGCTGGTGAAGCCGGGGTCCCGTTTTTCTCGATCAACGGTTCGGAATTCATCCAAATGTTTGTCGGCGTGGGGGCCAGCCGCGTCCGCGATATGTTTCGTACCGCCAAGGAAAGTGCGCCCTGTTTAATCTTCATTGATGAAATTGACGCAGTGGGCCGCGCGCGGGGAACCGGCGTTGGTGGTGGACATGACGAACGGGAGCAGACGCTCAATCAAATCTTGGGTGAGATGGACGGATTCACACCGAGCGAAGCGGTGATTGTCTTAGCCGCCACCAACCGCCCCGATGTGCTGGATCCCGCGTTGTTGCGTCCGGGACGTTTCGACCGGCACATCACAATCGACCGTCCCAGCAAAGCAGGCCGGTTAGGCGTACTCAAGGTGCATACCCGCAAAGTCCCCATGGCGGACAACATCGATTTGGATTCGATCGCCGGGGGGACGATTGGGTTTTCCGGAGCGGACCTGAAGAACCTCGTCAACGAAGCTGCCCTGCACGCCACGCGCGAAGGCCAAGACCGTGTTGAAAACGAGGACTTTGAATATGCCCACGACAAAGTCCTGCTCGGCCCGCGCCGTGAAGAAGTTTTTAACGAGCATGAACGGGAAATGACCGCGTACCACGAAGCAGGTCACGCGCTGCTGGCTTGGTTGCTCCCCGACGTCGATGAGTTGCACAAAGTCACCATCATCCCCCGCGGACGTTCGTTGGGAGTCACCCAATTGGTTCCCGATGAAGAACGCTACAATGTCGGTGAGAAACGGCTGCATGCACAACTGGCGTTTATGTTGGGCGGCCGTGCTGCGGAGAAACTGGTGTTCGACGAATTCAGTGCCGGCGCTGAGGACGATCTCAAAAAAGCGACCGATTTGGCGCGGCGGATGGTCGGCTATTGGGGCATGAGCGAAGCGATCGGTCCCATTTCGCTCAGGCACGCGGAGCATCAACCCTTTTTGGGTAAGGAGATCGCTGAGCACCAACGAGAATACAGCGACGAGACCGCTCGCATTCTCGACCAGGAAGTACAAAAAATCCTGTTTGGTGCTGCCGAACGCGCAACGCAAATGCTCACCGAAAATCGTGAAGATCTAGATAAACTGTCGCAAGGTCTCTTGGAGAAAGAGGCACTCGCTGCTGACGACATCAGTGAGATCATCGGTGCGGCTGTCTCCCGCACCCGGGGGGGATCGGAGAAATAGTACGATCCCGCCGAATCGTTGCGGTTCTTAACGTGGGGAATCTCGTCAGTCCCATTTTCGGATGCAGATGAGCCCCAATACAAAACCGCTAAAACTAGCGGCCGTGATCATTCTGTCTCGCGTCCAATCGTAATTCGACGAGGGAATCCCGTGCTCTTCCAAAACTTGATCGAGCGCGGGTTGCGGGGGATGGGACTTTTTCCATCGGGCTTCGCGCACACTCCCGATCCCATACCCTAGCAAGCAGGCAACGATCATGAGGATCACGCCCAGCTTGGATCGCAACCAGAGACAGATACCAGCTTGGGACACGAAGTAAAAGACGGCAAATGGGATCCCAAACACTGGGACCAAACTGGGAAACATCGGCCCGCCGTCATACTTGCCCATCGTCATGAAAAAGACGAGAAATGTGGAAAGCGCTACGAATCCCCAGCCGACGATCGATGCGAGTTGTTCTTTTTGCATTCGCTTGCCCATAGAGATTGGTGGAACACTGTTGTTCACGTTTCACCAATATATTCGAAGGATCACCCTCAGGGAATTCGAGAATCGAATTTTCAGTGTCGGCAGACCCGCGAAACAAAAAGCCGGTATTCCCCGACGAATCTTTGCGATTCGACGGGGAACCACCGGCTGAGGTCAATCAACTCGTTGCCAATAGACCGCACTTACAGATTCCTAGCCCGCCGCTTTCTGTATCCAGCGACAGCCAATCCAACCACGCCAATTGAGGCAAGGAAGAACGATGAGGGTTCAGGAACTGCTGAAGGTCCTGTGATCTCAAAGGACGTTAATTCCCCGCTGACCACGAACGTCTCTGCCTCGAAGGCCCCAAAAAACAGAATGAACTCGTTGCTGTCGAAATCATTAAGGTCGATCGAAGTTGGTAGATTCAGGGCATTATTGAAAACCGTACCCGTGGAATCATCCAGCCGAATGCTGGCAAATAGCAACGGTATTCCATTCACAGCGGCCCCGGTCAAACCGTTGGGGACACTCGACACCACACCATATCGATCATTGCCAGCAACATCATTGTCGACTTGGATTTCAGGAGCCCCGGTCGTGGTGGCCGTGTAGGTTCCGGCTGAGTAGGAAGCATTGGTCAGCGCATCGAAGAATGCGGCATTTGACGTACTGCCCGCCCGAGCGGTTGTTGTGGACTCGAACGTATAGCTCCCGGTGACGGTTTGCCCCACTGCGAATTGCGGCATCAATTCCACCGGAACACTGGTTAAGGTCCCAGAATAATTGGCCGTCAACAATCCAGCGTTCACCGAGCCGACACAACAAACTCCAAACAGAGTTGCTGCCAAAACAGCTGCCAACGTTGCTCTTCCCACTCCTCGATAGTATGGGCTTCGTTTAAATGGGAGAATCCTCTCACCATCCCGGCAGTTGAAACTCTTCACATTCGCACCTCCTTAGTTCAAGACAAGATAAACTAACAACACGATATTGGGACATCCTTGAATCTGGCCCGTAACATGCAGAGAGTAAATACGTCTTTGTCGCGAGGTCGCGGCTTGATTTGGAAGTTCACGACTACTGGTTGTTGCCACTGCCAATCGTTAGTGCGAAGAATATTCGTGCTAAGACCTGATCGTGGCGTTACGTTCGAGAACCAAGTCCAATCAGATACGGTGCAATACGCAAGGTGCGTTCAACTGCTAAGATGAACCTTCCTGGACAGCTACGCAATTGGTAATTTCCCCCAAAATGCCTCAAACAACCCGGTTGCACACATTCTGTTTCCAGGTAAACGTTGTCTGAATGAATTGCGACTGACAAGCCACGCCACTTGCATGCCATCGCCTAGGTTTGCAAGAATCGGTTTCCAAGCGAAATATTGAATTGCCCTGAAGAAAGCTCTCGATTATGCCCCGTCTGCTGCTGTTGTTGTTGACGATCTTACTCTTAGTCCCGTTTTCACTGGCAACCCTTGCCGCCCAAAAACCGGATGCCGCTGAGTCGGACAATGATCTTCAAGCGGAACTCCCCCGCATTGCCGCCAAAAGTCCGCAGGAAGCGCTCGCCACTTTCAAATTGCAACCTGGCTTTCGTATCGAATTGGTGGCCGCTGAACCGCTGGTCCGTGACCCGGTTTCAATTTCTTTCGACGAAAACGGCCGCGCCTATGTGACCGAACTTCCCCGCTACAATCGCTATGAATTTCAAGGGAATGGCACGGTCAAAATCCTCGAGGACACCAACGGCGACGGGACGTTCGATACTGCCAAAGTGTTCCTGGATGACGTGAAATACCCGACGGCGGTTTTTGCTTATAACGGCGGCGCTTTCGTTGCGGATCCGCCGCGGGTCTTGTTTTGCAAAGACACCGACGGCGATGGACGTGCCGACGTGCGGCAAACGGTGATGACCGGTTTCAACTTGGATCATGCCGGAGAAGCGGCACTCAATTCGTTTCGTTGGGGGATGGATAACCGCATCCATCTCTCGTTGTCGTTGGCTGGCGGACAGGTCGTGTCGACAGCTTTGGAAGATGCCAAACCGGTTGAGGTCCGCGGGCGGGGGATGGTGTTTGATCCGCGAAACAAAACGTTCGAGCTCACCACTGGCGACGGGCAGCATGGCATGACTTTGGACGATTGGGGCCGGAAATTCGTCTGCTCCAACAGCAATCCCATGCAGACCTTGATGTACGATGGCCGATACATTGCCCGCAACCCGTACCTCGCGCCTCCGCCGCCTGCGGTCACGATCGCGCCGGATGGAAAGTACACAAAACTATTCCGTACCAGCAGCATCGAACCTTGGCGCAACGTGCGTACGCGACTTCGCTCCCAAGGGGTTGTCAAAGGGAGCGACGAAGGGGGCAAGGCGGGTGGTTTTTTCACCGCTGCCACCGGGATCACCGCTTATCGCGGCAATGCCTGGCCGCAAGAGTATCGCGGCAATCTGTTGGTGGGGGAAGTCTCGAACAATCTGATCTACCGCGCAACGGTCGAACCGAAAGGGGTTGGTGTGGTCGGACGCCGTGCGGACGCCGATGCGGAGTTTTTGTCCTCGACCGACAACTGGTTTCGCCCGGTCCAACTGGCAAATGCTCCCGATGGATCGTTGTACGTGTTGGATATGTACCGCGAGTTGATCGAAGGGGCGGCGTTTATTCCGCCGATGATTTTGAAACATCTCGACGTGAATAGCGGCGCGGACCGTGGACGGATATACCGCATTGTCCCAGATAATTTCAAGCAGCCACCGTTACCCAAGCTCGGACAAGCCTCCACAGCCGAGTTAGTGTCGTTGTTGGAAAGCCCAAACAGTTGGAGCCGGGACACAGCCTCACGGTTGATCTATGAACGAAAAGACCCGTCGGCCAAACCGCTGCTCAGGAAACTGGCAACGGAATCACAATCGACGCTAGCACGAGCGCACGCACTGCATTCGCTCAACGGATTGGAAGGATTGACCGCCGAGGATGTCTTGCGGGGCCTTGCCGATCAAGACCCGCACGTACGGATCGAAAGCCTGCGGCTCGCGGAGCAATTCGCCGCCGATTCGCCGCAAATCTGCGAGGCGTTGTACCAAGCGACTGGCGACACTGATCGGCAGGTCCGTTACCAGGCCGCATTTTCCATAGGGGCCTGCAACGGACCGCGACGGGATGCAGTCTTAGCTGCTTTGATCCTTAAAGATGGCGACGATGCTTGGTTTCGCCTTGCAGTGCAGGCTTCCTTGGGACAGGGCGCTGCCGGAGTCGCAGCGGAATTATTGCGTGATCAGCCGTTTCGTGAAAGCCGTCACGGCGTCGCGTTTCTCGGGAAATTAGCTGAGCAAGTTGGCACGCAAAACCGTGACAGCGACGTCGCCACGTTTCTCACCAGCGTGCAGTCCCTACCTGCGGAGGAGACAAAATTAGCACAAACATTGATCGGCGGATTGCTCGGCAAAGCCAACGCCAAGACCAAACAACAACTTACCGGCACGAGCAACGCCAAGATTGCCGGCTTGTTGAAGGAATTGATCCTACAAGCTCAAAAAACCGCGACAGACGAACAGGCCAAACCCGCACAACGCATCGAGGCGATCCGCACGCTCGGCTTGAGCGATTTCGCCGCTGTCACCGATTTATTCACCGAGTTACTGCAACTTCGTCAACCCCCGAAAATTCAATCAGCCACACTCGAAACATTGGTCCGCTTCGACGATGCAGCAGTCGCGGAGTTGATCCTCGAAGCTTGGCCCCAACTGAGTCCTTCGGTTCGCGCACGGGCCATAGAAACACTCAGCGCGCGACCGGCGTGGATTACCGCATTGTTCAATGCCGTGGACGATGATCTGGTTCGTCCCGCGGATGTCGGAGCAGCGCGAATTCAATTGCTGAAAACACACAAAAACAGGGCCATTCGCCAACGGGCAGAGCAGTTGTTCGCCGCGCAGGCGCTCGGCAAACGCGATGATGTCGTCAAAGCCTATCAGTCGGCCTTATCCCTGCAGGGAGACATTGAAGCCGGCCGCCAACTGTTCCGCAAAAATTGCACCTCGTGCCATCAGTTAGAAAAGGTGGGTACCGCTCTGGGTGCGGACTTGAAAGCCATTAAGGATCGGGGCAGCGCGGCGATCTTGCTGAACATCCTTGACCCCAATCGCGAAGTGAAACCGCAATTCGTCGGCTATGTGTTGATCACCAGCGATGGCCGATCGATCACAGGATTAATCACCAACGAAACGGCCAACAGCGTCACACTTAAACGCGCCGACGGGACCGGCGACACGGTGTTGCGAGTCGACATCGACGAACTCAGCAGCACCGGCATTTCATTCATGCCCGAAGGGTTAGAGAAACAACTCAACCCACAACAAATGGCGGATCTGCTGGCGTATTTGAATGCGGTCGAGTAGGGGAGCTTGCGGTGATTGCAATCACCGATTCGCCCCGCGCTTCGCCTTCACGGATCGAAGAGTTGTTGATCATCCGCCACCGCCGGATGCGACAATCAGGACGGAAAATGATTTGATCTCCGCTCCCAATGCATCGACGTCACCTCGAGAGACTTGGGTCTTGTTGGCAATGACCAATTTCAAGTTGGGCATATCTTTCAACTCTCTCAACGTGTCGGCTGAGGTCGGAGTTGAATTGATTGACAAAATCCTCAGTCGCGGCATGCCTTTGAGCCCCGCAACGGACCCTTCGGTAATCTTGGTACTGTCGAGTGACAAGGTTTCCAGAGCGGGAATTGCGGCGATGGAGGCGATCCCCGCCTCTTCAACTGGGCAATGACTCAGGCTGAGTGTCTTCAGCGTTTTTAATTCGCCTGCATCCGTAAACGCGGTGCCATCGCAGTTGGTATGGGCAAGACTCAGGTCTTCGAGCGGCACACCTTGCAACTCCTTGAGGAAACTTCCCGTCAAGGGAATTTCATCGAGAGAGAGAGACGTGAGTGACTTGCAGTTCTTGAGCACAGTCAACCCATCGTCAGTCAGATTGCATCCATCCAACTTCAGAGTCTTCAGGTTGGGGATTTCCGAAAGCGTCTTGAGCGAAGCGTCTGTGAGGTTGGTTCCGGAGGCATCCAACACGGTCAAAGTTTCTAATCCCGCCAACTTGGCGACACCTTCGTCGGAAACAGCGGTGTCTGCAATCGCCAATTCCTGCAGTTCCTCAAGAGATTGCAAATGATCGAGCCCGGCATTGGTGATCTCTGTTCTCCCCAAATCGAGTTTTTGAAGCTGCGGCACACTGGAGAGTTGTTCAATACCTGCGTCGGTGATTCTTGTCGTCTGAAGCTTCAATGTCCGGAGTCCCGGAGTCTGCTGGAGCAAAACCAGATCCTGATCCTCGACCAAGGATTGATTGAGACTGACTTGGCCGACTTCAACGCCGCCGTAGAACCTGTCCCAGCCCTCCCAATCTTTTCCGACAATCGATTGCAAAAACTCAGGGGCAGCCACGGCTGTCTGGATTGTCCCGCCTAGTGAGCTCACTTTGTTGCGAACTTCGACAACCGGCGAGTAACCGACTAATCCTTGCAACGCGATCGGAACCAGTAAAACGAGTAGAACGATCGCGAGAAGTATTTTGAAAAGCCACTTCTTCCGCCGAGGCGACGGAGCAGAGGTTGATACGGGAGCAGACTGAGGGGCGTTCATGAATTCACCATACATCGAAAGCAAAAGCAGTAAGAGCTGAGCTGGAACCGCTCCCTACTCTAACGAACGCCAACAGAGCAACACAGTCTTGAGGCCATTTGCATCCGTTTCTTGATAAATGAGCGAGGTTGAATTGAATTAAACGGGGTTGCTTGCCCCCTCGCAAAGTGTCCGCGCGAGGGTATGAATCATGCTCGTTTTGTGAGCAATTGTCAATTGTTGTGTTTTAAGCAGAACGATCAAATCCAGCATGAGTTCCACTTTGCGATGTCGAAAACATCGTCAATATCAACATCGTGGGAACCATTTTCTTTACTTGAAGATCACACGAATTTGAAGTGGATTTGGCAAAGGCTGTAGCACATAACCCTTGATTTCTATCCTGATGGAATGGTCGTGGATCGCAATGGGGGCGTTTTTATCCATCAACTGGCCTGGAGACAAGGTGCCGGACCAATCGCCACGACAGTGGTTGTTTGTTGACTTACTCTGAAAGGTACTTAAGTACTATAGGCAAACGGCTTAGACACGCGTTTTTCGTCCTGTTTTTGTTTGACAATGATCATGGATTATTGCAGGATATAATGGTTCTTGGCCAATCTTGCAGTATTCATGAATTGCGTGGCGACTTGTCATCAAGCTCCGTCTGATTCGCGGGAAGTACTCGAGTCACGGGATTACTCAACGGCCACTAATTCTTTTCAAATCCTCATCTGTTAGTTTTTTTCATTTCCCCACAATTCGGAAAGAGAAGTTATGAGTAAAGTACGCTCCCGAGGTTTTACTTTGATCGAGCTGTTGGTGGTGATCGCAATCATCGCCATCCTCATCGCGTTGCTATTGCCGGCGGTTCAGCAAGCCAGAGAAGCCGCCCGTCGCACTCAGTGCCGCAATAACATGAAGCAGATGGGCCTGTCCTTACACAACTATCATGATGTGTACACTCAGTTTCCACTGGGGATCGGTTACGTCCAAGGGCCGAACAATCCCTTCTTCGGAAACCCGCAGAATTCCCCAACCGATGATCCGAATGTCCAAGTCTGGACGACAGCTCTGCTGCCGTATATGGATCAACAGAACATCTACAAAGGAATCGATTCCCGCGTGACAATCCTCGCCACGCTGCCCCCTTTGGACCTTTCTGTTGCCGGTGCTCCACCCCCCTACGACATGGCGCCCCAAGCGACCGACCCCCAGGTCGACAATCAATTGGCGTGTTTCCATGTCATTCCTGGATTCATCTGTCCGAGCACCCCGCGTGCGTCAGATTTGATTGAAGGAGCTGACTTTGGAGCGATGTTGAATCCGGCACTCGCTGGCGCAGGCATTACCATTAAAGGGGGAGCGATGGACTACTCCGCGACGAGTGCGGTCGGTGGAGACATCGACAATGCTGCGGGAGAAGACTTCAATCGTGGAGTGCTCTCGGATGAACAGTATATCGGGATTCGGCACATCATCGACGGTACGACGAACACATCATTCGTCATCGAGCGGGCTGGTGCCCCGACCGTTTACCGCAAAGGTCAGGTCGTGCCCGGAATCGTCACACCTGGTGGAACCTGGAATGATCCGTACCTCGGAGCCTCTTACGTGCGGGGATCCTTCTATGATGGAACGAATGTCGGATCGGGCTTATGTACCATCAATTGCACCAATGAACGATTGGGCGGCGGGTATAGCTTCCACGCCGGCGGGACTATGGTCCTGCTTTGTGACGGCTCGGCTCGATTCGTAGGCGAAAGCACCGATGCAGGAGTCATTGGTCGCCTTGTTTCCTTTGCCGGTGGTGAAATCACTGGAGACTTCTAAGCTGTTGAAGTTCTATCTTTCGTAATTGAAGTTGGAATTCCGACAGAACTGGAGATTTTTGGGAGGCCTATTGCTGGCGCTATGCACGACAGTCAATAGGCCTCCTTTCTTTCGCGTTTGTGTGCTCGTCTGTTAACCGTTTTTTAGCAGAAATCCAGCTGTCACCACGACACAGCCTCGAAGACCAAACCGGGCGAAGAATCACGATTCGTGAGGAACCCACCAACGCCTGTTGTGGTCAACGGGTTATGAAGCCGGCTCGCAAACACTTCACATCATGACATCCGTCCCTGCTTTCTCGTTGGAAAATGAAATGCTGCAAACGAAGCTCTCTCGCCTTCTACTTTTAGTTTTGGTCCCAGTCCTGATTGCAGGTTGTTCGAAAGGACCGGATGGCCCGACTCCGCCCAAGACGTCCGTCGTCAGCGGAACGGTCTTAGTGAACGGGAAACCGGCCCCCGTGATTGAATATGGACAGATCGAATTGAAGCTCTACCCCAAGGGGCGAGATCCGAAGCCAGGAGAACGGATTCCAAAATGCCTTGCCGACAAAGATGGAAACTTTGTCTTCAATTCCTATCGAGCTGGAGATGGTGCTGTCCCCGGCGAATACGTGCTCACGATGGAGATGCTCAGAGTTGCCTTGGGGGGACTATTTGGCCCAGATCGATTTGGCAACAACTTCAATTCCCCCTCCAACACAGACCCCAGGTTCCAAGTGACGGTGGTCGATGACGAACCGACAGTCATCCCCACCATTGACATCAAATTGGACGAGCTGAAGCAACAGCCGGCACATAAGTATGCTAGCCCGGCCGGAAAACGGGAATAATTTGATCGTGCTCCGGGTCACTCGATGACCGGCAACACCGGACCCGAAACTGCCGCTTCGTTGGCGGGTAACTGCGCCGGTTCGGGCATGGGAGCCGGTGGTAATGGCGGTTGGCCCGGCGGAACGACTGGAGCGGGCTGTTGTTGTGGTGGCGCGATCGGGGGATCCTGGCCGGCAGCTGGATCGCCGCCGGCAGCATCCGCATCCTGGGGCGGCGCCTGCGGGTGCAGGAAGAGTTGCACATACTGCGGAGCCCCGGCGAGTTGGCTTGCCGTCTCAAAGAACTTCAGCGCGCGATCAATGTCGTCGTTGAAGTGCAACAGCACGCCCATTAAAAACAGCCGGTCGGGATCGCGGATATCCTCGCGGACCCATTGTGCCGTTTTCAGCAAGACGGCATCCTTGCCGATTTCGTTTTGTGGTCCGAATCGCTCATCGAGACTCACCCCGGTCAGCGGCCAATACGGATCAAGACGTAAGCCTCGCTTGATTTCCCGTACCGCTGATGCCTCATGCCCCATGGCCGCCAAAGCCCAGGCCATGCGGAAATAGTTGTCCGTCAGATCGGGGGCGACTTTGGTCGCGCTGCGGTAATGCGAATAAGCTTTGCTGTATTTCTGTTGCAAAAACGCGACATCGCCCAAGCCTTGCTGGTGCAAGCTGCGCTGCTTGGCGGCTCCGTTCGATTTTTTCACAGCCACAACAACCGGAGCGTTCGCCGCGGGCATCAAAGCATTTTTGAGTTGCTGTAGATCCGCAATCTGTTGATCCTGCTTGAGGACCTCATTATCAAACGGGTCAGCTCCCATAATAAGCGGCTGCCCTTGTATCACGGTCGGATTCCATTGCACGGAATTAAAGATGGGTGCGACCACCGGGTAGCTGATGGCACTGTAGCCGTAATACCCCCCATAGGTCCCACCGTACAGGCCATACCCACCGAGATATCCATAGCTGTTGGAATACCCATATCCGCCATAGAAACCGGGGCCGCCGTAGAAACCCCGGCCGCCATAACCGCCTCGGTGGCGATGATGATGGTGCCGCCCCGATGTATTGGAGCCACCGGTCCATGCACGGCCGTAGCGGCGGGCGTATTGATAGTGTGCCTGCGTGGGGCCATATAACCCGCCCGATGCCCCATAGACTTTGGGGTAGGTTTTGCCGGGCTGTGCTTGTGCCGTGGCTGGAGTCCACGCGCACACAGCTAGCGCTGCGCCGGCGATGAAAAACTTCATCCGTATCGCTCCTTGTTCGATCCGCGCTCGCTGGCTCCCCGAGTTGGTCACGCAACGGTATTATGCGATACTGCTCTGCGCATCGTCAAGATGGGCAGGGCCGGAAGTGAACCGGAACGCCAAATCCCACACAAAGGCCGGCGGCATTTCAGCATGCCCCCGTAGTATGTTTGTGTTGATCGCTTGGCCATCAAAACGCGGCTGACACAGTGTGTGACTGAAGAATTCAAATGAATAACAAGAAAGCCTCGATACATGCCTGAACCACAGAGTTTCAAACAGGAAATCACCGCTGTATTCGGCCAACCGGTTGCAGAAAATCCCACGCAGGTCATGATCGAAGCCGCCTTTGCCGATGCGGGACTGGCTTGGCGATATTTGACGCTGGAAGTTGCGCCCAGCGATCTCGCTGCAGCCGTCGCCGGAGCAAAGGCGATGGGGTTTCGCGGATTCAATCTTACGATTCCGCACAAAGTCGAGGTCATTCAACACCTGGACCGGCTGAGCGAGGCGGCCGAAAAGATGGGGGCAGTCAACTGTGTGATTCGCGACGGCGACGAGTTGATCGGTGAAAACACAGACGGCAAGGGGTTTGTGGAGTCGCTCCGCGAGGTCTCGGACCCCCAAGGGCAAAACGTCGTAATCCTGGGCGCCGGGGGAGCGGCGCGGGCCATTGCCGTCGAAATGGCGCTGGCTGGAGCTGCCAAATTCACAATCGTCAATCGCTCGGCGGAACGCGGTGAACAATTGACCGCGCTGATCAAAGCCAAAACCGGCGCCGCCGTTGAGTTCGTGCACTGGACCGACGATTACGATATTCCCACCGGCACGCACGTAGTGATCAACGCAACTTCAATCGGCCTGTTTCCGGACGTCGACGCCCGTATTCCGCTAAACACCGGCAGCCTCACAGCTGACATGGTCGTCGCCGACGTGATCCCCAATCCCCCGGCCACGCGATTGGTACAGGAAGCCACAGCGGCGGGATGCACCGTGTTGGATGGTCTGGGCATGCTCGTCAACCAGGGCGTGATTGGCTTTCGGCTGTGGACAGGCATCGAACCCAATCCAGCGGTGATGCGGACGGCGCTGGAAGAGGTGTTTGGATAGCATCCGGCAGGTCGACTGGACGACTCCAGTGTCGAGCTATCTACGCTTTGATCGATTCCGTCTGCAGCAATGCCTAACGATTCAATCCGAGCTCGATGCCGTGTCAACATTTTGGTTGTCGCCGGTTGGCCGTGTCTGCCGCAATGCTTCGATCTCTTGCTGCAGTTCGCGAATCGTCAACCAATCCCGCAAACGATCCACGAGGTCGGCGGGGGTTTGGAAGCGGTCGACCGGTTTTTTGGCGAGCCCTTTTTCGATGATGGCCGTCAACCGTTCGTCGACTCCGGAAATGGGCGAAACCGGGTCTTGCGCGTGCATCATCATAATTTTGACAGGATTTTCGGCGTCAAACGGCGGATGGCCCGCCAACAGGTTGTAGAGTGTGCAGACCAGTCCATAGATGTCGCTACGGACATCGGCGGAATGCCCGTCGGCTGCCTGTTCGGGCGCCATGTACCGCGTCGTGCCCAATTGAACACCCGCTTGCGTCATTTGTGCTGTCTGGTTTTCGCCCCATTCCGTTTCCGAATCGGGATCGTCATCGAGTCGCGCCAAACCGAGATCGAGCAGTTTGGCGGTGCCGTCGGCGGATAGTAAAATATTCGACGGCTTAATGTCACGGTGGGTCACGCCGTTTCGATAAGCGAACTGTAATGCCTCGCCGATTTGCACACAGATCGAGACCGCGAATTCCGGAGATTGCGCGCCGGACTGTTGCAAAAACTGTTTGAGATTCAGCCCCGGCACATACTCCATGACGATATAATTGCCCGAGACCGCCACGTCATACGCACGCACAATGTTTGGGTGTTGGATCTTATCGTTGATCATCGCTTCACGGCGAAAGCGGATCAACATCCGTGGCTTTTTGAAGGCGCGGGCCTTGGGAAATTTGATCGCCACGTCGCACGCCATTTGCGGATCGTAGGCGCGATACACCGTTCCCATACTGCCGTGCCCCAACCGCTCCAACAGTCGATAACGCTCAGCCACGATGAGGTACTGCGCTTTGTCGGCCGAGATTTGCTCCACTTGCCAAGCGGTTAACATTCCCCGCTCGACAAGTAGCTTCGCCTTCTCCGCACAACTCAACTCCACTTCCGAGGCGGCTTCGGTGACGATGTTGATTTGCTCGCGCGACAACAATCCCGATTTCACAACGGAATCCACAAAATTGCCCGGAAGAACCGTCGGTACCACCTCGAAGTCTGTGGAGGAACCATTTTGCCCGCCCGGGGGATCCTCAATGGATTCTCGGATGAATGTCTCGCCCATAGGGAATTCCGTAGACGATCGGAATTCCTCGTTATCGCTGGGCAGGTCCATGTCCGAAGTTGGATCGGAATCATATTTGACCCGCATACCAAATTGGCCGACGCGCAAGACTTGGCCCGCCCCCAAACATGCGAAATCGACGGGCCGACCGTCGACATGGGTTCCTCCGCGACCCAGAAAGTCAATCACCCACAGCCCGCCCTGCGTGACCAACAATCCACAATGCACGTTCGATATGGTTTCATCTTCCAAACGGATCTTGCATCCGGTTCCACTGCCGACCAATGTGAGCATGCGGTTGATCGTCCAGGTCCGGCCGATCGTCGAGCGGTTCAGGAATTCCAACTGGACCGGTCCCACGGAGCACATCTTGTCATCAATAGCATCCAGTGGATTAAAATTATTCGGAAACGGCGAATCGTCGCCCACATCGGGCTTCGCCAAGCGGATTTGGTACGGCCCAATCTGCGGTCCGTCGGAAACGGATAACCAACCGCCGCGTCGCCGTTTGTCTCCCCACATGGTACCGGACCGGCTATTGAGGTCGACACAAAAAATGCGGCCCCCGACATTTTGCAAATAGGCATGACGAAAGCTGACATCGGAGTGCTTCAACCGGATCTGACAGCGTTCTGATCGGCCGATCAGCGCAAACGCATTGCCCATCTCACACAGAACCGGGTCAGTTGATCCGGCTTCGGTGATGGCCAATTGCAGCGGTACCGTCGAAAGTACTGACTGCTTAAGTAGTTGGGCACGGTTGTCGTTCATGACCCCAGAAGATAAATCGAAGAAGGGAATTCGAATTGATCGGCACGGGCATGCGTCGTCGTCAGGAACGACTGGTAGGAATCTATATTGAAGGCGACCAACAAACAGCTGTCGCAAGTCCTGACCCACGACTCGGCGCTGTTCCGCAGCAGATTCCAGTCCCCTGACAGACTCAAATCCGCGCTCAAAATGGTCGAAAACTGGTGGCCTAACAGTCCCTTATCAGTTTGACGGTCTGATTGACCCAAAGTCAATGAGATCTAGCAGTTAACTTCGCAGAACCAGGGTTAACCAGAAGACACTGAGCCAGCAAGCCGCTTATCTTCACAATCCACCAACGTTCCGTCTAGAAAACGCCTCTAAACACTAGGGTATCATCCTATGAATTCCGTCCCCATCAAGTTGCCCAGGACATCTGACAACCAAAAGGATGAAATGACGGCCCCCTCTGGAGTGAAGCTCATCGACGATCTCGCACTACGATCGGAGGCTCATCACTCTGGGAATTGCCGCTGCGAATTTTGACTATCGCTGCGTCAGGCGTCGCCATTGATGCCGCAGGACAGCCGAACCGGCGATGGCCAGTTTGCGTGATGTGCTGACCCGCGCTCGCCGGCTGAAGATGTCGTAGTCACGATGCTCGATTTCATCCAACAGGCCCCCATAAATCCGCAACATCGCATCCAAAATCGGTTGGCCGACCGGTTCGAGGTAATCATACAATCGGCGACCGGCGGTGTAATACTCCCGCGCGCGGGAAACTTGAAATTGCATCAACGCGCGGAATCGTTCATCACGCCGTTGCTGTTGGATGTCCGCTAGAGAATAGTCGAACTGCTCCAGATCTTCTTGCGGCAAATAGACACGGTCCATTTGCGCATCTTCCTTGATGTCCCGTACAATGTTTGTCAATTGCAGCGCCAGTCCGCACTCGATCGCCGCTGCGGGTGCGCGGTCGTCATGGAATCCCCAAATGTGGATACAACACAACCCGACCACGCCGGCAACGTGATAACAATAGTGGGAGAGTTCTTCAAAGGTGGCAAATTCCACAGTGCCCAGATCCATTTCCACACCGTCAATCGCAGCGAACAAGTACTCGCGCGGGATCTGAAAACGTTCGACGGCATCGTACAATGCGGGCAAGGAGAGATGTGTCGCCGGTCCCCCCTCTAAGGCGACAATCACCGCATCGCGCCATTCTTGCAATGCGATTTTCCGTTGGGAGAGCGAGACCGTTGTGTCATCACCAATGTCGTCGCAAATCCGCATGAAGGCATAAAGAGCGCACATCGCCTGATAGTGCGCAGTGGGAAGCGTGAGGAAGGAGACGTAGAAATTCTTTGCCGCCCGTTTGGCGAGCGTGCGGCAATAGGCGTGCGACTCCGCCAAGGAGGCGCTTGGAGCATCGCTTGTCAGTTTGTCGATGGACGCTTGCATGAAAGTGAAGGCCTATAACATTGCCGCCGATTGAGACATGGGGTCTCGATTTTGACCTTAGCGGCCCAGTCTCGCAACCCGTCTCCCAAATGCCCGCCACACACATCCGGCCAACAGACTAATAAACTCATGTTTGCGAACTTTCGGTCGAGTTTCCCAAACTCTGTAATCAATCCGTTCTACGTGATCCAAAATCTTTAACCCGCCACGAATGAACAATTCGATATCCATTTGCAGTCGGCCGGGCAGGGCGGGGACCAGTGGTAAACCCGCGGTTAAAAAATCGCGCGCGCGATCGACCTCAAACGCCATCAGCTTCAAAAACGCTGGATTCGTCACACGGTTTCGCAAATCATCACGGCTATATCCGAATCGGTCACAATCTTCAATCGGTAAATAAACGCGATTGATATCGAGATCGCGAGCAACATCCTGCCAGAAATTGGCCAATTGCAAGCCGGTACAAACCGAGTCGGACCAGGCCACGTTTTGCTCGTTGTAGCTACGACATAGGTATAACACCAGTCGCCCCACCGGATCGGCGCTGCGGCGGCAATAGTCGCGGAGGTCCTCGAAGGTCGCATATTCGTGCACCTTTTGGTCCTGCCGAAAGGCAGACAGCAAGTTTTCAAACGGCTCGGCTGGGATATCAAACTGCTCAATTGTCTCAGCCAGAGCGACAAAAACCGGGTGCGTTGCACTCCCGGCATAGCAATTTTGCAGCTCCCCCAGCCACCAATCGAGCAGTTCCAGCGACCGTGCGGTCTCGTCGATTTCGTCCGCTAGGTCATCCGACCAGCGGCAATACGCATAGACATTGTAAAAATGCTGGTGCAATTCACGGGGCAGTAGCCAACTGACGACCGGAAAGTTTTCGTAGTGCGTGGTCGCCAAATCTCGACAATATTTCTGCCCGGCTTTGAGCGAAACCATGCCGTGTGCTGAGCCACCGGGGCCCCAAATCGCTAAATCGGCCGCAAAATCTGCCAATGTTTGTTGTCCTACTAGGATTTATGGGATTCCATGGGTTCAAGGCGCAGGTTGGGGAACCAGTGGATTATGTACGCCTGTGCCCCTACAATACTCCGTTTGACTGAAAACATCACCAAAGAGGAAGTGAAAGTTACGCGACGATGGGTGTTCCGAAAGTGGCCATTGTGGGCCGGCCCAATGTGGGAAAGAGTTCGCTGTTGAATTGGTTGGCCGGAAAACGGATCTCGGTTGTGGATCCGATGTCGGGAGTCACCCGCGATCGCGTTACGTACTTGATGCACGAAGGGGACCGTTATTTCGAATTAGTCGATACTGGTGGAATCGGGATCGTCGACTTAGATGACCTCTCGGCTGATATCGACCACCAGATCCAGGTCGGGATTGAAGAAGCAGCGGTGATTCTGTTTGTTGTCGACGGAAAAACGGGTGTCACAAAGCTCGACATCGACGTTGCCGAGCGACTCCGCAAACTGGAAAAGCCGATGTTGATGGTGATCAACAAATGCGATTCTCCGAAACTGGATGACGACATCGCAGAATATTACCGCCTGACCAATGCGCCGGTCGTCTGCACGAGCGTTAAAAGTGGACGGAATCTCGACGGCTTGTTAGCCAAAGTGTTGGAGATGCTGCCGTCGGAAGACGACGTCGAACAAGATGAAGGCGCCCTGTTGTCGGCAACGCCGGAATTGAAGTTGGCGATCGTTGGGCGTCGTAATGTGGGCAAAAGCACTTTCATTAACGTCTTGGCCGAAACGGACCGGATGATCGTTAGCGAAGTCGCCGGGACAACGCGTGACAGCGTGGATATTCATTTTCAATTGGACGAAAAGTCCTTCATTGCCATCGACACCCCCGGAGTTCGCAAGAAGAAGAGTCTTGCCGGGAGTGTGGAATGGTACGGCTTGACCCGTGCCAAACGGAGTGTCCGCCGCGCGAATGTGGTCTTGATGTTTTTCAATGCCATCGACACGATTTCCCGCGTCGACAAACAGCTTGTGGACGAAATCGCCACGCACCACAAACCGTGCATTTTTGTCGTCAACAAATGGGACTTGGCCGGTGATATGACCACTGAAAAGTGGACGGAGTACCTATTTCACCAGTTTGCCTCGATGCGTCACGTGCCTATTGCGTTCATCACCGCCGAGCAGCAGCGCAACGTGAAAAAGCTGATCAACTTGGCCCAGACGATTCACAAACAAGCTTGCATCCGCGTCTCGACATCGAAAGTCAACACGGTCGTCCGCGCAGCGATCGAAAACAACCCGCCGCCGCACCGTAAGAACCGGCGACCGAAAATCTTCTACGGCACGCAAGTCTCGACCGAACCACCGACAATCGTGCTGAAGTGTAACGATCCCAAACTGTTCGACCCGAGTTGGAAGCGGTACTTGCTGGGCGTACTTCGCGAGCAACTTCCCTTCCAAGAAGTCCCCATCCGGCTCTATATGCGTTCGCGCCTCAAACGTGAGGAAGGGATGGATACCAGTCTGGAGGACCAGGCGGAATCGGTCGATGTGTCGGAATAGCCAACCGGGACCGTTTGCTCGTTGAATCGGCAAGCAATGATTCCTGTCATTGCTCGGGCCGCACATTGAGAGCATTTCGAGCGTTTGTTAAAATAGAATTCAGACGAAAACACACAGCATTGCGATACGACGGACAATCAATACGTCACAGCATCGTAATTCCCTATGACATTACTCTTAAAAGACCTCGGTTCTTCTGATGAATACGTCCCCTGCAAACCATCCAGCGACCGTGAGTGCTTCGCTGGAGGTGCATCTATTGGGGACCGTCGATTTTGATGCGGCGTTGTTTCTGCAAGAACGGATGGTCTATGAGTTGAGCGGCCGGGAGGATGCCCAGGGGGCCTTGTTGATTTGCGAACACCCGCCGCTGATCACCGTGGGGCGCGAAGGCAGCCGGGCACACCTGGATTGCACAGATGAAGAACTTCGGGCGCGGATGCTCGACATCCGTTGGTTGAATCGCGGCGGCGGTTGTCTGGTGCACATACCGGGACAATTGGCGATTTATCCCATTTTGCCTTTAGCGCGTCTGGGCTTGGGATTAACGGCCTACCGCCGCACCTTAGAAAACGCCGTGATCGACGCCTGCCGCGAACAGCGCGTCGTGGCACAGCGCGATGCCGACCAACCCGGCGTATTTTGCCGGACCGGGCAACTTGCCCACGTCGGTTTAGCGGTCAAATCATGGTTCAGCTACCATGGATTATTTTTGAATGTCTCCCCCATCCTGTCGTGGTCGAAACTCGTTCAAGCCGGCGACAATGCGCCGCCGATCACCTCTTTACAACGTGAACGAAATGCTCCCATTTCCGTCGGCAGCGTGCGAGAAAGCCTGATTCGGCATTTGTCGGCCCGTTGGGGATATGAACAGCATCACGTTTACACCGGACACCACCTGCTGCGGCGGACTAGGAAAGCCAATGTCTACGCTTGAAATACTCAACGACGTCCCTCAACCCAAACCGCGCCGCCGTCTGCCTTCTTGGCTCAAACGGCCGATGCCGCAGCCGGAAATGTTGTTCACGTCGAATCTGATTGACGAATTTCAATTGGAGACCGTCTGCGAAAGCGCCAAATGCCCCAACCGCACCGAATGTTGGGCACAGAAAACGGCCACCTTTATGATTTTAGGAAACGTCTGCACCCGTCCGTGTGGATTTTGTTCCGTCCCCAAAGGCAAAACCGAAGCGCTGCAGGCCGATGAACCACACCGCGTAGCCGAAGCAGCGGCCCGGTTGGGGCTGAAACATGTGGTTATCACTTCAGTCACCCGCGACGATTTGCCCGATGGCGGAGCGGAGCATTTCTTTGAATGCATCCATGCGGTCCGCAACCGCACCGGGGCCGCGGTCGAGGTCTTAACCCCCGACTTTCGCGGTAACCGCACCTCGATTTCGCGAGTCATTGAAGCAGCGCCCGATGTGTTCAACCACAATACCGAAACGGTTCCCCGCCTCTACGACCGCGTCCGTCGCAACGCCGTCTATCGCGGCACGCTGGATCTGCTCAAGCAGGTCAAAGACGAAGCGCCCACGATGCAGACCAAAAGTGGATTGATGCTGGGACTGGGCGAGACCACTGAGGAATTGCTGGACGTGTTCGCCGACTTGCGCTCGGTCGACTGCGATATGCTCACCCTGGGACAATACCTGCAACCCACACGGGACCACCTGCCGGTCGAGCGTTACGTTCCGCCCGAAGAATTCGATGAACTCGGAGAGATGGCACGCGGCATGGGCTTCAAAATGGTCGCCAGCGGCCCCTTCGTCCGCTCCAGCTACCACGCCGGAGAAATGGCCGACGGCGCAGCCGCTGCGGTATCCACCGCTTTGCCCGTGCTACCGCACGAATCGACGTAGTCCGCTCCCGTTGGTCGCTGCGATTTGCCATTACGGTATCCGGGAGGGCGAGGCTCCGTCCGGGCCGCGCGCGACCGAGATGCGTCAACAGGCGAAACTAATTCTCTGTTTTACGCTTAATGCACCGATGCGGCTCAGCGGGAGCTTCGCCCTCCCGGAGACTTGAACTGTTCAGAGTGCGTTTTTAGGGCGGAGGCGTGTTCTTTCACTTTGTGAACCGCTCGGGCGATTTCTTTGATGTCTGTTGTTGTGCCTAACAGCACGGGATGATGCAGCGTTAGCATGCGGTTGTGTGCGGCATTGGCGGTTTGTAGATCACCGACGGCGCGGTAGCGGCGGGCGCTGTGGATTTTGTGTAAGGCTTCGAAACCGGGATCGAGCGCGATACCCTCGGCGCGCATCGCTTGCGAGAACCTCTCTCGTGAGAGCCCGTCGAACTTTTCGGGATCATACCAAAACCCCAGCTTGTAATATCCCGGCTCGCAATCAGCGACTGTGTTTTGCAGCGGCACAAGCCCCGGGACATCTTGCAGCAGTTGACACAAGGCCTCGACATTGGCGGCCCGCGCGGCATTCGCGGTATCGAGATGTTCCAGTTGTGGGATCAGCGCCGCCGCCTGCAGTTCCGACAACGGATAGGCGAGATTTCCGCGCTGGTTGTACAACGTGATCCGCTGCACAATATCGGACCGGTCGGTCACCAGTGCTCCCCCGCGTCCGGCTGTTAAGGTTTTGCTACCGCCGAAGCTGAAGACGCCGACGTCCCCCCAACTTCCCGCCCAGCCTCCTTCGATTCGCGCACCGGGCATTTGGCAGGCATCTTCGATCACGCCGATGTCGTGCGCACGGGCAAACTCCATCACCGCTCGCATCGGGACCATACCGCCATGCAGGTGCGACACGATGATCGCCTTGGTCGCGTCGCTAATTGCGGCGGACAATATCGCGGGGTCCAGATTTCCGCTGAGAGGATCAACATCGACCAAGACCGGTGTGGCCCCCACGATCAACACATCTTGATAGCTGCCCTTAAAATCATACGCTGCCAGAATCACCTGATCACCGGCTCCCACCTTGAGACCACGAAGCGCTAATTCGATAGCTGCGGTTCCGCTACAGGTGAGCACCGCATGATCTCGTTGTTGATAGTCGGACAACTGCTTCGATAACTTTGCCACGTGCGGACCGTGGTACTTGCCCCAGGAACCATCCTCAACGGAACCGATGATGGCCTCAGCAACGCCGGGGATATCCGTCGGCCATAACGGCGGTCCTTGTGGGCGAACGGGCGTGCCACCCAATAATGCGGGCTGATCGGGATTGTCAGAATTCATAGGACATCCGTTGTGAGGATTGGTTCGAGAGCGGTAACTCTCTAAAATGGTCATTGATCCGGACCTTGTCAATTCGCCTCAACTGGAAACAGACGTTTGAGGCCGCGTTTTAAACTCCTTGAAGAGCATATTGCCATGTCACACCAAATTCGATTCATCATGGTCGGCGGATTTCTGGGCGCTGGAAAAACCACCACGCTCGGTCGCTTGGCAAAGCATTACATGGATCAAGGCAAAACGGTCGGCATTGTGACCAATGATCAAGCCACGGATCTGGTCGACACGAATACGCTTCGCTCCCAAGGCTATTCCGTTGGTGAAGTCGCCGGAGCCTGCTTTTGCTGTAACTTCGACGAGTTGATGGGAACCATTGAGCGGTTGGGCACCGAAGAGGTCCCGGACGTGATCTTGGCGGAACCGGTCGGGAGTTGTACCGATCTGGTGGCGACGGTGATTCAGCCAATCAAACGGATCTACGAGGCCCAGTTCAGCATCGCCCCTTATGCGGTGATCCTCAAACCGAGCCACGGCCGTCGGATTTTGCGAAACGAACAACGCGCCGGGTTTTCTCCGAAAGCGGCTTATATTTTGAAGAAGCAACTCGAAGAAGCGGACGCGATTATTGTTAATCGGATCGACGAACTGTCCGACGATGCGGTGAATGAGTTGGCGGAGTTGGTTTCGACGCACCATCCCGGGATCCCCTTGCTGCGTCTGTCGGCCAAGACTGGCGATGGTTTCGATGGCTTGGTTCAGTTTTTGGAACAAGACGGCGATTTTGGCCGCCGGGTCTTGGACATCGACTACGACATTTATGCCGATGGCGAAGCGGAACTTGGCTGGCTGAATAGCAGTCTGCGGATGACTTCGGAAACGGAGTTTTCGTTGGACGAAGTGTTGCTGGACATTGTTAACTCCCTGCGCGATTCACTGGCCGACGCTGAAGCAGAGACCGCCCACCTTAAAACCATCGGCCTGTGGGAAGGTTTCTTTGGAGTCGCCAACTTGATCAGTAGTGAAGACCAGCCAGAGTTGTCATTGCCGTCGAACTGCCAAGTCAAGGAGGTCGATTTGATCGTCAATGCCCGTGTCGCCTGCGATCCGGTCATCTTGGAAGAGCATGTGAAACAGGCGGTCGCCGATGTTTGTCAGCGGCATGCGACGACGGCTGAATTTCGTCAAACACAAAGCTTCCGCCCCGGCCGTCCGGTCCCCACGCATCGTTACGATTCGGGTGAGTAAAGGCGATATCCAATACCTGGCGCCGATTCGTCGCCATTTTTTGGTTAAGCAGGCGGTTTCTCCACGGTTGGTTAGGCAGGACACAACGTCCACCGATGCTTCGGCAATCGAATCAACGTCAACCACTTGTTGGGGGAATCGCTCATGACGACCATGGTATGGACTTACGCGGCGTATTTGGCAGTCTGTGGTGGCATTACGATCTGGGTGGCCCACACGCTGCGAAAAAATGGGACCGTCTATGTCACTGATGGAAGAAATCACCGCTCCGAATTGGCCGATGCGATCAGCCATTTGCTGACCGTTGGATTCTATCTGATCAATTTCGGTTTCATCTGTTTGGCGCTCAAACATGGTGCGCAGGTCACCGATCCTCAATCCGCTATTGAATTGTTGAGCACGAAAATCGGCGGCGTCTTGTTGGCCTTGGGATGTATGCATTTCATCATCCTGATCGTCTTCGCCGGCATCCGCAAAAACAATCGGCCTGGCACAGAACCAATTTTCGAAAATCGCTATGGCGAACCACTCAGCAACCCAACTGCGGTACGCCATGAACAACCGAGTTGATGAAGGAACACTCAACCCCGGCGTCGCGCCGCCGGGGCTTTCGGGCAATTTTCGCGTTTCACCAAGAAATGCCCCAGGGGAGACTCGACATGATTATGATTTGGAGCCACGTTTGCTATTTGACGTTTAGCATCTTGATCACGGTCCTCGTCGGACGAACGCTGCACAAACATGGCCGGCTATTTTTGATCGACATCTTTGCCGGCAACATCAGCACCGCCGATGCGGTGAATCATCTGTTGCTCGTAGGGTATTATTTAACAAACATCGCGCTGGTGAGCCTGGGCATCCGTTACGGTGGTGAGGCGGACACGCCGCAATCATTTGTCGAGTTGTTGAGCTACAAAGTCGGGTGGGTGATGGTGATATTAGGGGGGATGCATTTCTTCAATCTCATCGTCCTATTCTCCATCCGCTGGCCCGACAAAGCGACTGCCACGCTGGAATCATTGGCTTGCGGAGTGGAAACCCCAGCGAATTGCCGCCCGCAAGGCTCCTAAGGAGCTGCTGTCTGCTTGCTGGCACAGGAAGAAAAAAGAGCTAACTGTTTGTTCAGCATACGTTGGGTGTCGCAGCCTCGGGACACTCAATAGGTGTCGTAATTCCCTTCTGAACAAGGGGAGGACACGCTCTTTTGCAAACTTTACAACCCGAGCTTGACAACCGTCAAAGATCGGATAGATTACCCCTCCTACCGCTTGAGCGGCTTATGGGATGCGCGCGGTGAACGCTTCGTAGCATCCCCCCACCAACCTGCCGTACTTCCGCCAAGCTTCCCACCGACCTTGATTCCACCCCCTTGACGTTGCAGCTACCGCTATGGATCGACTTGCGCCGTTTTTGCGTGGGAGGCTTGGCGTTTCTTCTTGCGAATGACCCGGCCACCATTGTGCGCCGGACAATTGTAATGGCAACTTTTTAGTCAAGGAGGGGTAAAATGCTTGTACTATCGCGGAAAAAGAATGAGAGCATCGTCATCAACGGTTGCATCCGTGTGACGGTCGTCGACACAGGAAACAACACGGTCAGGATAGGAATCGATGCGCCGCAGGACGTCGAGATTCTGCGAAGCGAATTGCTGACGACAAAGAACGTCGCCCCACAGAAACCGTTAGCGGCCACATCGGTCGTCACAAACCTCGAGGGCCTGTGCGATTTTGCAATTTAATCGGCTGACGATTTTTCCGAAGATGTCGTTACCGACATCATCGTAACGGCGTTCAGACAGGTATTGAGTCTGGGATTTTCAGTTCCCATCTCGATCGTCAAACGCCCGTCGGTGACTTTGGCTGTCACGCTGGCTGTGTGGAATCGCCCGAGAGCCGTATCAACATTGTTCACGGCCGGCATGCCTTCGACGGACAATTGCTGTCCGGGCTGCGCATGCCCGCTGTCTCCCACTGTAACGCTGACGCGGTAGGTGCCGTTTGGCAGCGCGCATTCCCAAACAGCGGTTTTCCGGGTGAATAAAAACGAATCCTTGACCGGATCGGGATGTTGATGTCGGCGGCGATGGTTGGCGGAAATGTCTGTACGCCAGCCGAAACCCCGCTCATCGTCAAACGCAAGCCCAGAATCATTGTGATAGCCTGGAACCTGCGCAGCGCCGCGCCCGGTAAAATTAAATCGACGAACAGAAAGTCCATCGACCGCTACACGGTCCGGCAATCCGTTGCCAGTGTCATCCGCATCCAGTCGATCAGGCAAGCCGTCGTTGTCGCGATCGAACGGCAACGGGTCGTTGAGGTCCTCGACGCCATCTTTGTCCGCATCGTGTCCCGGCTGCAGATAGTTCGCCGTCGCCTCAAGCGTTCCATCCGGTCGCTCTTGGATCGCCCCCCACAACGCCTGCGCCAATCCAGCGCGGGTTAGCGGTGTTCCCGGTTCGGTTGAGGAATCCGCAACGGTCCAATTTAGTTTCCCGGCCAGAGAGCGGAGGAACTCCCAGGTTGCGGGCTGCTCCGGATGAAATTTTTTATCGCCGGTGATTAGTTTCCAGCGCTGCAGTGATTCGATTGCCGCATAGTCAGCATCGAAGATGTCCACATCGCTGAATGCCGGCCGATCAGTATTAGTAGAGTAATCGAAATCGGTAAATTGTCCCGTGCTCAAAGCGGCGCGCGCGATTGTCCGAGCCATCTCTCGGCGTGTGACGACGCGGTCCGGCTCAAAGTCCTGCAGTCCCTGGTCGCCCGGCAAGATCATGCGAATGGCCAATTGGTTCGCGGCGGCGAAATATTCCGCCTCGACTGGTAGGTCGTGATAGGGCCACAGCAGCACGCCGGGCGGGTTTTGTCCTGTTTTCGGGTCGCTGGAGGGGGAAACGAGTTGTGTTTGCAATTCGCGAATGCGTTTCCAATCGGCAGCGACTTCGCGGGGGGGAACACCTTCACGTAACGCCATCGCAGCTAAGGCACCGGTCGCTTGTCCGGCCAGCATGCCATGCCCATGCAACCGTACGGCAGAACTGACGATGCTGGTGTACCCCAGGTTTTTTCCTGCTACCAACAATCCGCCCATTTCTTTGGGGACAAGACTCCGTAGCGGAAACCCACTACGGTCGGTGTGCGTGCCCCAATTGCGGTAACTGGAATGAATGTGCGCCCACGGTCCGCTGGGATCGTCGTTTAAGAAAATTCGCTTTGTCGGATGAAAGTCGATGTTGAACTGAAAACCGAAGAGATTGTCGGGCACCATCACGGTCGCCCAGGATTGCTTGCCGTCAATATCACGAATGTCCTGTTCGCGGAGCACATAGAGCGCATCCAATCGCAATCCTTCGCGGACGTACGGCTTTAAGGGCATTTTGTCCGGCGTCCCGAATTCGTCGGTCAATGCCATATCACGAAAGCTAACCGCCTGTGACGGGTCTTTTTCATGGACCGTGGTTTGCAGGTGGTACAACATGCCCAGCGCGTGCAATTTGGCATCCGCAAAGACCAATCGCCGCTGCGCGGGGGTCATGTCGACGAGGTTTTTCTCCGAGGCCCCCGGTTCGGTCGCTTCCAATTGATCGCGCAGATAGGCGGGAAAGTTATAGGTCGGATAATCCTGCAGCGGCCAATTCACCAGAATGGATTCGCTGCCAGCTTGAAGCTCATTGTGTCGGCGATCAACTAAGCGGCGGTGTGTATAGACTGACGGCTGTTCTCCATACGGGCCGTTCGCCATCGTGCTCTCCTTCCAGGCCGGAACACGTGGCGACATAGTCCCCCGCGGCCAACCAAGCCTCCCAAACTCTTCCTTGGTCGCTAAGGTCGTACCGTAGTAACGGCGCTCATCGTAATGCGCGGGCTGCGGGATTACTGTCGGAGCGTCCGTTTCTCGGAGGATCATGCAGTAAGTGATTGGATTGAGTTCGTTGGGGCGGACGGCGGTCTGATTTTCCGGCGCGCCTGGCTCGTCAAAAGCCGATTTCAAATCCGGTCCGCGCATGTATGCCGCACCACTGAGCCGGACCACGTCCCCCCAGTCAGAGGCATCGACGGTTAATTTCGCCTGAACGGTGAGAGACGGCTGGCCCGGTTGCGTGGAGACAAATTCAACACCCGTCACGGCTCCGTCGGAGACGCTGACCTGCTGCGGTTCATAATTGCCGAATATCTCCAGCGGACCGCCGCTTGATTTCAAATACGGTGCAACGAGCTCCCGAAATAATCGCTCCGTGTCCCGCGGCTCACAGGTCGTCCAAGAACAAAAGCCGTTTCCTGGTCGCGGCAAGCCGTACTTTTGTTGCATGTCGGCTTCGATGGCATTCATGATTTCTAAAAACAATCCGCTACGGGGGAACGGTTCTCGCTTCCCTTTGTAGATTGTCCATTCATCGACTGCTCCCAAACCCTCGGCAGTGAATTGCCCTCCCAGCCAGTCAATGTCATTCACCAACACAATCCGCCGCACCCCCAACCGCGCCGCCTGCACGGCCACGGCGACGGCTGATTCGGAACCACCCACGACGAGCAGATCGGTTTCCACAGTTTGCGGCGCTGCTGCGGGGGCGAGAAGGATTGCCGTGAGGAGGATTGAGGTGTGCATGTGTAGGATTTCCAAATGAGTCGTTATTGAGGACTGTTCATGTCGGAAGCTAGTTTTATCGAACTTCACCGGCTTGCAGTCCGGCCCCGTTACGCAGGTTGCTGACGAACTTGCGCGGATTTTTCACACCGTTCATGAACATCTGGTTTAGATAAATTGTTTGACCGGTGATATCGACGATCGTGACATCCCAAAACGAATCACTCAGACTTTCGGTTAGCAAATCGTCGCGTGCCTCTGCGTCTTCGGAGCGTGTCAAAGTCTGCAGAGGGCCGTAGCCAACAGCGTTGCTGCGGCCGGCCTGGATGTTAATGATATCGTGCCAGACAATTTCGACCAACGCACGGCCTTTCGTGTATCGCAGTCCCCCTTTGTGGAATTCCAAGCGCTGTCGATAATTGATGACGGAATAGAGAATCGTCCCGATCAATAACAACAGTGCGAGTGCGATCGCAATTCCGGTAACGAGTGTGTTGTTCACCAGAAATGCCGCGAAGGCCACACACAGCACGCCAATAATGAATCCCAATCCGATCACCAAAAAGCAGCTGCCGACCGCTGGGCGATAGACCTTGAGTAATTTCCCCAGCGGATCCTGTTCCGCAGAGGCCTCACGTTTCGATTTGGCGACGGGCCGACGCTTGCGGGCCATGTGAAAATATCCTGAGCGAGCGAAGGTTCGTGATTTGACGAGATGGATGGGACGGCAATTTATCCTACAGAAAACTTGCGGCCCTCACCACCACCCAAACCCCGGCGTCCCTTCGGGGATGTCGTACATCCAACCGCCGGTGACAACTTTCCAGATCCCCGTCGGCGGGGGTGCGGCGAAGCGCAGCAGAACGTAACTGGTAAAGAGCGACAGCGTGACCTTCGCAATCAGTCGTCCGCGCTGTGGCCATTTCCACAAACAGATCGCTGCCATTAACCACATCGCCAGGACGATCAGGTCCAGGTACTCCAGAATCTCCCATTTGATCGCCCAGTCATTGAGCGGCCAAAGCGGTTTGACGGCGAACCAGTACAGGCAATCGGTGACCGCATGCGCCGTGGCGGCGAGCATGCACCAGAAAAATAGATACGTCCAAGGACTCAGTCCAAGCAGCCAACGTCCTAAGCTAGAAACAATGGCGGCGAGCAGGGCCAGGACGAATACATTATGCCCCAGGGCATGGTGCAGCGTCCAAAAATGCTCATCCCCAAACAGTTTGGCAACGGTATCCGCATCCGGAGAAATCCCCGCCAATGCCACAACCAACGTGCCCCGCCAACCGAACCGCTGTTGCACCCCAAATTGCGCTAGCATCACGGAACAGATCGCATGTTCGGGGAGAGTCATTGGGTGTTTTTTTCACGCGGAAGGATTGAGGACGCGAAATAGGGAGAGGCTGTAGACTTTAGACTGTAGTCTGTAGAAATCAATATGGATCGATTTTTGAGTCAGTCCACCTAAGCACTTATACGTTCGGATGACATGTTTCCAGTGCAGATTGTTGTCGAATTCATAAGCCTTATCATTCGTAGCGGACTCCACTGTGTTGCGTTTCTTGGCGTGGATTGCCATGTGCGACGTCAAGAATTCTGTGTTCCATTCGTGTTCCATCTGTGGCTAATATTCATCGTCTACAAGATAGCGACGCAGCTGCCCCGTGTCCTCCGTGGCTCCGTGGTGAATCTTCTCACAATCAGCCCAACAGGTCCGTCACCGGTTGGCCGTGGCCGTCTTTGGTTACAAAGAACGGGCGTTGTTCGATGGTCGCTTTGTGTTGGGGCGAGATACCCAAGGCACGGTAGATTGTCGCATGCAGATCGGTGACCGAGACCGGGTTTTCTATGGTTGTGCAGGGGCGTTCGTCGGCGGTTTTGCCGTACAGAAACCCTTGCTTCACGCCGCCGCCAAACATCAACACGCTGCTGGCGCCGGTGAAGTGGCGGTGCATGCCGTAGAATTTGAGCTCATCAATCGTGTCAGGCTGCGCGACTTGGCCGCCGACTGGTTTGTCCGGTTTGCCCTCGACCAGCATGTCACGGCTGAATTCGCTGGCGAGGACAATCAATGTGCTCTCGAGCAGACCTCGCTGTTCAAGATCGAGGACCAATTGCGCAATCGGCGCATCGATCGATTTTTTCATCTCGACCAATCGCGTATGGCCATTGTCGTGCGTGTCCCAACCGAAGAAGGGGATGTACTCAGTCGTGACCTCAATGAACCGGGCGCCTTGTTCAATCAACCGCCGCGCCAGCAAGCACCCCAAACCAAACCGACCGGTGTTGTAACGCTCGTAGGTTTCCTTTGGTTCAATCGACAAATCAAATGCCTGTGCTGCCGGGGAATCGAGTAGTTTGTAGGCATTGTCCAATGATCGCAGCAACGACTCGCGTTGGTAGTCGCTGCCGTGTCGGGCAACGGGGCTTTGCTCGAGCATTTTGCGATACGTCTGGTAACGATTGCGAAATCGTTTGATGCTCATCCCCGCCGGCGGGCGGACAGTTTCGATCGCCTGTGTCGGTTCGGGGACACGAAACGGGCCGAACTCGCTGCCCAGAATTCCGGCTGTCTGAAACGCTTTGAGTTCCTCCGCTTCGCCGTTTCCTTCGTATCGCTGTCCGATATCGATGAACGCCGGCACAGCAGGGTTTTTGGGGCCTAGAGCTGAGGCAATCCAAGCCCCAATGTGCGGCGCTGCTACGGTCAGCGGCGGTTCGTAGCCAGTGTGCCAATGATATTGGTGCCGCGAATGCAGAATTTTCCCCAGATCGGCCAGATAGTGTGACCGCAACAGCGTCCCACGGTCCATCACAGACGCGATGTTTTCCAGCCCCTCGGAAATCTTGATATCGTCCACCGAGGTATCAATGGCGGGGAATGTGCTGAGCACTTCATTGGCGGGCAGGCCCTTGCGAAACGGCGTGTGACGTTTGGGATCAAACGTTTCGGTATGCGCCATTCCGCCCCCCATCCAAAGTACGATTACCGCATCGGCCTTGGCGGTCGGCGTGTCGTCTTCGGCGCCAGCAGAGAAGGTCGGTTCACCCGCAGCGAGCGTTGCCAACGTCGCAGCGGAAGCCGTTTTGAGGAAGTCGCGGCGGTTGGGGAAATTGTTTATGGACATAGTCATCACTCACAGATTGTAGGGCCGGTTGTACCGGCCGTAATTCGCGTTTCTCACCGACAACAGCAGCTACATTATTCAATCAACTGAAACTCGGGCAGCATCACCACCACCCACAGCAAGTCCTGCACGCTCTCGACCGACGGTTTCTCGCCGACCAACGCGCGAGCCAAGGCAGCCTCGTCCAACGTTGGCGCTCGGCCGAGGGCTTGTGTGTAGATTCCATCAACGATCGCAACGCTGTTCGCCTCCGACTGCTGCAGCCAGTTCTCGGCTCCTTGCTTTAATACGGCATCCAGTGTGCCGCCGTTGGTCAGTTCCAAGGCCTGTAGCGTAGTGGCGACGGATTGACGACGGGTGACGACTTGCTCGCGGTTCGAGCGGCCTAAGGCACGCGTCAGCGCGTCGTCCATGATCATCGCAGCGCGCACCTGGCTGTCGCTGATGATCAATGCGGCCAGCAACGGCACACGTATTTTCCAGGGACCACCATCAATGTCGGCCAATTCGACGGCCGGTTTCCAATCCTGGGCGTCAAATTCGACGGTTTCCCATTTGTCGGGCGACTGCGTACTACACAACCATGAATCATCCGTTTCGATGACGACGTTTTCCCCGTCAGCCATCTGGATATCAGCTGACAATAATAAACCGGCTGAGTTGGAGGACTCTTCGGGCTGCTTGTCCTTGTCGGCAGAATTGACGGCGGCCACGGCGAATACATTTTGCCCCGCCCGCAAGTGGGGCTGCAGGTCCACAACCGTCGCCTTCTGCCAATTGTCTCCACGGGCGATTTGCTTGCCGTTGACGTACAACGTAAAGGAATTATCGCCGGTCGCAATCACGCGCGCTGTTTGGGGAGCGGCTTTCAAGGTAAACTCCCGTCGCAAGAACAACGTCCCGCCGATGGTCCCCTGTGCTGCCTGGGCGTCGTTCCAAATCCAATGCGCAGTGGCCGGGGTTTGGTCTCGCCGTCTCTCCGCCAACACAAGCGCCACGTCGGTCAATTGTCCTCCCTGTCCGCGACCGTCCCGTTGGACCATGGCAGGTTCCACTGGTTGCCAAACGCCGGTCAGCGAGGAAATTGCATCGAGAAACTGTTCCCCCGACATACGTTTCACCAACGGTCCGCGAAAGGTGTAGCTTGTTTCTTCAGGATCGGGGAAACCGACCGAGGGGAGTTGATAGGCGCGCGATGTGCAAATCAACTCCAGCGTGTGCTGAAGGTTGTAATCGTGCTCCGCCAAGTCGACCGCTAGCCAATCCAACAGGTCGGCGTGCCAGGGCGGCAAATCCATTTCATCCACCGGTTCGACCAGTCCCCGCCCCATCAATATCGCCCAAAGCCGATTCACAATCGTCCGCGATAAACGTCCGTTTTGTGGGCTGGTCATGATGTCGGCGAGTTGTTGAATCCGCTCGTCGCGCGGCGCCGTGCTGTCGATCTTGCCCAATTGCGGAAACAGAAACTTGACCGTGGCAAACTCGCCGTTGGGTTTGTTGCATTCAAATGTTTCTAGCGGCTCATCGGCAAAGACGTTGGCTAAACCGTAGGCGTCGTCGAGGGTCCACGTGTCGATAAAACTGTCGTGACAACTGGCGCACTTGATGTTGGTTCCCAGAAAAACCTGTGAAATCGTCTGCGCTGCTTGCATCTCCCGCCGCTGACTGGCATTGACCGTGCCCCGCCAAATGATTCCTTTGATGAACCCTGCGGATCCGTCGACCGGACTGATCAACTCGTGTACGAATTGGTCATACGGTTTGTTGTCATAAAGTGCTGCAAATAGCCACCCAGTAATTTGCCGCCGACCGTCATCAATAAATCCGGTGCCGCGAAACGCGTTGCGCAGCGCATCGTTCCAAAACGTCAACCAATGCTCCGCATACGCGCGACGGTCAGCCAATAGTTTGCGCACCAACCGCTGCCGTTTATCGGGATGCGAATCGGCAACGAATGCTTGTAGTTCCGCCGGCGATGGTAACAACCCCACCAGATCTTCATGCACGCGCCGCGCAAAGACTTCGTCGCTCACCAGGCGCTCCACGTCAATGTTTTCCGCTGCATACGTCGTTTGCAAAAAACGATCGATGGGATTCGTGAGGGCCGAACCCTTTTCGATGGACGGCAAGTCCGGGCGGCGCGGTGCCACGGGGTTGGCCTCTTCGTCGCCCAATGTGGGTGCGAGAAATAGGGTCGACATCAAGACCGAACAGGCGCAAATCACGGCAAGCTGAACGTGTCGGGGAGTATGCATGGTGTGTTGGATCACCGGCTGGATTTGAGATACAAGATATTTGCGAGGCTGGACTTGATTTTACCATGCGGGATGCGTGATATTCCATGCCGCAACAGCAACTTGTGCGACAACGGGTTGGTGCGGCTACCAGATGTGGTGAGACAAGAGCAATTTTCCACAAAATCGGCCATTCGCTTTACAACGCGATTTTCATTGGCTAACATCCCCTCCGCAGTCAAAGGATTGGCTGCACGACAATATGGAAGGATGGATCCTTGCAAAACACAGATATAATCACGTCGCTTGACGGCAGAATCGGCAACTCAGCATCCGCCGAAATCTCTGCCGCTTTTTTTTACGCCCTGTGCCCTCAGCCGGCCTCTCGCAGTGGCGCTGCCCCTACTCGTTTCTCGACGCACATGATGTGCGCGCACCGCCCCTAAAGGTGTGTTTCTAATCAGGGAGGAAAACTTAGATGTCCAAGAAACCGACGATCGCGTTCAATGGTGACTTTCGCCCCGCACGCAAAGATGTGAATCCGCTCTCGTGGTTCAACACCGGCTACTACGACTCGATCACCGCTGCCGGCGGATTGCCCATGCCGTTGCCGCCGTTTGCCGATGATGAGGACCTGAACCAATTTCTGGACAATGTCGACGGCCTGGTCTTGGCCGGCTGCACGCAAGACATGAATCCCCAACGACTCGGCATGGAACCGCATCCGACCACCCGCGCCATGCCCGCTCGCCGCGAGGACTTTGACCGTCGCTTGTGCAAAATCGCCTACGAACGCCGCATTCCGGTCTTGGCCGTCGGCCTAGGCATGCAGATGCTGAACGTCGTTTGCGGCGGCACGATCTATCAACACATTTCCGAAGCCTACCCCCGTCCGCTGCACCATTTCGATCCGGTCGAAAAGAACCTGCGGCACATTATCGAGATCGTTCCCGAAACACGGATGGACGAGATCTACGGCCCGGGCGAAATCCGCATCAACAGTTCGCACCACCAATCGGTCGACCAACTCGCCACCCCGTTCCGTGTGAGCGCCACCGCCCCCGACGGCGTGGTCGAAGCGTACGAATCGATCCTGGACGACTGGTACTGCCTCGGCGTGCAATGGCACCCCGAAAGCGAAACCTCATCGGCCCTGGACATGCAAGTCTTCCAACACTTCCTGCAAGCCTGCACAGCCGTGGAACAACCAATGATCCTACAACTGCGCCACGCAGCGTAGTTAGTGGTGTTGAAATCGAGTGAATGAGTTCACCGAGAAATAGTAAGGCGGCCGGACACGGAGTTCGGCCGCCTTTTTTGTTGGTGAGGTGCGTCGTGATATACCTTTAGTTGTCGGACGAACGGCTTGTGAGATTGCCCAACCCGAGTGGGCGAGGCCACGACTAATGACGACGAGATCTTCTGGAAGTAGTGACCACATGATTGTATCATTGGAGTCAATGAACGGCCCGTACGGTCAATACCGAATCCGTCGCGGAAATGATGTGTGGATTGCAGAGCAATGCTCCGTTTTCAATATCTTGCCCATTCAATGACAGAAGGGTCCTCGGTCATGTTAGGTTCATCTCGACACTCATTGAAGGTGATGTTCCTCACGGGATTCATCATATTGATGTGCGGCGCGGTCCAGCAAATCAATGCGGAATTGCCCGAATCGGGTTCAGCGGAGGACAGCACGGCGGTTGAGGCTGCAGCCGGCGAGTCGGAATCGTCGTATGAACGTGCGCGGCAGAAGTACCGCGAACAGATTAGCGTAATCGAGCGACGAGCGCAGCAGATTGTTGAAGATGCGATTCGCGAGGCGCGGCAGCGGGCGAGCGAATTAAGGAAACAGGAATCGGCAGCTGTCCGCGCCGAGTTTGTGACAAATTTGAATGTCGCCATCACGAGGGCTATCGAGAACGGAAATCTCGATCGAGCTGCCCACTTGACCAAAGAACGGGACGCGTTCGACGGTCAAAGCATTCCGGCGTCTGGAACGGATCCGTCACAATTTGTCGACAACGAGATTTACGAATGCGTTTTGGGGATGTACGGACAATTCACCACGGGCAAAAACCATCCGGTGGTCAATCTGGCAGTTCCCAATCGAAATCTTTGGTCGGAAGAGATCCAAGGCAAGTTGCGAGGCCGGATCGATTTCATGGAAATCAATTACGAAGCGACCGCCAAGCTGATTATCCCCAGCGATGGGGCGTATCGCGTCGAGCTACCCGAGCGCGGGACGGAGTTTCTCATCAACGGCAATCAGCTCAGTGCAGGTGACGTGCTTTTAAAACAGGGTGTGTACGACATCTGCATCAAAACCGGAACGCATGGCCAGCCATTCCTACCGGAAAGTTTTGTCCGCATTGTCGCACAACAAAATGATCAAGAAATCGCCTTGGTCAATACGGGAAAAGATATCCGACGATTCCTGAACAGCCACGTCGACAACCAAGCGGTCACCGAAGTCTCAGGCTACCAGCCAGTCAAAGCCGAACGATAGTACGCAGGTTTAGCCCGGAAGCTGGCTATTGCGGCTCGCCCAACCGCTGCGTCAGCCGAGCCACCTGCAACTCAAGTCGCTTGATTTCGCGGACGGTGTTGTTCTTTTGTATCTCCATCCAGGCCCAGATCTTCATCATCGAGACTGCTGCCATGCAGAATCCAAATCCGAGCGCCCAGCTCATCAGCGCTTTCATCTCCTGGGCACCGAAAAACCTCCACAGCGAGTAGAAGCCGAGGACCAGGAAGATCATCGTCGAAATCATCACTAACGCAGTCACCCAACGGTTGCGGCTTTGCAGCAATTCCAATCCCTGTTCGAGCAAAGATGGTTCCTGCGCAAACTGCGCGTAGAGATCCGCGTCTTCGGCAGCGAGTGCTTGCTTGATCTTGTCATCAATATCGTGTCCGGTCATGACGTCTCCCTATCAATCATCTTTTTGAGTTGTTGTCGTAGTGAAAAAAGTCGATATTTCAGCGTGCCTTCCGGTACGGCCAAAACAGCCGCGATCTCCTTTAAAGGCATTTCGTCGTCGTAGAACATTCGCAACAACAGCTGTTGCTCGGCCGTCAAACGCACGATCGCGTTTCGTAACTGCTCGACATCAGTCAATTCTTCGGGTGGTTTTTGCACTGTCGGCGAAGTGATTTGTTGGCCGAGATCGTGGTTAAGTTGTCGCTCGCGCGTTTGCGAGCGTATCCAGTCGACAGACTTGTGGTGGACAATCCGATAAGCCCAACCGCGAAAGGTGGCGGGATCTTTCAATCGATGCAGACCACGAAAAATGGCCACCCACCCCTCTTGAACCACGTCCGCGGCCACGTCCTCGCGCTCGGTCAGTTTGTGAGCGTGGCGAATCAGCTTGGGGTGCCAACGACGAATAAGCAACTGCAAGGCGGACGCGTCACCATGTTGCGCGCGTATCACAAGAAGTTCGTTCAAAATGTCGTCAGCATTTCGGCTCATGCGTCCATTGAATCCGGGAAACTACCTTTAGGTCGCGGCAGACGGGCGAAGGTTGGCGAAAAACGGTAATTGTGGACAAATATTCGGTAGGAATATTTCAATGTTACATTCGGCCAAAGTTAGCCGATTCCGATACGTTTGAAATTCGTGGGCTTTATTCGAGCGCTTCGCGAATTGGGATTGGCTGTGTAGGCAATCGGCCCGCCACAGTTCGCGTAGAATAAAGGCAAGGGAAGTATTCACTTGCTGCGACCAGCCGCGTGCTAATCGAGATTGCGACAAGCGGCGTAGTTTGCGGCGCGAGATTGAGTGGACTGTTACACGAAAAAAGGCGCCCGGAAACGACGTTCGGCCGGCTCTTTTATTTGTGGGCCACCCTGCGGGGGCGCTTTACAGCAATATGTTAATCCACCAGATTTCGTAGTCCCGGATCTCGGGATGACGGTCGACGGTTCGTCTAATTAGATCGGCCACCGTGACGAATTCGAAGACCAACAACAAGCAAGGAATTGCGAAGCCCACAATGGACCAAACCACCCACCATTTTTCCGTGTATGATGGCGAGCCAACGTATAGATTCCCTCCTGCTATCGCGACAAGGAATAGAAACAGGTACAGCGGAAACACGGAGTCGGAAGGCGTATTAACCACAATCCATTCACAAATCGCGACGAGAGCCTGCCAGCCAACTCCGATCGCGACAGCATCGTAGTCGTCATGCACCTTCGCGTATGCCGGCACGTAAAAGTAAAGCGTGTAGAGAAATACGAGCCAACAAAACAATTGGCCAATCAACAGTGCAAGCGTGATCTTTCGGATTGGTAAACTTGACATGGGACATTCCCCCAGTCCGTCCTACAAATAGGGTCATTGTTCCGGCGCATGCGCCGGCGATGTATTAAAACCAACGATCGCCGGGGCTTCTTGGATCAAATTGCCTTTTGCCAGCAGGGTAGGGACCGCAATCCATGTTGGGCACCCAAGCAACCGGTCCACACAGCGGCCCTACTCCGCCCCCAAAATCGCCGCTTCCCACCCCTCAAGATCCGCCGGCTTCATCCCCTGGCGGTGTCCATCAAAATTGAACGTCTTCGGGTGATACGGGCCGACGAAGTCGATGGGGTTTCCCGGTTGGATGGCTTCGTCCAGGCCTAAGCACCACAGGTGGGCGTTGATGAGTAGGCGGCGGAAGCCGGGGTTGAGGATGTCTTCCGAAGCGCCGTGGGTGGTAGCGAAGACGCGTGATTTGGGGTTGTCCGCTTGGTAGTGGCGGACCCAGACGACGGGCAGGATTTCCTTGGTTTCATCCGGCTCAGCAGTCGGTTGCATGCCGTTGAGGATTTGTCCGCGGGCGAGGATGGTGCTGCCTTCGCGCGGATGTGCGTTGTAGCCGCCGCACTGCACGTGCACATTGTTCACGCCCCGCAGAATGGGATGCTTGCGTTGTCGCGGTTCCACCAACAACCGCGAGCTTTGTTGATGATTGCGGCCGTAGTGGCCGACCCAGTGTTCGCCGAGGATCGCTTCGCCGAAACCGCCTTGCCACTCCTGCTGCTCGCCGTCGTAGCCTTCGTTGTAATGGGCGAATTTGCCTTTCAGGCCGTTGAAGGCGTGCGTCGAGGTCCGTAAACCGATCACCGGTTTGCCGCTGGCGAGGTAGTCGTCGATGTACTGCATCTGCTCATCATCGAACGCCTGAAACCGCGTGAACAGCACCATCAAATCGGCGGTTTTGAGGGCTTCTAGTCCGGTGATGTGATTGCTGCCCGGCTTAATCGTGCCGTCCGCCGGATCGGTCGTGAAGCAAACGCTGCATTTGAAACCATACTCTTTGGCCAAAATCCTAGCCAGCGCCGGTAAGGTCTCTTCGCCGCGATACTCATGATCGCCGGCAATGAACACAATGTGCTTCCCCTGACCCGGCCCGGCATCGCCTTCCCAAACCACACGATTGGGATGCGGCTCCGCAGCGAACAGAGCAGGGGAGGCGAGTACGAGCAGAGCGAGAGCGGCGGTGATTTTCGGGAATGCGATCGGCATATGCGGGGTCCATAGGTGCGGGTGTGATGTGGGTTCGGTTGCGTCTAGGGTACCGTGAATTGCGGCCCACAGCAAAGATGCGTGTGGGAAGCCACGCTAGGAGAAGCAAACACCGCGTCTATTTCTTCACAACCTTTTGCACCCATGCGGCCTGGCCTTCGGTCAGAATACCAAGCAGAGCGATTTGTTCGCAGTGTGAGATGAAATCCTGATAGCGCTTGGCCGTCTGCCTATCATTGCTAGCAGGCTCATCCAGGCTGATCCAAAAGACGCCGTCCCGCGCCACTTCGACGAGGTCGTCCAACAACCGTTTTTGATAACGAGAGATGCCGGTCGAAGATCGCGGATTTTCCGTCAAATAGTGAAGGATCGGCGAATCGCCGGGAATTTTCATTCGCATCGCCGCGACTTTGGAATCATCGACGGCAGGTAAATCGGGCGGTTCGGCCGGTAAGGTGCGTTCGGCAGTGAGTTGCTCCCACCGCTCCTGTTGTTGCGGCGTGAGCAGATCCAGCAGCGCGGCATCGTTCTGCTTGGTAATTGTCGCCCATTCTCCACGGGGCCGTTGATAGTAAATCGGCAACGTCTTTGCCAGTTGCCGCAGTTCCTGTATTTGCGGTTCAGTCATTCCCAGTTTTGTTTGCGTAACCGCATGGAACAAAGCCTTTGAACTGGCGCTGGACAGATAGCGTTGCGTCATGAAAGCGGTCTGCTGTTTCGTAAGCAACCCCAACTCCACCGCAACGCGTGCATGAAAGAGAGTCTCTTCACGTCTCTTAGAACTGCGCGCTAAATATGCCCGATACGCGTCGACAGTCTCGGCAAAGTACTGCGAATCAGCACGGACAGAAATGTCGCGGCCTTCTTGTACAATATCGTCTAGCTTGGTGAGCACGGCGGCTTGTGCATCGCTCAGCGGGAGAACCTGTGTCCAAAAGCGATGTGCGGAGAGTGACCCGATCCGATTCAGCGGTCCACATTCTCCGGTGAACAACATTTCAAAGCGGACCCCTTCTCGGAGACGTCGAAGTTCTTCCGCTTCGGAGATGTCTCCGGTTTTTGATTCCTCGGTCGCTCCACCGGTCGTCGTAACCTGCTGCCCCTGTGGTTGATCGTTGCCCCCAGCAACCACGGTCGCCGAAGCGAGCAGCAAACCCGCGAACGCAAAGACCAACCGCTTCGCCCCGCGGCGCTTCGCTCGCGTTTGAGCGTTGGCATCTCCGATCATCATCGAATCCCCTCATGAACGCTTGTGGATTGTAGTTTCCGGAACATTCAATTTATCGTCGGTCCAATCATTGGGGGAAGATGAATCGGATGTACAAACGGAAGAATCTTTGAATGTAACGCAAATGTGACATGAAGCATGGGCGCCGCTAGGGACTCAAATAACACGACGTCACTTATTCCTCAGTCGAGTCAATCTTCCCCCCATGCTCCAGCGCCGAAGCCGTCTTACACCCAACAATCGCTGGAGCTTCGTGGATCAAATCATCGTTCGTCAGCGCTTCGACCATGAACAGGGCGAAGTCGATGCGGCGGGTGAGGTTGCTTTTGAGGATCGGATCGCCGACGTGGTGGCTCCAGACGGGGAGTCCTTCGCTGGGTCCCTCTTCGAGGTCGCTACCGCGGACGACGGTCCAACGTGTGTCGCTGGCGAAGATGCGGCGGCAGGCTTCGACTTGATCGTTGAGGTCGACCAATCGTGCCAGCCGCACGATAAAGCTGATACCTGCCACAAGCACTTTGAACAATGTTGAGTAGACATCCTGGCCATCGCGGGTGATGTGCCAACCGCAGGAGAAGATCAACCGCGCCCCCGGCGGCGCGTAGTCCATCACCGCTTGAGCCGTGCCGGAGGCATAATCGTGTACACCCCACGGGGCGAGCACCGTGAGGACACCGTCACACCCCTGGACCGCTCGCTTGATCAAATCGCGGTCGTTGGTTGGACCGGGCATGATCGTGATTTGGTCCTGGAACGCATCGAGCTTGGGGACGCTCTTTTCGCGACAGACGCCCACAACCTCGTAACCCCGGTCGAGCGCGTGCTGCACCATGTATTTGCCGAGTTTCCCGGAAGCGCCGACGATACAGATTTTCATTGAGTCGTTATTCCTGCCTGTTCGCGAAATCAACGTGCCTTACTGTTTTTATAGCTCATAAAGCGGGCCCTACGATACTGCCTGCAACGACGAAACAACATACCACCAGCCCGGTTTCTTCACGCCGCCGATTGCATCTGTTATCCTCTCTGATCGTTGATTTTTCAGTATTCCCGGGGACAGTGCGCCCCGAGTTAGTTATTTATCGAGAGCGAAACGTCGTGTTGTTAGTTGTGCAGAAATTTGGGGGAACCAGCGTCGCGGATGCTGATAAAATCAAGGCGGCCGCTGCACGGGCAGTGAAGGCCAAACGGTTGGGGCATCAGGTCGTGATGGTGGTCAGTGCCCGCGGTAAAAAAACCGACGAGTTGGTCGGATTGGCGGCGGAAATTACCGAGACGCCGCCGGCGCGGGAAATGGATATGTTGCTCTCGACCGGCGAACAGGAATCAGTCGCGCTGATGGCGATGGCGGTGCAGACGTTGGGCGAAGAGGCGATCAGCCTGACCGGGGGGCAAATCGGGATTGTCACCGATTCGACGCACACCAAAGCCCGCATCCGCAGCATCTCGACCAATCGAATGCGGCAGGCGCTGAAGGAAGGCAAAATCGTGATCGCCGCTGGGTTTCAGGGAACCGATGAGGACTTCAACATCACCACACTCGGTCGTGGCGGCAGCGATACGACGGCGGTCGCCTTGGCGGCCGTGTTGCAAGCGGATGTCTGTGAAATCTATACCGATGTCGAAGGGGTCTTCAGCACCGACCCGCGGATGGTGGAAGCCGCCCAAAAAATCAACCGCATCTCCTACGACGAAATGCTGGAGTTGGCCAGTTTGGGAGCGGGAGTGATGCACTCGCGGTCGATCGAATTCGCCGACAAATTCCGCGTGCCGATCCGTGTGCGTCCCGCCTATTCCGATGCGGAGGGAACTTTGGTTGCTCCTGAACCGGCGGATCATCTGCCGGTGGTCACGGGAGTGGCCTTTGTGCGCGATGAAGCCCGCGTCAGTTTGTCGAAGTTGCCCGACCGTCCCGGTGTGATGCAGGTTGTGCTGCAGAAAATGTCGGAGCGCAAAATCCCCGTCGATATGATCGTTCAAGACGTGGGGGACGGCGGTTTGGCCGAGGTCTCCTTCACCGTCCCGCAAAATGACCTCGCCGAAACTTTGACCGCCGCTGAGGCCGCCATTGAAGAATTGGGCGCGGGGAAAGTCTTGCACGGCACGAATCTCTCTAAGGTTTCGGTCGTCGGTGCGGGTATGCGGCGGCATACAGGAGTGGCAGCCCAGATGTTTCAAGCGTTGTGTGATGCGGAGGTGAACATCGGCATGATCACCACCAGCGAAATTAAGATTTCCGTGCTGGTCAGCCGAGATCAATGCGAGGCAGCCGTCCATGCGGTCCATGCGGGATTTGGATTGCACAAGGAACACGCGCAGACCCCGCCACTGGGACAGGCGCATGCCCCGGTAACAGGGACCGCGACGTTTACGAATGAAGAGTGGGAAAACGATGTGATCGCCAAATTGTCGTCGATGGAAGATATCGTCGTCAGCGATGTCCGCCTGGATCGCGAACAATCGCTGGTCACAATCAGCAACATCCCGGACACCCCCGGCATTGCCGCCGATCTGTTCAGCGCCAATGCCAAGGCAGACGTGATGGTCGATATGATTGTGCAAAACATCAGCCACAGCGGGTTGGCGCATCTTTCCTTCACAGTCCCCAAAGCGCAGTTGCAAACCAGCTTAGACGTTACTCGTGCAGTGGCTGAGAAATGGCCAACGGCGGAGCTGAATTCTCAGGATCACATCGCAAAATTGACGGTCACCGGCATCGGTCTGCGTAGCCATACGGGCGTGGGAGAACGAATGTTCCACGCGCTAGCGGCGGCCAATATCAACGTGCAATTGATCAATACCAGCGAAGTCCGCATCAGCACGGTGATCGACCTGGAGAGCGGCGAAGCGGCGCATCGCGCGGTGCTGGAGGCGTTTGGGTTGGAGGGATGATGTTACCCCCGACGAGGGTGGCAGCGATTACGCAGTAATCGGTGTGCCGTCAGGCACAAAAGGCAGCAATGTCAGCCGTCCCTGCCGATGAAGTATCACCTATTGTGCAGAGCGAAAGCAGCGGCTTCCTGCTGGCTTCGCCCGCCCCGATAGCGAAGCTATCGCGGCCACCCTGAAAGGTGATGGTCGATTAGATAGTAGCTTGCTTTAAAATCTCTGCCAACTCCGACGAAAAGCGACTGCGAGGCAATACTTCATTGCAACCGGCATCACGCGCCGCTTGGAGTTTGGCTGTTGCCACGTGCGAACCGTAGGCGATCACGTACGGGCGGTCCGTTGCGGACAAACGAGCGATGACCTCCGCCGGCACGATCGACGGTTGGGCGAGATCGATAATCACCAGCCGATACCCGCCGGCAGCGGGGCCGGGGATTTCTTCGGGAATCGACGCCCGTACATCCATATGTAGGCCCACGGCCTGGGCAGTGCCGGTGATCTTGCTAGTAAAAAACAGGTCGCCGCTGAGGAGTAGGGCAGTGGGGGCGGGGGCGGAGTCGTCAGGCATTACTGCAACAAACTCCGCGTGAGGACTTCCTGTGCTTTTTCAAAATACGGCTGCCACTCGATTTCCGGTTGGCCGGTTTTGAGGCAGTCCCGCAATTTTTGCAGAGTATTGCGAGCCATGTGTGGGCAGCGGTTACAGGCACAGGTCTCCCCGGTCGATTCCATGACGCCCGGGACCGGTAAAAAAGTGTGTTGCGGCGCGGCCTTCTCCAAGGGATGGATCATTGCCGATTCGGTCGCGACGAGATACGTTGTCGGTTTGGTGACCTCCATCACATGTCGCCGCATTTTTTCCGTGCCGCCGATGAAGTCACTCTCATCCAAAATCGACTTAGGGCATTCCGGATGGGCGATCACTTGGCTGCCGGGATTATTTTTCTTCACCCGCCGCATGTCCTGGATGCTGAAGATTTCATGCACCATGCAACTGCCGGGCCAAAGGATCATATCACGGCCGGTGACCTCAGACAGGTATCGTCCCAGATGCTGGTCGGGGACAAACAGGATTTCCTTGTCCGTCGGAACGCGATCGATGATTTCGCGAGCATTGCCGCTGGTGACGATCCAATCCGACAAGCTTTTAACAGCGGCTGAGGTGTTGATGTACGAGACGGTCTCAAAGTCGTGCCCTTTGGCACGCAAGTCCGCTTGGTAGGCGGCCAACTTTTCGGCTGGGCAACTTTCAGCGAGGGAACAGCCAGCCAAGAGATCAGGCAGCAGGACCGTCTTTTCCGGATTGAGAATTTTGGCTGATTCGGCCATGAAGTGCACACCGCAAAACACGATCGTCGAGGTCGACACTTGCGTCGCATCCCGGGCCAGTTTCAGGCTGTCGCCATTGAAATCGGCCACATCTTGGATTTCGCCATCCACGTAATAATGCGCGAGAATCGTGGCATCCTTTTCGACCTTCAGACGGTCGATTTCGTCCATCAACTCCAACGGATCCTCGTAGTCCTCCGGCTCCGTCACCGTGAGGGGGGACAATTTCAACGTCGAATTTTCAGCAAACTCTGACATTTCTCCGCAATCTCTATCTGTCTAGAACCGTTTTTTGGCCAACTGGGGGATTATATCCCTAGGGATGCCAAAATATTAGCGTCTGCGTCAGAAATATCACCCTTTGACTGAGACTCGGCTAGCTGTTCAGCTTCTGTAACACGACTGCGAGACGGACGGCGATCTCGGCGATGGCCTCGTGTTGCTTCGTGTCTTTCAACGACCCATCCTCAGAAAATGCTTTGTGTGCTGCGGAAATCGCCATTTGTTGCGGCAGGACGAGCACTTTTATGTTGGACAGTATGGACCGCAGGTGAACAAGTCCTCGCAAGCCCCCCAAACCACCGGGCGAAGCACTCATGATTCCGGCGACCTTTCCTGTAAACGAACTCAGCGCCGGTTCGTCGGGAGTCGCCTTGCGGGACGCCCAATCGATAGCATTTTTCAGCACCGCTGAGAGCGAACTGTTGTATTCCGGTGAAGAAATCAGCAGCCCGTCGTGGGTCGCCATTAACTCCTTGAGGCGCAGCGCCCCCGGCGGCAATCCGTGAGCCTCTTCGTCATCTTGATCGTAGAGCGGCAATTCCAAATCTCGCAGGTCAATCACCGTCACCTCAGCCCCGGCGGCGCGGGCGGCATTGGCGGCGACGTGGATCAGTTTTTTGTTGAATGAATCAGTGCGTGTACTGCCGGCAAATGCCAAGATTTTAGGTGTGGACATGGGTTCCTCGAATTCAATGAAAACGTAGCGGGAAGCATTTTTGGGTTTGGGTAAGAAGATTAACCACAAAAGAAACGAAAACCACGAAAACAATGCAGAGAAATTGACAATGCTTAGCGACGCTGCAGTAGAACTCCCAGCAAAAAGATTTGGAAGCAAATACTTCGGTTCTTTTTCGTGTCTTTCGTTTCTTTCGTGGTTATATTTTTTCTGTTATTGCAGCCAAAGACTGCGAGAGGATGCTAATGGTTGAGAGTGACCGCTCGAGAACATAGCATAGCAGGCCACCGTCACGGGAAAAGATAAAAACCGCACGAAGGAATCTACCACGATGAGCAAAATCCGTTGGGGCGTTCTGGGCGTCGCCAAAATCGCGACCGTCAAAGTCATCCCCGCCATGCAACAAAGCGACCTGTGCGAAATTACGGGCATTGCCTCGCGGACGGCGGAAAAGTCGCGGGCTGCTGCTGAGCAGTTGGGAATCGCCAAAAGTTATGGGTCTTATGAGGACCTACTGGCGGACCCTGACATCGATGCGGTTTATAATCCGCTCCCCAATCATCTGCACGTCCCCTGGTCGATCAAAGCGCTCGAAGCTGGCAAGCATGTGCTCTGTGAAAAACCGATCGGACTGACATCCGCTGAGGGCCAGCAACTGGTCGATGCGGGCAAGGCACATCCGCAACTCAAGTTGATGGAGGCCTTCATGTACCGCCACCATCCCCAATGGGTGAGGGCCAAAAAATTGGTCAAAGAGGGCGGCATTGGCGAACTGCGGACGATTCAATCATTCTTCTCTTACTTTTTGAGCGACCCCGAAAATTATCGCAACCACGCCGATTGGGGCGGCGGCGGATTGATGGACATTGGGTGTTATCCGATATCGTTGTCCCGATTCATTTTCGACTCCGAACCGGAGTCTGTCAGCGGCGCAGTCGAATATGATCCGCAGTTCAAGATCGATCGCCTTGCCTCAGCAACGATGGATTTCGGTGTTGGGACAAGTACGTTCACCTGCGGGACGCAGCTCACTCCCTACCAGCGGGTGAATATTTTTGGCACGACCGGCCGCGTCGAGATTGAAATTCCCTTCAACGCCCCGCCAGACCGCCCGTGCAAAATTTGGCACGAGACGGCCGCCGGAATTGAGGAGATATCGTTTGACATCTGCGATCAATACCGCATCCAGGGGGATCTATTCTCAGAAGCAATACTGGGCAACACTCCCGTTCCCACCCCGATTGAAGATGCGGTTGCCAACATGCGCGTCATCGAGGCAATTGTGCGGGCAGGCAAAGCAGGGGCATGGGAACAGGTTTGAAGCGTGTGCGATTTTCACGCAGCGGATCCGGCGACTAATTCGAGTGCTTCGCAAAGGTCGGCGATCGAATCAACGACTCGTCCCGGTTGGTAAGCGAAATTGACCAGATCGTCTCGACAAGTGCCTCCGGAGAGGACCAGCACGGTGTTGTAACCCATCTCAACGCCACCCAGGATATCGGTTTCCATGGTGTCGCCAATCATGGTGACCTCGGACGTTGCTAAACCCAATTCTTTGCGCGCGTGACGCATCATAATTGGGCTTGGTTTTCCGACGCTGAATGCCTTCTGACCGGTTGCGGTTTCTAGCATGGCCACAATGGCTCCACAGCCTGGTCGAAGTCCGTGTTGGGTCGGGCAATTCGGATCCATGTTGGTCGCAACCAATTTTGCGCCGTTCAGAATCATTCGGACAGCGGTTTCAATCATTTCAAAGTTGAAAGAACGCCCCTCGCCGACGACGACATAATCGGGATCGTGGTCGACGATTGAGTAGCCATTGGTATGCAGGGCTTGGGTCAGCCCCCCTTCGCCAATGACATAGGCAGTGCCGCACGGTTTTTGCCGTGCTAAAAAGCGGGCCGTCGCCATCGCACAAGTGAATACGTGCTCTTCTTCTACATTGATCCCCATCCGCCGCAATTTTGTGGCGACGTCGCGTCGGGTTCGTTGGCTGTTGTTGGTGAGAAACAGAAAGGGAATATCTTCCCGTCTCAGCTTCGATATGAACTCATCCGCGCCCGGAATCAATTCGCTGCCCCGATAAATCACACCATCCATGTCGATCAAAAATCCGTGGTTCATAACTAGGTCTTTCTCATGTTTTGTTTTGGCCTGAGGCCGCAAACTGCGAGCGATGGCCGTCCAGTCTTTAAGAGAGTGCAATTGATGTGCCAAACCGAACCGCCCGCCGACACAATGCCATAACCCATTAACACAAAAAGGCTTAAAGCATTAACGCAAAATGCACCTCCCACGCATCGGCTTGGTGATGCCGCGCCTAGCGGCATTCCCAAGGAGGTTGACCCGATATTCGGCTAAGCGGGTTGCCAAGGGAGAATGAAGAGAGAGTTCGTCACGCACCAATCGCCGCCCGAATAATACCCGGGGCATTTGAAGAGTGGATGAACCGTCGAACAGGAATTCATGAAGCCTGGGCGGAATCTGATCGGGACCGGTTTCTCAACCAATCGCAGGCGGCAATTGATTTACGCTGCGCTGGGCGCGAAATTATGCGCTGCGGTCAATCTGTAACTCAGGTGACGTGGCTACGCGATGACTTTGCAGTCGGGCAACTGTTCTTGCAGTTCTTGAACGCCCGCTTCGGTCAGCTCGGTTTTCTTCAACTCGATCGTCTTGAGTTTGGTGAGCTTTTTGAGGTGCTCATTCCCCGCATCCGTGATGTGCGTACGGTAGAGCAACAACACCCGAAGATTGGGCAGCGCGGTCAAATGTTCCAGACCGTCATCGGTAATCGACGTGCGTGACAAGGCCAAGGTTCGAATGCTGGGGAGTTTTTCCAACGCGGCCAAGCCTGCATCACTGATGTTGGTGGAAATTAAATCCAACGTGTCGAGGTGCGGCAGCTTCTTGATCTTCGCCAATTCCTCGTCGCCAAAATCCTCGACCCCTTCGAAGAACGCTCCCTGGATTTGGAATTTTTCGTCGGGTAATGCCTCGAGTGATTTGACGTTGAGTACTTTTTTGCCAGCCGTTTGAATTTTGACAAAGCCGCCAACACTCAACATCCACTTAACGACATCCGCTTCGCCGGTTTTTTTAGGGGCGGGAACCGTCTCGTCATCCGCCGCCAAAAATGCGGCGGCGACATCGTCGTCGTCCATACCTTCATCCAAAACGGGAAACGGGCTTCCAGAGAATTCCGGTTCCGGTTCATCGGCCGACGTTTCGAGAGTCGGCGCGCCGATATCACCTGCATCCGCCTCGCCTTTTTTGCGGACCTTCTTTTTCTTACGTTTCTTCTTCCGCCGCGGCGCCGCACGAGCTGGTTGCTGCATCTCTGCGGCACTGCTATCGCCTTCCGCTTCTCCGTCATACTGGTAAGCTGAGCCGTCTCCCATTGCGGGACCACTACTTTGCCGTTTGAAGAGGAACAACATCCCCCCTACGACCGCGAGAAAAATCAAACCACCACCAACGTAGACTAAAAGGTTGGCGATCGGAAAAGTACTTGGCATCTGTTGAGGCGAAGGGGCCGGATCCGAAGAACCGTCGCCTATCGGGCCAGGTTGTGGGCCAGGGAATCGTTCAGCACCGGATGGCAACGGAACAGTGTCCCCCGTCAAAGGAAAGATGAATACATTTCCTGCTTCGGTTTCTGCATCGGGCGGCAAGACCAGTGCGGAGAGTTCTGACTGCGCTTCGTCGCTGTACTTCTCCGGCAGGAGTTGCTTCAAACCCTCCCCACTAAAACTGACCGTCGGCTCAGGGCGTTGGGGAGAATCGTTGCCACTGACATAGTAATCGACTGTGATCACATACGGCCCCGGCGGCAGTCCCAAACGGTCGCCGTCGCGAATATCATAGCGGCCGCGGAGATCGGTGACCGCAGCGACCGTTCGCCCTCCCACTTGTTGAGGATGAAAAATGATACGGGCAAATGGTAACGGAGTGTCGTTCAGCGAGACGGCGCCGGCAACCGGTACCGGGTCGCCACCTATGCCCCCGCAGCCGACGGCACCAGCCATGGCTAGACCGGCGACAATCACCCCCATCAGTCCCAACCGCATATCCCGGGCCGACATCGTGTTACCCTTCCGCAATGAAGTCACTGTGGCCATTCTCCGCCTGAAAAAAAGTCTGGAATTTGGCAATTCGAGCGCGATTCAAAACGAGTTCCGCGCCCCCTAGCCTCATCCCAAGACAACGCCCAACTTATAGCGTGCACTTTGGCAGCACTGTTGTCAAGAAGTGTAGAGGCTGGCAATTTTGATTTTGCCAGTTCCCTTGAGCGAGCCGGACGGGTGAACGGGCCTCAGCGACCTGACATTTCAAGAAGTCGCTTGACCAAAACGTTGTCCTCCACGCGGAGAACGCCCCACTCAACAGCTAATTCGCTTTGCGCAGTGGCGTTGTTGGAAACACGAGCGGACAGGCCTGCGGTTGCTGAATCGACTCTGAAAAGTCGGTGCGATGGACCCAGTCGATGAATTCCCGCCGTTGTTGGGAAAGCTGAAAACCGGGTGCGGTATCGCCGTAGGCTCGAAGCTTGACCGTCCGCAGATACAACCCGGGGGCGATTCGCATGAGGTGCAAAATTGTGATTTTTATCGACCGCCGTACCATGAGGGCGAATAAACCCCAGGGACGTTGCGGCAGGATTCCTTCGTGGTACAGCATCCGTAATGCCCGCTTCTGGGCTTTGTTAGTATCAATAGATTTCTGCAAATTGACTTCGCGGTCCTCTTGATACACGGCCGAAGCATCGTTGTCATAAAAACCGTTGTAATGGCCGCCCAAGGTCATCACGATCCGAAAATCCTCTCCCGGCCCACCTTTCTCGCGAAAGATGTCATAACCAATCTCCCGGGCCAACTCGACCGGACAGGCCAATGTGGAATGCACGAAGAATCGCGGCAGAATGCCCGATGCCGGTAAGAATCCTCGCACGCCTTTGATCCGCAATGTGTTGTCGACAACGACGGCATATGAACAATAATAATCGTAATCTTGCTTACGGGCCGCTTCGATCCGTTCCAAGCGGTCCGGAAAGTAAATGTCGTCGGCGTCCCACAAAACAACCCAATCACCACGGCAGGCTTTGAGCGCTTCGGTCCGCGCATAACCGCGACCTTGGTTTTCCGGATAACTGATGAGGCGAATCCGATCATCGTCGATCAACCGAACAATCTCGGCGGTCCCGTCTGTGGAGCCGTCGTCCACCACGACCCATTCCCAATCCGTAAACGTTTGCTCTCGGAGTACTCCATAACAGCGATGGATAAACGCCTCGCCGTTGTAGACAGGAGTCATCACAGAAAATGTTGGTGTCTGCGTGCTACGCGGTTCCTTGGTGGTGGACTCCGCTATCTTAATGCTATTCACTGGCTTTGATTCCATCGAAGTTTTCATGCGGCATTTCGCCAGATCGTTGTGGGATCTTGAACCGTTTCCGTAGGAACGACCAATTGCAGATATCGGTCTGCGATGTTTTCGACTGTGAAGGGACTCATCCATTGAAATAACGTAGCCGCATCGACAGTGGGAGGCGCGGCTATAAATCCGACGACATCACGGATGATTCTTTCTTGGTCCAAGAAGTCATTGTGGCGGACCGTCATCGTTGCCGGATGAGTACACAAAAATGCGGCGGAGCTGTCGTGGTCGATCGTCGTTAAATTGAGAATCGGTTTTCCTGTCGCCGCATAGTCGACAATTTTACTGGGCAACTGATAGCTGGTGGAATTCCCCAAATTGATGAGGACATCGGCATTCGCGACGGCCTGTTGCGCCGCCGCAGGCGGCACGGTTCCGTGAACTCGCAGTGCGCTGCCGAATTTGCGTTGATACGTGGCGACGATATCGCTGCAATCATTGACAAGCCCGTACAGATGCAATTCCAATCCCCGCCGCGGTATTGTTTTGAGCATTTCCCCAAACAGTTCGAATAAAAATCTGGGGTTACGAATGTCGCGGTACAACGTACCAGTGTAAACCAGTTTGAGGGGTTCGGATTGCAATTGGCGATTCACAGGGCCACACGGCTGCGTCGCCAGTGGCGGGATGACATGAATTTTGTCAGCACAATCCGGGAAAAGATCACGATATCGGTCCGCTGTCTCGTCGCTAGTCACTGAGACCGCCGACGAGCCACGAAAGATGCGATGCTCCCAGGCTGTGTTTTTTCCTCGGTACAGCGCCGTATTGTTCGGGGTGCACTGATCCATGAAGGAAAACGGGTCGCCGACATCGACCAGCCAGGTTGCGTTGCGCATCTGCGAACGCAGACGGTGAGCAACTAAGTGCGACGTAAACGGAATCGACACCGAAACGACGGCATCGTAGCGATGTTCCTCGAGCAACCGGCCCGCCGTCTTAACCGCCGGCGTCTGCCATAGGCAATTGGAATCGGGCCAGTACAGTTTCTTCCAAGTCGCATCGTGACAGGCACGCGCTATTTTTTTTAATGAATGGCGTCCGACGTGTTGTGTTTCGCTGGACCGGCGATCCGTTTTCGGTGAAGCAATCGCACCGCCCGGACGCAGCAGTCCTCTCATGCGTTCGGTGAGGTTCCCCCCGACGCGGCGAATATGGAGTTGATTGTGGCATTCTTCACGCGGTTGTCCCGGCGCCCACCCGCTGATTACGTCGACGTGATGCCCCATTGCCGCCCAGCGCTGAGCAATGGCACCCCAACGAACGGCCCGTGGATTGACGGTGGGGGGATAGGAATAGGCGAGAACCAAAAACCGCATACCGCTGTATTGTCCGGTCCGGCGACCGGTCCTTGACAAAGTGATTCGAGATCATCCATGAACGCGAAACTGGCTGCACTAACAGGAACGACGAACGTGTGGATCCCGCCCGACCGGAAGACCCCCGATTCTGAGATGCGATCCGCGCGTAACCTATCAATATCGCTGTTTTTTCGCAAGACCGCTTGAGTTGTATAGGGGGCTCAGGACATCGTGGAACACTCAATTGACACAGGCCGTTTCCAACCGAATTGTTTTGGTCCACTGAACCTGGCGAATTACTTCATGCCCCAAGCGGGAGACGGTCGATACGGGTTGTAACGATTGCGCGGGTCGTGTGGCTCCGCTGCGGGTATCTCAAATCCCGCTGCCGCACAATTTCGTCCGATCAGCACATCGTCACTAGCCAAACATCGCCAAGCCGGAGCGATCATGCCCAAATCCACAGTTGCCATTGTGACGTTCGTTGCCAGCGGACAAGAAGCTGCTTACGTCCAATGCACCGAGTCGATCAAACGCGCCTACCAAACCAATAATGGCGGCTTCGCAAACCTGATCGCACTGCGGATCGACGATCACAACGGCACGATGAGTGTGTCCCAGGCTAGAAATCTTGCCGTGGGAGCCGCCGCATCGCGCGGTGCGGACTGGGTCCTGTGCATCGATGCCAAAGACCTGCTCGCCGCTAATGCGCTGGGCGACATCAAACCGTTTCTCGACGACTACGATGCCATTTGGGGCCAGTTGTACACGTTCCAAGAGGGAAGTAGCGAAGCGATCAAACGCGAGCCGCAGATCGACCACACCGATTCCTTTGCGGAACTGCTGACCTACCGCCCGGAAGCGTCGCTGCAGTCCGGGCACATGCTGAAAACGAGCGTCGCTCAGCAGTTTCTGCATGATGAGTCGCTATCGGAGGGCCACGAATTTGATCAATTCCTGCGGATCTGGGAACAAGGCCGCTGTGTGAAGATCCCACATCCGATTTCACTACACCGGATCGACGGCAACGAGTCGGAGCAGAATGCCGTGGCGAAACGAGTGCTCACGAAATTTCGAATCAAACACGGGGCGACTGAGGGGACTGCGCCCCAAGAAGTCGACTACGGAATGGACTTCACCCTCTTCGGTTTGATCGGCTGTGGAACCCGCGAAATCGCCGAACTGATGACGATTCCCAATCAACGCATCATCCTCGACGAACCGGCCATTCTGGGCCACGAATGGGCCCGGCACGTTCACACACAACTGCGCAAGTGTGGTATTGAAATTGATGAGCAAGACTGGACCCGAAAAAAGTACCTAACCTTTCAAGAGTTCTTCGACGTGCAGGTCTTGCCGAAACTAGCTGCCATTCCTCAATGGGGATTGCGAACAACACGTTTGGAGGGCTGGCAACAGTTGCTCGAAACCTATCCGCCTCGGAACCTAGTTTTGTGCGTACGCGACATTCGCGATGTCGTATTGTCGCACGTTGATGTGGCGCTGCGGATGGGAATTCCGATTGATGGCTCGTTTGTCGAACACCGCACACGGACCTCGGCAGCGGCCTTGATGGAAATCTCACAGCGACCGCACATTCTTATCCGCTACGAAGAGTTAGCAACCCCCGGCGGCTTGCAACGGCTGCCTGAAACACTGGGCGTTGAAATTCCCGGACCTGCCGGCGAAAGCGTGCCGTTGGCCGATGGCCCGGCAGAGCGGCATTTGCTGGAGCGCCGACCGGAATTGGTCGCATTCGTGAATCGTGTTTGGAGCACATGCGACGACTACTGCCGCACTTTCGGCTACGAACGGCCTAGTACGGCGGCGCACAACCAAGTAGCCTAACGGCTACGAGTATCGCGCAGAATCGCCGCTGAAACCGTAGGGCTACGTTCCGAGCATGGTTGCTCGGGACATCACGATTCAAACCGTCAGCAGTGCATGCAGCCACATGGGATTCTCATTGGGGCCGTTTTCCACCAAGGCCTTCGTGACGGTGAATCCTGCGTTCCGAATCGCCGAAATCCACCACTGCGGCTCTTTGACGGTCAGATGCAAAGGTTCGCCGAGGATCTTTTGCCCGTAACCGTCGGGAAACAGAGCAATGCCTAAATAGGCGGCCTTCGCCGTGCACTGACGAAGGTTCTCCAAACAAGCAGGGACTTGATGTGTGGGGATGTGCTCCATGACGTCGGTGCAGATCACGCCGTCGTAGATCTCCCCGAATTCTGCCAAATTCCACAGACAGCCGACGGTGAGAATTTCGTCGCGGATCGCGTCAAAAAATGGGTCGAGACAATTCGCGGAGATGTCAAACCCATGCAGATCGAATTCCTCGGGGAATTCGGTCATGATTTGTTGCATCAGCTGCCCAGAACCGCAACCGGCATCTAGGATTGTCCGCACTTGGTGCTGGCGGAAATAACCGATGAGATCGACCAGCTGCGCGCCCTGCAAACCGGGCGAAAATCGGCGGTAGTCGTCGCACTGCCACACCTGCTCATATTTGCGACGTTCTTGATCAATTTGCTGGTCCACACCAGCCGTCGGCTGGGAGGCCGGTTGGCGGAGTTGCTTGGCGATGCTCAGCAGTGATCGTGTCGCTGCCGGATGAGTGGGATTGATTCGCAAGACGGCGCGAAACGACTGCGTCGCCTCCACCAGTTGCCCCTGGCTGTGTTGCGCCGTTCCTTTGCGCAAGAGATCATCCGTGATCATGCTGCAAACCCCATCTCAATACATTGCCAACATTGCCCCACAAAGACCATATCGGTCTCAGGGGGCGGTATTCATCAGGCAACGACAAAATGCGACGATTCCACACGGCAGGCCGATGGGGTCATTGCGCTGCCGCAGCTTCATAAAGTCGCGGCATCTCGTCCGGCTTGGATTGGCGGAAGACGAACTCATTTCCCGGATGTAGCATGTAGGTCGTGGTGCCTGCGGTCGTGATTCGGCGATATTCCACCGGATAATTCACTGTTTCAGAAGCCCCAGCCAACAGTAACCGAGGACGCGTCCAGCCCATGCCATAGCCGCGAAGTTGGAACAGGACGGCCTGATCAGCTTTATTGGTCAGGCGCACCAAAGGCAGTGTTTGATAGTTGGGGACCATCGACAATTCCGCGTCGATGCGTTGCCGCCAGAACTCTCGAACGCGGGCCGCACGCGCCGCAGCAACGTCACGCTGCGTTTGAGCCGCTTGGTCGTAGAGTTCAAGTTCTTCTAGATAGCGTTGTACCAGACGAGCGGTCCGGGTATTGGGATATTTGGCGATCAACTGCCGTGCCTTGTCTTTGCGTTGCGTGATCTCCAGATCGTTCCATTTGTCCAATTCATGCCGAATCTCCGCTTCGGTCAACTGGGGAGTAGTAACCGCTTCGGCCGGCGGCACGAAAATGTCGTTGTCTTGGGCGTGAGCGACATTCGACAGCGTTCCCAGGGGGAGGGCTACCACACAGCCGAGAAACGCGAGAGCAAATATTGAGTTGATTTGGGCCATGACGTTCTCTCCGAAGGGAATCACTGGGTTCGGGTCGATTGAGAGTAGGAAATCGCGGCGGCGGAAATTCACCCGGGCGACACAATCCCCCTATTATACCTCGCATTTTTCATCAATGCGGGCAAAAATTATCGGGATCGCCTTGGTCCGGAAAAATCGCGACTTCTGGAGTCACAAGAATGTTTTGTCCCCATAAAATCGTTGCAAAATGAAGAAATCCGGCGAATGTGGCCCCAAACCGGGCTCAGACGTGAGCTATGTTTTATTGTGCGCCCGGTTTTACGTCGTTCGACGTGGGCATTTGTCCGTCAGTACCGTCATTGTCCCACTTGCGCCGACTGATTTAGCGACTCACTTATGCAAAGACTTCAAGCACTCATTCGTTCGCGTGTGACGGCCAACAGTCGTCGCCAAACCATCTGGGATATAGTCAAGATTGTTGGCTCGCTCAGTCTGGTCTTCGCTCCCGTGGCGGGGCTGATTGTGTGGTTCAGCCACCCGGTCAACGGCGAACATCATGCTCCCGAGGAGACTGTCCAATCTGCTCAAGCAGCAAAATCTAAAGAACCAACAGAGGTGTACCTCGGCGAGTTTTCCTCGGTCAGTGGTTCTGCGGAACGCGCGAAGACCACTCCCGACAGTGAAGGCATACGCGTGGTGGAGTTCGAAGTCTCAGGGATCATGCGCGGTACGAAAGATGAAGTCATTCATTTCGAACGTCGTTTAGCCGGCTATCAAAACCGCATCAAGGCGGCGATGACCGAGATTGCCCGCGGGGCGACCGTCGGCGAACTGAATGACGCCATGACCCAATCGTTGCGCGGCAAAATCCGCAATAAGCTCAATGGCCTCTTCCGAAAACCTGTCTTTGAAGAAGTCGTCTTCGGCCACTTCCGCATGTACGAACTCTAGCCGCCGCAGGGGGGCTTGGTGCGAGCTTCCGCTCGAGGTGCATGGGCCGCTTCCGTTGGTCGCTGCCTTTTGGGGAACTCGCCTTATGGGCGATGCGGTTGCTGATTGGCATTATTGCTTGCCGGTTGCATCGGTCACTTGGCGGCCATGGTTAGGCTCTCGAGCGGCAAGACGCTGTTCATGCTGCCGGAGCGGAAGCCTTCTAAGTCGAGCGTGATGAACTTGAACCCCAATGATTTGAAGTGCGTTGTGATTTTGTCGCGGATGTCATCGTTCGCAAAACGCGCAAGCGCTGTAACGGGGACTTCGATCCGGGCTAGGTCATTCGGTTCGTGACGCACTCGTAACTCGCGTAGGTCCAACGACTCACGCAGGAAGCGTTCTGCATCATCCACGCGCCGCACGCGTTGGGGAGTGACTTCTAATCCATAGGCAATGCGGCTAGAGAGGCAAGGGCTGGCCGGTTTGTCCCAGATGGGTAACTCCCAATCGGCGGCCAACACGCGTACTTCAGCTTTGGTGAACTGAGCTTCAATCAACGGACTTCGGACATCGTGTTCACTGGCCGCTTGCATGCCGGGGCGATGATCGCCGCGATCATCGAGGTTGGCGCCATTGACAATCACATCAACGTCCAACTGGGCCGCCAGTCCTTCCAACTGTGTGTACAGCTCGGTTTTACAGAAGTAACAGCGGTTCGAGGCGTTTTTGAGGTAGTCGCTGTTTTCAAATTCCTCGGTCCGCACAATTCGGTGGCGAATTCCGATGAGCGCCGCCAAGCGTTTGGCCTCTTCCAATTCCCCGCCGGCTAGACTGGGACTATCGGCGGTCACTGCGACCGCGCGATCTCCACAGGCCAGTTGTGCTGCCTTGGCGACCACCGTGCTGTCGATTCCGGCTGAAAATGCGACCGCCACGCGCCCATAGCCGGACATAATGCCGAGCAAGGCATCACGCTTTTCAACCAATTGGACGGGGAGGGAATCGGACATTACGCGTTCATTTCAACAGGGCGCCATGCTGGCGGAAACCAAGATCTATGCACCTTCCATTATAACGAGCGCGGCTCGACTGGCAATGAACGTTGCCGCTGCCATTGCGTGGTGTCTACAATGGTTTTACGACATTTGATACCTCCCACCTTCAATCTCAATAGGCCTGCCCTCATGCCCGCTTCTGATCGCCGTCAATTTCTGCAATCATCCCTCGGTGCGGTATCCGCACTCCCATTATTCTCCGGCATGGAAGCACTGCTTGCCGCCGAGTCGACTGAACAAAGCGGCAACATGACGATTGCTCCTTTTCGGTTTGATGTCACGCCGCCGATGGGACATTCGCTGTGCGGAGGGTGGATCAAACCGGTTGAGGCGGTTGACGACTCGCTGGAAGCGATTGGATTTGTGCTCACCGGTGCGGGGAAACCGATCGTGCTGTGCGCCGTCGATTGGACGGGGCTATTGAATGACGCGCACGTACAATGGCGGACGGCCTTAGCCGAGGCAGCCGGGACGACACCCGAACGAGTCGCGGTGCAATGTGTGCATCAACACAACGCGCCTTTTGCCTGTCTCGATGCGGAGAAGCTGATTTTGGAGCAGGGGGACCTGCCGCACATTGTGGAGCTGGATTATTTCGAGGACTGTTTGAAGCGGGGTCGGGGAGCGGTCCAGGAGGCAATGAAATCCGCTCGGCCGGTAACGCACGTTGCGCACGGACAAGCCAAGGTGGATAAAGTCGCTTCGAATCGACGTGTGTTTCGCGATGAAAACGGCAAAATCAAAGCCATGCGGGGCAGCAGCTGCACGAATGAAGAATTGCGGGCCTTGCCCGAAGGATTGATTGATCCGTGGCTGAAGACGGTCGCGTATTATGATGGCGACGAAAAAGTGGTGTCCTGCCATTACTATGCGACGCACCCCATGAGTTATTACGGCGATGGCCGCGTGAGTAGTGATTTCGCCGGTTTGGCTCGAAAAAAACGCCAAGCCGAACAGCCCGATTGCACACACATCTACTTCACCGGGTGCGCCGGCAACATTGCTGCCGGGAAATACAACGATGGTTCCCACGAAGTGCGGCCGATCCTGACCGAGCGTATGTATGACGGCATCGTCAAATCCGAAGAGTCGCTCAAACCGCAGCCGATCCAACAAGCGTCGTGGCACACGCAAGATATTCTGCCAACACCCCGCGCTAGTCTGTCACAAGAGGATCTCGTCGCAGAAATCAGTAATCGCGATAACGCGGTCGTCGGCCGCAACCGGCCGTCGTACATGCTGACTTGGTTGCGTCGGGTTGAGAAACAGATTCCCATCGTGCTCAGTTCGCTGCACGTCAACGACATCGCACTGCTGCATTTACCGGCGGAGTGTTTTATCGAATACCAACTCCACGCACAAAGCCTCGCCCCCAACCGTTTCGTCGCCACAGCCGCCTACGGTGACGGCGGACCGTGGTATATCCCCACAGCCGCAGAATACCCAAACGGCGGTTACGAAGTCGGCGTCGCATTTTGCGAGCCGGGGGTGGATGAATTGTTACGGGGCAATAGCGAGAAACTGTTGTCGTAAAGTGCAAGAACATCGTCCCGGGACGTTGTTCGTTTGGCCCGATCACCTCACCGGCTGGCGTAGGGGCCGCCGGTGATGGATTCGGCGACGTCGGCTAGACCTTTGCTGAGGCTATCGCCGATCAACTCTGCTGCGCGGAGCGACTGCTCGCGCGTGAGGTCCAAATGTGTACATGCCCGCAATGACTGCGGCCCGGTGGGATTGATGTTCACGCCCAATTCTCGCAGCCGTGACGATAAAGCGAAGGCGGAACCATATCCTTCCTCGACGTCGAAGAACACGAGGTTCGTTTCGGGCATTTCAATCTCGATGCCTTCGATCTGTGACAATGCTTCGGCGAATGCGCGGGCGTTGTCGTGGTCCTCCTGCATGCGGTCGACGTTGTTTTCCAATGCATAAATTGCCGCAGCAGCCACGATGCCGCTTTGGCGCATCGCACCGCCAAATAACTTGCGGGCACGGCGGGCGACACGGATTTCCTCTTCGGATCCAATCAGCGCCGATCCCATCGGACAGCCCAGACCTTTGGAGAAACAGACGGAGATCGTATCGACCGGCTCGCAGATTTCCTGTGCCGTGTAGCCGCCCGCCACGACGGCGTTGAATAGCCGTGCGCCGTCCATGTGGACCTTCAATCCATTTTCATGCGCCCAGGCACCGATTTGTTGCATGGCCCCCAATGAATACACGACGCCACCACCGCGATTGGCGGTGTTTTCGACGCAGACCAGTCGCGTGGGGCAAAGGTGTTGATCGTCGTTGTGGATCTGTCCTTCCAGATCAGACACCTCTAACAAACCGCGGCGTCCGATAATCGGCCGACAGGTCACACCGCTCAGCGCCGCCGGTCCCCCCGCTTCATAACTGGCGATATGTCCCCAGGCCTCGATCAGCAATTCGTCTCCCGGACGACAATGCACGCGGACACCCATTTGATTCGATTGCGTTCCCGAACAAGCAAACACGGCCGCTTCCTTGCCCAACCGCTCAGCAATCATGGCCTCCAGTCGGTTGACGGTCGGATCCTCACCCGACATATCGTCCCCCACCTCCGCATTGGCGATCGCTTCGCGCATGGCGGGGGTCGGTTTGGTCATGGTGTCGCTACGCATTTCGATGATTGCGTCGGGCATTTTGCTCACTATCCTGGTTGGCTGATTAGTTGGGAGACCTTACCGGCAGGCGATTGCGTGCCGCTCGCCTTTTGCCTGTTGGCTCAAGCGATAATGATACTTTAGTCACCCGGCGAGCGTTGATCAATCACGGCTGGTCCGATCGCCGGAGAGCGTTCGGCGAACTTTACCATCACCAGCCCACTGTATAGGATGCGAGACGAAGATTCTTTTCCGAGCATATTCCCACAAAACGGCACCCGGTAATGACCGATTCCAGCTCCCAAACACTCAATATTCAAACCATCAATTGCCACAGCGAGGACCCGATTACGGCATTATCGGAGTTGCGCCGCAAACTCAGCCCGCAGGGCGATATCGTCTCCGCAGCGGGGCGACAGCGGACGATCGACCTGTTTGGCGCTCCGCTCACGCCGCAGCAGGTCGTCGAGAAGATCTGCGGCGACGTCCGCGAGCAAGGTTTGCCGGCGGTGCTGGACTATACCGCAAAACTGGACCGCCGCGAACTGGATGTTGACACGATGCGGGTGACGGCCGAGGAACTGGCTGACGCCCATGCCGCCGCCGATGAAGAGTATCTGGCCACAATTCGCCGGATTCGCGACAACGTCTTGGAATTCCAACAGGCGATTCTTAACCAAGACGTCAGCATCGAACGTGCCAGCGGAGCAGGGCGGGTGGTGCTTGGTCAGCGATATTTGCCGTTGCGACGGATTGGAGTCTGTATTCCGGGTGGAGCGGCGGCCTATCCGTCGACACTGTTGATGACCGCTGTCCCCGCGCAGGCGGCGGGTGTTCAGGAGATCGCTGTGATTGTCCCTCCGACTGATTTTGGCGGATACAACGTCGACATTTTGGCCGCCTGCCATGAGTTGGGCATTACGGAAGTCATCCGTGTTGGCGGAGCACAGGGTGTGGCGGCGCTCGCCTATGGGGTCGAAGGAATTCCCCAGGTCGACAAAATCGTAGGGCCGGGCAATCTGTTCGTCGCCCTGGCTAAGCAGCATGTCTTCGGCGACGTCGACATCGATAGCATCGCCGGACCGAGTGAAGTTGTGGTGTTGGCCGACGAAACGGCGCGGGCCGATTTTGTCGCCAGCGATTTGATTTCTCAAGCCGAACATTCGCCCGGAAGCGGCGTGATGATCACCTGGCATCGGCCGTTGATGGATGCGGTGCGGACGGAATTGATAGCACAACTCGCGCAACTGGAACGGGGGGACTTGGCCCGGACCAGTTTGGAAGATTATGGCGCACTGATCCTAGCTCGCGACACGGACGAAGCGTGCCGGCTCTCGGACTTGCTCGCGCCGGAGCACCTGCATGTCTCCACCGCCAACCCGGAATCGCTGCTGGACAAACTGCAAAACGCCGGTGCGATTTTCCTGGGGCACTACACCCCGGTCGCCGCCGGCGATTACGTCGCCGGCCCGTCCCACGTCCTGCCGACCGGCGGCACCGCACGTTTTGCCAATGGATTGTGCGCGAATGATTTTTTGAAACGCTCGTCGATTATCCGTTACGACGAAGCAAGCTTGCGAGGGGATGCGGGGGATATTTGCCGCATGGCGGACAAGGAAGGGCTGACAGCGCACGGGGCAAGTGTGTCGGTACGGGTTGGAGAAGAGTAGGGCATTCTCCCGCTTACCGCGAATAATATCCTGGTAAAACCAACATCATGGGAAAACCAAAATTCCGCTATGTCTGCAAAGCGATTCCAGGCGTCGGTTGGCGCATTTGGAATCGGAAAACTCGCAAATGGTGGGGGAATCCTTTTCGTGATTTCCCCAGTGAGTTGCTTGAAGAACTGAATGGCCCTAAACGCCCGGACAAATTAGTGGAACTTTGCAAGCGCAAATAAAATCCGCCCTACAGACAATCATCATACTGAAATTCATAAATTACAACACCGACATCATCTTGCAGCCGCTGGTGGCGGTGTTGTGTGCAGCCGTCTTGGGATTTGAGCGTGAAACACAGGGGAAGGCGGCGGGGTTGCGGACGCAGATGTTGGTGGGGCTGGGGACGGCTATCTTCACGATGGCCGCCTGGAACCTGCAAGAGCGATTGGCCGATACTGAGGGAGCCACCCGCGTCGATCCTACTCGCGTGATTGCTGGAATCGTTGGTGGACTGGGATTTCTGGGCGCGGGGTCGATTATCCAGGCGGGGAAATCCATCCGCGGGCTGACGACAGCCGCTACCGTGTTGGTCGTGGGTGCGGTGGGGATCGCCTGTGGATTGGGGGACTATCTACTGGCACTCGTCGCCACCGGTTTTGCGACCATCATATAGGTCGGGGTCGGCTATCTGGAGCATCGCACCGACATCACTGACTCCACGAAAAGTCTCCCCTCTAAAGACTCCTAAGGTTGAACTGTTTGCGTCAGGTTCCGCGCAACCGACAGCGAAACATGGACCTCTCAAGTCGGAGGCGACGATCGCCTGTATCGCCGGTCTGGGAGACGCACGTTAATTGACGTGATTCCCCAACACCTAGGAATGAATGGCTGAAGCTGCGCGTTTGGGTGCCGTGAATTTTCGAACAAAACCGGCACCGTAGCTGAAAGCCTGCTCTTCACCGCAGGTCTCTGCCCCGATAGCCATCGAAGCGCTAAGCCTGACGATGGCTCCTCTTGCGAGCACTTTCGAACTCATCGTCCAACCAAACCGGTTCGCTTTGATCAATCGATCATTGGCTGCACTCCTCCCAAAACAGCGTCAAGAAGCCTTTACGATTTGCTAAGGAAATGACGATCAAATTGAACATGCCGAAAAGTGAGTCAACAGGTGACTCAAAAGAAAAAAAAAGCAAAAGTCCATGCAGAATGGCCACTTAGAGGGACCGCTCGGTGTCTAACGTTCCGATTGGCACAGTTTTTCCTAATCCTCTTATTTATCGCAAAGCTACAACAGTGAGCACGTGATGGGATATGTGGGCCGTGACGCCGGAGAGGATATCTCTGTTGGCATGATTGACATCGTTTGAAGTTTCACCATTTTTTGTTTTGGGCTTATCAAGGGGAGAATTTCGATGAAGACAAGTTTAATGCTGAGTGCGGTTGTATTGGTTGCCTGTAGCTTAGATGCACAGGCTGGGTTTATTGACTTCGAAAGCGGCTACTCCGATCTGGAGATCATCAACAGCGCGATCGACACGGGTGACAATTTGGTCACGATCTCCACCACTGGTAACACCAACTCGGCGTTCTCCTACATTGCTAAGGTTGGAACGCCGCCTCGGACCGGATTTACCACCGGTGGAAATGCCGCAGTCAGTGACGACGAGGCTGTCGACGGTCGGGCGGGAGGGTTCTTCCTCACCGATGATACCGTGGGTGATGTCGCAATCAATTCGGCGGACTACGTCTTCAGCTTTGCCGATGGCATTACTGACTTGAGTATGGACATCTTCGACTTCCGTGTCGATGGGGGAGCACAGAACGTCGGATCGACGGCTACAGCGATGTTGACATTGTTCTCCGATGAGGCGATGACGAACATCGTTGGCATGACCTCCTTCACAGCGGATTTGCAAAATCAGCCGATCGACGGCAACTGGGAAAACCTGCTGGTCATCGCCGACGGCGTGGCTGTGAAAGCCGTCTTGGATCTGGGCGGAGTGGATCGCGGTGTGGGTGTCGACAACATCAGCTTCACCACCGAGCCGCCGCCGGTCAATCCGGTTCCCGAACCCTCGTCGTTCGTGCTAATGGGCCTCGGTGCCATTGGCCTGATCGGCTTCCGCCGTCGCCAACAACGTCGTGCGGCCAAATAACAAACGCATCGCAGCATAAGCTGCAACGAACAACGGATGCATTATCGAACGACTCCCCGATAATGAGTTGAGGTGCCGGAAGCACCACTAGGCGACCTCAAGCCCGGATGACACTGTGTCGTCCGGGCTTTTTTGTGTTTGTATCGCGAAATCATCATGCGTGAAACGTTGTTAGCCACAGACGTTTACAAACGCATCCGTGATCCGCTGCAAGATTTCAGCATCGCTGGGATAAGTCGTCGGCAAAATCTGCCGCAACGGGATCGGCACTTCGTCCATGCGATACACGACTCCCGGAAGATGCACACCGTACACGGCAGTCGTGAAGCGAAGCTGGGGTTGGAAATGGACGGGCACGGTGGGGTGGTCCAGCAAAATCGTCGGGATGGTTTCTAAATAACGCCGGGCTGCTGGCGACATGTGCGGAACGCTTTCGCCCCCCACAAACAGGCACAGATCGACCTCGCCACGTTCGAACAGATCGTTGGCGGAGAATTCGCTCGGATTATACTGCGGATACCCTCGGCCCAAATTGACACCAAACGGAAAACCCGTCTGCCAACAGAGTACACAGTCTGCTCCCGTGACGTCGCCATGCATTCGCATTCGCCGGGCATGAAACCGCGTGTAGGCATTCAATTCGGTGACGAGTCGTAACAGAGCCTCGACGTTGAGATGCCCCAATTGCTGATGTGCTAATCCCAAACCAAAAAAGACGACACCACAACGACACGACTTCATGCGGTCCGCTAGCTCTGTGAGTTGATCAATGGGAATACCGGAATAGGCGTCCTCTGTTGGCGACTCACCACGCAATAAACTGCGGAGCATCCAAATCATTTCGAAATCAGTACCTGGCTCGACCGGCAGGAAGATGTCAGCGGCGTCGGCAGTTTGTGTTCGCTCGGAGTCAATCACGATCACGGTACGATCGCTGCGCCCATTCGGGACGAATTCACCAACCGGGTCCACGGAATAGCGTTCGAAATGTCGCGGATGACTTTGAACGGGGTCGACGCCCCAAAAGATCACCAGATCGGCGCGATTCTTGATTTCTCCTAAAGAGCATGTCGACTCCCCGACATGTTGAATCGCCATAATCGACGGTGCATGGCAGAGCGATGCCGTTGTGTCGATGATTGCGCCAACTTTATCGGCGAGTTGCACAGCGGCGCGTTGTCCATCGGAACTGCTGCGCGACAACCCAAAAATTAGTGGAGCCTGCGACTTCAGCAATAAATCGGCGGCATATTCAATTGCGGATGGGATCTCAACAGGCTGATCATTGATCGCCGCACTAGGTGGTTGCTGCGTGTCTTGTTCCAGAAACCAAGATTCAGAGAGTTTGCAAGCGCCGGACACCGCGTGGACCCGGCCGTTTTCGACCGACACCTGCAGGTCGTCACAAACACACCCACATTTAGTGCAGGCGACATTCTGTATCACTTCCATCCAACACTTTCTCTGCTCTTAGCTCTGCTGCTGATCAATGGCTAATTTATCGAGGTAGCGGTGTCTCCGGAAAGGCACTCTGCAAGATGCGAACAAATTTGATGCAAAGCTCATGCGCAAAGGCCGAACAGGTCGACAGACACGAAGATCGCCCCAAACCAATGTGGATAAAGGCGTTATCAAGTGCAGAAACGGTGAACCAATGCGTCTCCTCATGATCAATGTGTTAAGGAACGTCGAAAAAACGGTTCTCCTGAAAGAGACCTCTTTTGTGCGGTTTGAGACGGCCAGCGAAATAAGGGGCATTGATGCAGCGGATTCCTGAGAACGATTTTGCTACCATTCAGGCCTGGATCGTTTCGGGGATCTCGAATGTTTTTTACCTAGCACCTCAGATAGCAACAACTGAATTGATACAAGGTCAAGCTTGATGAAACGACTTCTTTTCGCTTTTCTGATTCTGGCAACTGTGGGACAACAGGCTGTCGCCGAATCTCTGAACGTCATGACGTGGAACATTCGCTTAAACACCCCCAGCGACGGAATCAATGCTTGGCCGAATCGAAAAGATTGGGTGGCAGAGATTATCATCAAAAACAAAGTGGACATTGCAGGTTTCCAAGAGGTTCTCGTCGAACAACTTGAGGACTTGAAAGCTCGATTGCCGGATATGGACGTCTATGGCGTGGGCCGGAACGATGGCAAAAACGCTGGCGAGTTTACGCCGATTTTTTTCCGCAAGGATCGCTTCGAGTTGCTCGATCAGGCAACGTTCTGGCTTTCCATGACGCCCGACAAAACTGCCAGCAAGGGATGGGATGCAGACCTGCCGCGAATTGCAAGTTGGGTCAAGCTTAAGGATCGCCAGACAGGCACCGTCTTTTATGTCATGAACACGCACTTTGATCATCGTGGAAAGCAGGCACGAGTCGAAAGTGCGAAACTTTTATTAAAACAGATGCGGGAGCAATTTGTGGATCATCCAGTCATTCTCACGGGTGATTTCAATACGCTGCCAGGCTCGCCTCCGTACAACATTTTGATTGGAAAAGGGACGCAGACCCGTCCCGTGTTTCTCGATGCACACAAGCATTCAGTACAAAAACCGACCGGTCCAGATTCAACTTGGAACGGTTTCAAAGAAATTGAACCTAATCGCCGGATTGATTTTGTTTTCACCACGAAATCGGTCAAAGTCAAACGGCTCCAGACGCTTGACGACCAGCGAGACGGCCGCTTCCCTTCCGATCACCTGCCGATTATCACAGAGCTTGAATTCCTACAGGAGTGACCTGCCACTCCATCCATTTTTTCCCAAAGGATATCGAATGAGTCACGAGGACAAACCATGTCCTGATTGCGATGGCACCTTGAAGGCCGTCAGGCTGATCGACAATGATTTCGGCAGGCAGCGAGAGGTTGAATACACGGTTCCTAAAGCAAAGAAGGAATTTTGGAGCAGCAGATTCCCGATTGCAGGCAAAGTCGCCGCTTTCGTATGCGATTCGTGTGGAAGAATGCTCTTCTACGCTCAGAGCAAGGAGTAAGCAATCTACGATGGAATGGATGGACTGGTACAACAACTTGGCGAAACCTTCATGGACACCCACCGGGTCCACGATTGGGTTGATCTGGCAGATTCTCTACCCGATTATCATCGCCTCATTCGGCTATGTATTCGTGCAGGCGTTTCGCAAGAAGGTGCCGTGGATCGTCGCACTTCCGTTTGCCATGAATCTCGTGGTGAACCTGATTTTCACCCCCATTCAATTTGGGATGCGAAATCTGCCGTTGGCAGCGGTGGACATTTTGATCGTGTGGGGCACAATCATTTGGATGACGGTGGCAATCTGGCGGCATTATCGTTGGGTGGCTGTGGCGCAAGTGCCGTACTTCGTGTGGGTTTCGATTGCGACATACTTGCAACTCAGTATTACGTGGATGAATTGGGGGGAGTAATGCTTGACCACGAACATCACATGCGACGAGCGATTGAACTGGCTGCGAATGTTCCCGACCTTCCGTTCGGCGCACTGATTGTCGACCAGTCTTCCGGCGAGAGTCTTGCGGAGGGATGGAATAAGTCGTCCACCAACCCCACGTGGCACGGTGAGATCGACGCCATCAATCAAATGGCTGGTGCGGTGCGTGATTGGAAGGAGCGGCGGCTGGCTCTGTACACCACTGCTGAACCCTGCCCGATGTGCCAGGGAGCCATCCTGTGGACCGGAATCGAAACGGTGGTGTTTGGTTCGTCGATCCGATTCCTGCAAGAGCTTGGTTGGAAACAAATTGATATCTTCGCGCAAGAGGTTGCACAGCGAACTCCGTTTCAAGACTGCACATTGATCGGCGGAATTCTGGAAGATGAATGTCACGCGCTGTTTAAGGCGGCATCGAAGAAGACCCCCGAGTGAAGCCGCATAAAACCTGAAGAAATTGGAAGCCTAACCTCTTGAAAAACAACGCATCACGTTCGTCCTCAATTCGCTTGGGACTCTGCTGCACCTTCTTGGAGCAGCCCATCAAGTTTCGCAACACGACAGTCAAAGCAATAAGCAGCATGGAGCGCGATGCCGCTCTGAACAAGCTGTCCGGGTTGTGCATGGCAAACGCCCAGGCATTGCAGCAATCACTTCAATTCTGTGCCGACAACGGCATTGGCTGCTTCCGCATCAACAGTCAAGTTCTGCCAGTGAAGACTCACGCCGAATGCGGCTACGATATATGCGATTTTCCTGACAGTGATGAGATTGTGCGTCAGTTCAAGGCATGCGGCAAGTTCGCCCAGGACCACGACATCCGCACGTGTTTTCATCCCGACCAATTTGTGGTGCTGAACTCGCCACGTCCCGATGTAGTCGATCGGTCGATTGCTGAACTGGAATACCAGGCCGAGGTTGCTGAGTGGGTCGGAGCTGATGTCGTCAATATTCATGGCGGCGGAGCGTATGGCGATAAACCAAAGGCCCTGGCTGATTTCGCTAGGAATCTGAAACGATTGTCCTCACGGGTTAGAACCCGGCTGACGGTCGAGAATGATGACACGACATACACACCCTCGGACCTGCTACCGCTCTGCCGGGCAGAAGGTATTCCGTTGGTCTACGACGTCCATCATCACCGCTGCAATCAAGATGAGAAATCTGTCGAAGAGATAACCGAGCAAGCCATCAGCACTTGGAACCGGGAGCCACTGTTTCACATCTCTAGCCCCATCGAAGGCTGGGAGGGGCCAAAGCCTCGGCGACATCACGATTTCATTGACATTGAGGACTTTCCCAAATATTGGCGAGAGCTGGACCTAACCATCGAGGTGGAAGCTAAGGCCAAAGAGGTCGCTGTGCTGCGGCTGAAGAAGCAATTGGCCGAAAGCTGGGTCGTCTACATTCTACGCTGCAGTGACGGCTCGCTTTACACGGGAATCACAAACGATTTGTCCCGGAGATGTGAGCAACACAACAACGGGACAGCTTCGCGATATACTCGCAGCCGTTTGCCTGTCGAGTTGGTCTACCGAGAAGCCCAAGAGAGTCGAAGTCGAGCGTTGAAACGAGAACTGGCGATCAAAGCGATGACACGAAAAGCGAAAGAAACTCTGATTCAGTCCGCTGCGAAACTTATGAAATGACAAGGGTGCCGAATTTCTACAATTGCACGGTCGCATCCAATTCCGCAATAATCCATGAGGCGATTTTGCCAAGGAGGGAATCATGAACGACAAAAACACAAACCGAGAATCAAAACCACCGCGCCCTGTCTGCCCGGTCTGCGGCGGCGAACTGATTGAAATCCGCGCCAAGCTCCAATGTTCCCGCTGCCACACGATTTGCGAAACGTGTTGCGAAGGGGGACGGGGATAAGCTGCAGCGAAGTTCTTAGGGTGTAGCGTGAGAATTGCCAGGCCACCACGATCACAGCTGTGGTTGATGTATTTGGTCGCGGTGATCTTCCCGCATGTGGACGTTCAGAGGAAAGTCGTGGGGCAAAGACGACTTTAATGCTTCAGAGCTTATGGCTGTGGTGTTACTGGATGGCAGTGGAGCGTTGATGGTGTGGTTGCCGTGGCATTGCAATCAGTTTTGCGAACACACCCGTCGCTGCTCTAGGTGTACCATTCAGAATCGGTCTATGGGGTTTCGCCAGATGGGGGGGCTGAGGTGTCCCCGTTTTTGTCGGTTGCTTGGCGAACATCCACGACCAGTTTGCGTTTTCCTTTGGTGATGTACACAACGCCCTCAGCCCATTTTTCGTTGACAAAAGGACTTTGGAAAGCGTAGTCCGGTGCCAAATCGATCGGTGCACCATTCAATTCGGGCGCCTGATCGCTTTGCAGGGAGAAGGTAAAATTGCCAGAGTCTCTTAGGCCCCGGTAGTGCAGGACGTCATCTTCGATGCTTACTGTTTGTTTCAAGATTTCTTGTTGGAACGTTTCGAAGTTGCCTGCGAAATCTTCGCTACGCGCAACTTCTAAGATCACTGGCGTGTATTCATCGGAACAGCGAAGCCAACGAGCGTCGTCCCAATCCCAAGTACCGCGGACCACTTTGACTGCCGCAAAAGCGCGTTTTGCTTGGGCAAAAATCCAGCCGTCCCGCTCGTGTCGTTTGAGATCGGTTGAAAAGCAGACACGCATCGCCTTGGTGGCATCAGCATGACGAAGTTTTTGTGCAATCAGGGTTCCTTTGTGCTGAATTGCCCAGTGTGCATTGTAGGTGCTGCGATCAGTCTCACATCGTGGATACAAGGTCGAGTTGGGTTCCCCCGCAAAGATAATGCCATGCCACCGGTTTTGTTGGCTAATGGCGGTCCAATAGTCTTTGGGGTGACTGCCGAAGAGCAAACTTCCCATAATAAAATCGGGAGTGCAGTACGAATAGCGGACGATTCCGCCCTGTTCGGGATCGACGTCGTAAATTGGCTCGTTCGGTCGAGAGAGCGAAAGTGATTGTTGGTAATCGAGATGGCGTCCTAAACGGCGTGATTGACATTCGTAGACACCTCGTCCTTGGGGATCCAATGCAATGTCCATGACCACCAGTGGCAAACGGTAGGTTGTGGTGGCAATGACTGGTAAGGTTTCGTGATGGTGGGCGCGGTTTCCTTGCCCCAAGTAAAACCAACTCATGGCACGGTTGCGATCGTGGTGAGCAAGGGCCCAGGCACCAGGATACAGTCGCGTTTTTCCACCACCCCGCATGCCGCCCAATTGTTCTTGTGCCCAATTGGCCCACCACACATCCAGGCCAGCTTTGACGAGAGATTTTAGTTCCGGGTCGTCCGTAAAGTCATAAATATTGTGCCAACCTTGCAGGGTTCGCGAACCATAACCGGAAGGGGAAATTTCGATCAACATGCCCCTTTTCACACGTTCCCGATAGTAGCGTTTCAGATACTTTCGCCATGCAGCCAGTTGTTCTTGGGCGGTGGAACCATCTTGGTAGCGAAATGTTTCCCCCAGCGGAGATGCAGCCAGCATTCGCGCAGCTGCCCAACGCGTTGCGTCGCGCTGCGCGCTATGATTTTCACTGCCCCAGAGTCGCCAGGTGTCTTCTGGATCCGATTCCGACATTTTAGATTCGGTGTAAGCCCAGTCGGCAAAAAGTTGCTCCATGGCATGGACAGCATCATCGCTGAGACGACCTTCCATGGAGCCACCGGGGCCGAACAGTCCGTAAATGCGATAAAACACTCCTCCCAGCCAATGCAGACCAAATTCGCCGGTCGCTTGTTCCTCTTGTCGTAGAACTTTAATGGCTTCCAAGATCGCGGCATTCGCTCGTTCCGATTCTGTTTCCAGATGCAACGCAGCCAGTGCAAATATTAACCGACTGAAGACATATTGATTGATCTGTACATCCCGAATTATTTTGACTTCCCCCCAAGGTGCGGAATCGCAGGCCCCCAATTCCTCTGCCTTGGGCCATGCCGAGCTGTCCTCTGTCGGTGAATCCCAACCTTCGACAACTTGATCCGACGTTTGCCATTGATTGTTGGTGACGATCACTTGGGGTGCGCCCTGCTCGAAGTCGATATGCAGCAGCCCCAACACCCCAGCCGGGTTGGGTTCGTCACCCAAGTTGCGTGCTGCAATCGTGACGACATTGTCCCCCGGTTTTAAATGCTGGGTGATATCAATCAACTTGGCGTGTTGGAATCCGTTGGCTCGGCCGACGAGTTTCCCGTTAATTGATACTGTGCAGGTATTGTCGACGGCCAATACCATGTGGGCCTTTTTGATTGGGTTTTGAGTCGGGAGAGTCAGTTGTCGGCGAAAATATCGTAAGCCGGAGGGGGGATGACTGGGAGAATTTTGTTCGGGGTACCAAATCCATTGCGCTTGCTGTAGTTCACGAAGCGAGCGCACGGGGTCGACGCTGGAATCGAGTTCAGCAAAAGGTCGATCCAGATATTCAGTCAGGTAACTGTCCCGCCTCTTGGAGAACCCATCGCGCACTTCACTGAGTGCCTCATCAGTCAATGCGGTTACCTGCCGGTCATTGGTCATGCAGAGAGCGCACACAGTGATTGAAACGATCCAAGAAAATTTGGCAAACTTGCATGGAAAATTAACAAGCAGATAAGAGAGCCGATTTTCGTCTTGTGGGGCGATATGCATTGGTGTTTTTTTGCGGTTTGCTGTTGGGAATTGGTAAAGAATTTTTTCCGACGAAGGCTGATAATTTTCCGGCTGAGTAGAGACTGGGCCTATTCCGATACGACCATTAGCCGGGATTTCCCGTTTGGGTTGATCCTAGAACCGATCCAGACTCGCAACCTTCACGATTGTAACAGCACATCCTCTCCCAAGCTAAATGCCAGTGGACTTTTCGACAGCTTTCCGTCTTCCAGCCCGAGTGATCCAGGAACGAGGACAAGCAGAGCGTTTGCCAGCGGTTAGTGTCTGTTCTGCGCAGACCATCTCCATGAGGAACCCCGATACCACTCGACCTTCGCCACAACCCGGGGGAAATTGGTGGAACGGTGATTCCTACGACTGCTTGAGAGCGAGGAGACCCGGTTCGGGTGCTCATCCCCACGGATGCGATGTCGGTTGACGTCGCTCCACCCAAAAACGGTTGATTTTAGGCCCCTCGGAAGAATCAAGCCGCGTCCCCGTAAGTTTTAGGGACGTTCATGATAGCTTGCTCCTAACAGTTTGGAGTTTGCCGTCCTCGGTCAGTTTGTGACGAATCTGCAGAGGCCTCGTTCCTCGGATTTTTGCGTTGGTAGGGCGAGTGGTAATAAGGGAATAACGGTGTTGGTATCTCTTGGCGTTTGACTGGCGAGACCAACGTACGCTGTACTTTTTGAACACCAGTCAGGTACGGTTCGCCAATTGTCTCTTTTGTCTCTGCCAGTACCGACCCTGTTGTGAGGTGACTGAAAGGTCAAATAGGTTGTCGACTGCGGGTCACGTCGACAATTCCAAGCGTGAGGTGATTTCCGTGTGCGCGTATAAATGGCTTATCAGCTTCAAGATGACTTTGCCCCAAACCGCCGAGCTAACGGGACTTGGCCAGCAGATCAAACAGGTCGTTATCGTCATAAAGCAGATTGAATTGGCTAAAGACCGTATCGTTTCCTGAACCGGAGTCGATAAAGTTGGTTCCGAAGGCGATGATGAAATCGTTTCCTGCAAACGAGTAGATGTAATTACGGCCGCCGTCGACGCGGATGTTGTCGTCATGCGCACCGCCTAGAATCGTGTCGTTGCCTTTGCCGGTGCGGACCACGTTGCTGCCGTCTCCGACTTCGATGCGGTTGTTGCCGCCCAGGTCGGTGACTTGATCCTGGCCGGAACCGGTGATGATCATGTCGTTGCCGTAGCGGGTGCTGATGTGGTTGTTGCCGTCGCCGGCATCGATCTGATTGTCTCCGCCGAGGTCGATGATCTTGTCGCTGCCGCGACCGGTTTTTATGTGGTCATCGCCGACGTTGGTTTTGACCACGTTATTGCCGTTACCGACCGAGACATAGTTGTCCCCACCGTAGCTGTAAACGCGATCGCGGCCGTCACGACCGAGGATCGTATCATCCCCGCCGTAGGTATAGGAAACATTGTTTCCACTGCCGCCATCGAAGTAGACGTTATAGGTGCCGTTGTCGCCGACGAACCAATCGTTGCCCCCCATGCCCATGGCATAGATCGTGCCGGGCACGGTATGCACTCCCAGCGAAACTCGGTTGCGGTAAATCTCCACCTGGCCGGTGCCGGAACGAGTGAAGACGCGGAAATAGTCATCGCCGCTGGTGCCGGAAACCGCGAAGTCGCGTCCTTGTTGTTGCTCTGTGCGGATACGTATGACGCGTGAGTGCGACGTTTCCAATCCGGTTTCATTGCTGACGGCCGTCGCGCGGATCGTATAATTACCCGCTTTGTCATATCTCTTACTGATGGACGAGCCGGAGAGTCCGGTCACCAAGCGCGGCTGACTGCCGTCGCCCCAATCGACGGTGTAGGTATAGTGTTCGCGCGTCACGGTCGGACCATAAAGCTTCAACGAAACCACGCGTCGCTGCCCCACGACACCGTCATTATCGCCGCGAATCCGCAACACCGAAGTGTCCGCGCCATGCACCCGCACAAGGTTGGATCTGGAGCCGCCATCATTGTCAAGGACTTTCAAACGCACGACGATGTTACTTTGTCCATTCAAGTCCGCGGCGGTGATGTAAGGCCGCACCCCTATGGCATCGTACGTGCCGTCGTTCCCGTAGTCCCACATATAGGTCAGGGTCCCAGCGGGCTGATCCGCATCATAACTGTCACTGCCATCGAGTTGGATCCTGTTGCGGTTGCCTAACACATATGGCCCCCCGGCATCGGCGACGGGGCGGGTGTTGATAAAGGGGATGACCGTGATCACCAAAGCCGCGCTATCGTCGGGGATGCTGCCCACAGCGGCGTCGTCGACGTTGACGGTAACGTTCAGTACAGGGTTCCCGGCGGCATTGAGCACCGCCCCCGCTTTGAGGAACAATTCGGTTCCGAGAATCTCAAACAGATCGGCATCGGCACCGGTCAGCGAGAGCACGTTGGTCCCCAGTAGATCATCGGTGACGACAATGTCGGCCACTTTGATGCGGAGCGTTGTATCGATGTTCTCTGGGAGGCTAGTGAGGTTATTGTCCAACATCACCATCGGCGGGTCGTTGACGTCAATCACGTCAATCGCCAGAGCCGTGCTATCGTCGGGCGTGGTTCCTATCGCGACGTCATTCACGTTGACGGTCACGTTCAAAATGGGATTAGAGTAACTATCGAGAACCGTACCCGCCTTCAGGAACAACTCGGTTCCATCGATTTCGAACAGCCCCACGTCCGCACCGGTGAGTGAAAGCACGTTCGTCCCCACCCCATCGTCAGTGACCACAATGTCGGCCACTTTGATGCGGGAGGTCGTATCGGTGTTCTCCAGCAAACTACCGATCGTGTTATCCAATGCCACCATCGGCGACTCGTTGACTTCGGTCACGTTGATCGCCAGGGCGGCGCTATCGTCCGGCGTGGTTCCCACCGTGGCATCATCGACGTTGACAGTTACGTCCAAAACCGGATTAGCGAACCGATCCAGGACCGTCCCCGCTTTGAGAAAGAGTACCGTTCCATCGATTTCAAACAGCCCCGCGTCCGCTCCCGTGAGCGAGAGCACGTTGTTGCCCAGCGCATCATCGGTGACCACAATGTCGGCTACTTTGACGCGGGACGTCGTATCGGTGTTCTCCGGTAGACCAGTGACCGTGTTGTTCAATGTGACCAGCGGTGGGTTGTTGACGTCAGTTTCATCGGTCCAGCGAAATGCTTCAATTCCATTGGTGGAAGTACCTCGTCCCACAATTACAGAGCCATCGGCCGACACGCCCCATGCATAACTCCTAAAATCACCACCCGGCAAGTCGCCCAGACCCACCATGCCCGTTTCCGCCGTCCAACGAAATGCTTCATATCCATTGGTGGAATTACTCCGTCCCACAATCACGGAACCGTCGTCCGATACGTCGTATGCATAACTGTTAAAAGTACCACCCGGCAAGTCGCCCAGGCCGACCATGCCCGTTTCCGCCGTCCATCGAAATGCTTCATATCCATTGGTGGAATTACTCCGTCCCACAATCACGGAAGCGTCGTCCGATACGTCGTATGCATAACTGTTAAAAGTACCACCCGGCAAGTCGCCCAGGCCGACCATGCCCGTTTCCGCCGTCCAACGAAACGCTTCAGTTCCATTGGCTGAATCACCCCGTCCCACAATTACAGAGCCATCGGCTGACACGTGTCGTGCATAACTGCTAAAAGTACCACCCGGCAGGTCGCCCAGGCCCACCATGCCCGTTTCCGCCGTCCAACGAAATGCTTCATATCCATTGGCGGATTTGCTACGTCCGACAATCACGGAACCGTCGGCCGACACGCCGTATGCATAACTGTTAAAATCACCACCCGGCAAGTCGCCCAGGCCCACCATGCCCGTTTCCGCCGTCCATCGAAATGCTTCTGTTCCATTGGCGGATTTGCTACGTCCTACAATCACGGAACCGTCGGCCGACACGCCGTATGCATAACTGTTAAAATCACCACCCGGCAAGTCGCCCAGGCCCACCATGCCCGTTTCTGCCGTCCATCGAAATGCTTCATATCCATTGGTGGAATTACTCCGTCCGACAATCACGGAGCCGTCGGCCGACACGTTGTATGCATAACTGTTAAAAGTACCACCCGGCAAGTCGCCCAGGCCCACCATGGAGCCGGCCAACAGCGTGCGGTCTTCGAGCTGTTGCATCGCCAGGGGGCGGGTGAGGGAGCCGGTGCGTTTGCAGCGAGGAGCTTGATGGCTTTTAGTAGCCGAACGAAAAAATGGGGGCATCGAGTTGGTCCTCTTGTATTTCTGGGAGTGTTTCATGGTGTCGGTTAATAGGAATCGGAGGTTCGTCACTGTTTCAAGAACAGCGCCCCGTGCGCTCATAACAAACGCACGGCGGCGAGGTTTTTGATACGTTGCAAGATCACTTTCGCTTCAACTCACCCTCCTGCGTAAATTCCGCAATCGCCGTGTCTGAACCCGCTTTGACGACCTCCGTTTCAAACAAGGTGCGGAAGCTGCCTGAGGCGCCCCGGTAATGGCGGGTGCCGCCCACAACAGTAAAGATGCCGTCGCCGCTGAGCACGGCGTCACCCTGATCATTGATAAAATCCAACGTGAAGACCGCATGCCAAGTGCAATAGATTTTGCCCCGTTTGGTGTGAATCACGTGGATGTTGCGGCCTTCTCTTTCGTGGGGACCTTGCACGCATTCGAACTCGATCCCGGTGTCAGTGGGAAGGATCGTCTCCGGCAACGGCAGGACCGAACCGCTGTGGAGATGAAACCCAATCTGCGGGCTAGTGCCGATAGCGAGATAGGGAGCAGAGTCGCCGCCAAAACTCAACGCGTTTTGCACATTGCTAAAGCCAACGAGCCCTTCGGTTTGAAAATCGCCGGCAGCGGCAGTCCCCAGAGTGAGTGAGAAAAACGTGATCGCGGTGATGAGTACGTTGGTCTGTAATTTCATGTGATTTCCTTTTCATGTGGTTGGAGTTGGCATCGTTGTCGACGCCTGTTTGAGTTGGGCACGTTAGAAATCAAAATCGCAATGAAGCAGGGCTGAGAATTGCCGTCCTCCTCTTGGTGAATGGGGAATTGCGGGTTATCATGCAAAACAGACCACCGCCCCGTGCGCACAAAGCGAGCGCACGACGGCGAGGTTCCCGGCTGGTGAGGAGGTGTTTCGCGACAACGGCCTCACCAGCCGATTTTTTTTGTCAGAGGTTGTTTCAATTGTTGCAGTAGGTGCGCTGTGCGGCGCGAGTGTCAGGGGGCCTCCTGCTGGTAACGTTGACGAAATCCCGAAGGCTTCAAGATTTGGACCGCTCCGTTCGGTTGTTGGACGACGCAGACAAACTCGCGATCGACAACATCGGGATTGCCGTCAAGAACACGGCCGTCCGCGGCAAACTTCACGAATTGTTTGGCTCTGGTCGCTGCCAGAATCCACTCGAACCGACCCGTTCGCGGATCGCGATAACGGATCGACGTTGCCTGCCCTTTCGAGTAGTTTTCACTAAATTTCACGTGCGTGCTTGTGGCCCATTCGAACGGAGGCTGCCCCACGTCCCCGCCTCTCAGTGCGGCAATTTGAAGGCCATCCATGCCCCAGACTTGCACGAAATCTGACGACACCACTGCGATTTGAGTTCCATCCGGTTTCCAAACGACTTCGTAGCCGCCAGCGGTAATCAGACTGCTTTCCAATTGGCCGTCCTCAGACTTCCAAATGCGGAGCGTGCCCCCGGCGTCGCACATGGCGATTTTGTTGCCCTGCGGACTCCACGCCGGTCGCGACCTGACTTTAGTTATATCAGAACCCTCGCAAATTGGCCCAGGTGTCCCGTCTAGATTCCAGATTTGCAGCAGCGACGGGTCCTTGTCGCTAACGATGCGGACGGCCACTTGGTTACCGTGCGGGCTCACCGACAGGCGGCGAACGCCGGAACTTTTTTCAACGTCGGGTGAGTTGATGATCACCGGTCCTTCCGAGCCATCGCGGCCGCACAAACGGAGAAGGGGCGCGATGGCGTGGAGCCGCCACCCTCCGACCACCACTGAATGACTGTCGGGAGTCCAGGCGAAATCAAGCGGGTATTCGTGGAGTCGGTCCAAGGACTGCGATTGCGTCCCATCGGAATTGCAGAGCAGCATGTAAAATTCATCGGCGTGCCCGATATTCGCGGCGAGTTTCTGGCCGTCAGGACTCAACCGTGCAGCACGCAAACGGGCGAGAATGGCGAATTGAGCAATCACGCCACCGCTCGCATCCCAGACATGAAATCCGTCATTGGAAAAGGTCGCGATGGACTTACTCCCTGGACGCCACGCCACCCAATCAATTGGCAAAGCACTCATTTCCACCTGACCGACGTCGATCTCCGTTTTGGCGCCGGTATCAACATCCCAAATCCGGCGTTTACCGTCATGGGCCACCGATGCCACGCGCTGGCCATCGGGACTCCAGGCAGCGCACATCGGCCCCGCGGTGTGGCCGGCGAACACCGGCCCCGGTGTGCCATCTCGTTTCCAAACACAGACTTCACCGCTGCCACGATTCGCCGTCAACAGCCGCTTGCCATCGGGGCTCCAGGCGACGGTTGATACAGCGCCCTTTTTGGTGTCAATTACCGACTGCAGTGCTCCTTGGTCATTTGACAGGGCGATCGTCCCATCAGCCCCGGCCGACGCCAACGTCTTACCGTCCGGGCTCCAAGCGATTTCCCACACCGAACTGTTAGGATGACCTCGCCAACGCTTCAAGAGTTTTCCTTCGCGTGACCACATTCTCAGATTTCCGGCGACATTTCCCGAGACCAGCCGCTTGCCATCATTCGGGTGCCATTTCACGGTGCGCACATCGCACGCGTTGCCGAACAAGGTTATACTCGGTGTCCCGGTTTCGAAGTCCCAGATTCTGACCGTGTCGTCATTGCTGGCCGTTGCGAGCAGTTTGCCGTTTGGACTCCAGTCAACCTTGGTAAGACCATCGGTATGGCCGCAGAAGATCCTCTTTAATTCAAAGCTGGGAAATTCGTAGACGCGCAGCACTTCGTCGGTGGGAACGGCGATATACCGGCCATCGGGACTCCACGCAAAATGGCCGAGAATGTTATTTGGTGTACCAGTGACGTGCCGGTTCACAATCTGCCAGCGGGCAATACCTGGCAGCGCGGGAGGATCGGGAAGTAAGCCGGCAAAGGGTTCGGGCGAAGGCGTCTCCCGCCGGGATATCTCCGGAGGCCGCACTGTGTTTTCGTTCTCGATCGTCACCGCATGGCCGTCGGGGTAGGTGGTCTGGGAAATCACGTTTCCGTCCCGGTCCTTCACCACGACCACGATCGCCGCCGCCACAATGCCCCCGATAAACGCAGCGGCGAATGACAACGCCAACGTGCGATTCCGTTGGGCCCACTTTGAAATCCGCGTCGCTACCGAAGGACGCCGGGCGTGGATCGGCTCGCCGTTCAAATATCGCCGCAAGTCATCCGCAAATTCTTGAGCCGTTGCGTAACGGTCCGCTGGTTCCTTGGCGATCGCCTTGTGGATGATCGTTTCTAGGTCAGCGGGAATCGCATTGTTTACTTGTCGCAACGGCGATGGCTCTTCCTCTAGGCCCTTTTGTAGCAGCTCATTGCGGGCGGCTGATGGATAGACCGGGCTAAGCGAAAGCATTTCGTACAATGTCACGCCCAGCGAATAGAGGTCGCTGCGGCGATCAACGGCGTCGTTTTGGCCGGTGGCCTGTTCGGGACTCATATACCGCAGCGTCCCCATGACATCGCCGGTCGTCGTCAGGCCGGCATCCCCTTCGATACGCGCGAGACCAAAATCGGTGACCCATAGTTTGCCTCCGGCATCCAGCATCAAATTTGACGGCTTGATGTCGCGATGCAGGATGCCATTTTGGTGCGCAAACTCCAATGCCTCTGCCCCTTGAATGCCCAACCCGGCAATAGTGCGAAAATACTCCGGTTTGTTCGTGGCGTCTTTGGTGGGCAGCGCCGCGAACGTACCGGTATCGTTGACAGCATTCGAATCAGGGCGTGCGAAGTTGTCATCGTCCTCGTCGAGCGGCATGTCGGGACGGGTCAGGTCTGCTGGCTCAAACCGTCCCGTAACCAACTCCGAAGCCAAACTGAAATCGGCGTCTTTGGTGACCGGCAAGTCGAGCTCGTCTTTTTGCGCGACCTGCCGCAGTTGTTTGATCAGATCGGAGACATCCTGCCCCTCGATGTACTGCATCGCATAGTAATGCACTGCCCGGTCACGGCCGATGTGAAACACCGGCACAATGTTGCCGTGATGCAACCCTGCAGCCGCCTGGGCCTCAGTTTTGAACCGTTCCAACTGCCGTTGATCCAACACGGCGGTAAACGGCAATACCTTGAGTGCCACCTGTCGGTTCAAGGAGATTTGGTGGGCCTCGTAAACCACCCCCATGCCGCCGCGGCCGATTTCGCGGACCAGTTGAAAATCGCCCAGCGTGCCGCCCAGCGGGGCGTTCGGGGCAAGTGTTTTCGGAGGCTGTGGTGGCGGCGTTTGTTCCACCAAGTTAGCGATGATCGGGATCACATTCCCGTCGGGGATGTCCAACAGGTCTCCGATTTGTTGGTTCGCACGAAGCAGCCTTTCAATACGGGCCACCTGCTGTTTATCACCCGCGCATGCCTGTTGAACGAACAAGGACCGCTCAGCGTCATTTTCGATGTCAATGGCGTGAAAAAAGATCGATTCTTCTGTCTTATGAATGCCACTCATCATTGATTGTCCTGAACTCTGGACTTACCGCTCGCATTAGTAATGCGAAAAAACGAGCGCAAAGCAGTCACAAAACTCAAGGAAACTAGAGAATTTCGGAAAATTCATGTGGAGGGATTGGAGTTCTCTTCCATGTCACTGCGGAGCCACGCCCGCGCGAAGACCCAAATCCGCCTGGACGTGCTAGGTGAAACCCCCAGTAGCCCTGCCGCTTCATCAGCCGACAAACCGGCAAAAAACCGTAGTTTTACGAGTTCGGCCGCCCTGGGGTTCTCTTTTTCGAGACGGTTCAGGGCATCGTCCAAACTGAGCACTTGCATTCGGTCGACGTTGGCCGCTAATTCCACGTCAAACAACACATGACGTTGGAATTCACCACCATTCCGAATAGCATTTTTTTGCCGCGCGCGTTCAACAAGAATTCGCCGCATGGCCTCAGCGACAGCAGCGAAAAAATGCCCAGGGCTATCCCATCGTTGTGCTTTCTCAACATCTACGAGTCGCACATAAGCGTCGTGTACTAAGGCGGTGGGCTGCAGTGTATGATCCGGCGATTCATGCAACATCTTAGCTACCGCTAATCGCCGCAATTCATCGTACATCATCGGCAGTAACTTCTCAGCCGCTCCCGTATCGCCGCTTTCCATATTCGAAAGAAACTGCGTTACGTCGCCCATCATGGTCCCATTTCAGATAGTTTTTCAGACAAAACTTTCCGCTTCTATCGTACTGAAGGTTGTACGACGATGCATCTAAAACTTTGAAAACATTTGAGCCGTTAGTTCAAAGCCCTAGGGTTTGATAACGAATAATAGGCGGTATGGTTTACTTAATGAGTAAAAACCCGGCCCCGAGAAAACACAATCTACGTATCGTGGCTTACAACAGTTAAGCGATTTCACTCCACATACCCCGCTGCCGTTCCCAATCTATTTCCGCCGTAATCGACCGCTGCAGTTTTTCATGGACCGGCTCGCGCCCGACTACCATCCGCAACCGTTTGGAGCGGTGCCAAGCTCACGGTGGTTGCATCGACGATCACACGTCGATCGCGAGGCTTGCGTCTTGTTTTCGCATGCGGTGGAAATATGTCGTCAATGAAAGCCCATTGTTCATCCGCTAGCTGATCCCGCGTCATCACGACAACCCTCCTTGGTCTGTGGCCAGTGAAAGTTAAAGTGGCCGCGATGTTCATAAATCAGAAAACAAAAGTTCTCCGACAGAGCCTAGCTTTCCGCCACTTGGCTAGACATTTTTAAACGACATGGAGACTGCAAAAGTAATCCAGAGAGTCTGTTCAACCCTGCGCTCGACGCAAAGTGATGCGTAGTTCATTTGTGATATGCCGGAACTGTTCGTCAGTAAGAACATCGATTATCGCCACCAGGTTTAAGCGCCCCTTCAATCGGACTGACAACGTCATCAATGCACGATAGACAGGTCGGGCTTTCAACCAGAGGGCTGGGCGCTATTTTCGGCCCGCCATTGGGAGATGACTGCGCGATCGCGCTGCTTTAAAGCAGCGGTGCCGCACTTCCCCAACCAGATCGTCTCTACCCTGAATTTGAACGCGGGCTGACGATTAATACTGAGCATATTATTGAGTTTTGCACAACCATGCCGATGCGTAAGAATCCTGCCTATTGACGTTTGGCCTTTGGCGGTGAATAATTAATAGATAAGAAACGACCGCCCCCATAGCCAGGGCGGTGGTCGAGCGGCCATGAGAGCCTCTGTGTGCGATGCCAGCACGTCAGGGGCTTTTTGTATTCCTAGGATCAGCGGCCGATTCAAGGATGTATCCTAGACTGATGCCGCCAGGAGGAGATTTTGGGCCAGGCATTATCGGCCTCTTTGAATGGTGAAAGTTCGGGTTTAACGATGTTTCGAAACATTCAAGTTTGATAAGGAGCATTGAGTTGCCATGAAGTTATCAAAAAATATGTTTTCCGAACGGGAACGTAGCCTGGAAAATGAGTTTTTCTATCGCGTCGATCAGGCGCTGATTCAGAAATTGAAGGAGGAATCGGCGTGCGAGAGAGGTCTGATGGATCTCTCTGAAGTAACTGGCATTGCCGACCAAGAACTACTCGGCGAATTGTTGGAAGTCGGTATAGGCCGGGAATCGCTCATCGCGCTGTCACTGATTCCACTGGTACAAATAGCCTGGGCCGATCGTATTCTTGATTCAAAAGAACGGGCCGCGGTGTTGGGAGCTGCAGTCGCAGAAGGGATCGGAGAGACAACGGCCAGCCACCGTCTATTAAACGATTGGTTACATGACAAACCTGAGGAAAAGCTATTTGCCACGTGGCGGCATTACGTCCGCGTCACTGCCAGCAAGCTCACTCAGGAGCAAGTGGAACGACTGCGGCATGATGTTTTGCGACGCACACGGGCGATCGCGCAGACTACAGGCGGATTCCTCGGCATGGGTTCCGTTTCAGAAGCCGAACAAGCCATATTGAACGAGATCGAACAAGCATTTGAGGCGTAGTTTGGATTATCCGTTTATTCGTACAAGCACTTTGGCAGTGAATTTCGATCCAATCGGAAGTGAATTGGTGAAATCGCGAAGCATTTCGGGATAGTCGAGCTTAAGCTGCGGGCTGTCCACTGGCTGAAAAACATCTTCATCGAATCGTCGACAACAGAGCAATTTTCGATACAGGCTTTTATATAGTTAGCTATGATTGGGCAAACCAATTCTGTTGCTCCGTGAAGGACCTATGATGGCCGCTCAGAATCAAACCGCTCTCCAACTGATTCGTCAGACTGGCTTTTTGGATGATCTGTCGGACGAGGAACTTGCGAAAATCGCGGATATCTCAGAGATCCAACAGCAAGACGCCGGGACCGTTCTTTTTCAGGAAGGGACTGTGTGCGTGAGCCTGTTCATCGTTGTCACGGGCAGCGTGGCGCTGGATATGCATGTCCCGCGCCGCGGTCAGATCAGAATCCTTACAGTCGGGGCCGGTGAGATTCTTGGTTGGTCGGCACTCTGGGGCAGTCAACGCATGACGGCGATGGGGACGATCCTCGATGCTGCCACACTGGTTACAATTCCCGGACAGCGTCTGCAGGAACTATGTGACGCCGATCGAGAGATCGGATATAGAGTAATGCAGCGGATGGCCGTTGCTTTATCCCGGCGGTTGCTGGCAGCACGACTGCAATTACTTGATCTGTTTTCCGAGACACAGCCAGCCTAACCGACGCGCGGTGGAGTCCGGAAATTCACAATGCGTTGGCAATGGAGGAAATCGAGATACGAAATGGAGAAGGTTACAGAGCTCCCGGAATTCTTGCCGGCCAGCGAGTTGCAGTCGCTGTTGGATGTATTGATGAACGCTGGGTATCAAACCGTTGGTCCGACGGTCGACCAAGGTGCAATTGTTTACGACGAAATTGATTCGGTGGATAAATTGCCCCGCGGCTGGACCGACCGTCAGGAAGCGGGGAAGTACCGCCTAGAACAGCGTGATGACGATGCCTATTTTGGGTACGTTGTCGGACCGCATTCTTGGAAGCAGTTTCTCTTCCCGCCCTTGGCAACGGTCGCTACAGCGGAGCGTCATGATACCGGTTGGCACATGCGCACGCCCGATGACGATCCGCCACGCTATGCGTTTCTCGGCGTGCGTGCCTGTGAGATCGCCGCGATGCGGGTTCAGGACCGTGTTTTCACGGGCGGATCTTATATCGATCCCATTTACAAGAAACGACGGGACGCAGCCTTCATCGTCGCCGTGAATTGTACGCAGGCGGCCTCTACTTGTTTCTGCACGTCGATGAATACAGGACCGCGATGTGAAAGTGGTTTTGATTTGGCGCTGACCGAAATTGCCGACGGATTCATCATGGAGGTCGGCTCGGATGCCGGTGGTGAAATCCTGAAAAAACTTCCGACAATATCCTCCACAAGGGAACGACTCCATCAAGCTGAATCCGCACGGCAGCAGGCCCTTGAGCAGATTACAAAAACGCTCGACACAGAGGGGCTTCGCGATCTGCTGCTGGATAATCTCGATCATCCTCAATGGGACGATCTCGCCACACGCTGCCTGTCCTGCACCAACTGCACCATGGTCTGCCCGACGTGCTTTTGCTCCACGGTGACCGAGGTGAGTGACCTGACCAGGGACCATGTCGAACGACGGCGTGAATGGGATTCGTGTTTCAACATCGACTTTAGTTACATGAACGGTGGCGTGGTTCGTAACGGCGTTCGAAGCCGTTACCGGCAATGGCTGACGCACAAGCTGGCATCGTGGGAGGACCAATTTGGCTCATCCGGTTGTGTCGGTTGTGGTCGCTGTATCACGTGGTGTCCCGTGGAGATTGACCTGACCCAAGAAGTGGCCGTGATTCGACGATCGACAATTAACGCAAATCCACCAAACACAAACTCGGGGGCGGCACAATGACGGGCTCCGCTGCCTGCAAACCTACGGACCCTTGGCTGGCCTATTCGGTGACCGTGGATCAAGTGACGCCGGAAACCCCCGGTGTTGCGACCTACGATCTGATTTTCACCGACAACGAAGTGGCCGCTCGGTATACGTTTTTGCCCGGCCAGTTCAATATGTTGTATTTGCCTGGAGTCGGTGAGATTGCCATCTCGATTAGTGGTGATCCGACAAACGGCGATCGGCTGCCACACACAATTCGCGTAGCGGGCAACGTGACACGTACGTTGGCAGGCTTAGCCGAGGGTGCTTCACTTGGACTGCGCGGTCCCTTCGGCTCAAGTTGGCCATTAGCAGGTAACGTAGGAAAAGACGTGATTCTCATCGCCGGAGGAATCGGACTCGCTCCTTTGCGGCCCGTGATTTACGAGTTGCTCTCGAATCGTCACCTTTATGGTCAACTAACCCTATTGTACGGTTCAAGGACACCCGAGGGACTGCTGTATCCTGGCGAATACGACAATTGGCGAACCCGCGGACTCGACGTCCAAACAACTGTCGATCGTACGACAGATGGTTGGAGCGGAAATGTTGGCGTCGTCACGACGCTGTTGGAGCGGATGGCACTGCCCCGTTCCGCGGAGACAGTGCTCTTCACCTGCGGGCCAGAAGTGATGATGTGGTACACAGTCCAATCGGCGCGCGAGTGTGGAATCCCCGATGAAAATCTCTACGTGTCGTTGGAACGAAACATGAACTGCGCGGTTGGATTGTGTGGCCATTGCCAATTTGGTCCTGAATTTCTTTGTAAGGACGGGCCAATCTTCGGTTACGACCGAGTAGCTTCCATTCTGAAAGTGGACGATCTGTGAAATCTCCGGTGCAACAAACTCTGCCCGACATTCATCGCAAACCACGGTTGGCGGTCTTTAAGTTTGCCTCATGTGACGGCTGCCAACTGTCGTTATTGGACTGCGAGGACGAACTATTGGCCGTGGCGGGCGCGGTGGACATCGTCCACTTTCTGGAAGCGACCAGTCGGATTGAACCAGGACCATATGACATTGCCCTGGTAGAGGGGTCGATCACGACTCCGCATGACGCAGAACGAATCCAGGAAGTCCGCCGCCAATCGCGGTTTTTGATGACAATTGGCGCGTGCGCGACCGCCGGAGGCATTCAAGCCCTCAAGAACTGGGCTGATCACGAAGACTTTTTGCGTTGCGTCTATGCAAGACCCGAATTCATTTCAACTCTGGAAACGTCAACCGCGATTGCCGATCACGTCGCGGTTGATTTTGAACTGCGGGGCTGTCCGATTAACCGGCATCAGTTGATCGAAGTGCTGATGTCCCTAATTTCCGGACACAAGCCGCGGACTGCGACACATAGTGTCTGTCTGGATTGCAAACGTCGCGGCACGGTTTGTGTCGAAGTCGCGCAAGGTATTCCTTGTATAGGTCCAGTGACGCAAGCTGGTTGCGGAGCAATCTGCCCAGCCTACGATCGCGGATGTTACGGTTGCTTCGGCCCGGCCGCTCAGCCAAATTGCGACAGCCTGACGTCGCAGTACCTCGGCACCGGTTCGACGCGAGAAACCCTGGTCCCCTTGCTACATAACTTCAATGCCGATGCCCCTGCGTTTCGCGATGCTGGCAATCGCTTACAGCAGTCCGACACCCCCTCCTCGACAGGAGGCCGGTCATGACCGAATCACGCAGCATCAGAATCGAAGCCCTGACGCGCGTTGAAGGCGAAGGGGGACTGCACATCAAATTAGATGGCGGCATGATTGAAGATGTGCAGTTGGCCATCTATGAACCTCCACGGTTCTTTGAGGCATTTCTCCGCGACCGCTCTTTGGAAGAAGTCCCCGACATTACCGCTCGCATTTGCGGCATCTGTCCAGTCGCCTACCAAATGAGTGCTGTGCACGCTTTGGAGGCAGCGCTACACGTCACGATCACACCTGAAATCCGCCGCATGCGTCGGCTGTTGTATTGTGGTGAATGGATCGAAAGTCACGCCTTACACATGCATCTGTTGCACGCTCCTGATTTTTTTGGAGTCAACAGCGGCATCGAATTGGCCGAACGGTTTCCCAACGAAGTCAATCGTGGTTTGCGACTTAAGAAGCACGGCAATGAACTATTGGAAGTTCTCGGGGGCCGCGCAATTCATCCAATCAACGTCGCCGTCGGCGGATTTTACCGTGCCCCCAAGCGCGACGAATTGCTGCGTTTGATTCCCGATTTCGAATGGGGCCTGCAAGCCGCAGTCGCAACCACCCGCTGGGTGGCGACGCTCGATTTCCCGGATTTTGAACGCAACTATGATATGGTCGCGCTCAGTCATCCCAATGAATATCCGATGAACGAGGGACAAGTCGCTTCCACTTCAGGCTTGTTGATCGACGTGGCTGATTACGAAGGTGAATTCGCCGAAGAGCATGCCGCCCACAGCACCGCATTGCAATCCGTACGAAAGTCAGTGAACAGCTGCTATCATGTGGGACCGCTGGCCCGTGTCAATCTGAACTTCGACCGTCTGTCGCCGCTGGCCCGGCGCGTTGCGGATGAGATTGGTTTCGCGCCGCCATGCCTCAACCCGTTCCGTGCAATCATTGCCCGCGGCTTGGAAGTCATCCATGCCTATGAGGAAACACTGGAAATTCTTCGTGAATACCGTCCGTTCAAACCGCCGCGCGTCGAATACGAATATTCCGCTGGCGAAGGCTGTTCCGCAACGGAAGCCCCCCGCGGCCTGATCTATCACCGCTATGCAGTCAATGACGACGGAAAGATTACGTTCGCTAAAATCGTCCCTCCTACCTCGCAGAACCAAAGGCAAATCGAAGACGACCTTCGTGATTGGCTACCCGACGTGATGGGCGATGACGACGGACAGACTGCTCTCGACTGCGAACGTCTAATCCGGAGTTACGACCCCTGCATTAGTTGTTCAACGCACTTTCTAAACTTGACCGTGGAGCGAACCAAATCGTGAGCAACACGACGAAAGCCTTGTTTGTGGGCATTGGTAGCCCGCACGGCGATGACCAAATTGGCTGGCTGATTGCCGATCGGCTGGCTGAAGATGGAAGTCTGCCTACCAGCGTCGCCGTGAAAAAAGCAGGCATCCCATTGGATCTACTTGATTGGCTGGAAAACCTCGATTGCCTACATGTCTGCGACGCATTCCAGGGAGCAGCGATGCCTGGAGAACTCCGTCGCTGGGAATGGGATGTTGTGTCAGATGTGCCTACAATGACAGAACTATTTCCCGATTTTATACGGCTGCGTTGTCAGGGCAGCCACGACTTCGGCTTAGCGGCCGTGCTCGATCTCGCCTTGCGACTACATCGACTTCCTCATCGGATCGTCGTGTGGGCTATTGCCGGCGATGGCTTTGAACGAGGGAACTCTGTTTCGGAAAAATTGAAGCGGGCATTGCCGACGGTGACCAATTCGATTCAAAATGAACTCAATCATGCATGAAATATCCCTCGTTCGGTCGCTTCTAAAACAGGTTGAGCGATTGTGCAAACAAAACGACGGTACGGCCGTTGAACAAATCGAAGTCGAGATCGGTCCGCTCAGCGGTGTGGAACCGTTATTGGTGCGAGAAGCGTTTGAGATCCTCTCATTCGGGACTGGCTGTGCCGGTTCGCGGTTTGTCATCCATGAAGTTCCGTTGAAAGCACGCTGTTCTGATTGTCAGGCGGAGTTTGAGTTGCCTTCATTTGTGTTCGTCTGTTCGGGATGCCAGTCCCGTGCAATCCAAATTACGAGTGGAAACGAATTCAGACTGTTGAACGTTACGATTCAGGCAAACCAAGCCGCCAACATCCCGAAACCGCGCGGCGGTGGCTACGAAACGGAGCATATCGCATGACGACGACGCGCAAGCTAACCGTCAATCAAGACATCCAAGCCCAAAATAAACGCCGTGCTGCCGAATTGCGTTCGGCATTTTCGGATCGTGGCACGTTCGTCGTCAACTTGGTGTCGTCACCCGGAGCGGGTAAAACGAGCCTGTTGGAAGCGACTGCAAAATACTGGGGCAACCGGCGAAGAATCGCGGTACTCGTTGGTGATCTGGCCACCGATCGCGATGCCGATCGATTGCGGCCGTACGTCCCTGTCGAACAATTGACAACGGGCGGTGCCTGTCACTTGGAGTTATCGCTCGTCGAACGTGGTCTTCAGCGACTTCCCGATGAAGACTACGAGTTCCTCTTCATTGAAAACATCGGGAATCTGGTCTGCCCTGCGTCCCACGATCTTGCCGAACATCTGAGGGTGGTGGTGTTAAGCACCACCGAAGGGGATGACAAGCCAGGCAAATATCCCAAGATGTTTCGCACCAGCCAAGCAATGGTGATCAGCAAGTGCGACCTGCTGCCTCACGTTCCGTTTTCGGTGGACGCAGCCATTACTGATGCCAGCTTGATTCAACGAGACCTTTCCACATTTCCTGTTTGTTCCACCACCGGCGAAGGAATCGCGGCATGGTGCGGATTTCTCGATGACGCGCGACAGCGCATGCGGAACGTTGCTGGTAGACATCAGGAGCATGTCGGAAATTGAAAGAAACGTCATCCACTCCGCGGTCTGAGACAACCATCGCTACCCGACTCTTGCTGCAGGGAAGCGTGCAAGGAGTCGGCGTCCGTCCTGCAATCATGAAATTGGCGTCGGAACTCAAATTGTGTGGATTTGTTGCGAATGAGATGCGTGGTGTGGAAATCTACATCGAAGGCAGTGGAATTGAAATCGATGAATTCGCGGATCGGCTACAGGCCGAATTGCCACGGGGCGCAAGATTTGGAAATTTGACCCGCATGCACTCAGCGGTAATCGGTTTACAACAGTTCGAGATTCGGACGGTCAAATCAACGGGTGCTGTGGCGACGTTGGTTCCGCACGACATGGCCGTTTGTGAACAATGCAATGATGAGGTAACCCATGCTCTAGACCGCCGTGCAGGATACGCGTTCACTAGTTGCACAAACTGTGGGCCGCGTTATTCCATCATCCATACCATGCCCTACGAAAGATCGCAGACGTCGATGGGTCAATTCGACCTCTGCGAACCATGTAGGTCGGAATTCGAAGGTGCCAATGATCGGCGATTCCACGCGCAAACAAACGCTTGTGCCGACTGTGGACCGACGGTCTGTTGTGGAGAAACGACAGAGCAAGGAAAGTCCGCAATCACTGCGGCTGCCATTGAATTGAAAAACGGAGGCATCGTCGCGTTGAAGGGTCTTGGTGGTTATCAGTTGCTTTGCGATGCCACAAGTGAAACAGCCGTCCGCAGGCTGCGCGATCGCAAACACCGTCGTACGAAGCCACTACCGGTCATGATCAGCGCTCCGAGCCGGCCCGAGGAATTCCCCGCAGCGCTCTTTGACGCATCCAACCCCATCGTGCTAGTGCCGTTCGATTTGGTTGGTAATCTTGCAGAATCTGTACATGCTAATTTCAATACCGTTGCCGTGATGTTACCCACAACGCCCCTACACCGACTGTTGTTGCGGGAATGCGGCCGTCCGCTGGTCGTGACCAGCGGCAACATCGAAAGCGAACCGTTGGCCTACGAAAACGACGACGCAACTGAATCATTGCACGGCGTTGCCGATCTTTTTCTGCATCACAACCGTCGTATCGTCCGTCCTATTGATGATAGTGTGGTGCAGACTTGCGGCAATCGGACGGTGAGCATCCGCGCCGCACGAGGGATCGCCCCCTTGCCATTGGCTTTACAGACCGACCGCTCGATTCTGGCGGTCGGCGGACATCAAAAGGTCGCCGTTGCATTGTCCAATAAAAAACAGGCTGTACTGGGTCCGCATATTGGTGATCTAGACAGTTTAGCGGCGCGAGAGCGATTCGTGAGTCACACGAGATCACTGATCGATTTATACGGCTGCAATCCTGAAGTCATCGTCCACGATCTGCATCCCGATTACTTTACAACACGTTGGGCCGAAGAACAGCCACAGCCAACGATTGCTGTGCAACATCATCATGCGCACATTGTGTCAGGCATTCTCGAACATGCCTGGCTTGACCGGAAGGTACTCGGTATCGCGTTTGATGGCACGGGATACGGACCTGATGGCACAATTTGGGGTGGTGAGTTTTTACTCGCAACCGCAACCCAATTCCATCGCGTCGGCCATCTGCGACCGTTCACATTGCCCGGAGGTGAGCTTTCGGTACGGCAGCCGTGGCGGGTAGCGTTATCGCTGCTGACGGAGACCCTGGGCAGCGCCGCTGCAATTGAGTTGTTACACGGCGAGGCTGAGACATCGCAATTGCAGGCGCTTGCCAAACTCATTGAACGCCGTCAGGCAGGTCCAATGACAACGAGCGCCGGTCGACTGTTCGACGGTGTCGCAGCATTATTGTTACCTTTAGCAGACGTATCATTTGCAGGCGAACCGGCGATGAGATTGGAATCCATTTGCGACGATTCCGAGCCGGCGAGCTATTCGTTCTCAGTTACCGAAATAGACGAAGTGGTGTCGCTAGACTGGCGGCCGGTGCTGGCTGAAATCGTTGGCGACCTGACTCAGGGTGTCGAAATTGGGGCAATAGCGATGCGGTTTCATCGTGCGATAGCGCGAGCGATTGCGAATCTTGCCAAGAAATATGCGGAATTACCAATCATACTATCCGGTGGATGTTTCCAGAATCGTCTTTTGACAGAATTGGTCCTTGAGCAATTTGCGGGCGGCCCGCAAACCGTCGGGCTTCCCGGTACAATCCCGCCGGGCGACGGAGGACTGGCGGCGGGGCAATTGGCGATTGCTGCGGCGAGATTGGCAACGGGACATTTAGAACAAGGGCTGCCCTCATGTGTCTAGGCGTTCCCGGACTCATCATACGTTGGATCGATCGCGATCCGACGTTCGGTAAAGCGGAAGTCGAATTCGAAGGTATCCGCCGCGTTTGTCATATGGCCTGTGTCCCCGAGGCAGAGGAGGGTGACTATGTCGTCGTGCATGCAGGGATCGCCATCAGCCGCGTTGACGCCCGGGAAGCCCAGCAACTGATTGCGGAACTCAAGCGATTGGGCCTACCCGATGAGTTTTCGGAGACGACCGACTCACTTCCACCAATATCAAAAAGGGACTCGCCGTGAAATACGTCGATGAATTTCGCGATCCCACAACTGCAAGGCAACTCGTCGCCGAAATCCGTAGAACGGCCACTCAACGATGGGTTTTGATGGAAGTTTGCGGCGGACAGACGCACGGTTTACTGCGGCACGGGATCGAATCGGAACTTCGCGATACGGTCGAATTGATTCATGGACCCGGTTGCCCCGTTTGCGTCACGCCGATAGCTGCGATTGATTTCGCACAGGAATTGGCGATGCGCGACAATGTGGTCGTTGCCAGTTTTGGCGATATGCTTCGCGTTCCAGGAAGTCGCAATTCACTGTTGAACGTGCGCGGCGCTGGTGGGCATTTGAAAATTGTGTATTCCCCTCTCGACGCGGTGACATTCGCGCAGCAACATCCCGATCAGCAGGTCGTTTTTTTTGCCGTAGGTTTTGAGACAACCGCTCCGGCGACAGCCCTGGCGGTTTTACAGGCGGAGCGGCTGAATCTGAGTAACTTCTCGCTGCTGGTTTCGCATGTCCGAGTCCAGCCGGCGATGGAAGAGTTAATGGATTCGCCCGATAATCGTGTGCAGGCATTTCTCGCGGCGGGCCATGTTTGCACGATTACCGGTTTTGCCTCTTACGATGCATTCGTGCGACGTTATAAGGTGCCGGTGGTCGTCACGGGATTTGAACCGATTGATCTGTTGGAGGGCATCCTCGAATGCATACGCCAACTTGAAACTGGACGTAAGAAGGTTTCAAATCGATACGCTCGTAGTGTCAGCCGCGCGGGAAATCTCTCTGCTCAAGACGTGGTTACCCAAGTCTACGAGATCGACGACCGCCCTTGGCGAGGTTTTGGGACGATCCCTTGCGGTGGCTACAGTCTCCGGTCGGAATATCGTCGATTCGATGCCGAGAAACGATTTGGCCATGTCTCTTTGCACTCACAACTTCCGATCCTTGGGGATGAAGTGTGCCGCGCTGCTGATGTTCTGGCGGGGCGTTTGCGGCCGACCGCATGTCCGGAGTTCGGGACAGCCTGTACGCCGGAGTCGCCACTGGGAGCACCGATGGTCTCATCCGAGGGGGCGTGTGCAGCCTATTACCAGTATGACTCTGCTGGGCGCGCACCATCTTTTAGCCAAACCCAATCCGAAAAAAGTACCTCTGCCTCTCCCAGCAGCAGCAGTTCGGACGTCTCCACAGTTGAGACAGGAGCCTCCACGAAATGAGTGATCCTGCCTGGCAAATGTATTGTCCGATACCGCTTGATGAAAACGGCGCACGCATCACGCTGGCTCATGGGGAAGGTGCGCGATTGACGCGCCGATTAATCGAGGAGCATATACAACCCACCTTCGACTGTCCCGAATTGGCGAACCTTCCCGACGCGGCGCACATCGTGACGGACACCCGCCGCTTGGCCGTGACAACCGATTGTTTTGTCGTCTCGCCATTATTTTTTCCTGGTGGCGATATCGGTTCGCTTGCGGTGCACGGGGCAGTCAACGACCTTGCGGTTTCCGGTGCGCGACCGCGTTGGTTAACGCTCTCGCTGATCATCGAAGAAGGTCTGCCACTAGCGGTGTTAGACTGCATTCTCAAAAGTGTCGCTAACACCGCAAAAAAATGTTGCGTCTCGGTAGTTACGGGTGATACCAAAGTTGTTCCCTGTGGGACCGCCGACGGTCTGTTTCTCAACACAACGGCTATTGGAGAACTCGTCGATCCTGTACCACCAGGTCCACAGTCGATCCAAACCGGTGATCGACTCATCGTTTCCGGACCAGTCGGTCGACATGGCATTGCAGTACTGTGCGCCCGAGAAGAACTTGAGTTCGATCCGCCCCCTTCTAGCGATTCCGCTTCGCTGATCGATTCCGTTACCGCTCTGCGTCAAGCAGTCGGTCCCAACGTTCGAGCCATCCGCGATGCCACCCGCGGCGGTGTTTCGGCAGTGCTGCACGAATGGGCCGCTGCTTGCGATTTGACAATGTGTCTTCGCGAAGCTGATATTCCCACAAGCAACGACATCCGTGGGGCTTGTGAGCTACTTGGGCTTGATCCATTACACGTCGCCAATGAAGGAACGTTCGTAGCCGCCATCGCAGCGGAGGCGGCAGATGATGCCGTTAAAGCGTTGCAGTTACAACCTCAAACCCAGCATGCCACCATCATCGGCGAGGCGACAGACCGTCAAATCGCCCCCGTGACGATTTATCGCACGTTGGGTCGCGAGCAGCCTCTCGACGAACCCGCCGGTGCCGCATTGCCGCGAATTTGTTGATCGCCGCTGATGCATACAAGAAACTTCGGGATAGCCTGCGCTTTAATCTTTCATACTTGAACCGGGGGAGAGGTAAAACTATTCGCGGTTCCCAAACAAATGATGGCCGGAAGCCGTTAGGCAAAAGGAGGTTCGCGTGAAAAATAACTTGGAAGAACTGTCCGCGAAGATGATGGTCGCCAGCGGCCGAAATGATTTTAATTCGATAGGTTTTCGAGTAAAGCGCGCACGGGGAGTGCGTTTAGTAGAAACCTGACCTGCAATGATTCACACTGCACGCACAGCCGTAAATGGCCGATGGTCGTGTCGAGTGCGATCGTCTCGTTTTTCGGCGGTGCATTCACTGCAAGATGTCGGCGGGGATTCTCGGAATAATAATGCGAGTGATGTTCGTTGTAGAAGCGATCAGCAACAACAGTGGATGAATGAACTGGGACATCCGATACGAGTCTGTGATTGTCGTAACGCGTTGTCAAAATTGGGGAGAGTATAGTTTTTGTACTACGCCGGGATGGGGCGCAACAAACCGGCGCCTCCAAACTGGGGTTTCGCGCGATGTTAACCATACAAGACACAATGACTCGTTGGGACTCACTGTGTTGTCTCCTTAAAAAAAGTCGAACAGCGTCTCAACCGCTCTACTGAATGCCCGCGGCCAAATGAATTTTGCCCCGCGTGTTCTCAGGCCAAAAAAGCTCAGATGAATAAATTCACCCTTGGCATTTCGGCACTGCCTGCAGCACATCAAGCACTGCGCAACACCTTTTTCTTTAAGTATTGCCGAACCTTACCACGCTTAATTCACGGTTGGCGCACAGTAGCGTCAAGTGCTCACCGCCGGGTCTTCGGCTGGTTTCGCTTGGCCAGAAATCGCTGTCTGCTCCAATTCATGAATTTGATCCCAAAGTTGTTTGTAGGGTTGAGAGTTCCACTCAGCGTAATTCAGGTTCTTAAACAGTCCGGTCAGTCGCGTAAAGTACTCTCGGATCTGCTCCTTGTCGGTGAACTCATAACTTCGATTTATCAGTCGGCGGAGGAGTTGGAACGACCCCTTTTGTCGCTCCGTGGATACGGAGACATCCACTGGATCGAACGCATCTTGCTGCAAGAAAACCATGTCGAGAAAAGTGGCCCGCTGGTAGTCCAGAAAATCGTCGAGAGTGACTCCTTCTTCTCCAGTGACTTGCATCATCTGATACACGCTGTCACCACGATGGAGGAGTTCAGTCATCTGTTTTACAGAGTCCGTCCAACGGGGATCGAGTTCGCGGTCGAGTTGAGGGCCGAGTTGATCCAGGTACCGCGACCATGACAGCAGCGGATCGACAGCGGGATAGAATCGCTTATAGGCCCGCTCCGATGACAAGCCGAGAAAACATTTCACGGCCCCGAGTGTCGATTGGGTCACGGGTTCCTCAAAATTGCCGCCTGCCGGCGATACAGTGCCGATCATGGTGAGACTGCCTTCGCTGCCGTCGTTGGTCCGCAGCAATCCTGCTCGTTCATAAACACTCTTGACGGATGAATCCAGATACGCGGGAAATGCCTCTTCACCGGGGATTTCCTCTAGCCGGCCCGATGTCTCTCGCATGGCTTGCGCCCAGCGTGACGTCGAGTCGGCAATCAGAAGCACATTCAGACCCATTTGACGGTAGTATTCCCCCAGCGTGATTCCCATGTAGATCGAGGCCTCGCGCGCAGCGACCGGCATCGATGAGGTGTTGCAGATAATTATTGTACGGTCGATCAGTTTTCCGCCGCTGCGGGGATCTTCCATGGTGGAAAACTCCGTGACCGTCTCCAGAACTTCGCCCGCCCGTTCTCCGCACGCTACGACGATCACAATATCCACGTCGGAGTAACGTGCAATCAATCCTTGCAACACAGTTTTTCCGGCACCGAACGGGCCAGGAATACAGGCTGTACCGCCGCGGGCAATCGGAAAGAAGGTATCAATCAGCCGCGTGGTGGTCGTCAATCGCTCGGTAGGGAACTGACGTTCACACAGTCGTTGCCGCAGCAAACCTGCGGGCAGAGCACGGCGAACAGGCCAAGATTGCTGCATCGTCAGATCCCGTTCGCGGCCCCGCCGATCGCGGACCCGGGCGATCGTTTCATCAATACGATAGTTGCCCTTGCCGATCCACAACAATTCGAATTCCTCCCGCTCGGCGAACGGCACCATGATTTTATGCGTGATGCGACGTTCGGGCACTGTGCCAATCACGTCTCCGGCGAACAGTCGGTCACCTTCGGAACACGACGGCTCAAACGTCCACTGTGTATCCACGGGTAGGGCGGGCACCGTGCTACCGCGATGCAGAAAAAAACCATCGCGTTCCGCCAACTGATGCAATGGGTTCTGCAGCCCGTCGTAAATGGTTCCCAACAGGCCGGGTCCCAACACCGCCGAGAGCATATGCTTCGTCAATTCGACGGAGTCTCCAATCCGAACACCTTGCGTTTCCTCAAAGACCTGCATGTCCGCGACTTTGCCGTAGACCCGCAGTACTTCGGACTTCAAACGGTCCTCGCCGACATTGATGTAGGCGACTTCGTTTTTCATGATCGGTCCGTCGGACTCGATCGATACGATGTTGCCGGCGACGCCGGTCACGTGGGCGTTAAAACTTGAGCGTGGCATAGTCACCCAAAGTCTCCTCGATCAATTGGTCAAAACGAGCCCGACCGGCCTCGATGCTGCGGCTTGTCCAGCGGTCGACAATGGACCATCGCGCTAGGTAGAGCAATACCGCCTCGAAAGAAAATGTGAAGTTGGCTGCCATGCGGCGGCGAAATTCCCATGTGCACTCAAACAAGATACGTTCGGCTTCGACGGCGTTTCCCACCAGCATTTGTTCATTGAAATTCTCGATCCAGGGATAGCGTGGCCGCATACCGAACTGCGGTTCCTGCCAATGACGACGGATTGGCTCAACCAACGGCCCCACACCCGCGGGCGGACCCTCTCCGCTGCGGCGACGACGTAACGCGGCTACGATGGTTCGTAAATTAATGCGGTGTTCCACGATCTCCCACACCAGGGGGTGGAGGATCCGCCGCCTCAGTTGCTCGTAGCGGCGGACGACCTGTTCATCCGTTTGGTCCGTGGGTTGCCGGTCCCAGGCGAGGAAGTCCGACAGTTGTTGTAGAGTTTTAGCATCGTCGTCACGCAGCATCGACAGCCGCTGCTCCAACCGCAATCGCGTGATGGGCGGGCGCGGCACATCAAAATGAGGCGGCAGGTGCGGCAGGCTGGCGATGAGTGTGTAATAAGCCACGAACAAGTCCCTAGGAATTCACTGCTGAATGATGGCACGAAGTTTTGGTGACAGATGTTTGAGCAAATAATGCGTGAGCGTATCGGTGGTCAGATCAATTTCCACATCTTCGTCGACGATCTGCACGCGGACACCCGGCACATTGGAATCGGCAGTTTCAAACATTAATCCTTCACGCAGAGCTTCGCCGCCAAGGGACAGCACAAACTGATTCAGGCCGTCGTCATCCAGCGACGGTGCCGACTCTCTACCAGGGGAGTCGGCATTCAGCAATAAGACGTTCTGTGGGCCCGCGGATTCCGCCGGAACGGCGCAGCGGGCGATTTCCAGGATCAACTGTTTGAGAAAATCGGTATCATGCAAAGTGTGCCCTACAAGGTTTCGCAGCTTGCGGACAAAATCCTCCCTCAACTCATCGGTCAAGCTATGTGTGGCGTCGCGACAGGCCAAACGGATGGCGTCTTCGGCGGCGGCGCGCGTGCGGCCAGCGTCGCTAGTGGCCTTGGCGACGATTTCATCCGCTTCCCGTCGGGCATCGTCCAGTGTTTGCGCCGCTTGTCGGCGGGCTGCCGCAATCAACCCGTCAGCTTCTCCTTGCCCCTTGGCGATACCCTCTTTATGTAGTCGGTCGATCAATTGTTGCACGCCGGACGATTCGGTCGTATCAGAACTCATGTGCTCCGTCTCCCAATGTAACTAACAATAGATTAGCGGCTCATTGTTGCGCGACAACTCCGGCGAGGCTGCAGAGATCCGACGAGCACAGCCGTGCGTTGTATCCGATCTTAACCGTTAGCGCCGGGAATCCCACCGGCAATGACCAGCGCGAAGATAAAGGCAAAAACGGCGAAGCCTTCCACGATAGCGGCGGGAGCCGCCGAGAGGCCAAATATTTCCGGCTTGCTCTTGCTCGCGGTGATCGCCGAAGCACAGCAAAGCCCCTGGAACACCGCACTGAATAACAGAGCCGCTCCACAGAGGATACCCACAGCGAACAAGCCAGGGGCCGATTCGACGGTCGGCGTCCGATTGAGTGTAAACATAACGACGATCCCATAGATAATCTGCGACGACGGCAGAGCCGACAATCCCACCAACCTTCCGTAGCCGCTTTCCACATCGATCATCGCGCCGCAGGCCGCCTGGCCGGCGCGGGCGCAGCCCACGATGCTCCCGATAGCGCCCAACGCCGTGGGACCGTAGATCCCGGCCCAACCCAACATGATCCAGAACGTATCCATTATGTCTCCGCTTTCTTTCTGAACGGTTGAAAGGGATGCCCTTCCTCGGTCAGGCTCCAATTGAAAAATTCGATGCAGTTCAGCCGCAAACCATGCACCACGCCCCCCATCAGTCCCAGCAATAAGTTGATGCCGTGTCCGACTGCCAGAATCAACAACGCCAGCAAAACGCCAATCCCTCCGGAATCATAGGCACCTGCCGCCAAGCCGTTGAATGTGACCGCGAGTTGCGCGCTGGCCAAGCCCAAGGCGAACAATCGCAAATAACTCAGCGAATCACCAAAGGCCTTGGACAGATTCGCAAACTGCATCACTCCATCTAACAACCGCCGCAACTGAACTGTGATGCTCCAGGTCGCCGCAGGTCGTTCGCTGCTGAAAAGCAGCACCGCCACACCACCAATGATCGCCACGGTCGTCCCGGCGTTCGCCAGAGGCTGGATTTTCGACATAGTTCCGGTTCCCGCCAGAAAGCCTCCCAGCATGATGCCGGCCCACCCCAAATGTCCCACACAGCGAAGTGACTTGCGGTGTCGCCAGGCGGAAATCATGTTGGCGAGGATCAAATGAGTTACGCCGATAGCAACCGCAATGACCATCATTGCAGTCTGATTGCTCATCATCGGTTGGCCGTCGATCTTCACCCGCAGCGAGTCCAGCCACATACCGGACGGCGGTTCGACGCCACAATAACTGCCTACGATCACACCATAAATGATTGTGGTGCTCACAATTCCCAACAGCAAATTACGCATCCGCCGGCCGGACCGATTGTGGCTCAATTTACGCCACGAAAACAGCAGCAGCCCCGCCATAATCAATCCATAACCGGCATCGGCCACAATCATGGCGAAAAACAGACTAAACGAAAAATACACAACCGTCGTCGGATCCCAGGCGTGGTAACCCGGCGTAATGTAAAACGTGACGCAGCCTTCAGCGCCGGCGATCCGTTCGGGATTCTTCAGTAACGTCGGAGGTGCCTCAGCAGCGGCGACTGGTTCGATCGTAACCGCTAATTGGTGCCGATCCGCGAAGTTCCGCACGTCTGCCGTCGCCTGATGCGGAACCCAGCCCTGCAGCGAAAAGACGGACCGATCGTCCAAAACCCCCTCGGCGGCCGCGGCTTGGGCGGCCTTGTCGTCGGCAGCATCCAAATCGTTTTTCAACAATTGCCGCCAGCGCGTCAACGCAATACGTTTCCAACTCAATTCCTCGAGTTCCTCTTGGACGGCTTCCAGACGCAACCGCAATTGCGATAATGGCCGGTGCTCCAATTCGATCGGCGTGAACGGAAAATCCACCGGCAATTCGCTCGCAATGACGACAACATAGGCGTACCGATTGTCGCTATTCGCTAAGTGCCAGACGACGTCGTCGGGAAGCTCGGACATGCGATTCAACGGCACTTTATAAAACCAGAATTGTGGCTTGCCGACTGGGGCGGAGGCGGGCCACAAAAAATCGCCCCATGGCTCCAGGTCGGAAATCGCCTGATACAGTTGGTCCAGTTCCACGGCCAACTGATCACGTTGCTCCTTGGCCGCCAGGACCTCGCGAATGACTGTTTCACGTTCAAATGCCGTGCGAGAAAAGATTTGCCGCCTTTGGTCCGGGCAGGCTTGTAAATACCGCAAAGCGTCGCGGGCCTCCCTGGAGACAAGTTCGGGCTGTTGCGGAGCGGTGCCCCGCAGGTTGACCAGATGCATGCAGCCCAGTTGCTGCAGACCGTCAAGGACGTCTGCTTTCTGTCCGCTGGTGCCGTACACCGTCAATTTGTCCAACGCAACAATGGCCATCGTCTGATAATTCTTTCGTCAGTGACGTTTTCGTTTCGAGAGTTTCGACCGCACCACTGCGGCCCGCTCTTCGTCGGACAACGCGATTCGGATTCGTTTGATGTTATCCTGTGCAGTCGGAATCAATACTTTTCCAAACAGATTGACTCGTTGCGTGATTTTTCGAACAGCTGCCCCCAATTTCTCGACGCGGGCTTGATGCACCTGAAACTGTACGCGTAATTTCGCTAGGTTTTCAAGATTGTCGACCAATTGATCCACCCAAAAGGGAAGCGTCAGTGCCGAGTAGGGCGACCGTTCGAACTCCATGTCGAGAACCAACGGTACATGCACGCCGACGACGTTTTCCTCGCCGATCGCCACTTCCCGCACGCGCACTAACGAGGACAGGTCGCAAGTTTGGAGGGTAGAACTGCCCAACAGCGGAAGCAAACGGTCTAGCGACTGTTGGTACTGATCGATCTCCTGCTGGGCCTGGGCTAATTGCTGGCACGACTGCTTCCACGCGCCCAACAATTGCTGCCGTTTGAGATCCAGTGAAGGCAAAAACCGACGAAACATAGCCAACTGGTCACGCTGTTGTTTGAGTGAGTTTTTATTCAGCGACAGTCTCATTGCGCTTGTCCGTCCGATTCATCAGGAAGTGTCACCGGACGATAATATTTATCAATGAGCTCCTGCTTCATCAACAACTCATCCGGGCCAAAGCACTCGGCCAATGTCCGCCAACCGAGATCCAGGGCATCCGTCAACCCCAACGAGACGTTGATGTCCATAAACCGGCTACGGAACAAGCCGCCAAACTTCAGCAACTGAAAATCGAACGGTGACAAATCAAACGCCATGGCTTGTTTCTTTTCTGCGTCCTTCGCCCCGGAATAAAAGCGGATCATCGTGTTCATTAGTTGCCCGTGGTCTTCGCGCGTGGCCTTGCCGATGACCTGCTGCTTCAGTCGTGAGAGCGAACCAAACGGATCGATCATCGCGTCGTGCAAGTACAACTGTCCTTCCGTGATGTAACCGGTATTGTCCGGTACCGGATGTGTGACATCGTCGCCGGGCATCGTGGTCACGGAGAGAATCGTCACGGAACCGGCGCCTCGATAGTCACATGCCCGTTCGTACCGCAAGGCGAGTTGGCTATATAAATCCCCCATATAGCCGCGTGTGGCAGGCACACGTTCCATCGACACGCCGATTTCCTTAAGCGCGTCAGCATAGGCAGTCATGTCCGTCAAAAGCACTAGCACACGTTTTTTTTGCTCGACAGCAAAGCGTTCGGCGACTTTCAATGCCATGTCCGGAACGAGCATCCGTTCGACGATGGGGTCGGACGCTTGATTGACAAACATCACCGTTCGTGCAGAGACTCCCTCTTCCTCAAACGTGGACCGAAAGAAGTGGTAGTCGTCAAACACCAACCCCATGCCGCCGAAGATCACGATCTCTGCGTTTGCCTGGATGCCGATTCGGGCCAGCAATTGATTGTAAGGCTCTCCAGCCACCGAAAAGATAGGGATTTTTTGGCTTTCCACCAAGCAGTTGAAAACATCAATCATGGGAATCTTGGTCTCGATCATCCGCTTCGGGACGATCCGCATCACGGGATTGACCGACGGGCCCCCGATTTCCACGCGAGGGTCGCCACCCAACAGAGGCCCTCCATCAATCGGCTCGCCGGCGCCGTCAAACACGCGGCCCAGGACGTTTTCCGAATAGGTCACCTGGGAGGCATGTCCCAGAAACTGCACGCGCGCCTCGGTCGATAGGCCCTTGCCCCCCGTAAAGACCTGCAGTGAAACCTCGTCTTCTTGGATCTCAATCACTTGGGCCAACGATCGATCGCCATCCCAGTTCTCAACGACCGCCAGGTCGCCCAATCCGATGTTTTTTGCCCGCACCTTGAGAATGTCGCCGACAATTGACAACACACGCGTAAAAAACGTCAACTCATCGAGCATGATCAATTGCCCCTATATGGCTTCTTCCAATTCCGCGTCTCGAACTCTATGTGCAAATTCGTCAATCATGGTGAGCTTCACGTCGGGGACGTTCGCCAGTGGTTCTTTGTAATAATCAAAACCCGACGCTCCGATCTTACCAGTCCATTGCGGCCCAAAACAGTGCGCAACGAAAGTTGTCACAAGAAATACACCGCACTCGATACGCTGGGCATGATCCTGGCGGTCGTCGTTCGCGCAGCTGATGAGTTAGATCACAAAGGTGTTCAAAGTAGTGTTCGCCAACTCGACTTTGGGGTGCTACGATTTCCCGGATGGGATTCAGGGTACATTGAGCTGGACTGTTCGAACCGTATTGCGTCCGCTGGGTGAAAAAAGGGCTTAGCTTATTGCCCATTCGCTGGATTGTGGAGCGGACGTTTGCATGGATGGGACGTAAAGAGCGGCACGGTAAAGACCATGAACGCACGGCGGAGTCCAATATGGCGATGATCCACATTAGCTGAACAACCTGCTGCCGCGCTGCCTGGCACGGCTGGAATTATGATTTTAAATAACACGCAGTTAGCCACTGCACAACGCCGGCCTGTACGACCTACGACAGAAATGCGATCCTGCGCGATACTCAGGACGACAGCCTTTTTGACCAGTTAGCCAGAACCCGATAGCCCGGCGATTTGGGGTAAAGCCTCTTTTGACCGTGCGGCCTCCCTAGTCATACTGAGGTCGACACAACCATTCGTTCGCAAACAAGTTTGTATGCCGTCGCTCTGAAAAAACAGTCGGTATCCTAGATGAACAGCTTGCGCTCTCTGTTCGTATAATGATGATCGGGCTCGGCTACCGACAAAACAGGGCGTCGCGCTGAGCGCCGGGAATACTACAATTTTGCCCCGCAATACTTGCAGTGGACGGCGTCGGCTGCATGCCCTTCCCCCATGCATTCAGGGCAGACTTGAGTCGTCTGACTTTTGCCCCCGGCGTGAGCCAACTCAGCCGATACGATTCCTGTCGGCACGATGATCATGCAATAACCTAGGATCATCATGCAAGCAGCCAAGGCCTTTCCCAGACCGGTCGTTGGCGAGACGTCTCCGTAGCCGACGGTCGTCATTGTCACGATAGCCCAGTACATGCTTTCTGGGATCGAGTCGAATCCTGTGACGATCTGTTGGCCGTCAGAGTCGACTCTTCCACCTTCGATCAAATGCATGGCCGACCCAACGATGACGACAGCAATCAACACGAATGACAAGAAGACGGCGATCTTGGCGCGAGCCGCCCAAATAGCCTGTCGCAGGGCTGAAGCTTCGGACAGCATGTGGGCCAGCTTGAATATCCGAAACACACGCAGTAGCCGGATTGCACGAATGACTGCGAGTCGCTGAGCACTTGGTCCGCCCTCGAAAATTGGCAAGGCGATGACGTAAGTTGGCAAGATTGCCAACAGATCAACAATCCCATAGAAGCTGAAAATGTAGCGTTTGGGGCGGCGGGCACAAATGATCCGCACTCCGTACTCGAGCGTGAACAACAGCGTGAAGAACCACTCTGCGCCGACCAGAAGCTTGGGGTAAGCTTTGCGAATAGCTTCGACGCTCTCACACATGACTACCAGTACGCTTAACAGAATCGCAATCAGCAGCAGCACGTCGAACAGCTTGCCTGCGGGGGTGTCTGCTTCGAAGATGACTTCGTACCAGCGCGCGCGCCATGAGAGATTTTCGTGCTTCTCGTTCATCGCCGTGGGTTTGGACATGTTAAGTTTGGATATATCTGGCGCCGTCCATTGAAAGACTCGCCTCCAAGAGACGAACGTTACACGAAATGGTACTGAATTGCGGCGTTTTCCGCTACAATTGATGCTGCCAATTGAGTGGCATCGTAGCATCGAATCGTGGCGGCAATGCCTTTGGCTGCTCTGTTTTGCAAGGGATCATGCTGCCCTCGTTTCGTTGAGAAATACGCGGACGGCCTCGGGCGTCGTATCCGGCTTGTGAGCAATGCGGATCACCGGCAGTAGAATGCCATTGATCCCTTTGGACATGCAGCGCCAGAGGGTCATTTCGCCGGGGCGTCCAGACAGGCCTATGCCGATCTCCTTGAGCGTCTTGAGGTCGGGATCGAACGGGTCAATTACTAGGTTCGATCTGGAAACGATTCTCATCATTGCGACTCCTGAAAATAGGCGTCGCGTGCCGTTTCGTCTCGCGCATAAAAAACTGGGATGACTTGCGCGTCCTCGACACCAAACTCCATCCGAATTCTCGTCGTCGCATTGTGCCGTAATCGGTTCGGACTCCACTCGGGGATCTTGGCTTTGCGGCATACGCGGCTGATAGATTTTCGATAGGTGTCAACATCGAGCAATGTAGCGATTACATCACTCCGAGAGCACATTCCTGACGAACTCGGAGCAGTTGGGTATTCGATGCTATGGTAGGCACTTGGACTTCCCCATGAATAATAGGCGCACAAACAAGAGCGTATACTGCTCATGAGGAGGATGAAAGATGATGAAGCGGAAACGTCGTAATTACACGGACGAGTTCAAACTTGAGGCGGTGAGGCTGGGGACCGAATAGGGGTATTCGCTGGCCGAGGCGGCTCGGAATTTGGGTATACATGCCAAGCTGTTCGGTCGCGGCAACGGCTGAATTGATAGCTTGGCACGTTCTACAAGGCGGTAGCAATGGTAAAAACAGGAGCAGCAATGTTCAACTATTCCAGAGAAATTTGGCGAGTGGAAGTTGTTGAAGTATGATAAATCTTTGACGTCCTGCATTGGGCTTGGGACATTTAAGACGTTCGAGTGACAACAGTTTCAAGGAGTGGCATGTATCATGACGGCCAATGGTGACCCGGCTCGCATTTTGGGGCAATACGAATCCTATCCCTATCCTTCACTTCCTGAAGACGGCAAACGGTATTCGGAATTGGCGAATCTCGTACGCCTTTTTGAAATGGAATGCGGATACACATTCGCGAATAAGCGGATCTTGGATGTTGGAACAGGAACTGGACTACGACTGTTAGAACTCGCTAGCACATATCCCAATAACGAATATCTCGGTATCGATTTCTCGGAACCATCGATCCAATACGCGGAAATGGCGAAAAAATCGTACGATGATACTTCTGTGTCATTCCGGGCAATTGATGCCGCGAAATTGAATACTCAAGAATTTGGCCAATACGACTTTATTTTCTGTATGGGAGTATTGCATCACCTTGAAAACCCACGCGAATTGCTGACCACATTAAGTCGCCTAACGACGAAAAACGGAGCAATTTTCTTTTACGTTTATGGAGAATATGGGTCTGCGGAAAGGATGAAGCGGAAACGATTTTTAACTCACTTTCACGGTGAGGATGCCACTCATGCAAAAATCGCGATGGCTAAGACCATGGGCTTTACAGATTTCCCATATGGTTGGGAATTGCGAAATCAACAAGACGTGGATGCGATGATTGTCGACGCTTACATCAACAATTACGAGGTGTTGTATACGCTTGAAAAGATCCACGATATTATACCGCATGACGAATTTTCTACTTGGATTCCATTTGGATTTGCCTTAGAAAATAACGGCGTACTCGTGGAGAGCCGTTTATCCAACGACAATAAGTTGCCTTTGCCTCGAGCAACGCCAGAGAAGTTTCTCACCTCATTGGACCTCCGTGAAAGATACGCAGCCCTGCCCAAGCGCCAACAATTGTTGCTCTTAGAGGACTGGTTCCAACCTAGCGGGTATACAGTATTGTTACAGGGCGGAGATTTTTTGAGTCAGCTTGGTAATCCTCGACGTTTGTCGGAGAACACTTGGGAATGAATCGCAGCACACGAACTGACACTTCGTAGCTGAACAGCCAGTTTCGATGGTTTAGACTTAGCCAACATGACAGTTTTTCCGGTTTCGGACCATTGCCTGTTTTTCCGAACTGTTACCCACCAGGAAGCGACCGTTAGTCTCAAGATATATGGTGACCAGTCGTATGTTGACATTTATCAGTTCAACGAGAACTATCGGGACGAAAACGGCAGTAACTCGTTTTTGGACAGCACCTGTCACATCGGCCGTTGCGGCATGGCTTTGGGAAAATCGATGTTCGTTGTCTGCAAAGCTGGTGGCTGTGCATGCACATTGCACGCCAGATTGCAATGTGGGAAGTACAACAGCAAGAACGCAATGCTATCTTGCGCTATGCGTATAGCGGTTTGATCTGGCTGATTTTATAGGCCGAACAACTGGGACATTGTTTCCGCGACTCACTGAAGATCGGCCACAGCTACTGAAGCGACTAATTTTCGATCCCCGGCACCTTTCGGTTGGATAATTTGCTCCATCAGTCAGACACAATCATGACCGTCACAACGCCGCGAAGTCCTAAGGAATCACTGAATTAGGTACGTCCTGATCGGCAGACGATAAGAATATCCCATCGATTTTGAGGATGTGTTGTATTCGGGATTCAGGGCCAACGCTAATCACAACTGTTTTTTTCAGAAAAACCCTCCTAGCCTTTGACGGTTTCCTGCCGGTTCTCGAAACGCTACAAAAATCCTTGCCTCCCGTTCTGCGTCATCGCTAAAATTGCAGCAAGATTCACTAGATGGATTCTTCACAGACATGACGTGATTAGATCAACCTCATGGTTGCCCTAAGTGTTTCAGATGTGTATTCCCACGTGGAATGCCTTCCCAGGATTTTGATATGAGATACCACCTCCTAACGAGCTTTTGTGCGTCATTGCGTGAATTCTCGACTAAGGCGGCACTCGAAGTATGCAGCGAATCGTATTCCTACGAGAGGCTCGATCAGTTCGCGGGCCGTATCGCAGCCACAATCGCAACTCAAAACGATCCAACTCGCGTCGCCGGCTTGCTTGCCGCTCGAAGCCTCGTCGCTTATAGCGGAGTATTAGGAATCCTCCGTTCTGGCAAAGCGTACGTACCGTTGAATCCGCGCTTTCCACAAGAGCGCACGCTGAAAATGATTGATGCCTCTGGTATGCGGACGATCGTCGTCGGTAGTGAAGCGGTGTCTTTGTTGAAACAGTTGCTGCCCGGCGTCTCGCGGCCATTGACGCTGGTTTTGGCAGACACAGTGGACGTCGGAGAGCTAACCAACGAATTTCCACTTCACAAATTTGTTTCCGAATCGGCGATGTCGTCAGTTCAATTGCCAGCGGTACCGGACGACGTAGGTGACGATGACATCGCGTATTTATTGTTCACCTCGGGCAGTACCGGCGATCCGAAAGGAGTTCCGGTCAGCCATCGGAATGTTGTGAGCTATTTGCGGTATTTGACAAAGCGGTACGGCGTGAACGAACAGGACCGGTTTTCCCAAACGTTTGATTTGACATTCGACCTCAGCGTGCACGATATGTTTTTATGTTGGAGCAATGGTGGTTGTTTGTGCTGTGTCCCCGAACGCTCCACAATGGCGCCCGCCAAATTCATCCGCGAAAAACAGATCACAATGTGGTTTTCGGTCCCTTCGGTCGCTTCGTTTTTGCAACGACTACGATTGCTTGAACCCGGGGCGTTTCCCACGATTCGTTATAGTCTGTTCTGCGGTGAGCCGTTGCTAGCGTCTTCGGCAAAGGCGTGGCAGGCTGCCGCTCCGAATTCGGTTGTCGAAAACCTGTATGGGCCGACGGAAGCCACGATCGCGATTTCCCACTTCCCTTGGAACCCGGAAACTGCGGACTCGGCTAACTTCACAAACGGCGTCGTACCGATCGGTACGCTGTTCACCGGTCAATCGCACGCCATCATCGATGCGGAATATCAACCGGTGTCGTCTGGACAACAGGGCGAACTCTGTCTGAGCGGAACTCAAGTTACCCGGGGCTATTTGAACAACGACGCGAAGACGGCAGAACAGTTTATCCATCTGGGCAGCAGCGATGAGTTGTGGTACCGCACGGGTGATTTGGTCAGGGAGGATGAAACCGGCTGCATTCATTACCTCGGTCGGATCGACAATCAGATTCAAGTGCTGGGGCATCGGGTGGAATTACAGGAGATTGAAAACGCGCTGCGGCAGTCCGGAGACAATTCTGCGGTGGCGCTCGGCTGGCCGCCGATGCAGGCGGCCGCAGAATGCATTTATGCGGTCTTCACAGAAAATCCGGAGTTGGAAACGCAGCGTATTCTGTCGCATTGTAAGCAATCGCTCCCGGACTATATGGTGCCACGACGCGTGATATTTGTCCCACAAATCCCTCTCAATGCCAACGGCAAGGTCGACCGTCGCACATTGAGCGAACAAATTCGAGGACTCGTTGATGAATGATCAAACTACTGACGTGAGAAACTTTATCCTCCAAAAAATACGCGCCGCCGCGGAAGTCAAAGCGATCGCTGTCGACGATATCGGCGACGACTTTGATTTCTTTGAGTCGGAAATCTTCGATTCGCTGGGCTTGGTGGGATTGTTGACGCAAATCGAAGGTGAACTCGGCGCGAGTATCGATTTTTCCGAACTCGATCCAGAGGAGTTCACGACATTGGGCGGACTAACACGCATCACCGAAGCCGCGATGAAATCTTGATTGACCAATCGGTTCGCGGCCAAATCGGTATGGGCTTGCCCCCCTCTTCCTTCTCCTGTAACGACACTTCAAGATACACGTTTAGCAGAAACGGAAACTGATGAACATTATTGGAATCAGTGGTTTGGAAGACGCCATGCCCTTTAAGAAAGCGCACTGGCCGGGTCTGGAGGAACGGGAGTATCGGATTTCACAAGGTCATGATTCCGCGGCGGCGCTGGTCTTAGACGGCCGCATCGTGGCTGCTGCGGAGGAAGAACGATTCACTGGGAATAAACATACGGGCGCCTTTCCGGTCAATGCAATCCATTACTGTCTGCGGGAAGCGGGATTGACGCTGGGCGATGTTGATGAACTCGTGCACGGATTCGACTATGCCCCTTATCGGGCAATCTACGCTTTGGACCCGGCAACGCGGCAACAGTACGATGAAGTGTTTTCCCGTGAAGCATTGTTGAAGCACGTCCGACGAGATCTCGACGGATTCCCGGAAGACCGCGTGGTTCAAATAAATCACCACTTTGCGCATGCCGCTAGTGTCTACTTGACGTCCGGATGGGATGACTGCCTGGTCGTGGTGATAGACGGCATGGGCGAGGCACACAGCGCCTCCATCTATCGGGGCACGGGTGGAAACCTTGAATTGGTTCAGCAAGTCTCCGCCCAGGATTCGATCGGCATCCTGTATTCGTTAATCACCTTGCACGTCGGCTTCGACTTCAACGCCGACGAATACAAGATCATGGGCCTGGCACCCTATGGTGATCCCAGCCGTTATCGCAAGTTCTTTCAAGATGTGGTTCAATTAAACGACGACGGCACATTTAAAATTCCGATTTTGCAACTCAACAAAACCCGTGAAGAGCGAGAAACAAATCAGGCGACGCGGCAATACTTGTCGGAGAATCTCATACGGCCTCGGTCACCGGAGGAGGAGATCACTGACGACCACCGCGATATCGCGGCAGCGTTGCAAGAGTGTCTCGACAATACGATGTTGCACCTGTGCGGAACATTCGGTAAGCGGCTCGGCGCACGCAACCTGGCGATGGCCGGCGGCGTGACGCTGAATTGTACGGCCAACGGAAAACTCTTGCGGTCGGGATTGTTCGACGACATTTACGTGCAGCCAGCCGCCGGAGACGATGGCGCGGCGTTGGGCGCGGCTTTATCTAGGTCCCAGTACCACGGTGATGCGATTCCGGCCAAACGATTGGCCCCACCCTACTTGGGACCGGCCTATTCCGACGAAGACATCCAGCAGGAACTCGTCAAATTCGAGGCGGAGATTTCTGTCACCAAGTTTGACTCCCTAGAAGCGACCTGCCAGGACGCTGCACGGCGCGTCGCCGACGGAGAAGTGCTGGCTTGGTTTCGCGGCGGTATGGAATTCGGCCCCCGGGCGCTAGGCAACCGCAGTATCGTAGCGGATCCCGGCCATCCAGAAATGCGCGATCGAATCAACGCCATGGTCAAAAAAAGGGAGGGTTTCCGGCCGTTCGCACCCGCCGTGGCGGCAGAAGAGGTCCACCGCTGGTTCGATGTCGATCCGGGTACCGAACTGCCGTATATGATCATGATAGTCGACGTCCGCGAGGAACACCGGGCCGCTCTTCCTGCAATCACGCATGTGAACGGGTCCGCACGCGTACAAACCGTCTCCCAGGACCACAATTCGGACTTTTGGATGTTGCTGGAGGAGGTTGGCCGCGCCACCGGACGCAGGATGGTTTTGAACACCAGCTTTAACGTGAAGGGCCAACCAATGGTCAATTCCCCGCGTGAGGCATTGACTACGTTTTTGGGTACGGGAATTGACTGCTTGTTCTTGGGCGACTATCTCGTCCAACGTCGGAATGCCAACCGGTAGGTGACCGAACGCCCGTTTCCCAAGCAGAGGCAATCCCATGTCGAACCGGATCCGTATCGAGGCGGTCGCAACGGAGGACCTGCCGCAATTTGCACGTTCCTACGCGGAGCAAGCCCACAGCCAGGTTATCAGCCCGATTACGTCCGCTCGCGCGGAAGCACAGGCTAAAAATCCCCTCGCGTCGCCCGGCGATGTCGGCTTGTTGGTCGCCTACTCGGGGGAGAAATGCGTTGGACATCTAGGAGTCATTCCGGGAGTGCTACGAACTGGTCAGGAACAGATTCCTATGATTTGGACCTACGGGCTATTCGTCCAGCCGGAATATCGCACCAGCACAGCTGTGCTTCAACTCATGAAACGTTTGATATTGATGAAAAAGGATACGGTCATCACCGGTTTTAACGAACCGTCCCGCCGGTTGTGTACCGCATTCGGTTTTCGTGATTTCGGCCGGCTGGAATTTCTGAAACTCGACTTGCGCAACCTGGACTTGGTGAGCGCCTTGACCCGGAAATTTGGGCGGCTTACGGCCAAGATCACGGGCAGAAAACCTCGCTCCGAATTTTCACAATCACTGCTCTACGTCCCGATTCGCCGGACGGTTCTTGGCCGTTTGAGTTGCCGCGCAAGTAGCCAGCTTTCCACTGTGACGTCGCAAGAGGTCGAGCGCGTCCGCCCCCCCGTCTATGTCGAGTTGCCAAGTCCAACCGCCGTATGTCGCGACGTTGAGACCGTCAATTGGATGTTGGATAATCCCTGGATCCCCGAGGCGAAAGCCCCGACTCACCCACCTTACGCCTTTTCGGATGTGCGGAATTTGTCGCGGTTCATCGCCGTGGAACTGGAGAACGAACGGGGCGAGTGCACTGGATACGTCACTCTGCTTGTGACAGAAAAACGCGGGCGGCGTACTTTGAAGATGCTTGACGTGCGTGTTTTGGATCCGTCGCAGTACGAGGCCGTTTTGTGGTTGGCAATTCTCCACGCCAAGCGATTCGATGTCGAACAACTTGTACTGCCGATGGAGATGGAACAGGCCGTCGGCGGAATCCGCGTGTTGGCAAGGACAGTGAGTCAAGGACAACGCTCGTATCAATGGCTGTCAAATAGCGAGGACTCTCGAATGAGCCGAGCCATCGACGCTTCAGGGCCGCCATCATTCAGCTACGTGGATGGGGACTGCGCTTATGGTTGATCGCCACTTTCAAGATACGGTCACCGAATTGACGGATCGACTGGTTGCGGCGAGTCGCGATCAGGTTCGATTGCGTTCGGCTGATTCGATTTACAAAGAAAACGATGTCGCCGCGTCCTGTTGGAATGGGAGCCACTGAGCAAATGTCACCTCACTGCTTAGACAGCGCGGGTAGAAAACTCGGTTTACTCGCCGTTCCACCTCCTTATCGGAGTTGGTTAACCATTTCCAACGACCCCGATTTCACGACCATTGAGCGCTGGCGGCAACTGCATCATTTGATTTGGGAAGAATTGCAGTTGCCGTTCGCCGACGCATTTTTTATCAGCAACCATAATGAAACGCTGCCGGAGCAAGTGAATGTGCGGGACTATCCCGAGATTCTCCAGGCACATCCCCATGATACGATGCACACCTGGGGGGATTACCAGGATAGCCGATCACACCGCTTTTGTCGCGAGGATGCAGAACAGGGCTGTGAAATCCTCCAGCACCACAACATCGTTCCCCGCGTTTGGACGGACCACAGCAACTTCTCCGGTAACCTGATCCATCGTGCGAACCGTAAGGCGATCCCCTTGTCCGTAGATTCGTCGGGCCATGAGTATCCCAACTACGAGTATATGCTGGATTTGGTCCACGCGGTTGGCGTGAGATACATTTGGGACGGTAAACTCACAAAAACGATCGGCCAGGACCGACACGTGTCTCTACTGGAATGGTATGCAGCACGTTCATCAAACCGCTGGATATCACTCGCCCGCGCCGTGGCCGACGTGGTGGCGAAACCTTTGTGGAGAGTTGTGGACGCCAGGGCATTCGATTACGTGCCGGTCAACAACCGTCAGTACGAGCCGCACAGTTTTCCCGACGGACAAACGTTTTATCGTTTTGCCCGGTACGGGCAGTGGCCGCATGCCGACATCGATGGGCTTTCGACGGTTCTCGCCCGCGATTTCATCGACCGGCTGTTGACCATCGGCGGCACATGCGTCGTCTATACGCATCTGGGAAAGCCGCGGGCGGACCGCGTCGACGACCCGCAACACGTGCCTCCCTCCACGGTCAAAGCTCTTGAGTATTTAGCTCAGTTGTATCGACGGCAGGATCTCATGCTATCGGGAACGGCGCAGCTCTTAGACTATTTGGTGTTGCGCAATCATGTCGAGATTAGTAACCGCATCGATTTTCGTCCCGACGGTGTCCGATTCGAGACGTTAACCCCCGCGGACCTAGCCGGATTTTCATTCGGAGTCCATTCGGATTCAGGAGACTTCAAAGTATCTTGCCTCGGAGAACCGACCTCGTGCCGCATCGAGCAATTCGGTAAACGTATTTATTGCGTGACGTTCCCTGGCAAGGATGAGTAAAACGAGACTTGGAACGCATTGATCACCCAGGCGATTGACGAACGGTGCCTGCGACAGAACTGCAGAGGATAAGTCACCGTTATTCCGACGAAGTTCTTGAGATTCAGATGGCAAGCGACATGATAACTGCGCGTCTGTGAGGCGACGGCTCTCCGCCGACTGACGCAGCCCGCCTTTTCAATTCGAGATGTCGAAGTTTTGAATTCATATTGTCACAACGACGACGGCCTGATATTCCGACCGACCCGCGCAACTCAACTTAACCCCCGTTTGAAAAACTGATCCACTGATACGAACGTGTTGGGAGGTAGAAAATCTAAGTTGGAAACAGTAAGGGATCCAGTTTTTTTTTGTCGCGTTAGGTTCAAGGCAAGTTTAACATAAAAATGGTTAACATTCTGTTTTAAAACGGGATCATACTCATGACTACTTGCCCGCGCTGCCACAAACCCTTGGACGGAGAAACTCGTAAATCGGTCCACGATGACCAAACTCTAATTTGCGTCAGTTGCTACGAGAGCGAGTGCTTGGAACAAAACCACGATTTGCCCGCATGGCGTGGAAGGGATTATTGGACTAACGCGTGTTGCATCATTCGGCAACAGTAATTCCGACGCCACTTGGGCTTATGAAACCTGAGCTCCTCGGAGTTCAAACAGTGATGTGGCCCCCATTTCCTAAACCACTTTTCAACCAAGTTAAGCGATCTTTGAACTGCTCCATAACACCTTCCGCTGGCCCCGTTCGTTGAGCTTCTGCAGAGGTGCGAAATGGCTTTCGCTTTGCTCCGCCCTCAATCGCTCCCAAAGAACACTTCCGCCGGCGTGCGTCTATCTAACACACTGTGCAATCACTCACGCGTGAAAATCTGAAGTAACGCGACATCGCCTTTTCCACTTCGGGCACGCAGTCGTAGCTCTTCAGGTAAGTCTCCTCGTATTTCATGCTCCACCACAATCGTTCCACCAGCACGTTGTCTAGCGCCCGCCCCTTGCCATCCATACTCACCCAAATCCCGGACGGCTCCAAGCGACTGGTAAAACTCGTCGATGTGAATTATTCGCCTTGGTTGGAATTTGAAATTTTCGGCGTGCTTTGCAGCAACGCCTCTTCCAAATTGTTGAGGCAAAACGTGCTGTCCAACCTGCTCGACAACTGCCAGCTCACCATATACCGACTGAACCAATCCAGCACCGCTAGTTAACTATAAAAAAACTACACCATCGGAATGTACGTAATATCGGATAGCCGAACTTCCTCTCCAGCGTTCGCATGTTAACACTCGGCGACCGCAATTACTTGCATGTCAGTGGGGCTTGGGCGTCCTAAGTTAAAGTGATTGCTCGTAGGCTAATCGGTCCATCCGCACCAACGAACGGCCGGTTAATGGGCCTTTGTATGCAAATATCGATTTGGCAACATCGTGCCGGTATGCGACCCGGCAATAACGTGTTAGAGCAACTTATGGTGCAGGCGGTAGCACGTCCCGCAAGACATTTTTAGAAAACCAACGCGAAAACACTTTGGCGCCGTCTTGGTTTAAATGGGTGACGTTCCAGAAATATTTTTGTGAACCCCCCTCGACATTGAGACAGTCAACAACATGGCAATTCTCGGTTTTGCAGATCGTTTCGAGGGCGCGCCGAAATTCAGTCACTTCGGGAATCGCATCAACATTTTGAATGGGAGGAATCACGATTACCAATTGGAAATTTCGCTCGGAGGATAGTTCGACCAATTCCCGCAAGACATCGAGTCGATTTTCTGAAAGGCGCAATTCATCTCGATGCCCGCCTAGCTCGGACTTTTCTTCATGTCCGTCAAGAGGATAAAAACCTTTGCGCGGGGGTGGCCCGGGTTGCTTGCCCGAGAACCAAAGTTTCTGCCATCGCAAAGCTGGACGAATTCGGGTCATCCACAAGAAGTCTTGAATGAGTGTGCCCTCTCGTTGACGACGACAATAAGCGGAGTGGAGAATGTTGGCTTCAAACCGGTGGACCGTTGCGTCATCCGCAAAAGCACTGGGAGAAAACGAGGCGACGACGACGCTTGGAACCCGCTGTCCGTCGCGGAGCATCGGAATCGTCGAAGACTGGAACGCCATCGGAAAATTCGCCGGCCACCCCAGATTGTACACTTCATAGCCCGGCGCGATTTGCGACTCGAGTTCGACGGGGTCAAAATCCCGCGCCGCCGTCGAATCGCCAACGACGAGTATATCGGGCATGTGCACATCATCTGCAGTGGAGGATTCGCAGACATCGCGGTACCATCGGAATTTCACTGCAGCTTCGGGGTTCCAATACTCCCACAATGTCCCCACCGGTTTGAGGGCTACCCGCGAGGCCGCTTCACCTGCCACCAGTAACAAACCGGCGACGATGACGACGCGCAGCAAGATTACAGTATCCTGGTCCCAGAGTTTGGACCAGCTAGAACTGAAAATAGATGAAGGGAACTTGATCATCAATTCCGCCGAATGCGAGTGTTAGGGCGATCAGCAGCGCGACGAATGCGCCCTGTAAGATTGTGGGCAGCCGCAGAAACACCACGTGGTCGTTCGACGCCCGTTGACAAATGTCAATCGCCGCCAACGTAACTATCAATATCAACAGGCGCTTGCTCATCCAAGAGATTTCATTGATTTCAGCATTGTGGCGACCGGCGAAAATTCCTTCTAAAAAATGCAGGGCATCGGGGAGATTTTGAGCGCGAAAGGCAATCCAAGCCAGACAGACGAGGTGAAATACGACGAACATCTTCACAATCATCCACCAAGAATTTCTCCAGGTCCACTCGGAAATTGGCGGCCGTGAACCATGTTTCAGTCGGTCCACCGACAAATACATCCCGTGCAAGGCCCCCCACACGATGAAATTCCAACTAGCGCCGTGCCATAAGCCGCCCAACAACATAGTGATTGACAAATTTCGATAGGTGATCAAGGTTCCATGCCGATTCCCTCCCAAAGGGATATAGAGGTAGTCTCGCAACCAAGTTGAAAGTGAAATATGCCAACGCCGCCAAAACTCTGTGATTGACGTAGAAAAGTAAGGCTGGGCGAAATTCACCATCAATCGCACGCCTAACAAACGGCTCACACCCCGTGCAATATCGGTATACCCAGAGAAATCGCAATAAATCTGGATCGCAAACAGATACAAGCTAAACAATAGGTCCGCAGATGTGGCTTGATCGGGATAAGTAAACCTCGTGTCTACAAGAGGCGCCAGGGTATCGGCGACCCCCACTTTTTTGAAATATCCCAAAACGATCAGCATCAAGCCTTCGCGCAAACAGCGGCCAGTAATCGTTCGTTTTTGGCTCAGTTGCGGCAACAAGCTTGAGGCGCGTTCGATAGGACCGGCGACCAATTGCGGAAAGTACGATACGAAAAGCGCGAACGTCGCAATACTATCGCACGGTTTGTCCAATCCGCGATAGATGTCGATGGTGTACGACATCGTCTGAAACGTATAGAAGGAAATTCCTACAGGAAGCAAGATATTCAGCATAGGCACGTTGGCGCGAATACCTAATGACGCCAAGAGCGCTATGAGGGAACTTACGAAAAATCCGTAGTATTTGAAGAAGCCCAGAATGGAAAGATTGGTGACAATGCTAACCAGCAGCAAGTGTTTGCGCGTGCGGGGATTCGTGGATTGATAGATCCACCGTCCGCAGAAATAATCGACGACCGTCGAGATTCCTAAAAGACCCAAAAAACGATAATCCCACGAACCGTAAAAAAACCAGCTTGCCGCGAGCAACCACAGGTTTTGCGCACGCAAGTTCAAGCAATAATAGACCGCCAAAACAATCGGCAGGAAAATCAGAAATGCGTAGGAGTTGAAGAGCATGAGATAACGGCGAACAAGTTCGGAGGTGGAACTGCACTGATTTCAAATAATGAACAGCATTGAGCGTCTTGCCAAATGCACCTCCATCTAAAGAGATGGTCAGGCGGCTCGCTCGGGCAAATTCATGAATTGGTAGACTGGCCCTTAGAATGGAAAATGACTAGCCAGCGTATTGTTACTCACCACCACCTCATTTGCTTCGTTAATTTGAAAGACGACTCTTTCGTGGCACGTTCATGGCTGAACTCCGAACTGCAGCCTATTGTCAATCTTCGGATTGCTCCAGCCTCAGACAGTTCATTGAGCCGCTGATAGAACTGGTATTAGCCCATACAGTCAATCTGATCCAGACCGTAGTCGGGAATCATGAATTGGCTTCGTCATTTATCCATTTCATTTTGTACAATGAATGTGAATAGAGCGGTTATCAATTACAGGCTGCAAAAAATTCATTGTAGCGTCGTGGGACATCTCCATCCAGGGTTTCGCGCAACGGCATGTCCCACCGCCGTCTGACTGGGAAATTGCTAATTCGCTTCCAAATCCCTCGCCGCACTTCCTACTCCATGCTTCGTGGCAACCGGCCAAATCAGCTTTTCGTGAGTCGGATCGCAACCCGCAACCGTCTGAGGCAGAAACAATATTTCTTCCTGAATCTCCGGCACCAGATGCAGCGGATTCATGATCTGCGTTATTCGTAGTTGCGACTCGTGCAGCAGCCAGCATTTCTGCCTGATCAGTCATATCGCCGTGGCAGATCATCTGAACACAATGATTGGCCGACGCTTTTAGACGGGATTTGCGGGGGCGGTAGCAATACGATTCTCTGCGGTGCTCACAATGACAATATCCATGTCGGCGGCGGTTTCACGTACATCTCCACTTTCGCCGGATACTATTTCATCGTGGCCTACGGCACCAACTACATCGACTCCGGCCTGGGGAACGATTTTGTGTATGGCTTCAATCTACTGGACGACGAGGAAGACCTATTCGATCTGCTGGCCAGAACCCAATAACCCAGCGTTTTGGGGTCAAAATAATACCGGGAATGAAATGCCATTTTGGGGGGGAGGCAATGGGTGATCGCATCCCATTCGGCAAGATTTAACGTGTTGCGTCGGAGGCACGACAGGCCCTGGAACTGGGCGGCGACCGCAACGTTATTGCAATTGACCTGCACCTAATCGACCGCGTGTGACATGTGTTAGAGCATCGGACCTATTCAACTTAGCACAAAACGTATTTTTACGCCCACGCGCGGCGTGGCGATTTTTGTGCCGTCTGCCCCCGTATTGAAAATCTTGATCACAGTCGCCGTGTTCTCTGAGGTATTCGCCCTGCGCCTCCACGCACCGGGCGCGAGTGGCGGCGATTCTGGACACATTGCTTCAATTGAGTATGTCACTGCCTCCGTGCCGTCCTGGCCCGCGGTCAGGCCGGGCAGGAGTATTCCCTAAATTCTCGCCAAAAGGCATCGCGCCACCATGTTGTTTTTCCGGGTGGAGCTGATCATGTGGCTGACGCTCAATCAAGTTGGCGTAATACCCCTTCCCGATTGGCGGAATAAACAAATAACGGTCCTGGCCTTGCTTTCGGTTGCGGGACAGTCGGAATATGTTGTCAAAGATCAGTGTTGTTGGAGGGCCATTTTCCGATCTTGGGAATTCCGGTGGTCAGGCCGCCAAATGGTGCATTAAAACGCCGGTTGCCGATTCCGAGTGGTATTTGTCGCGCCGACGTGCTAGCGTTGATTCTGACGTCGAATCCTCGCTGTTTTATCGAAGAGCTCACATTGAAAAGTTGGACATGCTTAGCCAGTTCCCGGCGACGCTCATCACTGATCTGCGTTCGGCGGTGGGGCTTCACGATCTCGGCCACCGCCTCGAAGTGCTCTGCCTGGAAAAGCAGCCAGATTTCGCCTTCACCCTCTTGGTGGACTTGGCAACAGCCTGATTCCTTCAACTGCCGGGCAATACTAGGATGGTTCCGTAATTCGATCACCAGTAAATCGCCACCCTGCGGGTAGATCTCGCCGAAGCGGCACTTTAAGACCTGCAATATGGGGTCGATCTTGTCGCGCTGCCGGCCGTGCGGATCGATTACGGGGTCAAACGTCACTCGGTATCTCTCGCCATATTGTTCCATCAAACCCACACAGTCACTCATGGTCTTAACCTTGGTTAACCTTTCTGGTTCGCTCGCGTTTCGCCACCGGGGGTTTCCAATGGGAGGATTCAAATTCACATTGCGGGCGGCCGGTGCGGCGTGAGAACTTCTCAGCTTCGGTCCATTGGGCTTGGATTTGCTCGCACATTTTTTGATTTCTGCGAGTGTCGGTTCGTGCGCCATCTCTGGCATCTGTCTTCCCCTATTGCGTGGTTGGGTTTAATCTCACCGGTGCACACACACTAGGGTCGGCCATTTTCGGTCGGCCTTTTTTTCTGGCAAGGCCTTATTACAACTGACTTGCATTAACGCCGATTTCTTGGAGTTGTCGCTCGTGGTCGATGATCCGTTCGATTTCGACCACTGCCAGCCCGCCTGAGACGTATCCAACCAACACGCCGAGTTTTCACCTGGCAACGACTTTCGCGGCTTCTCTCCGCCCTGATAGGCTGGTTTGTTGAGCACTCCTTTCGGCGGACGTTTGGTTTTCGAGTCGATCGGCAGATAAGTGAACTTGTCCGTCCAGTGTGTTATTGATATCACCCGTGTATCCCTTTGCAGGGAATGTGAACACTTGGCCCGGTGAGAGATTTCCACTTCCCTCTTGCCGGGCCTTTTCGTGCGCTTTCAATGTTTTGTAAAAAATGAGCATTTTGGATTTTGGGATTTAGCATGCTTTTTCTTTGCGGTTCATGGACTCATTAAGCCTCTCCGTGAAAGTGCTTGTTGCCGCGGTTGATCCGGCTCCACCGCCAAACAGTCTGCGCCGACGGCTTGCCGAGGATCGTCTTGCAGATTTTTGAAATCGGCTCAGTGTCTTCACCGAACGGGTCAATCATCACATCACGAGAAGTAGAAACGGTCGTCATCAATCAAGCTCCTAAAATGCAAAGACGAAAAAAGGGCGAATCCGAATCAATTCACCGAGACGTAATCACGAGCGCACAATCCTGTGTGCTATTCGTGTTACCCTCAGCAAACCGACCTGGATTCGCCCTCGGTGGGTCGAACAGTGCGACGATTTTCTGAAGTGGTCGACCTCTCCGGCCAACCGTTGCACCTCTCTTCACTGGCTGGTGCAACATCAGTTCAAATTGTAATTGGCTCCGGCGCAAAATCGCACCGATACCCGTTAGCTCAGAAATCACGTTCAAACGCTGACCTGATTACAACGATAGGTATCGGAAATGCAATGTGTCCGGGGTTGTGCCCGGTTTCACATAGCCAATTTTTGCTTTGAATGGAGCCGCTTCACTAATCTCTAAATTAGAAACTAGCAGTAGTAGTATTAAGGCGGCTATTTTGCTGTGGAAACTTTGGCAATCATTTTACGAAGTCACTCAATCTTAAATACCATTCTCACATTGTCAATACGTTTAACCTAGCTGCTTCATCACGTCACGCGCTTTTGAGTGGTCGCGCTCGGCGTAAACTTCTGTCATTGCAATCGTTGCATGACCTAAGATTATTTTTGAAGTTTCTACGTCGCCTTGCTGGCGTAATGCTGTTGCAGCAGTGTGGCGGATGCGATGCGGATGGAAGTCATCGACTTCGGCCTTTTCACATGCTCGCTTGATAGCGTTGCGGTATGAGTCGCGTCCGTAGGGGCGATTCGCCGGCAGTTTGTTATTGCGCATCGTTGGCCGAAACACATAGCCGGTTTCGGTAGCATTCAGAAACGGCTCAATGATTTTCTGCGCCTTCGGACCGATGAAAATCACTCGCGTTTTTCCATGGTGTTCCGTCTTGTGTGAACCGGGTCTGTATTCCCAAACGTCGCCCCAACAGTCGACTTCTTCGGCACGCATGTGAAGGACTTCACCCGGGCGCATAGCGGTCAGCAATTGCAGTTGTACCATCGCCGCCACTGGTGGCCGTAGGTGCGGCAGAATCGCCGTCAGCGTGTCTACGGGAACGGGCGTGACCGGTGTACTCTCGACGGCGCATGACCGGCCCGATTCAAGCCCCTGCACGGTCATCAGATCGTGATAAACCGATGACGATAACAGTTCCTCACTCGCCGCCCACTTGAACATACGACGGATACGGCCCGCCTGCTTATTGACACTGATCCGCTTCCAGCCCAGCGCGATCATTTTATCGCGGACTTGTATTAGCGCCTTCGGTCCGAAGTCGGCAGCGTAGGTTTTGCTGTGGGACTTCTCGATCACCCGCAACACACTTTCGAGCGCGGATACCTCGGATGTCTGACGACCGTTTTTGCGGTAGTGGTCGTGAGCGAACGCGCGGTAACGCTGCACGAGATCACCAACCGTGATGTCGGGACGCAATCCAACCGACTGGTCTTTGCGGTCGGCTTTCCACTGCTCGATCAATTCGCGGTAGCGTCGGCGGCTTTCATGGGAATTGTGCTTCCCTAGCCAATGCTCAACGCCGTTGATCTGAGTTCTCGCCTGTCCACTCGGTTTGTGGAGATTGTAACCGGGACGCCTTGCCATGGGTCGTGCTCCTTCAATAGCCGGTATTTAGCCGGTAGAAGCTACACTGCTCATTCTTGGCATGTCACGTAAATCGTTACGTATCAGCGAGTTGTCAGGTGGAGTATAGGGGACTTGAACCCCTGACCTTCTGGCTGCCAGTCAGTCTTGTGTATCAACTACAATTACAATAACCCTTGTTTTATAGGGTTTACGTGCTTGTAATTATACACAATTACACCCCATTTCAAGCAACTTTTGGGGCAAGTTGATCAGAGTTGATCAGAGTGTGACCTGCTGGCTCATGGGCAGACGGTCTACGAAAAAACCGCCGACGCATAACGCCTCACGAACACGGCCCGTGAATCGGAAGACATACGGTCTACGAAAAAACCCAACAGTCCATAACGGGTGTCAGTGGGGCTTCATGCTGCTCTGCGACTCATCGTTGTCGATCACACAGCCCTTACGTCACCTGCTGTAAGCAGCCAGGGTGAGTCCGTATGAACGCCCCGCTGGAGCGAAGATTATGACGTGATATGCACGCAGGTCCGCGACTTTTTTCAACGGCTTGGCTCGAAAGTCTTTGGTGTCACCGCTGGGTTGAAGCTAGGAGTTTGTACTAATAGAAAATCTTCAAAAAAATATCAAACGAATGGACCAATTGTAGAAATGGCCATTGAGTTTGGGTAATGTGAATGTCGACCAATTTCGGGCAACGGTGATGGCGCCTGCCGATTTCTTTGTGTTGGTCCTGCGGGCTTGATTTAGCAACATTGACCAACACCGCCCAAAGAAAGGCGCCTTAAATGCGACGTCTCGTAAAAAGTCTGTTCCGACAAGCACAGCACACCTCCCGGTTCGCAGGCTCCCAATCACGTCCACAACCGCCACGTTCCCTCTACTTCAAAGCCCTCAATGGCATGCAGGTATTAGAGGACCGTGTGGTGTTGTCAGGTAGCGACTTTGGAGAGAACGGCGATATTGACGATCATGAATTGTCTGCCGTGCCACTCTGGATGGCTGGATATACCGCGACCAACAACATTGAAGCAAACGATACTTGGCTGGCGCTGAAAAGCCAGAGCAACCTATCGATCGATGAACCGATCAGCAACGTTCTGTATCTGGCGTCTCATAATTCGTTTAACACTCTGGGCGGCATCTACCCGGAAGACACGGGAGACGGTGTTCAAACGGTTCAGGGGACGAGCCCGAACCAATCCATCAGCATTACGAATCAACTCAATGTAGGTGTACGTTCGATTGAAATGGATCTCTGGGCAGGCGGTACCAATGGGAAGGATCTTTTTTTGCGACATGGAGCACAAGATCTTGTTGGGATTGAAATCGAATTCGACGACACGCTGCAGGGAATTAAAGACTGGCTCGATGATCCCGCAAATGCTAACGAAATCGTTTTCCTAGATTTTGAAGACCGTGTCGAAGAGAAGGATTTTGAAGACGATGATGCAAACACACCTGGCGCAAGAACAGCACTGTATCAGGCGATGGAAATATTCGATGACATGATCTATTCGCCAGCTGATCGCCTTGCATCTGAAAATCCGCACGGTTGGCCAACCCGACGGGAATTGATCGCCGCTGGCAAACGAGTTGTCATCTTCACACACCGAAATGATTCAAATACAACCGGTGTTTTCGGTGCAGAAGAAGGCGCAGGTCAGAACGGGGAATCCGGATTCAGTACGACAGGACATGACATCTGGGCTCCATACAAGACAGGAGGGTACCAAGGCGATTACCAGTCCGGTCTGACTTACCCAGGCCAATCACCCAATGCGAGTTGGACATTTGACCTAGAACCAGGTGAGTATGAGGTGGCAGCGACGTGGGAAGGAAATGTATACCAGGCGACTGACGCGCCGTACACAGTATTGGATGGTTCAACCTCACTGGCAACGATTGATGTCAATCAATCGGTTAACCCGAACGATTTCACCGATGAGAAAGGCGTGATCTGGGAAAACCTGGGTGTATTTACGATCACCGGGAATACTTTGACCGTACAATTGACCACCAAAGCTGATGAGTATGTGATCGCGGATGCGATTCGCATCAATAAAGTAGTCGCTGATCCTTCAGAGTCCACTCCACAAATCATTGACAACGACGTATCTGTCAACTGGAAGTCAGCGGGAATCGCATTCTTAGCTGACGGGGGAAAAAATCCCAATCGAAATAACTACGAACAAGTAAATCGGAATGACATCCGCGATGCATGGCCTCCATTTGAACCAGAAGATGCACTCATATTTTCTTCAATGCAGAGCGACGGTATTCGGGGGGCAACGGGAGTCTATGCCGCGAAGACGCACGACCTAATTTACGCAGCCTCACGGAATCTTAATTTTGCCAAAGTCGATTTTGTTCTGGGCTATCAGAATGATGTGGATCAAGATTTCGAGACACCTGATGAAGATGACCCAATGCAAAACGACGGGCCTTACGGGGAAGACGATCCCAATACCCCCGATTTGGATGAAGGTCACAAACATCGTGGAGATCGCTTAAGAGGTTTAGTATGGAGCTGGGCAGCAGGTGATCCAGCAGTCCAACGCCAGCTATTTCAAGATCTGTTTCATGATGATCCATCGACTCTTGACGTGGATGAATCTAACCAGACAGGTCAGGGCATGAAAAACCTATTTCTCAGATATTTCGCTGAGGCGATTACCGATGGTGAAGACAAGACTCTCAAAGATCTTGAAATCGCTTATGAGCAACGTTTTCATAAGTCTTTTCCCAATATTCCAGGGTTCGGTGTACTGGAGTTGATGAATGATTTGTCAAGGCGTGGGTCAGCAGCTAGGAACAACGGACGTGATTTTGTGGTTCAGGAACAAGGAGGGTCGAACTGGATTTCGACAGGAAGTGACGGAAATCGTGCATTTGCACTTCGTTCGGTAAATCTTGACCCATACTTAGAAAAGTACCGATGGAAAATCAGCACGGAAATGGGGGGATTTTTTGATTCGGATGATGTCGACCTGTCCGCTTACACAGATGACGACGGGATGGAATACATGTTTGCCGGACCAATCAATGGATTTCAGAACGGCAGCTTCGACAGGGACATGCTTCACCCAGATGTCAGTGATTTTCGTGACAATGAGATTCTCAATGATGTGTTAGGCCCCTATTCGACTCTCGCCAGCCGACCCGCATTCTCTGTTTTTGAAGCGAGGATCAAGGCGAAATTTGATTTTTTTGTAGGCTATGGTTTCCCTGTCGAAGCTGCACTCGTGTTTGCTACTGAAAGTGTGCCTGAGGTTTGGCTCAATGTTCAGGACGCAGACCGTGATGGTCATTGGCAAGTTAATGTCACCCCTGAAGCATTACCCGTTTTTGAGTCATTAACTCTCACACCGGAGATTAATGAAGGAGATATGGTTTCCCTGGCGGGGGTCTTGTCGGACGCGGCAACTGCAGAAACTTACACGATGACGATTGATTGGGGCGACGGTAGTGCGATCCAGACGGAGACGATTACCCAATCAGAGCCTGAGTTCTCTTTCGATCACACCTATGTCGACGATGGCGAGAGTGGAAATCCGCTGGCGAGTTACAACGTAAATGTATCGGTCATGGAAGGAAACAATAACGCAGGGGAAGTCGAATTTATTACATTCGTCAGCAACGTCGATCCAACAATTTCCAATCTTTTCAGCACGGAGACTGATGAAAACGGATTCACAACGCTGTCGGGAACTATTGTCGATCCGGGTGTGCTTGACACGTTTACTCTCGACATCAACTGGGGTGATTCGCTTTCGCCCGAGAACGTGCAGTCGGTGGCATTGGGGGATGTGGCAATCGATGCGGGCGGAGTAAAATGGAACCCGCTAACGCGTGAATTCGCCATCCAACACCAGTACCTTGATGACAATCCGACCGCCACTTTGTCTGACATCTACACAATCAACCTCACCATCACCGATGACGACACCGGGACTTTGTCAGATGAAACGACCGTAATCGTCAACAACGTCGATCCGGCAATCAATCTATTCATCAGTTCCTCTCCTAAAGATGACAAAGCGTATGAAGGGGATTTGATTACCGTCTCTGGGCTGTTCAGCGATGCAGGAGTGCTCGATACGCATACGGCTGTCATTGATTGGGGAGACGGGGCGTCCAACGATGCGGACATCACCGAAACGGGTGGTTCCGGTTCCATTGCGGGCGAACATATCTACGTTGACGGCGGGGTGTTTGAAGTGATCGTCACGTTGACCGATGACGATGGCGGCGTCACGACTGCTCAAACGACAATCTACGTTACCGGAGCAGGTGTGCTGAATGGCGTGCTGCAGGTCGTCGGCACGAATGACACCGACCACATCACGATCAACCGGCAAGGCAACGGCAAATATAAAGTCCACGCCGATTTCTTTGACGGTTTCAATTTCAAGCGTTTCCCTGCCTCGGAGATCGAAAGCATCGAGATTTGGTTGTGCCAGGGCGATGATCACCTCAATGTGGCCGGGAACATCACCGACTTGCCCATTGCCGTGCACGACGGTGGCCGGGTGATCAATTTGCCTGGAAACCGGGGCCAAAGTGCTCCCGTGTTACCAGCGCCGGCGATCACAAACTCAGCGAATCGCTTGTTTGACGAAGGTGATTTGCAGCAGATTGCCGAAGACGCCGCCAAACGCACAAAGCAGCCCAAGAAGAACGTGCCGGCTCAAGAAAATGCTTCCCAGCCGTTTGCGAACCACGAAGAGTTCTTTGAAGAGCTAGGCGGCGGCATGACAGGCAAAAAGAAAGGGAAACATGCCAGCACCGATGTTCTCAATCCCTTTGCGGATGACCAGTGGGAACCGATTCTCGACGGCTTGATGTCAATTGCATGATGCCGAATCGCACCCGCGTGTGCACGAATCAAGCCGAACAGATGGAGCCACTCATAGAAACAAACAAACAACGATAAAACGGAATGGGCGTCACTTCGCATCCCCAAATAGACGCACGCACATCCGTTCGTGTTCTTCCGAGTCGACTGCCTTGGACCGATCCCGACGGCGAGGAACCAATAAGGCGGCACGGTCCTTCGGTGTCAGGCCGAGCCGCACGGCACAGCGATGAGCGTGATTGGACGACTTCAAGGCCTCGGCGTGAAGCTTTTGGTACGCGGGATTGCTGACGCCGATTTTTGCCATCGCACGCTGTGCCCGCAGAAATTCGCCCTGCCAAAATGCGAATCGCTCAATTTCCGCTCGATCCGATTCAGTGAAATCCAACTTTTCCGCGTAGCCAATGACCGCGTTGAAGGCATCTGAGGCGGCTTGGCAAAAATGTGCAGGTGGCGGTGTTGTCGTATCCAGATCAATCCGGTTGTCCATCCGCCGACCATGCTGCCGCGAATCGTATGTGCTGTCTGCATGATGCTGTTCGAGCGTCTTGTGTTCGGCGCCCATGTTTGGCTCCTTGGTTGGAATTGGCACCGAAATGATATCAAACGCTGGACAAAAGAGTCGATAGGTATTAAGCGTTTTAGAAAATCACCCGTTCAAATAAACACGTTGGGGGAACGATACTAAGCGAGTGGCGGGTTTGCTCTCGACGGCCTATGCCCCCCGTCGATGTCCACGGCCACGGCCCTCAGTCGTCATCCAGTCGCCTGGGTTGAGGTCGGGGTAGTTTGAGACTGTGGATCGTGGGCTGTCGCTGAACCGCATGAGGCGTGCCCTGTGGCCGTGCTATGTTCATCTTACGATCCTGCTCGTTCTGCTCCCGAATCTTCACTGCTGCTACCCCGATTTCCTGGGGCGATGGCAGAAACCGAGGAGGTGTTCGCTGCGATGGTTGATGTGCTTTCTGCCACGCCTGCCAGTCATCCTTACCCTCGACCCCCGGACTGTGAATGGTCTGTAAAAACCCTACTTCTAGGCCGTTAGTAGGCCGCAACCTAGCAAACGACCGGGGCCTAATCAAACCTACGGACAGTTCTCACGACCTACTCTTCCAGTCTCACCTATCTGTACAGACCATAGACCATTTCAGACCCAAAATGGCGAACTCCCTATAGAGAGGGTGATAAGAGAAAGTACGCCAAAAAAGGTCTCGTTGCCTCTATGGTCTTCACTGGCCTAACGTGCACTAAATCACATCGCCCGGTTGGGCCTCATCATCGGAAAACACGGTCGGCAAATCGACCAGCTTAATCCCAACCCAAACCTTCCGGCCTTTGTTGCCTTGCTTGTGTTCGACGCCCCGGAATGCCGCCTTCACTTCGGCGGTAAACTGCCGGATTGTGACGTAGGCCTCACCTTGGCTTTTCTGGAATCGAACGTAGGTTTGATACAGCAACGTCGCCCCAACACGATCCGCGTCGATTGCAACATGGGCATCGAAGAACGGGCGGGTCGAGGATGCTTTCTCGGCATAGTCAGCTGTGGCAATTTCCACGACGCTTGGCGTTTGCAGTCCCTCGACCTCGTACCGCATTGACCCTTCAACGATCCAATTGAGAACTCCGGCTTTCTGGGCGAGTAACCGGTCTTCGAGTTTGGTGTCGGCCTGCTTCGCATCTTCGGGCATCCCAATTTCGCCTTGCTTCCAGAACTCTTGCCGAAATGGGACCACACGCAAGCGTCGCTGCAACGCCCGGTCATTCGTATCGTATTCAGGGAGTTGGTTGGTGGAGAGGAACAGCGTATGGGTCGGGCTGAATTGCCAATTGTCTTGATACAGTTTCCTCCCCCGTATCACGTCTCGCCCGGTCAGTTGCTTGACCATCGCGGGGTTGAGTCGCATCCGTTCGTTCGTCTCTTGGACGTAGGCCAAACGCTTCGAGTACACATCCATGCGACCGGTCGAGTGCTCCCGACCCGTGGCCGATAGCAATTCCTTATCGAACGTGATGCAATAATCCTCGCAAAGAACATTTTGCAGGACGTTGAGAAAAGTGCTCTTGCCGTTCCGACCCCCACCGTTGAGGATCACGAACAACTCTTCCCGGCAGTCCCCCATCGCAGCATACCCGACCAACGCTTGGACGTATCGCACTAACTCCCGCGTCTTCGCTTCGGTCTCTTGCTCAAATATCTGATGCAAGAACGTTAGCCAATCCGCTTGTGACGCTTCGGGCTCGTAAGCGATTTTGCAATGCTTCGTAATCCTCAAGTCGGGATCGTGCGGTAGTAAAATGCCGTTACGTAAATTCAGCACGCCGTTATTGAGATTCAATAACCCTTCATCATCGTTCAGGTCCGACACCCCTTTAGCGGTTAACGGTATTGAACATTCTAGCATCGCGTTGATTCTCGACGCGGACTCTGACCGGATGCCGTGGGCAATAACGGCTTTCCGCCTGTCTTCGTTCTTGACTTCCATCCCGCGTCTAACAATCTCGCGGGCGGTTGCCGCTGCTAATACATACGCTTTGCGAGCATCATCAAGTTCCCACGAAACGCCGTTCCAGGTGTATCGCTTATTCTGGCCGACAACGTACATCACGCGATCACTATGCGACTCCGCGAAGAATTCTGCATTGCCAAAATCGGTCAAGTTGTTGCGATACCCGCGAATGCCTTTGGCTTCTTCGGCTTCGTGCTTCGCGGCCATTTTCTGGATGGATCGTTTGAAGTTTTCTTTTTGTCGCTTCTCTTGGGGAGTGTCGTATTTCTCATCCCAATGCCACAACGTTCCCACGGTGATCCTGTCGGGGCGGTCGGGCTTGTCCGACGCCCAAACTTTGTCAAACTCTCTCACGTCGAAAGACTCCACGTCTCCCTGCGACCAATCCTCAGCAAACTCCCTCGCCATCTCATCCGGCAGACCGGACGCTTGGATCGCCCACACGATATTCCGCCACACGTCACGTTCGCGGAAGTCTTCAATCGGCAGTTTGTTCAAAACATAGGCAACCCGTTCCCGCATCTCATCCAACTCAAAACCCTCCAGCGTCTCCGTAGCGGTCGAGTGAACTTTCCGGTCTAAACTTACACCGGGGAACGTGGACGGCAGCCACGACGCAAGCAGGTTGCTACAGTCGCCTATCTCATCCGACGACTGCGGATGCAGGTTGCCGGTGAACGTCGCAAAGTTCGGGGAATCTCCGCAGAAGAATTGCGATTCCCCATCAGGTAGTTTTTTGCCGTTGTACGCGGGATCTGCTTTTCCGACCCCCCAAATATGTAAACCCATCCCGCTTGGCGTCACCTGGATGTAACAACCGACCGCCGCGAACTGGTCCACGATCTCCTGAGCATCACCACTCAGCAAACCCGTTACAGGATTCCTCACGCCATCCAAATCGATGAAAAACATATCGGGGGGTAGAACGCAACCAACCCCAATATCATCCCGTTTCGCGGCAAGGCTGAAGGCCTCAGACAGTGTCATCGGTTCCGCTTTGCGGTCGACTGCGTGATTCGCGGTGATACTCCAAGGTTGTTTCGTCCAACCTTTTTTGTTTTTGGCCCGCTGAACTTTCCACAACATCCAGGTCGAAAGCTTGGAAAAGGGTATCGGGCAGTTGCCGAGGTTGGCTGCCGTTCGTTCCGCATTTACGTTAATTGGACTCAATGCCATGATTAAATTCCTTGATGGGGTTTGCTGCCGTGGAGCAGCAGACATATGAATAACGAAGCCTGCAAGCGTCCCGGCCTGTGGGCTTTGTTTTTTTGTAGGGAAATAAAAGTGCAGCTTCGTGGTTTACCGCTAACAGCCTTTATCGCGTCTCTATCACTTTGGCAGACTTCTTAGCCGACCGTTTACCCTTGGGCTTCAACTTGCGGTGTGCAATCTGATCGGGTTTGACGTCCCCAACAGCATTCAGGAAAACGGTCACCGCTTCCTTGTTGGTGTGGTAGCCACGACCAACGGGAATGGCCTGCAACCGAACACCGTTGCGGCCTTTGGTAATCCAACGCCACAGGCATTGCGGTGTGGGTCGATTGGGAAGTAGCTTGGCCATCTCGGCCAGGGGCAGGGTGCCTTCATCGAAGGGATCGATAACTACGGTTCGCATGCTTCAACCTCAACCAAAAAATGAATAGTTTTTTTGTGAGGGAGCATAAAAAAAGGCAGACCCCTCACCATAATGGTGAAGATCTGCCTTTGGTGGCGTTCACGTCCCGGTGTTCAGATCAGACTTCCGATATGACGCTTGCAAGAGATTGGACATCCCGCAGCAACGACCCATACCGAAAACCCGCCCGGCTACTTCAGGCCGGACTAGACTTAGGATCATCCGCTTTCGGAGTCACCACCGTCGTGCCGAGAATGATATCACAGTCTTTTTGAAGTGCAAGATGTTATCCGTAATTTTTCGCGATTTCTCTCACCTGCGTGTCATCACGTTCGGCGTAAACCTCTGCCATTGATATCGTTGCATGTCCCAGAATATTTTTTGTGCCTTCGATGCCGACCTGTTGTCGGAGTCGAGTGGCTGCCGTGTGCCGCAGTCGGTGGGGATGAAAAACCTCAACATCTGCCTTCACGCAGGCACGTTGAATCATGTTGCGGTATGCGTCCCTGTGATAGGGACGGTCGTGATCAAGTCCCCAGTTGTTGCCAGTCGGTCGAAAGAGATAACCACAGTCGCGTAAGTACGGCTGAATGATGGCTTGTGCCTGTGGTCCTAGGTAAATCACACGCTGCTTATTATGGTGTTCAGTCTTGTGGGAGCTGGGGCGGTATTCCCAAACCTCACCCCACGTTTCCAGTTCGTCGGCATGCATGTTGAGAACTTCTCCGGGACGCATACCGGTAAGCAACTGAAGCTGAACCATTGCAACCACAGTCGGCACCAAGTAGGGCAGGGCAGCATTCACGACCGACTCCTCCACAGGGCGTACAGCGTCACTCTCGACGGCATCTGTTCGACCTGCCTGCAATCCAGGGACGGCTTCCAATGCGGTCAAGATTTCCGGTCGAAGTAGCTCTTCACCGATACCCCATTTGAAGATTCGGCGAATACGTCCGACTTGTTTGTTGATCGAAGTACGGACCCATCCAAGCTCAATCATTTCCGACCGTACTTGCTTCAACGCCAGTGGTCCGAAGTCGGCAACGTTGGTGTCGCCGTGGACTTCGACCAGCACACGGATCGCAGACTGAAAACAGGAAACCTCAGACGTGGGTTTGCCGTTCTTGCGGTAGTGGTCGTGAAGGTGTGGCTCAAAGCGTTCACACAGTTCGGCAACGGTTAAATCTGGCCGCATACCGGCAGCAAGTGCGTTCTGCTCGGCCTCCCACTGGCGGATCAGCTCGCGGTACTTACGTTTCGATTCTCTCGACCCGTACTTTCCAAGCCAGTGATTTTTGCCGTTGATGTGGGTCCGTGCCCGGCCCGAAGCTTTGTGCAGGTTGTATCCTGGTTTCCGCATGCTGTGCCTCCCTTAGTTGATCACAAGTTGATCACAAGGTTGCACTGGCAAATTCCAGGTAACGTAAGTTCTTACGTTTCAACCGCTTAAGAAGTGGAGGATAGGGGACTTGAACCCCTGACCTTCTGGCTGCCAGAAAGCGCCGCTGCTTCTACGGCGTTTGATACCCCTACAAATATAGGGGTTTGCTCGCACTAGAATACACTCGACTTCACCCAATTTCAACCGTTTCAGACCCTTAGCCGGTAGTAGCCGGTAATGCGTTTTCCCGGCCCGCTGACCTGCTGGTGTGCGCCAAACGATCACCGCAGAAAACTCCCACCGCGTTGCCGCCGAGTTGCAAGGTCGGCGGTTTTATCTGCTTCACGCCTGCCGATTCGCGGGCTGTTTTCCGCCGCGAACGCCACACCGCATATCCCGACATGCCGGTTCGTATATCCCAGTCTGGGCAGTTTGTAGGGATTGTGCCGTTTTTGCTTGCTATGCGGGTTGCGATATGGCACAATGGTGACTCGAAATAGGCAAGCGACTCATGTTCAGCACCACATTCGATTCAGAGATTCTTCATCATGAAACACTTTCTTCTTGCTGGTTTAGTCAGTCTTGGTTTGGTTTCCTCCGCTCAGGCGGGGTTCATGGTCACAATCCAGCCTAGCTCAGACCTGAATGACATTGTTTGGACGGTTAGTTGGGACTCCGCACCTGCTGACTCCTTTCCCCTTACATGGGATGCGATGGACCCAGCTACAGGAAGTACGATCGCAACAGCTCCCTGGGGAAGCGACAACAAGTGGACAATTTTAGACAATGTGGGCGACCCATTTGGCGCTGCATATGCCAACGCTGGTAATGCAGTAGGATTTGGCGATGGCGTGGGTGGTGTCGTTAGCTCACCAGGCGGCTGGGGAGTTGGTCCCGATCATGATGTTGGATCAGCAGGCGATGATTTCATAATGTTTAACACTCAGTTGAACAACGCTGACCCTTGGCCCTCGACAGGGTCTTTCGTGCTGACTGTACCAGGAGCGAATTTAAGCAACTACAACATCGGCACTTACACGAACAATCCAGAGATCACTATCGTCGTGACAGACACACCATTCAGTGCTGTCGTCCCCGAACCCAGCACCTTCGCCCTCCTCGGCATCGGTGGCATCGCCCTGGTCGGATACGGCTGGCGACGCAATCGGCAACAAGCTGCGTGAAACAAATCGTCAAAGAACTTCAACCGTCGGCGTTATGCGTCGGCGGTTTTTTCGTTGGCATTGGAATTGTTATCGCGTGCCAAAGCCAAGTATCTGTTCCATCTCCACCGCTTCGCGTTTCCGTGCAAACGTCGACAAACTCGACTCCGTTTCAATCGGCTGAATCGTCAGCTTGGTACGGTCTGCCGGACTAATGCCCAACTTCGTCGCCGCTTTGTCGAACAATCCCGCATAGGTACTAACCGAAATCCGAGCGTCTTTGTTCAACGGCTCCGCCTCAGCCACAGCCAACGCCAACCGATAGAGATGGTACATCTCGCAGCAGGTCCGAATCATGGTGGTATCAATTTCACCGACGATTCCCATATCGACCAACTGCGGAACAATCGCATCCCACAATTTTGCCGCGTGCTTTTTCAAACCTCTTGGTTTTTTGGGCATGCCGTCCGCCTGTGGTTCGTCGTCACGATCTCCATGTCGGTCAGCCCGATAGGCGCCGGTCAGTTTCAAATGAGCTAGCGGTGTTCTTGGCCGTCCGCCCGCCATGGTGAAACCCTTTCAGTATTGCCAAAAAAGATGCGCGTCTGACACGCGGTCTGACGCAGTCAACGCCTAGAGATTTTGCCCGCCCCCCTCAGTCAACAGTGTGCCACAGTCAACGTCCGCTGCCGGTCTTGCGGTTGTGGCAAGTGCGACACAATGCCTGCCAGTTGCCATGGTCCCAGAACAGTTTGTCATCGCCTCGGTGCGGTGTGATGTGGTCGACCACGTTAGCCAGTGTCACGCGCCCCTCCTTATCACAGCCCACGCAATAGGGATGCTGTTGTAAGAACCGCTTGCGTGCTGTCTGCCACTTGCTGCCGTACCCACGTTGCGCCGCTGTCTTACGATAGTCACGTCGCTTGGTTGGCTGTGCTCGTGCTCGATGTGTCTTAGCTGCCTGTGGCATGTGCTCACCTCAGTGTGTGAAAGCGGGCTGCCATGTTTCGGCACAGCAGCCCGCTTAATCTTTCGGCCCAATCTAACAAGGCCGAAAGGCCAAACCATCTCGGTTATGTCGTGATGCCTGCTAGCCGCTGGAACGCATCAGCCCGCAAAACTGCAAAGTCCCAACGTACCACGATGCGGAACGCCCGTTGATATTTCTGGAAGTAGGTGCCGCCTTCATCGGTCGCGACTTCAACTTGCGTTCTGATGCCCATTGCACATTTTGAAAAGTCACCAATCAACGCGTTGGCGGTCGTGAGATGCTCGGTGTGCTCACGCTGCAATGGTGCGACAAGCGGCGACGGTCCCAGATAGCTGCCCGCGGTCGATGCCTTTTCCTTAAGCAGATCGCCAATGATTTCCGCCGCGGCACAATACCCGGTTGGCATCTCATTGCGGCCCATCACAGCAATCACGGCATCATGAATATCGTCGTTGGCGATGGCACCAATAGAACCCGTCTCATTGATGTTCGCGTTCTCAACTAAGCCCGTCATTTCCGTGCCAAGACTGCCGATCAGCATTTGACGATCCATGTCGGTCGCCATCGCGTTGATCATGGTTTCCTCAAGAATCTGTGCGAAGTTCACAGCGTCGTCGTTAACTTCACGAGACGTGGGAACAATGCACGCTGACTTACGAGCAGTAAACAAAACCGAATCGAATTTGACTTCCGATTCGGGAATCGTTTCATTCTCGCCAACCATGCTGATGGTCGGGTCGGAACTAATGCGGGCAATTCTCAGCGTCTCGTTCTCCATCGGAATCGCCAACATACCCAAGCGGGACATGACGCTCCGTTCGCGTGCCTTGTCGATGAGAATCCGGCTCAACTCGCTGGGGACCAAAACGCCGCCAAGAGAGTTGTCGCCTTCCTTTTGCGCGGCCTGCATTTCGCGTTGAGCATATTTCCAATTGCCGGATATTTTCGCCGCCATGAATCGGCCAAGACTTAGCGGCTCGCGGTCGGTCGGCTTGTGGAGTTTGTCACCTCGCACCATCACCCGAATCGGTTTGCCTGTTTCCTTGTTCATCCATTGAGTTGGCTTGGCCGTTGCCGATTGCACTCGACTGGTCGACCGGTCGTCATCATCGGTATCTATCGGACGTCGTGCCAATACCAGCCCATCGCAATCATCGACGTCGCTGTTGCTGATAAAAGGCTGATAGTTAGGCCCGGCAATCGCATGGTCAAGTTTATTCTGCCGCTCGATCCCCTTGGACAATGGTGGGATTTCCACGTCAAGAATTTCATCAATCCGCGTCGCTTCGGAAGCCGTCAATTCGCGGCCTTCGCGTTGTGCCTTCGCGTTGATGTGCTTGGCTTCGTCGAGAAGCAATTCACGTTCCTCGTACATGCCTTTAAGGTTCAAAGTCACCATCGTTATGCCTCGATTTCTTTAGCAGCCTCGGACGACTGCGGTTGGTGTTGTTCAATCCACTCATCAATATCGCTACGGCGATACCGAACCACATTGTTTCCAAGTTTCAACGGTGGTGGAAATAGACCCCGCGCAATCCAGCCGTATAAAGTTGGTCGGCAGATTCGCATCAGGTCAGCGACTTCAGCCATACGTAAAAATTCGTTTTCGTTGTTCATGTTTTCACCTCAGCCCTATTGTTACGCGGTGTTGTTTTTTGTCGACATGACTTGTTACTTAAGCGACGTCGCACCGAACCAACCGCGATGCATTGTTTCGCCGTTTCGCGGCATCGGTCACAGCGTAGATACCGCGTGTGAATTCCACCCGCCTCATTGACGGCATAGGTCTTCAGCCGACCGGCTTTACACTTGCCGCATGGTGTGTTGCTGGTGGCCATCTCAGTTCGCCTCAAAGTTCTTGAATCGTTTGATGTCCGGTTCAAGCCAACGCACCTCTAAGGCTACGGCAATCTCCCCTGCGACCGTTTCCAGGAAATCACGTTGCCGCTCACTGACGGCCGACGGTACCGACGCGATAGCAGTGCGGTTGGCTCTCAGCAGTTCCCGGAATTCCCAGTCAGGCCAATTGGGGTCTTGCACAACAACGCCATCAAGCCCCTCTTGGCGGGAGCGCACCACAGCCGCCAATTGTGTCGCCAAGTACCAATGCAGCCTCGGTGCGGAATCGCGGAACGCATCTCCCAGCGTGCCGTCTTTGAGTAGAATCAGCGTTTCGGGGTCCAGTTGCGCGAACGCATCGAACAATCTGTTGAGATGCTCCGGCGCCGGTGCGGGGGTTGGTTCGTTCATGTTCAATCGGCTCCTTGTGTTGCTTGCAGCCGCTCGGCGGCTCGGTGCTGGTTCATTCACAATACTTCCGCTGTTGATTGTTCCCACTGGCATCACGAGACAGGATGCCTTTCCTAGGACCCAGCAGCCCCACGCCGCTGCAACGCCTCGGTGTGGTTCGCCATCAATTCCCGCAGGTCGGAAATAATGGCTTTGCGTTCGTGAAGTGCGATGATTTTCAACGCACGTTGTTCGTCCCGGTGTGGTAGCCATGATGCGACGATCTTGGCTAATTCAAAACCGGTCAGTTTTTCAGTTCTTGGCATTGGTTTTCCTTTTCGTTGGTGGTTGGGGGTGTCACGCGGTGTCACGCGAGACTCACTACTGCGTGCCCCTATAGATCAAACATCAAACCTATTTACCTGGTTAGTAGGTTGGGTATGTTCTCCCTACACGTGTGCAGTTATTTGGCACGCGTGACACTGCGTGACAGTTAGCCATAAAAGTTGTCTGAATCGTCGTTTGGTTCGTTGTCGACCAGTCGCAATCCTTCATAAGCTCGTATGCGACCACCAAACGCCCTCGTTTGCTTCGCAATGACGCCCGGTGCGGCTGCGTTCAGATTGCGACCGAATGTCTGCTTGTCGCCTTCCTTGCGTCCAGTGCGAGCGCACCAGCGTCTCCATGCGGCCCAAACGTCATCAACCGGGGTTCGTGGTCCAGGTTCGATTTCGCAGCAGTCGCGAACGAATGCCATTGCTGGAGAGGCGAGTTCCTCCATCTCCTCGATTGCCTCATCGGCCGATGTCGGTTGGATGAAAAACCCGCGTTCGTTCAGCCGCTTGTAACCTTCGATGGCCCAATTCAGGATTCCCGGCAACTCGGCTTTGAGTTTGTCTGTTAGCTCGTGATCCTCGCGGCCGAAGAATGACTTCGTGAATTTGAGAATCACAAACCGACTTGGCAGCGTTGCCGATGCATCGGTGAACCGGGGGAGTTCGTTGGTCAGCAACAGGAACCGGACCGATAACTCGGTGTCGACCTGTGGCAAGTGTTTGCGATTGACCGTTTGTGGATCTTCGCCAGAAACGGACAACAGCGCCTCCGCAATCGCCGATGCATCATTGCGGCCCGACAGTCGAGCATCACCCACGATCGCAGCGGTTTTGTTCAACAGCGGCTGCAATCCGAATTCACCGGCCAATCGGCCCAGCGTTGGCGCACAAACGTTATCGCGGCCGATCAGTTCTCGAATGATGCGGCCAATGGTCCCCTTGCCGGATCGCTTCGGACCAACGAACAAGAATATCTTTTGCTGCGATGTGTCCGGCAGCAGCAGGTAGCCGAAAATCTCTTGCAGCGTCTCGATACAATCCGGATCGTCGCTCCATATCCCGGCAAGAAATTCCAACCAGTGCGGGCACTCGGCATCGGGATTGTATTCATAGTCGACGGCATTGACGGTCAGTAGCGCGGGGTCATTCTTAACCGTGCCCAGCGTCGGTAGATGGATGATTTTGTTTTTCGCGACTAGGCATTCGGTTGCGGGGTGCGGTGGCTTCTCGCAAAGCCAAGTCGGCATTACGCGACGGCTGGGAACAATGCACGCAGCCCGTAGGCAATCAACCATATTGCCGATGGCACGCGTTGTTATCTTTTCCGCGAGTGTGTCCACGAATTGAACCAACCTCGCTCGCAATTCAGACGGCTCTATTTTGCGATAGACGTACTTGTTGTAAGCAATCCATTCGTCGCGGTAAAAATGCAACGTCCGTTTTCCGCCATCAGTAGCATATTCGCTAATGAAATCCCGCGCCGTTGTCATCGGGTCAAGGCTGGACGCTTCCAGCCTCTCTAAAATCATGATCTCGCTTGGTTCTTCGGCAGCGTTGATAACCTGGTGCAACTCGGCTGCGGAGTGTGATACAAGAAAATCATCAACACCAACTTTGCTGCCGTCCTTGGCTTCTGGAATTCTCGCAACGCGTACATTGGCACCTTTTTTGGTCAACAGGTTCGCCAGTCGCGATTCTGCGTCCTGGATGTTTTCATTGGTGGCGATGTCGGAATCAAAAGAGATAACCACTTCGCGGCCGGACCAATTGATTGTATCCAGGTCGACAATCAGGGAATCAACTTTGGTCGATTCGGGTTTCCAGTTCCAAACACCAGCTAGGCCGATTGTGGGGAAACCCTCTTGGCAGGCCTTGGCCGCTTTTTTCTCGCCCTCGGTGATCATAATCCGCTGTTGCGTATCTTCGATGACGCTGGACCAACAATCGTGCGGGGGAAAGTAGGCGCGGTTTTGACTCTTGCGCGGGGATTCGTATTTGATCGGCCGCTTGTCCTTGCCGGACGTTCGCGGTGTATCCGGTCGCACCCGCTGATACGCGGTGTAGTCGCCGTTGTGATCGTAGTACGGGATGATCAAACACGATCCGCATTTCTTCGGGAACGTCTTGTGTTGCAGGATCAAGCGAATGTGCTGGATGCGGTTTTCCGACTTGAACTTACAAGCAAGAATCGTTTCGTCGGTCAAACCACTGGCCCGCAGTTGCTCGATGTGGTGCGGCTGCAATGCGGCTTCGACCTTTAACCGCGGATCGTCCATGGTCGCGGTGTCAGTCATTGTTGCGGACCTCCCGCAACAGCCGGAGAGTCGCCGCCCGCCAAAATGCCGACTTAACGCGTTCCAACGTTGTGTTAATCCGGTCACGGTCCATGATCCGCATGCTGTCGACAATCAGCGTCGGCAATTTCTCAACCGCGCATCCCTGGCAAACGTAGAAGTATTCAGGGGATGCCATCCAATAAGCATCCGCGTCGCGTTCGTTACAAATTTGACACTTGCCCTTACCGCGTTGTACAATTTCATCGGGAACACAAGCCATTGTTTTCCTTGCTATTGGTTCATGGGAAACCTCGCCGGTCTGCCGCCGCGCGGGGTTTTTCTATGCCATCGATTCGGGGAAAAGTTCGCGTTGTTGTTTCGGCTGGTCGTCATCAGCAACAGCCGCCGTAATCAGTTCCAGCGTGCTGCCCGGTTTGATCTCCCGCAGCATGCCCGGGCGCTTGCACCTGGCACATCGGCCGTCTGCAAAATAGCTATGGTGCACGGCCGCACATTGTGGGTCTCTGCAGCGGTATTTCACCCGCTTTACGACATCATTAACCCGCATCAATTACCGACTCCTTTGCGATGCCTGACCGCGTTTCGCCGGTTTCTCTGCTGGTTTCTGATTTTTCCCGTAGTTGCGTGCCTTTGCATCACCAACGGCATTTAGGAACGCCGTGACGGCTTCGCGGTTGGTCGCATACTCGCGGCCAATGGGGATCGCCTTAAGGAACACGCCTTGACGGCCTTTCACGATCCAGCGCCAAACAGTCTGCGCCGACGGCTTGCCGGGGATTGACTTGCAGATTTGTGAAATCGGCTCGGTGTCTTCGCCGAACGGGTCAATCAAAACATCACGAGAAGTAGAAACGGTCGTCATCAATTAAGCTTCTAAAATGCAAAGACGAAAAAAAGGCGGGGGACATCAAAACACGAAACAAGGGCACAAACAGTTAGAAGAGATAAATACGAGACGCATCTCTCGACTAACTGGTTGCTTCCTAGCTCCCAGTTTTGATGTCCCCCGCCTCCAAGCAGTCGACGGAACGACATCAGTTCAAATTGTAAATGGCTCCGGCGCAAAAGCGCACCGATACCCGTTAGCTCAGAAATCACGTTAAAACGCTGACCTGATTACAACGATAGGTATCGGAAATGCAATGTGTCCGGGGTTGTGCCCGGTTTCACATAGCCAATTTTTGCTTTGAATGGAGCCGCTTCACTAATCTCTAAATTAGAAACTAGCAGTAGTAGTATTAAGGCGGCTATTTTGCTGTGGAAACTTTGGCAATCATTTTACGAAGTCACTCAATCTTAAATACCATTCTCACATTGTCAATACGTTTAACCTAGCTGCTTCATCACGTCACGCGCTTTTGAGTGGTCGCGCTCGGCGTAAACTTCTGTCATTGCAATCGTTGCATGACCTAAGATTATTTTTGAAGTTTCTACGTCGCCTTGCTGGCGTAATGCTGTTGCAGCAGTGTGGCGGATGCGATGCGGATGGAAGTCATCGACTTCGGCCTTTTCACATGCTCGCTTGATAGCGTTGCGGTATGAGTCGCGTCCGTAGGGGCGATTCGCCGGCAGTTTGTTATTGCGCATCGTTGGCCGAAACACATAGCCGGTTTCGGTAGCATTCAGAAACGGCTCAATGATTTTCTGCGCCTTCGGACCGATGAAAATCACTCGCGTTTTTCCATGGTGTTCCGTCTTGTGTGAACCGGGTCTGTATTCCCAAACGTCGCCCCAACAGTCGACTTCTTCGGCACGCATGTGAAGGACTTCACCCGGGCGCATAGCGGTCAGCAATTGCAGTTGTACCATCGCCGCCACTGGTGGCCGTAGGTGCGGCAGAATCGCCGTCAGCGTGTCTACGGGAACGGGCGTGACCGGTGTACTCTCGACGGCGCATGACCGGCCCGATTCAAGCCCCTGCACGGTCATCAGATCGTGATAAACCGATGACGATAACAGTTCCTCACTCGCCGCCCACTTGAACATACGACGGATACGGCCCGCCTGCTTATTGACGCTGATCCGCTTCCAGCCCAGCGCAATCATTTTGTCGCGGACCAGTTTGAGCGCCTTCGGTCCGAAGTCGGCAGCGTAGGTTTTGCTGTGGGATTTCTCAATCACCCGCAACACACTTTCGAGCGCGGAAACCTCGGATGTCACCCGCCCGTTTTTGCGGTAGTGGTCGTGAGCGAACGCGCGGTACCGCTGCACGAGGTCACCAACGGTGATGTCGGGACGCAATCCAACCGCTTGGTCTTTGCGGTCGGCTTCCCACTGCTCGATCAATTCGCGGTAGCGTCGGCGGCTTTCATGGGAATTGTATTTCCCCAGCCAATGCTCAACGCCGTTGATCTGAGTTCTCGCTTGTCCACTGGCTTTGTGCAAGTTGTAACCAGGACGTCTTGCCATGAGTCGTGCTCCTTCAATAGCCGGTATTTAGCCGGTAGAAGCTGCACTGCTCATTCTTGGCAGGTTACGTAAATCGTTACGTATCAGCGAGTTATCAAGTGGAGGATAGGGGACTTGAACCCCTGACCTTCTGGCTGCCAGCCAGACGCTCTCCCAACTGAGCTAATCCCCCGTGTGGTCTGTTTTGGGACACTGAAAACCGCTTTTCGGTTCGGTGTCCGCTGCGGAACGTTTCCGTCTGAGACACGAAAATTAGCAGGGTGTTGCTAGCCTGTCAAGCGGGCTGTGCTTGATCCCGGATTGCTCCGGGATTTCTGATTGCCGTCGTGCTCCCCACTATCATCGGTCATTTCATGGGGAGGGTTTAGACCTGATTGGTGGATCCCCGCGATTCCCGGGGTCTGGGACTTGGGGTGGACTTCCATTAACTGGTGGCTGAAGGGGCGAAATGATCGATAGCGACTTGTTTTAAGCCCTTCAGATCGAGTTTACCTGTGCCCAGAACTGGGATTTCTTGAACCTCGATAAAGCTGTCAGCAGAGGGGATGAATAGATTGGGGAGGCCGGCTGCTTTGAGTTGCTGGCAAATTTCATCGGCACTTTGCGATAGCGGTAAATGCACGACGACCAATCGCTCTCCTTTGCGTTCATCGGGCACAGCGGTGACTACCGCCTTGACCTGCATGTCATCTTCTTCGGTGTCCGTTTGACTGAGGAAATCCCGAAGAGCGTTTTCGATTTGCAGGTGCGGAACCATCTCGCCGGCGATTTTTGAGAAACGGCTGAGACGGTCGGTGATCTGGATGAACCCGTCGGAGTCGATTTTCGCAATGTCGCCGGTGACATACCAACCATCGCGAATGACTTCGGCTGTCTGTTCGGGGCGATTCAAGTATCCCTGCATGACGTTCGGCCCGCTAATCAACAACATGCCCGGCGTATCGATTCCCAAATCTTCGCCCGTTTCAGGATCGACGATCTTGGCGGCGACACCGGGAACAGGGTGTCCGACGGTCCCTTCTTTGACGCCAGCATGGTTAGTCATCGCTGATCGATGGCTGGGGATATTAGCAGCGACGACTGGGGAAAGTTCGGTCGTGCCATAGCCTTCGATTGGGCGGGCACCGAATTTGTCTTCAAAAGCCTGTGCGACGTCGAGAGGCATTTTTTCGGCGCCGCAAATCACCAAATCAATCGTGGCAAAATTCTCTGGCGTACAGCGTTTTATATAAGTCCGTAGAAAGGTCGGCGTCGAGATCAGGACGGTCGCTTTGTATTTCTGAGCGAGTTTGCCGATCACTCGTGCATCGAGCGGGCTGACATGGTAGGTCACGGCCATGCTTCGTGTGAGTGTCAGCCACAGATTGCCGGTAAAACCAAAGGAATGGAAGAAGGGCAGAATTCCCAGAATCGTGTCCTTGTTCGTAAAGCGAAACACCTGGTCGACCGCTTCGACGTTGGTCGAGATATTGTGCTGCGTGAGCATGACTCCCTTGGGGTCCCCGGTCGATCCGGATGTGAAAATGACTGTCAGCAGGTCGTCGGATTTGATTTTCGTCAAACCCAAGATGCGTTCTAAAATGGCGGCAGGGAGTAAATAAGCCTGAGCAGCAGAGATCAGTTTGTCCGTCGTGGTGACTTTGTCTTTCAGATCGTCCAAGTAGACGACTTCGGCATCAAGATCGAGGTCGAGCTTTTCCATAACCTTGCGGCTGGTGAGCACGTGTTTGATGCCGCATTGCCGGATACAGGAGTTCATGATTTCCGACGAGACGGTGTAGTTGAGGTTCACCGGCACGCGACGGGAGATGCTGAGGGCCGCGTTGACGAGCGTGGCGCCTACGGACGGGGGGATCAAGACGCCGACCATATTCTCATCAGCGGCTAGCACCTCGCGGTCTAAGAGCCGTTTGAGAACCAATGAGCGCAGAATTGTTTGCCCGCCGGTGCATTCTTGGCCGGTGGAGTCGGAGATTTTCAGTCGAAACATCCCCTTGCGACAGTTCCGCAGAAATTGCCGTGGCAAGACCATTTGCCGTCCCTTGCGTTGTTCCATAGCTTGAACTCCCAGCTGCTGGACCGCCTGCCGTACTTGGCTGACGTTATCAGGTTTTTGAATCGGTTTCCCGAAGTGAATTGAGACGAGATATGGCCAGTGACGCGGCCATTTCCAGAAGAGTTTCCCGCCCGAATAGCTAAAAATGCTGCCCCACAATTCATCGAGATACACAGGTATGATGGGGGCATCGGTCCCGGCGACGATTCGCATGAGACCACGTTGAAATGGCTGCAGTTGCCCGGTGCGTGTGATTTGTCCTTCGGCAAAAATACAAACGAGTTCTCCGTTTTCGACTGCTTCCTTAGCCACTTGCAGGGCGCGGACCATGGCTTTGGGGCCGCCGTCTCCCTTTATGGGAATCGCCTTCATCGTCCGCGTCAACCAATTGAGGCCCGGATTTGTTGTGTAATCGGCATAAACCAGGAAGCGGATTAGTCTGGAGGAACTTGTCAGGATTAACAATCCATCGACCCACGAGACATGATTGGCAACAATTAACGCGCCCCCGGTTTCGGGCACGTTGTGTTGTCCGTTGAGGCGAACCCGATAGACCGTCCGTGTAAGCAACCAAAACATGAACCGTATTGTCGCGCCGGGTAGCAATGTAAAGATATAGATCAGTACTGGTATAGTCCCGATTCCCGACGCCAAGAACACCTGGCTGGCGCTCATGTTGAGTTGGCCCTGCATCACGGGAAATAACATCGAGACCAACAGCATCCCCGCGAAGGTCACAAAATTAGCCGCGGCAAGAATTGTCCCGCGATTTTCGGACGAACTGCGGTGTTGCAGGAAGGCTTCCAGCGGAATATTGAACAGTCCGGCGCTGATTCCCAGAAAAAACAACCAGACGCATGATTCGATCATCGCGCGTTGCGCCACATCGCCGGCGGGAAAATCAGCCGCGCTGCCTGCTCGATAAAGCAAAAAGGAGCTGAGCACGATGCCGACGGCGCCGAGCGGCACGATCCCTAACTCGACCTTGCCTCCCGACCAGATTCCGGCCAACACGCTGCCAAAGCCGACTCCCCCGACCAACACCACCAGCAGGGGCCAGATTTCTTCTTGCGGGAGACGTAGATCCTGTGTTCCATAGGGATCGATGTTGATATTCGCCAGCGATGCTAGAAACCAAAAGAAGGCAATTCCCAACGTCGCGCGGAGTAGTGACTTGTTGTTCCAAAGAAGCTTTAAGTTGCGTCCTGTGTCGAGGACCGGATTGTGTGGAAATGGTTTGCTCGCATCGGCGGCCGGTACGCGGCGGATCATCAAACTGGCCATCAATCCGACTGCGGCGACGCCGAGCAATACGACGGTGGAAATCCATAAATGATCGGTCCCGTACGGTTTGGTCGCGCCGAACAACAGCAAGCCGCCGACAAAACCAAGCGCCGAAGAGACCACGGTCACTAAGCCCATCCAGCCGTTGCCGGTGGAGAGGTCCTCGGTGCGGAGCAATTCGGGAATGCTGCCGAATCGGGCGGGGCCGTACAGCGCGCTTTGTGCACCCATCATGGCAACCACCGCAAACAGACCGAACGTGTTGCCAATGGAGATAGCGGCAATGCCCACCAACATGATCACGACTTCCGCCACCTTGCAGCCGACGATCACGGTCCGCTTACTGAACTTGTCGGCAAAGTAACCGGCATAGGGAACGAACAATAAATAGGGCAGGGTGAAGCAGAACAACCCAATCGACAAGGCCAGGTTGGCGTCGAGGCCTTCTTCCTCGAATTTGACCTTCGCAATCGGCACGACCAACCAGCGAAACATGTTGTCGTTGATCGCGCCTAAGAACTGCGTGACGAGCAATGCCACAAAGCTCCGCGACGAGAGGCCGTTGTAAGGGGCGGACGCGCTTGGTTGACCATTCTGACTCATCGCGTCACTCCGACGCTGTCAGGAAGGTCAGTAAACAGGCGAATCATTGGCACGGGCATTTTTCGTGGAGATAGACAGTGGAAATCAGGGAAACGTGATCGTCGACAAGCGTAGCGATAATGGCGGCGACCAGCAATCCGGGAGAAAAACCCGCTCCAGCATTGTGGTGGCGACCGTGGATTAGGTCGACGTCTCTGTCGTAGGAAGCTGTGGCGGAGAGATATTCTCGGAAAACTGGACCATAGTCTCCAATACAGGTTGGCCGTAAATCTTGGTTGTGCGTTGTTGTGCCTTTCCTCCCAAAATCGCCAAAGTCGGCTCGTGCCGATCACGATCCTTTAAGGGGACGTGTCGCAATAGGATTTGCCCCTCAGGCTGAATGACACGGGACAATTCTCGTGCCGCCGCTCGTGTGAGGGGCGTGCGTTCGACGATGAGTGATTTCACGCAATTGTCCGCAAATGGCAAGGCATCGGCCCGTGCGACGATCAACCGGGGAATCGGCTCACCGGCATGGCGTCCCAAGGTTTGGGTCCTGCAACGATTGACATTCCAGGCCTCCGCATGCCGGCCTTCGCCGCCAATATCGAGCACAATGTCGCATGGCGTTTGGTCCATAAGCCTAAATTCAGTCACTGATAGTTTGATAAAAAACAACCGTCCGCAATGACGAGACGGAATGAGGCGTGCCTTTATAACGCGCCGGGTTTCAGAATTCGACGCAAGCAGTTAAAGTCGCCCTCTGACAGCGGTTAACAAGGAGGACAAGGTGACCGTCCTTGGCTCGTCATAAGACGCTATTCTGCAATGGAGAGGGTATCGTGAGTGAAACCGCCGCAGCGAACAGTTCGCAGGAAAATCAACAACCGCCGGAACAACCGACGCGGTCCGTGATTTTTTTCGACGGGGTTTGCGGATTGTGCGATCACTTTGTCAATTTTGTCATGGCTCGCGACCACAATCGCCGGTTTTTATTCGCCCCCCTGCAAGGCACAACCGCCGGCAAACTCCTCAACCTGCCGGATGATGCCTCGTTTGATTCTGTTGTCTTTTGGGATGCCGGAAAGACGTTTCAAAAATCGCCTGCCGTGGTGCGAATATTTTGGAAGCTTGGAGGGCTATGGTGCGTGCTCGGTGCGTTGCTGTGGGTGATCCCTCGGCCGCTGCGCGATGTGGGGTATCGTCTGGTTGCCCGTTGGCGCTATCGTCTATTTGGCAAGAAGGAAGTCTGTCGCATGCCGAAACCGGACGAGCGTGAACGGTTTTTGGATTAGCGAACGCTTTGAGTGGCTGGACGGATAACGACGTGGGGCGAGGGGTAATCAGTGAACGCGGATGATATTAACGTGGAGGATGGCGGACTTCCTTTTGATCTTGAGCGAATCATTGCGGAGACGTTCGTGGGGGAGGTCGACTATCACGAAACAGTCGATTCCACCAACGACGTCGCGCTGGCCCATTGCCGTCGCCGGGCAGTGGATGGTCCGCTGTTGGTTTTGGCAGCTCAACAAACTCGCGGTCGCGGACGGGGAGCCAATTCGTGGTGGTCCGTAGCTGGTTCGCTCACATTTTCACTGATCATCTCCCCGACCGGGTTGGGAGTAAGCCAGGAACGTTGGCCACAGGCATCGTTGACAACCGGGCTGTCAGTTTGCTTGGCCTTGGACCATGTTGTGCCGGGCATTCGTTCTGCCCTGAAATGGCCCAACGATGTCTTTCTCAATGGCGGTAAAGTTTGCGGCATCCTCGTTGAGGTGGCAGAAGGCTCGACGCAATCACTCGTGTTGGGAATCGGCATCAATGTCAACAATAGCTTTGTCGATGCCCCGCCGGAACTGACGACCATCGCGACTTCGTTAGCCGATGCGACCGGCCGGGAATTTGACCGGACGGAGGTGCTCATCGCTTTGCTCAAACAATTCGAAACCCAATTCCGCCGCCTGGCTGCCAACGATCCCCAATTGCCGGCAGACTGGCTGCAACGCTGTGCGTTGCGGGGCTTGACCGTCACGATCGAGACCCCGACCCATCGAACCACCGGCCGATGCGCGGGTATCGATCCACAAGGGGCGCTGGTGCTGGAAACCGTCGAGGGCCCGGAACGCTTCTTTGGTGGTGTCATCACCAGCTTCGAATGACAATTTGGCGATGATCCCCGTCCCTTCCGCAGCCCCGAAAATCACGAATCCGCTGGAAACCACTGTTTAACAGCGGCAAACGTCCTTGCGAGGCCCCCGTTCGCCCAGGTAAAATGGATCGTCGTCTTTTGATGCAATGCAGCTTGGTTTCAGTTCTGTTGCGGCGGGAAGACGAAGCTTCTGCGGGAGCGTGTTTCGCTGGGAGTCTCTCTCGCCTCTAAACTTTGAGGAGTTCATTATGCTGTGGCGGTGTACGGCGGTTTGGTTCCTCTTGGCGGGAATGCTGGCATGTTGTCCATCACCCAGCTGCGCCGAAGAACCGACCACTGATTACCTCCGCGACATAAAACCGCTGCTCAAACGCGCCTGTTATCGCTGTCATGCCGCCGGGAAGCAGACTTCGGGCTTACGTTTGGATACGGCTCGCGCTGCTTTGATCGGCGGCGATTCCGGGGAAGCGGTTGTTCCGGGAGAGAGCGCCGAGAGTTTGCTGTACCTGGTCGTCAGCGGTTCTGAAGACTACGAGCAAATGCCGCCCGAGGGGGAAGGCGAACGCTTGAAGCCGGACGAAGTGGCCCTCATCAAACGTTGGATCGACGGTGGCGCCAAATTCCCCGAACAAGAAACCCCCGATGACAGCGCCGGGTCGGATCACTGGTCGTTCCAAAAACCGCTACGGCCCGAAGTACCGAAGACGAAGAACTCCACATGGATCCGCAATGCAATCGATGCATTCGTGCTCACCCGTTTGGAAGAGAAACAAATCGCTCCCTCGCCCGAAGCGGATCGAATCACGCTGATTCGCCGGCTCACGTTCGACTTACTGGGTTTGCCACCCACGCCTGAAGAAGTGCAACAGTTTCTGGCCGACACCAGTTCCGATGCCTATGAAAAACTGGTCGATCGCTTGCTGGCTTCTCCGCACTACGGGGAACGTTGGGGGCGACATTGGCTGGATGCGGCGCGTTATGCCGACAGCAACGGGTATACCATCGATGGTTCCCGCAACATGTGGCATTACCGCGACTGGGTGATCAATGCCCTCAACGCCGATATGCCGTTTGACCAATTTACCATCCAGCAAATCGCCGGCGACATGCTGCCCAATGCAACCCGCGAGCAAATGATCGCCACCGGATTTCATCGCAATACGTTGATCAACGAAGAAGGAGGTACCGACCAGGAACAGTTCCGCATCGATGCCGTCGCTGATCGGCTGCATACCACTGGGGCGGTTTGGTTGGGTTTGACGTTGGAATGCGCTCGCTGCCACACGCACAAGTACGACCCCATCACCCAGCGGGAATACTATGAGATGTTCGCGTTCTTTGACGCGGACGACGACTACGACCTCAACTTCCCACCCCCGGCCGACAAGGCAGCGGAATTTGAAAAGAAACTCGATAAGTTCAACGGCGAAATTGCTGAGTTGGACAAGAAGATCGCCAAAGCTTACGGCACACCCGCCGAGGAAAACGGCGAGCTAAAAAAATTGATCAACACCCGGACACGCAAAATGCGGTCCAAACCCAAAAGCCCCGCCGGCTGGGCAATGGTGATGAAACAGCGCGAGCAGCCCCGCGTGACGCACGTTCACAAGCGCGGGAATTTCCTGGATCCAGGGGATGAAGTCACCGCGGCCGTGCCCGCTGTGTTGCCGCCGCTGCCAAAGTCCGAAACACACAATCGTCTTGATTTCGCGTATTGGCTGGTCGACGGCAACAATCCGCTCACTGCCCGGGTCACTGTGAACCGGATGTGGCAACGCTATTTTGGCAGCGGTCTCGTGCAAACCGAAAATGACTTCGGCACGCAAGGCGAACGACCGTCGCATCCGCAATTGCTCGATTGGTTGGCGACGGAATTCATCGCCCGCGGTTGGAGCATGAAGGCGATGCACAAATTGATCGTCACATCGGCCACCTATCGACAAGCGTCGGTTTATCGTGAGGAGGTCGCTCAGGTCGATCCTGCCAACCGGCTATTGGCCCGGCAGGCCCGTTTGCGATTAGAAGCGGAAATCATTCGCGATGCGGCGCTGGCCACGAGTGGATTATTGACCCGTACAATCGGCGGCACGGGTGTGTTTCCTCCACAACCCGATGGCGTGTACGCCTTCACGCAAAATGATAAGAAATGGAAAGCCAACACAGGCCCCGAGCGCTATCGCCGTGGCATGTATACTTATTTTTGGCGATCACAGCCGTTCCCCGCGCTGATGACGTTTGACTTCCCCGAATCGAACGTCACCTGCACCCGCCGCGTCCGTTCCAATACACCGCTGCAAGCATTGACGTTGGCCAACGATGTGGCTTTTGTGGAAACCGCACGGGCGCTCGCTCAGCGGATTCTCAAAGAAGCCTCACCAGACGACGAAGAACGGATTCGCTTCGCCTTTCAACTGTGTCTGGCCCGCGAACCGAGTTCGCTGGAAATGCGACGATTGGCCTTACTGATTCGCCAACAACGGGAGGCCTTCGCCGCAGACCAACAAGCCGCTGCTAAATTGCTGGCGACGGATAAACCAAATGACGAGACGATTGAACTTGCTGCCTGGACGACCTTTTCACGCGTGTTGATGAACCTCGATGAATTCATCACGCGGGAGTGAGGCACGACCGACGACGCCCCCGACTTTGCTGAGGGGCAACGCGAAATCATTCTGGACGTACTAATGACCGAGCGAACCATGCACGACCAAACTCCCGAATTGTTGGATCAAACGCGGCGACATTTCTTCTCCCAATGCCGTTACGGGCTGGGAGCAATGGCGCTCGGGTCGTTGCTGGCCGGTGACGGGGCGACGCCGGTACGGGCTGACGTGCAAAGTCATCCCCTTGCTCCACGTCCGCCGCACTTTGCTCCCAAAGCCAAACGCGTGATCTTTATGTTCATGGCGGGCGGGCCGAGCCAATTGGAGCTGTTCAATCCCCGTCCCAAACTGACCAAACTTTCCGGACAAGTGATCCCCCAGTCGTACGTCGAGAACAAACGTTTCGCCTTTCTCAACAAAGATGCCAAACTCCTCGGCTCGCCGCAGAAATTCGCCCGGCATGGCGAATCGGGCCAGATGATTTCCGAGTGCTTGCCCTACCTGTCGACGATCGCCGATAAAATCGCCATCGTCAATTCGATGACAACCGACGTCTTCAACCACGGCCCCGCTAAGTTCTTCGTCAACACCGGCTCCGCACGGTTCGGGCGTCCCAGCATCGGGGCATGGGTCACGTACGGTATCGGCAGCGAATCGACCGACTTGCCCGGCTTCGTCGTCCTGCAATCCGGCCCCCGCGGCCCGCGTGGCGGCGCGCCGCTCTGGGGAAGCGGATTTCTGCCGACGACGTATCAGGGCGTTCCCTTCCGTAGCGGCAAAGAACCGATCCTCAACCTCTCCTCGCCACACGGCATCGATTTGAACCGCCAGCGTGAATTTGTCGATGCAGTCCACGACCTGAATGAGATGCGGCGAGCGGTTACGGCTGATCCGGAAATCGCCACGCGGATTTCGTCCTACGAAATGGCCTACCGCATGCAGAGCAGCGCGCCGGCGCTGATGGATATTTCCGGCGAGACCCGCGACACGTTGGAGGACTACGGCGTCGAGGGGGACAAACCTTCCTTCGCCCGCAACTGCCTGTTGGCTCGCCGGCTGATCGAAAGTGGCAGCCGGTTTGTGCAGTTGTACCACACCGATTGGGACCACCACGGCGGACCGGGGTTTGAAATCAACAAGGCGCTCAACCAGCGGTGCCACGAAGTCGACCGTCCCTCGGCGGCGCTGGTCAAAGATCTCGAACAGCGCGGCCTGCTCAAGGACACGCTCGTGGTATGGGGCGGAGAGTTCGGCCGCACCCCGCAAGGCGAAGACCGCAACGGCCTGTTAGGCCGCGACCACCACATCGACGCCTATTCCATGTGGATGGCCGGCGGCGGCATCAAAGGAGGCCAAACCCTCGGCCAGACCGACGAGCTAGGCTACTACGCCGTCGAAGACCGCGTCCACGTCCACGACTTCCAAGCCACGTTGCTGCATCTGCTGGGCCTCGACCACCTAAAACTCACCCACCGCTTCCAAGGCCGCGACTTCCGGCTAACGGATGTGCATGGGAAGGTGGTGGAGAAGCTGTTGGCTTAAGCGGACAGGCTTGCGGGTGTAGGTCATTCGTCTCGCCGGCTTCGCCCAGGATACTCCGCCCAGAGGATCACGTCGCGGTAATCGAGGATTGCGGATTCAACGTATTGATCGAAAAGCGATCGATTGCCTGCTGCCAACTGCAGGACACAGAGACAGACACGTTCGTTAAGATATCGGCTCTCTTTCCATCCGGCAACTTTCCCGGACATCTCTGCCAAAGCACCTTTGACGAATGGTCGATCATTCTGCGAAAAATCCGATTCAATCGCGGATAGGACTTCGGTACTCAATTTGCCCGGAAGCGGAGAACCTATCACTTTTTTGAATGCATCCAATGCATTCTCGAACTCCTGCTGTGCAATCATTCGGTGGTATAAAATTGCCGAGATTGTGGACGGATCGGAATTCTGCGTATCTTCCGAAACGGCCGCGTCATACTCGGATTGCAGTTTCTCGAAAGCTCGTTCCGCTTCAAGCAATTGTTGCGTTTCAGGCAGATGCATGTATTTATCGGGAATATCAAACCACATCTCTCGCCACCTTTTCCCAACAATGTCGCCTACCGACTACGCCCCGCGTCCTGGATACGCTGTAGCTCCGCACTCAACCGCTCCACCACCTCCGGATGCTCCGCCCAAACGTTGTGTTGCTCCGACGGGTCTTTCTCCAGGTTATACAACTGCCCTTGCGGGCCGTCCGGTTTGGGTTTCACGCGGCGTGGTTTGGTGAAACCGCCGGAGCCTAGGTTGCCGGGGATCAGCTTCCAGTTGCCTGAGCGGATGGCAAATGTTCCGTCCGCTGAATGGTGCACCGTTGAGTCGCGAATGGGGTGCTCCCGTTTTTCGCCTAGCAACACGGGGAGGATACTAAAACTATCTTCGCCGGCATCGTTGGGCAGCAGGACGTCATTGATGGCAGCGACGGTCGCCAGTAGATCGATGAGGCAGATCGTTTCGTCACTCACGGTTCCGGGTGCGATGTGGCCGGGCCACGCTGCGATAAACGGGACGCGGTGGCCTCCGTCCCAGATGTCTGCCTTTTGTCCGCGATAATGCAGATTGGCGGCGTGGCCCCATTTTTTGATATCACCCACCGGCCAATGCGAACCGTTGTCGCTGGTGACGATGATCAAGGTGTTCTCCGTATGCCCCCCTTGTTCCAGTGCGCGGATGACTGCCCCAACGACAGCATCGACCTGCATCACAAAGTCGCCGTAATACCCGGCAGCGGAGCGACCACGGAATTCGTCCGTCGGGAGCCAGGGCGTGTGCGGCGCGCTGAGCGGCAAGTAGAGGAAAAACGGTTGCTCAGCGGTTTGCTTGTCAATCCAAGCGGTTGCCCGCTTGGCGAGTTCGGGGAGCACATCGACATGCCGAAACGACGGTGCGACCGGCCCGCCCCGCCAAAATCCGCCGCCCTCTTGCCGGCGATGTTTCGACGCAGCCACGGTATCCGTCGGTTGTTCCAAAGGGCGATCGTTTTCGACAAAGACATACGGATCCATGTCGAGCGAGGCGGGGATGCCAAAGAAATAGTCAAACCCCACAGTCGTCGGCCCCGGCGTGAGCGGCTTCGAGTAATCGACCGCATGCGGATCGTCACCGGCGATCACTTTATTCGCCGGCGGCAAATCAGGCGCATTGAGATGGGAAGCTTGAAATCCCAGATGCCATTTTCCCACACACGCGGTTGCGTAGTCTTGGGTTTTCAGAAAGGACGCAACAGTTGTCCGTTCCGGTCGGATTAGTGAGCGGGAATACCCCCACAACACACCCGACTTCAATCGCGACCGCCACGCATAACGTCCGGTGAGCACACCGTACCGCGTGGGCGAACAGACGGACGAGGGGGAATGCGCATCGCGAAACAGCATCCCCTCAGCCGCCAACTCATCAATCGCCGGCGTCGCTATTTTGGAGTCGGGGTTGTAACACCCCAGATCCCCGCTCCCGAGGTCATCGGCGAGTATGAAGACAATATTCTGCGGCTGTTCTGCGGCGACGGGTGAGGCACCGAGTAAGAGCAGTGGGATGCAAAAACAAAAGACAGTACGAAGGCGAATGGCGGTTGTACAAGGCACGGTGATTGCGTCTCCCGTTGGGCAACTTTGAAAATATCGGCCTGCGACAAGGCTCGCAGTTTCAGTCTACCAATATTCCACAGAGCGGCCAACGACCGGCGGATCAATCGACGATCACATGGTCAAGTGGTTGAAACAAGCTGTCGGGGATTTCGGCGTCGAAGTCATAGTAAAGCTGGACCACCGATTCCCACGGGACCTCTTTGCCATTTTCCTGAGTGAGACCGCCAAGCCGCATGCGCGTCGGGTGCCAGAAGCCGCGTGGGGACTTATCAGAAGATTCCACAATCTCGGAGTAATGCGGTTTCCAAACTTTTTCAGGATTGTCAGCTGACCCGATCTCCCGGCGAACTGTCATGTATCCTTTTTGGGAATCAAGCCACACGCGTTCGCCAGTTATGCTCACTAAGATTGTCCCTGGCTGGCCTGATTGCGGCTGCACGTCGACTTTCACATCATCGCGAGCGGCGGCGTTGATTAAATTTGCTGAATAGCCGAAGATCGATCGTGATTTAGACGTGGTGTGGGATCGGCGTTTTGTCCAACGTGGTTTTGGCCAATGGACAGGATTGAATCGATACGGGCCAGACTTCCCCTGTAACTCCTTTGGTTTTTCCTGATTGAAGTAAAAAAACTTGCCATCCTGCACTTCTAACGGCATAAACCAAAACTGCTCGAGGTGTTGTTGCCACCACTCCCGCTTGTTCGTTGTGCCATCGGGAATTGCGGTCAGCTTGAAATCAGGACGTTCAATGCCTGCATCGAGCCGCATCTTGTTTCCCTTGATCCACCAAATCATGGGGAAACCGTCGTACCACTTGGCATCGGCAATTTGTACGATTTTTAGCAGTCGGTGGTCGTCGAACTCTTCGATGGCCCGTTTGATGGCTTCCACGATTTTGACCAATTCAGCATCGGGTTTCTTTTCGACGAGTTTGGCATTCCGCGGCGCGCCGCCAGAGTAGATGTCGGTCGGTCCCGTGGCGGGAAAGTCAATTTCCAAAGTTACTTTCGGTGGCACCATTCCCGGACTGTTTAACGTCATTGCTGTCGGCAAATTCGTCACAGGATCGATTCGCACCGTAACGTCCTGCACTTTCTTGCCGTTTTCTTGAATGTCCCATGTGAGTTCCGTCCAGTCCTTGCCGTCGACTTTGATAGTATTTCGTTTCGGATTGGCCAATTCCACACCTGGCAGCGATGATTGAATATTCGTATCGCCACGAAACAAGGCTTGAAATAATTTGCCCATAGCGAGAAACCCCTCTCCGGATTGTCCGGAGATGTCGATCGTGCGTGTAATCGTATTGGTCCGTGGATCGTATTTGTCGTGTACTCCAAGTCGATGGTTTTCAAAGTGGACTTCCTTTCCGTATCGATTACAGACGAGCTGTTTATCAAAGGCAGCCCACGACTGGTACTCCACATCGCCAGGAAGCGTCGTGCGCAGATGAACCCACGGCCGTTTTCGCACCTCTCGTTTCACTTGCGCCCAGGCGGATTGCGACGGCAACTGCCAGTAGACAATCACTGCTGCCACGACGATCGCAGCAACGAGACCTAGACGCACAAAATTGCGAAGTGGTCCTGCCGATCGCCGGCGAGCGCGAGGTGGCAGGCTGGCTGGCAGCGCCGCATCAAGAATTTGTTGATCAAGCGCCGGTGTCGTCGTCAATTGCAGGCGGGATAACCGTTCTTCGAGTTCGCGGTCGCTGTTCATCGATTCATCCCTCATTTTGTGAATGAGATTCGGTCAGAATATGTCGTAGCTTATTCAACGCATACCGGTAGCGAGACTGCGCCGTGTTCGTTGAGATTTCCAAAAATTCCGCGATTTCACGAAATTTCAAACGGCCGTGGATGTGTAGCGTCACGACCTCACGTTGTGCAGTCGGCAGCAATTGTATTGCCGCGTTTAGTTGTACGAGTTCCTCGTCGTTAGCCAGACTTTGTCCGGGATCCGATGCGTGCTGTGCAACGTCGTCAATACACGGCGTCACGGGCAATTCCCGATTCCGCTTGACGATGACATCGCGCGCCCGGTTGAGGCAACTGGTGATTAAATAATTTCGCAGCGTACCGGTGAGTCGAATTTCACCGGCAATCCGTGAGAGATTGACGAACACGTCATGGAGCACGTCCTCCGCCAGCGACCGCTCCCTCAATATCATGGCGGACACCGTCAGTAGATCGTCTTTGTGCGCGCGGTAAACACACTCAAACGTGGCCCGGTCTCCCCGGGCGATTGCGTCCATCAGGGATTGATCGCTGGTATTCAAAGCGTCTCGGCATCTGCAAGTACATTGGTCGTCCGTTCGTAGAATTGACGATCGAACCGAAGAAATCGTCTAAATCCGCGGAAATATTTCGGATATTTCTCCGATTTTATCCCCGATTTCGTTGTGGGGACGACGAGCGTCTGAAAGAGCGCACGGTTGCATGATGCACGAAAGCGGCGGTACCAAAGTTGCGGCTATTTGCGAAACAACCGCTGCAATTGGTTCTGCAGTTCGTTTTCAAGCAACTTCGTGCCGGCGGAGGTGCCGACTTGGCGGGCGAGGTTTGCGAAGATGTTGCGGTCGACCTTCGGCTTGGAGAGCGTGCCTTGGATCGGGATTTGGATGACCTCACCGCGGAAGGCTCCCAACAGGCGGTCGTCTTTAATCCAGGAATCCTGGACCGGGACTTCGGCGATCAAGTCAATCGATTCGTCCATGCCAACTGAGCCGCGCGTGCGGATGACGAAATCGCGGACACGAATTTCGAGGCTGTCGTGTTGCACGCGACCGTGTGAGACCTGAAAGGCGACAGTTTGGTCGTCGATTTTCATCCACGCTTCTTCAGGATTGACGATGCTGCTGCCTGATTTGCGGTTGATGATCGCTTTGATCTGTTCAGCGATCTCGAGAAACTGTTGTGCCAGCGGGCCAGGGCGGACGTCGGCGGAATGGATGGCCAACGTGCCCACCGATTTCATGTCCTGCCAGTTGTCCAGCGGAACCTTGGTCGACGTGACTGCCATCGATAACCGCCCGTCGACACGCGTTGAATCGGCCAGCATGGGCGCCACGTATTTCAACCAACCTTGGCACATGTCGGGCGAAAGCCGCACGTTTTCGATCACCGGCCCGGCTGGCAAGACGAACATCATCGGTTCGGAATCCAAGAGCAGTCGCGGGGCGGCCGTGAGACGACCTTCGCTCACCGGAATATCGAGCGGGGCGATACGAAAGACACCGCTCTTGAGTCGTGTATCAATCTTGGCTTGCCCGGCCTGCAGTCCGTATATGTCGGCCGAGTTCCAACTGAGTTGCAATTTTCCGTCCAGACGTGACAACAAAGTATCGTCCGACGTTCCGCTCGAAGATGCCGTCGCCAATATTGGTCCACTCAATTGGAATGGATGCGGGCCGGAGCCGGAGATGTTGAGACCATCGCCGATCAATTGACGATGTTTCGCTAACAGTTGTTCCCAATCGCAGTCGAGCGCACCGGTCAATTCCGCATTCATCGCGGTCGCCAGTTCACCGATGCGGCCCGTGGTGCTTGCCTTCCATTTGTTGCCGTTGACTTGCATCTTGGCGATACGCACAGAGTCGCTCGTGGTTTCGTAGGTTACATCGGAAGCCACCGTCAGTCGCGGTTCGTTCCAGAGCGTATCGGCTGCGGCTGGCTGGATATTCGCTGACACATTGCGATTCGGGGCCGAGGCTGCTTGATCGTAGACGACAAACTTGTCGATCACGATGTCGCTTTGCAGTCGATGTTTTCCTTCACCGCCGGACAGATTCAACCGCGCCGACAGTCCGCCACTGGCAGCCGGCGCAGCACCGCTGTCGACGATTTTCAGCAGGTCCTCGATTCGGGATGCGAAATCGACTGTCGCTGAAACCTGTGGTGAGCCATTCGTGAACGCGACTGCGATCGGTTGCGCGCGGGCATTGAGCGTTGCTGTTGTGATCGTCGTCGAGTCGGATTGGAATTGCGAGGTGTTGACGTCATAAGAACCGGTAGAAGCAATTCGCACATTGGGTTCACTGATGTTGCAATCCGGGCCGGTAATGCGGAGTGGCGTGATGGCTAATTCCGCATCACGATAGGCAATTGTATGGGGCGCAACGGTAAGATGTGCCTGCAGTTGAACTTCACCGTCAGCCTGCCAGTTCTCAAGCGGCATGATGGTTCTCAACCGCGGCATGATTCGCGTTAGGTCGCCGCGCATGGCGATTTGCAGCGGAATCGACTTGCTCTGGGCGTTCCATTTGGCAGCGGAATCGAGTTCGGCGCTGAGCTGATATCCCGTCGCTGCGAGTTGTATCGATCCCTGATGAAACTCCGCATTATTTTCGCCGCCCACAGTCGCGTCGATCGCGCAACTCAACTTCAATTGGGATTCATCCCAAGCAACTCCCCCCAATCCGGCGAGATGCAGTTGTTGAATGTCCATTGTCCCATCGGCTCTGACGCGATTGTTTTGGCGAATCACATCGGCAGAGGTGACCATTTTTCCGGCCAACTCCAATTCGCCGAGATCCAAGAAGCGTCCCACTTCCGCAGCAAGGCGATCGAGGTCACATTCGGCTTGGACGGTAGCCTTGCCAGGGTTGCCTTGCACCGAAGCTCTGAGGAAATCGGATTCGCAAATCAGGCGTATCGTGGTTCCACCGGTTTCGGGAATCGTTGCTTCACAATCGAGTGAGATCGGCTTATCCCAGTTGAGCGACTTTCCGTCATGCACGGCTGTTAGTGAAGAAACAGAAATTTGACCAAACCAGCCCAGCGCACGGTCCAGCTTCGCACCCTCTAACCGCCAATCGACAGTCCCCGCGGTGAGCTTCGTCCCTTCGCGAATGTGCAGCGTCTCGGGCAAGGTTGCCGCCAACTTGGCCAAGTCCAATCGGCCTTGCAACGTAAAATCTCGCTGTTTGGGCAGCGAGAGCAGTGCCGTGGTGGAGTTGGCGCCGGTTAAATCCGCAACATTCACTTCACCCTCGATCCGCAGCTTCGCCAAATCGGAGTCGATGTCCATGTGAGCGACGTTGAAACGCTCGCCCGTGATGGTAGTCTCCACCGCACACCGCAAAAAGTCGGCCTGCACTTGTTCGTTTGCTGAAATTGACGCTGATTTGATCAACAACTTGCCGGTTTGCAGTTCGCCGGCAATCTGATATTCGGGCACCTTACCGGCGGTGTTCCATGAGGTTTTCACGTCACTGGTCATTTCCGCAATCAACTCGTCGCTGAGCGACATGCGATCGAAGATTGGTTTCAAACTTTGCAACGGGAACGTTTTGGTCTGCAATGCCAATTTTCCGTTCCCCGCTGCGGGCGAAGTCAAATCCGCGGGCGGCAGCCACGACAACTCCGTTTTCAATGTTCCGCTTTCGGCGGATGCAGATGCGGAGATCGTGTAAGGGACGCCTTGATCGTGCGATTTTTGCACGGTGACCCGTAAATCGGTCCAAGTTGCCTCGGTTCCGGTGGCAGGTGCGGACATCTTCAACTGGCTGTCTGTGATTTCCAACGCTACGCCGGGCCAAGTTGTGGAGGTCGGATCGGCGAACGGCATGATGACGTCTTCGAGATTACTGCCATCCGCGCGAAACTGAACATCCGCAGCTGCGCCTTTGATCGTGATGGGGTGCATACCGGCAGAGTTTGAGATCAATTGCCAGAGCGATTCCGCGGTAGCAATTTCCGCCACGCGTAAAAATTCCGCATCCTGTTTGTCGCGGAATGTGACGTCGCGCAGCACCACCGGTCCAGTCCAACTCAACGAGGCGGAACCGACTTCGATTCCCGCTGGGTATTGCGGCGCGAGTGTTGGCAGTAACTGTTGCCGCAACGACGTATTGGCGATGATCGCCGGAGCGAACCAGACCGCTCCGACAAGGAGCACTATCGCAATCAATAGTCGGCGACGACGCGGTTTGAGGGGAGCTTGTGTGTCTTGTGTGGTTTGTTCTGTCGCCATATGTCCCATTGCTCCTCAACGCCGAAAAAGAATCCAAAACCGACGGCCGTGCTGCCGCAACAATCAACTCTCGCTCAATCTACGCCGACTATTCGCCTCCAACAGCGGGATCAATTCCCCCGGCTTGTTCAATGAGACCCGAACTACGGGTAATGTCGATCATCTCGCCGGACGCATATTTCACAGGGGCGGCTTCATAATATTCCAAGGCATTGGGCAACAACTCGCGTAACGCCGCTGCTCGATTCGCGTCCGAAGGGTGCGTGGACAGAAATTCCAACGGCTGATCTCCCGACTTCATCGCGGCAAAACGATCCCAAAAACCCGGTGCTTCCCGCGGGTCATAACCTGCTTTGGCTAGCAGAACCAAGCCGATTTCATCCGCTTCGGCTTCCTGGGCGCGGCTATTGGGCAGTGCAATTCCATACTTTGTGCCGGCGCCATAAACACCCAACAGCAATTTGTGTTGGAATTCGTCCGAGTCCTTGGTGAGGTAGTCCAACGCCTTCTGGGCAGCTTCGATGCTCGTCGAATCACGCATCCGCTCGCCGCCGTGCCGCGCTAAGGCGTGGGCGATTTCGTGCGACATCACAACCGCCAGCCCCGCTTCGTTTTGACAGACGGGGAGAATCCCTTCATAAACGGCGGTCTTTCCACCGGGCAGGGCAAAGGCGTTCATTTGCTCCGATTCGATCAACCGGAATTCCCACTCAAAATCCGGACGTCCCGAGACCGCGGCGATGCGTTCTCCCACGCGATTGACCATGGCCTGAGCAGCTTGGTTGCGTGATAGTTGTTCTTCGGCCATCAGACCATCGTAGGCAGTCGCCCCCATGGTGATTTCCATTTGTTCAGGCAGGATAAGAAACTGCTTGCGGCCGGTGACCGGCACGGTTTGGCAACCGGACCAAATCCCGACACAAGTTAGCATCAACACCAGCCCCCACAGGCTGCTTTCACGATAGATTGGTTTGGAAAAATGCTGTTTCACGTCTCGGCGTCCTTTCCCAGCGTGGAGAAATCCGTTGTATTTGTCTGTGTCGTCTCGCAGGCGAACCCAGAGACGAGTTAGTTGTCCGTAAACAGGTCCAAGACTTTCAAAACGCCGTCGACGACTCTTTCCTGTCGCGAGGGAGACGTTCTGGAGACTTCATCACCTGTTTCCGAATGACGTTGTGGAGGCTCTCCATTGTCACCGGTTTGATGGTTGTTGTAGCGATCCTCTTGCGATGGCAACGGCGGCAGTTCGGCCGGCAACGGGGGCAACAATAATTCGTCGTCCGGCTTGGTGGCGATCTGTTCGTGTTGTTCGTGCTGTTCGTGCGTGGATGTGGGATCGTCTTCGTGTCGATGTTTCAGGTCCATATCGTCCATATCGAGTGCATGGATATGCTCTTCGAGGACTTCGTGAAGCTCATCGGGCATGGCTGGATGCAGTGCGTCCATGATGTAGGCCGCCGCATACCCGGAGTGGGTTTTCGCAATATATTCGCGCGCCTGAGCGGATATGGCGACTGAGAAGAAGATGATCGCCAAGCAAAACATCACTCCCTTCACCCCGCCAAAAATGGCACCGAGGTGTTTGTCATATTCTTCAAGTTTGAATTTGACGATATATTCCTTCAATGAACGGGCCAGCAGATAGACCCCCAAAGCGACCGCCAAGTACAAGACCAGCAGCGCCAACAAATGATTCATGGGGGCACTGTCGCCAAACCAAGGCGCCAGCGATCCGGCCATCGGGAATGCCACCAAATAGCCCAAGACCAACGCGCCGATCGGCGCGAGTTGCCAGGCCATGCCTTTGAAACGTCCCTGTACGATGGCCGCGATCAACACGACCAAAACGATTCCGTCAAAAATTTCCACGATTTGCCTCCACTGTGCAGTAAACAAGCCGGTGTCATCATGAGCACAATAACTGTGCTTGTTGCTTGGTCACGATTTCATATTTGGGTTGTGTGAGTCTGGTTTGGCCAGTGTAATTTCAAATGTGTGCGATTCTTATGGAACACTGGACTAGCCAGTGGCACCCGCGTTCTTTTCAGTTGGATGTTTCCCTAGCGTCTGATGGTCGCCCCGTCGTCAATCACCACGGGCATCGGAGGCAGTTCGCTGATCATCTCTGAGTGAAATACCAATGTGTCGCCGACCGCCAACACGATCAGCAACAACAACATGCCGTACGCCGCCGATGTTCCTCCGTGATTCCCCGCCGTCAGCTTCAATGCGGTTCCAAATGACTTTTTGAGTCTCAACTTCCCTTCGCCGCGTTCCAAGCTGTAAAACTCATCGAGAATCAGATGAGAAACAAAACCGACAAAGACCGCTCCCGCTTTAAACACGCGGAGATGCGGATCGATACCGTCGCAAATCAAAAATGCCGCCAACCCGGCGATCAGTGCTGCTGGCAGACTATGAAACATCCCGCGATGAACGGTGCATTGTTTCAGCAGGCTGCCGCCACCAAATCGAACCAGTAAATAAACGCACGCCCCCGCCAACGTGATCCCTGTGTGCGACAATCCCAGCGCCTCAAAACGCTCCGCCATCAACAGGGGCGTGATGGCCGCTAAAAAGGCCAGGATTTCACGCAGTGGAACGCTATTGTTGCTGTCGAGATCGGGCAACATACCTGCCAACCCGCACAGTCCTCCGGCCAGAATGCAACTTTCCAACGGCAAGTCGAGAGTGACTGCGCCCAGGGCAGCAAAACCGACGCCACACAGGCTGCTGACGGTGACATGTGTACGGAAATTGGCCATATCAAAAAATTCGCGGGAAGCGCGCCGGATTCAAGACAACTAGGAGTTTGCGCACCGGGCCTCATTTCGCCCGGTGGTTTGGGGGGCCTCGTATATCCGTTCTGTCAAAACGGGTCAATATGAGACGGGTAGGCAGAACGTCTCAATTCTATGGGCATTCTGTCGCCATACTGTCTTCACTGGATCGATTTGGTATGATGGAAAACGTCGCTGAACTGGACGCTTTTTGCTCGTCCGTCGCTGACTCCCGCCTCAGTATTCCCCCCAACGCAACTTCTCTTCCGATAAAGTCTTGTTGCCGATGATTCGAACCACCAAACCTTACCAATTTCTCTCTGCGGTCTTGTGTCTCTCGCTACTAGGCATTGCCGTATCCCCAGCAACCGCCGCCGATCCCCCTAGTCCGGCGGCGCCATTGATGCGATTGATCAAAAGCGGGCGGGTTCCGCAAGAACGGTTGGGGAACCTCATCGAGCTGGTCTGCCAACGGGGTAACGCCGCCGACTTGTCCTACTTGTTTCAGCAAGCCGTTCTCTCGGACAAATATCCCCGCGACCTACGGATCAAAACGCTGAATTTGCTGACCACCACCGCACACAACCGCAAAATCCTGCCTGCAGGAAATTTGACCGGCCTGGCGAATCTGATCGTGCCTGAAACTCCCAAGACCACGGATGCCGGACTGCAACTGGCTGCAATTCATCTGGCCGGTGCCTGCCGAGCAAAATCTCTCGCGAAACCGCTTGAGAATATCGTGCTCGACAGCAAAAGCCCTCTCAAAACTCGCGAAGCGGCCATCAATGCGCTGGTCGCTGTCGATCCCGATTCCGCGAAACACGCGATTGATCCGTTGATTGCCCCCGGGCAGTCATTGCCGATTCGTTCCATGGGAGTCGCAGCACTGGTGGGATTGGACGCTGAAGCAGCCGCCAGCGCCGCTGCCGATGTGCTCGCCTCGGCCGATGAAACCCAAGTTCCCGCCACGCTACTCGACGCGTTTTTAAGCCACAAAGGGGGACCGGATCAATTAGCCGCCGCTATCGCCGGGAAAACTCTCGCCGCCGATGTCGCTAAAGTCGCGTTGCGGCACATGTATTCCGTCGGCCGGACCGATGCTGCTTTGGTTTCGGCACTCAGCAGTTCGGCCGGTTTGAGCGCCAACCCCGAAACGTTATCGCCTGAACAAGTCAAAAGGCTAGCAGCTGAGGTGTTGGCGGAAGGCGACACCCAGCGTGGCGAAGCGGTCTTTCGCCGAGCGGATGTGAGTTGCATGAAGTGCCATTCGGTCAGCAAAGCCGGCGGGCAAGTCGGCCCCGACCTGAGCGCCGTGGGGAGCAGTTCACCGGTCGAATACCTGATCAATTCAATCATGCAGCCGAATCAGGCGATCAAAGAGGCCTATCTGACCCGCGTGGTCGTCACCGATGCGGGCAAAGTGCATCAAGGAATCGTCGTCGACCGCAACGATCAACGGCTGATTCTCAAAGACGCAACCAGCCGCCAGATCGAAATCCCTATCACCGACATCGACGAGGAGTTCGAAGGGGAGTCGCTGATGCCCCAAGGGCTGACTAAGTTCCTCACGCATGCGGAAATCGTCGATTTGGTGCGCTTCCTCGCCGAATTGGGCAAGGCCGGTCCGCTAGCTGTGCGGAAAACACCCACAATCCAACGGTGGCGCGTCTTGCGGCAATTGCCCGAAAGTATCACTGCGGAAACCTCTGACGCGGATCTATTGCGCGAGGAGACATTGGCGCTCGGCAAAGACGCCTGGGTTTCGGTCTATGCCAAAGTGGCCGGTGGATTGCCCATAGCCGACGCCAGCAAAGCAGCCCCCGCTCCCCTGGTGTACTTGCGAGCAGAGGTGGACGTGACGATTGGAGGCGAGGTCGGTTTTGAGATCAACTCTCCACTCCCCATTCAAGCAGCGGTCGACGACCAGCCATTAAAAGCCGACGGGCGATTCATTATCGAACTTGCGCCGGGACGACACGTCTTGGACCTCTTCATTGATACCTCAACAAGCAGTGAAGGCGACGTCCAGGCCGAATTGTTTCGCGTCAAAGGCTCCCCCGCGGAATTCGAAGTCGTCGGCGGCCAATAAAAATCACAGCTTAGCCCGTTTGGCATTAGCTCTTGAGTCCATCCCGTTGGGGACAATTGCCGGGCAAGTTTCCTCAAAACCGGTCTGGATCGATGCCGTGACTCCTGCTAGAATCCGCCTCCCCACTCTCAGTGGATTCCCCTCAAGTCATTTCTGCCAATTGATATACGATTAATTTGCCTTGTCGAGGCATCGGTCACATCGAGGAATTCCTCACGCAGTGACTGAGATTTCGAACCATAGAATTCCCGCGGGCCGCAGGGAAGGATCCCCAGACTCATGCATCGGATAGCGACAAAGCTGCTCACGGCGACAATAGCGCTCGTGTTTTTTGCCAGCGGGGCACTCTCTGTGCACGCCCAACAAACCACGACGCCGCCGCGACGCAGTCCCTCGACTCAGCCGCGCGGGACAACAAAACGACCGGCAACGCGCCGACCGGCCACCCGAAAACCGACGAGCAAGGTCCAGCAAGCAGCCGCAAAAGGCCGCGTCGCCCGCCCGCGCAAAAACGCAGTCATGAAGGCGCAAAAACTGCCGCCTGCGATGCTGAAATTCCTCAAGGACTGGGAACTGAACACTGCCAACCACGATCGATTGACGGCGAAAATTGAGAAATATATTTATGACCATACATTCTTCACCGAAAAACGCGGGTCCGGTGAAATCAAATATGAAAAGCCTGGCAAGGCCCTGCTCAGACTGACGCCCCAGAAAACTAAAGGCCTGAAGTCTCGAAAAATTAGAACCGACGGGGAACCATACACGCTATCGGGCATAATGCCAGAACGCTGGGTCTCAACGGGTAAAGAAATCATTCAAATTGACGATGAAGAAAAAAAATATACGGTCATGTTGATTCCGCCTGACATGCAAGGCGAGCGTCTGAATGAAGGCCCAATCCCCTTTCTCTTTGGCATGAAAGCTGAAGAGGCACAAAGACGTTATCATTTTTTTCAACGAAAACAGCACCCAAAATATCCGAACTCATTCTCGTTTCGCGCTGTCCCTCAGCGGCAAGTCGACCTTCAGGAATACAAGTACGCTGATGTGATTTTGGACACTGAAAATTACGTCCCCATTGCGATTCAATTGACATCCCCTACGAAGAATGCAGTCACCGTTTACCTCTTTAAACCCGAAACGACCAAAGTGAATCCCAAAAAGAGTTTTTTCGATCGCGGACCGTTCATCGATCCCGATGTCAAAGGGTACAAATTGGTGGGCAACCCCGGCGTCCAGGCTGCTCCTGGCGGCGGACGACCGGCCGCCAACATGCAACCCGGAGATGCCCGCCCGCAAGACAACGAGCCACAACCAGCAGGCCGCATTAAAATTTCCGGCGACAAGAATCCCGCTCGCAAGTAGTGAATCCGAGATTCGCGGGAGCGGAAAATCTGGCGACGGGTAAAATCCGCGACGAAGACTTGCAAAAAGTCCGTGAAACCAATATCAACGTTTTTGTAAGACTGGTTGTTTCCAACAGTGTCGTCAGAGCTGTTGACGGGAACTTCCAAACACGGGGTGTGGCTCAGCTTGGCTAGAGCGCTGCGTTCGGGACGCAGAGGTCGCAGGTTCAAATCCTGTCACCCCGACTATCTTTCAGATCCAGCCCTTTGGCCAACAGGTCAAAGGGCTTTCTCATTGTGGGTACAAGACTTGCGCCGTCGAGAGTCCAGTTCAAACCGATGATTTCGAGGATTCGACGTTTCGCAGCGTAGTCAGCGGTAAACCATTTCTCACGCAGGCTTTGCGAAAGTTCAAACGCTTTCACTGCTATGTCGATAGTTTCCTGTCTTGAGCGGTCGGCAACGTCAATATCGAGCTTCAACTCTGCTTCACGATCTCGGAGATCACGGCTCTTTGAAGCGAAGGTATCAGCGCTGATCTCTTCAAGCATTCGCAGGTTGAGCAACCGATCCTGCTGCTCTCGTACTTCGATCAGTTCCTGCTGAAACTCCTTGGCTCGACGTGCAGATGATCGCTGATCCCAGTTGGTCGTCTGCCGCAATTGCTCCCGGAACGGGTCTCGAAACTCCTCGTTCTCAACCCGCAGCGTGTCAAATACTGCAAGCATCTGTGCATCAAGTTGCTTCTCAGTGAGTCGAGTCCGTGGGTGCTTCCCTTTGTGGTACTGCGTACAACGATAATAGACGTAGTGCCTTTCCCCACTCTTGGTTCTCTTCGTCTTGCGCTCGCCAGTGATTGGACAACCGCAGTATCCGCATTCAATTAATTCACTCGCATACGTCATCTGGTGCTGTCGATAAACTTTTTGGCCAAGCAACGATTGAACTCGGTTCCAGAGCCGTCGTTCCACGATTGGTTCATGGGTGCCGGGAACCCATTGCCCTCTAAACTTGATCTCTCCAATGTAGGAGCGATCCGTCAGGATCGCATACAGCTTGCTGCAACTAATCCTTGGCGTTGACGGAAGGTATTCAATGCCCTCAGCAATCAGCACATCGGCAAGGCTGTCGATCGTGTGATTGTGATATCCATACAACTCAAAGATCCGACGAATCGTTGCAGCGTTGTCCGGGTGGAGTTTGACGATACTCCGTCCCTCGATACGAACGTTCCTGTAGCCGTATGGAGGGCGGCTTGGAAAAAGACCGCTCTCGACTCGTCGTTGAATGCCTTCTCTCACGTCGATCGACTGCTGCTCCGTATAAAAGGATGCCATACTCGCCAGCATTCTGCGCTGCATTCGCCCTGCGGGTGTATTTTCTGTTGGTTGGGCAACCGAAATAAACTGGACTCCGAATTCCGATTCCAACCGCTCCAACTCAACGTAATCGAATAGATTTCGAGCCGCCCGATCAACCTTGTAGAACAACAAACCATCGAGTTTCTGAGCGTTCTTCTTGGCAAATGCCATCAACTCCTTGAACGTCGTGCGTTCGTCATGTTTTGAAGCGGTTTCGGCAATTCGAAACAAACGGATGATGACGCCATTGTTGCGTTCTGCGTACTGCCGAAGAGCATCGACCTGAATGTCGAGAGAGAACCCCTCACGTTCTTGTTCCCTGCTACTTACACGAGCAAGGCCAACAAAACGCTTCTGCGGTTCCACCATTGAATCATCCCTGAACGAAAAAAACCTCACCAATCGGTGAGGTCATTTTCGTTCAGAAGCTGCGCTCCGCAACCACCAACAATCATTTGGGAACAAATAGTTCTAACGGTACTCCGTTCCTCCAGACCCGAAGAGCTACCGATCGGCCAGTAAGAGTTCAAACGGTGTCTCGTCGCATAGGGCAAGAGTCTGGGAGTCTAATTTGAATCGTTCAAATACTGACTCCAAGACTCGACGTTTGAACTGATACGTGGCAGTCGGCCAACGGTCGATGATGATTCGGAATACACGACCAGCATCTTTGCTGAGTTCTTTTGCTGCTGTGATCTGTGTTCTCTGTTCGTCCAACTGCGATTGAAGGATATCAATTTGTTGGTCGATCTCAGTTCGTTTCAACTCATACCTTTCGTCATCAATCTTACCGTCGATCCACTTATTACAGAGAGACTCCGATCGCTGCTCGCAGTTTGCGAGTTGCCTTTTCAGTTCTTTCTCTCGCACATGGTTTCGCTGAATGCTGACTCCTAGTTTTGACTCCAGCAGACTCGACATCCAATCGCCCATGACAGAAAAACGATCGTCGAGTCGCTCCAAAAACGCAAGTATTTGCGTATCAAGTATCTTCTCCGTGAGTCGTATTCTTGGATGTTGGCCACGACTGTAGCGTGAACAACGATAATAAGAATACGTCTTCATTCCCGTGCTCGTCTCCTTGGTCTTTGGCTCGCCTGTGATGGGGCGACCACAGTGACCACATCGGATCAGTTCACTGGCATAAACCATCTGATGAGAGCGATACGTCTTGTTACCGAGCAAAGCCTGAGCGGTGTCAAACATGGCCTGAGTGACCAACGGACCATGTGTACCGGGATGCCAATCATCTCTGAACCGAATCTTCCCGAGGTATGATTCATCGTGCAGGATGCCATAGACCTTGCTCTCACTGAATCGAGGGTGTGACGGTGAATAGAAATGTCCCTCGTCGAACAATTGATCGACAATTTTTTCAACACCCACTGCGTGTTGCGTGAACAGTTCGAAGATCCGTTGCACATTCATCGCAGCAGACTCGTCCGTCTCGATCAGTCCTCGCTTGTTTTTCCGAACATTCTTGTAGCCATAAGGCGCTCGGCTCGGAAACAGTCCTTCCTCAACTCGTTTTGCAAGTCCGTCTCGAACATCAAGCGACTGTTGCTCTGTTTGAAAACTTGCCATCGTGGCAAGTGACCGTCGAAACATTCTGCCAGACGGCGAATTGTCACTTGGCTGCGTTACTGATTCGAACGGCACCCCATGTTCGGATTCCAGTCTTTCTAACTCGACATAATCGAACAGATTTCGTGCAGCACGATCGATCTTATAGAACAGAACTCCGTCCAGACCAGCGGCGTGCTGTTTGACGTACTTGATGAATTTGCGAAATGTCGTTCGTTCATCGTGTCGGGAAGCGGTCTCAGCGACTCGAAACAATTTGACAAGAACACCACCTCTCCGTTCCGCATGATTCCGCAAACCATCTTCCTGAACACTCAACGAAAAGCCTTCTCGCTCTTGCTCCCGGCTGCTGACTCGAACGAATCCGACGTATCTATTCTCCTTTTTCATCGTCCGCACTCTCTTCTCCCAAACAATCAAGCCCAGCAGTATTGAACAGGTTGGAAAGTCTGACAATGAGACTTCGAGCCTGCTCCGGTGATAGTGAAAGGCCAGCATGGCGCTGACATTGAGTGATGGCTGATTCGACTACGTCGTCGTGTGGCCACTCTTCTGCTGGTATTGATTGCTGTGTTTCTTTGACCATGTTTCCCTCGACCTCTCATGCGAAATCGTAGGGATGGATCGTGTGATGCGAATTGATGAACTCGTTGATGCGTATTGCGCCGTATCGAACCCTGCCACAGCAATGTGTCATTCACCCGGTGCAATTTTTGGCGATTCGCCCTTTGAATCGATCTGCAACAGTACCTGCACGTAGAGAATTCAGGCGATGCGTTTTTTTTGCAACGAAAGATGCGCAGACGTTTCGCTGCTCACTCAGACAGGACTACAACAAAGGGTGTGCTTAGTCCCTTCGCTGGTTGTCGTCCGGCCCGAATGACAAATATTTTGTTGCGCAATTGTTGCTATTCAAACTTTGCAACAAGACTTGCACGCCCGTCTTGTTGGTCAGGGTCCGCCCGGGTGTCACGATGAGATCGGAACCAGTTCCCGAAGAACACGGTAAACGGTCGGTCTCGACAACGACGTGACTCGTGCGATATGGGAGACCGTCTTGCCAGCGGCCTTCATATCATGAATGGCGCTGACCTGATCATCAGTGACTTTCCACCGCCACCCTTTGTCACTTCCGCCCCAAGTCTTGCCCTTGTTGCGAGCGACAGACTGGCCACAACGTATGCGATCGGCCCTGACTTCGTTCTCGTACTCAGCAACCGATGCCAAGATCCGTGCGTGCAATCTTCCAGCAGGTGAATCCAAGCTGAAGCCGTCTTTGATACTGACGAGATCCGCCTTTCGTTCGCAGAGTTCATCGAAGAGATTACAAAGCCCCTTCGTGGTTCTTCCAAGTCGATCGAGACGCCAGACGACGATGCGATCCAGCTTGCCAGTTCGGAGAGCATCAAGCATCTTGTCCATTCCCGGACGGCTCATCGTCTTGCCGGTAAACTTGTCCTTGAACCAGATGACATCATCATCATGGGATTCGACCCATCGTTCGAGGTCGGGCAATTGCGATTGATGATCCTGCTGTTTACTGGATACACGGACGTAGATTGCAGTGGCCTGCGGCATAGTTCTCTCCTGCTTCATGGTGGCAACAAACCATCTGCGGGTGTCGCCATTTGTAAATTGTCATTTATGCTTGACCCTTTACACCGGATCGAATCTGGGACCAGTCATTTCCCCAATGTTCTGACGGCTTCAAAAGCCGAATCGTGGGAGGCACTGACACTTTACACTTTCGAAGTAGTGAGAAGCCGGAAGTATCATCCCTGACACTCCCGGCGACCAACCACCACCAGTCAGTCCGCAGACCAGCCAAAGTAGAAACGTGGCGATCCCTGAAACATCAGCGATCCCTTTTGGCCGTCACTCTTCCGAGCGACAATCACATACGGAGCCATGAATCCCAGCACAACAAATTTCTGCTGAAGTCCGCTCGTGTCCCAGACCTCGCCATGCTTGGCTCCCAGAACTTCACGGCCATTGGGGTCGGAATTGATCTCTTTGACTTGCTCTCGTCGGATCGTTTCAGTTGGGTCGTGCATCGTTGTCTCCGGTGGAAGGTGAATTGGTCTCAACATCTCGGCTACGGGTGTCATTCAGGAAGCACAGTGAGACCGCTTTCGTTGTCGTTTCTCCTTCTGGCGTGTGTGATGCTGGTGGACCTGTTTACGCCACTCTGCATTGCCGCCGTGCTGCTCGATCGAAACCAAATCGAGGTATTTGAGGGGACAGGAATAGTAGAAGGGACTGCACGCTTCGCTCATGTCCTTGTATCCCCACTCGCCCGAGTGACACCGGATCAGATCGCAGGTGATCCAACGCCGAGTCGGTTGTTTGCCTTGTGAATGTGTTTGTTCCCAGACAGCCCACAGAACGCCACTGAATCTGCCACCACGAAAGCAGTGTGCAAGACACGTTGTCTTTACGGTCATGCCAGCCGATTCTCTTTCCCATGCTTGTGTTCGGTCTTCAATCAGACTTTTGCGTGATGCTCCAAAGGGATATGTCCAACCCATGTGTGTCTCCAATAAAAAAGGCCAGTGAGTGTTCTCACTGGCCTTGCGGGTGTTGAAACGGAATGATCTACAGCGTGAATGTGGCTTCGATCAAATCGAGTGCAGCGTCTGTCGGCTCTTCGTTCAGATCGAAGAGGAGATCGTCGAAGAGTTCGCAGTCATCGAACTCATTGAATGAGAAGTCGTCGTCCATCGTGCTGCTCCAGAACCCGAGTAGGTGATTGTCTGGCTCAACAGCGGGTGTGACAAACTTCACACTCCGAGACCTCTCCGCTATGTTTCCCTCCTCACTACCTCTCCTGAAAGGAATCAACGATGAAACTGTCCGACTTTTACAACGATGTTTCACGCCGAGTAGACACCAGCAAAACTTCGATTACCGTCGCCGAAACCAAGCGTGTTCTCTCAGAGGCATTCCTCGTACTTGCCAAGATGGACGCAGCCGATTTTGCAGACACGATCAGCAAGGGTGTTGCTCAGGCAAAGAAGAAGAAGCTGAAAAAGAAGTAGGCAGATTCAATCCTGTCAGTATTCATCCGCAAGCAGGACTGTGGTCACGGAACGATCAGCTTCGGTGATCACGTAAAGCTTGGTGTAGTTCTTCGTGAAGTAGACGCTCAGCAGACGGCTGCCGTCCGTGAGAGCATCGTCGTTGGCCTGTGCGTCTTCTTCGCAAACATCGCCCCATTCGCCGCCATGATGTCGGCGGACAAAAGAGCCAAGGTCTTCGCCTGTTTCGGCGACGGCGTCGATTGCTCCCGGCGTGGCGGCACATTGACCGAGAGGAAATCGTGGCTGGTTGTTTTTCAGGATTGGCACTCCGCTGAATGTATTCGAATTCGACACGTTGAATGCGGGTGTTGGTTGATTGCCAATCCGTTTGACTGGATGCGGGATACATACTGCTATGGACGCTACTTTTATGACGAAATCAAATTGTCTCACCGGCGCAATCTTGGAAGGCGGCAGCTTCAGTGATGACTTCGCTGACGTACTGACAGATCCCATCGACGACAGGATCGTTGAGGGACTGAAGTCCGGCTACACAGGTGCTTTGTTCAATGCCTGCGTTGCCGTCAAAAACTGCACGGATTCTGCGGGAATCATGTCGTTGCTGATATCAGTGAATCGCAACCTGATGCAGGTGGACGAGTGGCAGGTGGTTGAGGAAACGGAAGTCGATCTGGAGACTTCACTCCAATTGATTCAGATGGAGTTGCTGGAAAGTGCCTGCTTCTTTGGTGTTGAGGCGACACCGATGCTCACAAGGGCGCTGGCCTGTTCAGGAGACGCCTTGCACTTCGCTGTTCTAAACGGGATTCAATCATGTCGTGAATCTGCATTCGTACCGATGCTCCAGCAATACCGTGACGAACTGCGCCAACGAGCGATCAACGAAGACTCGAAGCCCGAACTGTTTGACGCAGTGAACAAAGCGATTGCAGCCTGTGAAGCCAGCCAACTTGTTTAGCTCGACGTTCAACTGCGGTGTCTAACGAGTGGCCCAGTCCCATTCATCCAGATCGGCAGGCAGGACACCTTCGTCTGGCAGGTTGTCGCCGAAGTACCGGCATGGAAATGGAATGGCTGCACGCTCTGCACCATGAATCGCCAGATGACGGAGGTTGAGCACCTGACCTGATTGCCCGTAGTACCTTTGCCCCTCCGGGAACCCATCCAGACAATCATCATCAACGATGATGTGGTGTCCGTAGCAGTCATTTTCCGCCAGTTTTTCAACTGCATCACCTACTGAGCCAGCTTCGACAATCAGGAAAAGCGGAGTGCGTGAGCCGCTGATCTCCAGTAGCCACGTTCTGCCGAATCGATCTCCGGGGTTCAGAACAGGAATGTCATTGAGTTCCTGATCTTCGAGTTTTGCTTTAGCTGTGATCGGTGACACCGGTTACTCCAGTACAAGACTTGAAACGTTATTGCCCCGCTTGCGGGTGTCACGCCTCCACACTCGCTTCGATTCGCTTCTTCGTTCGAAAGAAACTGGCCCTCGACTTGCCGGTTTTGTTGCACCAGTACAATTGTTGTTCTGATGGCGACTCGGGGTGCTTCCGAATCGCTGCTTTCATCACACGAATATCGGCTGTCTTATTGTCGAGGCGCTTTGTGGCGACCTGCTTTCGGCCAAGGTTCGACAATTGACTCTTCACCAATGGACGCCAATCAATTCCTTCGTCACGTGCATACTTCAGTTTTCGAAGACTTGGCCCCAGCAGGCGGAGGGACAACTGCCTGTCTTCAGACTGTTCTTCGATGAAGTCGATGACGGCTTCGCATTCCTCGACTGTCACACCTTGAAATCCCTTAGCTGCGATGCTTCTCATGGCTTCGATGACTTCACCGTTCGTCGCCGAAAGATCGAACTGATCGACCCGTGAAAGAACGGCCTTGAAGGCATCGTTCTTGGGGATGACGTTGGCGGCGAAGATCACTCGGCTCGAAAACTCAAACGACGAGGGGAGTCCTTCAGGAAGTTGCGACGAGTTGTAGGTCACAATTCGAGGCGAACCCCAAAGTGCCGACCTCAGCAGCCCCAGATGTACCATGGACGAGAACATCGAATCAGTGTCGTCGAAGAACAAAAGCGAATCTTCACGGTGCTCGTACAGAATGCCGAACAAGGCAAGCGGAGTCACGTGGCTGTTGATCAGGATCGGCTCAATTCCATGCTCATCGAGCACCTTGATGATTGTGCGAGACTTCCCAAGTCCCCCTTGGCTTCCGAAGGCGAACAGGGCATGGCTCATTTTCTTCGCCACAAGCCGGACGTGATGAGCCAAGAGTTCTTGCTTCTTCTCCAATGCTGTCAGTGGTCGAGTATTCTGTTCTGGATGGTCGAGTGACATGGCTGTTCCCTTTCGTTGTGGTGTTGGCGCTGTTGCGGGTGTGCAACAGACCCCGAGAGAACCGCTCGTTGTTGATCGCTGATGACTTTGAGACTTCGCTTAGTCGATGAAGTGAAAGACCGTGCCGACCGGTCAGGCGTGGTCGTGCTCCAACGAGTGTTCGTGTCAAAGTCAAAGGTCCGGCTTAGATCAACTCTGAGCGGTTCAACTCAGGTGTCCCGATCAGGACATGACGACCACGGGTGTGTCTGCCCCGGCAGTTGAGGCGTCGTCTTTCGTGCGGTTGAAACTCATGATGAAGTCAGTTGCTTTGGAGGCGGCACTGCTCGCCCGGAAAATGTAGCTGGAGTCTCCCTTCATTCTCTCCAGCCAGCCATTGAGGTAAGCGGAGTGATTGTCGAGCGACTCGGTGATCGGGATGCCGATTTCATTGGCGAGGAAGCAGGCACCGATCTCAGCAACGAGTTCTTCTTCCGCATACTGTTGTGCCCGTGCGTTGCTCGCTGCTTTCCAGTTCAGGCGGCGTTCATTCAAGCTCCAGTGAATGAACTCGTGTGACAGACTCTCGTAGTACTCACGATCGAATCGCTCACGCTCTGGCATCTGGATGTAGTCGTCAGCCGGACTGAAGTAGCAGTGATTGCCGCCGTGTCGAATATCTGCACCGGTTGCAGAAAAGACCTCTTCAGCATGTTCGAGTCGCTCGAACTCCGTGCGGGTGTCCTGTTCGCATCCTGCACGAAGGTGATTCAAATGATCGCCTTCGACCTGATCAATGTTGAAAACGGTATACTGCTTCAGGATGAAGAACTTTTCCTCAACCTCATCGCCGTGCGTGTCGGTCTTTGTTTTCGTGATCGGTTTGGCGAAGACAATCCTTGTGCCCCATTTGCCGGGTTCAATGCCCTCTGGGCGTTTCATCACTTGCCCGTTGAGTGCCTTCCACTGCCTGAACGTGGCCCATTGCTTTGACTGAAAGCCATACTTCATCGAAGCAATCATGCATAGAATCGGATTGACGCCGGTGTATGGCATCCGGCTGACGACATTGGTTGCCCACCCCGAGTTTGGGCATTGTCTCCAAGTGCGTCTCCATGGCGGGAGCGATCCAGATTCGATGCTCTCGATGATTCGATTCGTGATGTCGTGGCGAACTTGATTGTTGGTTGGCACTGCGAATGTCTCCGTCGTGGTGGTTGAGTGACGGCGACATTACGGGTGTCAGATTTCGAACTTGGGGCTTCTCCGAGTATTCAGCGAGACCTGCGACTGCGGTTTCATGTTTGGGCCAACCTCGACGCTGAGACAGTCGCCCATGAGATCACAGAGGTGACAGATAGCAGCATGAAACACAGGACTATCGGAGTGTTGTCTCAAGTTTCACCGACTCACGGCTTCTTGAACGTCCTCACGCCAGACGGCGTGTCACCGAGACAGATGAATGAGGCGTAACACCCGGTTCTGGAGTGCTATTCCCATTGAGTTATGTTTCTTGTCCTACCAGTATCTGGTACTGCGCTGACTCACATCGTAACCAAGCCCCTCAAGTACCAGAGTGACTTCACGATAGATCGACCAATGGGCATGATCGCACCGTTTACGAAATTCATCTTTCGTGACATTGGCCAGTTCATCGGTTGTCTCTTCAGGGAAGTCCTTCATTGCGTCTTTCGTGTCGCTGGTCAGGTCCAACTCGGCAACCAGACAATTCTCCGGTTCTTCGACTGACTCAGGTCGAGGTCGTGACACTGTAAGCGGACAGATGTCATCTGCGTACCAGTGTGCCCATTCCAACCACATGGGGAACGCTTCTGGATTGGATGGCACAACTTCTTTCTTGTCCAGTGTCTTCTCAAGAGCATCCAAGTAGCTTCGGATTCGTTGTGACTTTTCCCACGATTCGACGGACGACATCAAATCGGTTCGCCGGGATTCTTCATACTCTTTCTTTTCTTTCACGATCTTGCGACGGGACTCGGCCTTCACTTCCTGTCGGGCACGACACTCGTCGTCGAGCCGTGTGCTCTTTTCACTCTCCATCCACAGGTGAAGTGTCGAGATAAAACTACCCAACACATTTTCGAGCACTTGGATCTTTCCGTCGTTCCATGTCTTTCTCAAGCCGTCGCCGTAACCGTGGATCTCAAGTGACAGTTTTCCAGTCGCTTCGTAGCTCCAATCTTTCCAGTATCGCTGCTTATTGGGATTCTTTTCGTAGCGACGAACAGTCTCGGTGAGAGAAACGCTTGCGCCATCTTTACCAAGACTGAAGCAAGTTGGATCTACCTGAACTTCACCTCCTTCGTTCTCCCACGCTTTGATAACTGCATCAAAGATCCTAAGAGCCCTTGGGAGGCACTTCTTTGAAACACCGATACTCAAGCAATCAGATTTTGGAACTTGGATAATTCCGTTGCTGTCTGTTTGGGCTGCCTTTAACCGACTTCTTGATGACCGAACGTGTGGATGCGGCTTGGTGAGTTTCTCCGAGACTTCCACCACAATCTTCTGGCGTGTCGGTACTGGATCGTCCTTGTCGAAGTTCTCCCGGAACGAAATGATCTCGCTCAGATCCTCGGCATTGAGTTCAGGTAATTCAACACGTTCAACTTCTTTGCCATGTGCGAGCTTGGCCCAATACCCAACAGGTGGGCGAGGGATATCGTACTTGCGACAGACCTTAGCCAGACCAACATCAGAAAGGCCCAGCGTCGGAGCAACCTTTGTCATTGGCTGCGTCCATACTTTGTCGTAAAGCTGTTTCCGAGTGAGTGGCGTTGCTTCGATGCTCATTAGCTAGACTTCGGCTTGGACAGTCTCATGAAAAACCGATCGCTCGTTTGAACTGAGTCTTTATCTGAATCGTCCATCACTATCTCGTCAAGTTTCTGTGAGAACGAAAGCGCATTTGAGCTTGCCTGCGATCATTTTGGACAATTCAAGTACTTCAACTAACTAGCTGGCGTTCCCGAAGGCGTCTTCGAGTGCCTATTGGTCATGACACATGAGTAGCCATGCGACAACGGACACCGGCTACGTAAACGAAGCGGCGTGACTATTCGAGATTCGATGAACGAGTGCCGTCGCAGAGGTGGTGTTCGAGCAGAATCAATCGAACTATAGAGTGCTGTGTGCTATTCGCTTGGAAGAATCCAGCAAACCGCCGATCACAGTCGTTTAACGATGTCCGAATACACCTTCATGTGCAACCCTGACTTCGCTACGTAGTTGCAAAGCTGATTTCGCTTTGACTTGTTGGCTTCCCGAAGGCCCATGAGCGCTGCGATACCGGCGATGCTACCCGGTGAATTGCGAAGCACGGATTCCTTCATCTCCAAAAAACCATGCTTGTTGTCAAGACATTCAAGCACGACTGCTTGAACTACATTCGAAGCATTCGTGTGCTTGTAGATCTTGGTCAGAAACTCAGCCAGCACGTGGTCAAATTCGTAAAAGTGAATTGCAATCTTGGCGATCCAAAACAACTCAAATTCAGAAATGTCGGATCTTGAGACACGTTTTGTGAGGATGTCCCAGCAAGCTCCGTCGTCATCGAATGTTGCTGTCGAAAAAAGGCGATGAAGATGTTTGATTAAGTGTGGATGCTGATCGCAGACAAGTTCAACAAGACGAATAATCGTCGAACCTTCGTCAATCAAAGCCAGTGCAAGTTCCAAGTCTTCTTCCAAGACTCGATCCTCATTGACGATTTGTTCCAAGTATTCCCGCTCGGCTTCTTCCAGATCAACCTCGTCGGATTCAGTGTCATCGTAGCCAACGGCCTCCTCTCGTTTTTGAAGCAGGCGTTTCTTGACAGCATCGAGATTGCGTTCATCGAACGGAGTTCCCTTTGACCCGAACCGTGTCTTGTCGGCATTCAGGCAAAGGTTGTGCGAGCCCAACATTTGTTGAAGAACCAGAACATCCGAACGCAATGTTCTTTCAACATTACTGAACAGGTAGATGTCATCCAGAAATCGAATGATGGCAGGTGAACGCAACTCGGCACTCTCTTCAACGAATGCCAAGAAATGGTTGCCCACCGTCTTCGCAGGGTAAAGTCCCTGCGGAAAACAATTCACAGATGTACCGCTGTTGATCTCACGAAGAAATTGACCGAAGCGTTCCTCATCGTCATGAGAAATGTAGCTTCCGACGAATTGGGCAACATCATGGTGGTAGAAGCTGTTGAAGCAATTGCTGATGTCCACTTTGGCAAAATATTTGTACTCAGCCTTCAGTTCATACTTTGCTCTGCGGAAGTCATGGTACTGGTCGGTCGGTGACAATGGCTTTCGTCGCTTGAACGAGTATCCATATCGGCGACGTAGATCGGGCCTGCTCTCTTGGAAGTAGGTCGGAGCGTGAGTCAGGACGGCATCGTAAAGATAGAAAGTCGAAACCGGATCAAGAGCCAACACCTTTCTCAAGTGGCACGAGTCTTTGAGTGCATAACTCATCGGTGCGGTTAAGAACGAAGCCGTCTTGTCGTTCTTGTCAAAGATCGAATCGTAAACATATGCATGAATTTCCGATTCCCCGTGCTTGATGTATGCGAGAGTGCTGTCGAGTGGAAAAAAACCTCTGATGTGATCGTCGGCCACGAAGTCCGATGTCATGTATTTGGGAATCTTTGGCATGGCATCATCATCGCTTTCTGATCACACGATCCAATTCTGCATCTGACATGGTTGCCAGATGTCTGAAGGCTTCTGGCCTTTCACGAATTCGTTTTCGGATTGCGGCTGGAACTCGGTCGGTGAGAAGAAGCAACTCATCTTCGTCTGCCTCAAGTGCGTCGGCCAGTCTGTGGACAAAGCTCTCACTGGGATAGTCACCAACGTTTAGCCGTTCGTTCTCAACCTTCGAGATGTACGACAGGCTCACGTCCAGACGTTCTGCGAGCTTCTGTTGAGTAAGCCCTTGCTCTTGCCGAAGTTCTTTGACTCGATTGCCGAATCGCATGTCGTCGCCTTTGCCTCGATTGCCGATGCTCCACTTGAACTGTATTGTAGTGGTACTGTTTGGTCAACAATGGGCAGCTTTTTAAGGTTCGAAGAGAACGTCGATGGCGAATGGAAACGGCAACAAGACGGATAAGGTCTCACAGGATGAGATCAATGGCATTCTCTGGAAAGCGTGTGACACGTTTCGTGGGGCGGTCGATCCATCTGAGTACAAGAACTACATCCTTGTGATGTTGTTCGTGAAGTACATCTCCGATGTCTGGCACGACCACTACGCCAAGCTTGTTGAGGAGTACGGCGACCCCAAGAGCAAGACGGCCAAGGAACGGATCGAGCGGCGGCTGAAACGAGAGCGGTTTGTACTCCCTGAACATTGCACATTCGGGAGTTTGTACGAGCAGAGAAATGACGCCAACATCGGCGAGATAATCAATACGGCACTGGATGACATTGAAGACTCCAATAAAAAGAAGCTGGAAGGCGTCTTTCGTAACATTGACTTTAACTCTGAAGCCAGTCTTGGTCAGACCAAGGAGCGGAACTCTCGCCTCAAATCGCTAATGGAGGACTTCAATGATTCTCGACTTGATCTTCGCCCAAGTCGAGTCGGCAAGATGGATGTCATAGGTGATGCCTACGAATATCTAATCGGTGAATTCGCAGCAGGTGCAGGCAAGAAAGCAGGTGAGTTTTACACACCACCTGAAGTGTCGCAGTTGATTGCTCGTTTGATTGTCCCTCAGCCCGGAGAGCGTATTTGCGACCCGGCGTGTGGGTCGGGTTCTTTACTGATCAAGTGCGGACATCAAGTTGGCTCAAACGATTACTCACTCTTTGGGCAAGAGATCAACGGCTCAACATGGGCACTCGCCAAGATGAACATGTTTCTCCATGCGATGGACAACGCAAGGATCGAGTGGGGGGATACTATCCGCAATCCAAAGCTGATATCCGATGATCGTTTGATGAAGTTTGAAGTCGTCGTCGCCAATCCTCCTTTCTCCCTAGACAAGTGGGGACAGGAAGAAGCAAGAGTTGACGAATACAACCGTTTCCACCGAGGCGTTCCACCCAAGAATAAGGGGGATTTTGCGTTTATCAGCCACATGGTGGAATCGGTAACGGCGGAGTCGGGGCGTGTGGCGGTGGTAACGCCTCATGGCATTTTGTTTCGTAGTCGAGGTGAAGGAGCGATTCGACGAAAACTTGTCGATGAGGGTCTACTGGACACAGTGATTGGTTTGCCGCCTGACCTGTTCTATGGAACGGAGCTTGCTGCTGCGATACTTGTTTTTCGAAGGCAACGGCAGGACGACAAGGTGCTTTTCGTTGATGCCAGTGGAGAATATGCGGACTGCAAAAAACACAATCGATTGCGAGCAGGCGACATCGAGCGCATCGTGGACGCCTGCGAGAAGAGAACGAATATCCCTCGTTATTCGTTTTTAGCCAGCCAAAATGACATCGAACGAAATGGTTATAACTTAAACATCCCCAGATACGTGGATACTTACGAGGAACCGGTTCCGATTGATCTCGAAGACGTAGCGAGCAAGTTGGATCAGGTTGAGCATCGGCTAGTTGCCGCAGAACAGCATCTCGAAGAATGCCTAAGGGGTGTCGAACATGCAAATTGAAGACTGGATTCCCTGTGAGATGGGCGATCTCTTCGAACGTAGGTCCGAAGATGGAATCGCTGGCTTGCCTATCATGTCTGTAACAATTGACAACGGGCTCGTTCGGCGTGATTCGTTAGATAGGAAAATGGAGACGAACATCACAGATGAGGAGCACCTTCTCGTTCGGAAGGACGACATTGCATACAACATGATGCGTATGTGGCAGGGTTCCTTCGGGCTGGCGTATGAGGATGGTCTCGTTAGCCCTGCCTACGTAGTCTTGAAGCCGACCAAACGCATAGTCCCTGCGTTTGCCGCCCATTTTTTTAAGCATCCTCACACGTTGAAGCAATTTAGAGATTTTTCGCATGGAATTGCGGATGATCGCCTTCGGCTCTACTACGAGGACTTTGCAGTAATACCAACACAAATTCCTCCAAAGCCGGAGCAGACAAGGATCGCTTCATTCCTTAATGCTTGTGACGAGCAACTTAGGATTCTGCAAGAGAAGACCGAACTGCTTTGTCTGAGGCGGGAAGGGCTATCGGAGCGAATTCTGAGTGGAAAGTTACGACTTCAGACTAGTGATGACGAATGCGGAGAGGAGTGAGGCATGGCTGTTTCCGAATTCCTCGAAGATCTTGTGTCGCACTTGCCAGCTTTGCATCTTCTACAACAAGTTGGACATGAATACCTGACCCCGTGCGAGACAATGAGTCTTCGTGGGGATCGCCGTAGTCGTGTCATCCTGAAGCCTATTCTGTTCGAACAACTCCGTAAATTGAATCAAATCACATTCAAAGGACAGACTCACGATTTCACGGAGACCAACCTAAACAATGCTATTGATGCGTTGATGGACATTCCATTTGATGGCTTAGTCAAGACTAATGAGCGAGCATTTGACTTGCTTACGTTGGGCAAGGCCGAAGAACAAACGATCGACGGCAATAAACGAAGCTATACGATTCAGTATCTCGATTGGGAGAACCCCGAGAACAACGTCTACCATATCACGGATGAATTTGAGGTCGAGCGGACGGCATCACACGAGTTGCGTCGTCCTGACATTGTTCTTTTTGTAAACGGGATTCCGTTCTCCGTAATTGAGTGCAAGCGACCAGACGACACAGATGCCGTCGAAGTAGGAATCAGCCAGCACCTTCGCAACCAGCGATTGAACGAAGTTCCCGGCCTATTCGTCTACTCCCAACTTCTCGGTTCGATTTGCCAGAACGATGGCAAGTTTGCGACGACTGGAACGGCGAGGAAGTTCTGGTCGGGATGGAAGGAAGAGCATGATGACAATCTTGATGTCAAACTTGCCAAGCTCATTAACACTCCACTTACTTCGATGCAACTCAATCGGATGTTCGACAGCCGCAAGCCTGCGGTTGTTGCGAAAATGAAAGAGCTTCTAGCATCCGGTCAGCGCCTGCCCTCTCCGCAAGATCGATTGTTGTACTGCCTCTTTCGTCCAGAGCGTCTTCTTGAGATGACGTATCGGTACACGGTCTTTGACAAGAATGTGAAGAAGGTTGCACGATACCAGCAGTATTTTGCAATTGGCGAAACGATAGCGAGGGTGACGAATTCAAAGGGTGACGAACAGCGACCGGGGGGTGTCATCTGGCACACGACCGGCAGCGGAAAAAGCCTGACGATGGTGATGTTGGCGAAGGCATTATCACTGGAGACATCGATCAAGAACCCACGTGTGGTGATCGTAACCGATCGTGTTAATTTGGATCGTCAGATATGGAAGACGTTCATTGCCTGCCGAAAGACAGTCGAGCGAGCAAAAAGCGGTAGCCATCTGGTCGATTTGGTGTCTAACGGGAAAGCCGACATCATCACAACGATCATCGACAAGTTTGAGTCAGCAGCGACAACCCACGATCTACGTGATGAAGGCAACAACATCTTCGTGTTGGTGGATGAGAGCCATCGTAGCCAGTACGGACTCGCTCACGCCAAAATGAAGCAAGTCTTTCCAAAAGCCTGCTTCATCGGCTTCACCGGAACACCGTTGCTAAAGAAGGAGAAGAGTACGGCCACGAAGTTTGGTGGTTTCATCCACTCATATCCAATGCGGCAGGCCGTTGAAGACAAGGCGGTGACTCCGATTCTCTATGAAGGGCGAATGTCGGAACTGCATGGAGATCAGAAAGCAATCGACAAATGGTTCGACCGAATCACCAAGGATCTTTCCGCCGAACAAAAAGCCGATCTGAAGAAGAAGTTTCGACGTGAAGAGGAACTGACAAAAACTTCAGAGCGGTTGTATGAGATTGCATTCGATTTGGTCACGCACTTTTGCGAGAACTTCAAAGGAACGAAATTCAAAGGTCAGTTCGCCGTCAGCAGCAAAGCGATGGCATTGAAGTATCACCAGTTGTTTGAGCAAATTGGCAAGGCATACCCGGAACGAAGGCTGTCTTCTCGTGTCATCATCTCGCCTCCAGACACACGAGAAGACAACGAAACGATCGAAGAGGATGACGTGCCAGAAATCCAGAAGTTCTGGAAGCAGATGATGGATCAATTTGGGTCCGAGAAGAAGTATCTGGAGCGGACGATTGAAGACTTCGAGAAGAAGCCAGAGCCTGAGATCATCATTTGTGTCGATAAGTTGCTCACCGGTTTCGATGCTCCCTGCAACACAGTTCTTTACATCGACAAGCGTCTTCGTGATCACAATATCCTGCAAGCGATTGCTCGTGTGAATCGCCTCTTTGACGGCAAGGACTTCGGGTTGGTCATTGACTACCGAGGAATCTTCGGGGCACTCGATGCAGCAGTAAAGAAGTACGATGCATTGAGCGGCTTCGATGAAGAAGACCTTGAAGGAACATTTACGAACGTCGATGAAGAGGTCGCCAAACTGAAAGAGCGACACACGAATGTGTGGTCTGTTTTCAGCGCAGTCCAGAACAAACAAGATTTAGAGGCGATGCAGCAATGGCTGCGGCCAGACGATGTACGGCAGGACTTCTACGACGCTCTGAATGAGTTCTCGAAGACACTTCAATTGGCAATGTCGTCGGCCAAGTTTCATGAAGACACCTCGAAATCGACCGTCCAGCGTTACGTTGATGACATGAAATACTTCCGCAACCTTCGAGCGGCAGTCAAACAACGATACAACGAGGCCGTCGATTACAACGAGTACGAAGATCAGATCCGCAACATGGTCGATAAGTACATCGGTGCGGACGAGGTAAAGCAAATCGTTGAGCCGGTCAACATCTTTGAAGTTGACAATCTCGATGAGGAACTTGCAGGAATTGAGGGAGCAGCAGCAAAAGCGGACTACATCGCTTCACGTGTCAAAAAGACATGCGTGGAGAAGATGGAAGAAGACCCTGTTTTGTACCAGAAACTTTCGGAGGTTATTGACGAAGCAATTCAAGAGTATCTGGAGAAGCGACTTAGCGAAGAAGCCTATCTCCAAAAGATGTTTGATGCTTGGAACGAAGCGAAGAACCAAGGATCATCCAATGTGCCGCCCGAGTTACGCAGTGACCCAGAAGCAAAAGCATATTTCCGTTTGTTCTTGGACGGTTTCGAAACGGTTACCGCCAGATCGGCACAAGTCCAAGAGGCAAAGGCCGACTACGACGCAGATGACGGCCAAAACCCACGAGATGTAGTTGCTGGCATCGCAGCGGAAACCGCTTTGAAGGCTAAGAAGCTAATTGACGAACACAAGATCCGTGACTGGACAGAGAATCGTGATGTTGAGAACGCCATGATCAACGATCTCGATGATCTAATGTTTGCAGTTAAAGGACGCTACGACCTTCAACTTACTGGTGACGACATTGATGAAATGATCGAAGGCGTGATCCGTGTCGCAAAGCGTAGGGAGAACCGACGATGAATCTCCTCAGTGCGAACGAAGATAGTCGGACACTGATGTTGCATTACGGTCGTAAGCAGATCGAATACGAAGTTCTCTATTCTGGTCGCAGAACGCTGGCAATTGATGTTCACCCTGATCTGTCGGTGGTGGTAACTGCTCCGACTGGAACCGCCGATGATGCCGTTGATGAAAAGATGCAGAAACGAGCATCATGGATACTTCAGCAACAGAGATTTTTTGAGAACTACCTTCCCGCTATTCCGGCCCGGCGTTATGTCAGCGGTGAATCACATCGCTATTTGGGTCGGCAATATCGATTGCGTGTTTACGGCGGTGACGAAGATATTGTCAAAATGTCACGTGGTCAGATCAATGTCTTTCTGACTGATCGAGCGAAGACAGCACGAACCAAGCGACTTGTAACCGGTTGGTTTCGCAGCCGGGCAGATGTGATTTTCCAGCAACTCTTTGATGCCATGGCAAGCAAGAGTGAAAGACACGGCATCACCGCTGGTTCTTTCGACATTCGACGAATGAAAAACAGATGGGGAAGCTGCACTCAAGAGGGACGAATTCTTCTTAACCCTGATCTGATCATCGCTCCCAAAACATGTATCGAGTACGTGATCGTTCATGAACTCTGTCATTTACAACAACACAACCACGGACCAAGGTTTTACCGACTGCTGAATTCTCTCATGCCGGATTGGGAGCAGCGAAGGGAAAGGCTGAATTCATGCGTGGTGTCATAGGAATAACTGAGGAATCAAAATGAGGGCACTTGGGGGATTTACCAACGGGGTATGGGCGGACGTATTCGCCTCAGAGGATGAGGACGACGATTCTCCCGGCTGCGAGGAGCAGCTAAAGCAGTCATTGACCGACTTTCTTCGCAGCCAGAACCTCATTGTTCTGACGGGACTGGGTACGTCGCTCTGCATCAAAGGTGAAGACGACAGCAAACTGGCACCCACGATGTGGGATCTTTGGAACGGCATCGAGGAAGAGGTTACAGAAGAGCGACTGAAGTGGGTGTGTGAACATGTCGGTCAATCGATGGTTGAAGACGAAGACACGGGAGAAGATGTTTACAAACAAGACATCGAGCTATTGCTGTCGAAATGCCTTCTTTCTCAAGAATTCAAACGGCACAAGAATGTTGCGATGTTCATTCGCAAAGCTGAAGCAGTGATCAGCAAGTTGTGCAACTTCGTATCTGATGATATTGCACTGGATGTCCACGAAGCCTTTCTTCGTCGAATTGCACGTAGGCCAACCAAACATTCTCGAACAAAATTGTTCACTACGAACTACGACTTGGCGTTTGAAACAGCAGCGAGTCGAATACATTTCGTCACGGTCGATGGATTCTCTCACACAATCCCGCAAGAGTTCGACAGCAGCTATTTCGCCTACGATTTTGTTCGACGAGATGATGACGGCTCGTCTCCAAACTACATCCAGAATGTCTTTCATCTGCTAAAGGTTCATGGAAGCATTGATTGGCAAAACAAGGGTGAACGGATCATTAAGACCGAAGCCCCCGATGATCCAGTGTTGATCTACCCACGGCACAGTAAGTTTGAGTTGTCGTACGAGTCTCCTTTTCTTGATCTGATTTCTCGGTTCCAGTCATCGCTTCGACAAACAGAAACTTCCTTGCTCGTCGTTGGATTCGGCTTCAATGACAAACACCTCACACAGCCGATCTTGTCAGCGATCAGAAGTAATGTCGGGCTTCGCACCATCGTGGTATCGCCGTCGCTGGAAACTGCTGGTGGTGAAGCCGTAGAGAAAATTCAGGGCTTGATTGAGTCGGGAGACTCCCGGTTGTCATTGGTCGCTGGCACGTTCGAACAGTTTGTGCCGCTCATCCCGGATCTTATCTCGGAAACGGAAGAAGAGCGGCATCGACGACGGATGCGGGGAGAGGCATGAGATGAATGATCTGCCACATCCCTTTGATGACCAGCGATACATCGGCACAGTCACGCAGGTCGGCCCAAGCTCTGTTCGTGCAAATCTTCCAAGAGCGGGAGATAGTGGAAGTCGGCTACATCATGGTCTCCGAGTCGCTGGTGGCGAGGTCGGAGAATTCGTCGTTGTTGAATGCGATGAGTTAGCCGTTTTCGGTCGAGTCCTTGATGTTCGATTACCGGAACGTGAGAGGCTCACCGTCGAACCTTCGCTTGGATCACAAGGCGATTTGCATCCAGTTGGAACCGTACAGCTTTTGGCAACGATAGATCTCGCTGAGACAAAGGCTCTTGCAGGGATAAGTCGTTATCCTCGACTCGGTAGTCGGATCTACTCTGCTCACCCTGAGTTGGTACGGTGGTTGATCGCTGACTCAGGCAGAACCAAGGACAATCCGCATGTTGTTGAGTTGTCGTTTGCGTGTCTAACGGATGACCACTCTGTAACTCTAGGTGTGACACCCGAGCAAATATTCGGTCGCCATTGTGCGGTGCTGGGAACCACGGGTGGGGGGAAAAGCTGGACAGTTGCACGCCTTCTCGAAGAGGCTACTCGCCATAATTCAAAACTGATCCTGTTGGATGCAACTGGTGAATTCTGGCGACTTGAAGATGAGTCCATTCATCATGTGACAGTTGGCGAAGGCCCCCGCCTCCCAGACACAGCCGAAAAGGTTGCCTTCCCTCATTCAGATATGATCGAAAGTGACCTGTTTGCACTGTTTCGGCCCAACAGTCAATCGCAAGGCCCAAAGCTTCGTGAAGCGATACGAAGCCTCAGATTGATGCAGCGCTGTGATGACATGTCGGACGAAAATGGAAACCTCATCAAGCGTGGTGCGAGACGAGAGCCAGTGGAAGCGGCCTTCGCTGAGCAAGCAGAGTATGTTGAATCGCCAAGGTCGTTCTTTGCGGTTGATGTATTGGCGAAGCAGATTCGTGAAGAATGCATATGGCCGTATGCACGAAACAGCGACGAACGATACGGAGACGGCAACCAACAGGATGAAGGCTACTGCCTTCCCTTGATGATGCGAATTGAGAGCATTACGGCATCTGCCGATTACGCTTGTGTGTTCAAGACAGACGATATGACCACAGTTGCCGACGCAATCGACGACTTTGTTGCCGATGACACCGCTCGCCTGCTTCGGATATCTCTTCGGAATGTTCCGTTCGGGAATCATGCACGTGAAGTAGTGGCGAATGGAATCGGTCGTGTGCTATTGGACAAGGCACGTGAGGGAAGATTCAAAGAACAACCTTTGGTCGTCTTTCTTGACGAAGCTCATCAGTTTCTCAACCGAACAGTTGGCGACGATTACCTGAAGGTGGAACTAGACGCTTTCGGACTTGTCGCCAAGGAAGGACGAAAATACGGATTGTCAATTTGTATCGCTACACAACGCCCTCGTGACATTCCGCAGGATGTTCTCAGCCAAATGGGGACACTGATCGTTCATCGTCTAATCAACGATCGTGACCGGGAGGTTGTCGAACGAGCCGCAGGGGAAATCGACCGCTCCGCTGCTGCCTTCTTGCCAACACTTGGCCCCGGAGAGGCCATTGTCATTGGCGTCGATATTCCTGTGCCAATGGCGATTCAAGTCCGCAAGCCACAGGCGAAGCCGGATTCACAAGGACCGAACTATCAGGTTTGCTGGTCTCACCCGAAAACAATCGATGCATCGTCACTTCCCAATGAAGATTTTGGAATCGTTTCCATGAGTGGCTTTGAAGAAGGTGAATACGAGCTTCCAGATGGAGAGACCGCTGATGGCGTCACATGTGAATTGACCTTTGATGACGATTCAAGCTTTGACGTTGGAGAGGGAACAATTTTCACATGTTGCGAGATTGAGTGGGAGGTTACCGACGTGGATGCAGCTTCGGTGTCAATCACAATTAAACGAGCATAAGAAAAAGGGCACGGCACGAAGGATCTTCAACGGGTCGGAAAGACATAATGAAAACCAAGACGATCGAAGTTGGAATTGAATCCGATGCTATTGAGAAGATTGCAAAGGTCTCAGCAGATCAAGCAATCGAAGAACTGATTTGGAATGCGATCGATGCTGAAGCTTCAACGATTCAGATCGAGTTTGACCGGAATGAAATCGACGGCATAACGAAAATCACTGTCACAGATGATGGGCATGGAATTTCGCCTGACGATGCTGAAACGATTTTTGGCAGCATTGGTGGATCGATGAAGCGGCTAAGGCGACGAAGCCCAAAGCTCGAAAGGCCGTATCACGGAAAAGAAGGGCAAGGCAGATACAAGGCATTTTCACTCGGCAGAAAAGTCGAATGGATCAGCCGCCCTCTTGCGAACGGTAGCGTGACTGAGTTTTCCATCGTGCTAAACAGTGCGAAGTTGAAGTCAGCTTCAATCAGACCACCGACATCGCATAGCGGTACGACGGGTTGTGTAGTGGTCATCGAAGATCTCCACGATGCCGCCATTGGTTTAGATAACGAGAGTCGTCTCTCAAGTCTCTCACACCGTCTTGCTCCTTACCTGATGGGGCACCCAGAAATCCGTATCATCTATGACGGCGAGGAACTTGATGTCGAACGTTCTGTGAGTCGCAACGAGCTAATTAAGGTGAGCGACAAGGGCACAGATGAAGAGCAGCCACTGAATTTTGACCTTCGAGTTTTGGAATGGAACAAAACTCGAAAGGGCTCGCTGTTTTGGTGTGACGAACATGGCGTTTCACTAAATGAAACCAAGCTGGATTTGAAGGGAGTTCGTTTTTCGTTCAGCGCTTACGTCCTCTCCGATTCCGTACGATCATTGCACGACGATGGCGGTCTTGCACTTGGCGATTTGAGTCAGCAGGTTCGGAGAATCAAGGAACTCGCCAGAGCGAAGGTTCGTGATTACTTCCGACAGCGACAAGCTGAAGAAGCTCAGCATGTTGCTGAACGCATTCGTAAGGAAGGCATCTACCCATATTCTCATGTGCCAAAGAACCCGGTCCAAAAAGCAGAACAACATGTGTTCGACATCTGTGCTGCGACACTTCACGAGTTCCTGCCACAGTTTGACAGTGTTGATAAAGGGTCTCGAAAATTTACTTATCGTCTGCTGCGAGAGACGCTCGAAAGTAATCCATCCAACCTTGGTCACATTCTGCAAGAAGTCTTGAAGCTCACAGAAGAGCAACAGGATGATCTTTTGCATTTGCTGGGAAAGACAAGTCTTGGAGCAATCATTGGATCGGCCAAGACAGTTTCTGATCGACTGGCATTTATCAACGGTCTGGAGCAGATCCTTCACGAAAAGACCATCCGCAAACATCTCAAGGAGCGGACACAGTTGCATCGAATACTCGTGGAGGAACTGTGGCTTTTCGGTGACGAGTACACGCTCGGAGGTGACGATGTAAGCCTCAAGACCGTTCTTGGAGAACATCGAAAAGTTCTTGGCCTATCACCACTTGATGCTCAAACGAAGAAGACGATTAAGGATCTTGATGATGTCCCAGACCTTCTACTGTGGCGGCAATATCTCAGAAAAAGCGATGATCGTTTTGAGCACTTGGTCATTGAACTCAAACGACCGACCGTGAACGTGTCACAAACTGAAATAGGGCAAGTGAAACGCTACGCAAGCAAGGTCGTTGAGAACAAGTATTTTGACAAAGAGAGAACTCGATGGAAATTCGTAGTTCTTAGCGACGGCATCGCCGCTGATGCGAAGGCGGATGTGAACCAACGCAACCGAGAAGTGGGCCATGTTACCAGCGCCGACGAATACGACATTTGGGCATTAACGTGGTCTCAGGTAATCCATGCCGCAAAAGTCCGTCTTGACTGGATTCAGAGTCGGCTTGAACTGAAGGTGTCAGACAACTCCGAGGGGATGCAGTATCTGCGTGATAAATTTAGCCACCTTCTACCTGACGAAGCCAAACCTACTGCAACCACGACCTCAGACTCGGATGTCGAATGAAATTTCTTTCTAGCCCATCAGAGGTCGAATCGGTTCTGGCAAAACAGATATCAACATGCAAATCACTTCGATGGGCCGTGGCATGGGCTTCATGCAACACAAAGTTGTTCACGAAACTGGTTGAGTCAAAGGACAAGATTGACCAGTTGATCATCGGCATTCATTTCTATCAAACCGATCCCGATTTTATCGAACAGTTTCTCGATCATCCGAACGTCAAATTTGTGATGAATCCTGATGGCGTGTTCCATCCGAAGATGTACTTGTTCGAGCACGATGGTGGAAATTGGTTTTGTGTGACGGGAAGTTCCAATTTCACCAAAGGCGGTCTTTCGTCAAATTCGGAAGTCGCAGTTGCATTCGACAAAAATGATGATGTCGAAAACAGCAACTACCTTTCCATCGATTCAACGTTGAACGATTACTTTGCGATGGATTCTGCTCGAACACTCACGAAGCAGGATTTGAGTGGGTATCGAGCAATGTGGAAGCGACAGCAACGTCGGCTCGAATCCTTATCTGGCACATACACAGCGACGACAAAGAAGAAAAAGCCAAAGACATCACCATTGGATGTGGCGATCTTCGTGATGGACTGGCCCACGTATTACGGGACCGTCAAAGACGACAAAGGAGTCCACACTACCGAAGGCAGGCTTCGTGTGCTGGAAACCGCAAACGGCTTTTTCTCAAGTCATGATCATTTTTCTGACATGAATGATGATTCACGACGTGGAATCGCAGGGATCTACGAAACCGAGCAAATCGACTGGCTCTGGTTCGGGAGCATGAAGGGCCACGGATATTTCAAGCAGGCTATCAATAATAATGTTCCCCAGATCTCTGAAGCTCTGGACGAAATACCGCTGACAGGCAAAGTGACCGAGGAACATTTCGACCAGTACCTCACCAAAATAGGACATGCTTTTGACAATGTTGGTGTTGGCACGGCCACACGCCTACTGGCGATGAAGCGGCCTGATTGTTTCGTGTGCCTCGACAGCAAAAATCGAGACAAGCTGTGCGAAGAATTCAAGATTTCCAAGAATGTCGGACTGGATGATTACTGGGGCCTCATCGTCGCACGCCTCATGGACTCAAACTGGTGGAATGCACCAGAACCCCACGACCCGCACCAGAAGCGAATCTGGCATGGACGTGCGGCCTTCTTGGACGTGATGTTCTACGATCCCAAGTGAAGCTTCTTACCAAGGTAAGCGATCTCAGCCTGCGATTTTCAATCACATTCAGAACGTGTTGGTCTTCACGAACAAAGCACAGGCAGCCGCAGGGACAGACCAAGGTCTCGTCGAGATGCGTCAATGCGCCCATCGAGACGAATTGCCCCTAAGACACCTCTTAATCTCAGCAATGCGTACCAGAGTATTCTTTTGCGGATTTGAGTCAGGCACGTGCGAGGGGTATCGCCCCTGCCACACCTGATGGCACTTTCGACATGTGAGTATCACCCATTCGGTATTGTAAAAACCGTACTTGTAGCTCAGGTGGTGACAATCCAGTCCGGGAGAATGGCAGAGGAAGCACAAGCCGTGCTCCCTCTGCCAGACGTAATCTCGGACCATTCGCCATTCGTTCGTGCCATACCATTTGCCATTCATGCAGGTATGTATTCACACCACCATCAAAACCCTTCACGACTCCAATCAACTTCTTTCTTTGGTTTTGGCTTAACCCGGAATTGCCTCAACCACTGGCTGATATCATCGGCAACATCCTGAACTTGAGAGGCCGGAATGCGCAGCCCACGATGTGAATACGATTCGGTGTGGTTGCCGTCAATCTCATCCATCATTTTGAGGAACTCGATTTCGACGCAGAATTCAAATGCTTCGGAGTATTCGAGGTGTAGCCGATTGCGATCCATATCCGAAACACAAATCTCGTCGTCGAATACGACAACTCTGACTCGATCACGCATGGGCTACCTCCTTCACTGACGACCATTCGAATGTTGGTACGTCCTGCTCGATGTTTCTGAGCACCCGATTGATGCCTGCAACGAATTCTGCTGTCGATGCCCATGTTTTCTGAGTGTAGTGATGATTGAGATCCGCCAGTACGAGACAGAGATGAGACCTCGCCACCTTCAAACTCAACTGTCTAACGATGAGTGGATCAACGTGATCGTCTCGAACCATGAAGTTCCGCAGGTGGCGTTCGTAGTCGTTTAGCAGGCTGGCTGCTGCTTGATGATTCCTTATTGCGTGACCATCGAATTTCACACGCTCAAGAATACTGTCCGTCGTAAGGACATGCCTCTTGTGGAGCGGGTCTGCGGCAGCGTCTTCTTGTTCTCGTCGCTGTTGTTCTTGAAATTCATCGCTTCTTAGCCACTGCTGGTGCGATTCGAGAGCCTCCTGTTCCGCACGTGCCTGTCGTATGGCTTCAACTCTTCCTTTGTAACAACTGATCAGGAAGGCACCGATGTTACTGCGAGCCTGCTTTCCACTCTCTCGATTCTTCTGATCTCTGGCTTTGATCTGGGAAAAGAATTCGAGAAACTGGTCATCGGTTTCGTTCAGTTCTTTTGAAAGTTCAATTGCCTGTTCAGCCATTCGCTGCGTCATTAGCCCAATGCAGACTCTGCGGCGTTCATCGTAACCGTCGCCTCGCAACTCATACTCATTCCGATCAGCAGGTGGTGTGGGTTCCTTCTTTTCGATTTTTTGTCGCTCCGGTTGCAGCCGGAATAGATCCAAATGGGATTCCTTGATGTCGAGTAGATTGACTCGCATTCGATCACCGAATGTTTCTCTCGTTATCAGTCCAAGCTGATCGAGGTCAACAAGTACCGACGAAATTGTCTTTCGATGAATTCCATTGAGCAAAGTTGATATTCCGGTTGCCGTCGTGAGCGTGTACGCACTCTTTCCAGACAGACTGATCAGAATTGAAAATACAGCGGAGTGGTTAATCCCGAAACGCCGCTCAACTTGCCGATACGTGATCTTCGCCGCTTTCCTTGGAACCAATAGACCGACATAACAACACCCGTCCGACCAATGTTCTCCCTCGTGATTCTCAAGAGGCAAAAACCACTGAGGATCAGGGTCATTCAAGGAAACCGTGCGACCATTCTTCGCAACAAGACTATTAAGGTTTTTCAACGCTGTCGAAACTGTTCGAGGTGAGATGCTCGTCTCTTTGGCAATTTTTCTCACAGTCGCTCCAGTTCCGATGCGTGACCGGTATGCCAAATATGAAAATACGACTCGCTCGTAGAACCACTTATTTGGACGAGTCAGTGTCAGCCTCTTTCGAAACTCTCCATGCTTCTCTTCGGTCAATAGCTTCAGATATGCAACTTTCTGCATCAGTGTGTGAACATTCATATTTCTCCTTTCGTTCAACTCAAGAATGAGTGCTCACAGGTAGATATGCAGCTAGTGCGCATTTTTTCCAAACTGTGATGTTTTTTTTCACGCATGAGTGACGCACTTTTTCCGCCCAGTGATGCGTTCCTTCCTCAAACCATCAAAAAGAGTGGCGCATTAAGAAAGATGAAGGAACCATCAGAAATTGGTTCAATAAGAAACCTCGTAACGCCACGAGGCTTTTTCGCCTGCGGCGGTCGAGAACAGCATTGTCCTACTGATTGAAGCGTCACGACCCGCTCAATCACGAGTCAGGCTGTCGTCCCTGTGACAGCTTCATTCTGACACACGTGCTATGGTGAATGTCAAAGAGGCGTCGATGCAAAGAAAGGACTGACTTGGGACTAGCTGACATTGGTCATCACAAGTCCCCAGCGCTGCAACCCAATCACTGAGATGAAGCGTGCGAATCCCGGCACGTACACGACTCATCGGTAAGTCAGTCCCGGTGAACACAGCCGTTGGCGTTTTGTCATTCTGGCACAATGTCACACGTCAGAATGACAAAACGACAAGACTTAATAGCTGGCACTACTGCTGGTCCACTCCTGCCATACGGGCTTCCCGAATCCGGCGCTGACATGTGCGTTTGCTTTTCCCGGTGAGTTTCATGAACTCCGCCACGACATCGTCTGGTGACTCGTTTTTTTCAATCAGCGTTCTAATCAGGTCCAATTCTAACTCCGTTTCTTCTTCCTTCGTCGGAACTGGTTTTCGTCTGGCCACTTCCAGCTTTACCAATTGATCCTCCATTGAACTTCGAACGAGATCCTTCCAGTGCGTCTCAGAGTCTTTTGATTTCCACAAAATGAAATCTCTGAATGCCTTATCGACCAGCATTCGAACATCGGGTCGAATTTCTAATCGACGCCCTTGTTCGACGACAAACTCGGCAACATTCTGGCATTGCTTCGGCGTCATACGTGCGTCTTCGAATTGGTATCCTTTCTGAGCAATGCTGCGCATGAGTGCGACAATCTGCTCATCGGTTGGATTGTAATTCAGCGTTTGAACTCGGCTTTTGAGAGCGGCCATTACTTCGTCCCCATGCAGTTCGATATTTGAGATGGCAATGACACCACCTCGAAATCGAACCCTGACAGTACGGTTGCTACGTGTGTACCTGATCTCTCTGCTGCCATCGGGTTGACTGCCAAGAGCAGCCAATAGAATATTTCTTGCTGTGGCCTGCTGAAAAATGCTCGCCACGTCATCGATGACGATGATGCCGTCCGGGTTGTGTTCAAAGACTTCGAACAGACCGATCGGAGTGACATGACCATTCTGGTAGACGTAATCTTTCTCAAGTTCGTCAAGTGCTGTCCGGACGGTAAAAGTTTTCGATGTTCCCGCTCGTCCATAGAGGTAGAAACCGGCGTGACCGTGTATTGCCACCCCTTTCACTCGGTCTCTCACGATAGACAAGGTGTCGTTGAGTTCCATGAGCGCCGGATCAGTCGATTCATCTTTCTGTCGAGTTCGAACTGCCGACGACTTATTTGGGATGTACCGACGCCGAATCTGCCGAGCAATTGACGAAATCGTTTGAAATTCCGTCTCCAGAGATTCTACGGATGATTTGTCGGTCTTGAGTGACCGGTCGATGGCCTCCAGACGACTAACAACGTCTCTGACCTCTTGTGCGATTGTGTCAATCATTTGCAATCCTCCTCGATAATGACTTGGAGCACGTGACTCCTGTTCCCGGTGTCTCGACAGCGGTTGTGCCGGACACCGGAAGACTACGAGTGCGAGCGTGGAACGCCCATGAACAATCCTGTAAGCACCTGCTACGTCGGCGGCACCCAGCGGTATCCTCGTCCCTTGACACCTTCAATATGTTCGCCAAGGCCCGACGGATGTCTTTTCAGCCCTTCGTTGATGGCCCGGAATAGTGACTCATCGATGATGTACTGCGGGTATTCATTCTTCATGTCCTGCGCCGATCGCAGTTCGCCTTTGGCGTCGATCAGGCATTTCAAGATGGCCGCAAGCGGCATATCGATCGGATAGGTCATTCCATCTACGTGAACAAGTTCCTTCTCGATCTCAACGTGAATGTTCAGGGTGTTTGAAGGATCGTGATCAGAGTCGAACAACCACTTCGACCATGAAATCACCTCTTCGCCTTTCATTACGGGCACTGGTGTGGTGGTCATCCCAGCACGCTTCATTCGCTCGACTGGTTCTGGCCCGAAGAATTCGATCAGTTCTTTTTCAGACCAGTAGTCATGATTTCCACCTTTCCTTCCGACTGGGAAAACGAACTCCAGTACATCGCCATCATTCAGCAGGTACTCGTCGGATACTTCTCGCCCATTGATCACTGCGGTTGCCGCTTCTCGAACATTGAGCACGTCACGTAGTTGTCGTTTCACGTCGTGAATGGCCTGACCTGCCACGGGAAGTGTGAGACGGTTTGCCCCATGAGTAATCTCTACAGACATTGTTTTTCCCCTTCTGGATATTGGTACAACGCTTGAGTTTCAGTAGCGCACGAAAAACGGAGACCCCACGGATTCGCTGAGGCGCACTTAATCTGTGCGATCCAGCGAGTCAGTTGTGGTGGTCTCCGCTACTTACAAACGCATGGTACGACGGATATTTTGCGTTGTTTACTGGATTCCAGAATTATCCGACTTGCCGATCTGCCGGAGATTCAAACGCTGCCACAGGATTGTCGAATCCTTCCGGGACTGGCGCATTGGCTGATCGCTCTTCAGCAAGATGAAGCCAGTTTTCGGGATCACTCAGCACAGCATTGATATCATCACGCAGACGAACAAGTTGGTCTTGGACGATCGGAATCGCTATCGCTTCGTATGAATCACAGGGGCAAAGCCGCAATGACAGTACAGCCAATGAATGATTCGTTGCGGTCAGACGTGCGGCCTGAAGTCCCAAGTAATCGGCTACCGTGCAACCAAAAGAACTCTCTGACATGGTGACTCCCCTTTGAAATGTGTCTCAAGGACACGGGTGTCGCCTTTGTGTCAATCGGAGCGGAAGGCTGGATGGCTTGCTGCCATGATCGTCTACGCCGCCATGACGAGGTGAGAAACATGGCTGTCCCACTCAGCCACCGAGGCGAGGAAAAGTTCAATAGGTCTTCTGAAACCTCGACTGACGAAAGGCCCGTAAAACCCTGAGTTTTGCGGGCTTCTTTCGTCTCTATATCGTCGCCGCCATCTTCGGTCGAATGGTCAGAGTGTGACTCTACTTGACCCACTATGCCCATGTTTGGTGCAAGCGTTGGTGCAAGCGTTCGCGAATCGGTTTCGCGAGCAATCTGCAACGCTTCGACCGCTTCGGCGGTATCCAACAACCGAGCATCGGTGTAAGTGTTCATCGTCAATGAAATGTCGCTGTGACGCATCGCAGCTTGGGCAACCCTGGGTGCCACGCCAGCTCGCGACAGGTGAGTCCCGAAGGAATGCCGTAACGCATGAACATGGATGATGCGGCCGTCGGCGTCGGTCTTGTCGATGCCCGCGGCTATTAGGTCCCGGTTCATGATTCGCAGGATGCCGGCCGGCACGTTGAACACGGTTTCGGTTCGGTCGTGGCCTTTGATCCATTCCCGCAGATCAGCGGCCAAGTCGCTACGCAAGGGGATGGTCGAACCTTTGCGGCTTTTCTCGTTTGTATGCTGCAACTTGATGAATGGAACATCTCCAAACGAAACGTCGGCAACCTTCAGCGTCCGCAGTTCGTCGGCCCGCATCCCGGTCAGCACGAACGTCTTGTAGATCAGCGACCTCTCCTGACCGAGCTTTCGCAACTTCGCTGTCCGTTCGTCTGATACATTCGCCGCAACTTCGCCTTTCCTGGGTCCGGTGCGAATCGTCATCGCATCTTCCAGCGGGCGCCGTCTTGCCGCATCGAGTAGCCGCGTCAATTCATCTTCGGTCATCGCCCGAGCGATCCGGCGGCGGTCTTGTTTGGCATCGCGTCGTCCCATTCCTTCAAACGGATTGACCAACAACCGCTTTTCACCGTTAAAGTGATACCGTTTGCCGGCCATACGCTTTCCGATGCACCAAAAGCCAAACGCGACCCACGACTCAACGAACCCGTTGTAAACCGATGCAGAAATGGCCTTCGCAGGCGTTTCATCTTCGATCGGTTCCTCTGTCAATGTCCTAAGCCATTTTTCCCGCGAATCAACGTTCAAGTCGGAGAGCCATCGCCAACGGCAAGCATTCGCCGTTTGTTCCATCCGGGTTTCCATCGTCTTGACGCGGTCGGAGTGCACGCCCCGGCTCTTCAAGTGTTCGACGTATGCCTTCAAATGATCCGACAACGGCGTTCGTTGGTGGTCTGCGATCTTGTCTTGCTGGGGCGACAATACTCTCGCCTTGACCAGCTCGGAACGTCTCAGTAACTCGTCAAGAACCGATTGTGCGGCCTGTTTGTCGCGGCATCCGGTCGCTACTTCGCAAACCTTACCTTCACCGTCGCGAAACTTTGCAGTCCATGTTCCGGCTTCGTACTTGAGCCGCTCGCCGACTGCGGTCAGTTCAGCCGTGCGTTGTTTTCCCTTGCGGTCGGTCCATTGTGCAAACCGTTTCGCTTCACCTTTCACCGTACGGGTGAAAATCTTTGCTGCGGTAGGAATCGGTTTGGTGAATTGCTTTTTGAATAGCGTTGCCACAGTCCACCACCTTTCACTCGTTCATGACGAGGCAGAAGTTAAGAGCCGTCGCCAGTCGATCAATCGTGTCGTTGGTCAATCGTCCAGTTCCATGTACGAATCTGTGCATTTGCGAAGGGTCAATTTCCGCAGCAATGCAAATCTGATTGCGGGACAAATCGGATTCAGCGATCAGCCGTCGCAACTGGTCGCTGAAGGATTCCGATTTCTTTCGTCTTTTTGCCATGTCTTTCTCTGTTGCTTGCCAGCCAATACACACATTATCGGCGTGTTGGCTATTGGTCAATATCCCCAAAGATGAGTTTCCTGGCGTTGCGCTCCGCGTCCGTTCGAGACAAGCCGCCGTCGTATTCCAGAATTGCTGCCCGTTCCTCGAAGTGCTCCTCGACATCCGCTTGCGAACTCACTGTTCCAGGAGCGTTGTCTCCAGCCGTACCAGCCCTGACAACCACCACGGGTTCGTCGGCGAATATCGCATTCAAATCGAGCATCACTATCCAATCTGTTGGCTAAACTTCCGACATTCCGACAAACCAAGAATCGCGCCTTTTCCCGCGCGTTCGCTCACACTTTGCCGGAAGTTCTCGTGTCTGCCGGCAAGCTTCCGACAACCGCTTCTCGACTCGTCGGAAGTTTCTTGGAATACTCGCCCGATCCAACGCAAGCAGTTACGCCACATGAGCTTCCCCTTTGTCGGAATGTCGGAAGTGTCCATCAGGGAACACATCATCCAGCGCCGGCAATTCGGGGCAGTCATCAGCAATATCCAACTCCGCCGCGGTGCGCTTCCAGGTTGCGGGCCGGCTACCCTTGTGAGGTTCCAGTTGCTCGACTGTGCCGGCTTCACACAATTCCGCTAACCAGCCCGTAACGGCGCGTCGCGTCGCAGATTCGCCCTTTGCTGCTTCCCTGCTGGTGAATTTTTCATCAACCGCGAATCGATCGGCCAGCCGGTCAGCAAACCGCCGTGCGGGTTCCGAGATTCGGCCGCCCAGTAACCGCGACATTGGACCAGCAAGCAAGTACCGGGCTAACTGGTAATCATCGGCCGACGCGATCAGCCGGGCTTCGGAATCAAATTGCCGCTGATACTGATGCAATAACGTGCTGGCCCGTACCATCGATATCAATTGCGGGAATGCCCGCCGTACTTCGACGCGATCAAAGCCGAACAATTCGCCTAGTCGCGGCGCATAGGGAATCACGATCGGCCACTGCTTCAACATCCGCTGCGCTGCATGATGCCGCTCGACAATCCGCTGCTCGTCCCCAGTTGCCGCACCGCCGCCGTAGCCAGCCGCCAGCCGTTGCACGATTCGCTGTGTCTGTTTCGGTTGCTCATCGGTGTGAAGCAACACACAGCGGTTTGCGTCTTCTTCAAAGATATTCGTCAACGTAGTCGATTCAATGAATGCGATCGGGCCATCTTGTTGAATCAACTTCGTTTCCATCCGATTGCCTTCTTTCAAGGGAATGAGCTGCGATAGTCGTCCCTCGGAAAGTATTTCACGCAAGGCTCGCGTCGCCTCGGCCGTATCATCATTCTCAACCCGCGATCGTTCGCCGGCCACAATAAACCGATGTGACAACGAATCAGGCGGCATGTAGAACAGCGATTGCGGAGTTTGCTGCGTTGCCATCAAAACCGCTTCGGCCGGAAACAGCGATGTCGTCTTCCGGATCAGATAGCTTTTGCCTGATGCCGTCGGCCCTTTCACGATCGCCGCCAATGGTGAATCGAGTAGCCGCGACGTTCCAACCAGATAAATGGTCGCTGTCAGTTGACGCTCGCCGGCCACGCCCAGCGCCGCCACATCATCAACACTCCGTTTCAACAAGTTCCGATCTTCAAGCATTGCCCGTGCTTCGGCACGTGAGAATTTCGACATTCCAGCCAGCAGTTGCTCAGGATCGCCGCGGCCATTGTCTGCTGATTTTTTCGTTGCGGGTTTCGCAAGATCCGCAGCCAGACAAATCAATTTCTTTGTCACCTCATCACGATCAATACCCTCGCGCCCGTCACAAATCGCATCGACAAATGCGTCACGGTCTTTTGGTTTGGTCAGATTCAGCGTGCGGCATTCGATCACTTCGCGGCCCAACGAGACCGTTACCGTCGCCGAACCGTTTCGACCACCCCGGAGGCCTTCAATCCTCAGTCCGTCCATGCGGCACCTACCTTCCTGGTCGTGATGTTCAACTTCCCTACCGGCGCTGGCGCAATCAGCTTGTTGGGATGTGAGCGGCAGGGCCGTCTTGTTGGGAGTGCTACTTCGCATCGTCGCCCCCTTGCCGCCTTCGTGCGGCCTTGGGGCAACCGTCGGCAATCCATTGTTCAATCACCGATCGCGGCCAGCGAACCAGCGAACCCAGTTTGATCGGCCTAGGCATTCGGCCGGCGTCAGAAAGCCGGTAGACGTGCCGTGTCGAGCAGTCGAGCAACCCGGCGACGGCCTGCACATCGAGCAGCTTTGCCGGCGAGTCGGCCGGCGGTGATTGACTTGATATCAGATTCCCCATGAATCGAGTTCACGATAGGCCAACACGGTTGCGGCCTGACGTGTCGAATCATCGGGTGTCAATCTAATCGGAGCGAATCGTTGAAAGCGTTGATTCAACGGTTTCGTTCAACGCTTCGGAAGGCTTGGAACGAAATAGTACACCTTTGATTTCCGCGTTCCTTGTCGTCGCCAGCGTCGCCCGTCGCGGTCAACTCCGAACATTTCATCGGACATTTTGCGTCCACCTTTTGAAGCGGCTCGGTAATTGCGTAATGTCTTAACCGGCAACCCGAGTTTCTTTCGTTTTTTTGGCGAGCTGCAATCCATTCAACGCTTTCGGTATCCAACTTGGGCGTTTCCCGCTCAATCTCTTCAATAACTTGTTGATTCGTTGCCGCTTTAGCTTGCTCGGTTTCCTGTTGTCTCGCCTCCCGGCCCGCTTGTAAGCTGCGGTTGAAGTCGCGTATCTGCTTTAGCTTGTTCAGCTTGGCGTTCGTCTCGGATTTGCCCGTTGTTTGCTTCGCCCGCTGCATTTGTGGCAGCGAAACCGGCTGTTTCAGAACCGCTTCCAGTAGCGCCAGTTCGCGGGGCGACAATTCGGCATCGTCCGGCCCGGCAAGTAGGCGGTCTGTCAATCCGTCCGCCGTGGAGGGCGTTAGCCGCCGTTGGATCGGGTACTGCATCAAGATCGTCTTCACGTACTCGGCCGCTGTGCGCATGGCCTCAAGCCAATCTGGTAGCTCTGTCGCATCATTCGGTTCGTCGGGGAGTCCGTTCAGCGCCACTTCGGTCCCGTTCGCCTCAACGGTCTCTCCCGCCTTTCGCAGCCATGCAGCAGCTTGGCGTGACGATTCCCGCCAGCCGCCCCGCAACGCGAATTGAAGGGCAGCCCACCCCTCATCGCTCATCGGCTCGCCGGGTAACGCAGCAAGGGCCTCTGCTTGTTCGTCTGTGATGAGTTGAAAGCAGTTGGGCTTTAGTCCGGCAAGCGCCTTCTCTTGCTTCTCTGTAAGCTGAACGGGCTTTCCTCGCCCGTCCACTTCCGGGGGCGTCTTGTCAGCTGCCATCAAGTCGTACAACTCGGACAGTTCGCTTTCGACCTTCTCCCGCTCTTCCAGCCCCGTCAAGAAGTAGTCGATGTCATCAACCGCTTGCTCAAGATGTGGGTGGATCGCCTCAAACTCAGATGGTCGCATAAGAAGTCGCCTTTTTGTCCGGGCCGATTCCATCGCGACGATGCAAAAGGCGAAGCATCCATCGCGCTAGAACCGCTTGGCCTGTCCGTTTGCAACCGGATTGGCCGTCCCGATTCTACCAGTTTACAGCCAAGTGGCCCGATTGTGTACGCAATCGCACCTCGAAGCTGATGGCACTGGCGATCCGGTTCAAGCAGATGGTGTTGGACGGCGTGGTGGCCAATCAGGCGGCGCGGGCCCGGTTGGGGCACGTCAGCCGGGTGCGGGTGACACAGATCATGAATCTGCTGAATTTGGCGCCGCATATTCAGGAGGCAATATTGTTCTTGCCGCCGGTGGAGCAGGGGAAGGATGCGGTGACGGAGCGGGAATTGCGACAGATTGCGGTAGATTTGAATTGGCGGCGGCAGCGCAGAATTTGGAATGGCATTCGTGGCAGTTACGAAAAGCGATGTCGATGAGCGAGCGTGTGATGGAACAAACCGCATGCAAAAACATACGTAATCGCCAAATCACGACTGGATCGACACTACCACTTAACCAGTGGTACCATTACCGGGGGCAGGTCATCAGGTCGCGCGTTCTGCTCTCTTGCCCATAAGCTGCATTTGGGGGACAATATCAAGGTAGACCTATTTTCTAATTTGAGCCCCAACTAAGCCTAATGTATCGAATTCCACGTGTAGTTCAAAAACTCGTAATAGCCGGCTTCGCCGTTCTTATCGCAATGCCGCTGGTTGCGCAGGAGCCAAAAGCAACCACCAACGGCCCAGCAACTGAGAAGAACAAGGATGTGAATGCGACGTTGACTTTGGGGGAGGTCGAATCGAAGCTGGCTGCGATCGAATCGGATCCCGGGATCGACGACGTCGTGAAGAACCAGCTTCAGTCGATATACACGCAAGCTATCGAAGCTCTTCGGGAGGCCGATAACAATACCGCCCGTGTGGCGGAATACCGCGAATCGATGATGGACGTGGCGGAGAGTGTCGCGGGATTTCAGGCCCAGTTGCGGGCACTTCCTACGATCGCCGATGTGTCCCAAGTGGGCCAAACTGGGAACGCCAATAAGCTCAAACAGGAGGTTGAACGACAGCGTGCCGTCGCGACTGAGTTGACCGATGAACGATCAAGAATCTCGTCGGAATTGACGCGCCTTTTGGGACGACCTGCCGAAATTAGCGTTCGGCTTCCCGAGGTTCAGCGAGAGTTGTCAGAAATCAATGCAGCGTTTGCAGCACCCGAAATCGCTGCAGCAGCATCGCCGCGGCGGATCGCCAACCGCGTGTTGCTGCAGGCCAGGCAAAAGCAACTCAGTAGTGAGTTGGAGATGCTCAAACAAGAGCAATTAAGTCAGTCTGCGCGCGAGGAACGGCTCGTAGCGCGAAAGGAGTTACTGGCACGCCAGGTCGAAAACGCTGTGGCGGTTTTGAAGGCGCAGGAGCGTTTGTTTCAACAAAGTCTAGCCAACAAGTCGCGCCGCCTTAGCGAGCGTGTAGAGAATTTGCTCCGCGAGTTGCCGCCAGACGATCAGACCGCAATTCAGATGGCCGCAGAAATGCAAGAGCTGGCCAAAGAGTATGAAGTCGTCGTCCTTAGCTTGAAAAAGGTCAATGCGGCACGCGAGAAAGTCAAAACCCAGTCCAATGACCTCAAGGCGGAGTTTGAGAGCATCCGCCAGCAAGTCAAGTTGTCGGGTGGTGGCATGGCCATGGTGCAGTTGCTGTACAGCCTACAAAGCCGCGCGCTCAACGCTCCAGACGAAATGCGGATGCTTCGCCTGTCATCGCTTGAGGAGTTGCGCCTGGGATCCCTTCAGGTTCACCAAAAGCTGCGTGATCAGTCGGTGTTGGAGCGTCAACTGCCTGAGTCCTCGACGGACGCAGCGCGAGAATTAATCACTTGGCGACACGATGTGCTGAAGGAACTGCGGGGCCACTACAGCGCTCTGTTCAGTGCCGTGTCCACGCTCGAAGGGGATAAAACTCTCTATCTCGATAAAGCCGCAGAGGTCAGAAAATACGTTTCAGATCGACTGTTCGGGTTCGATATGCGAAGTTGTCCTCCAATTGGACTGAGCACGCTGAAAGAGACTCCTGAGGGCCTTCGGTGGTGCTTTGCCGCAACTCACTGGCGCGAATTTGGACACGCCTTGTCGAGTATTTTTAGACGCATGCCCATGCGATGTCTAGGAGTCATTCTCGTTGCAGTAGCACTGTTGCTGATGAGGAGGCGTTTTGGCGCCGCACTTGAAACGACCGGAGTTCAGATTCGCCGCATCTCGACGGACCGATACATTCACACTCTCAAGGCCTTACTTTGGACATTTTTGCTTTGCGCCCCGACACTGATCATATTCGGATTCTTTGCATGGGCTCTTGGGCAAGCCCCCGCCCCGAGCGATTGGCTGCGCGGTCTGGATTGGGGTTTGTGGATGACCACGCCTCTCGCTTCCTATACGGCGTTCTTGATGGTGGTGTGTCGTCCCAATGGCCTGGGCGCCGCACACTTTGGGTGGAACAAAGAGACACTGGCACGAATTCGCAGCGCGATTAAACTATTCGCCATAGTTTACTTTCCGGCCCTGGTTTTGATTACAAGCTTCGCATACGGCAATGCGGCAAAATATTTTCCCAGCGTCGCCAGAATGAGTTTCTTGGTGGCTCACATTTGGATAACAATCGTCTACTGGCGGCTTCTGGTCGCGCCAAACGGAATTCTTGCTTCGCTGTCTAGCGGTGACACCCAGAAATTCGTCGCAAGCTTGCGGCGGTCTTTTTTCTTGCTCCTGCTGCTGTGCCCGAGTGCCTTAATGGCCTTGGCATGCATGGGCTACTTGATCACAGCAACACAATTCAGTATCGGGCTCATGACAACCGTTATATTGATCGCGGAGGGCAAAATAGTGTACGGGTTGGCGCTGCGATGGTTCATGATAAAAGAGCGCAGATTAGCGTTCGCGGAGAAACTCGAAGAACGTCGCGAGCGGCAAGAGGCCAACGCAGCAGAGGAATACGCGGAAGCTTCGGAAGAGATTTTGACCGTAGATCCCGACGAGAACGAACTCGACTTGGATTCGATCAGTGAGCAGACGCGTACACTATTGAGAGTGCTGTATGTGCTGGGTGTGGGAATGGCAGTTATCATCTTCTGGTCCCAGAGCTTTCCTTTGATAGAACTGTTGGGATCAATACTCCTGCCCTTCACCGAATCATTCTCGATTTTGGAATTACTGCAAATCGGTTTGCTGTTGACGGTGACATTTTTTGTGGTGCAGAATCTGCCCGGCTTACTCGAACTGGCATTCCTTCGCGCAACCTCAATTGAAGTCGGCACCCGCAACGCCATTACAACATTGTGTCAGTACGGGGTGATTGCGGTCGGCTTGAGTTTGGTGTTGGGCGTGGTACATGTCGATTGGGCACAATTCGGTTGGTTGGCTGCCGCTCTCAGCGTCGGACTTGGATTTGGGTTGCAAGAGGTTGTCGCCAATTTCGTGTGTGGTCTCATACTCCTCTTCGAGCGGCCCATTCGCGTAGGCGACGTAGTGACTATCGACGGTGTGACCGGTACCGTCACCAGCATGCAGATCCGAGCGACGATAATCACAAACTGGGACAGGGGCGAAGTGGTTGTACCGAATAAGACCCTAATTACCAACAAGATCGTGAACTGGACGTTGAGCACCCCACTGAACCGCGTCGTGATTCCCGTCGGCGTGGCTTACGGCAGCGACACCGAACAAGCCCGGCAGATTTTGCTAGACGTGGCGGCTGATCATCCCAATATTCTCACAGATCCTGGACCGACGGCAATATTTGAACAGTTTGCCGACAGCTCGCTGAATTTAGTAATGCGGGCCTACCTGCCGGACCGGGCCAGCCGTGAAGGAACGATCACCGAACTGCACACAGAAATTAAAAAGCGTTTCGCCTCAGCCGGGATCGAGATTCCCTTTCCGCAACGCGATCTCAATCTGCGCAGTGGCTGGGAACACACTTCGCCCATGAGCGGTCTCGAAGCGCCAGCCTTGCATGACCAACCGTCGCATTCCCGATAGATTCCAAGAAGTCTATCCGCCGAATCGGAGAAGGAGCTCGTCAGCCATTAGGATGCATCGAATCGTTCCATGCGCCGATGCAAGGGATTGCATGAGGTAACACCGATGGGCTTGCTGATGTGCTGTTGGTCATATTCAAGAACAGCATTTGGCTGTGAGTAACGAACAAATCGGCCACAAAACCCCAACGCGAGATGATTTCGCAAGCAAGCGATCTCAGCATGACAGCGAAACGCTCGTTTAGGGTAAATCGAAGATGAACGAGGCCTGAACCCGGTGCGCGTCTCCAACCGCACCGTCAACGTTCTCCCGGATACCATACAGATACTCTACCCCGAATTTTGCGCGTTCCCACGGACTCCAGATCAGATTCGCGGCTAGGTACGTCGTGCGTTGGACATCATCACCGGCCTGAAAATCGGAGGTGTCGAGATTATTTTCAGCGTAGGTAAAGTTCGAACTCAGCGAATCGTTCCAGTCGCGAGTGAATCCGACCATCCAACCGAAAATGGGCAGCAGTCCGATCTGATCCGCCGAAATGGGGACGGCATCCGGCAGGCTACGGTAGCTGCCGATCCCATCGCCCACCAAGATCTGGAAATATGACTTCGTGACATCCGTCAGCAGTACAACACCGGTGATGTTCACGCCCCAGGCAGGGAGGGTTTCCATATCGTCACCATACTGCTCGGTGCTCTCCCCCACGAGTTGTCCGCCCACGATGCGGTATAAACCGCCGACCTGAAATCGGCCCCACTCCTGCTCGAAACGCAAATGGCTCGCGAAGTCGGGAGATGGCTTCCGTGGCGCGATGTCGACGCCCGGAAGTGTCTCGATAATGAACCGCGCGTCCTCCACTGCCAAGGCCAGCGTCAAATCCTCACTCAGAATCGCCTGCGTCCAACGAGCCTGCGCCTGGCGTCGGTTGACACTGGAGACGGACCCTTCAAAGTCGAGTGTCGCCGGAGCCGCCGCCACATCTGTGAACGTGGTCCAGGTCTGCCCCACTAGCAGCGAGCCAATTTCCCCGTAGGCATGCCTTAGACGAAAGCGGTCACTGTCGCTGAAAAAATCGCCTTCCACGTAGATCCGTACGATCTGAGCACTGGTTTTCCAACGGGTATCAAAGCTCAGCCGCGATTGCCGCGCGTGAAATCGGGCGTTGGTCCGTGGCGGTGCGCCGACGGGAATGCTGGTGGTGACGAAAGAGTCGGTCGAATCGATAGGATTGAAGTCGTAGATGAAGTCCGCCTTGACCAAGCCGCCAATCTTCATCGCCACATTGCGACCGAAAATGATCAATCCGCCTTCGAATTCGGGAGCAGAATAGAGATCTACGCCAATTTCAAACCGCTGCGAGTCGGAGGAAAACTGCCCAGCAAACCGCTCCGGATCAACATTTTGCGCGTCACCCAAATACATGTCCGGCACATCCGAGCCAGGCTGCTAAAACGATCCTGTTTGTGTGATTTTGGCAAAGCCAGCTTCGGACTCATCACCTACTTCATCCGTCATCCCGACTTCGCCCGAAGCAGATCCTTCCTCCGCGGAAGCTCTTTGTGCATTCGATGATTCAATGCTGATGAGTCTATCAGGTGAAATCGGGACAATCGGAGTCAACTCATCCTGCGCCCGCGCAACTGTCGCGGTGAAGATGGCAATAGAGAGCGTCCATATTCCAGGATTTATGCGCATCGTGCATCATAATGAGACGGGGATTGAGAGAGGAGTGCGGAGTTTAGCAGAAGAGCCACAATACGAAAATATGAGCCTGTGATTTGAGGATGCCATACCATTCGATTCAAACCCTAGGATTTTGAGACAGATTGTACTCGTCTCCCGTCTCGCCACTATTCCGTTGTCAGGTAGAAGAAATCTCAACAATGCTTGGAATTAAAGACTCCTTTGTATAACCACTTAGAAACGACGCCCGTTGCAAAAGCCGCGCATACCAGACATCATTTCGAATTGACGAAACCAGCCCCCGAAAGGGACCGGGTTGTTAACTCCAAGCCCCCTGTTAATTTGAGAGTCCGAGAGTTTTGGCCCGGTTGCTCTCTCTGAAAACAGAGACTTTTCCGCCAGCGACCAGATCGTCGCGAACCTCTGCAAAAAAAGGCCAGAAACGCAAAACGCCCCGCAACCGATCTCTCGGTGCAGGGCGTTAACTGGTCTGTAGTTTCTTTCCGCAGGAAAGAAACGAGCTCCCCGTGCCGGACGCGAACTCTCAACCCACGAGCGAGCATTGTGTAATAAACACCACGGATGCTGGTCGCTCAAGAAACCCTGCGGTCCGATCCACAGTTTGCGCGAGAAACTCGACGCGTTCAACCAATCCGGAGCTGGTGGTAGGCATCAAACAAGCCGCCGCTCGAAAGCCTGACTGTCCCCTGCCGTACGTTTCCTTGCGACCATGCAGTCCACGCAATCGCTCCTTGCCAATCTTGACGGCGGATTTCATTCGGCAATTTAGACGCATATCCGAACTAGGGGAGGTAAGACGGGGTACCGGTCTGGATCAATTTCCGGTCGGATCGGCGATCGACCTTTCGAAGATCATCACCCCTCGGCCCTCATCTCGTCGAGCAGCGCCTTCACCTCCTCGATCGCCATGCGTTCGCGTCTCCACACCTCAGCTTCACCATTATCAGAAGCCGTGGCCTTGGCCGCCACGTCCACGTACTTGGCGTAGCTGCGGATGCTGGTTTCGAGCCAGCCGAGTGCCGCCCATGAGGGGGAAGGAGACAGAGCCAGGTCCAACCGAACCACGGTCGCATGGCCCGGCTTCTCTTCCACAATCCGGAGCCGATTCGCCTGCACCCATCCGATCTCAGCCGACAGCGAACTGTTTGCCGGAAGCTCGGGCCAGGCGTCCGGGATGTCATTCAGGCCCCGAATCATGCTGTCGCTGGGCTTCGCGGCCTGGTCAACATTTAGGACACTGTCCTCTTTATTGACTGGTGGCGGGTACATCCGGTCCAGTTCGCCGTATTTTCAGAGCTGTGCTTCGGCCTTGTCCATCTTCTTCGGTCCGCGGCGGGCGAGACGCATCATCTCATTCCGCTCCTTCTCGATCCCGTTGACCCCGAACCAGCGTTTCTCACGCATGAGGCGATTGGAGACCGAATTCACCAGCTCCCTCGCACGCGAGGCATCGTCGCCGGCCAAATACTCGTCCGCTCGGTCTGAGGGGATGTCCCCCATCTCTTGCTTGGCGTCCTGGTCAGGTGTTTTGGTCATGGCTCGAATTCTCCAGTGAGGGGATTGTAGCCCGAATCCGGCAGGTTTGGTGCTGACTGCTCTGTATAGGCCTGGTCAGGAATGCCGATCAACGGCAGTCCTTTCGCGGTCCGGCGAGCGTTGACCCATTTCAACAGAGAATCGAGGCTGCGTGGGTCGAATTGGCCCCGCTGTGTGTACTGGCGGGCCGTGTCTCCAACGATGCCACCGGCCATTTCGCCAATCGTGTCGTACGTGATAGCGATCAACGTGTTCCGGCTACCCTCTGGTCTAGCCATCGAGTTCTCCCAGATACTGTGTTTACCGGTTTTCTGTGACATCTCATCCGACCAATGTACAGCGACAACCGGGCAAATGATCTATAGCGTATGCTTGCAGAAAGGACGCCGTTCTATCGCCTCGGCTAACCGTTCAACCGCATCAATGCCGAGCGTTTCGGCGATTGCATCGACCAGCAACGAAGCAACTGAACGTTCACCCGATTCGGCGATTTGGTGCAAGCATTGGTGCAAGCGTTCGACGGCAGCAGATTTTGCTCCATGATTTACGGGGGTTTCGTCGCCGTGCCATTTCGTTCGGGACGCAGAGGTCGCAGGTTCAAATCCTGTCACCCCGACTTCTTCTTAGAAATCAGCCCTTTGACGAGTGCGTCGAAGGGCTTTTTCTTTTCTATGACTAGGTTTACGTCACTCACAACCCGGTTCAAACAAACCGCATCGCGCAAGTTGTGGCAGGCGCGGTCGAATTTGTGACAGAGGATTGCCTTGATCTTCTCTCGCTCGGCATTCTTGGCCAGCCACCGCAGCATCTCACTGAAGATCTTTTGCTCCGCCCCCTCTTGGCCGATTCGTCGAGTTCAAATTCCCGGACGACATTCCAACCCAAACGCTCTGTCTTCTCTCGCGTCACTCGCAATTGGGCGTCGATCGCGTACCCCTCTTTTTGTGCGCGGGAAGAGACCCGCATCCAAATCACCACATTCATGATTACGTCTCTTCTTCGCCGCTCAAAAACACTTCCGTCAGGCGTCGGAAGCTCATCAGAATTTCCACGGCTTCGTCCTGGCTGACCACACGCCCATAGGCTTTCGACAAGAAGCGACGGGCTTCGGCAATCCATTCGTCTGACAACCACTGCGTCGATAACGGGCGCACACCGCCCGAGTCGGACTCAGGTCCAGTGTGGATTGTTGGCGAAGGAAATCCAGGCATGTGCGACGAGGTAAGTCCCGCCGACAACTGGATGCGCGTATCGCATCGCGACCCCTGCTCGATTTGCGGTAAACCAGATAATTGTACGGTTTCTAAAGATCGGAAAGTGGACGGGTGAGAATGTGCTCGACCTGTTCGGCGGAAGCAGTTCGACTCTCATTGCTTGTGAGCAGACGGAGCGGAAGGCGTTTCTGATGGAACTCGATCCGCTGTATTGTGAAGTGATCGTCGGACGCCGGGAACAGTTTACAGGCCAGAAGGCGGAACGGGTTTCGGCCACCGAGGAGGTGAAGCCGTGATCTATTTGGCATCTCCCTATTCGCATCCGGACGCCATCGTCCGCGAGCGACGATTCCGTGCGGCCGGTGGGATGGCGGCACGATTGATTCGCGCCGGCGAAGTGGTATTTTCGCCGGTAGCGCACGGGCACGTGATTTCACTGTACGGCGTACCGACGGATTGGTCGTTTTGGGAAGCCCACGCCCGACGGTTCTTGGAACAGTGCGATCAGGTCGTTGTGCTCTCAATCGATGGTTGGCGGGAGAGTGTGGGTGTTGCGGCGGAAATCGAGATCGTAAAGGAACTGAACAAGCCCGTGCGGTACCTCGATTCCGGGGCTCTAACCCATGTGAGCGAGGGCAGAATCGGGGTGAACAAATGGACTAGCTAGATTCGCACACCTAGCGACGGAATACGAGCAGGATGAGAGAGGGATCCGAGAACAACGTGGTAAATAGTCAACAGCGCGGTTTGCAATGCCGGGCATGCGGTCACCAGCGGTTCAGAGTGATTAACACGCGGGCCGCGAAGGGTGGAAAATTGTTGCGGCGACGGGATTGCCGCAAATGTGGCGAGCGGATAACGACTTGGGAACTGGCGGTCGGTGACGCATCAGGTTGAATGCCATACGCCTACTCTGCTCGATGAGTATTTGGGATCATTGTTTACGAGATTTGTCGGTGAAAGGTGTTGGCTTTCAGGTGGTTGCGAGGATGGCACATCCGATAAACTACTCAACGATTTCTGGGCATCCCCTCGGCGGTCCAAGGCGAAAATGATACGCTTGTCCGTACCGATGGCCTCGAAGTTCAGTTGCCAAGATCGTCGCACCATTTTTCCTGAAAACCGTCCGTTTACCAGTTGGTGTCCACGCTCGCTTGCCTAACCGTTGCCATCACTTCTTTCGATTCCCTGAGCTACTCCGAAAGTCGTTCCCACTTCAGTGCGTGTGCGGAGCCGTCCGGGCCCAACAGGCTGAGTGTGAGTTCTTGGTCCGCGAAACAAAACTCTCGCACTAAATCTGTCCCGATCCAGTTTGGGAAAGTCGCGCCTTCGACGTGATGTGTTACTGTACTGTTCGTCGCATCAACGCTAAACGCCCCAAAATAAGAAACGTAATCGCGGTAGGCTGCGTCGCGTTCCGCTGATGTGGCTTCGTGGCGGTTGTCTGATGCGCATCGTATTCGATGGCGCCGCATCAGGCAGGCAACCATCTTTCCGTTGGGTGAGTACATGATCCGGCCGAGCGGCTGCTCGCCGTAAGGATGTCGAATCGTCCCGTCCGGCAATGTAGCGGTCCACGAGATCAGCGACCAGGCTCCAACGAACTGTTCCGAAACTTGCGATTGGCCGGTAGACATTAGGCGTACCTTTGCGGGTGTTGTGATAGTTCAGTGAGAAAGTCGTCCACTAATGCTTCCAAATCGTATGTGGGTTGCCAGCCCCATTCGTCGCGGGCAAACCTATCGTCGATCGGATGGATGGACTTGTCGAGTCGGGCTTGAATCTCCTGGTCGATCTCGAAGTCGATTCGGGCACCGGGGATTTTTCGTTCGACAAGATCTGCTAGTTCCTGCGCCGAAGGGCTTGGGCCGGCAAGGACGTAGTTGACCATCTGAATCTGCTCCACTGGAGCTTCGGCAAGTTCGACTATTGCGCGCGCCGCGTCTTTGACATACAGGAGCGTAACGCGCATCTCTGGACGCACCCAGATAGTAAAATGCCTTCCGTTAGCAGATTCCTCGATCATGTGCGAGGTGTACTGAACTGAACCAGGAGTGCGGACGCCAGGGCCCACAATCGACGGAAAACGTACGCCGCGAAAGTCGATTCCGTATTTGCGCCGGTAGAACATCCCCATATGTTCGCCGAACACTTTACAGGCGCCGTAAAACAGCATCGGCCGCTGCAGGGTCAGGTCGTCGATCGGGCGATCATCGAGATCTTGGCAGTATGTCCCGATAGTGCTGCTAAAAATCACTTTTGAAACGCCGTGAATCCGCGCCGCTTCGAGAACATTGTACGTTCCCACCGCATTGGCCAAAAACGCAGCCTGTGGATTATTATCAGACGGTAGCGACAGCATTCCGCCGAGATGATAAATCACGTCAGGTTGAGATTTCCGCACAACGTCCAATACCTGCCTAGATTCTCCCAAATCACCCTGTTGAATCGTCACGCTGGTCGCAAGCTCGTCTAGCCGTTGTGTCGAGTCATTGATGTCGAAAACCGTTAGTTTCGACGCACCGCGCTTTGCCAAAGTTCGAACGACCTCAGCCCCGATAAGGCCCGTACCGCCCGTAATTAATGCTTCCATAGCATATCTCGCCGTTCCAGTTTGGTTTTCGGTATAGTCTTTAATAGCGAGCCCCGAAAATCAATGACAATGTACAGATTCAGTTTTGCGCAGAGAGTGGTCGAGTGCCGGGACAAATTCCAGCGGCGCATCAGACTCAACACCGCGCGTTGGTGTCCAGGACCGCCGCCAGAAACCGTCGTTCGCAGAATCCCAAGAACTCGACGGCAGACTGTTCTATTTCTTAGGACGCGTTTGATTAGGACTGTATTGTCAAAAACGTTGCCTGCAAGGTTTTGAGACTCGCCGACTTTCGAGGCGCAGGCACGCCCGCTTCCAGAATGAATACCCGGATCAAGTGCTTCGCCGCTGTCCCATTGGACAGATATACCTGGCGTCCGGGTAGACATTCCATCGCCTAAGCATTGGGCGATTCGGTGTGATGCCTTTTGCCGTGCGAACAGGGCGACGACGTTTGCCCACCTAGCCAAAAGGCGGAACGTTAACGAATCCTACCACCCACGAGAAAACACCCCGACGTGGCGAACGTGGGGCGTGTGTGGCGGCCCGGGCCGAGAAAGGGGCTATTGGTTGACCGCATAGTGCATTGGAGTATCAGGCCCCCGCCGCGTTTGCGGCCGGTTGCGTTCTTCCGGGCTTCGCCACGCTACGCCCTCCAGAACACAGCCGCACTATTGAACCCCGATTCTCTCACTGAGCGTGGTACAAACATCGGGGTAAGGTCAAATAGGTGGACGCATGCAAAAAAATCAAGTTGCCCAGTACTCGTCACTTTCATGTTGCTTTCCAGTTTTTTGCCAGCCACCGCGTGCGACGTGCCCGTGACTAACAAGGCCAAATCGATCATGTCGCGGACAGAGCCATCGATTCCCGGCGATTTGGAAAAAAGTTCCTTCGTGCGGAACTGCAGACCCAGCGCGCGACCACTGAAGTCTATGAATTCTTAAACGGCGCGGCGATTATTGATCACAAAAACGTGCTTTACGCCAACTAGACTTACAGTCCGGTGAACGAGAACGTTTCCACGAAATGCTGCAATGACATGATGAGACGAATACGGCGATCACAGTCGACCAGTGAATTCGAAAAACGAATCGACCTGCGGTTGAAATGGCTGGATGTGGTTTCTTCGAAAGCGGTATACTATTGATTAATCATGGTTCGTACAAATGGCAATGCGTAGTGTCCTGATGGCTGTGTTAAGTTTGGTTGAAGGTTTTCGGAATGAGTGAAGCCCAGTCTGAGAAAATTTTGAAGAGGCATGATGCGTCGTCGCAATATGGTGGTGGGGTACGTTGCGGATTTTTATTCGCTCCGGTGGATATCGCGTCGATTGTTTTCTTTCGGATTCTATTTTGCGGCATCATGCTATAGCATGTCTCCAAATACTATCGCGAGAAACTGGTCGGTTTGCGGTTCTATGCGACCAATCCCAAGACGGGCAATTCGGGAAGTCTCGACATCCGCCCTTACGTCACCGAACGGCAGATTCGACGACTGGGAAAGGACCCCGATATGATCCTCGACTTCGTACATTTCCTGCACGGCGAATTATTGAAACAGGGGAATGAAGAGATCGAGATTCGCGTACTAGCGCTCGCGGCGCTCAACGGCCGCAAACCGCAGCCGTTGGTCGCCCCGACGATTGATCTCGCCCAAGTCCCCCGCACGCTGTTCCACCAAAAGGAGATCATCGTACCGCTCACCGAGCCGCTCCGTGAACAGGCGTGGGAGGTGCCGTTACTCGATTGGGAGCAGCACCCCGATTTACCGAACCATCGGCGAAGAGGAAGAACACTCCACCGGTGTGCTGGCTGGCGAAACAGTCATCGCAACCTGTGGGGTTGGGTGTCTTGGTGGGACGCGTTTCCTTGATCACATTCTGATGTTGGTCGTTCGTGCCGATGCAAACTGGGAAGTCCCTGGCGTTCCCGTCGGTAGCATGGGGAGTTAAGCGTGCGGCCTCCGTATTGCCCTCGCCGATACAGATCGTAGCATTGGCCCATCCTGTTTGAATTCCCCACCAACGGACCCGATAGCCTTTCGGAATCGGCCTATTGGTTCGATTTTCAGGGAACCCGTTTCATTTGCCTCAACACCAATGAGCAAATTGACGTGCAAACGCCCTGGCTGGAAGAAGTTCTCAAGGACAATCCCAACAAATGGACGGTCGTGACGCACCACCATCCGATTTACCCGTCCAGCTGCGCACAAAACCCAGAAATCCGCGACGTTTGGCAGCCGCTGTACGACAAATACGGCGTCGATATCGTCCTGCAAGGCCACGACCATAGCTACGGCCGCACCGGTTTGATGGGCCACGAACACAATCTGCCGACCGGCGTCACCGTCCAAAGCGAGAAGGCGGGAACGCTCTATGTCGTTTCGGTTAGTGGCCCCAAACAATATGGCCGCAACGAATTCCCCTTCGTGCGACGGGCGGAAGATACGCAACTGTATCAGATCATTACCGTCGATGGCGATGAGTTGCGCTATGATGCTCGCACAGCAACCGGAGCTTTGTATGACGCTTTCACGCTACGCAAACGCGATGGTGAGGTCAACGAGTTGATCGAACGCGTTCCCGATACGCCTGAGTACCGCCGCCCGGAAATTAAGAAAAAGCCATGACACTACGATCCGAAAGCCAAGCTTACGCCGGTCGCAATCTCTTATGAACGACGTAGCTGTTCGCGGATACATGCGTTTTGAATAGGGAACAATTGCACCGGCCCGATTTCGAATCGATCGCACGGTCCAAAAACTATGACGGGCAAAAGTCGAATGACGAAATTCAGTTCGGCGAAAAATTGTTTGGCAGGGCTGTCGGGGGAAATCATGGTAGCGAGCAGCGGCCGCGATCTCAAACTGGTGAGTTTTCAAGCCAATCGCGCACTGCGAGCACGGATGTGAAAAGTAGCGATAATGAAAACCTCAAGCAGTGCGTTCGTGCCACTGAATCAGCCCGCCGAGTCATTCTCGGCGGACGAACTGATCGAGTACGATCGTGTTGTTTTCTGGAGGTGGGTCAGTGCACAACAGCTGTCGCGAGCAGAATGTAATCGGCCCGGCTGTAATTCGTTACTGACAATTTTCGCAGAGGGTTCCTATCCTTTTGTCGGCCGAAAGGGACTCTAACTCAGTAAGCCATTACCATTCAGCAGGTTGTGGAATCAGACTCAACGAGCATGGTTACGAAGAAGGTTCCTTTCAGGGTGACTTGAAACGAAAAGAAGCATTTGGCTTTAGTTGAAGTTATTGACGCTTGGCCAATAATCGATGGGCGTAGATCGATCTCTCGTTAGATACTGGAACGCGTCGACTCCATATTACGACGTCACTGTTCAGGCGCATCAGTGGTCCCGTAGTCAATATGAGTCCCCCAGAATGTTGAATGGGGATAGAACCGTTTCCATGAACCCGCAAACGAAACCACTCCTGGTAAGCGTTTCAATCGAGCGAGAGAGGCGTCGGTTCCCATCTGCTTACCAGTGAGTTGATCCCATATCCGACCCGTTTCACGATCTCGTAAGTGTTTATCGCTCTGCGTAAACGTTAACGTCTGGCCATCGACCGAACGGCTATAAAGCGATGCAGTAAAGCTCTTCGCATCGAAGAGTACTAGCACCGGAATGCCATTCAGCTCTTCATTGAGGACTGGTTGTTTTATCAAATCGGCAAACCCCCATGCGCGGGCTTTGGATTTGTTATCGAACCCGATCACGAATCGCTGGGGAGCCTTGTAGAAATCACCCTGAAAGCGATGGGATGTCCGTCGCAGAATCCCCACTGTCGTTTCGGGATGTTGTGACTTCCATATCTTCCATGTGGTCATTGTGACGGGAAGACGCTCAAGAACAGTGCCTTGGAATTCGCCCTGCATGGACCGCCCCAGCATATGACTCCACAAACTGTCCGACTCTTCGTCAACCATCACCAAATTGCGTTTCCACAGCAGCCCTGAAACGGAGAAGGTTAACACTTCCCCATGAACTTCGCGCGCGTAAACTATGCCATTGTGACACAGAAAGCACCAGGTGACGGCGATTGCTTTTCCGCCAACTTCGTCGTTTAGAATTTCACGGAACGGACCGTTGATCATGTTCATCGGATAGGCCCGCGTTTCGCCTTTGATCTCGACGCCCAGGATCATCTCATCATCCAAGACAGTCTCGGACCCCTCAGTCGCATCAACAACAGCAAAATCGGTAATCGGACGCATTTTGGGCAAAACTCGAATCGGGGAGAATTCCTCCGATTTGGGAGCAGGCGGTTGGTGCGATGAAACGGTTGCGGGAGTAGCGTCAGTTTCCGGCTTCACAACTTTGCTTTCCTGGTAGGCACGCGCTTCTTGGAGCACGCCAAGGGGCGAACTGGCGAGGATGGCCAAGAGGGTCGCGACTATGATCCCCCGCATTCTTGGTATCGGAAACGTTGCCGGAAACACTGTTGGCACTCGCGGGTGTTTGCCATTATTGAATTGCATTGGTATTCCTTCTTCAATAGCTTGCCGACTGATGGCACGATGGAACTTTGGCAGCCAATATAATCCCAGTCGTCCATCGATCCGCGGATTGCTTCATTCGACGACCGACGTCTCCGGGTGAAAGGCATACCAGGCAAACCACAACGAGTAGAGCCATTGCACGCCCTCATCAGCCTGCACCACGCGTAAACTGCGCGACTGCGGGTCGAAATTAATCACAATCTTTTTTCCGTCGATTTGTTCTTCTATGCGAGTCCGCTCTTTACTAAAAATGGACTCAGGATAGGCCCGTGAGGTATTCGCCGTCCACACTCCGAGCACGCGCGCCTTTGTGGGCAATTTGTCACTCATGGGCTGCACGGGAAACATCAACTGCGGCCTGTCATAATACCCTGCATACGGATCGCGACCGTAATAGCGTCCGTCCGTCGAGAGTACCTTGGTCATCGGATGACGGGACCGCCAGTCTTGCCATGTGGTCAATTCCAACGGAAGCGTCTTGAGAGTGAGTTTTGACGCCGGACCGGAAATGCCTTTTGTTTGCAACTGAGACCACAGGCTTTCCGCCATGTCGGATCGGTCGTACATCAGCACATTGCTGTTATAAAGCAAACCTGAAACGCCGAACGCGCGTTCACCGAGCGGCGTGCGCCGATCAAATACCATGGCGGAGTCGCACAGCGGACAGTACGTGACGGCTAGCGGAACGTCGCCGATACGGTCGTTGACGATTTCGTGATACATGAGGATTTTTAGCGGGTAAGCGCGGGCCTCATCGCCGCTGACAAAACCGATGACCCGATCCTCCCCTTGCAGATAGTAAGCATCCGCGGCCTCTAAGAAATTTGGGTCGCTCAATGCGGGGATTCCATCCTTGCCGGGGCCGCCGTCACGAATTTCGTTCGCCGGCACGGTGACGTGAGACAAGTCAAACGGAATGTTCGCGATCCGACTATTGCGTGCTTGTTCGTTGCCATTGATTAGAAATGCTGTATTCCGTTTAGGATCATCGTTCCACACTGCGATAGACGAATAGATTTGCCAAGCCACCGCGACTATCAAAGCGAAAAGCAAAATCTCAACTACGCCCCACATTCGCCGTGCCACGACCGCACGAGGTTGTTTGCCAACTCGACCTTCTCCATCACGCCCGTCACTTCTCTCAATGCGTTCCTGTTGATCATTCGTCATGAGTAGCCCCTCCGCGCTGTTTTGGCACGATTAGATTTCGTATCCAGCTTCCAAAGACGCTTTGACACTCAATGGGCGACTAACCGTCCTTCACCGGCTATCTCTGCTGAAGGCGATGCGTTGGACTGCAGAAATCATTTCCCGCATCACTCAATCGTTCGGCACAGAAAAAAGCGGGGTGAGTAATGACAATTTCGCTACGGTCAATACTCAGCAAACGTTCGTTTCGCAACTCACCAAGAATGCTCTTAATCGTCTCTCGTGAAGCTCCAATAAGGCTTCCCAGTTCCTGGTATGACAACCCCATCGCAATTCGAATTCCGTTCCCCTGGGGAGTTCCATAATCCTCGGCAAGCTCTAACAGTAGTTGCATCAGTCGCTGCCGATGTTTCTGGAACAATACAGATTTCAGGCGGCCTTCGATGCGTCGTCGACGGGCGCCAAAAAGCGTAATTATATCAATCGAGAGATTGCCGTTTTCTTGCATTACACCACGAAGCGCAGTGACAGGAATGCTAACGACCGTTGAATCTTGGATCACTTCACAGCTCTCTTCACGCGGCCCGGTATGACAAATTGCCATTTCACCGAACAATCGCCCCGGCATGACAAGCATCAGAATGGACTGTTTTCCGCCGTCGTTGACATGAGCAACACGAACTTGCCCACTGACAAGTAAATAGACGTGCTGCGATTGGTCAGTTGCCCGGTAGACAAGCGTTTTGTGGGGAATCACTTGTATCCTGCTATTCTCAGCAAGCTGCAGGCGCTGTGCGCGTGTGAGCGCTTTCAGCGTTTCACAATTCCGCAAGCCTCGCGTTATCTGGTCCATTGCCGCGGTATTCCTTCCTTCCACAGTGTCCTAGATGAATGGGAACGATTGTGTGCCGAATGATTGTGTGTCCCTCCCCCCGCCATAGGTCGGGATACGAGGAGGCCATCCTTGGGAACGTATGTCTGGATATCTCGAGTGGAGAGGTGACGCTCCGGTTCGTCCTGTTCTTAAGTAAAAAAGAAATACATGCGTCAGTTTGCGAATTGATTAGGCACGAGAATTTCAGCAACTTTGGAATAATGGAAGTAGGACGTCTTCATGGAACACACGGTATGTTAATAATTGCAAATGCTGGAGTTCTGTGAAATCGGATACAGCATGAACCGTACGACGAATGCGGAATTTCCTCAAATGCTGATTTCGAATTGCAAAGTATTCTTAAAATGACTGTAAGTTCCGTCGCAAATTCACAGTCACCCTCGCGGTCCCAAAGAGGTGATGGACGGAAGTCGAGCACCAAAAGGAGGTTCGCGAGAAAACCGTGCAAAAATAGATGTCGGAGGTGATCGCAACTATGGACTGAATTGATTTCATTCCGTCTGGTTTTCCGAACAAGGGCGTGACCTGGCCCGTTTAACCGAGACTAGAGCCTGATAAAGGATTCAGGTTTTTGGTTCCAGAAGAAGGAGGCAATCATGCCGAGCAAGCGTCATCCATCGGAACAGATTATTACCAAGTTCCGGGAAGCAGAAGTTCATCTTTCTCAAGGGATGACGAAAACATACAGCGATTGGGGACAACGCCGATGTGGCGTAGGATGCCGGAGCTACAGTGCAGTTGGTCGGCCGTGGTGCGGATGGTTGGTATGACTGGGAGCCGGATGGGCCGCACAAATTGATTCTAATTGATGGGCCGTAGGGGTAGGGGACAGGAAATTGGGTGGTGTGTTGCGCATGCTTCAGCGGTTGGTGCATGACCGCGCCGTGATCATCAGGGATGATCGTGCAGTGAGTGAGCAAACGACGGCTGGCAGAGGAGATTGAGGCGAGTTTTGGCGATACCTTGGTTTCCAACCGGAACAATTGGGGTTGAAAATAAATCATTTCCCTCCAAAAAAGTTTTTAAGCTTGACTACACTAGGGCAGCCTGTCCACGCTGGATATAGGGACAAGCGCTTTTCACCAACGCCAAGCCTGATTTGAATGAGGTGCAACAATGACGAACGCGAAGCTTATCGGTAGATCACTAGTCGTAATTCTTAGCCTGTCGCCAATTTTGGCGCTCGCTGAGGAGCGTGGGCAACCTGCGGCGGACTGTGCTCCCAGTTGCCAACCTCAATGCAAGACCGTCGAGCGGACGATAATGGTCCCTGAGTGGGCTACGGAAAAGCGGACGGTGCAATGTACCGAGAATCGGACGGAACAACGAGAACGCAAGTTCACCGTCTATAAGCAGGTGCCCGAGACTACGACGCATACTCGTGAATACACGGTTTACGATCGTGAGACACGTTCGAAGGACGTGAACTACATGGTCTGTAAACCAGTCTGGAAGGACTTGGAGAAGACATATACCGTCAACGTACCCTATTGTGAAACTCGGACGGCCACGCGTACGGTGCAAAAGCCAGTTTGGAAGGACGTCGAAAAGACCTATACTGTCAACGTCCCGCACACCGAGACACGGAATGCAACGAGAACCGTGTGCAAGCCGGTGTATAAGGACGTCGAAAAAACCTATACGGTCAATGTTCCGTACACAGAAAAACGGCAGGGCACGCGCACGGTGTGGAAATGCGTGCCGGTCACCAAGACCCGTACCGTTTGTGTCGACGAGGGGCAGTGGGAAGAACGCGAAGTCAACTGCTGCAAACAAAAATGCTGGGTGCCGAACATTGTAGAGAAGCAAGAAGAGTATACGGTCTATGAAAAACAATGTTCCGAAGAACCATACGAGTACGAGGTGAACCTCTGCAAACCGGAGACGCGGAGTTGTACCGTCAAGGTCTGCGAGTACGTCTCCGAAGAACAACCCTACGAATATCAAGTCACTGTTTGCAAACCAGAGACGCGGAGTTGTACCGTCAAGGTCTGCGAGTATGTTCCGGAACAACAGAGCTACGAATATCAGGTGCAGCTCTGCCGTCAGGAAACGCGAACGTGCACCGTCAAGGTTTGCGAAACGGTTCAAGAGCAAAAGACAAAAACCGTCAACTACACCGTTTGTGTTCCGCGTCAAGTGACGCAAGAGTACCAAGTGACAACTTGCAAATGCGTGCCTGAGGAACGAGTGGAGACCTACTCGGTCTGTGTGCCGCACACGGTCGAAAAAGAAATCGAAGTACAAGTCTGCAAGATGGTCCCCAAAACGATCACGTGCCAAGTTCCAGTTTGCAACTAAATCTCATGATGCCGACGAGGATTTCGACATGAAAGCCGTTGCTAACTGACACGGGTCAATGAATTCCTTGCTTGCTACCAAGTGGGACGGGCGCGACACGAGTGCGCCCGTCCCATTTTTTGTTGGAAAGCTTACCCACCTGCGGTCGGGAAAAACAGCGACCGATGGTGAACCCACATTATAGCGTGTTCTGCAAGGATATGCCGGAAACCACGTCGGGATTTATTCGCTCCCGTCTCGCGCGTCACTGTCAGGTTTGAGTGGGTTGCCGAATGTGATCGCAGGATGAGAGTGACGTCAAAAATGATTCAGTCATCATTGCCAAGGTCCAAAAAGCCGCCCATCATTCGATGTCGGTAAACTTCCCGAGAACGACCGTAACATTGTCCTTGCCTCCGTTTTCCAACGCCTTGGCGATTAAGGCTCTGCAGGCTGCTCTCGGCTCATCGACGCTGCCCATGATTTCGACGATCTTGTTTTCCGGGACCATGTCGGAGAGGCCGTCAGTACACAAAAGAAGTCGATCGCCATGTTGAAGCGAGACATGTTCGACATCCAGGATTGTCTCACCACCTATGCTGTCGAGAACATTCGTAAGAAGATGGTGGAACCGATCAGCGACACCTGGAGTCATTCCTGAATCTTTCATCGCCTGCGCGAGTGTATGATCACGAGTCAACTGCTTTAACTTTCCATCACGGAAAATATAAGCCCGCGAATCACCGATATGGGCAATGACCGCATCCCATCCCATGATATATGCTGTTGTCCAAGTCGTCCCCATGCCCTTCGTATTCGGGTACCGTTCAGAGATCTGCACGAGTTTCTGTTGCATTCTTAATGCATACGATTCCAGCCGTTCTCTAAGTTGCTGCGAGGACAAGTTGTGGAACTGCATGACCCAGCTGCTTGCCTGGGCAGATAATTCCCAGGCCTCTTCCATCACAACGCGACTTGCCATTTCCCCGGCCGCAGCTCCTCCTAGACCATCCGTTACGACGAAGGCAAAGGCCTCATCCCGGATTGCGGAAAACTTTTCACGCGGCAGATTCGTCGAGAGCATATTCTGTGAGCGATACCTGTGAAGCACAGCAAAGTGATCCTCATTATTCTCACGGACCAATCCCGTGTCGCTGGCTGAACCGAAACGCACCCTCACAGCCGTTTTCGGATCTACGAAAAACCGAGACGCAAAATCGCCGGGCTGCGCATAAAACTCTGTATCGGGAGGGGGCAAGTCATCCGACATTAGCTGGTCCAATTCTAACTCTATTGAAAGGCAATTTTCATCGGCAGCACGTCACACGTTGTTTCCATTGAAACCCACTGTCCACCGCATTACCAATCTAGTTAAGAAATGTGAATGCGGCGATAGTGTCTCCACGCCACCGAATGATTGCGATTGCGACCGAAAAAACGGCTTGGCGAGCACGACGCCAGCGAGAAAGCCGCCGATGTGAGCACCGTAAGCGACTCCTGTCTCAGTTCCACCCAGGCTGCTCACGATTTGAAAGAGTAACCACAAACCAACTGCGACGATTTGAACCATCATGACGGTAACCTGCCGGCGAGATTTAAGCAACAAGTGAACTCCGGCATGATGTCGGTTATCACTCCCGCCGCACCGCGACTGGCGTCAGCGTTTTCTCGTTCCAATTGCTTCGCATACTTTGCCTGGTCGGTTCACAATCCACCATATGTACCGCCAGCCTCAGTACGACTGCCCTTGCACTCCGATCTTATCGCAGGCCCGCGGACTCATCCGACCAAACCTCCGCTTCAAGTCACCACGAACAAATCCGCTCCGGAGAGCAACGATTGGTCGGCATGTTCTGCCTGCTTACTCTCATGGGCCAAAACCGCGGATACCATAATTCGCGGATGGACTCGATTGAGTGTGCGATCCATCAAGAACCCTGCAAATTAGCGGGCTGAGCATCCATCTCTCAACCCGCGAATGGGTCGTTTCGGCCTGATTAATTAATGTCTAACACGGCTTTCTCAATTTTCCCAGTGAAGGCAAAAGGCAGTTTTTTCTCATAGGTTTTGCTCACCGGCGAGAGCGTATCCATGCCCACGTCCAGCGACTCGACCCCAAACCGGAACGGCACCTGATTGGGGATCTTTCCCTCGCCAACCTTCTCGCCGTTGGCGTACAAGGTGACGGTCGCCGCCTTCCCGACGCCCTCCGAAACGAAGTCGAACTTCAAATCGACTTTTCCGGTGGCGAGCGGCTTGGTGGATTCGATCTTCGCCCGCTCGGTGTCAAACCAATTGTAGTGATACGTGAGCTTGCCGCCCTCAACGGTGAAAGCCCAGCCCGACGTATCGCCGCCGACGCACATCAGCACGCCTTCGGCTCCGTCCTTGGGGATTTCAGTGCTGACGGTCACGCTGTGGCTAATGCTCACGGTCTTGGGGCCGCTCCCCTCCGGCAGTCTTATAATTCCCGGATACAGTGTCACTTGTTTGCGGCCTGAGAAGCTACTCGGACGCAGGGAAATATCCAAACGCTCCGCGAATCGATCGTCGAGAGGTAACACGTTGTACCGAGTTGCCTCGGCCACGAACAGCATTTGTAGTTCTTTGAGTTTGTCCGGGTGCTTGGCAGCCAGATCATTGGCTTGTGAGAAGTCCTCATCGATATGATAGAGTTCCCATGTGTCCTCATCGAGCGGCGCCGATCCGGCGTTGTTCCATGGTAATCGGCCGTGGCGGGCACAGGCATACCAGCCGTTGCTGTAGATTCCGCGGTTACAGAACATCTCGAAGTACTGTGTCTTCCGCGTGCTAGGTGCATTCGCATTCGCTTTGTCGAAGGTATATGCCATGCTCACACCTTCGATTGGCTTTTGTGGCACGCCGTCCAGGCTGGCCGGCTCCTTGATCCCTGCGACCTCCAGGAGGGTGGGAACGATGTCGATTGCATGATGGAATTGGCCGCGCAAGCCGCCTTTCTCCTTGATGGCGTTCGGCCAGCTCATGATGACGGGGTTGCGGGTTCCACCAAAGTGGCTGGCAACCTGTTTGGTCCATTGGAACGGAGTATCTCCGGCCCAGGCCCAGCCAACGGCAAAATGCGGTGATGTGCCCGGTTTGCCGATGTCATCGATACGCGGGAGCATGTCCTCAATCTTGGGTTGAATGCCGTTGAGGCTCATCAGTTCATTGAGAATCCCATCCAGCGTTCCTTCTCCACTGCAACCATTATCACCGATGATGTAGATCACCAACGTATTATCAAGTTCATCCATCTCCTCAAGAGCATCGACCAGCCGTCCGACTTCATAGTCCGTGTGTTGGAGGAAGTCCGCAAAGTTCTCCATCTGACGAGCGAATAGCTTCTTGGCATCATCGGGGTGGTCCGCCCAGCCGGGAATTTCCTTGGGACGTGATGTAAGTTTGGTTCCCGGCGGGATGACTCCCATTTCGAGTTGCTGCTTATGAACGGCTGCGCGGTAGGCATCCCAACCGTCATCAAACATCCCCTTGTGCCTGCCGCGCCATGAGCGAGGCGGTTGATGCGGCGCATGAGTCGCGCCGGTGGAAAAGTAAGCGAACAACGGCTTATCCGGTGCGATCACCTTCTGTTGACGCATCCAGGCGATGCAGTCGTCGGCCAGGTCGGTCGTCAAATGATAACCTTCCTCGGGCGTCTTGGGTGGCTGCACAGGAGTCGTCCCGCGAATTAGGGCGGGATAGAATTGATCCGTCTCCCCGCCGATAAAGCCATAGAAGTGGTCAAATCCTTGACTTGTCGGCCAGAGGTCAAATGGGCCGGCTTGGCTGGTTTCGTTGTCCGGGACGTTGTGGTTTTTTCCCCACCAGCCAGTGGCATAGCCGTTCTCTTTCAGAATCGACGCAACCGTCCCACAGCTCTTTGGTAATATGCCCGAGTAGCCGGGGTATCCGGTTGCCATTTCTTGGATCACGCCGGTGGCGCATGTGTGGTGATTCCGCCCGGTAATTAATGCTGCTCGCGTCGGGCTACACAGGGCCGTGGTGTGAAACGCATTATACTTTAAGCCGTTTTTTGCCAGTCGCTCCGCGGTCGGCATCTCAATCATCCCGCCGAAGGCGCTTGAGCAGCCAAAGCCAACATCGTCGATAAGGACGAGTAGGATGTTGGGCGCTCCCTCGGGTGCCGCCTTTGGGGGTGGGAAATCCGGCTTCGATTCTGCGGCGGTCAGCCCGATTTTTACGTTTGGGTAGCGATATTCCGGTGCCGGATAGTGATCTCGATCGACCTTGACCGGGAACGCCTTACCGGACGGTGCGGCAGTTTTTTTGTCTTGCGATGGAGTATCAGCGAATCCGCCAGAAACGGTCCACCAACCTAAGGTGCTTGTGGCCACCAGCATGACCAACGTGAACAATAGTTTGAGTCTCATCTACATGATCTCCTCGTGAAGTAATGCGAGATCACGGCGACCTCGGTAGGAGGCCGCCGTGCATCCGAAAACTCAGTTTGCTATTGCGCCAATGCTGCCTTTAGCCGGCCTTCGCGGTATTTTTGTAACTGCTCCTTGTCGAGTTTGTGCTCGGTAATATTGATGGTGACCTTTTTGAGTTCACCCGTGAATTTAAACGGGACTTCATAGTCTTCGCTGATGGGCGTGCCCGTGTCTTCACCGATGTCCAAAGTCTCGTCAAGCGACATGCGGAAAGCGATGGTGCGCGGCAACTTCTTGCTGTCCACTTTCTTCCCATCGACGCTGAGTGTCGCCTCTCCGCCTTCACCGACGCCGCCATCATAGTTGAAGTCCAGCGTGACGACATGCTTGCCCGGCTTGAGCTTGTCCTTGCCGGCGACCGTATAGCGTTCGACGCCACAGAGGTTGTAATGGAATACGGGACGCCCTTCGAGAAGGTACAGACCGACTCCGGCAAAGCGGCCTCCCTGCGTCATCAATACCCCCTCCGCTCCATCCTCGGGAACTTCGATGACCGCGCTAATGCCGAACGATTTGTTCTTCAGGTCCGGTGCGGATCCCTCAGGGATGCGGACCATTCCGTCGTAGTAGGTAAATTCGCTGAGTCCCCGGATATTGCTCGGCCGGTTGCTCACATCGAGACGCTCGACCTTGCTGTTATCCAGCGGCAGCACGTCGTACTTGACCGCTTCGATATAGAACAGACGCTGCAGTTCGCGCAACCTATCCGGCTCGGAGTCGGCGAGGTTGTTCGACTGGGAAAAGTCCTTGTCGACGTTGTAGAGTTCCCACTTGTAGCCGTCGATCGGGTCGGTAGCCTCCGCGATGGAAACCCAGGGCGGCGTGGTGGGAGTGGTGGTGGCCACCCAGCCGTCGTTGTAGATGGCGCGGTTGGCAAACATCTCAAAATACTGCGTAGAGCGTTTCGAAGGTGCTTTGGCGTCATCGAAGGCATACCTCATGCTTACGCCTTCCACGGGCGCCTGGTCGACGCCGTAGACGCTGACAGGCTGCTCCAAGCCCGCAGCATCGAGGATCGTGGGCATGATATCGATGACGTGGTGGAACTGCGTGCGAAGTTCGCCACGTGCCTTAATGCCCTTGGGCCACGAAATCGCCAGAGCATTGCGCGTGCCGCCAAAGTGTGAAGCCACTTGCTTGGTCCATTGGAACGGCGTGTCCATCGCATGTGCCCAACCGATTGGATAGTGGTTGAACGTCATCGGGCCACCCAGGTCGTCGATTTTGGCAAGCACTTGCTCAAACGGTTCCTTGATGTTGTTGAAGAACGTCATCTCATTCAGCAATCCCTGTGCGCTTCCCTCGGCCGACGCGCCGTTGTCTCCCATAATGTAAATGACCAGCGTGTTATCGAGTTCGCCCAGCTCTTCGACAGCATCGACGACGCGGCCTGTCTGGTGGTCACAGTGCGCCAGGGCGGCACAATAAACTTCCATCATGCGGGCGAACACCTTCTTTTGATCCGCATTGAGGGAGTCCCAGTCCTCGATGCCCGGAACGCGATTGGTCAGCTTCGTGTCAGCAGGGACAATTCCCATTTCCTTTTGCTTCGCCAGGGTCATCTCGCGTTGTTTGTCCCAGCCATGGTCAAACTTGCCTTTGAACTTGGCGATCCACTCTTTGGGCGCATGGTGCGGAGCATGTGCTGTCCCAGGGGCGTAATAGGCCAGGAACGGTTTGTTCGGCGCGACCGCCTTCTGCATACGAATCCAATCGATGCAGTGGTTCGCCATGTCACGGTCAAAGCTGTAGTCTGCTTCATCCTCGGGTGGCTCGATTGGCTTCGTGTTTTCGACGATCGCCGGCGCCCACTGACTGGTGTCACCGCCAACGAATCCGTAGAAGTACTCGAACCCGAGGCCCACCGGCCAAAGATCAAACGGGCCAGCTTGGCTGCTCTGCCAATCCGGCACATTGTGGTTCTTTCCAAACCAGGAGGTGTTGTAACCATTCAGTTTTAGGATATCACCGACTCCGCGTTTGGATTGAGGCACCAGCGTGTTGTAACCCGGATAGCCAACACCTGCTTCCATAATGCAGGCGGTCGCCACGCTGTGGTGGTTTCGACCGGTGAGCAAGGCAGCCCGCGTGGGCGAACAGAGCGCCGTGGTGTGGAATCGGTTGAAACGCAGACCATTATTTGCCACACGGTCAAATGTTGGTGTCGGAATCGGGCCGCCAAACGTGCTGCTAGCTCCAAAGCCGACGTCATCGGTCAGGATCAACAGAATGTTTGGTGCACCCTTGGGTGCCTTAACGCCTTCGGGAAAGTCTTTCTTGGAGTCCGAGGGGCGAAGTCCAATCTTGCCGCGGAACGGTTGTTCTGGGTGCGGGAGAATGCTCTGCGCAGGGACCGGCGCTGCTAGAACCGCGATACCTGCCAACGCTGTGGCGAATCTGATTGCCCACGACATGATGTAATCTCCATGGTACTTAGATGCACTGAATATCCATAATATGGCAAGATGTGTTAATGCGACCATTCCAACGGTCACATGATCGCAGCACCACGAGTCGCTGCGCCAAAACGGAATTCGTTGCTTATTGAAGGGCAACGTGGACTGCGCGACAGCTCGCATGAACCATACATGCTAAAACAAGAAATGCGCATTGACCAGAATTCTGGCGAACGTGACGCGATTCGTGACGCCATTTGATGTGTGTATTCATGATTCGATACCAAGCTCGTCTCGCAAAGTCAAGATTTTCTTTGACGAACGGCAAGGTGAATCACGTCGAAATAATCTGCCCCGCTGTTGAAAGGTCGTTTTATTACTTGGCGGTTCGCTTGCCATGGCGAGACGGCGGATTACAAACTCGACTCGGATGCATCGATCATTTCTGATGTTACCATTCAAACGTCGAGAACTGTCGCCAAGAAGGATTTCAACAGTCGCAACAACTGGAGTTAGTAAAGTGAATTGCGGCGAGTTTCTGTGCAAACCGAAGTAGCATGAAATCGAGATGCAGCCGAAGCTTCGCTCAAAGCCCCTGTAAAGTTATCGCTGACAAATTCCAATGAGGGAAACCCGCAATACTTTAGCCCCGGCATCCACTACTTGATATCAACAGAGTTCGAAATTCGCGTCCGAACCGGCTGGGGCCTTAACCAAGACGCCGCTAATTTCTTCACCAATGTTGGCGTTGGTGTGCGATTCTGATCATCTCTGGATCAAGATGCGATCGGATCATGAACCACCGATCGTCCAACGGGTGTCGCGAAGCCACTTAAGATTCAAGACATTCGGAACTGCCTTGTTGAAAACTGGCGCATTGCCCCCCACTGGTTGCTAACGCCGCAGGGCGTAGGCCAGAACTTTGAGGCCGGCTTCGGTGAATAGGCTGCTCTCGGAGCGGGCCGCCAGTGCCGAACCCAGTGTCTGTTTCAAGCCACTCATGAACGATTCCACCAACCAGCGCCGGCCGTAACCGTTTTTCTTCAGCCGCCGTTTCGTCATCTGTTGCCGATACTCACCGCCGACGCTACCGTCCGCACGACGCACCGCTGGTGGAATCCAACTCTTCACATCCCAGTCTTCACGACAATACATATGGATCCACTCCGCATCATAACCCGCATCGGCGAACAGCCGCTTGGGCTGAGTGACGTGCCGCACCTTGGATAACAATTCAGGAGCTTCTCGCTTATCGTTGTGCGGTCCCCAGCTGACCACCAAACCGGCCGGCAACATCGAGCCGGCTACGATACAGACCGAGAGTTTCACATATTTCTTCCGCGTTTTTCCGCTTCGCGCACGGAAGTGCGCACTCGCTGACGATGTTTCCAAACCGGTCGAATCGATCGACGCCTCGTCCGCATCGTCGGCGAACTCCTTCACAATCTCCGCCAACATTTCGTCAGCAATTTCCAGGACGTGCGAGCGATCGGCGAAGTACTTTAGCGTCGAGTAATGTGGCAAGCGTTTGAGGTCCAAACGATCCTTCAATTGGTCTGACGTGTCAAGAATTTCAATAACGCCGCGATAAGTTGTTTTCAAATACGCCTTGAGAATCAGGATCGTCAACAACTGTGACTGTGTGAATTTTTGCGGGCTCTTGGGGTGCGAATAAGGTTGGACGAATTCCGTGGCCAGCCGCATCGACAGAGAAGCAACTTCCAACAGCACGTTCGTTTGAAGGGGCTTGCTCATAGGAAGTACACTTAGCGCGACGCAGCCAATATTTCAAGGGATGTTTTCAACAAGGCAATTCATGACCTGCGTCATCCGCGACTGTGTGACGTTTAGCAGTCGCGCGAGCTCGGACTGGTTTGCGACCTTCCCTTCGCCCAGCCCGTGGGACGGGCCCGCTTCCAGCGACACCCCCATAAACGCACCCAAAACCTAACACGGCAACAGCAGAATTGCACATCTTGACACCATTTGGCGCATCCGCGTTGGAGGGACATGCTAATTGAGGCTCATCATGCCCCCCCACCGGTCTGAATCGATTTCCTGTCGGATCGCCGATCGAGGTTCTGAGGATCATCCCACCTCCTCGCTCATCTCGTCCAGCAGCCTCTCAACCTCTTCGATAGCCATTCGTTCGTGCCTCCACACCTCAGTTTTACTGTGATTTCCAGCTGTTCCTCGCGCGGGCAGGAGGTTCCGTCGGCAGATAGCCTGACCTTGGGCTTGGTGTGACGTTCCCCATGTCCTCTTCGCCCATTCGCTGGTCGAGCGTGTCTTGTTCTTCGGTGTTCACAGTGTGTCCTGCTATGTGTGTTGGAATGGGTGCTTGCCTGGGAATTGGTCCTGCCGGCGATGTCGCAGCGGTCTGCGTGTCCTGGACCGGTGTCTCGGTCATGGGGCGTCCTCGAATTCTCCGGTCAGGGGATTGTAGCCCGAAACCGGCAGGTTTGGTGCTGACTGCTCTGTATAGGCCTGGTCAGGAATGCCGAGCAAAGGCAGCCCTAGAAGTAGACGACGGGTATTCGCCCATTCCAAAAGAGAATCGAGGCTGTGTGGGTCGAATTGGCCCGGCTGTGCGTCCTGGCGGGATGTATTTCCAGCGAGTCCGCCAGCCGGTTCGTCTATTGTGTCGAACGTGTCAGTGAACAGCGTGTTTCGGCTACCCTCTGGTCTCCCCTTCGCAATTCTCCGGGATACTGTGTTTACCAGTTTTCTGTGACATCTCTTCCGACCAATGTACAGCGACAACCGGGCAAATCGTCTATAGCGTTTGCTTGCAGAAAGGACGCCGTTCTATCGCCTCAGCTAACCGTTCAACCGCATCAATGCCGAGCGTTTCGGCGATTGCATCGACCAGCAACGAAGCAACTGAACGTTCACCCGATCCGGCGATTTGGTGCAAGCGTTCGGCGGCAGCAGATCTTGCCCCAAGATTTACGTCGTTTTCGTCGCTCAAAAACACGTCAGCCAGCCGTCGGACGCTCATTCGGAAATGCTCTACGACTTTGACAAACGACAGACAACGGTGCACGAATAGCTGCGTTTGCGTTCTCTTTGAGCACCTGTCCGAACTGGTTTTGGCTTTTGCCTCAACCTGTCACCAAATGGTGAGCCGACTGTTCAGGCCCGCGCATTTTCCGGAGATCGACGTCGTACAAACGCATGCGGGCCGACTCGAGGTAAACGCCGAAAAGACCTTCCGTGAACGTCGAATCGGCAAGTGTCAAAACCACTCGGCCGTCGACGGATAACTCCAAATAATGACCAAATGCCACGAGACTAATCTCTGCTTGACCGGGCGTGTCACTGTACCAATTCCCTCCCTGTAAGGTGCGGAATTGCATCATTTTTTCGCCGCTGGCTGGTTGACCGGTATGCCACGCGCGCAATTGAGCCATCCCCTTGAGCAGGTCGAGCGACAAGTAGTAACCATCCTGGGTCTCAGGGTCGACACGGAACACAAGGCCGCACTTGCCCAGTCCGCAGAGGTCGATTTTTGCACTCATTTTTGCCGACTCGATGGAACCATCGAACACATAGGCTTGAAACCCGGTTTCGCACGCAAGTTCGAGGTTATTACCGTCGATCGAGCAAGTCTGCCGACCGTGGCCGCGCCCAAGCGGGTGCACACAGCGCGTGTCGATCCGCTCGCCCAGCCATTTGTTGAGACCCTCAAAAGTTGTTGCTCGGAGCATGCCCTCTTCCGTTCGATACAGTCGTTTTGGGGGCGGCATCAGATTGCGTGAGGTGCGGTTCGAGTCATCTAGCGAATAAAAGTTCCACAACAGCCAACCCCGATCATCACGGCAAACCCGTGCCGCGTAGTTTCCTTGTGCGAGCAGGACATTGTCGTAGTAGCTGCGCCAGGGCTGGCGTATTTGATTTGTGTGCCAGTAGCGAATCTTGGCGTCTTCTCGCAGGCTGCCGATCAGATAATATTCATTTTCGATACGAATGAGATTGGGGACTTCGATATCGTCGTAAAGTCCAGGGTGATGCAAACAAGGTCGAGCGGCGAACTTGCCAGGTGCGGTTTCCTCCATGACTCCCACACAGCCGCGCCGGACGACCGGGCCCTCCTTGGTGCGCGCAGCCATCAATAGCCAGCCTCGGTCGCCTTCGTGGTAATAGAAAGGATCACGGAAGCTGATCCAATGCCGCCCCTCGTTCAGTGATGATTCATAGAATTCCTGCGGAGCTTCTAGTGGAAAATCACTTTCCGCATCAAACACCGCATGACGACAACTTGTTGGCTGCTGTCGAGCGATCTCTCGGGCACGGAGCACCGCGGGCGGGTCGTTCGGTCCCCGTTCGTCGCGCCAGTTCACAGGCGCCTTGTGCCAATGGTAAAGGTCTTCGCTGACAGCCAACCCGATTCGCTGTATATTCCCCTGCTCCCGACGCGAAAGGCCCGTGTAGAACATACGCCACTGGCCCGGTTGGTGCGGATTGGGCGAGACCGCCATCGTCCACAGCATGAGGTCGTCCCACGATCCGGGGTCTCCGATGAACAACGCATTGTTCACGCGCCGCCAATTGATGGCATCGGTGCTGACGGCGTGGGCGATAAAATCATGATTCGGCAGCACCAAGTGGAACAGGTGATACAAACCGTCGTGATAGAGGACGTCAACGTCACCAATCGCCTTCCGGCTGCCTTCGGTTTCGGTATACACGATAAAGCTGGTTTCTGAAAATGCGGAAACGGAACGACTAGCGTTTCCTGCCAACCCAGTTGTCACCCGAGACATGATTACTGTTGGGCAAATCAACAGGCGGAGATGAGTTATTGGAAAGCTTTTCCCGGCCTAGCATCATAAACGATGGTCGGCCCACTCCCAACCTCGCTTTGTGGCTCGAATAGCTGTGCTTTAGCTTCCATGGTCAAGGCCCATAGAATTTTTAGGTGAATGAGCACCAAAGAGATAAGTAGCAAGGCATGAGATATCAAGTCGTCCCGATCATGTCCCGACAGTTTTGGTCGGCTCGCACACAAATAGACGAACTGTCCGTGGGGGGAGATAATGGATAGTGTGCACACCAGACTTGAATGCTTGACCGACGACGTTAGCCCACCTGGCCAAATGGCGAGACGTGAATGTACGCTACCCGCAAACGACAAAACGCTCCGACGTAGCAAACGTGGGGCGACTGTGGTGGCTAGAGCGGGGAAGCCGGCTGTTGGCGTTGAATTGATCCTCGGAATGTCCGATTTTGTACCATTGCTCGACGGCTAACAAATCGCGTGCTTGTCCTCGCTCGGCATAGCGGATTCAGAATCGACAAATGATATTTTCGATGAGGGAGACGAACGGAGATTTTGAGTAGAGTTAGCAGAGAAGGGGCGACAGTAGTCGAACCAAAAAAACATCAGTCTTTCCAAGGTCTTGGTGGTCGATGCTGCTTTGCGAGCCCATTAATCACACAGCATCAAGTATCACACACCATCAAATCATGATTGAACAGCACATCACACATTAGAAGCCAAGCCATGTTCGTCAATTCTTGTTCGTCAATTAATCTACATTTTGACGGTCAATTCGGCTCGGAAACGTCTTGCAGTTTTGACGGCGGAAGTGCCTCTGGATGTGCCTGGAGCATTTTCATCATGGCCTCGGCAATCATCGCATGCCCGGCCGCGTGTGGATGATACTTTTGGCCGGGAATCATGAGTTCGCTGGACGAATGCCCCTCTGTCCAGTTCGGTACTTCGCAAACAACGAAACCAGCCTCGCGTGCAAGTGGCTTCAATTGCGCCGCTAGGTTGTCGGGGTCGGCTCCAATCGGCAAGTAGATCCATACCGCCAAGATTCCGCGTTCTCGACACTCTTCGATGATTGTGCGATAAACGGCGACCAGAAGTGCGTTGCGCTGTTGATTCAATTTGTTGTGAATAATTCCCGGTGACATGTCCTGGGTAATCCCGGCTTGATTGATCAATTGTTCGATGGGACGTGAGCGAATCAGCTTGCCGGCGGCGATGAGTTTTGCCAAATGATCAACAAACTTCAGAGTTTCATCTTGGTGTGCGAAGTAAAAAATCGCGTCGGGGTCAAATCCCAACACTTTGCGTTGGATTCGCACTAACCGATGGCTGGCCCACTGTTTGCCGACACCGAAATTCAAAAGTTCATAATGCCCGCCGCCGGGCAACTCCCCATTCATGCGACTTTCCAAGACGCGTACGAAGGATTCGTCGTCCGCTACGCCGTACCCCATGATCACGCTGGAACCCACCATGGCGATTCGCGTCGTCCCGGTTGGTTTGTTCAACGTGAGTGTCTCCCGGTCGCGCATGCCGAACTGATTAATGGACGTTGGTTTGCCGTCCAATTCGACCCGCATACCTGGTATCAACTCGGTTGCTTGTGCAAGATCAGAAGGCCGGGAAAGCAAGTCAAAACCGGCCACTTGAGCACGCTGTGTTTCGTCGGTAGGCGACCATGAGGCAAGCATTGGCCCCGCCTGAATGGCGGTCGAATTCATATCCTCGTAATACCCGGTCACTTGCCCCATCGCATCTTCACGCGCAGCATCCTGCCGGAATTCGGCGATTGCACTGGAAACGTCTGAGCTGAGTAATAGCGAAAACCGTGGTGAACCAACTGCTACAAATAATGCCATGCCCATCACGTAGAATGTGGCCGACTCTCGAAACGAAAGCGCGGGGCGCTGCGTTTTGCGAGAATCATAATATTCCTTGAGACGGACGACGATGGCTCCGAGAATGATAACAAGCAAAAACCCCAACAGGACAAACATTAGACCGTTCATGGCACCGGGACGACGTAGTACTCCTGCAAATAACGTCAAGAAGCCTGGCTTGGTCCAACACGCCCAGAATAAACTAACCGCCGCGAACATGCTCGCCGTTCGGGCTGAAAGGCTGAATGCCGCTCGCCACGCGGAATGATCACGGCGGTGACCTCGCCGCATATCGAGCAGCGCATTGACTGCAACACACACACCAACACCCATCCAAAGACAGGCGTCGTTAGCCGTCACGGGAAAACGGCCAAGCAACCAAAACATTTGCCACGAATGCAAGAGCCAAGTGCTCAAAAAGACGATGAGCACTCCCACAACCGTGGCCAGCCCCAACCCCCAACCTCGGCCGCGGAGTGAATAAAACGTCGGAAAGAAAAACAACTTCAGCATGAAGTCTTTCCAGTAGATATTGATCCGGCGCCAGATGTCGGTGAAACTCGATGCCAAGAAATATCGGTCGTGCGTTCGCGGCAAGTCAAAACCAAACAGATGCAACAATCCGGCGATCAAATGGAATTGGCCGGAAACGTGCAAATACAATGCAAAATTCGTCACCATAAATAGTGCGATGTGCGGCACGTCATACAGTTGATACGGTTCGGGGACGAGATAAGTTTTGATGAAGCGATACAACAACAAATGGGTCAGGCCGCGTACGATGCAGACAATGCCCTTCTGGTAGATACTCCAGGTGTCCCGGTTGTACCATGAGTCGCGAAACGTGTTGAAATCTACCACGGGAAAGAGTGGAAAACAGACATTCGGCGCCATGAAGAAGTAGGACAAGGTGGTCGTCAGAGGCGGGTTCGTCACGGCTTTTCGCGTGGAGTAGCAGTAGATCATCAACCGGAACATGAACATCGAGCCCAGGACTGGCCACATCGGAAGCGGCCATCGGCTCCGCAGCGCTATGAGCACAACACCCACGGCGATCAGCATGAGCCAGCGAATCCACAACCCGAAGGGCAAGTAGCAAATACCGATCAGTACTCCGCCGATGCCTAGCACGTACAGGCCGTTCGTCATTCCCAAAACGATCAGAACACAACTGGCTGACAGGCACGCAAAGAATCCCATGCGATAGGTTTTCGGCAGCCAGGTATGCACCGCGAAACCACCAATCATCACGCACATCACTGGGAACAAAAGACGCCGTCTTTCGATGTCGAAGAGATAGACAATTCCGGCAATCAGCAGCAACTCAGCCAACACGAACAGGAACTTGGCCGGAACTCCGCCCGAGGAGGGGTGGCTATCGGTTCCGCTTGCCTGCGACATATCGTCTGTTTGTTCTTGTTCCGGCATATAGGCTCTCCGGGGCCGAATTCCCCTAACCGCATCCCGGCATGCCTGATCGGCAGATGCCGAGCCATTCAGGCAATAACCGCTGCTACAGATTCAAAAAGATACTCACTGCCGTTTGGACCGAAGGAGACAGCAACACCATTCATGTTCAGCAAGGACTAGCCGCGCTCGTCATTTGCTCCCAACGATTGTGACAACGCTTCAATCGACGGATAATCCTCCAAGGGATTGCTGGAAAAACGAATACCCAACCAGTCCTCCAATTGTGCGACAATGGCGACCACATGCATCGAATCGATACCTTGCGCCAAAATTGGTTCTTTGACCTGGATTTGGCTTCGGTCGGTCTCTAATTCTTCCGCCAACTTGTCTAGCAACCAATCCTGAATTTCAGCGGCTGAGCGTGTAGTCGGCTGTCCAGCGTTTGGAGAAGAAGTGATTTCATCGTTCATGGTATTAACCGCGGACTTGGTGACGAACTGGCCGTCAACCATTGATGGTTATTGGAAATGGGCCGGAGCGATTCCCGCTTGCAGGTAGCGAATTGACTTGGGAAACGATCGCACAGACTAACACAGTTCTCTGCTGTGCACCACAAAATATTTTCTCGACTCCGGTATTCTTTTTCCAATTCAATAACAGAGAACATCACTGTGACCATCGCCGCCAGAGATTCATTGCGACAATCGCGGATCCGATAAATCAAGCCGGTACATGATTTGGTTGTAGTCATAGCGCGGCGTCGGGTGATCGTTGCCGGAAAATGTCGTCGTATATGTCCCTTCGAAGTAGATGATCCGGCCATCCTCTTGGGCGAAAAACGGATGTTGCTTGGGATTATAAAACGAATATTTGTTGTGAGTGACAATGCGTATTGCCTTGGACCATGGACCGGTCAGGTCGTCCGCTTCGGCGAACCAGACTTCGCCCAAAAAAGAACGGCCGCCGATTTGCACAAAGATCATCACCCATTTTTTTCGAAATTCATTCCAATACACCGACCCTCGGCTTGGTAGTACAGCGTCGCCAGTTTCTGAATCCTTGAAATGGATGTAAGCCTCATCTGCATTCAAACGCCCCTGATTTATTAGCTCCTGCTGTATCTGCAGCGTCCATGGGGTCGTGTCTTTCTTCCACTCGAACACGAGTTTCCCATTCGTGTCACGCACCAACTCCAATTGTTGCTCTCGGCTTCCTTGGCGGAGGCAACTGTAGGTTTCGTATTGTTCAAGGTCCTGAAGCAACTCAGCGTTCGCCTTGACCCGCACCAACGGATACGGATCGGCGAAATTTACGTACTCGGTATGACCGTCTTGGTGAACGAAGGGATGCCCGTAGGGATAAAGCGGCGCTTTCATGTCGAATTGTTGTCGTTTTTCAAATTCTTTTGAGTCGTTGTTGAATTCCACCAATCCGCGCTCATAGACCGTCATAGAATTTTTGACTTTGACGTATTTGGCGAACATTCGCTCGTTCCCCTCCGTGTCAGTGAGCGTCACCAACCCGTTAATCCACGTGGGACCTTTACCGGGCATATTGGCTGTCTCCTTCGCAAAGCCATCCTCGCCGATAAAATAATTCAGACTCACGCCGCGATTTGGATCAACGCCTTGAAATCCAAGAAGTGATGTAGTTGCTCCGGGGACCTGGAAATTCCCCAACGGGTACGATGGGCGGTTTGTATCTCCCCAAAACCAATAGATGCGTCCACGATATTTAGCATTCACCACGCTATCTGAACCAAGTACCCGTGCATCGAGTACCGGCTGAACAATGGGAACCGCTTCCCCAAGAAGTTCACTATCGCGATAAATCCCCCCGCCAGTGACACGGTATAAGCGTTCGGCAACGTTGATCCGCTTGATACGGATCGTGGTACTCCCTCCCGGGCTCACCTTCAGTTGCGTACCACGAAAACCGAAACGATCGGCAGGAAATTCGTAACCATGGCTGGACACAAAGAAATACACCGTTTTGTCCATAAACCCTGGTTCTTGAAATGCGACTACCCCAGCGGAATCGGTGTAGTAACGGCAATTATTCACCGTTTTCAATTCGACGAGGGGGACGCCTCGGTTCGTTTGGTCGTCGAGAACGGTGATTTTGAAATACTCGGAGCTGTCTTGGGCCCCAAGGGAGATCGTCGCAAGTAATAAACCAACGGAGAGATTCACGAGTCACCTCCTAAGGAAATGAAGACAACGGCCAGGAGAATTGGAATTTGACAAGACGGGGTTCCATTCCATTTGAAACGTAATGCTGCCTAGACTGGTACATCGACTGCGTTGCCGCATGGAATTGTCGTGCCCCCCCGGTAGAGTGGGGACTGGTCGCGAAACGATTCTGGGGACCAAGAGCAAGAGGGATTGTCCAGCCAATGATAATACGATATGTCATTGACGATGGCGAATGCTTTCATTAAGTCGGTGACAACACCTTGGGAAAAATGATGAAGACACTGTGCACAGAGCTTGACGAAGCTGCGTCCCAATTCGCTGATAAGCCTCTGTTTGTATTTCCCGCAACGCGGTGGCAACCTGCGGAATCACTGACGTACGGCGAACTGACGGAACGTGCTGCCGCCGCGTCCGCGGTGCTTTCGGAAAGTGCCTCATTCGGTCAGCGCGCACTATTGTTGTTCCCCACAGGGGCCGCATTTTGGGAAGCGTTTATGGGGTGCCTCTCCGCCGGCGTGATCGCGGTCCCCTTGCACGTTCCCAATCTCAACCGCAACAGCGAGCTGTTCGCCAGTTTGTGTCAAGACTGCGAACCGGCAGTCTTAATCGTGGACGATTCGGTGGCAGAAGTTTTGGACAAGCGTCGAGATCAGCATCCCTATTTCGCTGGCATACCCGTCATCACTCCCAGCCAGTGGCGGAATCAAACAGCTGCCCCGCGTTTCGAGGCCTCAGCCGAGGATATTGCCTTTTTGCAATACACTTCTGGTTCCACGTCGCGTCCCAAAGGGGTACAGATTTCTCACTCAAACTTACTGTCCAACCTACGCTTCATCTGTGAACGCATGCAGCTAGACGCGCAGCGCGACCGGGCCGTCACCTGGCTGCCGCATTACCATGATATGGGCCTGGTCGGCAGCTACCTCGGCGCGATGTTTGCAAGACTCACAAGCTGGTGCATTCCCCCTGAGGAATTTGTTCTGCGGCCCTTGCATTGGCTGCAATTGATGTCCGACCACAGCGTGACAATCTCCGGCGGTCCCGATTTCGGTTATCGCCATTGCTTGGAAAAAATCCGCGATGACGATCTGTCGAGTTTGGATTTCTCCTCTTGGCGGGTTGCATTTGTAGGTGCAGAGAAGGTTCGAACAGAAACACTCGCCCGTTTTGAAAAGCGATTTTCCGTGTGCGGTTTTCGCCGCGAGGCGTTCTTTCCGTGTTATGGATTAGGAGAAGCGACTCTTATGGCGACAGGCGGTCCGGTGGATGCTGCGCCGGTGATCAAACAGGTCAGCACCGCCGCCTTCGCCCGGCAACAAATTGCCCTCCCAATGTCGCCAGATGATCAAACCAGCCTATCAGGTAGCGGACAATGTTTTGACGGATCTCGCGTATTGATTATCGATACCGCAGGCGAACCGTTGCCCGATGAACAGATCGGCGAAGTTTGTCTCGCCGGACCTTCCGTAACTCGCGGGTATTTCCGACGGCAGGATCTCAATGCCGAACAATTCTTCGAGCTGAATATTGACGGCCAGTCTCATCGTTTTCTTCGTACGGGAGACGTGGGGTTTTTATCCGCTGGTGAATTATTTATTACAGGTCGGAACTCAGAATTGATGATTGTACGGGGGAAAAACCTTCATCCTGAGGATATCGAGGAACGTGCTTGCGCAGCCGACCCTGCGATTGCTCCAGGTGGTGTTCTGGTATTTTCTACTGAAATCAATGGACAAGAGGAACTGATTGTTTCGGTGGAACTCCAAAGAACAGCCATACGCCGCACTTCGTCGGAAACAGTTGTGGCGGCAATTCGCCATGCGGTTAATTTATCTATCGGCGTTAATCCTGCAGAGATTCTCCTCTTGAGACCCGCAACTTTGCCCAAAACCACTAGCGGCAAACTGCGGCGGCTGGCATTTCGACAAAGTTACATTGACGACGATATCAGTTGCATTTACCGAGAATTCAACTAGTGATCTATGCACTTTTAATGATCTCGTTGGAGGATCAATTTGCGCACTCTATCGTGGTTCGAGCGCACGGTCCTTGCAAGAATTCTCCAGCGGTCAAGAGATATCCTTTGACTGGGCATGAAAACTATGCGAGAATCCCCGATGGTTTCGAGTTGGATTGCGATTCGTGTTTCTCCTAATGACAGCCACATTTTAATTCGCATCAACGAATCCGCCACGTGACGCAACCATCGGTACATTATCCCGATCAATTTCCCATCAATTGGAGAGCTGGTATGAGCACAAATGTCCGGAGGAAGAATCAAGGTTTTACGCTGATCGAGCTATTGGTAGTTATTGCCATTATCGCGATTTTGATTGCTTTACTTTTGCCTGCCGTGCAGCAGGCGCGGGAAGCAGCGCGGCGGACACAATGTCGAAATAATATGAAACAACTCGGTTTGGCACTGCACAACTATCACGACGTTCACAAGGTGTTCCCGATTGCAAGTTACTATGACTTTTCGGGCCTAGATGAAACCCCACCTGTGTGGGATGCTCGTTTGAACAGCCAATGGGCTTGGTCGGTCATGATCCTTCCGTATCTGGACCAAGGCAACCTCTACGAAGTACTCGGTGTCGGCGATAGAACGTTTGAACAAGCCGCTAATGACCCGGAGGGTCTTAAGGGGTTGCGCAGTCCTTTGCCCGCATTCATTTGTCCTTCGGATATCGGCGAGGGGCTTAACGAAAACCGCCCCTTCCCGGATCAACCCGGCGGACCGATGGTTGTGCCTGTTGGAACCACATTTGCAAAATCGAACTACATGGCTTGCAATGGTAACCGAGGCGATGGCGATGGAATTTTCCCCAGCGGCGGTGGGATGGTTGCGATTAAAAACGTCAGCGATGGTCTGTCGAATACGATTATGGTCGGCGAACGTCGCTCGCGGGAAGGATTCTGGGCGGGTATATGGGCCGGTCAAGAGTTATCCGACCAAGGCATCACAAACGTTTGGTGTCTCGCTGGCCTGACTGAGTATCAAATGAATACCGGCAAACATAGCCTCGACCCCTCGGACACGAACGCCGTGGACAATCCGAAGATCGCGTTTAGCAGTGAACACGAAGGCGGCGCGTTCTTCTTGCTGGGGGACGGTTCAGTACACTTCATCAACGACAGCATCCAGTGGAACGATTCTGCTGCTGATTCGAACGATGTGGGCATCTACCACCTGCTTGGGTCGATGAACGATGGCCTTGTGGTTAACGAATTCTAAAACTCGTCCCTAATTTTCGCTGGCAATACACTCCTGAAGCCGTTGGGGCTTCAGAAGTGTATTGCAGCGCAGGGATTGGAGATCATCTCACCTGGAGGAAGCAAAGAGTAGCGGCGTGCAAACATTACATTCTTTTCGACCGTTATGATTGCACGCCGGATAGTTGGGCTATGTCATAGCAAGATTATTTTCAGCAGAGGATTGCAGATGTCCATCAATTTAGATGCCCAGTTACGTCGCACTGGGTGGGCAAAATGTCTGGTTGTCGCCAGTGGATTCTTTCTGTTGCCGGGATGTGGCCTATTTGAGGGCAAAAGTGAATACCAGCAAATGATGGACAAACGGAGCGATTTTTCCGGTATAGTCGCCGCTGCAGGCGGATCAGCCGTCATGGAAAAGCGGTCCATGCACGGCATTCACGGTGTTGGTTGGTTTATTGACCTCAGTGGCGCAGAGATCGATGACAAGTTGCTCAGCGCCATCGCCGATGTCGTCAAGGAGAAACCAGTCTATGGACTGAACCTAGCCGATTCCTCGATAACCGATAAACAGTTGGCACGACTCGACAAGGATGATGTTCTGCAAAAGGTCTTTTTCTTGAACCTCAGCAATTCTAAAATCACGGATGCTGGGATCGATAGCATTTCCAATATCTACGTGATTCACGAATTGAATTTAAAGGGGACGGCGGTGACAGCGGCGGCAGTCAAACGGTTGGGAGACAAGCAGATGGCCCAAAAGCAGACTCCTGATGCGCTTCGCACACGCCCGAAAACGGATATCTAGCACCCATCATTTCAAGCCGCGATGCCCCTTCGTTGATTGCGATGCATGGCATCTGTCAAAATCGGCTTGGCTGGCGCTGGAACAGAGTTTCAATACAACTGGAATCCGTATCGATATCATTTTCGGACGCATTACCAAATGCTCGGAAAAAGAAAACAACGATTGGGCAGATACTATCGGCACTTTTACCTCATAGTTCTTGGCTTGATTGGCCTGTTCTCCTTGACCGGGCACCAGAGCCTGACTGCTGAGCAAGGCTCCTCAACTAAAAGTGGTCGTGCGCTCTGGACGACGTCTCGTATCCACGGGACACCCGACCCGCCGCCCCCCTATCAGTTGGAGAGTGCTTTTCCAGAGTTGAATTTTGACGAGCCGCTGGCGGTTAGTCTGATACCCGGGACCAACCGGTTTCTTCTCTGCGAACGAAACGGCAAACTATTCACGTTTGAAGATGCGCCCCATGCCAAGCCCAAGCTGTTGATAGATCTTGAGCGGACTGTTTACGGTGCCGCAGCGCATCCGGACTTTGTGAACAATGGCCGACTTTTTGTTGTCTCTATCGTGAAAGAGGGGGCTGAGGATGGGACCCGACTGTCGCGATTCGAAACGTCGCCCGATGATCGCTTTCATTCCAAGCCACAGTCAGAAGTCGTCCTGCTATCTTGGTTAGCCGGAGGTCACAACGGCGGCTGTGTCCGGTTTGGTCCCGATGGCCTGTTGTATGTTTCTACCGGTGACGGCAGTGGCTGGGCCGACTGGCACTTGACCGGTCAGCGCATCGACGATTTTCTCGCTTCCATCCTCCGCATCGACGTCGATCATTCCATGGGGGACAAGTCGTACGCGATTCCAGTAGACAATCCTTTTATCAAGACGCCTAATGCCAGTCCGGAAGTCTATTCTTACGGACATCGCAACGTTTGGAAGTTCAGCTTTGATAGTGAGGGTCGACTCTGGGCGGGGGATGTTGGTCAGGATTTGTGGGAGATGATCGAACTGGTACAGCCGGGAGGCAACTACGGCTGGAGTATCAAAGAGGGAACCCATGATTTCAAACCGGACCGCCAGCTGGGACCGACACCGATACAGCCGCCGCTGCTTGAACATCCTCACAGCGAATCACGATCCATCACCGGAGGATATATTTGGGAAGCGGACGAACCGGCAGACCTGCATGGCTGTTACATCTATGGTGATTACGACACCGGCAAGATCTGGAGTGTGCGACTTGTGGATGGTCAACCGACTAAGCCACGTCAACTGGCCGACACGCAATTCCGGATTGTCGCTTTCGCTCAAAACCAGCAGGGCGAGGTGCTTGTCGTCGACCATGTGAGCGGCACACTCCAACGGTTGGTCCCGGCTCCTTTGCCTGATGAGAACGAGCCAAAATTTCCTCGAATGCTCAGTGAGACCGGCCTGTTTGTTTCCACCACCGACCACATTCCGCAGCCGGGGCTGATACCTTACTCCGTCAATGCTCCACTCTGGTCGGATGGAGCCAGTAAGGAACGATTCATTGCTAGGCCCGGCGATTCGCAGATCCTTTTCGATGACGTCACTTATCCCGCGCCACCCCCCGGCTGGCGATTCTCTGACGGCACGGTTCTTGTCAAAACATTTTCGATGGAAATGGAAGCTGGCAATCCGTTGTCAACACGCCGGTTGGAGACTCGCCTCCTGCACTTCAAGAGCATGCCTGGCGATCGCGAGCGGTACGGGGCACAGTTTTGGCGAGGATACACTTACGTCTGGAACGACGATCAGACCGATGCCGTTCTGCTCGATGCACAAGGAGCGGATCGTGTACTGAACATTCAGGATAAAAACGCTCCCGGGGGCGTGAGGAAGCAGACTTGGCACTTCCCCAGCAGAGCGGAATGCACGCTTTGTCATACGATGGCTGCCAAATATGCACTCGGTGTCAACACACTGCAAATGAACCGGCTGCATGATTACGGCGATGGCCAACCACGGAATCAGCTGGCACAACTCGAAGAGTGGGGAGTCTTCGCCAAGCCACTTCCCAAGTCTCCAGATGCTCTTCCTCGACTTGCCGACTATCACGACCAGTCCCAAAGTATCAACGACCGTGCGCGGTCTTATCTCCACGCAAACTGCTCGCACTGCCATCGACTCTGGGGGGGGGGTCTCACCGAGTTTCAGTTGCCAGCCGATCTGCCGCTCGACAAAACCGGCCTCATTCATGCCACTCCTGAACGAGGCCACTACGGCATTACTGACGCGCGTCTCATAGCTCCCGGCGATCCGGACCGCTCACTGCTTTCACATCGCATGACCTTGCTCAAAATCGGACGCATGCCCCATATCGGCTCGAACGTCATTGACGAAGAAGGTGTGGAGTTGCTCCGCGAGTGGATTCGGCAAATGAAGTGATTTACAAACTGCGGCCCATACTCAACGGTCAGTGCCGGCTCCTCACTTAGCCGCTTTACCAAGCATTATGAGTAGGAGCCCATGGCGAACATCATTAGCAACGACAACTTCATGTTGATTCACACGCTATGGCTCTTGGATGGACTTGTCAATCAATGGTTTTACCTGTTCGCTCCACAGCAATCCATGTGCTTTGAGCCCTTGGGGGCTGAAGTGAATTCCTTTTCCATCTAAGTCACGATGATCACCTGTCAGTGTGTCCGTATCCGGCCCTTCCAGAGCCACGCCATCCGCCCACAATTTGGCTTGTGCCGTACGTGTTGTTGTAAATGAAGGCGCATCGGGATTGTGATAGGAGACCTGGGCGACTAGCCAAGGTATGTTCCAACCCGCTTCTTCGCGGGACGTGTCGATCACACGCTTGAGTTTGTCATAGTACTCGTCGCTTGGCATTTCCACATCGGTTTCTCCCTGGTGCCAAAGTACAGCCCGAAATCCATGCGGGCCGAGTTGATCGATACGCGTCATCATCCAGCGAAATAGTCCTTCATCCATTGGCTGCCAGGCGTTGACGCTCGTCCCCCCATATCCTGTGGCTGCGATGCCGATTGGAACCTTATACGCCTCATAAAGGGCATCACCGAACGCTGGGTAATAGCTCCCTCCCTGTGAGCGGTCAGCGACTCCAGGCTGAGGATCATCAGCGATTTGCCAGTGCTCTCCACTGAACGAGGCCACCATGCCAGTGGTTTGTTTCGTCTTAAACTGTCCGGAATTGGTCGAGTTGGACTGTCCCGCCCCCACGAAAACCTCGCCGACGCCGAACTGATCAACAGAGAGTTCCTCGACGGTTTGATTGTCCGCGGTCATTCTGAGGTCCATTGAAAACCAACCCCCGGCGGGGAACTCCAGTGATTTCTGGAATGCCCCGTCCTCCCGATTGAACTCGATCGACTGCCACTCACTCGGCACTTCTCCCTGCAAAGGCTGTCCACGAAAGCGGACCTGGACCTGATCGACATTCCTCGTGGTCGTCCCCCGAATGAGGATTCGACCGGCATTTCGGACATGTCGTTGAAATACCTGATTCTCCAAAGGGGATGCAATCGTCGTCTCATCCGTCTCGCGTGTCAGGACAAACTGATAAGGTCGCGGTTTGGCGACAAATCGCTGCATTTGTTCAATTTCCTTGTTGGCATGTTTTGCTTGGTTGGTCAGCGAGGCCAGCAACGGAGTCTCTGGCAGCGACCTCTTCGCGTGCAGGTTGGCTAAATCGACTTCGTACCTTGCCTCAGTGAGAGACTTCAGAACAGTCGCCTGCGCATCCCAAGGACCGCCTGGCTGCCAAGAATCCGGAGTTGTGGAAGCGATATCGAGGCCCTTCGCTAATTCGCTAGCTCGCCAGATCCCAATTTCCCGTCCGGACACCGTGAGCTTGTACTTGCCGAGATTGAGATTCCGGACCGTCAGTCGATATTGGTTGATTTGATTCATGGGCACGAAGCGATACATCAAATTCGCGAAAGCGCCGTTGTTATACGGCAGGCCTTGGTCCAAGCGCGTGAATGTTAATCTGTCGTCAGCCGCACTGAGATCAGAGATTTGACATCCGTTTCCTTCTAGAACCTCACCAGCCGCAGCATCGATGACACACGTAGAGACATCAGCAGGCGCTTCCAATCCCTTCAAAATCGCGTAGGCCATCGCCATTTGTCCCAAGTCATTGAGGTGAATGCCGTCGGCAGCGTGCAGCGATTTTTGCTTCTCAATCGGAAGAGATTCATTGGCTGTATAGACCGACCGCTGGATGTCTCGCATAGTCCGCTGAATATCAATGGTGCCTGCACCCTCTTTTCGGGCAATGGCCAATCCCGCATCGCACATCTGTTGGAGAAAATTATTCTCGGTCTTGTCAGGATGGCCAGCGGTGATTGCTGCCGAACAAATATAGACCCGTACGCCTCGTTTCTTGCAGGCAGTAACGATTTTTTGTATCGAATCGAGATACAATTGCCGGTGTTCGTCATCCGCCTTTGCCCCCCAACCAATATCGTTGACACCATATGCAACGGTTAGCAGAGTCACCCCTTTATCGAATACATCCTGCTCAAGTCGCTTAAAGCCGCCCGCTGCTGTGTCACCACCGTTTCCTAAATTGATGAAATGAACTTTGCGTTCCGGATAACGCAGCAGTGTGAATTTTTCAATATGCTTGCCGTATGTCCTTGCCGCAGTAATGCTATCGCCCAAAAATCCAACAGTATCGCCATCCCGAATGGCGAAATCCTCCGCGTTCAAAGCGTTTGTGAACGAGAGCACTATTAGCACACTTAGAAGCGTGAATAATTTTGACATTACAGAAACTCCCAGCGGGGATTGAGCAGATTTTCGAGAACGATTTCCATTTTAAAATCTGTTGGCACAACGAGATGGATTTAAGTATATTATAACGTCGTAGGATACGGAAATAAGTCTCCATCCCGATCAAGCGGACATCTCCTCATGTTGAGAATCCTGGGATCGAAAAAGCGACTATGCCGCGGTCTCAACCGGCGTGATGTGTTGAACATCGGCTCCTGCGGCCTAGGAGCGTTGACGCTCTCGCAACTCCTGGGAGAACCCACTGCGCAAGCCAAAGCGGCAGCACACACAGCAACCTTCGGGCAGGCAAAGCGAGTCATCCTGTTGTATCTGGCCGGAGCGGCTTCACAGCTGGAAACATTCGATCCCAAACCAGACGCCGCTGCTGAAGTCCGCGGGGAGCACAAAGCGATTCAGGCAGCGATCCCCGGCGTCCGCATCAGCGAGCATCTCCCCCAAATTGCTCGCATCATGGACCGCATGACGTTGATTCGATCGATGTCGCATGACAACAATAATCACTCAAATGTCTTTACGCTGACAGGGCATCCTGCCGTGGATTTCCAGAGTGAGACGCACCCGTTGGATACGCGGCATCATCCCTTCTTTGGAAGTGTTCTGGATTATTTGGCAGAACGCCGGTCGCCGGACGCACTCTCACCTGGGATCCCGCGAAATCTTGCTTTGCCATTTCGGTTCAGCAAATTCAATCCCCTGTTTCAACGTTCAGGGCCTTATGGTGGTTTTCTTGGTCGGGGATATGACCCTGTTTATACTGAATTCGATGGAGAGGCTAAACGTGAGGTTGAACGTGTCGGGATCTTCGGTGTCAGTAATTCGAAAGAGAAGGACCCGTTCGTCAGCGTAAAACCAGGATTAAAGTTTGCCGTTTCCGGTGCGGCACAACAACACCCCGGACTGACTCTTGACCGGCTCAACAGGCGGAAGTCGCTGTTAGGTCAACTGGAGTCGCAACAGCGCACTTTTGAGGATTCGCAAGCCATCGCCAGTCTGAGCCGTCATCAACAAATGGCTTGGTCACTATTGCGGTCACAGGAGATTCGCGAAGCACTCGATATTTCGCGCGAACCGATGTCTCGTCGCGAACGCTACGGCATGAACCTGTTCGGCCAAGCTGTTCTTGCAGGACGACGGTTGTTAGAAGCCGGTGGACGCGTTGTTTCAATTTTCTGGGACGAATATAAAGTCGTCAACACGGCATGGGACACACACTTCAATCTCTATAAGCGTCTAAATGACGAATTGCTGCCCGGCCTGGATAGCGCTCTGAGTGCATTGATTATCGACTTAGAGGAACGGGGGCTGCTTGATGAAACCTTGGTTTTAGTCCTGACGGAACATGGCCGCACTCCAAAAATTATCGAACGTGCTAAGACACCGGGTCGCGATCATTGGTCGAACGCTTATTGTAATCTGCTTTCCGGCGCCGGATTGAATCCGGGGCAAGTTCTGGGAAGCAGTGACTCACAGGCAGCCTATGTTCAAAGCAATCCAATCAGCCCAATGGATGTCTTGGCCACGATGTACCACCTTGTCGGCATCGATGAGCACACCACGATTCCTGGCCGTGCCGACCGCCCCATGCCGCTCGTCGCCAACGGCCGCGTGCTCCACGAAATCCTGAACGGCTGACAAGTTTTATAACTCCCTTTTTGCAGCGCAAGCGTCGACTAATCGAAATGGCGCATGTGGGTCGTTAGCGAACTGTAGTTGCAACTGTAGCTACGGGCGTGTTCACGCTACGTCGGAAGGAGAGTTTAGGCTTCAAGGGTGCCGGTGTATTCTAGAGCCTGCTCGTACCCTGGAATTAAACTACCGAGTCGTTGACAGCAGTCGAGCTAATCAGGCACGATCATAATAATTTCAGACAATCGATGAACGATTGAGTGTTGTGGATGTTCGTGCTTCACAAGCCGAGTACTGCGTCCATTGCACAAGCCTGCATAATGCCTCAACAATCAACCAAGCCGCGTTCAGAAAAGGATGCCGTCGGGTTCGCCTGCTTGACGCTCAACGCCTCGCCCACCAACTGGACTTCCCCAATCCTTGGTACGGCCGCTCCACGTGGGACTGTTCTACGTACCCCGAAATCAGCTCATCGAAGTGCTTGGCCCCATAGGCAATGAATCGCCCAAGTCGAACTTTATAGAGACTGTGCAAGCCAAACAGACTGCATTCACCAACCAGGCAGTGACCACCGGTATCGATATCGGTTTGCTCGAGATTGCGGAGGATCGAGGCCAGTTGCGGCAGCGTGGCGGCATGCTCGGGCACCTAGACGGGGTTGACCAATCCACTTAGTCCAACTCACGGGAAGTTTTCGTCACCGCCGTATACATAGCGAGTAACTCCGAATTGCCAAGCATGGTCCCAACGCGTTCGTCCGCTGCCAAAGAGAGAAGGTGATTCCGATGGGGCCTTGTGCAAAAACCATGTTGGCCGCTGTTACCAAGCAACAAGAGCCACAAAGGCAGGACAAAGCATCAAGAGCCAGCCTCCAATTGCAACAAAGTCGCCGGGCGTCTTCTCAGTGATGACTGGCCGCCCAAGGCCTAATGAAATGCCAGTGAGGTTGCCAAGCCCATCTGCGTACCAAATGCACACGAGTGGTAATAGCAAGAAGCGGACCAAATTCAGCGTGATCTCAGGGGTGCCCCAAACGAACGCGGTCACCAAGTACAGGGCGGCGACAAAACTAGAAAGAAAACGGGAGTGGAGTAGATCGCGGCCGAACTGCCATCGGTTGGCGTCTTTGATGATATCGATGTGGTTCGCTGCCAGTCGATTGACGGCCAGGGTGCCCACACGATATTGCGTAATCTGATCAAATTGACTGTATGAAAGCCAGGCTCCCAAACAGCGACTGCAGCGGTTGATCACGATTCCCGAGTGGTAAGCGTATTCAACGGCAGGCATCTCAGTCAGACATTTTGGGCAGGGCAGGGGCATTGTGCTGGATATTGTTTTTTGTCCAGCTACCGCTGGCGAGGTCGCCCTGTAGAGGGCAGTGCGAAGTTCGTCAGGGTCGAACCACATTCCGTCGCATTTGGTGCAATTGTCGATGGTTACTCCATGAAACAACGAGCGTTCCAACGCAGTTCCGCAGGATGGGCAATGCATGATATCTTCGAGCGGACAACAGAATATTGGCTGACAAAGTGTCGTAAAGAGAGGATCAACCATCCGTTTGTCCCTCTTCTCAGACATGTCATATCCCTTTGATTATCCGTTTCAATAGTTGGGGATGCAAGAACAATTCGCGAGACCTTTTTATCCTGGGGGCGATCTGAAGCAGAAAAACATTTTTGTAAATCGGAATGAAGGTTCCCCACCAGGGCTTGCCAGCCTTGGCAAATGTCACTGCCAGGCCAATGAGTTCAAAGCCACAAAGTGCGATGAATATCATTTCGCCGCTTGTGATACCGATTTGGTTAGAGAGTTGAGCAAGCACGAGCAAATCATGGAACTGGTTCATGGCGTAGCCTTATGTGTTTTGAGAAGTTTCTCTTCGTCACTCGCTGATACGCAGGCAGGCAGCTATCAAATGCTAAGAGTTTAGCCATAGGTGAGCGCCATGGTGATTCGTGGGTACTTGTGGAAAACAGCCGCGCGTACGACGGCGAGGGTTCCTACGGGTGCGGAGCTATTTCGCAGAAATAACATCACCGGACGCCTTGAGTTTAGCACACAGCAACCTGCGGATCCCGAGGGTTTGCTTCTTACTGGGTTCGAATTAGAAACGCTTTCGGCGTGAGGATCTCAATCGTACCGTTCGGTTTTTCAACGATGTAGGCGAACTCGCGATTGAACAGACTGTTGTCCCCGGAAAGGAGTTTCCCGTCTGGACTGAATTTGAGAGATTGGCCATCGGACATGACCTTCGATATCCACAACGGCTGCATTGTCACCGCATCCCACAGACGAACCGTGCCGTCCGCTCCACATGAGAGGAATTGTAAATGTTCCGGGTGCCACGAAAGCTTTCCCAGGTCGCCGTGATGTCCTTTCAGCACAGCCACTTGCTTCCCAGCAGCCGTCCAAAGGCGAATGTGACTGTCACGTCCCCCTGAGGCGATCCATTGGCTATCGGGACTCCAAGCGATGGAATTGGCACGATCTTCGTGCCCTTTTAGTAATTCCTGGGGATGTCCGTCTGGCGACCATAAACGGATCGTTCCATCATCGCTGCCAGTGGCGAGTTGCGTTCCATCCGGTTTCCAAGCGACGGATGCGGTCAATGGACCGATGGCGAGCCGGTCTAGTGATGTACCGTCGACCGACCAGATGTAGAGAATGCCTTCATAAGTAACCGCTGCAAGTTGGTCACCGTCCGGATTCCAGGCCATGCCGTAAAGTATTATCGTCTCATGGGGCAACATAGGGCCCGCAGTGCCGTCTAGATTCCACAGCTGAATGACTTGCTGACGGGCTTTATAATCGGTTGCTTCACGCATCTTCACAGCAATTTGTCGGCCGTTCGGGCTCCACAAAGCACGGGAGATTGGATAACCGGTGTTGATAATGGAGCCGGCAGTCCCATCGCGGTTATATATTCGAATCCCAGGTTGCCCCCATTCGACCAGGGCAAATTGTTCTCCATTCGGACTCCAGTCAATTGACCCAGGATCTTTCACTAAACCCCTGAGGCTTTGTGACGATGTTGCGCCGGCATCCCAGATCTCAACCGCTGATGATTCACCATTTCCAAAGGCGACGGAAAATCGATCACCGCTCGGACTCCACAACGCAGTGCCGACCGCAGGATGTCCCTTCAATACTGTCCCAGGACTGCCATCCAGCTCCCAAATTCTTAGTCCAGCAATCCCACCACCCCCGATGATCGATTGACCGTCGGGGCTCCATGCTGCGCTTTCTACGTGAGAATTGTGCCCATCGAGCACGGGCCCGGGTGTCCCATCGGCATTCCACAGATGTACCGTCCCATCCCAGCTAGAGGAAAGCAGTTTTTTTCCATCGGGACTCCAACTCGCTGAGGTCACAATACCGCCATGCCCTCGAAGCACAGGTCCAGCTGTGCCATCAATGCCCCATAGCCGCACCGAATGATCACCGTGGTGAGTCGTAACCAATTGCTGTCCATCGGGACTCCAGGCAACTGAGCGCATAAATTGCAACTTAGAATTGATAACGTTTTTCTTCTTGCCTTGTGCATCCCAGATTCGAATTGTCCCGTCTTTACTGGCTGATGCCAGCATGTCTCCCTGCCGGCTCCACGAAACATCGCGTATTCCAGCGGTGTGACCAGTGAGAATTGGTCCTGGCCGACCGTCGATGGTCCAAAACCGAACTTGAGTATCTTCGCCGCCAGAGGCAAGGAGTTTTCCATTTGGATGCCAAGCCACGGCGTTCACGCGATCCTGATGTCCCACGAGTGTGGTACGGGAAAGGCCCGTTTCATATTCCCATAATCGCAAAGTGTTATCCGCACTCGCCGAAGCAAGATGTGAGCCATCGGGACTCCAGGCAACTTTGATCACCGAGTTCGAATGACCGGAGAATATACGTAATAGTTCGAACTCTGGTATCGAATAGACACGGACATCGTCTCCCTCGCCAAATGCCACGCACTGTCCATCGGGACTAATGTCCAGCGACCAGAAGTGGTTGGTGAAGACGCAGGGCCGCTTCGTAATGATCTGCCACCGGCCAAGTCCGCTGATGTTTCGAGGATGCGGAATCAACCCGGATAGGATTGCCTCCGCTTCCAGAGGGGGAATCCTCGATGACGCCCTGGCCGTTGTATCGTGTTCATCATTGAGTTCGGAACCTAGGTCAGAAACGTTGTCAGTCCCAACTGGACGCTCGTCGCGGTTCTGAATGACCAGCACGACCGCAGATGCCGCCACAATGCCGCCAAGAAAGGCAGCGGCGAACGACAACGCCAACGTGCGATTGCGCTGGGCCCATTTTGATACCCGCGTTAAAACTGAAGGACAGCGGGCGAAGATCGGCTCGCCGTTCAGATATCTCCGCAGATCGTCCGCCAGTTCCTGAGCTGTTGCGTAACGGCCGGCCGGCTCCTTGGCAATCGCCTTGTGAATAATCGTTACCAGGTCGGCGGGAATCCGGTGATTCACTTGCCGCAATGACGCCGGTTCGTCCTGCAGCCGCTTTTGTAACAATTCATAGCGATCCGTCGCCGGGAAGATCGGTGTCAGTGAAAGCATCTCGTATAACGTCACGCCCAGTGAATAGACGTCGCTGCGGTGATCGACGGCATCGTTGTCCCCGCTGGCCTGTTCGGGGCTCATATACCGCAGTGTCCCCATAACATCGCCGGTCATCGTCAGCCCATCTTCACCGTCGATGCGGGCGAGACCGAAGTCGGTAATCCAGAGCTTCCCCTTCGCGTCCAGCATCAGATTTGAAGGCTTGATATCCCGGTGCAGGATGCCGTTTTGGTGGGCGAACTCCAAAGCCTCGGCTGCTTGAATACCCAGACCAGCGACCGTGCGGAAGTATTCCGGTTTGTTTGCGGCATCTTTTGTAGAGAGTGCCGCGTACGTGCGGGTTTCGGCCACGGCTTTTGAAGCTGGGCGTGCGGATTGATCGCTCGCATGATCATCCTCCACGAAAGGGACATCCGCTCGGGTCTTGTCTACCGGCTCAAAGCGTCCCATCGCCACGTTCGAAGCGAGACTGAAATCGGCATCTTCAGTGGCCGGTAAAGCTAACTCGTCCTGCTGCGAGATTTGCCGTAATTGCTTGATCAAGTCAGAGACATCCTGCCCCTCAATGTATTGCATCGCGTAGTAATGGACCGCCCGGTCTTGTCCGACGTGAAACACTGGAACAATATTGCCGTGGTGCAACCCGGCGGCCGCCTGGGCTTCGGTCTTGAAACGTTCGAGCTGCCGCTGATCCAATACGGCGGTAAACGGCAACACCTTCAGTGCCACGTGCCGATTTAAGGAGATTTGATGAGCCTCGTACACCACGCCCATGCCACCGCGGCCGATTTCGCGGAAGAGCTCAAAATCCCCCAATCGGCGCTTCGCTGGAATATCGGAATTGTCGACTGATGATTCGGGATTTTGATCCGCTAGCAATTGGGCGGCCGTCTGCTCCATCAAATCGCCAGCGCTGAAATGGTAGCAAACCAAACGCTCCACCTTCAGTTTCAATTCGACATTTTCGCCGCACGCCTCTTCTAAGTATTTCGCCCGCTCTTCTGGCGAATCAATATCGACGGCTTCCGCGAAGATTTCATCGATGGCTTTGTGCTGAGTAGTCATGAGCGGGTTTTCTACGAGATGGGCCGGATAGTAATGCGTAAAAAATGCTCAGAGTCGATCACCAAATTTCAATTTTATTGAGGAATTTCATAATTCGTCAGCGGGGCTGATCTTGCCCAGCAACCAGGCTCGTGCGTAAGCCCAATGAGGATAAGCCGTTGCGTCGGATATACCCTGGGCAGCTGCTACCTCCTTCATGGAGAGCCCGCCGAAAAATCGCAGCTTTACGACTGCAGCTTTGTCCGGATCGATTGCTTCGAACTAAGTCAATGCCTCGTCGAGCGTCAGTATGTCGAGACTTTGTGCCCCCCCTTCGACAGTGAGCTGTTCTAGTTGCACCCGCTGGTAAGCAGCACCCCGTTTTGCCGATTTCTTTCGGCGGGTCATATCGATCAAAATCCGACGCATTGCCTCAGCAGCGGCGGAAAAAAGTGTCCGCGCCCCGACCAGTTCCGTGGATTCTTAACGTCGACCATCCGCAGATAAGCGTCGTGCACTAATGCGGTGGGCTGCAATGTATGGTCGAACGCTTCATGGGACATTTTGGCGGCCGCCAATCGGCGTAATTCGTCGTAGACTAACGGCAATAACTTGTCAGCCGCGCCGGTGTCTCCACTTTCAATGTCGGAAAGAATCTGCGTAACGTCGCCCATTAGGCTCCCAAGTTTTTTTTCATGCGAATTGAATACCGGGAGCTATTTTAATGGCGTGACATTGACATTTCTCTCCTCATTGAGCCCAAGAACCGAGCATTAGTAACAAGCCCTAGTGATCACTATGGACTAAAAACAACTCCCGGATGGGAGGGAAGAAGTTATCTGATGGCGCAATCATCGAGTTGACGATTGCTCGTGTACATTCCACGCACGTCGACGATGCTCCACGCACGATTGGCCGGAGGGCACACTTTTGCACTGCGTATACAATTGCAACCCTTACTGCATCTGGGTAAAATTTCTTAGGAGAAAACTACAGCGACAACTACTGCGTTCGGATGACTTTTCAGAACGTCTCCAGTATCGCGTGATGCAAAGCAGCAGCTTGCGGTGTCAATCAGAATCTCGTTTCGGATCGTCTGCGGAGAGAACGCGACTTCAATCTGGATATCACCCGAGTGGAGACTCGCTGAGTTGACTTTAATCAAGTGGTTTTACTTTGTCGCAATCTTCCTTTGCGTTGTTGCGGGCGGTATCGCACCGTTCGCACAACCAATGACGGCACGAAAATCCGCCGGACTCCCGAAGGGGGAAGCGTTTACATCCGGAGTTTTCCTGGCTCTTGCGTTGACGATGATGCTGCCGTCGGCGTATTCGGTGTTTCACCAGGCACTGCCCGGAATCGAGTACCCCGTCGCGTCCGTGATCGCGGTTGCCACTTTCTTAATCTTGCTGGCTACAGAGCACCTTCTGAGCCATCTTGCTGATGACTCGCTTCCCAGTCCGGACGAAGTTCGCACTCCTGCGATCATTCCCATCATGCTGACTGCAATGATTGCATTGCCTTCATTCTTTCTCGGTGCGGCTTTGGGAATCAGTGATCGATTTGCGGCTTTTCTGATCTTCATTGCAGTAATTTTGCACAAAGGCACAGCGGCTTTTGCTTTGGCGTTGACGACGGTCCGTAGTACGTTGACGCGAAAACAGGGGATCCTTCTGCTGACGTGTTTCGCACTGACCACGCCTATGGGAATCGTGGCAGGTGAGTTAGCCGGGAAGTACATGAGCGGTAACGCGCTTCTGATTAAAGCCGTCGTTCTGTCGCTTGGTGCGGGGGCATTTCTCTATATGGGGACCCTGCACGAATTGAAGCGAGCACCTCTGATCGAGCACTGCTGCAAACTCAGTTGTTTTCTGTGGATGCTCGCCGGGCTGCTGATCACCGCGGCGGTAAGGTGGATTGTCGGCGAAGCCCACAGTCTGTAAACAGTTTTGAATGATTCACGAGGGCACTCGACTGTCCGACGCGACCTCGCCTTTGGGCCCGCAAAGTCAGCGCAATCGGTGGTGACGGGCATCACCGACGTCGGCATTGTTGAGCCCAACGTCTTCCCGTTCATATTCGACATGACGTCTCTTACAACGGAGACCAAGACGAATTCCTGCGATGGCTGGCCAGTTGCAACCGGCATCGCGTTAATTACGACCGTGCGGGAAGGCGGTCATCCAGATGACCGTTGCAGAGTCAGCGAACGGAATCATGTCAGGACCGGTGGTCACTCAATCTTATCTGTAATCGGAAGCTGCTTAAACAGGACGCACCAGTTCCACAAAGGATAGGCCTGCCAGGCGCGGGTGCCGTACTCTGAGTCGGCGAACCGATAGATTGCCTTCTCCGGATCGGAATCCCTCAGGTTTCCGTAAGAGAAAGACCGCAATGTGGTGAGCGTTTGCCCTACGGTAAAGGGTGTGTTGTTGCGGAGTTCGCGATCCTCGAAGCGGAGCAGGGTGACTCCCTCTTTTTGGTGAACAAAGCGAATCGGTGCGCGGGCATGGGCATCGCCGGACAGCATGTTTGAAACATAGAATGCCCCTGCGGCGATCAGTGGTTTCAATTGAGGACCGATGTTTCCATCAATCAGCAATTCGGTGGTTGCTTGTTCAGCAACTACCGGACCTTTTCGGATGTCGGATATTTTCCCGATTTGACCGGCATAAGGCAGTCCGTAGCTCAGCGTGCAGCGTGTCTCGGCTTTCACGGGGGCCGTTAGCTGAATCCGAATGCGCGTGGGAGATTCGACTTTGACATCTTCAATCCCTAAAACCGCACGGGCGGAGTCCCGGATTTGGAATCCATAGAGTGAATGGTATCCACCGGCCAGCGGATACTCTTGGCGAGGAAGAAATGTTTGATCTAAGACCAGGGGAGGGCGGGGCACCTGAAACTCGACCCGGATATTGGTCCGGTCCGAGTCAATCCACGCTTTTCTCGGGCGCAGAGGCTGCCAGGGCTCGCCTTCAATAAGAACGCGATGAATGACCTTGGCGACCTGCTCGCCGTACCAACGTTCGCCGTCCGCCGACATATGAATGGGATCACCGTACCTGTCTGCGTAGCGACTGTTGACGGCGCTGGGAATCATGTAGTGCGGTCCCACCATGGTGATATGAGCGTCGCGATCTGCGGCCAACAATTGAGCTTCGCCCGCCGGTCCCTGTGTTTGGTACGTGAACATGGGGATGTCACGAACCTGCTCTGTGATCAACTGCAGATCGTGCGACCATTGTTTTCGATAGTCAATCAGACGATCGCGGTACCATTCCTGACCATGGGGGCGATTTAGTTCCTGGTCCCAGCGACTGGGGTTGATGCCTCCGGTGGGCCCCCCATTGGCTTCTCCTTGCATCCAGATCAATGCAGCTATCGAAAATGTTTTCCCCAATGCTTCCGCCTGAATCTTAGCGCGGCGTGCATCGTCGAGACTGGTTTTGTAGTAACCGCCGCCATGCTGTCGATTTTTCGGAGTCCGAGCATCGTTTGACTGATCAACGCTGGAGAGTTCATCGATCATCCGTCCACCCTGTCCGGCATAGGTCACAAGAAAGTGAGGCCCCTGCGTGGGCTTCTCTGTGCCTCGTGGGGCCGTTGCATTCAGGAGAGACTTCAAATGATCGGCCATTCCATTGGCAATCGTTTCGCCTAGTCCGCCAGACTTTGTTGCTGCCAGCGGAACGAAACGAAACTGGTCGCCGGGCCGTTTCTCCGGGTCCAAACAATGCTGACGCACGGCCCAGGTGCGGACCCCGCGCTGGAACATCAAGTTGCCCCAACCGGAGTCAGTCGCCGTCACAAGTGGCAGAGATTCGGCCCCTTCACACAGTGATTGCCCCATCATCCACAAGCCAACGATGTCCTGTTCTAAAGCTGAACGAACAGCGGTCGGTGTTTGTTTCTGTTGTTGGGGCTGCTGCTGCGGCTCGTCGCAGATGCCGACGCTCGACAGAAGGGCCAGAAGTCCTGCGATTCGGAAAAAAAGCCTCATGCTCGTCGCTACCCTTACTGGATGAAACGTATCATTTTTGAGCCAGTTCCCTGGAGAACGATCCTGTGTTATTGGTTCGACTGTAGCTGCTGCATGAGAAATTCCTGCATCGTGGCGCTGCCGGTTTTTCCATCGCTCTTGTAACGCAGTTCGACCTTGCCTCCCAGTCCCTCTAGCTTTCGCTGCAGCATCAATCCAGACACAGCGGAGTGCGTGGGGTCGGATTGTCGTTCACCGGCAACGGGGACTTCGTCTTGAGCGGGAAATTCCATGAACAGCGGCGGGTCGTTTTTGTCGGCATGCTCGATGGGTGAAAAACGCTGGATCTGCGAGAGGATCGAATCGCGAGCTGCCAGGAAGGGTGCGAATGACTCTGGGCGTGACTGACCGGAGAACCCGAATGCTCGACCGCCGTACTCGGAGTTTGGAATCCATTCGACCAGTTGCCGGGGGTCGAGTGAAGTTTGCGGCGCCTTGCCGGCGGCACAAATCAGCCGTGTGGATTCGCGGGCAATGGGATCGTCACTATCCGGCTTGGCCATATCGTCGTGCAGAGCCAGCCACAGCGACGAACATCCACCCGCGCTGACTCCGCAGGCTGCAATTCGCTTTTTATCGATGTTCCAACGATCGGCCTGGGAACGGACGAACTGGAGTGCCCGCGCAGCGTCTTCCAACGGCCATTGCACCGGTGGCTTCACATCCGCCGCATTGGCATCCTGCAGTAGGCGATAGTTCACCGAAGCAACGGAGATCCCCGCATCCAATAACTTGCGTACATCCAGGTGTTGGTGAATGTCCGACTTGTCCTGAGCGGCCCAGCCTCCACCGTGCAGATAGAACACAAGGGGCGTGGGTGTCTTCGAATCGGCCAGCCAGACATCCATGGATTGCCGAAAGTGTTCGCCATACGAAAGGTCGGTGAAGTTGGCCGGAGTGGCATCGGCGGTTGCCGTGGCCAATTGTTTTTGCACCGCGGCCGGCGGCATCCAGCCAGTGCGGCGAACTTCATCCGGGGTGTAGGAACAGGTGATGAAGTAGAGTTCCGTTTGACGAGCCTTGGCCGGAGGAACATTCACGTGAACCTGGGTAAATCCATCGGCGAACCAACTTTCGTATCCATCCGTGGGGCTTTCCTTCAAGATCTGTCCATTGAGCTGCACCTGAAGCTGAGTCGGCTTGCGATAGGGAAGCCGTAGGCGGAAGCTGACGCCGTTTTCGAACGAGACGTCGTCCTCCTCCTTGGCTTCCATCAATCGGGCACTCGGAATTTCCATTGCCAGCTTCAGTTCCGGCCCGGCATCGATGAACTTTCTGATGTTTTTCGCGTTCTCACCAAACAGATCGTGCAGGTTAATCTGCAGTTCGCGAAGTCCGTTAGCTGCAACGGCGCGCTTTGCCGCTGCCGTCGTTGCACAAACCAGGCTTTCACGACCAATCGTCTGAGGATACATGAACCCAAGGGCCAGATTGCTTTGCTTTGACCACAGCTCCACGCGGCTTTTGCGGCGTTCGCTGGCGGTGTTCCCGTAGGCTGCAACAAAGTGCCCGACGAAATGTTTCATGCGATTGACAGGATAGCTGGGCTGTCGTTCGTCGTTCCAGACTTGATTGCCGATGCGAAACAGTCCTTTGGTTCGTTCGACGATGCTTTGTTCCCACGCCACTTCTTGAGTCGCGATCATGGTGTGGTATTTGGCGTATGAATAATGTTGTGTATAGAACTTGGGCATGCCATGCCACAGCTTCTTCCCCAGTGGCGCCAGTTCGTTTCCCCAGAAGGTACGTTGTGCATCTGCTTCAAATCGATCCGAAGGAAATCCGGCTGCTTTGCCCGCTTCGATCATCGCTTCGGTCACCCGCCAATCCCAAGGGCGCAATGCATAATTGGAATAGGCGCTGCCGGTGATCTCGGTCATGATCTGGCCCTGATACATGCGGCGCGTGCCCAGCTCATCCGGACCATATTCCTGAAGTCCGACTCCATGAAGGTCGACATGAACCTCCGGCTGATATTCGTCGACAACAGACAGCACAGCCATGACTTCGGGAGCTTCCTCCGGCCGGCGAAACGTGAGGTTTTTCACATCCCAAGCCTTGCCGTCACGGTCCATTCCCACATAGGGCTCAACACCGTTTTCGTTGCGCCAAAGATCTGTGTAAAACAATGCCAGCGGATTCACGACAGGCATGATGAGCACAATCTGTCGGCGGCGCGTCTCTGCTGCCAACGGGTCGTCGCTTAGCATCCAGTCGACCAGCGATAGTGCTCCGGACGATCCTGACCGTTCGGGTCCGCAATGCAACGTGGTGACCAGACAGATCTGTTTGTCGGTATCGGGCACTGAGGAATCGGTGATCTTCAGCAAATAGACCGGCATGTTCTGACCGCTGATGCCGCGCGACTGCAACGTCACCCAACTTGGGTGAGTTTTCTTCCAATACCGCAAAGTCGCTTCATATTCCGCCCATGTCAGGCGATGCATCGGCTCATGCGACTGCGGTTTCGGTTTCGACTGTGCCTGAACGGTCGCCGATGAAGTAAAACAACTGGCCAGACAAAGGCTTCCCAGCAACAGCCAACGGGCAAATCGAGTTGTTTCTGTGGAGTCGCAGATGATCATGTTCGGGCTGCCTCTATATTTACGAAGTTCGATTTTCAAACGTGCGAATTTGTTCAGCGGTTATGACTGCTATTCAGAAAGGTATACCGCATAGACGCGAGCCGGGCTGCCGACGGGGTAGCGAACACGCAACGCACGTTTCTGATTGGCAAGTACAGCCTGCGACCACGACACGGGAACGCGGAGTCCGCTGTTGGTGATCTTTGCTGAGTATCCTGGTATTGGCTGCGCTCGGTGATCCAGCAGTTCAACCGTCAAGGGTGCATCTGCCGTGACGCCGGAGACGTTCAGAGAAATTTTCTCGTTCTGGGCGACTTCGAAAAAATCGGTGATGAACTCGGCATCGTTGTCACTTTCCTGAGGCGACAGGTACCCGAAACCGTCTCGGCGCAGCGTCGCCAATCCGATTTCCATATTCTTGACTTTGCCATCGGTATCCCAGTGGGAATACCAGATCATCGTATTGTCACCGTCGTTCACGAAAGCATGTCCCTGCAATAGGGCTTTGTCGTCCCAGGCACCCGTTTCGCCGCGAGCGATGACTTTAAAGTTGGGGACCGGTTCACGGAAATGCACGCCGTCGTTGCTGACGACCAGTCCCAGATCGATGCGGACACCTTTATTCCAGTGTTCACCCTTTTCGGGTTTTGTGACGGCGTTCTGCCACATGCCATGTAGACCGACCATGACGTTGCCGCGATTCCACAGTCCCATCCCCATATGCATCTGTTCGCCGTCGACCGGTGGATTCGTTAGCTGCCCTGGACGCGAGTATGCATGAGCGGATGCGGGAGACCAAGTCTTGAAATCCGCTGACCGGAAAGCCAACACATTGCGACCTGTTTTTGAGCCGTCCGGACGCCATGTCCACGGCGAGAGAAGTTGGCCGGTCGAATAGTAGAAATCTCCGAAGCGATACAGCGACGAAACTTCGAATCGTTCGCCGCCCGCATTGGCGGGACGATCTCCCACAACCGTCCAACTCAAACCATCAGCACTGGTCGCGCAGATGGTTGCGCAAATGCGTTTTTCTTTGCGACCAATTTGACTCATGCCCCCCTTAATTTCTTCGTAAGGCATGTGAGCAATGTAGGCAACTTTGTATCGGCGACTGGGATCAGGATCATCCGGTTCGTACAGCACAGAGAGAAAGTCATTCACCAACGTCATCGAATGGACTGGTCCGTCGATACGACAGATGTTGTTCTTTTTGTTGCCGTTGAATTCAACTAATCCCAGTTCAAGCTTTGTCCAATGCACGCCATCTTTGCTCTCGGCGTAACACATCGGTCGCCAATACCCAGGAGCTTGGCCTTTCTCAATCTTGGTTTGAATCATGCCGAGATACCACATGCGAAACGTATCACCGTCTTTCAATACGGTACCATAGAGAATCGCATGGCCATGATCCGGTGCCCCTTCAGGTCCGCGACGAAGAATCGGATTGTCCGGATGCTTGTCTGCCTGAACCAGCGCCACTTTCAGGTTGTGACGCCACGGAATGCTGTGATCATCGAACGCAAACAGCACGCGGTCTGCGGCGTCGCTTTGCGGAGGTCGTGCGGTCAAGACCATAGCCAGAATGACCAGGATGATTCGGAGCTTCATGATATCTTTCTACAGGGGACAAATTGGTAGCAGGCCGAAACGCCCATAATTATCGAATTGCGGATATAGGGTTGGTCAGATTTTGGAGCAACATTTTGGTCATGATCGCACATCAACTTGCTTCATGTGCTTTCTGACATTTCAACCAGTCCCGCGCTTGCAGGTGCAACATGGCGCGCGCCTGATTGGCATCGCGGTCACGGACCGCAGCGGCAAGCTCTTGGTGCTCCCAGATCACTCGCCTCGCAGTGGCTTCGTCGGGGACGACATCGCGACTCGATGCGAAAAAGCGAACCAAAACACGCTGCATCCCGGACACCAATGTCGAACCGGTCATCCCGAGTAGTACGGAATGAAAGGCGATGTCAATCTCCGGAACCTGTTGGCTCTTCCCGTTGCGAATCGCTTCCTCCATCTCCACTGCGAGTTCGCTGAGTCGCTGCACCTGCTCATCCGTCCCATTCCGCACCGCCGGTTCGACGGCACCCATTTCCAACACATAGCGCAACATGGCCAGTTCGGAAAGGTCCTGCTGTGAATCGATCAGCGATGGCAAACCAAGTTCAAGTAATCGCAGTGGATCCGGGCGTCGCACGACCAGCCCTTTACTCTTGCGCCCCTCCAACAACCCAATCGCAGCCAACCTCCCCACCGCCTCGCGTGCCACAGTACGGGAGACGCCGTACTCCTCAGCCAGCTCCGATTCCGTCATGAACAACTCGCCATCGGCGAGCCCCGACGACTGAATGCGCTCGCGGAGACGATCTGCCAGGTCAACAGACTGTGTTTCCTGAATTTTGACGGCTGCGGACATTGATACCATTTAACAACGGTTTATGAGTTTGATTGACTACAGATACGCATGTAAATAGTATTTAGTGGATTGACCGACGTCAATCATATCCACTGGAAAATTCACGATGAACTCAGTCACTGAATCGCCGCAGTCGCCAAACCTCGCTGAACTGGCAAGATTCGACACCCCCACGATTTGCAACGCGATTGAACTGTTTGATGTTCGCTCGCCGACTGCCGGTTACATGGACCGTCGCATTGCTGCTTGTTTTCCGGACCTGCCGGCGATGGTTGGCTATGCGGCGACCGCCACGTTTCGTTCAGCCGAACCGTCTCGACGACGAGAGGGAGATCCCCATCCTGCCGTCCAACTGCTCGAAATCCTGGCGGGTCATTCGACACCAACCATCGTGGTGTTTCAGGATCTCGACGATCCCCCTGCGGGCGCAACATTCGGGGACGGCATGTGCCTGACGTACAAAACGTTCGGAGCTGTGGGTCTCATCACATCTGGGGCAGCTCGTGATCTGGACAACGTGCGCGCACTCGATTTCCCCTGTTTCAGTCATGGCGCGGTGTGCGGTCACGGCCATTGTCATATCGAATCAGTCGACGTGCCTGTTCATGTCGGGGGTGTAACAATCCACCCCGGCGATTTACTACATGGTGATCACAACGGGGTAACAACCATTCCGCTAGAAATCGCTCACCTCGTGCCCTATGCGTGTTCCGAGTACCTCAAGCATGAAGCAGTCGTGCTCGACCCGCTGCGTGGCGGCAACACGGATATCTCGGACCACCAACAGGCTATCGCTGAGATGGGTCAGTCTCTTAGCAAGCTCAAAGCCGACTTAGTGCGCATGCGTTAGAGCAAGGAGCTAGTCGCAATGATCGTATTCGATCACCCGCAATTGTTCTGCAGCCAACTCACGCCATCACGTTCGGCTGACGGATCATTTCTTCCGCTGTGTGGTTTCGGTAAGATGCTGAAGAGTTGGATTTTCGGAAACGTGCGTTCTAACTGGCCCCCTCATGCCCCAGGATCACTCCCCAAACGAAGCGGATCATTTCGGCGAGATTTACCGCCGTGTCTCTCGACGCGTTTTTGCGACTCTCGTTCGATTAATTCGTGACTTCGACTTGGCCGAAGAAATGCTGCACGAGGCATTTACGATTGCATTGCAGCGGTGGCCGATTGATGGCGTTCCAGCGAACCCCTATTCGTGGTTGGTGAGCACGGCTCGCCATAAAGCAATAGATGCCATTCGTCGACGAAGTCGGTTCACTGAAGCACAACCGGAATTGCTGGCCCGACTTCAAGCAGTGACTGAGGAAAATCAGGCATTGGCTCAGTCTGATATCGAGGACGATCGTCTACGTTTGATTTTCACCTGCTGCCATCCCGCGATTGACCCGAAGGTCCAGGTGCCGCTCACGCTTCGCGAAGTCTGCGGCTTGACGACCGAAGAGATTGCGGCGGCGTTTCTTGTCTCCCCGCCTACAATGGCGCAGCGGATCGTGCGGGGCAAAGCAAAAATTCGTGACGCGGGCATTCCCTATGTAATTCCCTCACTCACCGATCTGCCGGAACGACTCGATTCTGTGTTGGCCGTGATCTATCTCGTTTTCAATGAGGGATACTCTTCCTCCGCAGGCGACACGGTGGCGCGGAGGGATCTCTCCGCAGAGGCGATTCGCCTGGCGCGGTTGCTACTTGAATTGCTCCCGGATGCGGAGGCCATGGGACTGCTGGCGTTGATGCTGTTGCACGAATCGCGATGCTCGGCGCGCACGACTCCTGACGGCGATATCGTGCTGCTTGAAGACCAGGACCGCAGCCGTTGGGATCGGGAACTGATCGACGAGGGAAAACAACTCGTTGAGCAGGCGATGGCCACTCGCCGGATCGGTTCCTATACGATTCAAGCGGCTATTTCAGCGGTACACTCAGACGCCGCGACTGCAACGGAAACGGATTGGTCGCAGATTGTCGCGCTGTACGACATATTAGTTCGCGCGGAACCCTCGCCTGTGGTTGAATTGAATCGCGCCGTCGCCGTGGCAATGCGAGACGGCCCTGAATCGGGACTGCAGTTGATAGATGCGATTCTTCAGCGCGGCGAACTGGCGGACTACTATCTTGCGCATTCGGCACGCGGCGAACTGCTGCGACGACTTAAAAGGCATGACGATGCACGCGCCGCGTTTGAGCAATCCATAGCATTGACGCGGCAAGAACCGGAACGACGCTTTCTAAGCTGCAAGATCAAGGAACTCGAGAGCACGTAGCAATCGTTACCGGCAGCAAGTTGCTCGGGGCAGACATCCACGGCTTGTTGATGAAGCAATTGGTCATGGCGGGGGGGTGCCTGCGACTCAAAATTCTTAACGAGTCGCGGAACGCTCTAGCGGCATCGTCAGACTGCGCTCTGTTTATGATGACCAACAACATCGGGTTCGCCGCCCGTGCTCTCCATCTCATGGAGCGACCACAGCTTTAGGGGATGAGCCCCCAGCCTGTCTTGCACTTTCGACCACTTGATCCCCAGATGCCGGTTTGCGTTCTTCTCAATGCGGGCCTACTGGCCACAGAGGCCGACAATGAAAACTTTTTGGATATTATTCATTTGCTGTCGATCTGATCAACTTCCATTCGACTAATTAGTAACAATCTGAAACCAGCACGGCTTTGGCCGCGGGAAAATGCATCAATACTAGGGGAAAACTGATGAAATTTGTTTGCTTGGGATTCTATGACCCGGACCAGTACGCAGAACTTTCCGAAGCGGAAGGCCGACAGATGATGGAGACGTGCTTAGACTACGACGACGAATTGCGGCGCGGTGGGCATTTTATCGGTGGCGAGGCGCTGCAGACCGCTGAAAACGCCGTGACACTGCGAATTAAAAACGGCGCAGTAGATGTGACAGATGGACCGTATGCCGAAACCAAGGAGCTGCTGGGGGGGATTCTGTTACTCGAAGCTCGCGATTTGACTCATGCCATTGCGTTGATGTCTCAGCATCCCGGCGTGAAAGTCGGGCCGTTCGAGATTCGTCCAGCTGATGCCGAGGTCAATGCCCTCATTGCGGCTCGCGGAGCGAATGTCGTCAGGGAACAAAACGGGGAGTGTGACGATCCTGCAATTGATCTGATGCTGGGCGTATTCCGCGACCATTTGACATGGCTCGAAGACGCGGTTGCAGACATTCCTGACGAGCGACTCGCGGAGCAACTCGGTGGAGTCGTCAATCATCCGGCATGGACGCTCAGCCATCTGAACGCCTCGCTCGGCTTTCTACTAAGCCTTCTGGATGAAACTGAGGGAGATTCCGCTGAAGAGGAAAACCAGAAATATGGTTATGGCTCGATTCCGGTCACCGATCGCTCTCACTACGCTTCCCAGTCCAAACTTCTGGCAACTTTGAGACAGCGGCATGAACTAGTCGATACCGCCGTGAGAGCGAAGCATACCGAATATTTCTCACGCGCCACACCAGAGAAATTGCGGGAGTTCGCGCCCACAATCGGACGCATTGCCATTTATCTGCTGGCGTCACATGAGTCCTATCATCTTGGCCAAATCATGCAGTGGCGGCGTGCAGCGGGTTTCAAAAATAATGACATTTTCTGAACCGAGTTGTCGATTTGCGAATTGCTGATTCGACTACTTGGTGTAGCGAAGCCGCCTGGACTTGGTGAATTCCGCTTCAAACACCGATTGAGAAGACTTTTAACCGTGAAAGCAGGAGTCAACAACATGAAGGTCATGGTCATCGTAAAAGCATCGGCAAGTTCGGAAGCGGGGGAAATGCCTAGTGCGGAATTGCTGCAGGCAATGGGGCAATTCAACGAGAAACTCGTCACAGCCGGGATCATGCAGGCAGGCGATGGTTTGAAGCCGAGTTCCGAGGGCAAACGCGTCACGTTTCGTGGTCAGAGCCGAACCGTGACCGATGGCCCATTTGCGGAAACCAAGGAGTTGATCGCCGGTTATTGGCTCTGGCAGGTTGACTCGATGGAGCAGGCCGTGGAATGGGTCAAGAAATGCCCGAACCCCATGCAGGAAGAATCGGACATCGAGATCCGTCCGCTCTTCGAGATGGAAGACTTCGACGAATCTGATCCCGAGGGAACGGCGGCAGCCCACGAAGAAGGTCTGCGGCAAACAATCGCGATGCAATCCAGCATCCTTCAGCCCTATCTGTTCTTTTCAGGTCGCTGCGAAGAAGCACTCGATTTTTATAAAGAATCGCTCGGTGCGACCGTCACCATGCTGATGCGTTTTCATGAAAGTCCTGATCCCGTCCCTGAAGACATGCTTCAGCCGGGTTTCGAGAATAAGGTTATGCACGCTTCGTTCAACATCGGAAAAATGATGCTGATGGCCTCCGACGGGTGCGGCGACGGGACGAACTTTGAGGGCTTTCGCCTCGCATTGTCCGTGTCGACGGAAGAGGAATGCAATCGCGCCTTCGCAGCTCTCGCCGCAGGGGGAACCGTGGACATGCCGCTCGACAAAACCTTCTGGTCTCCACGATACGGCATGGTGACGGATAAATTCGGCGTCGGCTGGATGGTGATGGTGCCGGGCGAACCGAATTGAATTGAGTTCACAGAAATAACCGAGTGCGGTTCTTGCCTACAACCACAATTGTCAAACCACAAAAAAAGACCTGAAACGAAACATACCACAGCATTTTTTCGTGCGTTTCGCTTTTTTCGTGGTCAATTCCAATCCTAGCGACAGGTGCAACAACAATGACGAAAACACAAACCATCACTCCCTGCCTGTGGTTTGACGGCAATGCCGAAGAAGCGGCGCAATTTTACGTGTCAATTTTTGATGATTCCAAAATCCACCACAAAATGGTGAACCATGATGCTTGGCCGGGCGGCAAGGCGGGCGATGTCGTTGTCATCGAATTTGAAATAGCCGGTCAGCGGTATCAGGCTCTCAACGGCGGCCCGAACGAACCATTCAATGACCGTGTGTCGCTCTCAGTTTGTTGTAAGGACCAAGCGGAAGTTGATCGCTACTGGGATGCACTCATCGCGGATGGTGGAAAACCGGTGATGTGCGGTTGGCTCAACGACAAATATGGGATGCGTTGGCAGATCGTGCCTGAAGAGTTCTTCGAACTGGTCAATGACACTGACGCTGAAAAGTCCCGTCGTGTGATGCAGGCAATGCAGCAGATGGTGAAACTTGATGTGGCGAAACTAAAGCAAGCCTACGAGGGATCATTATGAATGGGTCAAAGAAACTGCGAATAACGGGATGGGTGTTGAGTCTTCTCATTTCCCTGTTTTTGATATTCGCCAGTGCATCGGGCAAGTTTACGGAGTGGGAAGGCAAGTCAGAAATGTTTGCCAAGATGGGATGGAGCGAAGAGGTAATGGTGAAGATCGGCATTGTCGAAGTTGCCATCGCTGTGCTGTTTTTGATTCCACGGACCGCATTCGTCGCGGCGATTTTGCTTGCAGCCTACTTGGGCGGCGCGACGGCAACGCACGTCCGCGCGGGTGAAGCGTTCTTGATCCCAATCATCATCGGTGTGGTGGCTTGGATCGCTCTAGGATTGCGTCAACCTGACGTATTCCGCCTCGCCTTCAGTAGCAGCACAAGTAGCGAAATCGATGAAGGTCGTTAATGACTGTAAGGGAAGAAACGTATGAGCAATCGCAAACGCTCACCCAACAAAAGCGACTGTCCAATTACCAGTAATCCCAAAGTAAGAAACAGTAGCGATGCTCAGACTGACACGATTAGGCCAAACTTCCCCAAAGGAATCGCACGTCCAGCGCTTCGAGCCTTGTTTTCTGCCGGGTTTACTTCGCTTGATCAATTGACAAGCATTTCGCTTGAGGAATTGTCTGCATTACATGGCATGGGGCCCAAAGCGGTCAAGTCATTACGAAGCGGGCTTATGGCCCTTGGACTCGACTTTCGTACATCGACGACGCCGGATACTAACCACAAAGAAAGTAAATAACATGAAATACATGCTGCTGATTTACGGAGCTGAAGATTGCTGGACCGAAGAGGAACGCAAGGAATGCATGATTGAGTCGATGGGCATTAGCAATGAGCTTGAGACGCAAGGCAAATTGATCTCATCAAATCCGCTGCATCCTGTCACCACGGCGACCAGCGTTCAGGTTCGCGAAGGGAAACGACAGGTCACAGACGGCCCGTTTGCGGAAACCACCGAGCAACTCGGTGGCTACTATCTGATCGATGTCGAGAATCTGGACGAAGCCATCGCCATCGCAGCACGTCTTCCGCCCGCAAAGAAAGGGACCGTGGAAATTCGCCCTCTATTTCCGTTGCCTGTTCTTTCGGAAGGATGAGCATGGCCCCTCGTGGAAAAAAGCAGCGTGTCGGAATGAGTCAAGGATAACCGAAGCGACCACTGCGCTCTCCTCTCGACGACTTCGGTCCGGTTCCGATGGGTCACTGATTTTTAAGGACGCGCACAAGCTCCTTGAGATCACTTACCACGTAATCTGGTTTGGGCACATTTGGATAAAGTGTCTTTCCCGGGCGTTTTACAAAAGCCGTCTGTAGTCCCACGTTTTCGGCACCGGCCAAATCCCAGGCGTGGGCGGCGACCATCAGGACTTCTTCGGGTTGGACGTCGAGGTCGTTGAGAACCATGCGGTAAGTGTCGGGGTGTGGCTTGAACTTCTTGAGACTGTCGATGCTATAGCGTTTCTCGAACAAATCGATAAGCCCCGCGTTCTTAAACTGAGTTTCCACTCCCACGGCTGAGGAATTGGTCAAACTAACCAGTCGATACCCGTTCTGTTTGAGTGCTTTGAGCCCTTCGACGACATCGGGATGCGGAGGCAGTGATCGCAGTGGCGTCACGATCGCTGCTTTTGCCTCTTCGTATTCAAGATCAATCCCTTGCGTCTTGGCGACCATCATCAATGCCGCTGTGCCGATTTCTCCAAAGCTGTGGTAGTTATCACTCAGCGTTTCCACCAATGAATAGTGGAGCATCGTCGAGAACCACAGCGGCAATAGGTCTTCCCGCCCGTTCAACGCTTTGCCGACAGACTTCTTCAACGGAGCAAGATCTAGTAAGGTCTCATTCACGTCGCAGACTATGATTTTGGGGCGCGGCATAGGCTTCTCCGATGGGGGGTTGGGGCTGGTCTCTTGCGCAGTGATGTTGTTCCCACTGAGTCCAAGAGCGAAAACGGTCAATGAGAATGCTATGAGTATTCGCGTCATGTCGTGATTTCTGGTTCGGGTAATTGAAGTCGTTTGGGCGACGGGGTTTCTTCATCGAGCAATTCAAACAGTTGCAAGTTCGACTCCGCTGGATCACGCAAGCTCTTATTGCACGTCCGCTTCAACCACGTTCTCGGCAAAACTTTGATAAGCTGTGCCCACTTGTTCGGCCATTGGGTCGGGCCAGACATGAAAGTGGCCTTCGGCAATCGCATCGAAGGTTGCCGTGGCAACTAAGGACGGCGAAGCAGCCATGTCGCCAAAGCCCGCTTCTTGTCCCATGTCGGTTTGAATCGGCCCGGGATGCACGCTGACCACAAGCGTACCTTGCTCCCGCAGCGAGTCTCGCAAGCCCTGCGTGATCGAGTAACTGGCCGCCTTCGATGCACAATACGTGGCCATATTCGAGAATGTTTTGACCGATGCCACACTGTTGAGCTGTACGAATGCCCCGCCGCCATTTGATATCAAGACCGGAGCAAATGCTTGCGCAACGCGCATCAAGCCGTAGACATTCGTATTCATTTCAAACTGAAGGGCCTCGATCGCCCCCGCGTCAATGGCCGATTTCTGCTTGAGTACACCCGCGTTGTTGACAACAACGTCCACATCGGCTGCAGTCTGAGCGGCAGCGGTGATTGAATCCGCATCCTCTAGATCAACACGAACGGGTACGACTTTGTCACCATGTTCCGCGACGAGCGATTCGGCTGATTCAATTTGACGCACAGCGGCATAGACCTTTTTAGCTCCCCGGCTCAGGGCTTCTTCCAGAATCGATTTTCCGATTCCACGATTGGCGCCGGTGACCAGAACGGTTTTGTTTTTCACGTCGAATGCCATTTGTCTAGACCTTTAAGGATGTGATAGTAAGACGAAGTTGTACTCTGCTGGAGAAGCTGACGGGCAAAAATCGTTTTACGCAGGATGCGGCTCCGCACTCCACTCATTCTTGGCGAACATTTTATCGAGCGGCGTCTCAGCAACATGATTGGTGTAGTTTGATAACACTTTGTAGGCCGTCCCCACAATCACGTCAAAGACGGTTTGCTTGGTGTATCCGGCCGCCAGTAATGCTTCGATGTCGCCATCATCCAATAAGCCGCGCTTGACGTTAACCTTCTCCGCGAAGACGCGCAGTGCTTCCAGTTTCGGATCAGCGATCGGAGTGCCGTCACGCAGGGCGGTGATGACATCTTCGGCCACCTTTGCACCTTGCATGATCGATGTGTGAGCTGCCATGCAATATGTGCACCCGTTCAGACGGTTGTTGGTCATGGCAATGATCTGTTGCTCAGTCGCGTTCAGGTTGGTTTGCTTGTCAAAGATGTTGGAGACGGTCTTGTAAGCTTCCAGAAGTGCTGGCGATTCCGCCATGACGGCGTGCAGGTTGGGCACCGTGCCATAGGCCTTCTTGCTGCTTTCCAACATCGACTTGCTTTTTTCCGGGGCATCTTCAATCGTGTGAACTACGAAATCTGTCATCGTGAGACTTTCTGTTAACTGTGACCAATCGGTCTGTAGGTGTTGAAAAACGCAGGGCAACATTTTTCTTGTTCTGGATGATGCATTCAGCCGTAACGCCGAATAGTAAAACTCCTGTTTTGTGTTCGCATGGACCGATGCGACTTTCAGGAAATCAAACGCGCCGCCTGTGCCGCCATCTGCTGAAGCGCTGTTTTCCCGAACGTGCCACGTCCCAATACGATGATGCCGACCAGCAGAGCGTATAATGCTCTTCCGGTTTCTCGCGGCTCGATTGTGCTGGGGATGACACCTAACTTCTGCCCCCGTCGGATTTGTTTTTCAAAAAAGGCGGACATCTCGCGCGATGCATCGCGGACGATCTTGCGGACCTCGTCATCGTGTTGCTCACATTCAAGTGCAGTGTTGATGAGCAAGCACCCCTTTTTGTGGGGGTCTTTCAGCGCACGTTGGACAGCAAAGTCAAAGAACCGCGAAATTGATTCACGCGGGTCGTCAATCTTCTCCAACTGCCGCAATCGCTCTTTTCTGCGACCGCTGTCGTATTTTAGCAGCGATTGTAAAAAGAGGTCATCTTTGCCATCAAACGCATTGTAGAGACTGCCGCGTTTGATGCCTGTCGCATCGGTGATGTCGGAAATCGATGTGGCTGCGTAGCCTTTCTCCCAAAAGACCTCCATCGCCTGCTCGATGACATCCGATTCGTCAAATGATTTTTCCCACGGCATTGGTTTCTCTCAATGTGAAGACCTCGGTTCTGCTTGCCTGCAAATCTAGGCAGTCTTGACTGATCGGTCAAGACCCCAGAAGAATGTAAGTCTGGCCAACCGGATAGAGTAAGATCAAAGTCATCCCTCGAAGAGAAGCAGTTGACTCCGCCCGTCATTCAGGCCGTAAGCCCTGGCGAGCCAAATACGCAAGTCTTTCCGCTCTTTAGCCATTCATTCCAAATTGTCTTACGGACGCTTGCGAAGAAGTTCGATTTCCTCAATTTTTTTACTCGACACCCCGGCATACTTGTGGACAGTTCCGTTGAGATTCCCTCGCCCCGCGTGATGCCGTCTAGACTTCCGACTTGTCCTTAGAACACTCACTGCAATAATACGCTACGCAATTCAGACATGGCAGTGAGATTTTCCATGACAAAATATGCAGTGACGGCAGCCAGCGGTCAGCTTGGTTCTGAAATCGTCAAAGCCACCATCGAGGCTGTCGGCAAGGACCGGGTGATCGGATTGGCCCGAACACCCAGCAAAGCGGAAACGCTTGACGTCGAAGTCCGGCCGGGCGATTACGACTTGCCGAATGATCTGGAAAAATCGCTACAAGGAATCGACACCGTCCTACTCGTTTCTGGAATGGCGGCGCCGGACAAACGCATTGGCCAGCACCGCAATGTGATCGAAGCAGCTAAAAAGGCCGGTGTGGGCAAGATTGTCTACACCAGCGTTCAAGGTGCTGAGGAGAATACGGCGTTCTCTCCGATTGTTCAGAGCAACCGGCAAACAGAAGCAGATATCCGCAATAGCGGCCTGCAGTGGGTCATCGGTCGCAACGGTATCTACATCGAGCCTGATGTCGAGTACATCGAGACGTACAAACAACGTGGCGAGATCGCGAACTGTGCGGGGGAGGGAAAGTGCGGCTACACGACACGCTCTGAACTGGCTGATGCCTACGCGCGCATGCTGACAGAGCCAAAACACAACGGCCACACGTACAATTTGCATGGCGAACCGCTCACCCAGCAGCAATTGGCCGACTATTTGAACGACGCCTTCGGCACGGATTTGAAATATCGGGCGATGTCTGTCGCTGATTATCGCGCAGAACGAATCGCAGAACTTGGCGAGTTCATGGGCAGTGTGATTGCCGGCATCTACGAAGGCATCCGCAACGGTGCAGCGAACAATGAAAGCCAGTTTGCGATGGCGGCCGGTCGCAATCACCAGAGTTGGCCAGAGTATTTTGACGAACTAAAAGTTAAGACAACGAACTCCTGAACAAACACGCTGGCAGTGCAACACCAACGTGTCCCGAAAACCAAAAGGACGAAAACCATGCAGGCAATGCTTATCCGCGACTACGGTGAAAATGCAGTTTTTGAGGCTGCCGAGGTTGAAATGCCTGAGATCAAAGCTGGTCACGTATTGGTGAAGATCGCAGCTTCGAGCGTGAACACAGTAGACACGATGATCCGCAAAATGGGCCAGGAGTTACCATTAGCCCCCCAGACACCGGCCATATTGGGAATGGACTTTGCCGGCACAGTGGAGGCAGTTGGCGATGGCGTGCAGGATTATTCAATCGGCGACGAAGTCTATGGCTGTGCAGGGGGATTGGCCGATTTGCCGGGCACGCTGGCAGAATACATCGTTGCCGACAGCAACTTGATGGCCCATAAACCCAAGCAACTCTCCATGCGAGAATCCGCTGCCTTGCCGTTGGTTGCGATCACAGCCTATGAAGGCTTGATGCGTGCGGGAATCACAAAAGATCAGAAAGTGTTGGTGCATGGTGGCTCAGGTGGGGTTGGCCATGTCGCCATTCAATTGGCAAAGCACTTCGGTGCCCTGGTCTTTTCGACAGGTGGGGGAGAGAAGCAACTGGCATTGATCGAACAACTGGGGGCAACCAGCATCAACTATAAAACAGAATCGGTTGAGCAGTACGTCGACAAGCACACAGCGGGAGCCGGCTTTGATATCGTGTTTGATTCAGTGGGTGGCGCCAATTTAAAGAACTCATTCACGGCGGCAGCACTCAACGGTCAAATTGCCACTACGGTTTCGATGTGTGAACTCGATTTAACCCCGGCTCATTTCAAGGGTTTGTCGCTGCATGTTGTGTTCATGCTGATCCCCATGCTGCACAATTTCAGACGAGAACAACACGCAGAAATTCTGCGCAATCTGGCTCAAATTTCAGAGTCGGGCGGTTTGAAACCTGTGCTGGATGAGCAGCGGTTCTCGCTCGCAGAAGCGGGGCCAGCACACGCGCGGTTGGAGAGCGGTCAAGGGATGGGTAAAGTGGTTGTTGAGAACTAAGTTTTGTGAACAGACGAGTATACGAAACCATCGCAGTTTTCCATACAGACTGACAACGATGCCGTTGCCCTTGTGGGCGGTCACACCAATCCGATTCTCGGAGCAGGGGAGGTCCAGCAAGTTCTCAGCGACTATCGCGATGCCGTTCAGTTCATTCACGACAAGACCGTTGAGGGAATGAATCAAGGAATGACGCCCGACGAATTGGTCGAGTATGTGCAGCTTCCCGAAAACCTCGCTGATAAAGACTACTTGCAACCCTTCTACGGACATCCAGAATGGGGCGTCCGCAGTGTATTTAACGGCTATTTGGGCTGGTTCGATGGCAACCCATCCCATCTGTTTCGACTTTCACCAAAGTCAGAAGCAGAGCGTGTCGCGAAACTCGGCCGGAGGCACGGACAAACTACTGGCCGCAGCCGGTAAGGCCCTTTCCTCATACGACAACCAGTGGGCTGCACAACTTGCTGATTATTTATTGGCAATTGACAATGATGAATCAGCGGCAAGGCGAATCAAAGCAGACGCGTTGACAAAGCTTGCCGGGAAGATGGTCAATGCGACAGCCCGCAACTAGTATCTCACCGTGGCTCGCGAACTCCAAAACGAGGCGAAGACAAAATGATCGTCAGGCAATGAGTCGGATTGATATGATATCGTATATGTTTTCAATTCAATCATTTCCTAAACCTCTCGATTCAGGAATGTTGGACGGCCTCAACTTCAGTATCTAGCTAGTCAAAATGATCACGGCGGACAACATCGACCAATTCGACGCTGACCGTGACGCGATGAGAGGGAAGTACATCCTGCCGCAGAAATTTAATAATGCCTTCGAAGATTGCATCAGGCACGATCACTTCGATGCGTACTTTTGAGGTCGTAACGGCTCCTCTTGTCGCAAAGTCGTGGCGACCAGCACCTGAGCATGGTTGCGACGTATAGCCTGATGCTCCCAGTTCAACAATTTTTGTTCCAGCCACTGTTCAATATCCGCTGCGGCAACGATTGTCAGTCGTCGCATGGTTGCCAAGCCTCTCTTGCGAGCGGCGTGGGTATTCTTGGCAAGTGGTTGCAGAGCGACGAGTCCCCGGACTTCAAAGGTTAATCCCTCTTGCTCGAAGTCGCGCTGCATTTCGTCAAGTTTCTCCATCACACTGTGATCCACAAGCTTTGTGCAAGAGACATCGACAATGAGATTCCGTTTCTGCACGAGTCCGATTTGTTCAATCTGATGCGGGAACGGAATCCAGTTACTGAAGACGGCCGACTCACGTGCGAGGATCAGAGACTTATTATCGTCGATTTCCTGTACTTCAATGTACGGTTTGAACAACGACTTAATCGGCACACCGTTGGCGACGTGAATCACCATTTTAAGAATGATGCCTGCGGCGACACCGATGAGTAGGTCAGTTGCCAAGACAACGACGAGGGTCGTCAGAAAAATGGCTAGTTGTTCTTTTCCGATTCGGTAAACGTGGATAAACTCAGTCAGATGAGCCAGTCGGTAGCCCGTGTAGACCAACATTCCGGCCAAAGCGGCAAGTGGAATTTCATGCAGAAATGTGGAAAACAAGGCGTGGAAGACGAGGTATAAAGCATTCGTGGCATGGTTGTACTCAGGGCGCTTGTTAAATGTCCTGAGCGCGAGCTTCGACATGCCGCTACGCATCTCCTGGAGAAAAAGACAGCGGAGCCGAATCGAATCGGCGACAACGTTCGTTTGCGTTGCGTCGACGAGCCTCCTCGATCGACTCGCGCACAGCTTCAAAGTCGTCACGGTGCGTCCCTGCATTGTGATAAAGATTGTAAGGCAACCATGCCGAGACACAATGTTTCGGTAGAGCGGAGGGATTGGCGAATGATGCAAGCCTTGTGCCAATTGCTGCACAACACGGTTTCACAGATGGAGTTGTTGGTCAATGACCATCAATTCCACTGGTTTTACCATGTTTCAATGGAAAGTGTTCGCTTCAAGAATCCCAGCGGCCTGACTTGCCTGGAACCAACAGTGCAAAGTTTTGCAGGTTGCGTGCAGCGAATTGCACAAGCTGCACGCTTAGAAACGAAGCTGCTCAGAAGCTTAACGAGAGCATTCCCAATTTCCGGAATGAGGAGCTCAACGGAAATCCGAAAGATATTGCGACATCGGCAAACACGCAGAAATCGCTCGCTCTGTTCATCTTCGTTTTTGATACAGGCGAGACAGACACCGATGGATGGAATCGTTAACTCGCTCCGACGTCGGATTCCAGACCGCTGCCGTTGCGAAGTTTCGATTTCTGGAAGTTGGCAACAGCACTTAGATTCCATTTTCACATGGTGACTACAGCTGCCATCATCCCCATCACTTGCAAGCACCGACTACGGGTCCGCCGATTGGCTTTTATGAACTTTTTGCTGGAGCCGATCTCGGCGTTTCTGGTCCCACGGTGTGAGTTGGCTGTTGATTTCTTGCAACAATTTGAGATGTTGCTGGCTCTTTTTCTGATCGCCGAGGCGCTCGTACAATTTCACGGTGATGTCGCGCAGCTCTAGCTGTGTCGGGTCGAGTTGCAATCCTTGCTCAGCTGCCGCCGCAGCGGCTCGCAGGTCGCCGGATGCTGCCAGCATCCGTATATATGGGGCAAACATCGTTCCATCCCATTTGTTGACCTTTAAGTAGCGTCCGTAACTCGCTAGGCCGAGATCGATGGCGCGGGTCCGAAATCCCACCAAGCCCAGATTCTTGAGGCTCATTTCGTCCTGTGGATTGATACGCAGCGCAGCTTCGAAGTAGCTTTTGGCCTGAGCATGATTGCGTGTGAGTTCGTACAAGTACCCCAGCAAATGCAATACATGCACGTCGTTGCGATCGTGGGCCAAAACGGACTCCAACGCGGTAATGGCTTGTCCCATGAGCGGTTGGTTCATTTCTTCGATCGCTTGATCGCTTAAGGCAATGGCTCGGGCGCGCTGGACTTCCCACTCTGGCAAGCGCTGTTCGCTGTCACCAAAGATCGACCAGACCTCCCCGCGCGTGGACGGTTGCTGTTCCGCCTGGAGGCTGCTGGGGTTGCGTAAAATGCGATGATCCGATTGCGATGTATGGGGGACATTCGACCCAACCGACTGCATGTGGCAATGGATGCACGAATTGAGTGCGGGAGGCATTTCGCGTTCTTCGATCGGTACCGAGCAACCGTGTTCGGAATGACACGTGTTGCAACGCTCCCGGTAGAAGGCAGCCCGCTGGTCCGGTTTGGGAGATCGATGCGGGTCGTGACAAGTGGTGCAACTCATAGCGCCTTCGGAACCAACAAAGCACGCGCTGGAGTGCATCTGCTCGACGTGACTCGAAAACTGAGCGGTTCCATCTTTGTCAAACGGCGCCGGTGGAACAAAGGTCGTCCAAACATCATCAGTCGACATTCCAGGTCGAAAATCGTGAAAGGACTTGCCTTTACGCAAGATCCGACGCTTGCCTTTCATGTGGCATTGGTAGCAGACACTATCCTTGAGTCCCCGTTCGAGGTGGGCCGGATTGACAATCAGCAATTTATCAGCGGTCTCACTGTCGGCGTCCCAGTCCTCAGCTTCATACTTTTCGACGTGCCGTTTTCCCGGTCCGTGACAGCGTTCGCAACCAATCCCGAGTTCTTGAAACGGTGGATCTCCGAAGCGGTTCGAGGTGCCGTCACCGAGGGGATTGACATGCCCCGAGTGACATTGAACACAGCCGTCGATAACACGCCGATTGAAGCGTTGACGCGGGTTATTGTGATACCCCGGTGAAAGATCCCATTTCTGCTTATCGTTGTACCAAGTGACGGGCGACTCAAATAAAAGTCCACCGCGATCAATCAGGTACGACCGGGCGTTCTCACCCGACCCTATGGCGTAATGAACGTCAACGGGTTGCTCGTAGACAATATTGTTATCTGCATCAGTCATATACTCGGTGTGCACCACACGGTCGCCGTCACGTTCGACGCGGTAACGACGTCCGTGGGTTGCGAATTCGACAGTGTTATCCTCCAAGACTTCAATCGATGTCGCATCCTCGACTTTTGCCAGAGTGTTTGCCATCGGGTGTTCCGCAAATGCTTCGGCAATTTCAAAGTGGCAATCGGCGCAAACTTGGCTGCCGACGAAATCACTCGACTGCCAATCATGCACCGGCGCTGAGGATGCGAGATTCGGCGATTCGCCAGTCTGTGCATCACCGGTCAGTACAGCGGGATTTGGTGGATCGTCAACCTGCTCGGCAGGTAGAGGGAACGGATCTGCCGGGACCGCCAAGAAGTAGACCGCAGTGCCGGCTGCCAACAGGGCAATCACCAGAATCGCAACAAACCGGAGTACCAAATGTAGCTTGTTGCGTTGATTTAAGGAATTTCGTTGAGAGCGATCAGATTTGCGTGGAGCAGTCATCAAAGGCGCCCGGTCAGTTGTGCAGCGAAGCAGATGCGCAGCGTCGCAGATTAACAATTCATGAAGTGGTAGAAACGAATTGCAGCCGTGCTGCAATGGACGCCGCTTTCCCGAGACCAACATGTTTTTTATCAAATACGGCTGATGTAAATCGTATCCCAATCGGCAGTGGGGCACAACACATTGCCTTTGCGCATTGTGTTTATGGCGTAACGTCTGGTCGTTTTCGTCAAAGCTGCCGCACTTATCAAATATAACCGTAGACGAGGCCACTGAGATAATCCTCGCAAGCCACAGCGAGGATGACAGGGTCTGATCGCTGCAAACGTGAATTTAAAATCTCCGCTTGTTTTCAAGGAATTCTGATGGTACCGTTTTCAGTAGGTCTCCTTGCCGTGTTGTCCAGCGGTAGTCACTTCGATTTTGTGACCATACGGTAAGACAAGCTTGCTCTGTTTCGCGTTAATTCATCTAGCGTTACCTTAATTTCCACGGACCTTATTTGCTGCCATTGTGTCGAGCGCTCGTTTCTGCATTTTCCTCTGTCGATGCAACACGTTCAACGGCGGTCTCTCCCATAAGTTGCGTGCGCTGAGTGCAAGAAGGCCGTCGTGCTATTCGTATTCGATGATTCATGCTCCCGTTGAGTAACTCGGGCAATCTCTGGGTTTCGGCCATGCGATTGCAAACCACTGAGAACGGCCGGTTCAGCTAAAAAAGCCATTCACACAAGTCATAGCAGGAGAATCCTAGGATGAGCGAACGTGTTGGCCGCATGTGCTTTCGGGCGACGCTGAATTTGATGATTGTCCTGTCCGCCCTATGCTGGACTCTTTCGGCAAACGCTGCTGACGAAGACCGCTCGGCCCGACAAGACAAAGCGGATCCATCCCAGGGGGTCTGGAAACCAGGCAATGCCGACAACGCCCTGCCGGGATTCATCCCCTATCCGGCTGAACTGCCAGGTGTCGGTCGTTGGCAAGTGATGCGCCAGGTTCCGCTGTGCGATATCTTTTGCCTTGCCTATAGTCCCGACGACAAGCAATATGTCCACACCGACGGGCAATATGTGCGAATCTGTGATACGGCGACGCAAGAACTCCAGACCATGTTGGTTGGCCACACTGCGTCAGTCAGAGCAGTCGCCTGGAGTCCCCAGGGCAATCAAGTGGCCTCAGCCGGTGCCGACAAGACGATCCGTCTGTGGAATACAGATGGAACGCTGGCACGCGTGCTCGAGGGGCACGAAGGACAAATTAACTCGATCTGCTTTAGTCCCGACGGCGATCAAATTGCCTCGGCATCACACGATGGCACCGTGCGTCTCTGGAATATCGACGGCACACCGGGACCGATTTTTGAGGACCATCAAGGCCCCGTGCGGATGGTGGATTGGAACCCCAATGGGGAATTGCTGGTCTCAGGCGGCGACGACAAGATGGCCCGCATCTGGTCGAGCGACGGGACGAGCGGCCCTGTCTGCGCAGGTCATTTTGGTCCCGTCATGACAGTGGCCTGGAGTCCGGACGGAACTCAATTCGCATCGGGATCGATCGGTTCCATTCCGCTTGAGGCCGATGTCGACCGGGTCGCAACGGCCCGTTTTTGGAGTGCCGATGGAACACCCGGAGCGATCTGTCGTGGGTACAACCGACCGATCACAGACATCGCCTGGAGTTCAAATAACAACATGGTGGTCGTCACGGCGGAAGATCGCACGATGCGATTTTGGAATACAAATGGAAACGAACTCATTTCGATGCAAAACATCTTCGGTGTCTCTATCGATTGGAGCAGCAACGGACGTTTGATCGCTGTCACCGGCCGCAATCGAGTACAGATCATCCCGATCGAACAAATCAGGGCCAGTCGCCCGGAGGTCAAGCCGCTACACTATTTCGAAGCGGTCGCCTGGAGTCCCGATGGCGAGTTGATTGCCGCAATTGGGCTCGACAACAAAATTCGCATTTGGCATGCCGACGGCCGCTTTGCGCGCGTCATTGAAGAAAAAGAACTCAAGATCAACAAGATCGTGTGGAGTCCCGATGGGAAGATGTTGGTTGCGGCGGGAGACGATTGCTTAGGCAAGCTCTGGTCGCGCGACGGCACTCCGGGACCGGATGTCGCCGATCATAATAGCTATTGCAACGGAATCCGCTGGAGTCCCGACGGCAAGTGGATTGCCACCGTAGACTCATACGAGCGCGCGATTCTCCTCTGGAGCCCTGACGGAGAAGCGGGCCCGGTGCTCGAAGGTTTAGCCTCGGGAACCAATTCGATCACGTGGAGTCCCGACAGCACTCAGTTGGCCTCGGGCGGAAGCGACGGTAGCTTGACGATTTGGGACACGGTCAACGGCGCATTCGTAGATATGTATGAAGGAAAAAACGAAGAGGTCGACTCGGTCGCCTGGAGCCCCAACGGTAACACTTTGGCGGCGGCCGGGAACAACGGCATCTGGACGCTGTGGAGTCCAACCGGCGAACAAATCTCCCAGCAGCACGGCCATGTCGATTCCATAATGGGTATGGAATTCAGTCCTGATGGAAAATATCTTGCATCTGCCGGCTGGGACCATACGGTACGGCTTTGGTTACCCGACGGCAAACTGCACCATCAGTTTCAAGGACATACGGCGCCAGCGTATGAGGTTTCTTGGAGTCCCGATTCCCAGAAGCTGGTTTCCTGCGGACGGGACGGAACGATTCGGGTCTGGGACATCAAGTCTGGAAAAGCGGATTGGACGGTTCTGTTTCTCGCCAAGGATACCATGATCACACTAAATTCCGCCGGGCAGGTAATCGCCGGCGATGAAGACGCGGTGGAGGAGGGCCTGCGGTATCTTGTGGAAAAACCGGACGGCTCCACAGAATTCATCCGCTACAGCAAATTCCTGCAGCGTGTCCGGGATGGCAAAAAGCAATAAGTCGAATCGATCACTCACCCCGGCTGGTGTGTGTTGTTTAACCCAAATTCAGTATGTGAAATGAGTTTTCCGGGTCAGCGACAAGATGTGTCAAAACAGCTTGCATCCGAGACGGAAGGGTTCTTCGGAATTTCAACGGGTTACAAAAACGGATATGAGTGGATCAGAAGTAACGCACAGCCTCAGAGGGAAAGCGCCATGTCGTGGGAAACAGCGTCACGTTTGTCGAGGAAATTTTCTTCTCGTCTGGTCGTTGCATGCAGCAACGTCACCGGGGCAATCGTTCTGTGTGTATTACTAGTCGGCTACGGTCCGCTCTCTATGCGACAAGCGCGCGCACAAGAAAAACCCGCGCCGCAGGAAAAGGATGCTCCCCAGAAACTCGAGAAAATCAAAAACTCGATTGGCATGGAATTGGTACGGATCCCCGCAGGCAAATTCTTGATGGGTTCTCCTGAAGACGAAGAAGGGCACGAGGAGGGCGAGTTTCAGCGAGAGAAGACGATCAAAACGCCATTTTATCTTGGAGTCTATGAGGTCACACAGGAACAATACGAAGAGGTGATGAACAAGAATCCCTGGGAGGACAAAGGACCAAACTTGCCAGCGGGGAGTATATCATGGTGGGACGCTATGCGTTTTTGCCGAAAGCTCAGCGAGATGGAATCCGAAACCTACCGTTTGCCCACGGAAATGGAATGGGAATATGCCTGCCGGGCCGGAACCAAGACGACATTTAACTTCGGTGACAAAGCTGTCTATAAGGACGCCAATTTCCACCCCGCCTATCCGTACCCCTATTTGGAGGAGAGCGTCTCCAAGGAGGACTTTGGTCTCCCGGGAGTGGTCCTCCAGCCGGTTGGAGCGTACAAACCCAATGCATTTGGACTGTACGATATGCACGGCAACGTTTCCGAATGGTGCCTCGATCGATTGGACCACCGCTCGGACCTGTTCATCCTTCGCGGCGGCAATGGCAGAATCGCCGCCATGTACTGTCGTTCTGCGTTTCGGTATGCGCACAACGGCGGATGGAAATGGACCGGTTTTCGCGTGGTCAGAACTGTCGAGCCCGAACTGGGGGAAATCGAGATTCCCATCACGCATGCAATCGATCAGGCCGATCGTTACGAGACTGATGAGATGCTTGTCAAAATCAAAGAGGCCTTCTCCAAACCGGCAACTTCCCTCTTGCCGCCTGTCGTGATCTTTCCCGCCGTCGACGCCGAGCGACATGTACGCATTGACGGTGTGGGGCTCAGCCTCGTGACAAACTATGCAGTCGCCTACACACCCCAACGGCGTATGGCAATTAGCTTGCCCGAAGTGCGATCCCGTCTCTTAAATGCCGGCCTGTTTAAACCTGGAACCGAGATCGATGACGAGTCGATCAAAATCTGTCTCGCTGCCATCGGCGCTAAACATTACGTCTTGCCACAAGTCGTGGAAGAAAACGACAAGCTCAAGTTAACCTTTGCGGTGCGCACCCTCGACGATTCTGACGTCGAAGCGGCCACTCCGCTGATATTTGAAAAAGACCAACTGAATCAGATCCCGGGGACAATCGCTCGCGGCGTGTTGGAACAAATCGGAGCTGAACTGAGCGAAGCGGAAATCGCCCACATTTCGAAACCGAAGGTTCTCAGATCCAAAGATTTTCAACAACTCAGTCATATCGCCTGGACAATGACGTTCGGCAAAGACAACCGGGATCTGCTTCTCGTTGTGCTGCGTAATCCGCTGTGCCTACCTGCCTGGGAGTTGTATGTCTTTAACAGTAACCCAGCTGAGAAAGCCTTTGACCGCTTCAAAAAAGTAAAAATTCGATTGTTATGCGACCGGCTGCAAATATGCACCGGCGTGCGCAAGACGGCTTCGGACGATGAAATTCTAGCGTTGCTTGAGATGGCTCCGCAATTTCAAGGCGACTCCTATTACTACGCCGCACTAGCCATTCTCGCTAAAAATATGTCCGAACCGGAACTGGTCAGACAGATCCTTGAGGAATGGAGAAATGAAGACCCCGGCTATTCCGGTTGTCTCCAGCGCGGTCTGTTATTCTATGCCTGGGCCAATTCCGACAGAGAAACGGGAGATATCGTTCCGCCTGAAGAACGTCTCGAACTGGCGCAGCAAGAGCTGGAACAAGGCATTGAAATCAACCCGCAAGACTGGGAAGCTCGTACGCAGATGATCAAAGTTGCAATGGACTTGGACATGCCGTTCGAAATTGTTGACGAGCACTTTCAAGCAGCGATCAAAGCACGTCCGCGTTCCCGGCAAGCCTACTCCACGATGTTTGATGTACTCCAAAGTCGCTGGAACAACAATCTCGAGGAAAATAATCATGAGGACTTATTAATTTTTGCCGGACAGTGTGTTCGAACCGGATATTTCGAAGAGGGAATTCCTGATTTGAGCATGGATTTCATCCGAGATACCATCGAAATCCCCGGCGACCGCGCCATCGTGCGCACCTCCTCTCGCGATCCTGAATTGTGGGCAATCGTGTCGGATTACAACCAGGGTATTCAAGCCATAAAGAACAGCCCCGGAGTGGACTATTCCGCCAAGAAACGATACGCGCGAAACCTATATGCCAAATATGGAGCCTACGGCAGTCATTTTGACAAGGTCGCTGACACATTTCGTCAATTGGAAAAGGAAGGCCCCGACCCGTTAGTCTTCTGGGACGGTTTCACCTACGCGTTTCTTCGCGATCTTGTCTTCTCGCAAGAGGAATCGGGACAAGCACAAAATATCGCCGCCATGCGTGCCGCTTTAGATGTCGGTAACTTCGACGCGGCAGCCAGGTGGTTGGATAAGGTGAAGGCGGACAACGATGGCGACAAAAAACTGATCAAACGCAATCGACTCGCCATCAAACTAGGCCGACAGCTTCGCGAAGAAGGATTTCTCGATTTGTCGGCCGAGACCATGTTTCAACTGTTCGACGGCATTGATGACGCGTGGAAGGTCGATGACGACGCACTCGTTTGTCACCTGCCCGCCCAAAAATCTTCCCTAATTCTACTCCCCTTTGGTATTGAGAACGCGGAAGTGACGGGAACGATCCGTTGGATGGATCTCCCCAAAAAAGTGCACGTCCATTCACATACCCGCGCGCTGCGAGACAACGTCGCCCTGCAATATAATTTGCAAAATATTCAGTACAAATGGGTAGGGCTTCACCGTGGAAATAATCGCAAACGTTTCAGAAACGGCGATAACTTCCAAGGCGATGAGGTGAATTTTCGCATGACCTTGGGAACCGAAGAAGATACATTTTCTCCAGCAACAGAAATTGAGTGGTCAGCACTCGTGATCGAAAACGTTCCTTCCGGATTTGGATTTCAAGTCGATGCTGCGGATGGAAATGCCTCAACGGTTCGCTTCACAGATGTGCGGATCGAGTTGATCGACTGACCGCAGCCGTTCACCTGAGTACCGGACCTTTATCGCGATACATCGCTTGCATGGGCGAGATGCGAACCTTCTCGGCACTGACACCGCGTGATTCCTGGTGATACGTCAGCCGAAACAACGTCAAGCGGTCCGCTGCCGATGTCTCTCGCCCCGTCTGCGGGCTTTGCATCACTTCCCGGGTCGTGCCGATTTCATCAAGCGTCTCCCGTCTGTTGGCCCGCGTCAGCACAAACACGCTTGGATTCTCGATCCGGTCATCCAGTGCAAAACTCAAATTGTGCAACGGCACGGCATTTTCGTCCAGATAAAACAGCAGCATGAACCCCCGTAAGGCTTCGACATTCAAATCGACGAGAATCTGTTCGTCGGCCGGAATCTGTGCACGGACATCGGTGAGAAACTGCGTGTCAATGCGGTGCGTGTCGACATATTTCGCAGCCACCACATGTCCAAAGCTGTAGGCCAACGCCATCGTCATAAACAGCGCCGTCGCAGCGCGTGTGGCAGACAAATGCATAATGGCCCACGACAGCAAGACAATCAGAAACGGACAAGCCACCATCACAGGCAGGTACACATTGCTGCCGCCCGGGATGCGATCGCGCAATAGCCAAATCGTCACCAAGATTGGCAACGCCGTGGTTCCCAAACTCCAAAACGGATTATGCATCGATTTGGGCCACGCCAACATCGCTTCGCGGACCTTAAACAGTCCTACCGCAGCTAGGATCGACCAGGGAGCGATGGCATGTAATAAGTAGTGATGGTGTTTGCCTTGTGCCAACGAGAAGACTGCCGGCACAAAGATCGCCCAGCACCACAAAAACCGTTCAGCGGAGTACCGCGTCTGTACCGCCGCACCGCGCGTGGCCCACAGGCCAAATGGAATCACCAACGTCCATGGAGCGAGAATCCACAATAGATTGACCGGATAATACCACCACGGTTCGGCACTGGCTTGATAACTCCCATCGAGTCGCCCCCCCAGATCAAACCGCCAGACGTCGACGACGTCGGGATATCGTAAATAAGCGGCAACGGGCCAAGCCAGCATCACAACGGCAAATGCCAACCATCCCCAAAACCAAAGGTAACGACGAATACGGCCGAAGTCGGCGTTCCACAGCAAATAAGCAGCCATGGGAATCACCGCCATCGCGGTTCCAAAGATGAGGCCTTTTGCGAGATTGGTCATCCCCAAAGCAATAAACAGAGCGAGAACCGCCGGTCGCCGGCCGCCAAAAAAACCGCACGGTTCGCGGACTTCATCCGCTGGATTGGCATCAGCAAATTCCAGTTTGACGAATAACACGACCGCTGCTGTAACCAGTCCGCACAAATAGATCTCGTCTTCAGCCAGCCAGGCATATCGCAGGAATTGGCAAGTGGTAGCCATAACAAAACCACTCAACAGCCCCAGTCCTCGCCCGAAAAACAGCGTGGCCATCCATGCCACCATCAACACGACCGCTGTCGCCACCAACGTCGGTCCCAACCGGACGATGGCGACCGTATCGCAGCGGCCAAAAAGCGACGCAACTGCGACAGTCGCCCATTGCGGCAACGGTGGACTTTCCATCCACGGGGCGCCACCCCGTTTGGGAACCACCCAGTCGCCGTCAGCGTACATTTCGCGTGCGCTTTGCGGCAAGACGCTCTCATGAATGCTCAACCCGCGTCTACTGACCATCGCCAGTCCGAAAAGGACCAAACAATAGACAGTCAGCAGCAGATAATCTCGGCGTCCCAGCCGTGCAGTTTGATCCCAGCCACCCATCCAAAACTCCATTTTTAGAAATCTACCAACGCGGTTCCTCCGCACGGTCAATGCTTGTCTCGTGCTGTGCTCGCTTGTTTCGCTTGGCCACGCGTCGACCTGGGAGCGGCGCTGTTCGGCTCGTTGAGCAATTGTAACTCAGTCTGCACAAACGCATGATCCGAGGCCTCGTTGTCGATAACAGCCGCTGACACCGTCCGAAACCCCTTCATAATCACCCAATCGCGACCGCGTCCCGGTGTCGCGGCAAGTGCACTGCGCACCCCCGGCGTCGCCATTAATCCGCGCATTCGCGGATCGGTCGCCTTGACGTTCAGATCCCCCAAAAGGATGGCTGGTGTTTTGAGTGTAAGAAATAGGTTCGTGACAGCCGAGAGTTGACGCTCCCGGTCTTCGCTCAAATCAACATGGGCGATCAGCAGTTGTACGGTTTTGTCTTCCAGACGAAAACTGGTTAAGAGTGCGTTGCGATACGCGTGACCGGACATCGCTAAGGGGATTTGATGCATTTGCGAGAATTCGACGTTGGTCAGCAATCCGTTGCCAAAATCATTGCGGCCCCATCGCCATTCCGTGGGAGCAAAAACCGCCGACATTCCCAGCAACTCACCCAGCTCGTGCGCTTGATTCGATGCGTAACTGCCGCGGACTTCGTGCAATGACACAATATCCATGTCGTGGATGCACTGTGCGATACGCCCGACGTCCCGTTTGCCGTCTTTTCCCTTGCAACCATGGATGTTAAATACGCCGATTCGTATTGTGTCCCTCTGATGGGACGAAAATTGAGGCGGGGTGCTGAGCTTCAATGAGTGACTAAAATTCACAGGTTGACGCCATGATCCATACCAGGCGATTCCGGCCACCACAACAAACAGGCACATCACCCAATACGTCGGGCGGCGTGGTTTCAAAGCCTGGCCTTGCTTGTTCAATTGTGACACCGTTTCTCCAAATCGCTGCGTGCGTTACTCTTGGGGCCTCGGCATTTCTTGGATTGGCGGAAAGATAAGATAGTGAGCGAATCCGTTCAATACCGGTCCTGTTAAACCTTGATGAAGATTGTCAGTGAGCTTGGTAACCATCTCGAATCACCTCTCAAAACAGACACTTCCGCTGGATGACTCAACAAAACAGGCTCAAGCAAATAGAAGCAGCCTGCCGCGCGGCCAGCCCCCCAAGTTCTGACGGATTCCACAACACATTGCGGGACGCTCATCTCAATTTTCTGCCGGCTGCTTCTCTCACACCCGATCCAGGGGATTGAGGTATGTAACCAGAGCGACATGATATGATCGAAGCAGCGATGCGAAGACACTGAGTGCCCAGTACCGCAGCAGGCTGTAATTGGCGACGTGATCGCCAACTCTTCACTCCACGCCGTTCTTGTTGATACAATGCTGAAACGAGGTGCAGGAACGACAATCCATCACCCTTAACTTGGGAGCACGAACCCATGCAGCCTGCTCAGCCCGGTGAACGAGTGCAAATTCGTCCCGCGAAAATGCCAGACAGCCACTCCACGTCTCTGGTCAAAACCGAAAAGCTAAACATAGTGCGACTAGTCGTCAGCGCCGGCAAGGAAATACCGCAGCATTCCGCACCTGGTGAGTTGATCGTGCAATGCTTGGAAGGGCGTATCGCCTTTTCATGTCTGGGGCGGAGCCAGGACCTTGCGGGCGGGGAGTTACTCTATGTGCCAGATTCGGCACCACATTCATTGACGGGTCTCGAAGACAGTATCCTGCTGTTGACGATATTTCTTTCTCCCAGCGATGCGGGTGGAGTCAGCGAGGTTGACGAAACCTCCATGGAGTCCTTTCCCGCCAGTGATCCCCCGTCCTGGACGGGCACCACGAGATCTTAGCGACCGCATTCTGCGAAATGCACCATCGCGTTTTCGTTCAATCAGCTTGCGACACGAACGGCTCTCCTCAAACACAAAAAAAGCCCGGACTACGTTATGTAGTCCGGGCTTGAGTGTCGGCCTATTGGTGCTTCCGGCACCTCAACTCATTATCGGGGAGTCGTTCGATAATGCATCCGTTGTTCGTTGCAGCTTATGCTGCGATGCGTTTGTTATTTGGCCGCACGACGTTGTTGGCGACGGCGGAAGCCGATCAGGCCAATGGCACCGAGGCCCATTAGCACGAACGACGAGGGTTCGGGAACCGGATTGACCGGCGGCGGCTCGGTGGTGAAGCTGATGTTGTCGACACCCACACCGCGATCCACTCCGCCCAGATCCAAGACGGCTTTCACAGCCACGCCGTCGGCGATGACCAGCAGGTTTTCCCAGTTGCCGTCGATCGGCTGATTTTGCAGATCCGCTGTGAAGGAGGTCATGCCAACGATGTTCGTCATCGCCTCATCGGAGAACAATGTCAACATCGCTGTGGCCGTCGATCCGACGTTCTGTGCTCCCCCATCGACACGGAAGTCGAAGATGTCCATACTCAAGTCAGTAATGCCATCGGCAAAGCTGAAGACGTAGTCCGCCGAATTGATTGCGACATCACCCACGGTATCATCGGTGAGGAAGAACCCTCCCGCCCGACCGTCGACAGCCTCGTCGTCACTGACTGCGGCGTTTCCACCGGTGGTAAATCCCGTCCTAGGGGGCGTTCCAACCTCAGCAATGTAGGAGAACGCCGAGTTGGTGTTACCAGTGGTGGAGATCGTGACCAAATTGTCACCCGTGTCGATCGCGCTGTTGATGATCTCCAAGTCGGAGTAGCCGCTTTCGAAGTCAATAAACCCAGCCTGTGCATCTAAGCTACAAGCAAGCAATAAGGCCGCACTCAACATCAAACTAGTCTTCATCGTAACTCTCCCCTTGATTAGCCCAAAACAAAAAATGGTGAAACTTCAAACGATGTCAATCATGCCGTGACTGATAAACAGGCCGACCCTTTCATCAATCGACAGGATCTCACATAGTTCACCAGTCCAATGGTTTAGGAAAAATTGTGCCAATTGAGTGCGCATTTGAATTTTCATTCGTAACCCATCGGCTGCCAACACATTACGTTCGGAAAACCATTTGCGCGCACACCGAGCTTGTTGTGGTACTTGTAAAGAGGACGAGTCACTTGCCTTATCAAAAGGTAAAGCCTGCTTAGCGCGCTGATTTTCAGAAATACTCACATAACACGACCAAACGCGCTTTGAGGGTTGACGGAAAATATCGCGCTAACCGTCCGCGACCGATGCAATGCGAATAACAGTGCTGCCAGACACAACACCCACCATCGCCCTTATTGAACTGACCTGTATTTCGAGCAGTGCGAAACGGAGAGGGCTACAGTGGCGCAAGCGCGGGTCGGCGGCCTGTTGCTGTCAAAGAATTCATCTTGATTCTGTGAAGTGAATCGTGATGACTGGTCGGCGCTCGCCATCGTGCGCGCCGATTCAAACAAAGTCCGCGAACCTGATTAGCTGTTTGCGTGTCCGTTCCGGCGATTGCTAGTGGTACGATCACACTGATTTGTCATACCAACTTTTGTCGACTTCACAGAAAACCCTTGGGAATTCGCGACATTGTCAAAAATTCCGCATGACATCTCGAAGTGGACGCTGCCCTAGTCTTGACCACCCGGATCGACGCTTGTACATTGTGACTACGTAGAAAAACTACTTTTTAAGACATTGAGACACATGTTTCGTTTCCTCCTCCTCAACCTTGCTCTTCGACTGTCCTTGCTTACGGAGGGACGGGGTTAGGTTCTATTTCGAGGAATCTTCGCGAATTTGCGACCCTGAGCCCTTATCTCCAAGGCCTCAGGGTTTTTTTGTGGGGCAGGGGAGGTCACCGAACCCAGGGCAACAACCAAACCGTCTTGTTTTTAATTAACGACTTACTTTTCACACGATTACCTTTCCCACGGAGAACATTGGGATGTCCGGCGAACAAATCACCATCTTCGACACCACGCTGCGCGACGGCGAACAGTCCCCCGGCTGTAGCATGAACACCAACGAAAAGCTGGAAGTCGCCGGTGCTCTCGTCGAACTGGGTGTCGATGTGATCGAAGCGGGCTTCCCCATTGCGTCCCCCGGAGATTTTGAAGCCGTGCAGTTGATCGCACGTGAATTCGGCAGTCGAACCACAATTTGTGGTTTGGCCCGTTGTCGCAACGAAGACATTGACCGGGCATGGGAGGCGCTGAAAGATGCCGAGCAAACTCGGATCCATGTCTTTTTGGCAACCAGCAGCATCCATCGTGAGCACAAGTTGAAGATGGACAAAAGCGAGATTGTCCAACAGGCGGTCGAGTCGGTGAAACGAGCGGCCGGTTACTGCTCCGACGTTGAGTTCTCACCCGAAGATGCCGCACGGACCGAGTTGGATTTTCTGTGCGAGGTGATCGAAAAAACAATCGACGCCGGCGCGACAACGGTCAATATCCCCGACACGGTCGGCTATGCAACACCCTCGCAGTTCTACAACTGCATCGCCCATCTGAAGAAAAACGTGCCGAACATCCACAAGGCCGTGATCAGCACGCACTGTCACAACGACTTGGGCTTGGCCGTCGCCAACAGCATGGCCGCTGTCGAAGCAGGTGCCCGGCAAGTGGAATGCACAATCAACGGCTTAGGCGAACGGGCCGGCAATGCCGCACTGGAAGAAATTGTGATGACGCTGCGAACGCGTAGCGACTATTACGGCTGCGATACGCGGATCAACACCAAACGTTTGTTCCCCACCAGCCGGTTGGTTTCGACGATCACCGGCATGCAAGTCCAACGCAACAAGGCCATTGTCGGGCAAAATGCATTCGCGCATGAGGCCGGCATCCATCAGCATGGCATGCTGCAGGAACGAACGACCTACGAAATCATGCGGCCGCAGGACGTTGGTTTTTCTGGCACAAATTTGGTGTTGGGAAAACATAGTGGACGCCACGCCTTCCGCGATCACATCATCGCCATGGGCTACAAACTGGACGACGAATACTTCGAGCAAATCTTCGCTGATTTCATTGCCTTGGCGGATAAGAAAAAAGATGTCTACGATGCCGACATCGCCGCCCTGGTCGAAAAACGCATCGGCGACACCGGCGATGCGTGGAAGATGATCAGCCTGCACACCTCCGCTGGGACCGGGAGCATTCCCACAGCGACGATTGAACTGCAGTACAAAGACCAAGAACCGCAGCGCGACGCCGCCACGGGAGACGGTCCAGTCGATGCAGTCTTCGGCGCGTTGGAACGAATCATCGGCATCTCCGCCCGGTTGCGGGATTACCAAGTCCGCAGTATCTCGGTCGGCAAAGACGCACAGGGCGAGGTGACGGTCGAAATCGAAACAGGCGGCCGCACGTACTTCGGCAAAGGCTTTAGCACCGACATCATCGAAGCGAGTGCGGCGGCGTACTTGAAAGCACTGAACAAAGCCGTCGCCGGAGCAGGCCAACCCACCCCCGCACGCCCCGAAGCGGTGTAAGACACAGCGGGGGACGGTGAGGGCGAAGCTCCTGCTGAGCCGCGAATGACAACAGACTCACGCCAAGCCGCAAAACAGTGGGGACAAGCCGTTTCCTTATCTTTGCGAGGTTTGCGCCTTGGCGTGAGGTTTTTTGATCTGCCGACTCGCTAATCGCAGGATGATTCCGTCGCTTACGACCCCTCGCGATGTATCAACCCATCATCGAAATAATTAATCGACATCCCCGCATCAATCACCAACCCTTGTGCGTTGATGCCGGATGAACGGGGGCTCATCAAGAAGGCGACCGTGTAGGCGACTTCCTCGGTGCTGACCGCTTGTTTGCGGAGCGTGGCTTGTTCGGCGTACAGGTAGCTGTCGACGTAGCCCGGGATGCCGGCCGATGCGGAGGTTTTTAACAACCCCGGGCAGACGGCGTTGAAGCGGACGTGCGAGAACTGCGAGAACGACTTTGCCAAAAAGGCGATCGACGAATCGAGCGCTGCTTTGACCGGGGCCATATAACCGTAATTCTCCGCTGCCATCCGCGTGGTGGAAATCGAAATTGCGGCGACGCTGCCGTTTTCTTTATCGAGCAGTTCGCGGAAAGCGTTGCAGATCGCGATCAGTGAATAGCAGGAAATGTCGATCGCCTGCAGAAAAGCAGGGCGGGGCGTTTCGTGAAACGGCAGCCAACCGGCGGAGTAATCGGCGAAGGCGATCGAATGCACAATGCCATGCAGTTGGGGGTGCGCCGCGGCAATGTCGTCGCGCAACTTGTCGATCTGTTCTTGATGTTCGACATCGCAGACATAGATGGGAGCCTCACCAACTAGTTTTCGCACCGACTCCTGCCGCGCGGGCGAGCGGACGACATACACAACAGTCGCCCCCGCTTCAGCCAGCACACGCCCGGTATGAAAGGCGACGCTCTTACGATTGGCGACCCCGAAGACGAGGACCGTTTTGCCCTCAAGTTGCAGAAAATCCATTGAAAAACCGTTTCACAAAAAACCAAACGCTCCCGAATCTCCCGGCTCAACGGGAGTGCCACAACGCATGCGACAACGTCGCCGCACTGTGACAAATTCGGCGATAAACGGCAAGCGTCTGTGCGACGATTGCACGCCTAACCCCGCACATCCACCGGCTGCCGTCGCAGGTCGTCGATGATCGCTTGCACGCTGGCAAACAAATCCGATTGCGGCAGGTCGGCGGCGGATTGGAGTTCTTCTTGTAGCGAACCGAGCAGATGCGCACGCAGTAGTTCGGAAAACCAAGTCACCCGCCGGGCTGTGAAACCAGCTTGGAGTTGGCGGAACTTGCTTTCTAGATACCGCAACCCCTCGGACGTGCCACTCACAGCCGCTTCGCCCACCACAACAGCTCCGGTGCCGCCGGCGATATCCCCCACGATATGCACGGCGGCTTGCGTCATGGCGTCTCCCATCAAAGGAGAGACCGCTTGGCCGACCGGTAGGCCGCCGGCAAAGAAAAACACGACCGACGTCATCGGCCGGGCTGCGGCAGCAACGGTATCCAGACGTTTTAAAAACGAATACATCTGTGGGCTGTCGTCGCGGAAGGTATGCATCTGTGCCGCGACGAGTTGTGACATCTCGTCCGCCAAATCCAGCGATTTGTATTCGGTCGAGAGGGTCTCCAACAATGCCTCACGTGATTTTCCGGCTAGGACTTTTTCCAATCGTGGCTGCAGCAGGGCATTGCCGAATTGGCTCAGTTGTGTCAATCCGTCATACAGGCGGCTGATGGCTTCGACGATCGTATTCCATTCCCGGCTGCGGTATTCCTCCAGCGGGTCGGTCGGTTCACCCGCGATATGATTCCGCGCCCAGCGAAACGGGGCAACGACACCGCGGCCGACGGTGTTGTAAAAATTGTGCACCGCCCGAGGAAATCCCTCGCGCTGTTCCCGCCACCAGTCGCGAACGTGATACACAAGCAATGAATTCGGCACGGGCGGCCAGTCATCGATGCGAGCCAGCTGATTCGACGAAAACAATTCGGCCGCTGATTGAAAGTCGAGGCTTTTGAGCCGCACTTCATCCAAGTATCCCGGCACACCCTGTTGTGGGTCCAACAATCGGGCCAACGAGGTTTGCAACGTGTGATATTTGATGTCGTCAAAACGAAGTTGCGACAATTCCGCCGACAGGTCGCGGGCATCGTCAAGCGCGGCCGACGGTTCGTCGGGGACAGGAAATTCGCGAATGTAAAACGGCAGCCGACCATTCTCCGCCGCTTCGCGATCGTGCGGAGCCAGATACACGCATTCAGGTCGAATCTCTGTTTCCCGGCAAAAGGTGTCCAGCCATAGCGGCCAATATTGTTCGTCGTCGGGGAGTTGGCATTGATTGAAGACAACGATGACCGCCTTGCCTTCGACGGCCGCTTTGCGAAAAAACTGTTTGACGGCGGCGTCGTTATATTTTTGTTGGGTCAACAGGGCGATCAACACGTCGGCGCAATGCCGAATGCAATCGGCGCGGTGCCAATTGACCTCTGCATCGCTATCGATGTCGGGCGTATCGAGCACCAGCAAATTCTCCGGCAATTCCGGAATCATCCGCCAAAACAACCGGTGCTCGGCCACCTCTTGCAGCGGCGCAGCTGCATCGGTCCACTCCTTGACGACGAAGCCCTGGAAAATGGCCGAAAGATCATGCCGTTGCGAAAACCCCTGGGGAACCAGGCAGGTGGGATGTTTTGTCCCCGAGGCGAGCGGGCTGGTGGCACTGGCGTCGCAGCCTGCCAGATGATTGAACACCACGCTTTTGCCGATATTGGTCCCACCGACGACAGCGGCGACGATGTAGGGATCGCCGACCAGTTGCGGCATCAACTTGCGGGTCAGCAGTTCGTACCACTCCCGTCCGGCGAGTGGGGGCAACTGCAACAACCGCGTCGACTGCTCCAACTCCACAACCGCGGCATGCAAACGCCGCACTCCCTGTGCACTTTCGGCAAACGGCGTGGCCATATTGGTGTGGGTCTCCGCGAAGTTGATAGAGCGGCGCCGGCGCGCCAATCGAACGAAGAGTATAGCAGAAGCCGCAAAAATCACAGAAGTTCAGTACGGGCGGATTTTTTCGCAATTTGCCACGAAATCCACTCAGTGATTCGCTCATCGGCAAGATTCATTGACAGCGCCGGATCGATTCCCTAGATTGTCCGACGCAGCTCACTGGGGCGATTGACGCAATTGGTTAGCGTGCTTCCTTTACACGGAAGAAGTTACAGGTTCGAGTCCTGTATCGCCCACTTATTCGCTCGTCAATGTATCACGGCTTACCTCAGACCCCTGAAACACAGGGGGCTTTTCATTCCTTGAAGAGGCTTGATGAGACTTGACGTGCGGTGAATGTGCCGGATTCTGTGCCAGAATCTCTGGCCGTGTTCGCGGCCCGGTCGGTTCCTTCGTGGCTCGATTGAAATGGTCAGCCGTCACTTGACGGTAATGCCCGTCAGCAATCTTCTCGGTGTGCCCAAGCCAGGCTGCGGCCTCATGCGATGGGAACAGGTCCGCCAGCTCAGTCGATCGAGTCGCCCTAAAGTTCTGCCACAGACGCGGCAAAGGCGTGAGGCCAGCTTTCACGATCGCTCGTTTGAGCCACGTCCGCAGATTCTAATCGCCTGACCGGACTGATGGGAAGATATAGACGTCTCCTTCCGATGCTGTGCCAAAAGCATCCTGAAGGGCGGGAAAGACCTCGGGAAATATCGTGCAGACTCGGCTGTCACCTCCGGGATACCTCTCCGTTTTGGGCGAAGTGATCAGAACTCGACGATCCCCCCAGTCAATACCCTCCATTTCAACGGCACGATCTCCTTGGGGATAAAGTACTGGCAGCCGCGCGACGGAATCACTGAGCCGACCAAATCAGCGAAGGGGTTCGTTGTGATTTGCTTTCTACGCGCGGCTAAGCGGCAGAACATCTTCACATTTGCTGATCTCTTGTGAACCGTGTTTTCCGCCAGTTGCTCATGGGCAGCCAACCACGCGGCCCAACTATCAGCCTCTGCTGAGGTGATCGAGCCAATTATTCGGTCCGCACCGAAGAACTCAATGAGATTCCGTCGCGTGTGTGGGAGCGGCTACTCTCGAAACGGACTCGTAACGTGAGTCAGTGATCTTGGCTCAAACGCTCGTCCAACCCGCTCCGCTAGGTTTGGATTTTGCAGCGCCGTAAGTTCGGTACCGCTGAATCGAGAGTTAACATCCAAAACTAAGGGGCGGAGGTCCGTTGAGACGGCGAATCGCCAATCCAGACTGCGACTGCAGATTAAGTTAGGCTGAATAATTTTACCTGTGCGGTCTGTTTGGTGCGGGTCTCTTTGTGCGGCGCATACACCTGCACGGTCGGCACCTCCAGGTCCTGTGCCACTTCCAGATGCACCCCCAAGCCGACATCGACCGAAGCGAACACGCCAATAGGCCATTTCTCCATCGCAGATGTCTCCTCAACGTAAGCTGGAACGCATATTGAACATCGGCCAATTGACCGGGGCAGTAGCGTGGAATCCAGATGGAACGCAACTCGCCACCGACAGCGACGATGGTACGATCCAGTTATGGACACCGGACGGACAATCGGAGGCTTTACTTAAAGGGCATGAAAACCGGGCGACCTGCATCGCTTGGTGTCCCGACGGCCAATGGATCGCTTAAGGAGGACGGGATAGCAAGATTCGCCTGTGGGACGCCTCGACCCAGCAGCAACTTTGAATTTTGCAAGTGTTTGGCGACGGTGAATCTGTCAAAGTTGCCCCCGACGGTCGCATTCTCGACGGCAATCCCGTGATTGTCGATCGCGGATTCCGATACATCCTCGAAAAACCAACGGGAGCAATCGAAATCCTCACGCGCCGCCAGTTTCATAACCGCACTGGGAAGGTGGCAACGATGAAGGACCGTTAGGCGAGGGCAGGTACCTCGGTTTCGGCGTACCGAACGCGGCCCCAAAGCCCAAATGCTACACCGGGAAGTGATTCTGCTCATGGGAGTGGTATTGCTGACAGGAGGTGGCGTGTCAATTGTCCCATGGAGCGATTGCCCAACCCGTCAACCATCCAGCCTATCCAAATCCAGACGATTTATACCTGAGACTTATTCGAATTCCGGTGCCAAGGGTAATGGAAGTCTCACGAATAAGGCCAGGAAAGTGATTTGACCCAACTATATCCGAGCCCATACTTATGTTTGAACGACGACTTGACGAATTTGCGGAGTTGCCTTTTAAAACGCTTCAACGCTGGTTTTTCAATGCTGGGGAGTCGTCGAATTCTTTCTTGGATCTCGGCGACTGGATCTGAACGATCGTATGCCCCGATCAATTCGCCAGATTCAAAGACAAGTTCAAATGCTTCCAGGCTCCACGAGGCGACGGCATCATCATTGAGATCACTATAGTCAACGTCAATACGCCATGAGGCATCATTGTAACCCAGTTGAGCAGCGTCATAGTCAATCCACTCACGTGTCAATAGTACGCCGCCGCTATATTCCAGATGGACATTCAAATCCTGGTAGCAATTGTGGAAATTTGAGGATTCGCCGTCAGGCGGTGGCGACGGGGCGACACCATCGATCGGAGGGCCATCTATGGCTTCGAAACCGTATGGCGCGCTGTGGTTTGATCTGACGGGGCTAACAAAGAGAGTATTAAGTATTAATCTTTCATCCAACGTTGCGTATTCCGCGACGTACCCTCGGACGCAGCCGGTGATGTAAGCCAAGATTGGTATGTCGAAGACCTCTACATCGAATACATCGCCGTTACTCGTCGCAGCGACAGAATACGTAACTTCGTTATGATGAAATAGGTCGCGTTGGCTCACAAGCATGGCATAGCGCCGTATTGAAAAACAGGAATGTGCTCCTCGTATGATACAAAAAAAGCGATTTGCTCCAAATTATTAGAGATGTGACCGACGAATGTAACCGAGGCAGATGAATGGGCGGGCGCTATTTGGTAAATCTTGGTAAACTTCTGATGACTTTACCAACCTTCCTGGCTGATCACATGGCAGGAGACTCTTCCCACATCCAACGAAAAGGGCGCGTAAATCACCTTGAAGATGCTATGCACGATGAGGCGACTCTATATCCCTGCTTGCCGGTCATGATCATTAGTTTCGGCCGTTCGTCCGCGACGGAAAAAGCAGCTGACTAATCAAGGGCGCGACGCAACGAGGAAAATACGTCACAGCCGGTGTTTATTTAATACGTGGCGAATTCGAGGCGCCAATGCCAACCTGTATGATCATCGTACAGTATTCATAAATTCGAACACAATTTCTGTAAACTAGCAAGGAAATCATTCTAGCGTACTATTGCCCGTCCCGTTAAACGCCAGCCCACCCCGAACCGGAGAGTTCGAGAGTTTCGAACGGGGGTGTCCTTTAAACGGAAACGGGGCAGGCCGGTCTTTCCGGCCACTCGAGGTGCGTCGAGTCGGGCGAAAACGACTCCATTTTATGGAATACCACGCCGCATGAGGTTATCATCGGTGGAACTGCCCGCCGACGTAGCTTAGCCAAAATCCATCTCGGGAAAATCGGTTGATCACTCCCAATTAAACCACGATTTCATTTGAGGATTGATAACATGCGGTCTTTTATCGCACTTTGCCTGCTGCTTGTTCCGACGATAGCTCTCGCCGACGATTCAGGCCTGAGCATTACTCCAGACGTCGTGTACGGCCACAAGGACGGCCTCGCGCTGACGTTCGACGTATTCACGCCAACGCACGACGCAAATGGCGTTGGAATTCTGTTTATGGTCAGCGGTGGGTGGTACTCGCATTGGGCGCCCCCGGAACAAATGCAGGGGCTTTTCAAACCGCTGACCGACAAAGGATTCACGGTCTTCGCGGTCCGGCATGGCAGCAGCCCGCGTTACGGAATTCCCGATGCCGTCTCAGACGTTCGCCGCAGTGTCCGTTTCATTCGCAAAAATGCCGGCAAGTACAAGATTGACCCAAATCGACTGGGCGTGTTCGGTATGAGCGCGGGAGGACACCTCTCCCTGATACTCGGCACAACGGCCGACGAAGGGAACCCGGACGACAAGGACCCCGTCGGTAGAATCAGCGACCGGGTACAGGCCGTAGTGGCGTTCGTCGCTCCAACCGATCTGACGATTATGGTAAAGGACTACCCGCAGCGATTGCCGGCTTACGCAAATTTCCCGGCGCTCGATCTGGGAATGAAGGAAGCGGAAAGTCATTCCCCCTTGAGGTATGTCACTCCCGACGATGCACCGACACTCTTACTCGCTGGAGCAAAGGACGACCTCGTGCCGATCGATCATAGCCGCAAGATTCAAGCGGAATTCGATGCCAAAAAGATTCCAAACCAATTGATCGAGTTTGAAAACTCCGGGCACGGTTTCACCCCAGATGACATGCAACGATCCGTCGCGGAAATGGCGACTTGGTTTGAGAAACACCTGGCCAAACAGTGATCCCGTTCGGTTCCAATAAGATGTTTCATGGTAGACTGACAGATTAATTGAAAAAGTTACCCTTCTAAAACGGCCCCCGATACCGAAAGTCCCGTTAACCGAAAAGAAGTACCAAAACCTTTGCCCCACTGGTTAACAGGATGCGCGACAAAAAGAGGTATCGCAGCCTTCGACAAACCGGCGTTTCAACGTCGAATATGTCACTCTCGTCTTCATCAACTTGGGAACTCGAAAGATCTACGCTAAGCCGGTGGCGCTGCAGTCCGACGCCGCTCAGTTGGATCAGCAGGCTAGGTTCTTCCTGTTGGACCTCGAGGACAAGGGTGAAGAGTTCACCCATTCGATCCGAGATCGCGACACAAATTTCACAGCTCAGTTTGACGATGTGCTCAAAGCCGAAGGGGTAAAGATCAAGGTCCTACCGGTACAGAACCCCAACCTGAATTCCAAATGCGAACGAATCATCCAAAGCACCAAGCAGGAATGCCTGAACAATTTTCTGGTCTTCGGCGAGCAGCATCTGAACTACCTCGCCCGTGAATACATCCGTTATTACAAAGACGATCGCGCCCATTCTTCCTGTGGGAATTTACCGCCATCGTGCATTGATCCGCCACCGGAGAATAAGACCATCGTACTCGAGATATTGTTCGCTGCGAACGACTCGGCGGGTTGATTCAATGGTATGAACGGGCTGCGTGATTTCGCCAACGTCTTCGCGGCTGCGCTCGTCTTGCGCACTGACCGTGACAATCTCCCAATTTGCAATAGCAACTGGGGCTAGAGACCATGATTTCCGCCGACAGTTCTGTCAAGCGATTTTCAGTGGAACGTCGTTTCGTCGTTTAACTTTCGTCCATCATTGTTTTTGGACCGCGCGTCTCGTATCACGCCTGCCGGTCAATCCAGTCTACGCAGAGTTCCGCGATCTCCTTCCACGCTGGTTCCAAACTCAAATAGTGACCGTAGCCGGGCGCCTCATGAAATGTGGTGCGCTCACCGTGGCGCTCAGCGATCAGCCGCGATGTTGACGGCGGGACGGCTATATCGTCCGTACCGGACACCATCAGGACCGGACATTTGATGGCGTCATAGTCGATCCTAGTCGTCTGGTTGACGTCGAACATCCAGAAAAAAAGTTCGAACATAACCTGTCCCGACTCTGGCCCTAACCGGTCGAACACCCGCTTCTGCTCCTGAACATCGAGCTTGTTAAGACCAAACCGCGCCATGGTTTCAAAGTCGGGAAGCAGCGTCTCCTCCCAAAACGCGCCAGCAGAGATGAACATCTTGGCTAGTTCCCGCTCGTGGTCTGTTGTCGGCAGGATTCCCCAGTTGACGCTGCCATTCAGCAGTACGATAGCGCTGGCCAGGCCGCGACTCGCGAGCTTCTGGGCGACAATGCCACCCAGTGAGTGACCAATTAGGATGGGCTGGGTATTCAGCGTCCCAACGAATGATGCGATGTCCTCCACATAGTCGGCAATGCTTAACCCCTTCATCAGCACTGCATCTTTTGGTGATGGCGACGGGTCGTGGTGGCGATAGGCCGGGCAATGACAGGCAAACCCTTTCCCAGCAAAATACTCGGCAAAGTTCGCCAAGGTCCAGGGCCCAGCATTAGTGCCGTGGATAAAGACGACGGTGTCCATGAAGAAACATTCCCGATTCTAAGAACATAAAACTATCGCGAAAGCGCCCTCATCGCATGTTGCCCGGCACACTGGCTAACTTTGACGAAGCGCAGAAATCGAAACTACGACAACACCGATTCTACGATGTGAGATGCTGGCTGCAACGTAGTCGCACTTACCGGGTAGCCACTACAAAATCAAAAACCTCAGCGGTTATCTCTACCGCCCAAATTTCTTGATGAGTCGAAGTGCTCGAAGTTGGACAATCTTCGACTGACCGGCCTCCTTCTTTGGGACCAGAAATCTGAATCGTATATCAGGCTCTGGTCTCGGTTGATGGGGGCAGGTTACTGGTGCAAAACCCCAACCTGAATTCGCGCTGCGAGCAGGTGATCCAAAGCATCAACCAGGAATGTTTGGACAATTATCTGTTGTTTGGTGAGCAGCACCTGAATTACCTCATCGGTGAATATGTCCGTTATCAAGACGAAGATCGCACCCATTCGTCCTGTGGGCATTTACCGTCCTCATGCATTGATCCGCCAGCGGGGAACAACACCTTCGTACTCGATGATATTGTTCGCCGCGAACGACCTGATCGGGTCGATTCAATGGTGCGAACTTGCCGCATGCTTCACTGATCAGTAGGATTTCCACACGACGCACTCTCCGTGAGCGTCTTACCCCAAAACCCACCAATTTGAAAATGACAACTGCGGCTTACTACCGTTGTTTCCGCCGATAGTCCTTCCAGGAAACCTTGAGACCAACCCACTATCGTCGTTCGACTTTCGTCGCTCACTGTGACTGGTCCGCGCGAATCATTGTGAACCCCGCAGCCAATTCATCCGTTAGCAACCCGCCGATTTCTGCGAAGATTCGCTCGTAATCGGTCTCATCGCTGCTGCCAATAGTCTTCAGTGGAGCCGTTGCCAACATCTCGACGATGGATTCATGAAACTTATCGTCAATCGTAAGGTCCAACAGGGACGTTCCGACCAGTCGGGCGGCGTCTTCGGCGGCTGCATTGTCTACATCGAACAGAGATGTGGATTCGCTGGTTGCGTCGACCAAGTAGACGGTACTTTTCTCGCCATTCTTGGAAGACGGCAACAAAGCCGGTGAAGGATCGGCAGTAACTTGCGGGTTGGTGTTCCTTGCAGCGGGATTAAAGCCAGCGGCTACATTTTCGCCGGCGGCGACAACCGCAACTGGTCCCTGCGAGAAGATCAGATAAGCGACCTGTTCGGTGGTATGACTTCTTTCAGTATCTCCGGCGACATCTTCATCAATCGCAAGACCAATCGTGTTACTGGACTCATTTGAAGAAAGCGGTGTTTCACCGTAGAGAACGGCCCAGCCGCCGTTACCGCCATCCATACCAGCCAGTGAGGCAACTGCCGAAATTGGCGCGCCATCCGTCGAGACATTGTAATTGTAAGCAGGGCTGTTGCCGTATCCAGCAATGGAATCAGCCCCCAAACCAGCAGTGTAATTTAAGCCGTCGATGGTTCCTGAGCCCGATTCAATCACGATGTAACCGATGGTTTCATCATTTCGTGTTGAGTCAGGATCTTCGCCGACGTTTTTACCGACATAAAGGCTGTTGGCAGACGGAGCGTTGGTTCGCGAAGTACCACGAGACCAGAAGGTTGAAAAACCAGCATCATTTTCAGACATCACTTGCCCGACAACAACCGGAGCGCTGTAGTTGTTGGCATAACTACGTTCCTCACCGACCCAACTATTGTTTTCGTCTGTCCTGGTCGAGACGAACTTGACTGCTTCCATCGTAATTCCATGGTTGGCCTGAGTGTAAACACCTTCTTCGACCACCGTATAATGGACCTTCATCGCCGAAATTGGGTCTACCGATCCATCGGTTCGTTGCAATTTGATTTCAAAACTATTTCCGTTGGCATTCCGAATACGGGTCACCACGGGAGGGTCTCCCGCCTTGCTATTCACTGTGGCAACAACAACCATCGAATCATAGGTGTGCCCCACTTCGACCGTCTGCCATTGATCCGAGACCCCGCCGAGAACATCAGTACGAAATTCAGGGTTACCAATTTGAACGGGAGTTGGTTCAGAAAAGACGATATAGGCCACTTGTTCGGAAGTATGACTTCGTTCACTGTCTTTAGCGATGTCTTCATCAATCGCAAGCCCCAGTGAATTAGCGGACAGCGGGTCTGCTCCATAGAGTACAGCCCAACCGCCATTATTGCCGTCCATGCCAGCCTGTGAGACGACAGCTGACAGCGGTGTTCCACTGATTGCGAAGTTGTAATTGTACGCAGGGCTGTTATCGATTCCCAAAACGGAATCTGCCCCCAGGCCGGCGGTGAAATTCAAGCCGTCAATGGTTCCTGAGCCCGATTCAATCACGATAAAGCCAAGGGTTTCATCGTTCCGAATTCGATCGGAATCTTCGCCAACATGTTTTCCCACGTAAAAATCGGTGGGTGTTGGAACATTGGACCTACTCGATCCGCGTGACCAGAAGGCGGAAAAACCGGAATCATTCTCGGTCATCACCTGACCAATCACCACCGGAGCGGTGTAGCTGTTTTGATATTCTTGTTGTTCTCCCGCCCAACTGCTGTTGTTGTCGGTGATGCTGGAATCATACTTGACCGCTTCCATGGTAATTCCATGGTCAGTTTCGTTGTAACTCCCCTCTTCCACGGCAATGTAATGAACGTTCCTGCCCGGAATTGCCGTCGTCGATCCGTCGGTCCGTTGTAGTTTGATTTCAAAGCTGTTTCCGTTGGCATTACGGATACGAGAAACAACGGGTGGGTCTCCCGCCTGACTATTCACCGTTGAAACCACAACCAGCGAGTTGTAAGTATGATCGAGAGTAACAATTTGCCACTGATCGGTTACGCCCGTGAGAACTTCAGATCGAACAGCCGGTTCCGAAACGGCATTTCCAACCGTCAATGCGAACGAAATCTCCGATTCAGCACCATCGCTATCTGTGGCTGTAATCGTCACTGTCCCACTGTCTGCAGTGCTCGTTGTATCAAAGGACCAACTCCATGTGCCGTCGTTATTGTCAACGACGGTCCCCACTGAAGCGGAAAGAGATACGTTATCATTACCAACGTCGCCATAGCTGCCGCTATTATTTGCGGTATTGCCTTCAATGACCTCGACAGAGGCACTATTGACTCCCACTCCCGGAGCAACGTTATTGACCGTTAACGCAAATGTCGTTTCCGAAGCAGCGCCATCACTATCGGTTGCGGTGATGGTGACAGCTGTGCTGTCGTCAGGGCCATCCGTCGTATCGTATGACCAACTCCAGGTCCCATTGTTGTTGTCGACAATCGTACCGACAGATGCAGAGAGCACAATGCCATCGTTTCCGGCATCGCCATAGGTACCCGTATTATTCGCGGTGTCGTTTTCGTCTACGGTGACGGACGAATTGTCAGCCCCGACCGTCGGAGCGAGATTATTCACCGTCAACGAGAAGGTCGTCTGCGCGGCCGCGTTTGCATCATCTGTCGCCGTGATTGTGACCACGGTGCTGTCGTCAGGGCCATCGGTCGTATCGTAAGACCAACTCCAGGTCCCGTCGTTGTTGTCAATGATCGTACCCATCGACGCGGTGACGGTCACGGGGTCGCCATTCGCATCCCCGTACGTGCCACTGTTATTGGCCGTGCCTCCTTCATTGACGGCCACCGTGGCCTGGTCGACGCCGACGGTGGGCGGCAGATTGTTAATGGTCAGGCTGAATGACGTCTGGGTGGCTACGTTGTCACTATCGGTCGCCGTGATCGTCACCGTTTGACCGCCGTTGGGTTCGCCGGTCGTGTCGAACGACCAGGACCAAGTGCCGTTGTTGTTGTCGACCAGCGTGCCAATGGAAGCTGTCACAGTGACGGTGTCGTCCCCGACATCATTGTAAACGCCGCTGTTGTTGGCAGTGCTTCCCCCCGAAACAGACACCGTCGCATTGTCAGCGGCTACCGTTGGGGCCACATTGTCGACCGTTAATGCAAATGTGGTTTGTGCCGCTGCGCCGTCGCCATCGGTTGCGGTGATCGTGACCGTGTCGCTTTCATCAGGGCCATCGGTCGTATCGTAGGACCAACTCCAGGTCCCGTTGTTGTTGTCAATGATCGTGCCCATCGACGCGGAAAGACTGACAGTATCACCAGCCGTATCGCCGAATGTACCGGTGTTGGTCGCAGCAGTTCCTTCAGGAACGGTGATAGACGAGGAATCAACAGCTATCGTCGGAGCGACGTTGTTGATGTTTTCAAAGTAATGAACTTGTTCATTTAACCCTTCAAATACAAACGCATCCAGGTCGCCATCACCATCCACGTCGCTCAATCGGGATCGCCAGCCCCCCGCGGTGTCAGGCGCAGTGGGAGTGATGAAGGTCGAAACGAAACCAGTCGTAAAAGTACCGGAGCCGTCATTTTCCCACGTCTGGATCGTGCCATTTACACCATATGTGGAAAAGAAAGCGTCGAGGTCGCCATCGCCATCGAGGTCACCAATTTGGATGCCTTCAATGCCTCCCTGGCCATTTTCATTGGTGAAAGTGCGTTGGCTGTCATAACTGAAGTTGCCCACTCCGTCGTTGCGCCACAGTTCCACGTAATCGGGATCACCACTGTTAACGACGAGCATTAAATCAAGGTCACCATCGTCATCAAAGTCACCCTGTTCGACATTCCAATGACGATTTTCCCCAAAGTCCTGGGCGGACTTCGTGAACGTGCCCGATCCATCATTCAACCAAAGTTCACTTGTTTGGCCGGAATTGAAGTTGGCGAAGACGATGTCGAGAGAACCGTCACCGTCGAAGTCTCCCACTGTGGTATCCCAGGTATCATCATCGGCTGTGGTCATCGGCATTGAGGTGATCTGCGTGAAGCTGCCGCTACCGTCATTGAAGAGCAGCAGGCTATTTCCGGTACCACCGAAGCTGGAGCCGTCATCGTCTGCCACGATCAGGTCCACATCCCCATCGCCATCGAGGTCACCCACTTCGACTTCATAAGCTTCGAGGCTGCTGATTCCAACGATATCGATACCGGTACCGAAGTTACCCGCACCATCATTCAGATAAACGGCTTGAGTCGATTTGACCAGTACCACGATGTCGAGGTAACCATCGTTGTTGAAGTCAGCAATTTCAGTTCCCAAGGCATGGTGCGCTGCCGCAGGGTTTGCTTCAATTGCCAAGGCTTGGCCCGAATCGACGAGAATTTCCGCATTCTCGTCATAAAACCAAATCTGATGTCCACCATTGACAAACGCGAACACGGCGTCGTCCCAACCGTCGCCGTTCAAATCGCCGAAAACAACTTCTTTGACAAAGTCACCGTCATTCACGCCCGGAGCGATATCTCCTTCAACGAATTCACCAAGGCTGGTTGCCGTGTTTACGGTGATGACATCAATGTCGTAATCGTTATTGTTCGTCAGGTCGGTGTCATTCACCAAATGAGGGGTTGTCACCGAGGCCTTGTTGAAGACGAACGATTGGGCATCCGCCGTAACGGTTCCGCTGACCGTGTATGTGATTGTGGAACCGGAGGCGAGGTCGATCAATTCATTGATGTCACCCGTTCCGCTCGTATTCCCACTCGCACCTGCCGACAGCACCGCCGTCCAGGTCATGTTTTCCAGTTCAGCGTTGAACGTGTCAGCGACAGTTGCTCCAACCACATCGACGGGGCCATTGTTTGTCACGGTCAGGGTGTAAGTAACCGCTTCGCCTTGAGCGACCGATGTAGGACCGGAGGATTTCTCAATGTTCAGATCCGTCTCGGCGCCTGAAATCGTGATGAAATAGTCCTCGACTTCACCATCAACAGCTTCACCATCATAAGAGAGGCCGGCTTGCGTACTAACGCGCAGTCTTGCGTAAGTAGAGCCAGTGACTGCGGCGAGAGGGATCGTAAAGTTCAGGTCGTTGTCTCCTGCAACCACAGCTTGATCAACGACAAACTGTTCGCCGTCATCAGCGAAGTCACCGTCTTGGTTGTAATCGATCCACCCATTGAGAAAACCGGAACTTGAAGCAACCACGGTCCCGGTGACGTTGTCACCGGCAATCAAAGCGGTGATGGCTGTGATTCCATCATCGTAAGTATCGAGTGAGGCGTTGACATCGGGTTGACCATCAAATTCCGTGTCGACAGTCGCTCCCAGATGCAGACCGGACCCACCCAGATGGCTGGCCCCGTTGCTGGCTGCTAACGTCGAATAAGAATCAGGCGCGTCGCCGTAATCCTTGGGAGTGGTCAAAACATAGCCGACAATTGGCGATCCCGTATCGGAGGCCCATTCTCCATTGGGGTTTGTAGGACTCACTTCGTTACTTAGTTCGCCGCTCGCTTCCAGCGAGAAGGAGAGGTCCACCGTTTGCCCCAATTCAATGATTGAGTTACCAAATTGGTCAGTCAGGAATCCTTCAAACGGAACCATCATTTCCAGTTTGGTACTATCAGCAGATTGGGCAAATGTGATGTTTCCCGTAACGACGGGTCCTCTATCCTGGACAAAGGTGACTGAATCGTTTCCGCCATTAGCGGGGTCGTCGTTTTTGTAGACCCACTGGGTGTAGTGGTCGTAGTCGCCGGCTTTAATCTCCACGAATCCCGGGTCAAATGGCCCTTGGGTTTGGGGGCCTCCCCATACATAGTTGCCACCGGATTGATCGGCAAACGATTGTTCCAGCTCAGCATCATCTAACGCACCATGGAGCAGGTAGTGGCCCGTATTGATAGCTCCGTTATAGAATTCCAGTTCGGCATTCATGTCATAGCCGTCTGAAGTGGGATAATATCCCCCTTCGTTCAGCCAGTAGCCGGTCGAGTCATCGTTATCGACATCAATCGTCACGATGACGTAATAACGACCCGATCGCAGACCTTCAGCTAGGTTTTCCTGTTGAGTGGCACCAATCTCGCCGCTCGCTTCGAAATAGAAATAGAAGTTTTCTTCATCGTGGCTAACTTTGTATTCCAGTAAATCAACGTCGGGGTGGTCGACATAACTGGGGGTGTCATTCTGCCCGTTGTGATCAGTGTCGTGTTGATCGTCAGTGGCGTCAGTGTAGCTTGTGACAGCCTCCCAATCACTAAACTCACCATCGATCACAATGCTCGAAGCGGAGAGCAATATCCGCGTTTCCAAAACCTCAGCCGACCAATTACGCTGCTGTTTTCTTCGTCGGGTGTTTTGTTCAGTTCTGCTTTTTGCAGTGAAGAGAGAAGCGAGGCGCGCATGAATCCAGGGCAATGCCATACTGTCGTCCAATTTCCAGAATGAAGGTCCCGAGAAGTGAGGGAAAAGCTCCTGCTCCGCCCGATTTTTGTACGAATATCAGTAAGAGAATAAGGCTTCAATCGTAAGGCTGCATTCTGAAGGGCGAAGTGAAACTCGGAAAAATGCAGCTGGTCGCGTAAGCGACAGAGATAGGATGTTCCAACGCACTATGCAGTCTATGATGGTTGTCGTCAAGCCTCCCCAGTCGATTGCCCAAAGTGCCGTCCCAAGCGCGGGCGATAACATTTTGTCAGTTCCTGAGATAGCATTGTTACTCCCCCCGCTGAACGCTCTGGGACAATACCGACGCCGGCGGATTGTCTCAATCGGACTATATCTTCGGCTCACGAAATTGCGGCATAGTTGGCCGAGAGCACGACCAGGGCCATACGACGACATTCCATTTCACACTATTGGACCGCGCGGGCAGCAGCAGACATTAACTACGCCACTTCTACCAAGTGCGACGCTGACATTAAGTTCGACGGGTCGAATCTAGCAGACCTATGGGATGGCAAAGGTCAGTTGTGGCAACTTGAGAAATGGGATGCTACCATGGACGCATGAAAAACCACCTTTACCGAACATGCGTTGGTCAGCGATCTCGAATACTCATGTTGGCTGCCGTGCCGCTGCTCCTGGTCGGTTGCGAGAAGGCGACCGAGTCGGTCTCGGACACAACGGCGGGGCCATTGAACGATTCGAACCAAGCCGTCGAAGAAAAAGCCTTCGCGCACGAGACGCATGCAGCCCCTTCCGCAAAAGAGGAAATCAAAAAAGTCACATTCGAGGTACCGGCCTTTTTGGATGCCGCACTTCACGGAAAGATTGACACCGTCCAGCGGGCCATTGAATCGGGCATGGATGTCAATACGACTGACGAACAGCAGCGCACGGCCTTAATGTTCGCCGCATTCAACGGTCACACTCCCCTGGTCAAGCTATTGCTGGAGCAGGGTGCCTCGGTGGGGGAACGTGATGAAACAGGGCGTACGGCACTGATGTTCGCCGCAACTGGCGCCAATGCGGAAGCGGTCGAGTTGTTGATTGAGGCAGGTGCTGAAGTCAATGCAGCCGATACCGGCGAAGGGTTTACAGCGCTCATGCACGCGGCGGCTGAGGGACAAATAAAGGTTGTGCAGGTGCTTTTGAAACACAAAGCAGATCCAGCCATTCGCGATACGGATGGTGATACCGCGCGCGATTTTGCCAAGAAAAATGGCCACGCCGAGGTCGTCCAATTACTTGAAAAGTAGAACAAAAAGTACCTTCAGCCCCCGCATACTTCGTGCGTTGGCAGCAAGGCATCTCGATTGATTCGCAAGGTCTATACGGCTGACCTTGCTAGGCTATAAGACCATTGATCTGAGCTAGGCCAAAAGGAATTCCACAAAGGGAAGATGCGATGCCAAACATATTGTCATCCATCCGCGCAGTCCGAGAACAGTACCGCGGTATTGCCAAACAGCCGCATGATCTCGGCTATGTGCTCGTCGTTCAGTTCCTTGCGTTTCCTACCAAGACTTTTCCGCATCTTCTGCCACATACCGCTGGCATCGATCAACTGCACCTTCCCCTTGCGGCCAGCCGGCTTGCGGTTGGTCACGATCCAGATGTAGGTGCTGATGCCGGTGTTGTAGAACATTTCGGTCGGCAAGCCGATGATCGCCTCCAGCCGATCGTTTTCCAGCACATAGCGGCGAATCTCGCTCTCCCCGCTTCCCGCATTGCCGGTGAACAACGGCGAACCATTGAGGACAATCCCAAACCGGCTGCCACCATCCTTCGTCGGCCGCATTTTGGAAATCATGTGCATCAGAAACAGCAGTGACCCATCGCTGACACGCGGCAGACCGGGACCAAAGCGACCGTTGAAGCCGTCTTGGGCGTGTTCCTTTTTGATTTCCTTCTGAATCTTTTTCCATTCCACGCCAAACGGCGGATTGAAAAACATGTAGTCGAAGTGCTCGCCCGGTAGGCCATCACTCTACAGCGTGTTGCCGTGGATGATGTCGTGCCCCTTGATCAACATGTCGGCTTTGCAGATGGCGTACGACTCGCCATTGAGTTCCTGGCCATACATCACCAGCCGCGCATCGGGGTTCTGCCCACTGAGATGATCCTCCGCCACCGACAACATCCCCCCGGCCCCGGCAGTCGGATCGTACAGCGAGCGAACAATCCCCGGCTTGACCAGGGCGTCGTCATCCTCGATGGACAGCAGGTTGACCATCAGGCGAATGACTTCCCGCGGCGTAAAGTGCTCCTCGGCAGTTTCGTTGGAGAGTTCCGCGAACTTGCGAATCAACTCCTCAAACACATACCCCATCTGCTCATTACTGACGACCTCAGGATGCAGATCGACATTGGCAAACTTTTCGGTGACCAAATACAGCAGATTGGCCCGCGACAGCCGGTCAACCTGAACGTGAAAGTCGAAGCACTCAAAAATATCGCGGACAGCCGGCGAAAAGGCCTGGATGCAGGAGAACATGTTCTCGCCGATATTGTCCTGATCACCCATCAGCTTTTTGATGTCCAGCGGCGAGGTGTTGTAGAACAACTGGCCGGACTGGGAATTTTCTGGCGAGCGACGCCTACCCCTTGTACTCTTTTGATAGTGTCTGCCGTTCGCGCCAACACGTGCAGGAGGCGATCATCGTGGTGGGGTAGGATTGAGGTGGTGAGCTTTGATCAAGAATCGTACGAAATCGTTGTACTATCTTGGCACTTTGTTAAAAACAATTGCAAAATCGATCGGCGGATCATCTATCGACGGATTCTCCTTATTTGACGGAAGAAGAAGGCTACGCTGGGCTAGGTTGCCTATCACATCTTGCTGGAACAGTTCTTGTACTGGGGTCCCTGCTATTTGCTTGGTTTGAATCGCCTGGCGTGCGTGGATGGGTCGGGGTCGCAGTCTGTGTTTTGCTCAGTATCCCATTGTTTTTTGGGGGACGCCGCTTTAGGCAGATCTCAGACCACATCAAACGAGAAGACCTCCGTCTGTGGCGTCGTGCCGTCGAGGTCGTTCCTTTGATGCGTCGTGAAGATACCATTTTAGTACTACAAGGAGAAAATGGATCCACGTGGACCGATAATGGTTTGTGGTAGTAGGTCGTTCAAACTGCCTCAATACCTGATCATAAAAACAAGGATTTCAATATTTGGCCTTACTTAAAGCTCAAAGTGATCACGCTATAGAGCGGCCCGACAGCTTCTCCATAGGGTGACTGAATTAGCGCAGTAGAGACGGAGGAGCAACCTGCCATCTTGGGCAGTTCGCCAGTCCATGTGCTCCGCTGGTGAAATACTTTCGCAAGATTTTGGATGACGGGCTTCACCGTAAGCCAACGGCGGCATGAATTACTCTCATGACGGTGGTTCGTTCGCATGCAGATAATCGCGTCCAGATTTCGACCAACTGGGCCAAGCCATCATCAACTGCACCGGATTTCGCAACGCCTTGTTCTGCTGGTTGTTCTAAGCTATCGCCAGCGCAGTCAGTTACGTTATCAGGTTCGAGTCCTGTATCGCCCACTCGATGCATGCGCCTCTTTACGCATGCTTTCGAATTACCCTGCAAATGCAGGAGTTTTTTTGTTCGCAGTCGGGTATCGTTTGCAATGCTGAGCCGGGTAGGGTAGGGCAAATGAGATTTCCCAGGGGCGTTCTTCGACTTCTATTGAGCATTGCCAAATAGACCTCGCCCCGGTTGGAGCAATCCTTGCCCGCCGGTATTGCGTGCCCAGCCGAATCCGCCGATGTTCTTCTGCAGATCCCAACCATTAGCGGCGCAATACGCTCGAAGTTCCCGCTCATTGGGAAAGCGTGCCAACAACACCTCAGCGCGGCGATCTGCCAGCAACACGGTCGGCACGGCCATGAATTGCGCATCGTAAAACGTTGAGGCATCGATGTTGGGAGCGACGAACGACGCTTCGGCGATCTCGGGAAATTCCATTTGTTTTAGCTGCGTCACATCCGGCCGTCCCGCTGATCCCACCGACATCTGGCCAGCTTGCCACACCATGAAAATCGTCATACCCACCAGATAGCAAGCGGCAGCACGTGATGCGATCGCCTGCCAGCGGTTTACCGCGAGAGTAGCGTCGCTGGAGGACTGTTCCAACTTAACGGACGCAAACCCAACGGCGCCGATCCATGCGGGCAACAGATGCAACACCAACCGGTTCATCGACGTGGAGAGATGCCAATACGGATAGTAAGGGGTCATCAAGTAGATCACATAATAGCCCACAGCTTGTAACAAAAGCGCGACAAACAGACCGGAGACTTTTCGTTTTCGCCCTACGAATCCCCACACTGTCAACACGGGAAGCATCCATAAAGACATCCCCCAGTCCCGCCAGTTCGGCACGATGTTCTCAATAAAATAGGATACCGTTAGCTGATGGCGGAAGCCTTCGAAGAGTTGATCCACGCGAATCAAGAGCGATGTGGGAAGCAGCACGACCTCCGGCTGAATGACTTCGGATATCTGCGCGGCACGGACCGGGTCGGCCAAATCCGAGGGGGGTGCCAAGGTGGCTTTGAAGATCAATAAACATATCAGCGGAACCGCTCCACCAACAACTAACGCCTTCAAGAATCCCGACGATGTCATTTTCAAACGAATCGGAGAATTCCGTCGTGTGCCGATCCACATTGATGTTGCCGTGAAAACCAGCAACCAAAGAATCCCTTCGTTTTTGACCAACGCAGCCCACCCGGCAATAAACGCAGCCGTCGCGAACGTCGTGCGCGATATTTGATGTCGCCCCCATTCGAACCAGGCAACAGAAGCGGCAATCGCGTAGGCTAAAACCAAATCAAGCATTAACCCGGCATTCATGCGAACGGCGATTGGCAACACGACTGAGCAGACGAGCGGAATTGTCAACCGGAAGTTCGATCCGGGGTTCTGCGTTTTCCACCACCCGGCCATCAACAAAACCCAAGCTGGAAATATTGGAAAAAACAAGCAGACCGCAGCACTCGATTTCTCAGCCCCATCCAATGACCACAGTGCGGACAGCGCCCACGAATACATCGGCGGATAATCGGGATGCAAGAGCGCCAGGTCGTTTGAAAACCCGTTCGTCCAAGGACCGTTCACATCAAACAGAAAGCGTGCCCTTAACTGCCAGGTATACATCGAATCAATCCCCCCCCAGGGCTCGAATCGATGTGCGTAAGCTGCAATTCCGACAGCGACCGCAGCGAATCCGGTCAAGCAAACCACCGAAACCCAGTCTGCCGGTCGTGGAAAGCCTCCCCCTCCGCTGCGAAATTCCCGTCCGGCCAGCACGACGACGGCAATGGCAATCATGGCGAGCGTGACCGTAGCGGGCAGACCGACCAACGTCTCAAACAAACCCGCCAACGATAGCAGCGAAATCCAAACCATCGGCAAGATGCCGAGAGTCAGAATCTGACTGTGCGGTTCACAGCGGCGACGTACGATGATTATCGCCGCCAAGTAAAACACGATGGTGAGTCCAATCGACAACATGAAATTCCTTTACGGGGAAGTCCCTGGGGAGGTGAGTCTGGTATCGCGTTTGGTCAAAACAACGCGCTTGATTGAGACCGCAGTCTCCCCCAATGTAACGAGTTGATATTCCCCTCCATCATAGTGGGAACAGGACCGGGAATGCGCGTGCGTCGGCGAATTAAAACTCAGCCAGAACTCGACCATTGAGGAGAAATCATCATCAACTCCGTCGAGTTTCGCAGCATGTGCATTTGACAACAACCTTAAATCCTCGTTATTAATATGACCTGCGTTCACAACGGTAAAGTTCTGATTTGATGATTTGACTCTGACGACAACCACAATCTGTATTCAGCAGCGTTCGCCTGCGATGCAGGTTTTTTTTATGCATGCCCGATGTCGGCGGCCCCATGGGACGCCTTGTCTCCGATTTGGAATCACATTCTGGGGATCAGCCCCTAAGGCACAGGCATGAACATCCATTTCACACCTGATGACTCGCTCTTCCAACTTGCTGTGGTATTGGTGGCCGGCATTGTCGGTGGCGAACTCGTTGGCCGCATCGGTCTACCCAAAGTCACGGGTTGGATTTTCACCGGAATTCTGCTGCGGTCTTTTGAGCCACAGCATGACGCCTTCACCGGTTTGACGAGCGGAGCGGTGGCCGGGTTTGATCGGTTCATGGATTTTGTGCTCGGCTACATCGCCTTTACGGTCGGGGCGGCATTGCACTTTGCCAGTTTACGTAATGCGGGAAAACGGCTTGGGTTTTTGCTATTAGGCGAAGCTCTGTTTACACCCACTATCGTCGTGCTGGCAATGTACTTTTTGGGGGGCTGGATCGATCCGGAGAATATGACGATCCGCGTCTGTTTAATTCTGGCGGCCATCGCGATCGCCGGTGCTCCCGGGACGACCGTGCTGGTCGTACAAGAGGCTCGCGCCAAAGGAATTCTCACGCGCACGTTGATCGCCGCAGTCGCATTGATTGACATGGTCGCGGTCGGGGTTTTTACGTTCGTCGTTTCCTATCTTGCTCAAGACGCGGGTGACGTTGTCTCATGGCATAGTAGTTGGCCGACCGCACTAATTTCCGTGGCGCGTGAGTTTGGAGTCGCTTTTCTTGTGGGGACCAGCTGCTCCATGATTGCGCTGGGACTAACGCGTACGATCGTCGGCCCAGCCTTTCTGGGGCCAATAATGGTTGCCGTAATTTTAGGTGCCTGGGGTGCCGCAACCGGTTTCGGAGCATCGAGTATCCTGGCCTGCACCTTCGCCGGAATCGTCGTCTCCAACGTTCGTCACGATACTGTGCGTTCCACAGAAGCCTACTTGCATTCTATTGGCGGCGTGCTGTTCGCTGCCTTTTACACGTTGGCCGGTATGAAGCTCGACTTCGCGCTGGTCATGCAAGCGGCGGGGTTGGTGGTACTGTTCTTTCTGGCGAGATTCCTCGGTAAATATGCCGGTGCTTTTGCCGCCATGTCGATCGCGGATGTTCCCAAACGCGTGCGAAATTATTTGGGACTGGCATTGGTGCCACACGGGGGCGTCGCCGTCGGTCTAATCATTATCGTGCAGTCGGTCCCACACTTGAGCGATGTTGCTGCAACAGTCACAACGGTCGGACTGGCAGCGCTGGCCATCAACCAGTTGCTGGGGCCGAGCGGAGCACGATTCGCACTCGAGAGGGCGGGCGAGAAGGACAAAGATTTCCCACGATTGTTGGATTTCCTGGATGAACACCACATCTCGGTAAACATCACCGGCACGACCAAAGACGAGATTATCCGTTCTCTCGCTTCTCAACTTTACTCCACAAATATCACACCGGCCCTTCCACAGGACGAGTTCGTCCAAAAGGTGCTTGAGCGCGAGCAATTGGAATCAACCTTTCTTTCCAAAGGCTTGATGATTCCGCATGCCGAATTGGAAGAGGGGACAAACATTACGGGTATTTTGGGAATTAGCTCCAAAGGGCTGAACATCGGCGCGCCGGACGGGCCCGTGCATGCGGTGCTGTTGCTCGCCACACCCAAAGCGGACCGCAAAAGGCACCTCGAAGTCCTCGCTGCCATTGCAACGGCCATTACGCGCAACATCAACTTTCGTGAGCAACTGTACCATGCCCGCAGCGCCGCTCATGCCTATGATGTCCTGCACGCCGAAAACGCCGAAGATATTAATTACTTCCTGGAAGATGCCATGGCCCGTGTGCGCGACTCAGGCGAGCAGAATTGAAGACGTGTATCGCCAGCACCAACCAAACACGTTTGGAACGCTGGAATCAAGCCGTCTCAACCGGATCGATCAGTCAGCCGTTCGGGCAGCTTTTGCTTTTCGCAGCGCAGCTGCTTGAACCGGTTCATCCCCGTCGTAACTCGCCTCCAACTCATTGAGGGACGTTTGGATGCGACGGCGATACTCTTCGACGGTCTCTGATTCTGTGGGTTGCAATGGTTCAGCGAAGTAGGCGTCGATACGGCAAAATGGCTTGGGAATCTGCAATCGATCCCACGTTTTTCGCAAGATCCACCGCCGCGTGGGCACGGCAATGATGTTCAATACCGTAGCATTGGATTCGCGCGACAGTACCGCGATGCCCTTACGAATATGGTTGCGTGGTCCGCGGGGACCGTCGACAGCGATATAGGCGGGAGATCCTCCCTGTACATGCGCAATTAACTCATTCAGCGCCGAACGTCCACCCTTGTCTTGGTTGTGAGCGCGATTTGAGCCGCGAATGGGCTTGATGCCCAATACCCAAAACCCTGGTAAGAGCAGGTCGCCATCGATCGACTGCGACACCATGGCCGCCGTCCCCTTCTCACGCTCGATAGCCGCTGACACCTGATGGGCGTGTAGTATCGAATAGACATAAGCGGTTTGCGATGCCTTGAGCGCGGGTCGCGGGTCGTTGTGCAACTTAATCCGGCACGTAGCCCGCAATGCCAGCATAGAAAATGCGAGCAACCAAGCTTCAACCCTCCTTACGAATGACATCCCTAGTTCCTTAAGTCAGCCTCAGTCGAATTCGGCCCGCCATACGAATGGTCACAGGGCACGCGTGGTCACGCAACATCCGCGTCGTCTGAACGCAATTGAATACATCGTCCCAGGCCACCCAACCATCCAGCAATCCAGCAATCCAAGGCTGTCGACCGCTACGACGCAACACGAACGCCTCAATTGTACCGCGATATTGCACGCTCACGGTTTAGCGTTTGCATCAGAGTAAAGATACGAACTTCGAGGCAAGCGAACCGTTTAATCCTGGTTGGACGTTATATGCGACGGGCTGCGATTGGTGCAATTGAGAGTCCCAAACACTTTCTGGACCAACCAAAGAACGACTCCTATAACTGACGACCATGGATTTATCGAGACGATTCAATCCGCTGCACGTTCATGCGTTTGCTCGTATGCACTGTCGAGCATATCGGCTACCGAATACACGCAACACAGCGTCTCGTATCAGGCCGGTGGATCGGCATTGACGTCATTTTCGAGGTTCGCGTCGTCTTCTTCAACCGCGGTTTCTAAACCGTCCGGGGACTCGGAATCATCCGCCCTGATGTCCGCCGGGATACCATTTTTGCGTTGGAGACGACGTGCCCGTTTCTGTTCGGCTTTGACTTTTTTTTCCATTTCACGTTGACGCTTGGCGTAGGTATTTTGATTCTTGGCGATGTTTGTTCTCCATTCAGTTGTCGCACTACCGGTCGGGGGGCTCGTTGTCTCCCTGCAGCCGATTGCGAGAATCACCTGCACAACAAACGGTCACCACAAAGTAACCGCCGGTCAGGCGCCAGTTCTTTTCAATTCATCTACTCTCACTGCCGGCTTGCATCGCAAACCAACGATCGTGAACGCTGCTTCCTTGCCTGTTGAGACCTCGTCTAATCCTTCATTTATGGCATCTGCACAAACGACGCCAGGTGAAGTAGCGAGATCTTCAATTCACCGCCGCTGAATTCGTTGACTTTGATTGCCTGTTGGAATTGTTGTCTTGCTTGAGCTTTTTGGATGCGTCGCTCAACTTATTAGTCGCGTCGCTCGGTGAATCGGTTTCAAAGGCTTTGCAGCGTTCTCGGACCGACTGATAAGGCATGCCGTCCTCAAGTTCATATCGCTCGCCGCGGATGAACCAAAATGCTAATCCCCCCGTATTGTGGTGGGGCGACCGCTTCTCGGTTTTTGCTGCACGCACGCCTAGGGACCCTTTACGTCCTGTTTTCCGCCAACCTCGACGTTGCATGACGATACGCACCACCACGCCGATCGCCTGCCGCAACCGGTTGCTGCGACGCGTATGAATCTCGTTCAGAAACTGATCAATAATCGGTGTCGCTTCTAACTCCCGAACAACGCCGGCCAAAGGAGACCGGTCATGATGAATCTCAGCTTCCTCCATACGCCGCTGCCGATCGGCAGAGCTGAAAAACTCGAGTACGGCATAAAAGGGCTGATCCGGGTCGTTGACGACGTCGGCGAATGTTTTTCCTTGTCGATCCTCAAGAAAGACTTCGCGGGTTATGACGACGTTTTTCATGGTTTGGCTCCTACTGTTGACAACCAACAGGGTCGGACATACTATATTTGTATGTGCTAAAAATGCAAGTGCACATTGTCCGCAAGAATTTCATCGATGGCGCGCAGTGGCTTCCCCAGTGGCGGCTATTCGTTCTTTGCGACCTCCACGCAGGGGCAATTGGTGTTGTCACCCAAGTGACGCGACAGCACTGGGACAATGCGACAGACTCGCTGCCGAATCACCAGGTCGGTTAGGTTTGCGACCTGGGGTGACGATTCTTTTTTTGCTGGAATGAACACAACCGGTCGCCGCAGGATGGGGAGACCAAGCTTTCATGGTCAGTCCATCAACGACTGGCACACCAATTGTTAGCAGAATTTACAACGGGATTAACATCGAGAGACGAGGCCCGGAATGTGATGCTTACGACGAATTCGTCACGGCATCCCTATCGCACACTTCGCAATCCATAGATCGGTCAATCGTTATCGGAGATGCAGATGATAAGTAAGCCGGTCCCTTTATATTCGGCTCCGTTGCGGAAGCGTTGTCCCGTCTGCGGTTTTACGAGTTACTCGGCCGAAGGTATTCATCCACAATGTGCGGCTGAGCAAGCCGATGCGGAACGTTTGGCGGAATACAAACGTTCTCCCAAACCGGTCGAACCCAAGAGCACATCAGGACTGCATGCGTGGCAAAGGCTGTGCCGCAAATGCAAAGCGGTTGTTCATGTACGAAAAACCATTTGCCAATGCGGGCAAATTCTGACCGCGACCAAACGTGACTAAGGCGGGCCATGATTCCTGACCTGCTGAAATGGCTTGGAATGGCTGTGCTAGCGCTTCTTGCGTTGGGCAGCCTGTTTTTAGTCGCCAAATACTTTCGTCTCTGGCTGTGGGCAACTGTCACCGGTACGCGCATCAGCATGGCAGCGTTAGTGATGATGTCGCTACGAAAAGTCAATCCGCGGACCATCGTGGAAGCGAAGGTGATGACGGTACAAGCCGGATTGGATTCGATCACGACACAAGCACTGGAAGCCCATGTGCTCGCCGGGGGGAATTTGCTGCAAGTGGTCCTCGCGCTGATCGTCGCGCACCGCGCCAAAATCAGTCTCGATTGGGACACCGCCGCCGCCATTGACCTAGCCGGCCGCAATGTCCTGGATGCAGTCCAAGTCAGCGTCAATCCCAAGGTGATTGATTGCCCCGACCCGGACGTCGTGGGAGCTTCGATGATCTCCGCCGTCGCCAAGGACGGGATTCAACTCAAAGTCCGCGTCCGCGTAACGGTCCGCACCAACCTCCTGCAGTTAATCGGCGGTGCCACGGAACAAACAGTCATCGCCCGCATCGGCGAAGGGGTCGTTTCGGCGATCGGCTCTTGTGAAACCTATGCAGAAGCGCTGGCCGAACCGGTTCGCATCAGCCATCAAGTCATGGAACGCGGATTGGATTCGCAAACGGCCTTTTCGATCGTTTCCATCGACATCGCCGACATCGACGTGGCAGAAAACGTGGGCGCTCGCCTGCAAACGGATCAAGCGGAGGCGGACATCCGGATCGCCCGCGCCAAGGCCGAGGAACGCCTCGCGGCCGCAATTGCTTTTGAACAAGAAATGAAGGCGCTCACGCGCGAAAATCAGGCACGGGTTGTCCTGGCGGAGGCGCAAGTCCCCGCCGCGATTGCTCATGCCTTTCGAGCGGGCCAATTGGGAATGGACGGGCCACCGGATGCCGAACGCAGGAGCGTCGCGTCCACTGGATCTCGCTGGACAGACAATGGCCATTAAACTACGACTGACATATTGGTCGTAGTGGCTACAACAACGTAGTTTCGGAGGACTTCATTTTGCCGTTAGAAAAAAAATGTTGGACTGAGTACGGCGTGACTTTAAGAAAACGCCTTTTTCAGAGTCGTTCGTTTGATGTCACTTTGTCGATTGAATCGATCAAAACCGAATCGCATACGACGAATTCTCTCAAACGACTTGAACGACTCAGTTTCTGGGATCCGATTCAAGCGGTCGACCCCGGCTGGGATGCGCTCTATCAACAGGGTGTCATCGTTGATTTTGTCCCCAACGACGAAGGTAAAGTCTCAGAAGTAACCTTCCGCCTGGAAAAAAGCCGCGAACAACACCTGGAACGAATTATCGAATCCAGCGGGACATAGCCCTCGCAGCGCACGGCACAGCGTCTGCAAGTATTGTGGGTCGGCCTTTGCTATTCGCCGGTTCCCACGACTCGCGTGCGCGCTGCCGTCGCGGTATGATAGCCTGCTGAGACAATCGTTCTTTCCAGGCACATTCCACGATTCGGTACCTACTGATGAAAACACACTTTGGCTCGATCCTGCTCATCGCCGGTATTCTCGTATCCGCAACGCTGTTTTGCCGCGCGGACGAGGACAAAACACAGTCAACCGTGACAGCCGCCAAGATCAATGGCACTGGGCCCGGCTGGAAATCGCTCACACTCGAGGATTTCACCAACGTCAATTGCGACAAGGACACTTGGAGCTTCCAAGACGGGACGTTCCATTGCACAGGCAAGCCGGTCGGTGTGATTCGTTCGAACAAGACCTACACCAACATGGAATTGGTGGTACAGTGGCGGCACCTGAAGTCAGCCGGCAATTCCGGCGTCTTCATCTGGACTCCGCCCGCCTCGCTGGAGGGACTTAAGCCGGGAAAATTGCCGCACGGAATCGAAAACCAAGTCCTCGATCACGGGTATGCCGAGAATTTCGAAAAGAAAAACGGCAAAAAGTCGGACTGGTTCACCACGCACGGCGACGTCTTTCCTGTGGGGAATTCGAAAATGAAGCCATTCCCTCCCTTTGCTCCCAACGGCCGTCGCAGTTTCCCTTCCAAAAACCTCAGCAAAGGGGTAGGAGAGTGGAATCACTATTATATCCGAGCGGTCAACGGAGAGGTTCGCTTGTGGGTCAACGGCGAAGAAGTCTCCGGCGGCACAGAGTGTGATCCGCGGACCGGATATTTATGCTTGGAATCTGAGGGTTCCCCCATAGAATTCCGTGACTTGCGAATTCGTGAGCTACCGTGACATAATTGAGCGCGGGCCACCCTACCTACAAGTAGTTTCAAAACCCTCTGACGCGTCCCGCTGACACTGACCTGAACGTTTCGAGAACAAGCGCAACTGGGTTTTGAAACTGGTTCTACAAATTCCCACTTATTTGATTTCGTCGGCGAGCAACTTTACGTACTTGGCCGGCGAGAAAGGAACGACACATGAAACTCTCATTGATTGTCGCCACTGGTCTGGTCATGATGTTGGCCTCGTTGAGCTTCGCCGCAAAGGACAAGGAAAAAGACTCAGGCAAAAAAAAGGAGCATCCGGTGTTCAGCCAAGAGATGAAGTCGCTCACAGGCAAAAAAATCGACCTCTCGAAGTACAAAGGCAAGGTCTTATTCATCGTCAATACGGCAAGTCAATGTGGAGCAACGAAGCAATACAAGCAATTGGAAGAGTTGCACGAAAAATATGGCGAGAAAGGACTGGCGGTTCTCGGATTCCCCTGCAATCAATTCGGCAAACAAGAACCGGGTACGAGCGAGGAAATTATCGCTTTCTGTGAAGAGAATTATGGTGTCAAGTTTGACATGTTTTCGAAGGTCGAAGTCAATGGCGAAGATGCCGCCCCGCTGTACAAATTCCTGACGTCCAAAAAAACGGGGCTGGAAGATGTCGGCGAAGTAGAATGGAACTTCGAGAAGTTTCTGATCAACCGCGACGGAAAAGTTGTCGCCCGCTTCCGCACCCCCGTGAAGCCCGATGCACCCGAGGTGATCAAAGCCGTCGAAGCGGAACTGGCAAAGAAATAGACACGACGAAAGACAAGGATCCGCACCGGGGCCTCGCCGGTGCTACGATTTAAAGTTGCCAAGGCAACCAGACAACCGAGATTTCCGCTATTAAATCCTGGAGGTGAGTGAATGCAGTTACGAAACCAACGAATGACATGGCTGTGCGCCGTGTTGCTCATGGCAGTCATGCCGGGATGCGCAGCAAAAAAGGATGATGCCGCCACGCCCGGTTCATCGACCGCCGCTTCAACCGACACCCCAGTCGAATCTAAAACAGCCACAGAACCGGAGGCCAAAGAGGTCGCAGATGCGACAGCCGAACCTGTCGCCAAGCCAGAAGCAGAGCCTAAAGCCGAGGCAGAGGTAACACCATCTGAAACGGTAGTCGCCAAGGCACCGGCTGAACCCGCTAGCGAAAAGAAAGCGGCTCCTGAGAAAAAACCAGCGGCGAAGCCGCCGACGGTGGACTCGCCTCTCACAGCGGGAATTCCAGGCGAAGGACCGCTGACGACTGAGGAAATCACAAAATGGCTCGAAGACCCCAAAAACCACAAGGTCATCGACTTTCAATTGCCGTTGGGAATGGCCTCGGCACAAGCAGCGATCAAGGGCCTTGACGAGAATCCCCTCACGCTTGCCAAAATCGAGTTGGGCCGCCAGTTGTATTTTGATCCACGGCTCTCCTCCGACACAACCATCAGTTGTGCCAGTTGCCACGATCCCGAGGAAGGATTTGCACGACAGACTCAATTTGGAGTGGGTGTCAACGGACAAGAAGGCGGCCGCAATTCGCCGGTCAGCTACAACCGTATCTTAAGCGACAAACAATTCTGGGATGGTCGCGCCGAATCACTGGAAGCCCAAGCGGTCGGGCCGATCGCCAACCCCATCGAAATGGGTAATACACACGACGCGTGCGTGGTTTGCCTGAAGGGCATCGACGGTTATCGTTTGCAATTCGAGTCGATTTTCGGTGACGAAGGGGTCACGATCGATAACGTTGGACGCGCACTCGCCTCATTCGAACGCGTGATCGTCACCGGCGCATCACCGTTTGACTATGCCGAGAACGCCAAACGGTTTGCCGATCTGAGCGACGAAGAATTGGCCGAAATCAAAACCGATGATCCGGAGTTCTATGAAGAAATCGAGCAAGCCAAGAAAGACGCAGAGGCTCATCCGATGTCGGAAAGCGCCCAACGCGGCTGGGCGCTGTTCTTCGATGAACAGAAAACCGACTGTAAGGCCTGCCACGCCGGTGCAAACTTCACCGACGAGCAATATCACAATCTGGGCGTAGGAATGGATGTCGATGATCCGGACCTCGGCCGTTTCACAGAATCCAAGGAGAAGAAGGACCACGGTGCCTTCAAAACTCCCACGTTACGCAACGTCGAATTCACAGCTCCGTACATGCATGACGGCAGCCAGCAAACGCTGGAAGAGGTTGTCGAATGGTACGCCAAGGGAGGACATCCCAATCCGCACCTAAGCGACAAGATCAAGAAGCTGGACCTGACCGATCAGGACAAGGCTGATTTGGTGGAGTTCATGAAAGCGCTCACGGGACCGTTCCCCAAAGTTGAGCGCAACCGACTACCCAAGTAGGACCATTCGATTCGCCTCCCAACAGGGGAAAACGCAATCAATTCTGCCCGGCCGCGCCATTGCGTGGTCGGGCTTTTTTTATTGATTTTCAGCGGTGTACTGCGCAATCACATTGGTGCGAATGCCGCCGCGCGGTGTAAACGCCGCGTGAACTGTCATCGAGCGCGGTTGAGTGACGGCAACCAGGTCATCCAGTATCAAGTTGGTGACATGCTCATAAAATGCGCCATGGTTGCGAAAACGCTGCAGGTACATTTTGAGCGACTTCAGCTCGAAGCACAATTTGTCGGGAACGTACGTAATCGTCAGTTCGCCAAAATCGGGCTGTCCAGTCTTGGGACAGACCGATGTGAATTCGGGGCAAATCGTTTCGATTGTATAGTCGCGATCAGGAAACTGGTTTTCAAACGTTTCCAATTCCTGGCGAAAACCTTCAGCCATGCGGGACACCCTTTCTGTTGCCACTCTGGAAAAATCTATCCAGAGTGCATTGTAGTGAGGTGTCGGCTGCGGACCAATTCGCTGGGGTGGAAAATCGCGTTGCTAATCGATCAACGGAGACTCGTTGTCGTCCACCACGCCTTCGAATTGCAGTCCATATTCCCAGAATTCCTGCGAGACTCGGCGATTACGGGTCGTGCGTACGTAAAAATACTTTTTTTGTTCTTGGTCTGGACTGAGGCAAACAATCGCCTTCTCAAACTTGAGTTGCCCGGGATACAGTAACGAAAGGCCGCCTGAGGAAAGGTTGCGGGCCCAAGCCTCGAACGAGTAGTGCACCGTCTTTTCGGCGAACTGCGTATACCCGTCCGGGACGAACACCGCAACGCGCTGCCGAAAGGTATTGCGAGGCTGCGTTCGTTTTGTGGAATAATGCCCCTTGCAGCGATCCGCCCAATGATCGAGATCATTTAAGAGTCGAATCGCTTCTTCATCTTGACTGTCCGTCAAGGGAGCCGGTGGTGAGAATTGTTCCATCGTTGGTTCGCTAGTTACTGACCAGAGATACGGCCGGGAATCGGTGTCTGGGAAAACATCGCAATCGTCAAAGCGAAAAATCGCAATTTTGTAACACCACCAAGATAGCTCACGTTTCAATGATTCGGCCCAGAAAACCGTCGTCAGAATGCCCGAGACAGTGCGACAGCCCTCCTTCAGGGTACTGTTGTAAGAGGTGCAACGAATAATCCTACGGGCCACTTCCAGACATCGAATACTGGATAACGCAATCCATGCAGTTTCTGGAAAAATGTGTGTCCGGTTTTGTCAGCGGTTTGTGATCCTGCTTGGTGAGGCAAGACACAACCCGGCCAACCACACAACGACAAATCACAAGGGATTGTCAAATAAAAGCCGCGGTAACACCCCCTCGCAGAGAATCACATATTTTGCCCGACATGGTGGAGACTGGCACAATGCCCGATGGAACCCGAAAACGACGACATTCGTCGAACATTGCCAAGCGTCGATGGTATGCCCAGCACCGTGCCGTGCGATTCGCAAATCGCTTCGGTTTTTAGGCCCACTTTTATGAAAGGTTTGAACAATTACGATAGACTGATAACCGCCCGAATCAATTCGGGCGGTTTTTTTGTGCGCCTACAGTCAGACACCCCGCTCCCGTTTGAGCGGCGCAAGAAACTTCCCGGCCAACTGGAGCATGAACCGCCGATGATCGAAGCCCCCCCCATCGCCATGCGTTACCCTCGCTGCAATTTGGCGGCTTGTATGCTCCCTTGGACCGAAAACTGGGAACTCGATGTCGCAGCCTTCACCGAGCATGTTAACAGGTTCTTACAGGCAGGTTACAGCAGCTTGTATGTGATGGGCACCGCGGGTGAAGGCTATGCGCTCAGCGATCACCGGTTTCAGCAGGTTGTACAAACCTTTGCGGAGTTGACCGTCGGCGAGGGACTCGATCCACAAGTCGGCGTGATCGCGCTCTCCATGGAACAGATCACCGAACGGATTGCTTGCGCCTATCACTACGGCATCCGCATGTTTCAAATCTCGTTGCCCAGTTGGGGCCCGCTCGATGAATCCGAAACCATGCTTTTCTTCAAATCGGTGTGCGGCGCATTCCCCGATTGCCGATTCCTGCATTACAACCTGCCGCGCGTGGGGCGGATCATCGGTGGAGCGGAGTATCGTCGCATCGCCGATACTGTGCCGAATCTCGTCGCCACCAAAAACAGTTCCACCGACTACGCCCGCACCGCGGACCTACTGAAACATACACCCGATTTGCAGCATTTTCTGCTCGAGTCAAATTATGCCATGGGTTGCTCGATGGGCGAATGTTCGCTGCTGTGCAGCCAGGCGGGACTATTCCCCGAGACCACTTGGCGACTGTTCCAGGCAGGGTTGGACGATGATCTGCCCGAGCTATTTCGCATCACTGCCTTACTGCACGGCGTCACTCGGCGTCTATTTGCCCATTGTCAGCGGCGGATGATCGATGGCTGTTATGACAAGACCTTCCTGTGGCTGCGTGATCCACAATTCCCCACACGCATGCTCCCCCCATATCTGGGGTTGAGCGATGAGGAACATCAAACCTGCCGCGCCGTATTCGACGCGGAGTTTCGGCAGATTCCGTAGCTGATTTGTTCGCGGAAGACTTCCCACCCTCGTTGCTCGCCGGTCATCAATGACTTGACCGACGAACCGGTCGCCGCAGTGACACGGTTAAAAAAACCACGTCTGGTCTGAAACGACTTGCCCATTAGCACTCGAATCAATCAGGCAATTGGCCATCGACAATGTCGTGGAGCACGAACTTCGACGGATCCGCAACGACGTGCTTCACCTTTTTGCGTTGGTAGGTGTAAGTGAAATGCACCATACCATCAGCGGTTTGAATGACGGCCGGGTAGGAGAATTCCCCTTTTTCATCTTCGAGCACCAATGCCGCTTTCCAATTTTTGCCATCTTCCGAGACCGCCACGTTGAGCAATCCCCGCCCGCGACCACCGCGGATTGAGTGATTGTAAATCAATATTTGTCGACCATCGGCCAACGTGACCGCATCGGTGCCGGAATTGGGATTGGGCAACTCGGTCGCCGTCATCTTGCTCCAAGTTTTGCCACCATCCTCCGACCAACTCTGTGTGATTACTTTTTCGCGGCTACGGCAAAGGACCTGCATCCGTCCATCTTCATAGGTCAAAATGCTGGGCTGAATCGCGTTGAATTCTTTGCCGTCGTTGATCGGTCCCACGCGCTCCCAGGTCTTGCCCAAGTCGCTCGTCCGTTCGAAGTGGACCCGCCAGCCGTCGTATTCGGTGCTCGATCCGCACAGGATGTCGCCATTGGCCAATTGAATCGGTTTGTTTTTGACCGGACCATCAATGCCCTCGGGGAGTCGTCGCGGTTGGTCCCACGTCTTGCCGCCATCGGCCGACGTCGTCAGCATGCCCCACCAGGTGCGGGGGTCCGGGCCGACTTTATAAAACAATAACAGCGGGCCTTCTTTGGGTTGAAACAGTACCGGATTCCAACAAGGATGCCGTTTTCCGGCGTATTGAATTCCATTGGCGACTTCAACCGGCGGCGTCCATTTTCCGTCCTCTTGCCGCGAAACCCAAATTCCGACATCCGGGTTCTTCTCGTGTTTTCCGGCAAACCAAGCCGTAACCAGACCGGTGTCGGTTTCAACAATCGTCGAGGCGTGGCACGAGGGAAATGGAGCGGTGTCGTAGATGAATTCCTCCTTGAGAACTCCCGGCTGCTGTTCTGCGGCCTGCACGCCGGAAAATAATACAACTCCCAGGACGACTGCCCCCGTCAATGTTGACAACCTCGACTGTAAACCAATCATCACGTCTCCCTTCAGACTGCCCATTTTGGCGGGCATGGTATTCATTAGAATTTCATACAACTCTCTACCCTCGACGGAGTCGCTCGAACTGAGGGATTCCAACAAGTATACTGGAATTCACAGTTATCGCGACAGTCTCACGATAAACTACAGTCGAGCCATTGTTCACGAGCCATAGTTCAACAGACCGCCAATGCAGGCAAGGATTCTGACATGAATCACGTTATTCGTTCAACGAACCGTAATGACAATCATTTGACGTGGCCCGTAATCGCAAAGGGTGCGTTCTTGTTTTGCGCAGCAGTGATTGGATTGGCAACCTGTCTGCCCAATTCGTCCCTGGCCAATGACTGGCCAACGTACATGCACGATAACGCCCGCGCCGGACACACGACCGAATCCATCAAGACCCCGCTACAATTACGCTGGACGATCTCGCCTGATGCGGCGCCGCAAATGGCGTGGTCGGGAACCGACAACCGAACTATCGAAGGCAAATTAGTACGCGATCGCATGACCTTCGACGACGCGTTTCACGTCGCCGTTGTGGGAGATCGCTTGTACTACGGATCCTCAGTCGATGATCAATTGCATTGCGTCGACATCAGCAACGGCAAAGAGTTGTGGAGTTTCTACAGCGGGGGACCGATTCGCTTGGCCCCGACAGTGGCCGAGGGTCGCGTATACTTTGGATCGGACGATGGCAACGCCTATTGCCTCAATAGCGATGACGGCGGCTTGATCTGGAAACACCGCGCTGGACCCGACGACGACTGGTTGATCGCACGACAAGAGATGATTTCACGCTGGCCGATCCGAACCGGGATTCTCGTCGATGACGGTCTCGCCTATTTCGGTGCGGGAATCTTTCCGCATGAGAATATCTACCTGTATGCCGTCAACGCGAATGACGGTTCATTAGTCTGGAAACGAGACACGATCAGCGAAGAAGATGCTGGTCGCAACGACTTGTCGCCGCAAGGTTACTTGTTGGCCAACGACGAATTGTTGTTTGTCCCCTCCGGGCGATCATTGCCGGCGGCTGTGGATCGCAAGACGGGCAAGGTGGTCCACAAACGCGTTCACGGATGGCGGGGCGACGCGGGTGGGGTTGTTGGCGGCTCGAAGGCGTTGCTAGCGTCGGGGCAAATCTTCTGCTGGGGCGATCACCATATCCTACCGATGGAACAAAAGACCGGCGACGTTGGTTACGGTTGGTTTACCGGATATCAGTTAGCGATGGCCGATGAATATGCATACACGCTCAGCGGAAAATCGTTGATCAAACTCGACCGAGACGCTTATGCCGCCGGTAGCCGCGAACGCCACAAAATAGAACAAGGCCTGCGGCCGATCATGCGTAAAATCTACACTAAAGAAGGCGAAGAACTAGAAAAAGCCAAAACAGAGTTGAAGGAACTAGAAGCCAAAATCCAACAAGCAGACCAAGTGGGTGTCATCTGGAAAACTCCGTTTGACGGGGAATCATCACTGTTGGTGGCGGGGGATTTGGTCTTCGCCGGCAAAGATGGGGAAGTCGCCGCCTTTTCTAACGAAACGGGCAAGCCCCTTTGGAGCGCCCCGGTCGACGGCGAAGCCCGCGGATTGGCAGTCGCCGGCGGAAATCTGTTTGTAAGTACCAGCACCGGCAAGATCTATGCCTTCGCATCGGCCGATACGCCCGCTGCCCCCTCGGCGGTCGCTAAAAAGAACATCGGGGCTGATCCCTATCCCCAAGACGAACTGACAAAGTTTTATCAAGACGCAGCGGCGGACATCTTAAAGACCACCGGTGTCAATCGCGGCTTCGCACTCGTATTGGGCAACGAACAAGGACGACTCGCCTATGAACTAGCGCGGCAAAGCGAGCTGACGTTGTATTGTTTGGAACCGGACGCGGAAAAAGTCGCTGCCGCCCGCAAAGCCCTCAACGCTGCGGGGCTCTACGGTAGTCGGGTGACCGTGCATCAGGCTGATTTTGCACCGGTCCCTTACTCGAGCTATTTCGCGAATTTGATCGTGTCCGACACCCAATTACTGGGGGGAACCGTTCCCGGAAATCCAGCCGAAATCGCGCGACACCTCAAACCGCTCGGGGGCGTGGTTTATCTGGGCGGCAAAAAGGACGATCCCTCGCAAGCAGTTCAAAGCCGTCACGACTGGTTGGCGGGCATGAAACTGGCCGACCAATCACACACCTCGACCGATGCAACGGCGATCACATTGACCCGCGACAAACTGCCGGGCGCAGCCAATTGGTCGCACCAATACGGCGATCCGGGTAACACCGCCAGTAGCACCGACCGCCGTTTGAAGGGCGGGCTGGGCGTCCTATGGTATGGCGATCCCGGCCCCGGCAAAATGGTCAACCGACACGACGGGGCCGTTGGTCCGCTTTCCATCGACGGTCGATTGATCGTGCAGGGAGAAAACAGCGTCATGGCTTACGACGCCTACAACGGGATGTTCTTGTGGGAGCGGGAGGAGCCCAATGCTGTGCGGACCGGGGTATTTCAAAATCAAAATCCCGGAAACCTCGTAGCCGGCGGCGATGATCTGTTCGTCATGGTTCGCGGTGAATGTCATAACCTTGATCTGGCGACCGGCGAAATCAAAGCCACCTATACCGTTCCGCCCGCCGCGGGAGGCGAAGATCACGAATGGGGTTATCTGGCCTACCAAGACGGACTATTAATCGGCACCGCCACGATCCGCCAAGAGGTCGAACGCCGTAAGCAACGTCGCGGTAAAGTGACCGATGACAGCACGACCGGTTTGTTCGCCATCGACACCAAGACCGGTAAGACCGCCTGGAGCTATCAAGGCAAACATATCGCCCACCACACCATTGCCCTGGGACCGGAACGGGTCTTCTTCATCGACAGTACGATCACCAGTGACCAACGCGATGAGTTGCTGCGCGAAGACAAAACGGAACTAAAAAAACTGACCGGCGACGAGGCGAAAGAGGCCGAAGAGCGGATGAAACGGGTTGACGCTCGCTTGGCGGTCGCTCTGGATGCACGTACCGGTGAGAAATTGTGGGAAACCCCGGTCGACGTGACCGATTGCAGTGAAATCGGCACCGGCGGGGGCAAATTGACCTTGATGGTGCAAAACAACGTGCTGGTACTCTGCGGGGCCAACGCCAACGGCCACTATTGGAAACAATTCCTCGCCGGGGAATTCAAAAGTCGCCGGCTCGTGGCGCTGTCGGGAGAAGATGGACATAAGTTGTGGGCCAAGGATGCCAACTATCGGCATCGTCCAATCATTATCGAAGATCAGATCGTCGCCGAACCGTGGGGATTTGACCTCTACACCGGCGCGCAGCGCATGCGGAAACATCCGATCACCGGCCAAGAGGTCCCCTGGAGCATGGTCCGTACCGGACACCATTGCGGCATGATGACTGCCACGCCGGACATGATGTTTTTCCGCTCCGGCTTTACCGGGTTTTACGACCTGAACGCCGACAACGGCACGCGGCACTTTGCCGGGCACCGCACCGGATGCTGGATCAACATGATTCCCGCCAACGGCCTGTTGATGGTCCCTGAAGCGAGTGCGGGTTGTGTCTGCCTATTTTCGATTGCCTCGACCATTGTGATGGAACCGCGCGAACCCCGACGGGATTGGACGATCTATAGTTCCGTAGGAAAATCGACACCGGTGAAACATTTGGCACTCAACTTCGGCGCTCCTGGTGATCGTCGTGATGCAGGTGGAACCGTCTGGCTGGCCTATCCTCGTCCCAAAGCCTACAAGGAAACCGGATTGGTCCTGCCGCTGGAATTGCAAACCGGCTTCGCCGACGGCGGGAAATACTCCGGGATCAACAGCCAAGCCGAAGCGTTGACAGACGTTGAGTCTCCCTGGATTTATTCCTATTGGGCCGAAGGGTTAAAACAACTTACCATCCCACTGCAAGAGCAGGGGGCCGATCCGGCAAGCTATCGCGTTAAATTCTATTTCACGGGGCGCCAGGGTGATCCATCCGCCACAGCGAAATTTGATGTTAAAATCCAAGGCGAGACTTTACTGGACAACGTGGGCCTCGACAAATCAGATAGTGGCAACGGGCGTTCAGCAGTACACGAAGTGGCTGGGATTTCCGTGACCGACAATCTCGTTGTCGAATTCGTCCCGCGCGATGGAAGTGACGCTCCGATTCTCAGCGGCATTAAAATCGAACGCGAGTAATCGCACCCCGCGCAGCACGTTTCCATCCTCACCATTGACCAAAGGCAACGCCGGTGTCCGACGCCGCACATAAATTGAGCGACGACAAGATCTGGGAAACGATCCGCGCGGAGACTCAGCATGCGGCTACCCAAGAGCCGATCCTGGCCAGTTTTCTGCACGCCACGGTTCTCAAACACGAGACGCTCGAAGATGCGATGAGTTTTCATCTCGCGGGCAAACTCGCCGATGTGAACGTGACGGCCATGTTGATCCGCGAAGTGATCGACGAAGCCTTCGCCAGCGATCCTCGGATTCGCGCTGCCTTGCGGTGTGACATTCAAGCGGTCCGCGACCGTGACCCGGCGTCGGAATTCTATTATGTGCCGATGCTTTTCTTCAAAGGTTTTCATGCGCTACAAAGTTATCGTATCGCGCATTGGTTGTGGGGGCAGAATCGGCGGGCGATGGCACTGCACCTGCAAAGCCGTATTTCAGAGGTCTTCGCTGCGGATATCCACCCGGCCGCTCGCATCGGTCAGGGCATCTTGTTGGATCACGGTACCTCGGTCGTGATTGGTGAAACCGCCGTCGTGGAAAACAATGTCTCCATGCTGCACGAAGTGACTTTGGGAGGGACCGGAAAGGCGACCGGAGACCGCCATCCCAAAGTCCGGCATGGCGTACTGGTCGGCGCCGGTGCCAAAATCCTGGGCAATGTCGAAATCGGCACCGGAGCGAAAATTGCCGCGTGCAGCGTCGTCTTAGAAGATGTTCCCGCGCATTGCACGGTCGCCGGAATTCCGGCCAAAATCGTGGGACGGCTTTCAGTTGCCGAACCGGCACTCGACATGGATCACATGCTGCCGCATCACCACGCCGACGGCAGCGGGATTTAAGCCAGCTTATACGGTTCACAGGATTTCGTGAATCACTTCACCATGCACATCGGTCAGGCGAAAGTCGCGGCCGCCGTGACGGTAGGTCAGGCGTTGGTGATCCAAGCCCAAGAGATGCAAGATCGTCGCATGCAGATCATGCATCGTGCAGACATTCTCTACCGCATGCATACCCAACTCGTCAGTCGCCCCATGCACCACGCTCCCTTTGACGCCTCCGCCGGCCAGCCAAACGGTAAAGCCTTCGGGATGATGATCACGTCCGTCGCGAGAGGCCGCATGCGGCGTACGCCCAAATTCCCCCGCCCAGACGATCAGCGTCTCGTCAAACAGCCCGCGGGCTTTGAGGTCCTTGATCAAGCCGGCGATCGCTTGGTCGGTGTCGAGAGCGTTCTTCTCGTGCATCTTCTTCAGCGACCCGTGTTGATCCCACGTGCCGTTCGAAGCCCCCGGGGGGCAAGTGATCTCCACAAAACGGACACCCGATTCGATCAACCGCCGCGCGCGGAGACATTGAATCCCATACAGTCGCTGCGAGTCGACTTTGGAATCGATTGCGTACAGCGCATGCGTCGCTTTCGTTTCCCGCGACAAATCCAGCACGTCCGGGACGAGCGATTGCATGCGGTACGCAAGTTCATAGTTTTTGACAGCAGATTCAACGGCATCGTTACCTCCCAACGTCTCAGCAAACGCACGGTCCTGCAATTTGAGCAAATCTAGTTTGGCACGCTGCACCCCCGCGCGGCTGTCGCCCGGAGTGATATTCTCTAGCGGCGGACCATCGGCATTGAGCAACGTCGCCTGATAACTGGCCGGTAAGAACCCGCTGGAATAGTTTTCCAATCCTCCGCAAGGAATCACGCCAAAATTTAAAACCACAAACCCCGGCAGATTTTGATTTTCGCTGCCCAGCCCATAACTGGCCCACGAACCAAGACTCGGCCGCCCGGCCACGTTGGACCCGGTGTGCAAAAACAACACCCCCGTGGAATGAATCGGTAGATCCGCTTTCATCGAACGAATCACAGCCAGGTCATCGACGCAACTGGCGATGTGCGGAAACAATTCGCTGACCGGCAATTCCGATTCACCATGCTTGGCGAACTTCCAGGGAGACTTGAGCCATTTGCGATTCACATTCGCTGTCGGGTTGTCGATCTCACCGGCCGGTTGATCGTCCACTTCTGCGAGCTTCGGTTTGGGGTCGAACGAATCGACATGCGAGACCCCTCCATCCAGAAAGCAAAAAATGACGTTTTTAGCCGTCGGTGCAAAATGCGGTCCCGTGGTCGGTGCCCCATAAGCGCGTTCCGACATCAACGCCGACAGCGCCAACATCCCGAAACCGTTGGCGGACGATTTCAGCATGCTACGCCGCGAAAAGAGTCGCGGTCTGCGTCCCGGGCATTTGTCGATGTGAGGATTCATACGGCTAACTGTTCCCATGATTTCGCAGCTCATTGGCTAACGAAAACGTTTTCAAGGGATGTAGATGAATTCTTTGCCATTAAACAAAATATGCGCCACGTCCTGCCAGATTTCTTTTGATGAAAGCATCTCCTCGCGCGGGATCTGTTTAATCTGTACAAGCGTATCGATCAGTTCTTCAAACCGCTCAATTTCCAACAGCGTTGCCCGGCGCCCCAAAGCGAATTCAAACATTGTCATTAGTCGTGCGCCGACCGTAACGGCATTGTCTTGAATCACCGCCTCTGCCCAGACCCCCGCCTGCTGCAGTACAAAACTATCGTTTAAAAGCGTCAGAGCCTGCGCCGGCACATTTGTGACATCACGGCGGCCTTGGGTGATTTTCCCGCCGGGGAGATTGAAGGCACTCAAAAACTTCGGCCCCTCCATCAGATTGACTTTAATGTACACGCTGCGTCGGCCCTCCCCATCGAGCGGCCCAGCAAACAGCCGACGGGTGGCATTCGATTCGGGGCGAAACGGTTGAATGCTTTCGCCAAACAGTTTCGGTTGCAGTCGGCCGGAAACAGTCAATATCGAATCTCGAATCGCCTCGGCCTCCATCCGCCGCACTGGATAGTGATGCAACAAGCGATTCTGCGGGTCGATTTCCGAGGCCGCTAACTCACTGCGGCCCGTCGCGCGGAATGTACGCGACAATGCTATTTCACGAATCAGCGTCTTCACCGACCAGCCCATACCATTGTCGTCACTGCCGGCAGGTTCCACAAACCGTGCGGCGAGATGATCCAGCAATTGGGGATGCGACGGAAGATCGCCGACATGACCAAAGTCATCGACGCTCCGCACGATTCCCGCACCAAACAGGTGATGCCAGACACGATTGACCATCACCCGCGCCGTCAGCGGATTGTGCGACGATGCAATCTGATCGGCAAGCTCCCGCCGCCCACTGCCTGTGGGTTGAGAATTCGTTGCGGAGCTTGATAGCACTTCTAAATACCTGCGCGGGACGACCTCTCCCAAAGTCGCAAAGTTGCCCCGCAGTAATATGCGATGGTCTTGCCCCGCACCCAGGTCGGCGATCCCCGCCGACAATCGCGGCCGCGCCAGTTGTTCTTCTATTTTGCGGTAAGCGCCCACCAATTTTTCGATCTGCGGCGAGGCAGTCACGGCATGGTCCAACAGATTGTTCTCCATACACCAGGACAGCCAATAGACGTCATCATCGTCAGCGGTCCCCGCGGACCAATGCTGGACTGCCGTTTGAATCGCCGCGGAGTACTTGTCGGCAATCGCAGCGGGCGAGACCACCGTATCGGCCTCAACGTACAACCGCGCCAATGGCGATAAGTCCGGTTTCGGCGGATCGCCGCCGTCATGCGCCACGACCTGCAGGATACCGAAATACGACCGTGGGTCTGTTGCCGCTTCGGACCAGGGGATGCGGTCATTGGTCTTATCGCCTCCCAACGTCCCCAATTGATCCGGAAACTTGGGGTTATCATATTTCGTGACCAGTTCCGCGAACGTCCGCAACATATCCGCATTGGCGGGGACCTTAAATGTAACCCACGTTGGCTGCGACGAGGTTAAGGCACGGTAGTTGGCGTAGTTGAGTTGGCAGTTGTTGGAAACCAAACGCACGGCACTCGTTTTCTCTCCCATCACCTGAAAACTGATGTGCGACTTTCCGCCGCCAATCACGGGCGAGCGGAGCGTGCCGTTGAGTTTCTCCGACAAGACATGCGTGTAGCGACCAGCGGGTAGAATTTTCCGCACGACATTGTCGCCTTCATGCGCCACGGTGAATTCGCCATTCGACGTATGCCCTTGACGCAGACCTTGGCCGGTGGCGCTCCAATCGGTCGGATCATCGTCGCGAAAATCAGCGAGACATGCAAACTGCTCCGCATTGAATGACGCATGCGTTTGGCGATCCTTTTCAAAACTCACCGCCAATTCGCGCCATGCGTTGGGTATTTCGTCGGCAGCATTCGCTGCTTGCCAAGCCCGCGCCGGATGATCAATCCCCGGCTTCTCCACAGAAAGAGCTTTCACCCAACCCTGCAACCGCGGCGCACTCAAACCAGATGCCAGGGTATCCGCTTCCGACGACTTAGCAATTCGCGCCTGCGCTGCCACTAGGTATTTGGCAACATCACCAGTCTGCGACTGCCAATGCTGCGCCAATTCCTCGCGGAGTTGCGACTTCAACACACGCAACTGCTCCATCAATTCGGCATTCACCGTTGGGGCATCGAGGGTTTGGGCAGTCAGCCGCGAGCTCTTGAGGATGCCCAACAGTGCATAATAATCCGCCGCGGAAACCGCATCCATTTTGTGGTCGTGACACCGCGCACAAGCGACGGTCGTTGCTTGAAATGCTTTCGTGAGTGTGTCAATCTGGTTATCCAAAATGTCGTAACCAATCGACGTCAATGTCACGCAATCGTCGTGGTTCACTTCGCCAAAGCGGTAAAACGACGTGCCAATCAACGATTCGTTCAACTGCTGCTCGTCGTTCCAACGGGGGTGCTCTAATAAATCCCCTGCGATATGCTCGCGGACGAATTGGTCGTAGGGCACATCAGCATTGAACGCGCGAATCAGGTAATCGCGGTATCGCCAAGCGTGATGCACCTCGTAGTTCCATTCGTTGCCGTGCGTCTCGGTAAATCGAACCACGTCCATCCAATGCCGCGCCCAACGTTCGCCAAAGTGCGGCGAATTCAACAAGCGATCGACGAGCGCCTCATACGCCGCATCCGGGTTCACTTCGCTGTCCCGCAAAAACTGCTGTATTTCCTCCGGGGTCGGCGGCAAACCGGTTAGCACCAGGCTCACACGCCGGATCAGCGTACGCGGTGCTGCTTGTTTCGGCGGCGCCAATCCCGCATCCGCGAGCTTCGACACAACAAAACGATCGATCGTGTCGCTCGGTGGATTCTTCTCGATCTCCGGTACCGCTGGTGCGACCACCGGTTGCAGCGACCACCAATCGCGCCGCGCGTTGAGCAGTACCGGCCACGCGTTGTCGACCGTGTTGCTATCGGGGCGATCACGGGGGTCGGGCGCCCCGATTTCGATCCATTTCACAAAATCGGCGATCGTCTCGTCGGACAACTTCGACTGCGGAGGCATCTCAAACGACTCGTGCCGCATGGCCTCGATCAGCAGACTTTCGTCCGGCTCACCCGGTACAATCGCAGCGCCGCTGTCTCCCCCCGTGCGTGACGCCTCACGACTATCCAACCGCAGCCCCCCTTTGGGTTTGTCCTCCTGGCTGGAATGACATTCGTAACAGGACTGGATCAGCACCGGTCGAATTTTTTTCTCAAACAATTCCAAACCGGCCGCATCATCACCCTGGCAGGTTCCCACCAATGAAAACATCACCACCCACGCCGTTAAGGCGTAGTGTGGATTTCGAGGGAACGAGATTAGCGAGGGACAATTCATGGGGAGCGGATTTCCGAACGGACGATTCTCATCACCGTTTTAAGCGGACTCCCCCCATGATCGACTCCCAGACAATCCGCGTCAAGCGCATCAGCGGAGTTCACGGCTGTTGATAAAACCAACTGACCGGCACCGAGCGAAACCGGCTGAATATGCGCCCCGTCTTATCGTCGCCGACGTAATAGCTCAACAATGCCCGGCCACGGTCAAACTCAATACTCGTGTAGGCGTAGGTCTGGTCGTCGCGCGTCTCAAGATTTCGCTCGTAACTCCAAGTCTTACCCTCATCGGTCGAGACGGCCGCGGTCAACGGGGTCCGTTTTCCACCATGCCCGGCCCCCTCGACAAACGTGTGATTCCAAATCAACAGCAAATCTCCCGTCGCGGGAATCCGTCGCAATGTGGCGGGGGCTTCTGGTCCTTTGACACCCCATGACTTCGCTTCGCTCCAAGTTTCCCCACCGTCGGACGATTCGCTAGCGGCGATGTATCCCAATTGTGTCCGCACGATCATCAGTACCCGCCCGTCGCTCAGTTCCAAAACCTCCGGCTCCATGGCTCCACGTTTGGGTTGATCAACTTCCCCTTTACCCCGATGCCACGTCTGGCCGCCATCGTCAGAAATTGCGCAGTAGCAAGTGAAATGATTCACCGTCTTCACATCTTCGGTCCAAGCCACCGGACACAACAGCCGTCCGCTTTTTAGAACCGTCACACGATCGTTGTTCACCACATGATAACCTGGCCCGTCGGTGACCAGGATCCGATCGCTAAACGTTTTGCCATCGTCATGCGAAATCCGCAAATAGGCTCGTAAGTCATTGAAGTCATTCTTGATCAGAAAAAACATCCCCAACGGCTCTTTGCCCGACTTGTCTTTCGGCAAACGCCGCAGTGTGACGGACATCACATTCTTGCCGCCGATGTTTTCTTGCAGCACCCGGGATTTGCTCCACGTCCGACCGCCATCGGTAGACGTTTTAGCAATGATTCGCGCCTTGGCAAAATCAGAGTCGCTGCCGATGAATTCCGTTGTGGCATACAACAAGGTCCCGTCACCCAACACGGCAATCGAACCTTCGCTGTACCGCGGGTTTTCGGGAGTCGCCGGATACACATCGCGAGCAATGTTACCCAATTCGACCGCCGGTTGTGCCAACGTCAGCAATGCCTGCGCCGCACGTATTCGTACATCCAATTCGGGATCATCCAACAGTTTCTCCAATTGCGGAGCCACGTTTGTCATTCCGGCATCACCGGCGAACACGGCCGCATAGGTGCGAATTGCCGGGGATTCGTCGCTGAGGTTTTTCGCCAACTGTTCCCGTCCACCGCTATCTGCCAGCGCGGCCAAAGCATTGACGTAATAACTCTTTTTCAGCAGATCGGTTTCACGTTTCAAATTCGCTTGCAGAGCGGGAATATCGCCGGTATTGCCGATGCGGGCCAAGATCCAAGCGGCAATGCGCCGCCCATCGGTGTCACCGTCGGCCAGTTGTTTCCGGATAAACTCAAATGCCTCCGGACTACCCGACCGAGCCAGCGCCGCTGCTGCCATCAGCTGGCAAGTCGGATTATCCCCATTCGCCATTGCGGCCCGCAACTGCGATCCGTCGCCGATTTCATAGACCTTATAGAGACTTTCCGCGGCATGCGTGTGTGCGTAATCGTCTGGTTGCGACAGGATTTCCAGCATCGTCTCGGCATAACGCCGGTCACCGGCACGCACCATTTCGCGAGCAATGCCGCACCGCTGCTGATCGTCGGTCACCTTGGGCGATTTTTTCATCAATCCCGCGCGGACCTCATCGCCGTGACCGGCCACTGTCAACGCTTCAGCGGCATGCATCGATGGCCAAAACTCTTCCGCCGCGAAACCTTCGCGAAGGATTGCAACACAGCGTTGGCGTAACTCAGCAGAGAGCTCAATGGGATCACCGGACTTTGGCGGCTCAGCGGAAATGTTTGCAGGCCCGCCGACGAACAGGCCAGCCGTAACACACAACAGGATCAACGGTTTCATCTGGATTTTCCAGTTTCAGAATGTGCAATGCGAATTTTCAAAGGGAGTGATCTACTTGGTACCCGCTAAGTTCCGATTAAATCCCGTGAAAGCGCGGGTGTCAATTCGCGGCCGAGAATTACCAGGTACGACGTTATCGAGAAGACGGGAGATCAACCGTACGATGCTGGTCGCGTCACGATACATCACGCTGCATGGTGACATCATGCACCGCAGAATGCAGGGAGCTGACACACCATGTCGCAACGACTCGGCTTACGACCTGAAATCCAAGTTTTTCAAAAATCGGCACGTTGCCTGTTTCCTGAATCGTGTTTAAGACGACGAGCGGGCGACTGGCCATTCGTGCGCGATCCTCGATCGACTGCAGCAGAAGCCGCGCAAGCCCCATCCTTTGATAATCAGGATGAATGGCAAGTCCGATAGCGTGCAGTCGGTCGGGATGAACGTCGTATTGAACCGTCCCCACCATGCGTCCGTCCGCCTCACCAATCAGTCGGGGTCCTTTTTTGCGATGAACGGCCTGTCGCTCGATCGTTCGTCGCGTCGGTTGGTAAATGGAGCGCAAAGGCTGAAATGCGGTGTCCACGATATCCGCAACAGCCACCGCATCTCGATCGTTGGCGTCGCGGATCGTGAAACGGGATGGTTTTCTCGGTATGTTCACCACGGTCGCCATATCAGTGACTCCGCTTTGGAGCGGCGTCAAATCAGCTCGAACGGATAGCGCCAACGGCTAAATCCTACCTGTTGCCATATGCAGCTGTCACACCCAGTTTCGTGTTATTTCCCATATGGCTAAACCAAATTCCAAGTCGATCTAAATTGAAAATTCCAGTGTCACCAGAAATGGTGAGTGGCTTATCGGGGGACAACGCGGGAAAATGACTAATAAAATGCCGATCCTTTGGGTATGGCTCCCTTATCCAAATCGCTATCCTGTGGCAAGACGCGCCGCCACAGTCTCATGTTTGAAATCCAAGTTGGCATCGATTTTTGGAAAAACGGACCGAGAAACACAATGGCCTATACCAGTCGAGCAATGGAGAGTTCCAAACCGTCGATTACGACGGTGCAACAGCACATTTTGGCCGAGCAGCGCAAATACTCGCCCACCGCCTCCGGCAGTTTTTCCTGGCTGCTGTCGGGAATTACACTGGCGACAAAAATGACCGAATCGCGTGTACGTCGGGCCGGTTTACTGGAAGTCGCCGGAGCAGCGGGCGCTATCAATGTCCAGGGAGAAGCTCAACAAATCCTGGATGTCTATGCCGACCAAGCACTGATTCACTGTTTGGGCGTCCGCGAAAACGTGGCAGTGATCGCCTCGGAAGAAAACGAAGAAGCGATCATGTTCGACGGTCGCTCGGGCGAAGGAAAATATGTCGTCGTATTCGATCCGCTGGATGGTTCCTCGAACATCGATGTCAACGTCAGTGTGGGGACGATCTTTTCGATTTTGAGCATGCCCAAAGACCTCCCCAAAGATGCCGATCCCAGAGAAGCGGTGCTGCAACCAGGCGTCAAACAGATCGCTGCGGGATATGTGGTCTACGGATCGTCGACAATATTGGTTTACACCACCGGCCACGGCGTACACGGCTTCACGCTTGACCCCTCAGTCGGCGCCTATGTTCTCAGCCACGAGAACATTCGCATGCCCACCTCCGGCACGTACTATTCCTCCAACGACGGCTATTGGGAATCCTTCCCGCAACCCTATCGCGACTTTATCACCGACCTCCGTAGCGGAGTGCACGGCCACAGTTATGCTCTGCGATATATCGGTTCTCTTGTCGCCGATTTCCACCGCACGCTGCTCAAAGGGGGCATTTTTCTCTATCCGCCCACCGAGAAAAACCCCGAAGGCAAACTCCGGTTGCTATACGAAGCCAACCCCATCGCCTTCATCGCCGAACAAGCCGGCGGCATCGCGAGCGATGGCATGCAGCGGGTCATGGATATTCAACCGGAGGAAATCCACCAACGGACCCCATTCGTCGTCGGCGGCCCGTTAGAAATGGCGGCGTTCGCACAAGCGATGGAAGCCACCGTCTAACGATTGACTTCGCGCCATCAAAGCCTCAACACCCCGTACAAAAAAGGGGTGCCACTGGCGGCTTGTCCGCCATTGCTAACCGATTGACACACGAATAGCGGTAGGGCATCATCCCCACCGCGTCATCCAAGAAGTTCACGTACAACTGTCCCATGGACGTCGGTCAAACGGAAGTCACGTCCCTGGAATCGATACGTCAGCCGCTCGTGGTCGATTCCCAGTAAATACAGGATCGTCGCATTCAGGTCATGCACGTGCAGCGGGGCTTCGGTAATGTTGTAGCTGAAATCATCGGTCGCCCCGTGGCTGTATCCCCCCTTGCTGCCGCCGCCGGCGAGAAACATCGTAAAACAACGCGGATGGTGGTCACGGCCGTAGTTGTCTTTTGTGAGCGTCCCCTGACTGTAGACCGTACGGCCGAATTCGCCGCCCCAGATAATCAGCGTATCTTCCAACATTCCCCGCTGCTTGAGGTCTTTAATCAGCGCAGCCGTCGGTTGGTCGACGTCGTGGCATTGCCGGCTGATTTGCGGAACCAGATCGCCATGTTGGTCCCAACCGCGATGATACAGTTGAATAAACCGCACACCCCGCTCGGACAATCGCCGCGCCAACAGGCAATTCCGCGCGTAGGTCCCCGGTTTTGCAACATCGTCCCCGTACATCTCGAGCGTCTCTTTGGTCTCGCCCGAAACATCAATCAATTCCGGTACCGAGGTCTGCATACGATACGCCATCTCAAACGATGCGATCCGCGTAGCGATCTCCGGGTCGCCGAATTGCGACTGTTGCAGTTGATTGATTTGCGACAACCCATCCAACAACTCGCGGCGACCCGCTCCATCCAATCCGGGCGGATTCGACAAGTACATCACCGGATCGCCCACCGAACGAAACTGCACGCCCTGGTAACTCGACGGCAGAAATCCACTGCCCCACAAACGCGCATACAGCGGTTGCCCCACCGGACGCCCCGTCCCCATCGAATTCATCACCACGAACGCCGGCAGATTTTGATTTTCGCTCCCCAAGCCATAATTGATCCACGCCCCGAAACTGGGACGTCCCGGTTGTTGCGATCCCGTTTGAAAAAACGTGATCGCCGGATCGTGGTTAATGGCTTCGGTATGCACCGATTTGATTAAGCACAGTTCATCGATGATCTCCGCAAGATGCGGCAACAATTCGCTGACCCAGGTTCCTGATTCGCCATGCTGTTTGAACTTGTAATAACTGGGCGTCACGGCAAAGCGTGCCTGTCCCGATGTCATTCCAGTCAGCCGTTGTGAACCGAACACCGACTTCGGGACATCCTGGTCAAACAGTTTGGACAACTCTGGTTTGTAGTCGAATGTCTCAAACTGCGACGGTCCACCCGACTGGCACAAATAAATCACCCGCTTGGCCCGTGGAGCAAATTGGGGCATGCCCGGCAATCCACCAGCCGCCGGTTCGGCAGAGCCAGACTCGTCAGCAGTCGTTAGCGGTTGATTCAACAACGACGCGAGCGCTGCAGTCCCCATACCGACGCCCGTTGCGGCGCGGCTGAAAAAATGCCGCCGCGTCGTCGTCATCGCGTTATCCAATAACGGGTGCATCACGTTAACCTTTGGTAATCGATTCATCTAAACAGAGGATCAGCGAAGCGATATTCGTCCAAGCCGCTAATTCCGCCGAGGAGACGGTTTCGTCCAAGGGCGCTTCCCCAACGCTCAACAATTCAGTCGCCGCATCCCCATGCGTCCGATAGTACGACATTCGTGATTTGAGTAACTTCAGCAAAACCACAATCTCATACCGTGACGGTTTGCGCCCGACTGCTAACCGAAAGGCGCGCGTAATGCGGCCGGCGGAATCCTGTGGTCCCTCGTTCATCAACCGCTGGGCAAACACGCGTGCCGCTTCGACGTACGTCACATCGTTCATCAAAATCAACGCTTGCAGCGGCGTGTTCGTGCGCGAGCGATTCGTGACGCAATATTCCCGCGTCGGCGCATCAAACGTCTGCAACGCCGGGGGCGGCGCTGCTCGTTTCCAGAACGTATACAAACTGCGGCGATACAAATTGTCGCCGTGATCCTGTTCAAACAGGTTCGCACGGACCACACCGGACGAGACCTCTTTCCATAGACCGGGTGGCTGATAGGGCTTCACGCTCGGCCCGCCAATTTTCTTGACCAGCAAGCCACTCACCGCCAACGCGTTATCACGAATCATCTCCGCCGACATACGAAACCGTGGTCCACGACTGATCAAACGGTTGTGCGGGTCAATTTTTAATAACTCGGCTCCTACCCGGGCATCCTGTTGATAAGCAGCTGACATCACGATCGTTTTTTGCAACGCTTTAATGTCCCAGCCATTCTGCACGAACTCGGTGGCGAGCCAATCCAACAGATCGATATGGACCGGCCATTCCCCTTGGGCGCCGAAGTCTTCATCGGTTTTGACCAATCCCGTGCCGAAATAAATTTTCCAGAACCGATTGACGGTCACCCGCGCAGTGAGCGGATGCTCGCCGGAGGTCAACCAGCGTGCCAGTCCCAAGCGATTGCGCGGCTCATCAGCTGGAAACGGATTTAGACTCGCCGGAACACCCGCTGTGACTTCGTCCCCATGTTGATCGTATTGGCCGCGAATCAACACATGTGCGGTCCGTGGCTGTTCCATTTCCTGCATCACCATCGTCGTCGGAATCGCCGCTTCGACCTCGTTTTTTTCACGCTGCAATGTCGCCAACTGCGCGAGTGCCTGCTCGCCCCCATCGATCTGTTCGCCGATATAATGCCGCTCCAATCGCTGCTGTTGAGACGCGGTCCGCTGATTCGACGGCGTCGCTAAATCGACGGCAATTTGCTCCGCAACGCCTGGTACAGCAGTCGGTTGTGCATTGAGCGAAACCCGAAATCGCCCCAACGTCCTTGAAGGAACGTCGGATTGATGTCGCAGTTTGATTTTCAAAATCGTACCACCGTCAAAACCAAATGGTTCCGTCGCCACCAAAATCGCGTTGCGCGACGAGCGTTTTGAATTGGTCTTAACCGACCAACTGTTTTTGCCCTCGACATTCCCATCGATCAGTTTTCCCACATCAAACCCATCCCGCGATTCATCGGCGTAAGCAGCGGTGAAGTGAATTGTTTGCGTGTTGTGGGGATTGACGACCGAAACCGCTTCGGCTTCGACTTCGCTCAGATGAAACGTCCCATCTTCACCACGTCCCGGGCCTTGTTTGGGAAGCTGTTCGTCTCTCAACACCTCCAAGCGAATGGCCGAGAGATCAGTCCGCTCGGTAAGGATCTTGACGAGATAATCCTCACGCTGTCGGTTCGCACCGGTCACGAATACCGAACCATCATCGCGCAATTCAAACGTCGCTCCGCCCTTCGACTTCACCGACTCAATGGGTGCAACATCCCAATCGGCGCCGCGTCCCGCACAGAGTTCTTGGATTTGCTCGGCGGTCTGTTCCGTCGCAAAGATGTGCAGATCATCAACAACACCCCGGAAGCGTGGACCATCCGTCTTCGACGTTCCCAGCACCAAGGACTCCGATCTAGCGATCGTACCATCCAGCTTGTCTTGCTGAACGTCCATTTTTTCCGCACGGCCGTCCCGATAAACCTGCACGCTGCCCGCCTTGCCGGAACCATCATACGTGACCGCCAGATGGGACCAGCGTTCCGTAGGCAGTTCTCCCGCCGCAGAAACGTCGATGGCATTTTCAGCACGATCGTGAAACAGCCGCACGGTGACCGTCCGTTTGTCAGTCAGGCTGATCTCGTAACCGCGTTTATCATTGCGGCGGGCAACCAACGTCCCATGCCCGGATTCCGACGGACGCAGCCACAGACTCACGGTAAACGGAGTCGATGTATCAAACGCTCCCACATCGCTCAGAGCGACCGGTGCCTCTGCGGTAAGCAACAACCCCGGTGTCACATGGGCCGGAACAAGACTCGCATTCTCCGTGATGCGGGAATCAGGACCATCAAATGTAATACGAGTCACATCGTCGGTAGTCGCTTCCGCACGCTCCACAGTTTGGGCGGACCAACGTTGACGTGTCGCGGTTTCCCAAGCCCGCCGTTGTTCAGCCGATCCGTCAATCAATTCGGCGACCGTTTTCTCGGCCTCAGAAATCTCCCCCTTCAGTCGCTTCTGTTCGGCCAATTGCTGTGGAGTGGGAGCCTTGATGAATGGCACCGAATTCCCTTTGTCGCCATCCTTACCTTTTTCAGGAATGTTATTGAAAAAGGCGAACAGCTGATAATACTCCGTTTGCGTGATCGGATCATATTTGTGCGTATGGCAACGCGCACAGCCCATCGTTAACCCCAGCCAGACGGTTGACGTGGTCTCTAGGCGATTAGCGACGTAGTCGACACGATACTCTTCGGGAATAATTCCCCCTTCATCGCTCGTCGTGTGGTTCCGGTTAAAACCCGTAGCGATCCGCTGTTCCAGCGTCGCATTGGGCAATAAATCGCCGGCAAGTTGTTCGATCGTAAATTGATCAAACGGCATGTTCGCGTTGTAAGCATTAATCACCCAGTCGCGCCAGCGCCACATGAACCGCTCAGCATCGTTTTGATATCCATTGGTATCCGCATACCGCGCCCCATCGAGCCACAGTTTGGCCATCCGTTCGCCATAGGCCGGCGAGGCCAACAGTCGGTCGACAACTTTTTCATAGGCCTCCGGCGACTCGTCCGCCAGATAGGCGTCGAGCTCGTCCAGGGTCGGCGGCAACCCGGTGAGATCTAAGCTCAACCGGCGAATCAACGTTTCCCGAGCGGCACGAGGCGCGGGCGCAATGCCCCGTTCCTCCAATTGAGCCAGGACAAAATAGTCAATCGCGTTGCGCGGCCAATGAGTCTGTTGGACTGCTGGCAGAGCAGGGCGGATGGGCGTGATGAAGGACCAATGCTTTTCATACTTCGCACCTTGCGCAATCCAAAGCCGCAGCGTCTCCACCTGCTCTGGGGTCAGCGACAGCTTTGAATCGGGAGGCGGCATTTTGAGCGATTCGTCATCCGCCACCAATCGCTGATACGCTTCGCTCTTCTCCGGCTCGCCCGGGACGATGGCAAACAAGTCGCCGCGATCCGCAAAGGCATCGTCAGCGTTGTCCAACCGCAAATCCGCCTCACGCGCAGCCGAATCGGGTCCGTGGCAACGAAAACAGGTCTCTGACAAAATCGGCCGCACATCGCGATTGAAATCAACCGAGCGCGGCTCCGCCGCCTGAGCCTGCCCTACGAACGAGCACAACAAGCCCACCGTGATCACACAAGTCCGCATCATTCGGACGCCCTTCCGCACCAACTGGTTCCCTCAAGACAAAAGTAAGCCTCTGCGCCATTTACTATCGTCGGCAACGCAGATCTTGTCAATTCGTCCTGAGTAGCGGTGAGACGCCAGACTAGGAGCGGTTCAATATAAATGCCACGTAATCACTTTCCGAGCGCAGTACCAAACGATCTACGCAGGCATATCTGATTGCAAAGAGGGCGCCGTAAGTCGTGCATGCCACAAAGGGAAAGACCGGTATCGTTGAGAGGGAGTTTGCGGGCAGCGCCGATCTACGATACCTTATTCGGGCTGCGCGTAATCTCGCCTCCAGGCGACCCTTTTTGTCAATTCGTGCAATCCGCTGTGTTGTGCTTGGGCCCGCGTATACCCTTCCGCCTGGGCATACCCTTCGGTGTAACCTGCCACGTATTGCTGGTCACCCCACTTCCGCACGCCCAGGATAATAGCAAACATCACAATGGCCGCGACTACGATCCAGATGTCACCGATAGGCACCGTTCGTTGCGAATTCATCAAGACTCTCTCTCGTGATTTGAGCAGAATAGCGAGCTACTTGCGCCCATTCGTTCGTGAACACCGAATCTTATCAAGAATCTTGCATCTCGGGACGATTCCAGCAAATCGATGCGAAGTTCCAACACATCCACGAACAATTGGCTCCCTATACTGGTTTGCAGAAGCCCGGGGAAATTGATCGGAGAAACCATAATTTTCTCTGGAAATCATCCAGAATTCACAGCATCGCCCGCTGCAGCTACCATCGGAACACTCAAACGAGTGTTGGAATTTTCCTCGGCCGGACGCCGTCAGGGGCACATGAGCACTCTTGGCTCAATCATTGAGAATCTCTAACCGACAACCCATTACGCCCCGCGGCTGTGCAGTTTCACCGCCAGATCGCGTTCGTCTGGATGCACAATATAGCCCCGGCAACTTTCTGCTCCACAACCGCACGGAATCGCTTCCTCGGCCGGCCAGGCATAGTCGATCGTCAACTGATCGTCGACGGCGATATCGCGACTGGCTTCAATCACAATCATCGGATGCTCAACGCCAGACTCATCCTCAAGATCAATCTGATACAATTCGCAATTCGGCTCGCAGCAATGATTGACATACCGGTACGGCGCATGCGGTTCGAGACTTTGATTCTCACCCAGATCCATGCAGTAGTCCGATTGGTAATCCGTCCCTTTGATGATTGTGCCCCGCACCTCTCCCAATGCCGTGCCGGCAGGGATGGGGTCGCAGGCAAAGACTCCCTGACCATACGGCGTGTTGCCGGTGCGTATCCGTAATTTCGATTGGGGAATCTTCCAATACGAAACGCTCGTCTTCGAGTTTTCAACCACTTCCATCGTGTTCACTCATTCACGTCAATGATCATTACAGCGAATCGCAACGATTTGGACGGCGCGCTCCCAAAAAATGGCCTTTAGTTTATAGGCTCAAGGACATCCACCGTCAATTGCGGAACGATAACGACCGACATCACCCCAAGCACTCGCGAGGCGATGGCACGTCAGACAACGTTCAATTCTCAAGTCCGCTGCAGCAGCGCTTGATAACCACCGTCGACCGGTTCACCCGGGATGTGTTCCTGTTCCTCTTGCAACTCCACGTCGTTGCGACCCGCCAAGACTTTCAGCACGAGCTCGCGATTCTCTTCCGGTTCGATACTACAAGTGGAGTAGACCAGTCGTCCGCCGGGAGCTAAGCGATCCAGACCCGCTCCCAACAATCGTGCCTGCAATTCACAGAGTTCCGCCACGTTCTCGGCTGTCACACGATGCCGCGCTTCGGGACGTTTGCCCAAGACGCCCGAATTCGAACAGGGTGCGTCAACCAAAATCGCATCGAAAGGACCGTCGGGTAAATTGCGGCTGTCGGGGTAAATCGTCCGCGTCGAAATCATAGTGAGCCCCAATCGATCCCGCGTCTGCTCGACATTCATGATTCGGCGAAACTCGATATCCGAGGCCAACAACGTCCCATGATTTTGCATGATCTCCGCCATGTGCGTCGATTTGCCACCCGGGGCGGCGCACATGTCCCACACGCGCGTGCCAGGCGCCGGGTTCAACAGTCGCGCAGCCGCCATGGCGGACTCATCTTGCACGGTAAACCAGCCTTGCCGAAAACCGGGCAGCTCCGTAATGCGGGCCATTTCTCCCAAACGAACGGATTCGGGAAGCGTCCCCTCGGAGGCTGACACACCGGCAGCGGAAAGATCTTCGAGCAGGACCTCGCGATCCACGCGCAACAGATTCACGCGCAGGCAGGGCAGGGCGGCGGCGTTGAACCAAAAACCCATTTTTAACAACCGCTCAAAACCGAACCGCTCCAACCACCGCCGTGCAGCCCAGTCGCCGAAACCAAACGCCGCTGCAAAATACTCCGCCGGTTGCTCGTGAGAATCGGCAAACAAATCGCGATCAAACCCCAAATAATTGCCATCCCGCAACGGCACGGCACGGCGTCCGGGTTCGTTCACCGGCTCTCCAGTGAGCGCGCGAGTCATCGACCGCAATACGCCATTGGCAAAACCGGTCCAACGCGCGCGTCCCACACTGCCAGCCAAGGCCACCGTTTCGTTGACAGCCGCATGTGTGGGAACCCCGGTGAGAAAAATGAGTTGATAGGCGCCCAGTCGCAACAGGCACCACAACTCCGGTTCCACGCTGGAGCGCCCCCGGCTCACAAAGGTCTCAATGATTGCGTCCAAGGTCCGTTCGCGGCGGACAACCCCGTAGGTCAATTCCGTCGCCAACCGTCGATCCTGTCCGGAGACGTCCCCCATGCCGAGGGCATCCTCCAACAAACGCGACGCGAACTGCGTACCATCCAATCCCGCACACAACACGCGATAACTCAGTCCCCGCGCTGTCTGGATGTTCGAAAAATCAAGCGGACTGTTTTGAAGATTTGTGGTCACCGAAACTCATTTTTGAATACAAACACTAGAAAGCTTGCGACACATTTCACAACAACTGCTCGTCGCATATCGGCAGTATCGTACTGGATCAGCCCCGGTTTCCATACCGACGCCGCAGTTCCCTTGAAAACCGAACAAGTCGCTGTTGTGCCAGCAGCATCAATCCGGCAACTTCGCCTGCCGCAAAAACCGTCCAGCCGGTCTGGGGAATTTTGTGTTTCGGGATTGAATGTCCGCCCGCAGATAGGATAATCAGCGTTCGAGGGGGAGGCGCAGCCGCCCCAGAATTCGAAGTCACCAACGTCTGCCCAAGGAGTTTGGATATGCTCAACAAAAAGTGTCTTATGTTGGTCGTGCTGATCAGCGGTACCTTTTTGACCGGAATCTCGCTCGCTGATTCTCCTGCCGGTCTGAAATCAGGTACACCCGACATCAAATCAGCCGGTCCGTTGGCGTTTGGTCCCAATGGCGTGCTGTTTATTGGCGATGCAAAATCAGCGGCCATTTTCGCAATCGACACCGGCGACGCCCCCGATTCGCGTAAACCAGCCGACGTCAATGTCGACAACGTGAACAAAAAAATCGGCAGCCTGCTGGGTACCTCCGGGAAAAACGTCCAAATCAACGACGTCGCTGTCAACCCGCTCAGCGGCAACGTCTATCTCTCCGTCACCCGCTCCGTGGGCGAGCCTCAACCGGCCTTAATTAAGGTCAACGCAGCAGGCGACGTTGCCGCCGTGCCGCTGAAGGACATTGCTTTTGCCAAAGCGGAATTGCCCAAGGCCCCCGCGGATCAGGAATACACGCAGCGCGGTCGGAAAAAAAATAAACGCAACGAATCGATTACCGACATCGCCTTTTTTGACAACCGTGTCTACGTTGCCGGACTGTCGAACGAAGAATTCGCCTCGAAACTGCGATCGCTGGCGTTTCCGTTCACTGACATCGACAACGGTACAAGCGTTGAGATTTACCACGCCTCACACGGAAAAATCGAAACGCATTCGCCCGTGCGGACCTTTGTTCCGTTCGACATTGGCGGCGAACCGCATCTGCTCGCCTCCTACACCTGCACTCCGTTGGTCACGTTCCCCATTTCGCGGTTGACCCCCGACACGAAAGTCACGGGAAAAACCGTTGCCGAATTGGGCAATCACAATCGCCCGTTAGACATGATCGTTTACGAACAAGATGGCCAACGATTCGTGATGATGGCCAACAGTGCTCGAGGCGTGATGAAATTCAGCACCGAAGGCATTAATAAGGCGGAGCACCTCAACGAACGGGTCAAGGACAAAGCTGGGCATCCGTATGAGACGATTGAAGAACTCCAAGGCGTCGTCCAATTGGACCGTCTGGATGACGCCTCGGCGATCGTGCTCATAGTCGATCCCGCAAACGAGAATCAGTTCAACCTCAAGACCGTCCCACTTCCCTAAAACCTGGGACACCCGCTATTGAGTTCGCACGGAAACCCGGATGCACACCACACCATCCGGGTTTCCTCATTCTTTCACGCAAGATCCATCGGAATCGGATGCATGCGAATTCGCACTCACTTCCCTACGCATCACCAACCCATTCGAATCGGGTTGAGTTGCTTCGTCGCCGCGATTTGTCTGGGCTGCAACGGTAACGTAACCGACACCGGTTCCCACACCAACGAGGCGCCGGCCAGTTCGACGAGCACCGCTCCAATCACTCAGACGTTAGAGTTGGCATTGGTCCCCATACAAAATGACCAATCTGCATTTGCTCTACAAGGACTCTCCACGGCCCAGACCGAAAACAGTGCGACAAAGGATTGGCGAGTGCAGTTCAAGGTCTATGTCGGGACAAATATCGCCAGCGATCAACCCGCCATGCTCGGTTCCTATGCCGTTGATCAGCAGCAACTCGTGTTCACTCCCGAATATGGCTTGGAACCAGGGCAAACCTATACGGCAGTGTTTGCGGGTATCAACAACAGCGGCAAACTTCGTCGCACGTTCGAGATGCCCACCGATCAATCCCCCACCAAAACGGCGGTCACAGAAGTCTTCCCCAGCCGGGAACAGCTTCCACAAAACCTGTTAAAGTTTTACCTGCATTTCTCCGCACCGATGCGTGCGGGGGATTCCTATCGTTACATCCATCTCCTCGACGAAAATGGAAAGCCGATCACCGATCCCTTTTTGGAGTTGGATCAAGAACTCTGGGACGATTCCCGGACGCGGTTCACATTGTTGTTTGACCCGGGTCGTATCAAAAAGGGGCTGAAACCGCATGAAGATGTCGGTCCACCGCTGCTGCCGGGACGGCACTATACGCTTGTGATCGATGCGGATTGGTGCGATACACAAGGAAACCCACTCGCCGCGGAATTTCGCAAGCCCTTCGATGTGAGCGATCCTGATGCGACTCAGCCCTCGATTGACGGTTGGCAAATCGAACCGCCGCAGGCGAATACGACACGGCCGCTAGTGATCCGCTTCGATGAATCCTTGGATCGTGCGCTGCTCGAAAGGATCTTCGTTGTCGCCGCCGACAAAGTAGAAGTCGTCGGCAAAATCGATGTCACCGACGCAGAGACCATCTGGCGGTTTTTCCCCGATCAACCCTGGCCGGTCGGAAAATTTGCGGTCATCGTCGAGACAACCCTCGAAGATCTCGCCGGAAATAGCTTAGGACGACCTTTTGAAGTCGACCTTTCCCAAAATCAGCCGGTTTCTGATGGCGAAAAAACGCGAGCATTACTGTTTGAAATCGCCGAAACCCGCGTCAATTAGCGACCTTGCCGCAGCTGGACTTGATTTGGCCTGTTAAGTCGTAGCGGTTGTGTCCGAGATACCGTCTGGGGAAGAACTAGCCCTGCAGGGGGTACGGAAACCATCGAAGTGCATGCATTGCACTTGAAATTGGTGGATTCGTCGGACAGGGTCTGATATAAAAAACTAAGGTAGAGTTAACAGAGATTAGGTAAGTACGGCAAAAGGCGTGTCCTGTCGCCCTCCGGCGGAATAGACTCGTGTCCGAGCTTTCGACGCTGAAGACTGTACAACTAAAACGAATTCTCTCGTAGATTTCCCTGCTGATTGAGGTGCTAACGATGAAGCGGATAGGGTTGAAATGGAGCGCCACACTGGTCTGCTCCGCATGTGTGTTGCTATTAACAGCGTCAGTCGGCAACGCCGGCTTGATTCCATGGGTCTGGAACGGGATTTTTGGCCCGCATTGCCCCAAAAATCGTTGCGCCCCGGCGTGTGCACCTGCGTGTGCCCCCGCATGTAGCCCCAGCTATGCCCCGTCCCCCTGTGGTCCCGGCGGCTGTGGTGTGCAGAGTTCCTACTATGCCCCCAGTGGATGCTCCTCCTGTTGCACATCGGTCTGCGGCGTTAGCTCGTGCGACTCCGGCGGATGCGGTCCCGCAGGCTGTCCGAATGGTGGATGCAGCATTCCTACTCCCGCCACAGCAGAACGCACACCTGAGCCAGACCCGGGCCTCCCCCCGCAAACCTACGGGAATAGCGGCACTGGGACAAAACCGGACGACAATTTTCAACCGACCAAACCACAAGCGGAATCTCCTCCCCCCATGCCGGGCGAAGAAGCGGAAAGCGTCGAAGCCTACAAGCCGGAAGAGCCGATTCCTGGCAAGGATGCAGCTCCGACACCTGAAATCAAAGATGGGGATGCGAATCCTGGCCCCCCCTCCACTAACCCCGCAGAAGCTGGCGACGGTGCTGAAAAAGATGGAGCAAACGCTGGCCCCGATTTGTTCAACGAACTGCACAAGGTGACTTGGCAGCCCACGGTGAAAAACCAACGTCTCACCCGCCGTCCCACCTATGCCAAGGCCCGGGTCATCCGGCGTCCGCGTCAAGCGAAGGGGGAATGGCTCGTCGTGCCTTCCACCGACAATATCGCCAAACGCTAATTGGCAATACCAATTCAAACGCCGCGTGAACCGAAGTTCACGCGGCGTTTTTTTATGCGCTGTGAGGTCGAGGCCCTGCAGACCGAAGCCCCGCCACGCGGCAATACCGCCGCGAATGCTTACCCTTCGATGATTTCGAAAACAGCTTCGACTTCAACAGCAACCCCCGTCGGCAGAGCGGCGAATCCCAGAGCACTGCGGGCGTGGTAGCCGTCCCCTTCTTTGCCGTACAGTTCGTGCAACAGATCCGAGGCACCGTTGATCACCAGATGCTGGTCGGTGAAATCCAACGTCGAATTCACACATCCCAACAATTTGATCACCTTCAAACCATTCAATGTACCGTGGTGGCTGCGCACCGAATTCAGGATTTTGATCGCGCAATCCTTGGCTGCTTCATATCCTTGCTCGACCGTCACTCCGTCCCCTAGCTTGCCCTTCAGGTCACTGACATGGCCGGAGGTCATCAGCAAATTGCCGGTTTGCGCGCAGAGATTCAAATAGCCCGGTGTCACCTCGGAAAACGTGAGTCCCAGTTCCGCTGCCTTTACTTCAACACTCATCGTACTTTGATTCCTTAATCTGTTAATGCAATCGTATATGTCGTTTATGTCGTTCAGGACGCCGATTAGAACCCAGCTGTGCGAAACTGCACCTAGTCGGCCGATAATAGCGTCTTATATCGCCCAAAACCCCGGCCACAATTCCGGTTCAGCCGATTAAATCGACTGCGACGCCAATGTTCAATCCCACACCTATGAATTCCGATACGAAAACTAGCCCCGCGAATGAGATAGGGAAAAACTAATCGACTTACGATGGCGAATTCAACGCAATGTCTGCACGCGTCTCACAACTTCTGCTTGTACTGGCCGGGCTGATCCCCCTCTGCAGTACAGGGTGCGCCACGGTCCATGAATCGCCGTTAGAGGTCAATCTGCGCTCGGTGCCGCCCTGCGCCCACGACAATATCTATCCGATCTTCGTACTTTCGCCCGTCGACGCCTTCGACTTGGCCGGTATGGATCGTTTCGCTGAATACGTAAAATCCTGCGGTTTTCGGAATGTCGAAATTTCCAACTACTACCACGGGGGAGGCTCAGAAGCGCTGGCTGACCGCATCCGTGAGATCAAATGTTGCAACCCCAATGCTCAGGTCATGCTGACCGGGTTCAGTTCCGGCTGCACGATTATCCACAACGCTTTGTGCTCCTTGGAGAAGGAATGCATCGGCGTCGAAGGGGTCTGTTACATCGATAGCTTTATGTTCCGATTGACGATGCGCGATCCACATCCCAACAACGTCGGCCATGTCAGCTTGGTGTACCGTAAGAAAAACCCCGCTCCCACGGGCATTCCTCGCGCCTCGGTGTATTACATCAACACCGACAACCATCTGAAGACTCCCACAGACGCGCGCACCGTGCATGTCGTGATGAGCCATTTGTGCGGCATGACCTGTGAAAGATACTAACCAGCGTTCACGAAAGATCGTGCGCAGTAAAAGTCCACGACAATTCCTCTACGGGACTTGCATCAATCGCTGCTCTCAGATCTTTGTTGTCGGCATAGGCGCGCGCCGCTATCCGCCGGGCTGGGACCGCTAGTGTCAACGGTTGCTTCGTAAGAACATAAGGATCGATCACAATCCGCGCGTCAGCATACGGAATGAACCGCGCGGACTGTCCGTCGCATTGGATTTCAGACGTTTCTGACCGCTCTGCGCAGCACAACCACAAACTCAGCCCGTCGAACAGTCGCAAGAAGCGAACCCCCAATTCGCTCAGATTTGCGAATTCCCGTGCAGTCACATCCTGCAGCGAGACACTTCGCAGTTGTTGTTGAGACTGTTCTTGTTCAGCCAGAAAACGTCGGGCAGCGGAGACATCCGCTGCGTTGTCCGCTCGACTGGAGAGCGAATGCTGGGCCAAGTAGCAAAAGTGGCGGCTGACCCAAATCCCGGCTAAGGGATGCTCAGTCGCGCACGTTTCGATGCTGGATGTCCAGATCCCCGACGCAACGTCCATGGGCATTTCAGTAAAGTCCCGCGGAATGCCATTGGCAGGATCAATTTCCAACCCGGTTTCCCAAGCGCGCCATCCGTCATCGTGCTTCAGAACGGCGTGGAATAACAATTCGCTAATCCCCCAACTACTGGCGATGGAATGTCGCCAAACTTGGGCCAATTCGGCCGCCAACCGCGCATGATCAACCTGGGAAACAATCAACCAGTCCGCGCCCTGTTCTCGACGAATCATCCTGCATCTCCTCCGGCCACGTGCTGGCAACCCATTCCTCAGCGCATCATTCCGGATTCCGCAATGCGATCCATGGACGCGCAAGAAGGGATGCCTGAATCTGACGATAATCATCGGATTCTGTCAAGATTTCTCGCCTTGCTACGAATGATGCGATACGATGCAGAGTGTCTGCGGGACAATTTAAAATTTGGGGGAGGAAGGTTTCCATGACTTGGATGAATGTAATATCACGTCCAGAAACACTTGTGTTCCTGGTGCCGATTACGGCGATCCTGGTGTTTGGCCTCACCGGCCTCGTCAAGATTCTGATCAAACACCGTGAACGCATGGCGATGATCGAACAAGGCATGCATCCTGATGTCGAAGCCCATGAATCGGTCGAGCAGCAGGACGTCATGGTCTGAATCGTTGCAATGGCAGGGATCTGAAAAAAAGTAGACAAATCGAGCGGTTTTGGGCATCCCTCCAGCATGACATATCGATGGTCGATGCCATCGGAACAAAATGGCTATTTTTTCCCACGTGCGGGCATTTTGCACAAAAGGAATCCTCTCGATGCATTCAATTCTGCGATTTCGGGCGTTGACTGCCCTCTCGTTGGCGACCTGCCTTCTCGCTGCCTCGGCTGGTACCGCCGCCGCTCAAGCTGACCCCAAATTGAATTTGGACCATATCCCCGAGCAGGCCGTCGGTGCCGTGTTTCTTTTTCCACAAACACTGGCGGCGAAACCGGAGTTGGAGCTACTGCCGACAGAGGTGATCGCCGCAGCCGGGAAACGGGATTTCGGATTCAATCCCATGGAAATCGAACAGGCAATCGCCCTCATCGCCCCACCCATGGGGGGAAATCCCCCCAGCTGGGGCATCATCCTCCATTTCTCAGCGCCGCAGGGGCTTTCCAAGGATTTAACGCAACGGACTGAGAGGCGCGAAATCGAGGACGTCAAATACTTCGCTGCCAATCGTCCCCGGGAACCAAGTTTTTGCATCTACAAGGAAAAGACGATCCTGATCGCTCCGGAATCGTTTTTGACCCTGATGATTGCTAACCAACCGGCCGATAGCGAGTTGCGAACCTTGCTAGTAAAATCAGCAACGGATGCCGATGCCACGGGAATTCTGGCCGTTGAACCGGTCCGCGACTTGATCAATCAAGCACTGGTCGGAGCCCCGCCCATGCCTCCACCAATTCAGCAGTTGTTCACATTGCCTGATCATTTGGACTCGGTCCACATCGGGCTGAACCTCACTCCCCCCGATGCAACCTATATCCGTATGACTGGCCGCGACGGGATGTCGGCCGAGGCAGTAGAGCGGATTTTCACCGAAGCATTGGCGTTTGTGAAACAAATGCTCATTGCGCAAAGCACCATGAGCATGCGCGTGGGGGAAGGCGCCGTGGCAGAAGCGACTCTCAAATACTTGGCGCGTGCCGGCGACGTGATCGAGAACAAACTGAAACCGGTACGGGAAGGAAACGACGTAACCATCTCGGCCACTTTCAATCCCGCATACTCCTCATCAGCCGTTTTAGCGGGACTATTACTCCCGGCGGTCCAACAGGCCCGCGAAGCAGCCCGCCGCACGCAATCGCGCAACAACATGAAACAACTTGGCTTGGCGATGCACAACTATCACGACGTCTTCACCGCGTTTCCGGCACACGCCAACTACGAGAAGAAGAAACCACTGCTCAGTTGGCGCGTCCATGTATTGCCCTACCTGGGACACCCCGGCTTGTATCAGAAGTTTCACCTCGACGAACCGTGGGATAGCGAACACAACAAAGCCCTGATCAAGGAAATGCCGGCGGTCTACCAAAACCCCAACATGAACAACAAGGATTTCAAAACCAACTACCTATTGATCACTGGCGAGGATGCGGCCTTCTTTGGCGAAGAGGGAATGCAGATTCGCGATTTCACCGACGGAACATCAAATACCATTCTCGCTGTCGAGGCGAACGAGGATCAAGCGGTGATTTGGACCAAACCAGACGATTGGGAATTCGACGAAGAAAACCCTTTCAAAGGTTTGGGGAAACTACGGCAAGGAGGCTTTAATACCCTGTTTGCCGACGGGTCGGTTCAATTTATTAGCATCAACGTCGATGAGGACACGATGCGCGCATTCGTGACACCCGGCGGTGGTGAAGTGATCCAAAGATGACCAATAAATTCATTTCCTGGTGATCCACTAATCCAAGTTATGCGTATGAAATAAGGCGTCTCAGCAATTTCACCCAAGAGGTTTCGCTGGGAAACGAATAGACCGTGGGCGGCATTCGTTTTGTCACGGTGCACCGCATTCAACTTTGCTTTGACTAAAACCTGTTTAAAACCCGGTTGCGTTTGTTCTCAAAAACCTGCAGATCAGTGTCAGCGGGTAGCGCTAGAGGGTTTTGAAACATTTTATAGGGAGTTCATCATGAAATTGTTTCGCCTCAAGGCCGCCGCGACGGCATGCGCCGTTGGCCTCACCCTGTTGCCCGCGATCGCGTACGCCAACGATACCATTGAGCTGCGGTACAAAGCCAAGGTCGGCGAGAAGTCGATTTACCAGAGCTCGCTCACTACAGAGGTCAATCAATCGGTCAACGGACAAGATGTCGACACCACGTTTGAGCAATCCGATGTGACGACCTACACCGTTAAGAAAATTGCCGAAGACGGTACGATCCTCTTCGAGACACAAAACGAACGCCTGAAGGTCGAAGGCGAATTTGCGCCGCAAGTGTCGTTCAAATTCGATTCCCAGGCTGATGACAATGATTCGACTAGCCAAATCGGCGCCGCAGTCACACCGCTGTACGAACGGTTGAGCGGCGCGATCCTGGGAGTGGAAGTCACACCGCTTGGGAAAGTCAAAAAAGTCAACGGTTATGTACAACTGTTGCAAGACGTGCTCAAAGACAATCCTATTGCGCAGCGATTTGCCGGGGGTGGCTCGGAGGAAGCGGTCGTGTCCAATACCCAGGACCTCTTCGTGTTGTTCAAAAAGGAGCCGGTCAAACCAGGCGACGCATGGGATAAGCCATACAAAATCAAAATGCCCGGTCTAGGCGAATTCGATGGCAAGCGGACCTACACCTATGTCGGTCCCGACAAAGTGGGAGAAATCCCTACACTCCGGATCACGATCGATACCGATTTGACCGGTGACCTCGACATCGACATGGGAACATCAAAAGTTACGGGAAAATTCGAAACCGATAGTGCGTCCGGAACCGTTCAATTCGACCCGGCGAGTGGCCGTATTCTTACGATGGATTCAGAACAAACGTTCTCCGGCGCCCTAACAGTCGAAGCTGGCGGAATGACGATTCCTGTCGAATTTAGTCAAACACTCAAGAACTCGCGGAAACTGATCGATAAAATCCCTGAGTAATTTTCCACCAATCCAGGCATGGAGAAAACCATACCCCCCGTCAGATCCGGGGGGTATTTTTGTTATACGGTCAGTTGCCCGCGCATGGTGGTGACCGCGCGGCCGCCCAGTTCTACCCGTTCGCCCGCCAATCGCAACCGCAAAACCCCACCACGTGCCGAAGCTTGATAGGCCAACAATTCCGGTTTACCCAGCTTTGCACTCCAATAGGGCGTCAAGCAACAATGGGCCGAGCCGCAGACCGGATCCTCGTTGACTCCACAATTCGGTGCGAAAAAACGCGACACGAAATCAAATTCACCCGACGCTCAGCGACACGTCACAATCACCCCCCGTGTGGGAATCTCTGATATCAATTGCAGGTCGGGGATCAGCGCCCGTAACGTCTCCTCTGAATCGATCTCGGCCAGCAGATCCATCCGGTTTTTCCCCACATAAATCGGCGTCGCCCCCAAGGCAGCGGCCAACACACTGGGCGTTTCAGTGTCCACCGGCGGCTCTGCGGGAAAATTGAGATTGATCCATTCACCGTCGCGCGAAGCCGTCAACCGCCCGCTATTGGTGTTGAACAACGCCGGCACATCGTTCGCCAAATGCCCCTCGCTCCACAGCACGTGCGCCGTTGCCAACGTCGCATGTCCACACAGGTCCACTTCCATCGTCGGTGTAAACCACCGCAACCGGAAGGCATCCTCCTCGCGATAAGCATACGCAGTCTCGGACAGATTCATTTCACTCGCCACACGCTGCATCCACTCCGCATCACGAGGCTCAGGTAAAACACAAACCGCTGCCGGGTTTCCAGCAAAAGGTTGATCGGTAAACGCGTCGACAATGATGATTTCTTGGGACATGGCGTCTCGGCACAACGGATCGTAGAAAAGGGAGGAATAGCGATGGGGCTGGGAATCGGTTACGATTGACTTCAGCTTGATTCCTAGCAAACACAGGTGAATTTGAACATGGCTGCCATCGATTTTCGGGAGAGATTATTGACCGGCCTTGGCGGCGAGTGGCCACAGCCGGAAAGGCTGAATGTCAAACTTCGCGAAACGATCCCGCAGGATGGCTACACGATCCATTCCGTGTTCTATGACAGCCAACCGGAAGATCAGGTTCCCGCCTTCTTGTTAATTCCCGACCAAACCAACGCCGATCACCCCGCTCCCGCCGTGGCCGTTTGGCATCAACATGCCGGGCAGTATCATCTCGGCAAGAGCGAACCGGCGGGGCTGGCGGGAAACCCCATGCACCACACCGGTGCGGCCCTCGCCCGTGCGGGTTACGTCGTACTCTGTCCCGATGCTCTCTGCTTCGAGGAACGCCGGGACCCCACCGGTAAATTGAAAGACGGCCAATTCGAACGCTTCGAATTTTTGCGATACGTCGTCGACGGAAAATGCATGGCTTGGAAAAGCATCCTCGACATGAAACGGGCGATCGACTTTCTCGTCAGCCACCCGGAAGTCAATACGGACAAGATCGGCTGTTACGGGCATTCGATGGGTTCCACGCACACTTGGCTGGTCGGGCCGTGGGAAGAACGGATCAAATGCCTAGTGGCTAATTGCTGCTTGCCCACATACGCCGGAATTCATCGCGAACATATGCTCCACTGCTTTCCCAACTTCGTACCCGGCATTCATCAATACGGCGACACGCCCGACATCGCCGCCCTCATCGCGCCGCGACCGCTGCACATGAACTTCGGCGAACACGATTCCGGCAGCCCCATCGACGAAGTCCGCCGCGGCATCCAAACCATCACCGCCGCCTATCAAGGCATGCACGCTGCAGACAAGTTTTCTTACTACATCGAAGAAGGTTCAGGCCACGTGCTCTCCGATGAAATGTGGGCCCGCACCAAAGCCTGGTTTGACAAGCATTTAACAGCCTAAGCAAAACAAAAATAAAGCGTGCGGCAACGAGCGCATGCCCCTCACCACAGCCCAAAACACAACGACAGCCACGAGATTGAGGAACCATACCATGCCGCAGACAATTAAGATCGGTCAAATCGGCACCGGACACGCCCATGCCTCGGGAAAAATTGAATCGCTCAAGCGTTCCAAAGATTATGAAATCGTGGGCGTCGTCGAACCCGATGAACAGCGGCGGCGCGAAATGGAGAAATCCGCCGCCTATCGAGATGTCCCTTGGCTCACCGAGGAACAACTCCTCAATGTCGACGGCTTGAAAGCGGTCGCCATCGAAACCAAGGTTAAAGACTTACTCGACACGGGGGCGCGGGCCGTTGCTGCCGGAAAACATATTCATTTGGACAAACCAGCCGGTGAGAATTTACCGCAATTCAAACAACTGCTTGACGATGCCACGCGGCAGCATTTGACCGTGCAGATGGGCTACATGTATCGCTACAACCCGGGATTTCAATTCATCTTCAAAGCAGTCCGCGACGGTTGGCTGGGGGACATATTTTCGTTGCATACAGTGATGAGCAAAACCATGTCGCTGGAAGCGCGACGCTCGCTGTTGCAATATTCCGGCGGCACGATGTTTGAACTCGGCTGCCACATTATCGATGCCGCTGTGATTGTGATGGGCAAACCGGACCGCGTTGTTCCCTTTGCCCGGCACTCGGCACGATACGACGACGGCCTGTTGGACAATCAATTGGCGGTCTTCGAATACGCTCGTGCCACGGTCACGGTGCGGAGTGCCCTGATGGAGGTCGACGGGTTTCGACGGCGGCAATTTGTCGTCAGCGGCGACGGAGGCACTGCCGACCTGCGACCGTTAGAACCGCCCAAACTGAAGGCCGCATTCTCGCGACCACGCGGACCCTATAAGAAAGGGTACCAAGACATTCCGCTGGAAGATCTCCCACGGTATGACGCCGATTTCGCGGACTTGGCACAAGTCATCCGGGGCGAAAAGGAATTCGAGTTCACCCCCCAACACGATTTGGCTGTGCAAGAATCCATTTTGCTCGCCTGTGGCTTGCCGACCGATGGGTAGACATGCCGGGGACCGGTGAATTATCGTGGTCTGAGATGCTCGCGGCTCCGTTGAGAAATCACACCGGCTAACGCTCGCATCAGAGACGGTCATCAACAATCGCATCATTTACAACGGTGAAACGCGGACATGGACGCATTGGCTTACAACAAGGAATTGATCCGTTTTGAATCGACGAGTCCGCTCTCGAATGTGGAAGTGTCAAATTATTGTGAGGACAAGTTAAAAGCGTTGGGCTTCGACATCGAGCGAATCGAATACGATGATGCCAACGGCGTTCGCAAAGCCAACGTCATAGCCAAAAAAGGAAACGGCACCGGTGGCGTGGCTTATTTTTGCCATACCGATGTGGTCCCCGCTGATACCTGGAGGATCAAAGAGCACGGCCCGTTCGAGCCGGCGGTCGAAGGGGACAAACTCTACGGTCGCGGCAGTTGCGACATGAAAGGCTCACTGTCGTGCGCCCTGGCCGCAGCCGAGCGTTTTTCCGCAGACGAATTGAAGCAACCGTTTTACATCACCTGCACCGCCGATGAAGAAGTCGGTTATATCGGCGCCAAACAGGTCGCCCAGAAATCAAAACTCTATCGCGAGATGGTCGAGGGCGATGCCCGCGGGATCATCGGCGAACCGACCATGCTGGAGGTCGTCTATGCTCACAAAGGCACGACCGGGTTTTCCGCCGTTTCACAGGGCCGCGCCGCCCACTCCAGCACCGACAAAGGACTGAACGCCAACTTAGCCATGATTCCTTTTTTGGCCGAGATGAAGGCGATTCACGATGAAACCCTCCAAGACCCCGCTTGGCGCGATGAACGGTTCAATCCGCCGACAATCAGTTGGAATATCGGCATCAATGACCACACGACGGCAATCAACATCACGCCGCCGCAATCGGTCTGCACCGTCTATTTTCGAGTGATGCCCAACATGGACGCGCAAATTCTCGTCGACCGCGCCCGCAAAGTCGCTGAGAAGTGCGGTTTGGAATTCCAAGCACACGGCAACGGTGCGCCGTTGTACGTCGATCCCCATTCTGATTTCGTCAACGAGTTTTTGGACATCACTGGAAAAACCGAAGCCCAAACGGTCACCTATGGAACCGACGGTGCCATGTTTAGTGACTTAAAGCGGAAGGTCGTTTACGGCCCCGGCGACATCGCCCAAGCCCACACTGACGACGAATGGATCACGTTGGAACAGTTGGAGCAGGGGACCGAGATGTTCGAAAAACTAATCCGCCGCTGGTGCACCTAAAGCCACTGGCCTCAGTGCGTCGCGACGCAGCTTTCGATGTAGAACCACCAACGGCCCCAACGGAAAACCGCTGATGGCCATCAACTATCGTGCGAAAACCCTCAACCCGGCCCTCTCCCAGGGGGAGAAGGAGGTTGTTTTTTAGGTATGTTAGTGGGTGGAGGAGATGGCGATGTTGGTGGGGCGGTGATTTCTTCACATGCGGCGATCAGGTCGTGGGCTGCGGCTTCTAGTTTGTCTAATTGTCCCTCGCGAATTTTGGGCATTTGCAGACGGTTGGGCCAAACGTGCGGGTGTGGGTCGTCGTGGCAGATCCCGTACCACAAATTGGTGACGATGATCGCATAAAACCCGTTGCGGACTTGCGCAAAGGCTGTGCGGGCTTGCTGCGGGACGAGGGGCATCTTGGACAAGACCGTTCCATGCAATAGGCGCTGACGGTTCATCAATCGGTCCGCTTTGCGGGCCAACTCGAGCACATGGGCCTGAGCCTCGCGAAACATCATGGATTGAGGCGGTCGGGCAGGGGGTTCATCGTACTCGACTGGAAACTGCACACGCACGGCTTCGGTGAATTCTAATACGCTCAGTGCGATCGGCTGCAATTCCTCTGCGGGAATAAACTGAATGCGATTCAAACGTGGCGATTTCGGCCGCACCCGTACCACCGCTGCCGCAAGACTGGCGCTCGAAATCACCAACCACGGCACAAAACAACAGGGAAGCCCTGTGCAAATCATCCAACCTGTGTTGCCCAACTGCAAAGCTTGGTACACGGTGAAAAGCCAAAACCAGGTCGTCAGACAGCACGCCGCCAACAGTACCATCGTCAACACGGGGCGCATTGCCGCGGACTTGCAGTACGATCCCAGCCACAAGGCAACGCTACTCAACCCGGTCGAAATAACGATCGACACCAATAACATCAACGCAATCGTCAGCAGATCGATCCCCGGCAATAGATATGTCACCACAATAAACGGGCCTAAGGCGGCGAAGTACAGCCCCATATGCAGTGCGGCGCACCAGAATTTGCCGATCGTGATCCGGTCCGAAGGGATCCGCGTCAGAACCAAGGTCTCCATCGTGCTACCGGCGAACTCATGCGCCAAGCTGTCTAACGCGCGGAGCGGCACCGCAAAGTTCAAAGCAATCACCAAACAACCATACAGCATGAAAAACAGAGCGGCGGCGTGGATCTGTCCCGTATGGCCGTAGCCAAACGGCACGAATTTCAAAACAACCTCCGGCGCCACTAGCGCCGTGATGCTGATGCCCCAAGCAGCGGTCAGCAGCACAAAAAAGATGACCACGAATTGCCGGCTTTTCCACAGTTGCCGCAATTCCTTCACCAAGATCGGATTCAGCGCATCATTCCACCGCTGCAACCGCGGACTGCGATTGTCAGACAACAATGGAAATGGTGTGGCCGGATCCGACATTTCGATCATTCCAATCACTGTGGTCCATCATCCGGATCGTTCATATTCAATGCATCCGATTCGGGTCGTTCTGAGAAAATCCCCGCTTCTTCCAGCTCCGGCGGTTCGTCACGGTTCAACAACTCCCGAAGTCGAAGAACTGCCAGTTTCAATGTCCGCAAATCATCGGGGCCAATCGTATAGACGAGGTATTCCTCGGTGAGCGGAATTTCATCGGCATCCGCCACGCATAACTCACTCCAACCGAAGCGGTGTAACACCATGTTTTGCACAGTGCAAATCATCTCCAACGGTTCCGCCGCCCCTTTGATGGTCAGATATCGATAACGCCCCAGATGCCCGAACAGCCGTTGACGGGGATTTAACAACCGTTCCATCCGCACAACGACCGGCACCATCGATTGCACCGCCTCGGGCGTGATGGGAACTTTCTTAAGTTGACGCAGCGTGTACGACTCCGGTCGTAGCGGAACATGTTGCTCGATCGCCGTAGCGAGATTTTCCGCAGCCTGCACGATCGCCGGCAGGTCTTCCTGTCCGACATAAGTCCGCACCAACCCCATAGTCGGCGGACGCAAGCTGCCCAACGTCACCGCCGCAAAAAACAGACCGGGAAATCCCACAAACCCAATCAGAAAACAGGCCATGCCACACAGATTGACGCCCGCGCCGGATAACGCAATGGATGCAGTAAGTTCCGACAAGAAGATAGCAGCGATGGTGGAACCACCTAACAACAGCAGCATATTCACAATCTGCCAATGCAGCTTCGTCGCCAGCGCACCCAACATCAGACCAAATATTGACAACGTAGTGGCTGTGGCTGAAATGACAATCAGTGCCCCGGCAATGTCAAACACGCTTAAGCCACGGAGCATATAGGTCATCGAAATGAACGGTGCAAACGCTGCGACAAACAATCCGATCAGGACGAGCGCCGAACTGAATTTCCCCCAAAAGATCTGCGAGTCGGATAGCGAGCTAACGGCCAGCATCTCAAACGTGTGACGTTCGCGCTCGGCGGTCATGCTGCGGAAACTGATGTAGGGCACGACGTAAAACAACGCAGCACCGAGCACCAACAACAAGGGCTTGAGAAGTTTGGGGCCGAGAATACTCTCCGGATGCGCCGGTTCGATCACAACCGACATGGCCACAAACCAGGCGACCACCAACGCCGCAAAGAACGGGATCGTCACCAAATGGGTTTTGAAGACCTGCCGCGTCTCCTTCACCAAAATTGGGTTCAATCCATCGGCCCAATCTTCAGCCCAACGATCCACTGCCTTAGCGCTCAGCATGTGACGCGTTTCTCCCAGTCCACCCCATCAAATCTGGTCGCAACCAATCAACGTAATTTGCTACTCGCGATTGCCTGGTTTGGGAACCCGTTTTCCACCCCCACGACGGCGACCCCGCTTTTTCTTGGTCTGCGATTTGACTTGCCCCTCTGCCACCTTTTCGTCCGCCGTCAGCGGTTGTCCGAGCTGTTGCTTGAGTTGCAAAATCCGATCACGCAGTTCAGCGGCCCGTTCGAATTGCAAATCTTCAGCCGCCGCCAGCATCTCCGCTTCCAATTCTTGGACGAACTCCATAGTGACGTACTGTTGTTCATCCCCAATTCCCGCTGCCGCCTGCTCCACTTGCCGCGCTTCGATATCTTCCTCAATCCCGCGAGAAATCGCCTTGCGAATCGTTTCGGGCGTAACCCCATGCTCCGCATTATACGCCAATTGCAATTCGCGACGGCGATTCGTTTCATCAATCGCCCGCTGCATGCTATTGGTCACGCGATCCGCATACAAATACACCTCAGCATTCACATTCCGTGCCGTCCGCCCGATGGTTTGAATCAGACTTGTTTCACTACGCAAAAAGCCTTCTTTGTCCGCATCCAGAATGGCGACTAAGGAGACTTCCGGCAAGTCCAAACCTTCCCGCAACAAGTTAATGCCAATCAACGCATCGAATTTGTGTTCTCGCAATTCGCGAAGAATCTCCACACGTTCAATCGCGTCCAATTCCGAATGCAGCCACTTGCAACGAATCCCCTGCTCGGACAAATAACGCGTCAGTTCCTCCGACAATCGCTTAGTGAGCGTCGTGACCAAGACCCGTTCCTGGACCTCGGCTCGTTTGCGAATTTGTTCCATCAAATGCGGGACCTGGCCGCGGGCAGGAACGATGTGGATCACGGGATCGACGAGACCGGTCGGGCGAATCACCTGTTCGACAAATTCACCGCCGGTCTGTTCCAATTCCCAGTCGCCGGGGGTCGCCGACACATACACAATTTGATTCAGCCGCTCGCGCCATTCGTCAAACTTCAAGGGCCGATTGTCGAGTGCTGAAGGCAGGCGGAACCCATGTTCGACGAGCGTCGTCTTTCGCGAATGATCGCCGGCAAACATGGCACGGACTTGCGGCGAAGTGGCGTGCGATTCGTCGATGAACGCCAGAAAGTCGTCCGGGAAAAAGTCCATCAGCGTATCGGGCGGCGATCCGGGGGGACGACCTGATAACGGCTGGCTGTAATTTTCGATGCCGGGACAATAACCGACCTCTTGCATCATTTCCAAATCAAATCGCGTCCGCGCCGCTAACCGTTGCGCTTCCAGCAATTTGCCCGCTTCTCGCAATTCTTGCAACCGCCCATTCAACTCGTCTTCGATCGCCTTGATGGCCGCCGTAATCCGTTCCTGCGGCATGACAAAATGCTTGGCGGGGTAGATGTATGCGTCTTCCAGCACGCGGGCTTCTTGTCCGGTCAGCGGGTTGATGATCGACAGTTTTTCGATTTCATCGCCCCACAGTTCAATGCGGTAGGCATACTCCTCATACGCCGGCCAGCACTCCACCACGTCACCCCGCACGCGGACGGTGCCCCGCTGAAAACTGATGTCGTTGCGATCGTATTGGATGTCAATCAGCTTCAGCAGCATCTCATCGCGGTCGATTTCGTCCCCCACCCGCAACGGCAACATCATCTCCAAATAGTCTTTGGGGGACCCCAAGCCGTAGATACAACTCACGCTCGCCACGACAATCACGTCGCGGCGACTGACCAACGAACTGGTCGCCTGCAGCCGCAAACGATCGATCTCTTCGTTAATCGACGCATCTTTTTCGATGTAGATGTCGCGCTGCGGAATATATGCTTCGGGCTGATAATAATCGTAATAGCTGACAAAATACGACACGGCGTTGTGCGGAAAGAACGCCTTGAACTCCGAATACAACTGCGCCGCCAAGGTCTTATTGTGCGACAGCACCAGCGCCGGCCGCTGCATTTGTTGGATCACATTGGCCATTGTGAAGGTCTTGCCCGAGCCGGTGACCCCTAACAGCACCTGTTCCTTCTGTCCCGCTTGAATCCCTTTGACCAGCGCCTCAATCGCTGCTGGCTGGTCGCCGCCGGGCTGAAATTCACTCTGTAACTGAAACTCAGGCATGTTGAAATCCGTAACACAATAGTCACCAGCTATCGCCCCGCCACCGACGGAGCACTCAACGAACAGTATACGGGGTCCCTGACAGAATTGTGAGTCAAACCAGATAACCCATTGCCGCAACACGGTTTATGAAGGGCGCGCCGGCGGACTACACGCTCACGATCGAGACAGTGCCAATTGGATTTGACATCGTCTGACGTTTCGGTAGAATTGAACCAGTGCAACTGAGACTCATTCTCAATCCATGTTGACTGCATGGGATCGACCGATATGACTAATTGGGCTGCCAAAGCGACTCTCTCCGCAGTGAAAACCTCTGCCGTCGTGGAAAAGACCACTGCGAGCGGCTGTAGCACCGATGTGATTTGCCGCTGTCTGGGCGTCTCGTCCGAAGAAATTGATTCAGCGGTTAGCGTTTTCAACGCCGAATCAGTCCAGGATTTGAAGCAACAAACCGGAGCGGGCAGCGGCTGCACCGCGTGCCACCTCGTGCTCAAGCAAATCCTCGCCGCCCGCCGCGAGCAATTCGAAAACAGCCTCTAACGTTCGTCGCTTACGTAGGGTCCGCTGTGCGGACCGCGGTTCCAGCGGCGAGCATCTCGCAGACGGCACTCTGCCCCATGGCTTAATCTGTCGTTTGTGCTGGCATCACTTGGCATATTTCAGGCGGAAACGGTACGTGGCAAGGCCCGCATAGCGGACCCCACACGCACATCATAACCGCCGCGATTACCCTTCTTCGCTTTCGCCCAGTTGCGATTGCAGGTAATTCTCGATGCCGATTGTGCCGATGATCTCGAGTTGAGTTTCCAGCCAATCGACGTGCTCTTCGGACTCGACCAAGATCTTCTCGACCAAATCCCGCGTGCCGCCATCTTTGAGCTGAATGCACAAGTCTACCGCATCGTTGTAAGCATCCACGCCGCTGGTTTCCAATTTGAGATCATGCTCAAACTGCTCTTTGACGTTCTCGCCCACGCGAATCACGTCATAACGCGCGATCTCGGGAACGCCTTCCAGGAAGAGAATCCGGTCGATCAGCAACTCCGCGTGCTTCATCTCGCCCATCGACTCTTCGTAGTGCTTGGCGCCCAATTTATTGAAGCCCCAATTCATGCACATCTTGGCCTGAATGAAGTACTGATTAATCGCCGTCAGTTCGATCGTCAGTCCGGCATTGAGTGCGTCGATAATTTTTTGATTGCCTTGCATCGCTCGGTTCCCGTTCTCGCGTTTGATTTTAATGTTTGTGCAGTGAATTTTGTCGAGGGCAGCGCCGTTCGACAGTTTCTGTTTGCTTGCACAAATGCTAATCGCGAGTCGTGGACATACAAGTGAAACAGGGGCGAATTTCGTGGGGAATCCACGGATTGACACGGTTTCTCGCCAACGACTGTCCTGCGCGCCCAGTGGTTGAAAACCGTTCTCACTCAGGCGGGGGAAGCGGCGCCTCGCCCGACTCAGTCACGGCCGGAAGCTCAGCAGACGCTGAGTCAGCAATTTCAGCGGTCTCCATCGGGGCATTTGTTTCGGATTCAGCTGGCGGCGGACGGTTGGGGTCGGGAGGCATGACCCAGATTTCGCCGCTTTCGTCCTCTTGCACCGCACGGAAATAATAGTTGCGCAGCAATTCTAAAATGGCCAAGAAGATCCCCACGATCTTGCTCTTGGAATTGCTCCCCTCGAAAAATGCGCTGAAGGCAACACGCTGGTCCTGCTTGACCCGTTTGCCCACGCGATCAATATAGACCGAAATCGGCGTGTCGTCGTAGACGATGCTTTTCTGTTCTTCCGGATCGATCTGACGCACGATTCGCGAGAACGCGCTCACCAAGTCCCACAGTTCCACATCCTTAATATGATCCTGCCGCGCCCCTTTTCCGCCTGCGGGACGCTCATCGCTGAGCCGTGGATAACGTTGCTGCCACAGCGCTGCTTGGTCTTCGAGAAGCTTAGCGGCATCCTTGAATTTCTTATACTCCAGCAGTTGCCGCACCAATTCACTGCGGGGGTCTTCGGTGACGTCAACTTCGGGGGCCTCTTCTTCCTCAGGCCGCGGTAGCACCATACGGCTTTTGATTTCGACGAGCGTACTGGCCAGCACCACAAATTCGCCGACCAAGTCAAAATCGATCAGCTCCAGAACTTCAAGAAACTCACCAAATTGCGCGGTGATTTTTGCGATCGGTAAATCCGTAACGTCCACCTCATGACGCCGTACCAAGTACAGCAACAAGTCAATGGGGCCGGTATAGGTTGTGAGTTCGACGCGGTAATCCATATCAGTTTTGAGATCCGCCAGCAGTCATCGCCGTTGCGCATCATGCGCGCACCAGTCTCATAACGAGTATCGTCGTTATAACCCGCACAGGTTGAATCGGGTCGTGAAATTGCGAAAGTCGGCTTGAGGCATGAGGGGACGAGCCTGAGAAGTGGAGTGCCGACCCTGATTGCATCCTGCGTGTATTGATTGCGTCGTTGCCCAGGCGAGCCTCATACCGGCGGAAATCCGCCGCCGCGCTGGTGATTGTTGAGGGCGATTGCTATTCTCAAAACAAACAATTTTCCCGACACAAAACGCATCTCAAAAATCAATTATGCCCACATTCAATACTCAGCAGTTGGAAGAAATCACTCGGCGTATCTTAGAAGGCGCCGGGGCTTCGGCCGAAGAAGCTCAAACCGTCGCCGTGGAATTGGCGGGGGCCAACCTCGTCGGCCACGACAGCCACGGCATCATGCGGCTCAAACAATATGTCGACTACATCGAGCAGAAGCATATTCGCCCCGGTGCACCGGTCAAACTCGATGTCGATACCCCCACGCTGGCCGTACTCGATGGCGGAGGAAATTTTGGGCAGGTGGTCGCCACCAAGGCGCTACAAATCGCCACGACGCGTGCTCGCGTGGCGGGGTCCTGCACCGTCCTGTGCCGCGAATGCAATCACATCGGCCGCCTCGGCTCCTACACTTATCAGGCGGCGCTCCAAGGCTTCTTCACCGTGATGGCCGTCAATGCTCCCGGTCCGGGCGGCGTCGTCCCTTGGGGTGGGTTGGATCGCAAACTGGGCACCAATCCCATCTCGATGGCAGCGCCCTGGAACGATGAAGCGATCGTGCTGGACATGACCACCTCCGCCACGGCCGAGGGCAAGGTGCGCGTCGCCCTGCAAAAAGGGGAGTCGATTCCCGATGGTTGGGTCATCGACAATGCCGGGAATCCGACAAACAACCCCGCCGATTTGTATGGCGACCCCGACAAGGGAATCGCACCGGGCGCCATTCTTCCGCTCGGAGGGCCCTTAGGATTCAAGGGTTATGGAATGAGCGTAATGTTGGACATTGTCTGTGGCATTCTTTCAGGAGCGGGGATCGCCCGGACCGATGTCCCCCCCGGCACCAACGGCGTTTGGATGTACCTGATCGATGTCGAGAAGCTGATGTCTGCCGAACAATACGCCACAGTCATGGACCAATACGTCGATTACATCAAAAGCAGCCGTAAAATCCCCGGTGTTGACGAAATCCTGATGCCGGGTGAAATCGAACTCCGCCGCCAAGCCGAGCGCCGCCGCGATGGTATCGCCATCCCCGATTTGACCTGGCAACAAACCCTAGACCAAGCCACAAGAGTCGGAGCCACGCTAGACGGAATTTGAGTGTCTCGCGCACATTAGCCCCCCCCTCTCACTCTGCGAGCGGACCGGGGAAAGGGTTTTCGCCCAACAAATGCCTGTCACCAGCGTCGCACAAACTCTCTCACCCCCCCAGCGACCACCGGGAGCGGCCCATGCCCACCGTGCGGAAGCACGAACCAAGCGGCCATGCCGCATTAGATTTGGTAGTCGGGTAGGTTGGGGTCGGCTTGTTGCTGCGGTGGGTTTCGATTCTGCCATTTCACGAACAGCCAGTTCACGACAATGCCCCAGAGTACGGGCAGGACGAGACAGGCGAGTGTGAAGAGGAGTTTTTCAACCACAACGAATTCCAGGTACGGATTAAATAAGGCGCAGTAACGCGACGGGATAATAAGATGCAGAGGATGGGCCTAGCAATTTCTGCCAGCACAACCGGCTGTTTCGCCTACTCTCGCTTCGGGGGACGAAGCATCAGCGATTCGGTGGCATCCGTGGGCGATTTGCCTTCAAACAGGACTTGATAAACCTCGTTGGCAATTGGCATATCCACATCGCGTTGATCCGACAGTTCATACACACTGCGTGTGGTCCAGACGCCTTCCGCGACAGATTTCATGTCGGCTTGGATCTGCTCTAACGTTTCCCCTTTGCCGAGTCGCTCGCCGACTTCGCGATTCCGTCCGTAAGGACTGACGCAGGTTGTGACCAAATCGCCGATTCCGGCGAGGCCGGAAAACGTGGAGGCTTCAGCTCCCATGGCGGTGCCAAAACGGGTCATTTCGACCAATCCCCGCGTGATCAATCCCGCCTTGGCATTGTCCCCAAAACCGAGGCCATCACAGATACCGGCGGCGATGGCCACAATGTTTTTGAGCGCCGCAGCCATCTCCACACCGATGATGTCCAAATTCGTATAAACTCGAAACCGATCGGTGGTGAATATGTCCTGTACACGTTTGGCCAAAGACAAATCGCCACTAGCCGCTACAACGCTGGCTGGTAGCCGTCGCGAGATTTCTTCAGCATGACTGGGCCCCCCCAGAGCCACGACGCCGCGATGCCCCAAGATCTCGCTAATGATTTCACTAGGCCGAAGAAAGGTTTCGTTCTCGATCCCCTTGATCACGCTGACCATCGGACGATCGGCTGTCAGCAGCGGTGCCCAATCCGTGAGGGCCTCCCGCAAGAAAGCCGTAGGAACTGCGGCAACCAGAATATCCGCACCCTCAATGGCAGCGGCCACGTCGGCGGTGATGGCGACTGATGCGGGGATTTTGACGCCGGGAAGTAGTCGTTCGTTTTGGCGCGATTGTGCCATAATCGCCGCATGCTCGGGATTACGGGTCCAGAGGGCGACCTCTTGTTCCGGATTTTCGGACAATAGGATCGCACACGCGGTTCCCATCGCTCCGCCGCCTAGAACAGTTACTTTATTACCCATGGTTGTCCGATTCTAAAGATGGAGCCACATTGTTTTTCGGGTTCGTTTCAGGAACGCCGTTACTCGGTAATTGGCGGCCGGTCAGGCGCCTCTCGGAAACAGCCTCAAAAGTCCAAATGATGAGCTCCGACCTTGTCCTGATCACCATCTTGTTGAGCTGCAACGCGACCGAATGTTCGCGGGCCAATACCAATTCCCATTGTAGCCGAACCCACTGACGACAAATGACGCGGCGCAGTCGACGATTATCACGCCGATTTTACGATGTTTTCATTGTCGGAGCGAGATATCCGAAAATTCCGTTTGCCCGACGCCATTTTGAAGACTACGGTTGACTACAAGCATCGTCCTCGCGGGAGCATCTTAATGCAACAGACCAGCGAACAGAACCCAACTTTCGTCGATCGCCGGAGCAATTCCGACGGGTCACAACCCGGCAATGAACGACGCCAATTCTCCAGTTCCCACCAGACATTACGTCCGGAAGTCATCGAACTCGCCGAAGCGGTCGACCAATACAAATTGCGTCACCGACGGCGGTTTATCACATTCGAGGAACTGTACGATGTGATGGCGGAACTGGGATACCACAGGTAGCCCACGGACGTGTAACATCTGTTCCTGATGGCGATTGCCTTTTCGATTCGAATGACACATGCCCCTATGAGGTGACCATGCGTTGCGCCGCACTTTTCGTCACGGCCCTATTGTTGTGTGGGATCACCGTAGTAGGATTCGCTTTCGATAGCAGTGCAGTCATGGCTGCAATTTCAGCATGGGTGGTTCTCGTCGGGACCGCGGGAATCATAACCGTGCTCTGGAAACGACGGCCTCAGCCGGTTCCTGTGAAATCGCGCAAACGGCTAGACGTGCCCCGACGGGTTCGGTAACGAATACCGACGATTAAACCAATTCGCTCAACGGCGTGCCGCTGTCCAGCAGATATTGCGGGCGGCCGGTGGGATCATCGACCGTTACACCGGCCGCGTTGATACCCAAGTTCCGGTAGAGCGTGGCAAAGACATCTTTGAATTGCACCGGGCGGGAAATCGCAGTTGCCGCTTGGCGGTCCGTGATACCAACCGTCTGTCCGGTCCGCATCCCGCCACCGGCCAGTAATCCCATGCCTACGCGCGGCCAATGGTGGCGTCCAGCCGTTTTCGTATCAATCCGCGGTGTGCGTCCAAACTCGCCCCAGGCGACAATGGAAACGTCGTCGAACATCCCCCGTTCGCGCAAGTCTGTCACCAGCGCATCCAGCCCGTGGTCGATCATCGGCAGAACATTCCGCAACCGGCTAAAATTGTTGCGATGTGTGTCGAAGTCACTAAACGAGACGCTCACGCAGCGAACCCCCGCCTCAATCAATCGCAGCGCCAACAGCAATTTGTAGGTGGCCTCCGGTCCGTCGCTATATTTTGAACGCTCTCCCTCTGTCTTGGCGGAAAACTGATACCGCCGCAGCGTAGCCGGGTCGACCTTCTCCAAATCCAACGCATCGGCCAATGCCCCCGACGTGAGGATATTAACGGCCTGTTGTGTGAAACGGTCCATCGCATCCATCATGCCGCTGGAATCGACGTCACGACGGATGCGATCCAAGCCTGACAACAACTGCGTACGGTCGGTCAGCCGCCGCGCGGACAATTTTTGGTTGAGCACCAAACTCGTCGCATGCCCCGTTCCTAAGCGGGCCAACTCACCTTTCATTCCCGGTTCGAGTTTCCGCGTGAACAGGTGGGAAATGTCGGGCCGAAAGGGTTGATAGGCCGGTCCCAGAAATCCGGGGCGGGCGCTATTGCGAACCAGCGGGCGCCCCTGCATCAAATCGACGAACGTCGGCGCAGCTTGTCCAGCGGTGGCATACAGTTTCGAAAGCACAGCTCCCATCGCCGGGCGTCCGCCGATCGAAGACAGGTCTTTGGCATTAAATCCCGATTGGCATTGAAATGCATCATGCCTCCCGGCCGAGCCGACCAAGGAACGGATGAATGCAAATTCATTAGCGTTCGCAGCCAGTTTGGGCAGCAGTTCGCTAATTTGGATTCCCGCAACCGCCGTGGAGATCGGTGAAAATTCGCCGCGAATCTCAACCGGGGCATCCGGTTTGAGATCAATCATATCCATCTGCGGCGGCCCCCCGTCGAGATGGATGTTGATCACCGCTTTATTGGACGAACCAATTCCCGCCGCTGCCTCGGCACGCAGCAAGTCCGGCAGCGTCAGCCCGGCGGCGCCCAACGCACCGATCGTGAGGAACCCACGACGAGAAACGCCGTCGCAGTGCTTCGTTTTGTTGCCCTGAATTGTCAGCATATGTCAATCGTCCTTCAGCCCCTCAGATTTTGCAAGGGGGAGAGCGGCAAACGATGGCCCGTTAAAGCAATCCCTCAAGCGGCTGGGCATGATAAATCTGATGCGGCCGGCCGTCGAGGTCGGTCCAACTGGCAGAGGAGGGGATGCCCAACGTGTCGTATATTGTTGCGGCAAAGTTTTCCGTCGTTTGCCGACCGGAAAGCGGGTAGGCCGCCAGCGCGTCGGTCTTGCCGATAACCTTTCCCCCTGGGACACCTGCACCGGCGAACAACACCGAATTGACCGGATCCCAATGGTCGCGCCCCGCATCTTTGTTGATCTTCGGCGTCCGCCCAAATTCGCCTCCGACAATCAGCAGCGTCTCTTCCGACAGGCCGCTTTCAAACAGATCGTCCATCAGCGCCGAAACAGCCCGATCCATCGGGGGGAGCAGATTGTTTTTAAGATTCGCAAAATTGCCGTAGTGTGTATCCCAGGAAGAATTTTTTCCCAGATTAACTTGCACATAATTCACCCCCGCTTGGGAGAGTCGAAACGCCATCAAACAGGACAGACCGAATTTGTTTTTTCCATAACGCTCCACAAGTTTCGGATCGGCGTTCTCCACATCGAAGGCCTCTTTCGTCGTCGGATCGGCCAAGACCGAAACCGCCTGTTCACGAAATCTCGCATGCTGCTCAACACGGGCCACTTGCTGCATGTGCTCCCGTTGATGCTCGATCCCTGCCAACAAGCTCAAACGCTCTGATAACCGCCCATTGCCGCCGTTGGGCAATTTGAGGTGCGGCGTGTCAAAGATCGTTGGTGAGCCATGCTGAAACGGTGAGCCGTCAAAGCGAAAACAGTCCGGGCAAGCGCCATTTCCCAACGGACACTTCGCGGCAATGTCGACGTGCCATGCTTCCCAGCGCGGTCCCAACCGTCCAGCATACTGCCCGGGTCGAAAGCGGCCGATCTCGTTAACGCTCGGTTGCGGCAGCACAACCGCCGGCGGCAAATTATTTCGGCCCCGCGTTGCATACGTCACCAGCGAGGGAATCGACGGCCATTCGTTGGGACTGGGAGCATCGTTGACGTTGAAAGCCGGCGGTAAATCCAAGCGTCCGGTGAGCATCATGTGACAAGCCAGTTCGTGGCCATTGCTGCCGGTGGCGAGTGTCCGCAGAATCGCGTATTTGTCCGTTCGTTGCGCCAACAACGGCAGATGCTCACAGATTTGCAGTCCCGGTGTCCGCGTGGCGACCGGTTGAAATTCGCCCCGAACATCCACCGGCGCAGACGGCTTCATATCAAAGCTGTCCTGCTGCGAAATCCCGCCAGTCAGAAACACAAAGATCACAGACTTTCGCCGCGTGGCAACCTGGGGAGCGGCGATAGCAGATGTGGGGAGTAACGATGCTGTTCCCAGCCCAAGAGCGCCGGCCTGCAACACATCTCGGCGAGAGATTCCCGGCGGCAACTTCAACGTTTCGGTCCGTGGGCCCGTCATAGATCCCCCCGATCACATTGCTCAAATCATGGCAATTCCGCAGCGCAGTCGACGGCACCCGATCCAGGATGAAATCAACACATGCATTCTGGTTGATTTGATAGCGAGATGCAACTGCAGTTGCCTGGCAAGGTCACGACACAGGTGGCCATCGCAGTTTCAAAACGCGATTTGCCATTGCAGTCGTGTCAGAAGTCCTTCCTGCCCCACTTCATAATTAGGGCCGGAGTTGGAGACGGGGCTGCCGTCGAGTTTGGTGATGTCGAAAGTCACCTTATTCTGGTGCGTCCCATTGACATACCAATTCACGCCGGCCGCGTATTCCCAACGCGTCCCAAACATGCCATCGACAAGTGACGTGCGTCCGATGACTTCCAAGGACCTTTCCAAGATCATGTATCCGGCATCGGTATAAAAGCCGGCGGCATACAATTGCGAATAGGGGATGGGGCCGCCTAGTGTTTTGAATTGGTTTAACCAACGGAAGTACAATTCGGAGTTGACGCTCCAACCCCGATACTTGAATGCGGCGTCCACTGCATAGAGATAAATGTCCCCCCCGACTACGGTCACTCCCGGAGCCAACGCATCGGGAGCTATCAATCGCGTTCCATCGCTGATCCGTAAGAAGTTTTGTTCCGATTTGGGGAGTCCCAAGGAATCAACCCCCTGTTGGCTGGCATAGGTAAAGCTGTGGCCAACGAGGACCGCCAAGTCTTCGTGCCACTCCAAATCGGCATAGCCCTTGCCATAATCCCCCTCCACATCCCACCACATGGTCCCCGAATAAGCCAAATTCGTGTCCAATTCCGAGAACCGAAAATCTGATGCGTTAAACCCGTTGGCCAGCATAATGCGATAGAAAAGGTCTTCCGCAACCTCGCCAATCGCCCACACTCCGACACTCCGATCCGGGCGAAAAAACGTCGTCGCCATGGAACGGTCCGCAAAGTGTGTCCGCGACGAACCATCCACCCAAGCGCGGCTGCCAGGCACGAACGCCTTACCGAAATACAAATCAAAGGTCTTGCTGAACTCATAATTGAACCAAAAATCATGAAAAATCGCGTCATGATTGTCGTCGGAGTCGCCGTCAATATTTAAAAAGAATTCGAGCTTCGGATCGTGGACAAACCCACTAAACACTAACCGCGCCCGTTCAATTTCGAAATCGTTGCGATTATTAATGGGGAGCGGTCCGCCGCGAAACGTGTCACCGCGGTTAGAGTAAAAGTTGGCATCGCGATCAAATCCAACATGCCGAATTTGCATGCGGCCGTTCACTTGCAACTGATAGGGCTGCGCGTCCTTGTCGTCAGGGCGAATCACGAACCCACTGTCGTAATTGATCTCGAAAGCGCTGGCTCTCGGCAACGTCGACTGGCGAGCATATTCACCTTGGCTCGTAGCAGCGGAATAGGCATTGTACTCCACCGAGAACGCCGCCGGCTCCACCTCAATCGTCGGATCAATAGCTGAAGTACGCGCGTTATCTACGTCGACGGCAAAGGTGGGATCCACGGCATTGGTTCGCCCAACTCTGGCCGCGTCAGCAAACTCTCGCTGCGTACCCGTTTCCAAAATCTTCAGACGCCGTTCGGCCTCTTCCAAACGGCGCAGCAATGCGTCGACATCAACCGGTTCGTCCGCGAGTACGGAAGCGGGGATCGCTACCAGCAGAATTGCGCTAGTGATTACCGAAATCAACGCTAAGAAAATGTGCTTCATTTAGAGTACTGGATAGGGCGAACGGAGCCGACGGAACAGCTAGGGAACGCCAACCCGTCGGGTTTTGAGAGGAGGGGTAAAGTACCGCAATAGGTGAGGTTTGCGGCGGCCGGACTATAGATATCTGACTGAATCAACTCTAGTTCAACTTACCGTTTTAAAACTCAACCTGCGCCCGCCCTCCGATAACTTCGGCATTGCTCGGGCCATATTCGGGGTCGAACAAATGTGTTGGAATGATATTGAGTGTAAACCGCCCGCTTTCGCTGACGTACCAGTTGACCCCCAAGATGAAGTTCCACATATCTCCCCCCTGTATATTCTTGTCATCCAAATCGATGTAGGACCAACCAGCTGTCAGTTCCAAAGCTCCGAGACCGCCATTGATATCGAAGTTCTGCTCCGGAACGATGCTCCGCAAAATCCCATGACGCCGATTGTAACCAAACGACTCCCCCGTGAGGACGTATCCCACCGAGGCGTACGCGCCCGAAAATGCCAACGTCGGGCCGCCGATTTGATCGACAACTGCGAATGTCGCCTCGGACTGCAGCGACAGGGAACCGAAATTGCCGGCTAGCTCGGCGTTGAATATGTGAAAGGCTCGTGCCGGGATCTTTCCGGTATCAACGAATGTCGGCACCATAGTGCTCGCATCGGGATTGCCGGGATCGACGACGAAAAATCCGGGTTGAATGGCGTATCGCACCGTATTGTCGGCTGGAGTGCCAAAGCTATATCCCATGCCCAGATGCAGGAGTCGCGCACCCTCATCTTCATAATACGGTAGTCCCGTGACTCGAGTCGATAACGACGTCCCTAGCGCCTCTCCGGTGGTCACGCCAAACGAATCGGTCGGATAGCCAAATGTGGAAAATGCCCAACTGCCCCGCCGTTCCGCGTAATTGCCAAAGGCACCGATGCCAGTTTGGCGAAACGGGTCAAACGCAAAAGGCAAAGTGCGTTCCAGGAACCGCAGATCTGTCGCCCGAGTCATAGCTTGCATGCCAATCGACTGCTTGAAGTAGCCCATCTGAATGTTCTGCGCGATGGGGGCGTCGTGGAAGGCAAGCATGACGTTGCGAAAACTCGGATGACCCGAGGCGGCAAAATCCAGGTCAATCACATAAGTGCTGGTTTCACGGACATTTCCGTCAACCCGCAAACGGACACGCCGCAGGCCACTCTCGGCAGAAACCCGCCCTACTGACTCAACGTTGAGTTCATCCTGATCGACAATCCCCGTATCCAACTGCAAAAAACCGCTCCAATTCACGGTGGGATACTCGGAGGAATCAAACAGACTCCGCGGTTGCCCAAGACGATCTCGAAATCCCGGAGGAAGATTCGGCAAATCAGGATCCTCTCCCAAACTCGGTTGGGGCAGGGCTGCGCCGTCAGCCTCGTCTTGAAACCTCGAAAATCTGGAGGATGTCCAATTCGAGATCGTTACAACGCCCGTCGACTCCTCTGCAGGAATCAATGCCTCCGCGAATTCCACGGTTTCTGACTCCGCAGCTTCTGATTCCGGGGCGATTCCCGCGTGGTCGCGCCGCAGCGTAGCGAGTTCCGCCTCTAACTTTTGAATCCGCTGTTCAAACCCGTCCGCTTCGTTGCTCTCATCCACCCCGGCTGATTGTCCGAATCCAGTGGCGCCGGCGCATGCGACGATCACCACGGACAGTAAACACCGCCGTATGCGCAACAGTTCAGGATTCGTGGCGCAAGACATAATAGTCGCGTCACTGGCAGAAAGAAAAAGGGAGGGTTTTGAGAGAGAGGCATGCGCGGAATTCTGAACAGAATCTTCGCACGGCGGAATTATACCGGCAGGCGGCATCGGCCACTATGCCAAAATCCAGCACCGAGGACGTGGTGGTTAGGTGGATTGACTAGGCCAAAAAGCTCTACCGCTGAGCCGTTTTAAGATCAACGACTCAGCGGCTTCGCCATGCTTGGCTACGGGGTTTTCGGATCAACGCCAAGGTCTATCGTCGTCCATTTTAGCGGCTACGCCTGTTGTGCTTTTTGTGAAGATCGTTTCCCCATAGCCCATCAGCCAATTCAGCAAACGCGTCATCGTGTCGACCATGTCCTGCTCCGTGCATGAAGGCAAAGGATTTTCCCGCCTTGTGCGAACGGCCAGGCATCTCTCTTTCCTGATGCCCATGATGGCCGTGACCTGATTTTCCGTGATGGTGACCATGCTGATGGTGGCCGTGGTTGTGGTGATGCATGCCACCGGCAAAATGTCCGGGGTGATGCCGGCCGTTTTTGACAACCATTTCTTGCAAGCCGACATTTCCTTGATCATCAATGACTTTCAATCCGACCACCAAGCGACCTCGCGAATCCAAGTCCCGCATCGAGACTGCCGTTTGCATGCCGATCGCGTCGTCATACTGGCCGTCGTTGTCGAGGTCCCACAGATAGGTCAACGATTCGGTCGATTGTTCGAGGTCAAAACTACCACTGGCGTCCAACTGAATTTCGCCATTACGTCGCGACCCCACAAAATCGACTTCCAATGCCGCCACCGGCGCGTAATTTGTCGTCAACCGGAAAACGTCCTCGCGGATATTTTCGATCCCGGTGTTCCGCAAAATGATGTCGGATAGGCTCGTCGACTCCAATTCTTCCAATTCGCTGCCTTCGAAGACATTCTGATACCAGAAACGGTCTCCGTCGCGAATCCGCTCGAATTGGTCGGCGATCACCGTGTGGATCAACAGCCCTACGCTCGCGCCGGCCACATGGTCCTCCGCTAAGCCGCCAACCCAGACGTCGATATTGTCGACATCGCCATAGACCTCTTCCAACTTGGCCTGCAATTCCGGGTCGGAGGTAATCTGTGAAAAGCTGGTCACCGCCTCCAATCCCAAATCAACACGAACCTGGTTGTAATCCGCCAAACCGTGATCGCGTCCGCGCTGAATATTCAACGACACCAAGTCAAAGCCGCCGGAGCCAGGAGGGCCGAACAAAAAATTGCGTACGTCGTCAATGACCTGGGTATCGATCTCCTGCGCCTCCTGCCGCGCCAATCCGGCCAACAGAGAATCAATGCCATTCTCCATCAATTCGCCCGGGGCAAAAAACGCGTCACGTAGGGAAAGATTCCCGGCGTCAATCACTGCGCCACTATTGTCGACCCGCAACAACTCGGGCGACAACATACTGTGCCCATACCGATAAGCCGCCGTCGAAAACAAGTTGCTAATGCCCGGGTTCACGGTCGAGTCGTACCCTTGATACTCAGCAATCGCATCTTCGCCCAACAGCGCGGGAAGGTATTCGTTAAACGTAATCGCCTGCAATTCGGCAACCACATAGGCCCGGGCCTGCTGATAGATTTCCTCATCGGACAGGTTCGGATTGTTAGCGGCGATTTCGTCAGCGATGCGATTATGTTCTCTAACGAACAACGTATGCATCGAAGAGAGCGCCGCGTTTTCATTGGCCCGCACATCACCGGCAAGGAACAAATCGGCACTCGTCCCGCCGGCATTGGCCAAACCGGATTCATTAAACGGCAACAGGTCGCCTTCACTGGTCTTCAACCGGCCACCGGAAAACGTTCGCAGAGCCGCTGCACGCACGTCATCGGAACCATAAATCACAGACCCATCAATGAAAGCGGTAATCTCATTGAGCTGTTGTCTCACATTACTCACCGAATCTCCCGTTGCGGCGTCGTACAAGGAGCGATTGAAATCGATGACCTGTGTCCCTGTTGAAAAGGGATCAAAGAATTCATCTCCCGTGGGAACTTCGATCGGCAACGACTCGTGGGGTTCACCGTTCTCCGTCAGATCGATATCGTGGTCAATAAACTGCCCCCACAGCCAGACAAAGTCGGACAGTTGCCGGTCATTGATGATATCCGCGTCCTGGTCCACGATCGCATTACTAACCTCCCGCGCACTGGGCCGATCCGCCCCCGCGGGTTCCGAAATCCCGTCTGCATATTCAACAGTACTGATCCGCAACAACTGTTCGTAGGTACTGCCCCATTCGGGATTGTCGAGGTTATTGCCGGTCCCATCGATCTCCGCGATGCTGGCGGACATCACGACGCGCTCTTCGAGCGACTCCAATGACAAGGGGCGTCGCATTTTGTTGACTTTACCAGCGTGGGCTGAACGGGTCTTGGTGTGGATCTTGGAACGCATGGATGACTCCATTTGTGGGGAAAGGTCTAGAGATGGGGAGTGAGACAAGACTATGAGGCGTCGTTCAAAAATGGGTACGACAGGCTTGTCGCGTTGCTCCTTTCGAGTGGCTATGACACCAACCGGAAAGAAAAAGGGACGTGCTAGATATGCCCGGCAATGAACTGCCAAGCAGTGTAGTGTTTACGTTTCGACACGACGGCAACCGCCATTTCAACAACAATTTTCCGTACTTATATGCTCAGCAAACATCCGGAGACATGACAGTTCAATTCGATGTTCTTCTTTCATTCTAATTGGCTCACTGAGGGACGCGATAGATAAAAAAACGTGTTCATGAAAAGTCATTTCCGGATACATGCCAAGCACGCCGCAATCGTTTGTGGTCTCGTGTCGTTGAACATGCCTCTGTTAAATACAACGTAAACACGACGAGGGTATTCACTAACCCCGACGCATTTTTCCCATCCGCCTTTTATCGTTTATTGACCTGCAGCACCCTTTTTCACCTGCGCCAACTGCGCGATGTCGGCATCCGTCAACGCGCGGCCATACAGGCGGACCTCGGCAAGCTTGCCGTCGAAATGATCCTGTGGGCCAAAGCCAATCGTCAGCGGCTCGGTGGTGGAGATGTCATAGTCTGAGACTGCAAACTGCGACGAGCGGGCCACGAGTTTTCCATTGACGTAAAGCCGTAAACAATCGCGTCCCCGTACCGCTGCCAGATGCACCCAACCCGCAGGCAGCGCGTGTCCATATGTCGCGCTCTTGCCCGCTTCCAACGAATAGACATGTCCCGAAGGCAAGGTCCCGCAATACAACCGGCCCTCATGCACAGCCATCGACCACGCGCGGCGATATTTCACATCCGGCGTGGTATCGAGTTGCCCAGTCCGCGACCAATTGCTGCCGCCGTCGTAGCGATAGACTTCAGCCAAAGGCAGCGTGCCTGCAAAGAACCCACCGTTGTAGACCGCCATCCCCATGACTTCTTTTTCATCGCCCAGTCGACCGACATTGATCCAATCCTGCCCGCCGCCATAACGAAAGACTTCACCGTTGGGCCATGTCGAGGAGTACAAGTCGCCCCGGTAAATCGCAAATCCGTACGACTGGGTGATTCCCTCGGGTTTCCCCACGTCAGTGAACTTTCCCTGCCCGTCGTAGCGTTCAATGCCTCCGCCATCCAGCGATGCGAAATACATCGATCCGTTGTGAACCACCGGAAAGGTCACGCGGTGTCCCGGTTCTCCCAGAAATTTCCAACTCTCGCCCCCTTCGTAACGATACAACCCCCGGCCGGGATGCTTGGAGGGTCCGGCATACAACGCGCCCTGATAGACGACCAAGCCGCCGGTTGTAAACGATTCGCCGGTCTTTGGATTCTGCAATTTGCCGCAATCAATCCACTGCCCCGGAGCTTCGTAGCGATACACTTTGCCCCCTGGCGTTTCGTTCGGCGATTCGGGAAGCGCCGACCCAGCGGCGAGATAACGACCGGTTCCCGCATACAGATGCCCATCAAAGACCGCAAGCGTCTGCACCGCATTGCTACTGTCGGGACTTCCGCAATCGGCCCACTGCTGCCCTCCTTCGTAACGATAAACATGCCCCGCCTGATCCGCTCCGTGCTCAAAGGTCCCGGCGTATAACTCCCCTTTGTACACACACAACGCGCAGACGTACAAATTGTCTCCGGGACGTCCACAGTCGGTCCACTCCGGATCGATTTTGTCCGCATCAATTCCAAAATAGAGATGCCGATGATTGGACTGCGTGGATGTCACACCCGATAAGTTGAGGATTCCCAAGTTGAATCCCGTGCGACTCTTCGCGTCGTATTTAGCAACAAGGTCGCCCAGCACGTCGTCCAACTTCTCTTGGGTATTCGCCCACAGGGAAATGGAAAACTCACCCGTCCCCAAATGCAGGGCCGGGTTGTCCTCGACTTCAATGACACTGGTACGGCCATCAAATCCGCCCGCGGTATTCGCCTGACCGCGGGGCCCCGCGACTTTCAAATCAATATCGCGGGCCTTCGATTTGAGTTTGCTGGACGAATGGTCGCGCGTGTCGCCGGCCAATGGCCAATCGCCAATCAGTTTGTCATCGCCTCGAGCGTCGACTCCGGCGCCGCACACAAACAAGAGCACCAACGCGTTCGTTAAAAAACGATTCATCAGACGTTCCTCGAAACCAAGGGGGGGGAAGGCAATGGATGAGCGAAACTGGAATCGCTCAAAAAGGCCGCTGCATTGGCAAACAATGCAGTCCCATGATTACGACTTGGTCGCGAAACGTCAAAAGTACAGCGTGATTGACGACAGCACTGACAGCTTAGACGAAAAAACCGGCCGCTTCGAAGCAGGCTTCGGCTGTTTGCTTGCAGCGGACGACCAGCAATTGCTTCTCACCGCAAGGCAGCCACAATTTCAACACCTCGCCCGGGTAGAACTGGTCGGTGTGCAACAGAGCAATGCCGGTGCGGGACAGGTCCTTCGTTAGCACCACAGAGCGGCCAATGTCGCGGGGCAGGGCGGGGAGCGTCTGCTCACTACTCAATAGCGCAGAGGCGGGATAGAAAAACCGGGGGAATCGGCGCAGATCGTTTGCGACCGGCATCATGGGCCCTCGTTTATTTAAGAAGGCGCGTAATGGCGGCGGAAGTTCTAACTGTCTGGGAATTGCATTTAGCAATTCTGGGACATGATTGACGTCCAACATTTGACCATCCCCGAATCTAGACCACGGCCCGACTCTCTTTCGAGATACGCCAGGACTTCCGTGATATGTTGCCCTCGATGATACGGCCGGTCGCTGGTGAGCGCATCGAAAATATCAACGATGGCGCATAACTGCCCCCAAGGGTGAATCTCATCACCTTTCACCCCAACCGGATAACCTTTTCCATCCATTCGTTCGTGGTGCTGATACACCATCATCAATTGGCCCCACGACAATTTCTCCCGGCGACAAAGCCGGGCAAATCCGACCGTAGGGTGACTTTGAATCAGTTCGCGCTCTTCGTCGCTGAGTCTGTCTGGTTTGGTCAAGAGTTCATAAGGTATGCCGATCTTGCCCACATCGTGCAACAAAGCCCCCGTCGCGATTTCTTCCAGCTGCTCCTCAGCGACGATCCCTATGCCCTTGGCCAACATGACGCTGTAACTGCACACATTGGCCGAATGCGTGAAGGTATGGAAATCGTGTTTGATCATGGAGAACACATCGTGAGCCACCAAGTCGGCCCGATTCATCAGATTGACCGTATGCCGCCCCATATCGCGCGACGCCTCAACGGTTTCCGACACATCTCCACGCTCAAAAGTCTCCTGCAGACAATCCTGTGTGACCTGATTGAGAATTTGAAAACGTTGCGTGGCTGGAAGGCTCTCGTTTTCGATAAAAGTTGATAGGTTTTCCCGCAAATAACTCTGGTAGACCTGTTGTTCCCCGGTACGGATGTACAACCGCTTAACGCCCCGTACACGAAGCTTCTTCAAATCCTCCTCGGTCAGCGGAAAATCGCGGCCGCGAAACAGCCGGTACTGGCCCTCTGTGCCATGCTCTTCATAGAGATCGAGTTGATAGCAACTGGACGGATCCAAAGTAGCAATCGGAATCGAGACGTATCGCCGCTCGGGCTTCGGCGGTTTTACAGAAGTGAGGCAAACAGCGCTCGTCACGACTCTTCTCTCAATCCTAAGAACAAGTGATGACTCGGATGCATCGACCGCATCCAGACTGAAGTCTCACTTCGCAGTAGGGCAAAATCCAATCATCAACGTTGGTTTAGACTCGCACGCAAATGATGGTGGTCGTTTTAAAAAGACCGTAGATAACCCTGAAAATGAAGGTGGAAACTGAGCGATGTTCCAATCAAAACATAGCTCACATTCGCGGAAAAGCATTTCCAGACGATTCAAGCCCCGTCAGCACAATCCGCACAGGCATTACTACCGGCGGACGACCGTGCACTGACGTGAGGGAATGAACGCAATTCTGTGGCTTAGCGCATGAAAAAAGCCGACGGCGACAGCCGGCGACTCAGGGAAATTCACTATAGGCGACTTTGGAAAATCAGTCCATTTTGCCGATAACCAAGCACGCGTTATGCCCACCAAAGCCAAAACTGTTAGATAAAACAGCCCTCACCTTTGTTGGCCGTGCCTCATTGGGCACATAGTCCAGATCGCACTCTGGATCGGGATTGTCGAGATTGATTGTCGGCGGCACTGTCTGATGATGAAGCGCCAACGCTCCGACCACAAACTCAACCCCTCCCGAAGCACCCAGCAGATGCCCCAATTGGCTCTTCGTGCTTGAGACGCAGAGTTTTTTGGAGTGCGAGTTGAACACCGACTTGATCGCTGTCGTTTCGGCCACGTCACCCAAAGGGGTACTTGTGCCGTGAGCGTTGATGTAGTCGATCTGATCAAGTTCCAGATGGGCGTCCCGCAGCGCGCCGCTCATCGCTCGAGAGGCACCTGCGCCCTCAGGGTCGGGGGCCGTCATGTGCGACGCATCGGCACTCATGCCGTAGCCCAAGACTTCGCCGTAAATTGTCGCTCCCCGTTTCCGGGCTCGTTCATATTCCTCAAGCACGACAATGCCGGCTCCTTCGGAAAGCACGAAGCCGTCGCGGTCCTTGTCGAATGGACGACTGGCCGTCTGAGGATTCTCATTCCGCCGAGACAGGGCATTCATCCGCGCGAAACCAGAAAGACCCATCGGCGTGATGGCTGATTCACTTCCACCGGTCACCATGATATCGGCTCGGTCGTCTTGAATCAGCTTAAAGGCATCGCCAATGGCGTTCGTCGCTGAAGCACAAGCCGTCGCGATCGCACTATTGGGACCACGCAAGCCAAAACGGACGGAGATATTTCCGCTCGCCGCGTTGACAATCAACTTGGGGATCATGAACGGAGACACGCGATCAGGACCGCGATAAAACAGCTTCACATGCTGCTGTTCAATCTCTTGCAACCCACCGATACCGCTTCCGATCAACACTCCATGACGATACGGATCGCCATCATTCAGGTCGATCCCCGATGTCTCGAGCGCCTTGTGAGCTCCGACGAGCGCAAACTGCGCAAAGCGGTCAATCCGTTTGACATCTCGACTGGAGATGGTCTCAGACGGATCGAATTCGGCAATCTCTCCGCCGAAACGCACTTTGAAATTGGAAACGTCAAATCGCCGTAAGGGGCCTACGCCGCTTTTTCCGGCGCAGATATTGTCCCAAAACTCTGGGATATCATTTCCCAGAGCCGTAACGACTGACATTCCCGTAACGACAACACGCCTGCGCATCGGCTACTTGTGCTCCTCAATGTAGTCGATCGCATCGCCCACAGTGCGGATCTTCTCGTAGTCTTCATCCGGAATTGTTACATCGAATTCTTCTTCGAATTCCATGACCAATTCTACGATGTCCAACGAGTCCGCTTTCAAGTCCTCGATAAACGCGCTCTCACGGGCAACTTCCTCACGGGGAGTCCCCAAGTGCTCGCTGACAATTTCAAACACCTTTTCTTCGACTGACACGCAAAACTCCTCTAAGAAAAAAACCGGATTGATTTCGATGTTCGAATCCGGCTGCGGATTCTCGAATCGCCTGGCGCACGCTGGACGCAAAATGTGCGTCGCAAATACATACGTGCGAAGATATACCGCGCTCGTACTTTCTTGTAAACCGTAAACAAATCTTCGCCATGACCGAACCGTCTGGTCGGTCAGGACTTGCCGTATCACACGGCCAATTTCTTTTCTGAAATCACGAGCCGCGCCGCCGTTTCCAGCCTCAGGAATCATTGACTGTCTCGCAGGGAACCTTCCGCGCGATCCGTTTCAACAAACCACGCAGGACTTTCCCCGGCCCAACTTCGTAAAACTGGTCAACACCGTCTTGCAGTAGACCACGAATCGAATCTTCCCACAAGACCGGGCTGATCACTTGTCGAACCAATAAATCAACTATTTCGCCGCTTTCATGCGCTGCCGCGTCGACGTTGGAGACCACGGGAATGCGCGGCGTGGAGATGGTCACTCCCGCTAAAGCCTCCGCTAGCAACGTATCGGCGGGCTTCATTAAATCGGTATGGAATGCGCCCGCCACTGCCAACGCTGCCGGTTTGCCCCCGGCGGCTTCGGCAAGTTCAGCAATCCGCTCACAGGCCGCTTGCTCGCCCGACACAACGATATTTCCCGGACACAAATAATTGGCGATCTGGATCGATCCGGCCGACGAAGCCTCTTGAACTAATTCCTCGACTTGCTCGCGCTGCAGCAACAACAAGCTCACCATTCCCGAGGGGGTCGCTTCGGCGGCAGCCTGCATGGCTTGGCCGCGACGTTGGACCACTTTCAGCCCATCCTCAAAGGACATGGCGCCGGCAAAAACCAACGCGGTGTATTCTCCCAAACTCAATCCGGCGGTCACCGCACAATCATCAACGACTTCAGGCGACTCCGCACGGAGCATTTCCATAGCGGCCAAACTGGTGACGAAAATCGCAGGTTGGCTGATGTCCGTGGCGTTCAACTTCTCTTGCGGACCTTCGAAACAAAGTTGCGCCAAATCAAATCCCAGAATTTCGCCCGCCTGCTCGTAGAGTGCGCGTGCGGCGGGATATTTTTCCGAAATCGTTTTCCCCATACCGACGTGCTGAGCGCCTTGGCCGGGAAATAAAAATGCAGTTTTGCTCACAGATTCATCCCTGTTGTGATCTGACTGAAATGAAAAGGCCCAGACTGCACGAGCACCGGGCTGAGTGCGTTATCCCTCTGGCAAGCCGATAGCAACGGAAGACCACCCTGTGGGCCTCCTTGCTCAAGGCCACCCACGCGCGATTAAGAGACTTTATGTGCGGCAATCGCTTCGACAATTTGTGAATTGATGCGGCGGTCGCGGAACGTCGTTGCGACTCGCAATGCATTGGTGATCGAATGTGCATTGCTTGAGCCATGACCGATAATACAAATTCCGTCGATCCCCAACAACGGAGCACCACCCGACTCATTGTGCACGAATCGCTGGCTCATTTTCCGTAACAGATTCCCAGCATGTTCGCGTTCGGACGAAAGATTCTCGACCACGGTTTTCGCCACGGTCCCCAACATCATTTGGGCCACGCCTTCGCTGACTTTCAGCACGACGTTGCCTACAAAGCCTTCGCAGATAATCACGTCCGCTTCGCCTTGGTAAACGCCGCGGCCCTCGACATTGCCGATATATCGATCTTTTAATGGACGGGTGGACAACAATGCATGCGCTTCCTGCACAAGCTCGGTCCCTTTTCCGTCCTCACTGCCAATGTTCATTAAGCCGACGCGAACGTCCTCGACTTCCAGGACTTCGCGGGCGTAGATTTCGCCCATGATCCCGTATTGATAAAGGTGTTCAGGCCGCGCCGCTGGATTGGCCCCTACATCCATCAGCACCGATTGGCCGACAATCGTGGGCACTGCCACAGCGATACCGGGGCGTTTCACCCCTTTAAGAAACAAGCGTGTCCGCAGGCCTGCCGCCACGACCGCGCCGGTATGGCCGGCACTGACCACGGCATCGACATCGCGACTGGCCATCATTTGCCAACAAACGGCAATCGAACAATTGGGTTTGCTGCGGAGCGCATCGGTCGGCTTTTCGCACATCTCCACGACACCGTCCGAGTGCCGGATTTCCAAGCGCTCTCCGGAATACCCCGACTTTCCGACGAGATCTTCCAGCAATCCTTCATCACCTACTAAGACAACCTCGAGATTCGGGTCACCTTGAAGTGCTGCGATTGCACCATCAATATTCGGCTGTGGGGCGTGATCGCCGCCCATCGCGTCCAATGCCGTACGCATGCTGCTGCCTTATCGGGCTGACACTGCCAAGCCCACGCGCCAAATCATGACGCCTGGACGTTCTAAGAACTGATCGACTAATTGGTTTCCAAACCGTGTGAGGCGCCGTTGGGGTTGTTCGTTTCTTTGACGGACCAAACAAGCACCACTGGGCAATAGCACGTCGAAATCTAACCGGCACCGGGCCGCCGCAGCGTTTCAACTGTCAGCCCATTGTTGTATCGCGACAACGATTCATCTTGCCGGATCGAGCGACCATCACCTCGTCGCCTGCGTTCACAAATCCACGAACTCCGGGCACGCATCAAAAGGCCCCTCAAACGCGAAACTGCTAGCAATCAAGCCACCCAAGCACCTTTCGCACACGCCCAAATTGCGTGCCGTTCTGTTATCAGGATGGACTCCACCAAAACTACTGACGATCGACGTTATTCACTGTCGACCAAAGTCCGACCGTGATAATGCCCGCAATTCGGACAGACGGCGTGGCTCTTCGTTGCCGTGCCGCATTGAGCGCAGTAGTTGACCTGCGTCGGTTTAATCGCATTGTGACTGCGGCGTTTTGCCGAACGCGAATGTGACTGTTTTCTCTTGGGAACTGCCATGAATCAACTGCCGTAATACATTGTGGTTAAGCAGGTTGCAAACGAAATCCAAACGCTTCGCCGGCTCACCTTGGGGAACGACACCAAGACCGCAACGGTCCCAATGCAACATCGATCGATATTCAGTAGAATTAGCTTTCAGCGAGCGTGCATTTTGCAAAACTCACCCGAAAACGTGGCCTTGCAAACGAATATTTTGCCTGCGACCAAGCCCTAATCCATATCAGGCCAGTATCTTAGGCCCCATGAGGGCCGCATGTCAAGCAACCTAGATCACTGTATAACATAGGAAGGTTGCTCAGCAGATCAAGCCTATTCGGCCAACATGATGAGTGCGAGGGCTCGAGTGGGTTTCCGGCCCTGAATGACGGTCCTAATGAAAACCCACCACGCCCATCTCAATTCCTGTCGGGCTACCGAGTTGCACCAGTATCGCGATTCAAAAATCGGTGCGGCCAATTCGCGCAGACGCCGGTTGCTTCCAAACACCTAATTCCGATATACTTTGGACAAAATATCGGTGGGAACCTGGGTCGGGATATCGAAATCGAAATGCTGGATTGAAGTGCTGTTCATTGCATTTCACTCGCTCACGACCGCTGCGCAACCATCACCCGGGCAGTGCAATTCTGCTTAACTCCCTGTAAGAAAAGCATTTACGCTTGCGAGCGAGAACACACCCATGAGTGACGGTCACGAATCCCGAACCAACGTCGTCATCACCGGCGCCGGCGTCGTCAGCCCTATCGGGATCGGTCTGGAAGCGTTCACCGACAGCCTCCTAAACGGCAAAAGCGGCATTAGCGAGTTCCAACTCTTTGAAGAGGGAATCCTCCCGTCGCACATCGGCGGCGAAGTCTCCGACTTTAACCAGAAATCGGTGCGCGATTACGTCCCCAAAAAGGGGCGTAAGAGCCTTAAAGTCATGTGCCGTGAAATCCAACTCGGCGTCGCCTCATCGCACCTAGCGATCGAAAATGCCGGGGTAGGCAATGGCGAAGTCGCCCCCGAGCGGTTCGGCGTGGAATTCGGCGCTAACTTGATGTTCAGCCCGCCAACAGTCCTGAAGGATGCCTGCCTCAGCTGTTGGGATCTCGATGAGAACAATTTCCACTTCGATGAATGGGGCACAACCGGCCTCAGCAAAATGGAACCGCTGTGGCTATTGCAGTACTTGCCCAACATGCCGGCCTGCCACATCGGAATCTTCTACGACCTCCGCGGCCCCAGCAACTCACAAACCATGGACGAAGCTTCCGGCAATATCGTGCTGGGAGAAGCGGTACGGATTATCGAACGCGGCGCCGCCGACGTCATGATCGCCGCCGCCACGGGAACGCGACTGCATCCCGTGAAAACTGTTCACGCGGTGATGTGGGATACGGTTGCCAAGGCGGACAACCCCACCGAAGCCTGTCGCCCCTTTGAAAAAAATCGCAGCGGTCAGGTCATCGCCGAAGGGGCCTGTTCGCTAATTCTCGAATCCGAAGAGCATGCCAACGCACGCGGCGCGAACATTCTTGGTCACATTTTGGGAACCGGCACAGCTTGTGTTACGAGCCCCAACTTGATCGGCGATACGAAAAAGTCGTTGGTGATCGCCATGCAAAAGGCGCTCAAGAACGCCGGCCTAACCCCCGACGACATCGGCCACATCAATGCCCACGGCCTGGGAGTGATCGAAACCGACCGCGATGAGGCGGCCGCCATCAACGAAGTCTTTGGTGGCTGCAAAAAACCGGTGCCGGTCACTTCGCTGAAGAGCTACTTCGGCAACTCCGGCGCCAGTTGCGGCATGCTGGAAATCGCCGGTTCACTAATGGGCCTGCAATCCGGTGTCGTCCCCCCCACGCTGAACTATGACACCCCCGACCCCGAATGCCCGATCAACGTCATCTCCGGCGAACCGCTGAAAACGGAAAACCGCACGTTCCTAAACATCGACGTGACCCGCCAAGGCCAAGCCAGCGCAGCGGTGATCCAAGCGAACTAGGGCAGGGCGACTGCGTAGTGGCGGGTTTCTTAGCCACGGATTGAACACGGATCAAACACAGATTTGATGCCGGAAGCTTGTGCATTCGTAATCCGTAGCGTTTGCGGTTGTTGCTCTATGCAACCAGCGCACACGATAGGCGATCGCCGCACGGCCAAGCTGGAGCTCCTAACATGTTTCCCGGATTTGATAATGTTTACCGCTTTTCGCAAAATGCTTCTGATCGCAGTTTTCACGCGGATCTGATCGGCGATGAAACCACGGGTGAAGCACTACTACGCGGGGAGTGGAGTCCGAAAACAACCTTGCCGGCCCACTGGGCGATGGGCAAAGCTGAACCGCTAGACATCGCGTGGGGACGCCATACCGCATGGTACTATATAAGCCCTAAGGTGCTGCAATTGTTTAATCAACACGGCATCACAGGTTGGTCAACCTATCCCATCGAGTTGCACAACAAGGCGGGCGAAGTCTACCCGGGATACGCAGGACTCAGTATTACAGGTCGCTGCGGTCCAATTGATGTGCAGGGCGGAGAAATCGAGCCAGGACAGAAGGAGGGGAGAAAATTCATCCGACGCATTGGGCTCTTTTTCGATGAGTCTACTTGGGACGGCTCTGACTTTTTCTGCCCTGAAGGAAACAATACCTATACGTTCGCAACCGCGCGTGTCAAAAACCTTCTGGATGAAAATAACATTCGCGGGCTGGTGTTTACGCCCTTGGCGGAGACAACTTGGATTTCGCGGCCCCAAAAATAGCTTGAGACTTAAAGTGAAACCCGCCACTTCCGAATAATCGCTGCACAACTTGAGAGCACGAGATGCCAGCAAAGAAAATTATTCAGTTTCACGCAGTCGAGCAACCAATCACAGAAGCCGTCACGAAATTTGGTGGGCAGCCGGTATGGATTGACGAACCCGAGTGGCCGCTTAGCGAGTCACTGGATGAACCAATGCTGTTTATTGGTCAAATCGCGATCGAACCAGAACTCTTTCCTGATGCCCAAGGAAAAATGGCCTATCTCTTCATGACGGACAGTGAAGAACATGGCAGCAACAAGCCAACCTGGGATCCCGACGGCGGGGAGAACGCGATTGTCATTCAGCCCGGTGGAGAGGTTTGGGTGGAGACCGAGCCGCTGAGCGAAGGGCCAACATTGAACCTAAGGGGGCCTTCCTCGACGCGCCCACGGGAGTATCGAGTCACTTGCGTCGAGGGACATGATGCAGAATTTCTCCCCGCACATGAGCAAAGTGATCTGTCACAAGCTGAAAAAGAAACGAAGTTCGGAAAACTCGAAGACAGCAAAATTGGCGGAACTCCTATTTTCATCCAGAGCGACGAATTCCCCGGCGACGATTGGCAATTACTCTTTCAACTCTATTCGGACAATGTCCCATTTGATTTGCACTTTGGCGATGCGGGAATTGGCTATGGTTTTATTTCCGCCGACGGCGATGAAGGAAAATTCCTCTGGCAGTGTTTTTAGGAATTTTTTTGGAGTACAAGACGACACCTTTGACGTACAGGAGCGTCGGCTTGACCACTAATACCCACCCACTGCACCGGCGTCATGAATTCCTGTTGCGTGTACATGCTGCGGGGCAACTGGTTTAATACCGGCTGAGGGGTATTGATTTTTGCCCTCGTTATCCACCAGCCGTCCCTGCCTCGTGAGCCATTTATGACGTCTCAGCCGCGATCTTTTTATATCATCGATACCTTTTCGTTGATCTTTCAAGTCTTTCACGCCTTGCCGGAGATGACCAGTCCGCAGGGGCAGCCGACCAATGCGGTCTATGGCGTGACGCGGGATTTGATCACGATTCTGCGCGACCGCAAGCCCGATTGGCTGATTGCTGCGATGGATGTACGGGGAGAGAATAAACGCAACGAGATTTATACCGAGTACAAAACCAACCGCTCGGCAATGCCCGAAGAACTGGTGCCGCAAATCGCGATGATCGAAGAATTGCTGGCCGGATTTGGCGTGCCGGCTTTGGGGATTCCCGGCTGGGAGGCGGACGACGTCATTGCCACGCTGGTCGAGATGGTCGCTGATCAGGATGTCGAGGTGACGGTGATTACCAGCGACAAGGACATCCGGCAACTGCTCAGCCCCAAGGTGAAGCTGTATAACTTCCGCAAGAATCAATATCTCGACGAAGCGGACCTGATGAAGGATTGGGGCGTCACGCCGGAGCAAGTGGTCGATTTCCAGGCACTGGTGGGGGACTCCGTCGACAATGTCCCGGGCGTGCCGCTAGTAGGCCCGAAGAAGGCGAGTGCGCTGATCGAAAAATTCGGGACGCTGGAAGAAATCCTGGCCCACGCCGACGAAGCGCCGGGGGCGAAACTGCGGGAAAACCTCAAGACATTTGCCGACCAAGCCCGCGTTAGCAAAACGCTGGTGACCTTAAAACGCGATTTGCCGCTGGAGGTCGATTGGGATGCCGCCAGGGCAGGGCAGTTGCAACTGCCCGTGCTGCAGGAGTTCTTTCAACAATGCGGATTTCGCCGCTTCATCGACGAAATCAAAACGCTCGCCCCCGACGCCACAGAACCAGCCCCCCCGCCAGCGGTCGAGCGGTCTTGGAAATTGGTCGACGATACCGACAAGTTCAGCGAATTCCTCGCGCAGCTTGAGCAACAGAAACAATTCTGCGTCGATCTAGAAACGACCGGACTCGATGCCGTCCGCGCGGACATCGTCGGCTGGGCTTTCAGTTGGGACGGAGCAGAGGGATTCTATCTCCCCGTGCAAGCTCCCGACGGGCAGGCAACGTTGGATGCGGATGTAGTTCGCGACGCCCTGCGACCAATTTTGGAAAACCCCGAAGTCGAAGTCTGCAATCAAAACATCAAATACGACATGCTGGTTCTGCGGCGGGCGGGGATTGAGTTACGAGGCGTGGGTGTCGATTCGATGGTCGGCAGCTACCTGCTCGATGCGGGGGCGCGGAGTCACGGCCTGGATGAACTCGCCCGGCGGTATCTGCAACACGAGATGATCCCCATCAGCGAGTTGATCGGCAAAGGCAAATCGCAAATCAAAATCTCCGAAGTCGACGTCGACAAGGTCGGTGAATATGCCGCGGAGGATGCGCAAATCGCGTGGCAACTCGCACAGCGCATCACAGCGGAACTGAAACAAGAAGACCTGTGGGACCTGTATTGGGACCTGGAGCGCCCGCTGATCAGTATTTTGACCGACATGGAGTTTCGCGGGATCCGTATCGACATCGAACTACTGCAGTCGCTGAGTGTCGAATTCACTGACCGTTTGCAGACGATCGAAGCGGAGATCTACGAAGAAGCGGGGCACGAATTCAACATCGCCTCGACCAAACAATTGGCGGTCGTGCTGTTCGAAGAACTCGGGCTTCCGATCATCAAAAAAACGAAAACCGGCGCCAGCACCGATCAGGAGGTTTTGGAAAAGCTGGCGCTACAACATTCCTTGCCCGCCAAACTGATGGAGTTTCGCCAACTCAGCAAGCTGAAAAGCACCTACGTCGATGCACTGCCCGAAATGGTCAATCCCGATACCGGTCGCATTCACGCGTCGTTTAACCAGGTGGTGGCAGCCACGGGGCGGCTTAGTTCCAGCGATCCGAATTTGCAGAATATTCCGATTCGCACCGAAGCGGGTCGGCGGATTCGTCAGGCGTTTATTCCGGGCGAACCGGGTTGGAAGTTGTTGTGTGCGGACTACTCGCAGGTGGAACTGCGGATGTTGGCACATTTCAGCCAGGATCCGGCATTATTAGCGGCATTTGAGCGTGGAGATGACATTCACACGGCTGTCGCGGCCGAAGTGTTCCATGTGGCGCCAGAAGCGGTTGATTCGGACATGCGGCGGATTGCCAAAGCCGTTAACTTTGGTGTGATCTACGGTCAGAGTCCCTATGGGCTGGCTGTTAACCTAGGCATCAGCCAGGCAGAAGCTTCCGATTTTATCGAGGGCTATTTTGGCCGCTACGAAGGAGTCGACAAATTTCTGCGGAAATTACTGGAACGTTGTTCTCAAAACGGATATGCTACGACTATACGTGGACGTCGTCGTGAAATACGCGGCATCCGCTCCGGCCTGGGCCGCCAACGAAATCTCCCTGAGCGAACCGCAATCAACACGGTGATTCAGGGATCCGCGGCGGATCTCATCAAACAGGCTATGATTCAAACCCACCAACGTATCCAACAGGAACAGCACAGCGGTGTGATGCTCCTGCAAATCCACGATGAACTGGTTTTCGAAGTTCCCGAAATAGACTTGGGAAGTTTGAGCTACCTTGTTCGAGAAGAAATGGAATCGGCCCTCAATCTGGATGTCCCTTTAAAAGTCGACCTCAGTGTTGGAAACACATGGTTGGATGTCGAGAGACTGGATTGATGGCTTCAAGGGCCACTAAAACCGAGCCGAAAACCTCAGTCAATATTTTTGATGCCCCTCCAACAGATGGCGGATCAGCGCGCGACATTTCGCCTCCCATTCAGCCACTGCCCCAAGGATGTACTACGGGCGAACGCCAACGAAAAACGGCATACAGATCTCCACTTTTCGACGATCACCATTCAAACTCCCTAGTTTAGTTCGATCACTTGTCAAACCCTTCCAGGACCAACCGTGGGACAGTTCCCATCATCGGCATTGTCGGTGGAATCGGATCCGGTAAGAGTTCGGTCGCTCGTCAATTGCACGAAACGATGCCAGTTGTTGTTGTCGACGCCGACAAGGCCGGCCATCAAGTCCTCACCGAACAAACGACGAAACAGGCCCTCAGGGCGTGTTTCGGCGACGAATTTTTTGACGAACAAGGAAACATCAATCGTCCCATGTTGGGGCGGCTCGTGTTTGGAACAGATCCGGAATCCAAAACCGCTAAAACAGACCTCGAATCGATCGTGCATCCGCGGATCGGTGAGATTTTGCGAGAACAAATCGCCGCAGCCCAGGCCAAGCCGGGAATCACGGCGGTCATTCTCGATGCGGCGGTACTCTTGGAAACCGGATGGAAGGATTTTTGCGACACTGTCGTGTTCATCGACGTGCCGGAGGAAACCCGCCGCAACCGTGTGATACTAAATCGGAACTGGACCGCGGAGGAATTCGCGTCCCGAGAAGCCAATCAACTTCCCCTAGAGACTAAAAAACAATTATCAGACCACGTCATCGACAATTCAACAACTGTTGAATTCGCAGCCCAACAACTGCGGCAAGTCGTCGCGAAGATTGCCGAGAGTTCGGCGAAGAGCTAATATGAGACACGGGTGTTCCAGAGACTTGGCGGAAATGATGCGAGCCAAAATCGGGGTATCTCTCCTTTCAGAATGTCCACATCCAGCACGGAAGCTCGCGACCAAAAATCATGCCTTACGTGAAACGACCTCGTTTCACCCGCCCAGCGCGGAATTCCAACCCACAAATCCACCAATCGGTTTATTCCATAGTGTTGCAGCCACAAACCGGCGGCAACAATCCAAGTCGCTTAATTCGCCCACCCTCAATGGATTCCATCCATTCGGTCATTCGACCACCAACCAGAAAGTCTTGAACAATGGCCAAGTCCACTAAGCCTCGCAGCCCCAAAAGCGAGCAAACCGGCTCCACCTCCACCGTCGAGGGGGCAGGGCCTTTGAGCGCCGCCATGCAGCGCGATACAAGCGGTTCGCAAACCTCGACCGTTGGCGGTCAAAGCCGTTCCGACGAGAACGCCAGCCGAGCCGACCGCATTCGTGCCAACTCAGCCGATGAACGCTACGAAGAGATCAAGCGGGGCGACATTCACATTGCTGAATTGCAACGGATGACCATGAAGGAGTTGCTCACCCAAGCCCGGCTAGAGCAAGTCACTGAATACTCTGGACTCAAAAAACAGGATCTGATTTTCAAGATCCTCAAAGAACGCACCAAACTCAACGGCTTGATGTTCGGTGAAGGAACACTGGAAGTGCTTCCCGATGGCTTTGGGTTTCTCCGCAGCCCGGATTACCATTACTTGCCTTGCCCGGACGATATTTACGTCTCTCCCAGCCAGATTCGGCGGTTCGGACTGCGTAACGGTGCCATCGTCGCCGGCCAAATTCGTCCCCCGAAGGAAAACGAACGTTATTTCGCGCTGTTACGCGTCGAAGCCATCAACGGCCAAGACCCCAACTTGCTCACCGAGAAGGTCTTCTTCGACGACCTAACGCCGCTGCACCCCGAGACACGCTTGCGTCTAGCCGCCGAAGCCAGCGTGCTCAGTACGCGTGTCGTCGACATGATCGCTCCGATTGGTATGGGACAACGCGGGCTGATCGTTTCGCCACCGCGGGCAGGGAAAACCATTTTGCTGCAACAATTGGCGCAAGCCGTACTCGCCGCACACCCCGAAGCGTATGTGATCATGCTGCTGATTGATGAGCGGCCCGAAGAAGTCACGGAAATGGAACGGCACGTCAAGGGGCACAATTGCGAGGTCATCAGCAGTACATTTGATGAGCCGCCCAGTCGGCATATTCAGGTCTCTGAGATGGTTATCGAAAAGGCCAAGCGGATGGTCGAATATGGCCAAAACGTGGTGATCTTTCTGGATTCCATCACGCGGTTGGCCCGCGCTTGGAACACCGAAGTTCCGCACTCCGGAAAAATCCTCTCCGGTGGTGTCGATGCCAATGCCTTGCAGCATCCCAAACGGTTTTTCGGAGCCGCCCGGAATGTCGAAGAAGGGGGCAGCCTGACGATTGTGGCGACTGCCCTGGTCGACACCGGCAGCCGTATGGATGAAGTCATCTTCGAAGAATTTAAGGGAACCGGTAACACCGAGTTGCACTTAGATCGCCGCATGGTGGAAAAACGGATTTGGCCGGCCATCGACGTCAATCGCTCCGGCACCCGCCGTGAAGAATTATTGATCAACGAAGACGAATTGCGCCGCATTTGGATTTTGCGGCGCGTCCTCAACGACATGAATCCGGTCGACGCCATGGAACTGTTGGTCAACCGCATGCAACGCACTAAAACCAACGAAGAATTCTTGCAAAGCATGAACCTGAGTTAATGCCCGGTCTGCTTTGTTTTCATCGAGCCTACCGTTATTGCTTGATCGCAAAACGACGGTGGCTCCCTCTCCGGACAATGATCGTTTCACAAAGACACACCCATGCCTGAAGAAATCCAAGGTGATTTGCTGTCCTCCGCTGGCCGGTTTGCCATTGTTGTTGCCCGCTGGAATGAACTGGTGACCCGCCTGATGTTAGACGGGGCCATCGACACACTGCACCGGCACGGCGTCGCCGACGACCAAATCACCGTCGTCTGGGTCCCCGGATCTTTTGAAATCCCTATCGTCGCCGACAATCTTGCCCGTAGTGGAAACTACGCCGGCGTTTGTTGCCTCGGTGCGGTGATTCAAGGGGAAACGACCCATGATCAATATATCAACCAACAAGTGGCTGCAGGCATTATGCAAGCAGGCCGCGAAACCGGAGTCCCGGTGACGTTTGGCGTGTTGACTTGCCAGAACATGGAACAAGCCCAGGACCGTGCCGGCGGCAAGGCGGGCAACAAAGGCCGTGACGCCGCGCTTGCTGCTATTGAAATGGCCAATTTGATGGCTAAGCTAAGAGGTTAGCCGGAGATGATTCGGCAACGTTGAAAAACAGACTTGCATTCTTTCAGTCCCTCCCCCCTAATTGCCGCAAGCGGCAATTCCTTCCAGCTTTGAGGCTAAGGCTTTTCATGGCGCGTCGCAGCCGGGCACGAGAAACGGCCCTACAACTGCTCTACCGACAGGATCTCAATCCCGCCGGCAATTTAGAGTCTGCCGGTGAATTCATCGAAGAACGGCTTGAGGACCAAGCCCTGCGCGATTTTTGCTGGAACTTATTTACCGGTGCGCTGGAATGGCGCAACGTGATCGATACACGTATCGAAGAGGTGGCCGCGAACTGGTCATTGCGGCGAATGGCGCCGACAGATCGCAACGTGTTGCGTCTCGGTGCTTACGAGTTGCTCTATACCGACACACCCAATCGGGTGGTCATCGACGAATCCTTAGAGCTGGCAAAGAAATTCGGCAACGCGCAGTCGTCGCAATTCGTCAATGGAATCCTGGACCAGTTAATGCCCACCTTGACCGACGAATCCCCCGACGCTCCGACGCAGGCGATGTAACAAGAATCCGCCAGCGCCCAAGAAATCTTCGGTGCGGGTGGACCTACGTGATAAGCGTACGCGGGTGCCTCTTATGCTCCGATGCGGGTGCCACTGGCGGCTTGCCCGCCAGCGCCGAGTAAAGCTGAGCTTCCCCCTACCCAGGGACGTCGGTTCACGTGCGTCCGGTATACGAGTCGTCAGTGGCACCCCGAATCGGGGCGGCGCTATACTCAACTGAGCGCTGCAGCAGTAAGAGGGCAGCGACTACGTCCAAGGGGCGTTATTTCCCAACCCCCGAGCCGCGGACGATTTCGTCGAAAATGTCCACCAGTTCCGAGCGGGACAATCCATTGCCGTCGATGACCAATTGCCCTTTGTCCAGGGCGGAGCTGGCTGATTCTTGTCCTGTCGCCAAAGTGGCAAAGGTGTCGGCATCCAAACGGTAGACGGCGGTGCATTTTTGATCGCGGCCGATATCGGCCCCCACCAACTTGCCATCCTGCAGCATCAGGTGCCAAGCGCCGCCGCCGCCACCGGTGACTTCCAGCCCCAAGAGATGCGCGTCGGCTTGGCCGTTCGTTTGTTTTTCTCCGGCATCCACCAACGGTTTGAGGTGTTGATGCGGGTCGAAATCGAGGTCAACCCGTTTGTCGCGACCACCGCCAAAGTTCCCGTCGATCGCCACTTTCGACATCCGTAACAACATCTCGCGGTCCACATCGGGACAGGGCAGGTGCGGCATGGCGGTTAAGGTGTTTGTGCAATCAAACGTCGGGTCATCCCGCCAATACGAGTTGTAGACGTGAATGTTGTCGTTGAAGATTTGCTCAGCTTCGCCCCAGTCGTCGATTTCCGCATCTTCGCCAACGAACTTCGCACTATAAAACCGCGTGGCGTCTTCTAAAATATCGCTCACCAGACGAATCGTCGCCGGATGCCGCGGGGTCAGATGGTAAGTTTGACCGTGCAGTTCCGGGTGCGTGACAATATGTGCCGTTGCCGCACTGACCCAATCCACGGGGACCAGATTCTTCGATTCATTACCGGAAAGTTCAAATCGTGCGATGGAACGTACGCGACCCGTATCGTCTGGATCCATCGAGCGAACAAGGGTGTAGGCCAACTGCAAAGCGGCGTAAAACCCGTGGTAGGTGCTTGTGTAGCCAGTTTGAGAATCGCCGACAATGATTGCCGGGCGACAGATGGTGAGGTCGTCGATGAACGTCGCCGCGTGCACCATTTTTTCGGCGTCGATTTTGCTCATTTCATAATCGTTGCCCCGTTCCTGCCCCACATCCAATTCCGTTTCCAGCACGCGGCCTTCGCGGAGCCCGCATACGTAAGCGGTCGACATGTGCAAAAACTGGCGGATGCCCGTCTTTTCGCACAGATCCAAGACGTGTCGCACCCCTTGAATATTTGACCTCCAAGGTTCGCTTTCCGGTCCGGTACTGTGGAAGGTCAAACTGGCGGCATTGTGAATCATGCCGCTGCAGTGCTCTGTAACCCATTTGACCGAGCGGTCATCCAGCCCCAGGTTTTCCTGGCTGATATCCCCCTCCAAGACCACCGGTCGAGGCATGGCGTGTCCGAGACGTTCTTCCCAGAAAGCCATCATTTGCTCAACACGTTGACGCACGGAAGCCTTCCGCGTCGGGCGGACGAGCACCGCCAACGGGACTTCGGCTTGCATCAAGTCACGAATCAAATAACGGCCCAACAGGCCAGTGGCACCGGTCAGTAACTGGTAGGACATACAAGGGCTTCCGAAATCAGTGAGAAGAGATCAAGCGTTCCAATGGGACAAGTCGTGCGTGCTGTCGAAATTTGTGCAGTTTTACGAACCCAGGTTGTGGTTTACCGCGGAAAACTAAGGGATCAGGATACGCATCCCCGAGATTTGAAACCTCTCAACAGAGAAAGAGGTCCGACACCTGGCGTCCTCTCTTTTGCGAGAAAGACAATTGTCTCGGTTGCGGGAACGATTTCAAGACGTATCTTAAATTTGCGAAAGGCAAGCTCTCAACGAAAAGTATCGACGGGAAGGGTGTTGATTCAGAGCGAAACTCTCGGCGGTCATGCGACCCTATCCGCCAATACAGCCGGTTCAGGCGTTGTTGGCAGCCTGTGTGGCCCCGCTAATTCCGACGCCGCCGATTTATGTTGACGGAGACGACTCGGGCGGAGGCACAGCAGTGCTGGCAATAATACCAAATCGCCGACCAAGGCCGCAATCAACAGCGAGCACATCAACAGGCCAAACCGGGCTGTCGGTGCAAAGCTACTCAGAGTCAACGCCAGCATGCCTATGCTGGAGATCAGAGCCGCCTTAAAGATCGGGCCCCCAGTTTGCCGGAGTGCCTCACGCGACGCCTGGGCGGAGGAGATTCCGCGGTTGAACTGTGATTGATAGTGCACCAGAAAATGGAACGTGCCGTCCACGGCAATCCCCAAAGCGATGCTGCCGGACATCATCATGCCGATGTCGACCGGCATACCGACCCAGCCCAGAATCCCGTAGACAATACAAATCGGCGTCAGATTAGGAATCATCGCCACCATGGCCGTTTTCCAAGACCGCAACGAAACGACCATTACGCCGGTGATGATCAAAAATGCCATCAAAAAGCTCTCGTGAAACCCTCGAAAGATCTCCTGCTGTGCGTGATTCAACATGGGGGCGATGCCGGTAAAGCGGACAGGCAACCCTTCGGCCCGTGCTTGCAGTTGCTCAAAGATTTCGTGCTGTGACAACCCTTCACTTGTGCTAATTCGCGCGGAGATCCGCCACAGCCGTTCGCCGTCGGCAATATATTCGTTGTGCTCCCGCTGCGATTCGGCGCGTTTTAATAGCCGCCCGAGCGTAAACGGGTTTTGCGGCATCTCTGAGGGGAAAAACGACGCTGAGGAAATCGTGTGCCGAACGGCGGGATGGCCGGCGATCACAGCTTCGATTTCACGTACCTTTTCCAACCGCTCAGTAAAGGGCAGATCGTTGTCACGAAACTCGACGACTGCTTCAATCGAGTCGATATTCGTGAGTTGAGCTTCCACACGCTGTGCGTCGGTGAGGACTTTGCTGTTTTTGGGGAGGAAGTCGAGCGGATCAATCTTTGTCTCGATCGACAACAACCCCACGCACGTCACCATGATCATAGTTACCGTGACCAAGGAAACGACTTTGCTGTGTGTCGAGATCCAATCTCCCAGGCGAGAACTGATCGCCGCGCCTTGCTCTTCGCATTGAGCCTGTGGTGGCCAGATCGTCATCAAAGCGGGCGTTAAACCCAACCCGGTAATCAATGCCACCACCGAGCCCCATGCAGCCGCATAACCGAATTGGTTGACGGGGAGGATGTCGCTGACCGCTAACGAAACCAGGCCGATTGTTGTGGTCAATGTCGCTAGACAGCAGGGCTTCCAGGCGGTTTTCAATGCCTGCCTTAATGGGTCGTCGTCGTCAGGTGCGGCGGTGTAGTAATGCATGAAGTGAATCGAAACAGCCAACGTAAATATCATCACCATCACTGACAACGCGCTGAGGATGAAGTTCATTTCCCCGCCGGCAACGTGAATACCTGCTAACGTCAATTGAATGGCCCAAATGGTCAGTCCGAGCAGCGCTAGTGACAATTGCCATTGCCGCGTGGTGTAGGACAACAATCCCCAACAGACCAACAAGGTGATGAAAAAGAATTTCTGGTTTTCCTCTTCACTCCCCAATCGGTCCAATTCGGTGACGATGACCGGCGCGCCAGCCAGGCGGACCTGATCGCCCCGGAGTTGGCAATACTCCAGCACACCAGTCACGGCATCGACCGTCTTCGCACGATCGCCATATCCTTCGGGGGACAACAAGCAAATCAATCCCACCAATCGGCCGTCTTGGGATAGGGTCAATCCCTTCAGTCGCGTTTCCGCTTCGACGTCGTCAACGCCAAAGCTGGTCATAATGGCTTGCATCCGTCCGGGAGACCAACATTTCCGCACACAGTCGAGCCGTTCCAGCCGTTCGCAAACCGCTTCGACCAACACATCATCTTTCGATGTGTTTTCAATCCCGACGACGATGAGTTCTTCTACGCCAAAATCGCGCTTGAAATCCTCATAGTTGGCACGCACTTCGGAATCGCGAGGCAGCCAGGTCTCGATGTCGTTGTTCGCCGGCAATGTTTGTGCTTTGACAAACAGCACTGGAAACGACAACAGCGTGAGGAGGAGCAACTTGCCGCTGTGTTTTTGATAAAACTCGGAAAGGGTCGACAAAGCCACGTCCTCTCAGTTGTTGTTAATCGCTGTATCGTTGACGTGTACAAAATGTTTACCGCCAAAACCGCAGCGAAGATCGAGCCGCAGAAGGCTGGCCGGATCGCCAGGCTTTTCCTCAGTAAACAGATCGTGTCGGGGGCGTAGAGGTTGCCGAGACGACGAGACAGTCATAACACGTATAATTGTAGTTCCGGGGCCGTGCCGCGCGGTTGGCGGGCAGGGGCGTATCAGCTGGGGCTATATACTCCTATCGATCTTCCAGAAGCTGTCCCGCAAGTCCAAACCGGGAATTACCCGTAGCGTCGTTCTGGGACGATTCAACAACGCGCACGACCGCTATACCTTCACAGCCTTTTGCAAATTCGGCCGGTTTGAGCGCCGTACGCACATCCCGATCGTTCGTTAAGTCCGCTATACAAGGCATTTCTCAACAGCAGCCAAGCGGTCACTTGCAATCCCAGTGAGGGTGTCTACGATTGTCCACTTCACACGTTGGCCATATTCCTGCATCGCTAAGGCCGGCGACTTAGTTGACAGAAGGGCACCAGAGACTATGGCAAAAAAACAAATCGCTGATATCGATCCCTCCGGAAAAACAGTTTTGATGCGGGTCGATTTCAATGTTCCCCTGGATGATAATCAAAACGTGACCGATGATCGCCGTATCAGCATGGCACTCCCCTCGATCAAATCGGTGATCGATCGCGGAGGGCGCGTGATCCTGATGAGCCATTTGGGGCGGCCCAAAGGCGACGGCGGCGACGCGAAATACAGCCTCAAGCCAGCCGCTGCGAAACTGGCTGAATTACTCGGACAAGAGGTCGTCTTTGCCACAGACACAATCGGCGACGATGCGCAAGCCAAACGGGCCGCGCTGTCCGATGGCGGAGTCCTGGTGCTAGAAAATCTGCGGTTCAATGCTGGCGAAAAGTCCGGTGATGCCGATTTCGCCGCTGCCTTGGCCGACGGGGTCGACATTTATTGCAACGACGCGTTCGGCACTTGCCATCGCACCGATGCTTCGATGGTCGCCGTCCCGCAAGCCATGGGAGACAAGCCCAAGGTTTCTGGTTTTCTGGTCGCCAAAGAGATTCAATACCTCAGCGACGCCATCGCCAAACCGGAACGGCCGTTTGTAGCGATTTTAGGCGGGGCCAAGGTTTCCGACAAAATCACCGTCATTGAAAACCTGCTTGGTATCTGTGACAAAGTCCTCATCGGCGGAGCGATGGCATATACGTTCTCGCTCGCTCAAGGGGGCCAAGTTGGCGGCAGTCTGGTCGAAAAGGACAAAGTCGATCTGGCCAAACAATTGATCGAGCGCGGCGGTGACAAATTGATGCTGCCGGTCGACACGCATTGCGGCGACGCGTTCAGCGGCGACTGCAACAAGGTGGTGGTCGATGCCGGTAAAATCCCCGACGGTTACGAAGGTCTCGACATAGGCCCTAAGACGGCTGAGATCTACGCCGAAACGGTCAAAGCCGCCAAAACGATCGTCTGGAACGGTCCGATGGGCGTCTTCGAAATGCCCCCCTTCGATGCCGGCACCAAAGCAGTCGCTCAGGCAATTGCCGACGGAGACGGAACCAGCATCATCGGCGGCGGGGACAGCGCCGCTGCGGTTCAGCAACTTGGCTTTGCCGATCAGGTCTCGCACGTCAGCACCGGCGGGGGGGCCAGTTTGGCCATGCTTGAAGGCCAAGAGTTCGCCGCCGTGAACCTGCTCGACGACAAATAAACAGTAGAGCCGGTTCAACCGGCCGCGCGTGTTCAACAAACCGCACAGGCGGACAAGCCGCCCGTGGAACCCCATAGTGGCCATTCGATAACTGGAATGGTCGACCCAAGAAAAGGACAACCGTAATGAGCAACAGCGACAAACCCCTGGTGGGAATCATCATGGGCAGCACATCGGACTGGGACACGATGAAACCGGCAGTCGACATGTTTAAAGAATTCGATATTCCTTTTGAATGCCGCGTGATGTCGGCGCACCGCACACCGGCGGTCGTCACGGAGTTTTCCTCCACCGCCGAAGAGCGGGGGGTAGAAGTTCTGATCGCCGGAGCAGGGGGGGCCGCGCACTTGGCGGGTGTCGTCGCTGCTCACACGGTCCTGCCGGTGTTGGGCGTACCGATCGAAAGCAAACTCAACGGCCTGGACTCGCTGCTTTCGACTGTACAAATGCCCGGTGGTATTCCGGTCGGCACATTGGCCATCGGCAGCGCCGGCGCCAAGAACGCCGCATTGTTGGCGATCCGCATCATGGCCAACAGTCGCCCCGAACTGCGGAAAAAAATCCACGCTTTCAACGCCAAGCAGGCCGAAAAAGTGATGGCAGCTGGATTGCCGGTCTAAAAAAACGCTCCCCAACCCATCCCAAATCGACGGCTTCGCCTTCGTAATCCGCACGATGCGCGCTTGGGATGTTTGACGTGCAGCCCCACACCCTCATTGATCTGGGGGTGGATGGGCCGGCACGGACGTGCGTTTTTCAGAGCGAGCGGGTACATTGGACTTCACTAACGACCGCAACCTCTCCCCAAAGAATTACGGAGCGAGTTCCCATGGGCCGCCTCTTGTTTTGTCTGCTCAGTCTAAGCCTGATTTGTGCCAATCCGATTTTGATACGTGCCGGTGAACCCCAGGTCGATAAAAAAATCGTCGTGTTCGGCGAGGAAGGCAAGTTCGGCGGCTGGCCGGCCAATCATGGGATGTGGATTTGGGGAGATGAAATCCTCGTCGGATTCAGCACAGGCTCGCACAAAGACCTGGGCAAAGAACGCCACAATATCGATCGTCAAAAACCAGAGTATCACGTCTTAGCGCGCAGTTTGGATGGCGGTGAGACATGGAAGATGGAGTTCCCCAACGATAAAGGGATGCTCATCAACCAAGGCGGCATGCGGCACGGCACGACCGATCCTAAGCACACCGAACCGACACCGGCCGACATCACCGAGCCGATCAATTTCACACATCCCGATTTCTGCATGACAATGCGATTCCAGGATGTGCATGGCGGGGTTTCGCGGCTGTATTATTCCTATGACCGCGGGCACACTTGGAAAGGCCCGTTCAAGGTCCCGGACTTTGGGCAACCGGGCGTGATGGCCCGCTCGGACTACATCGTCAACGGTCCCAAGGACTGTCATGTCTTTCTGACCGGCTCGAAATCCAACAACGAAGAAGGGCGTGTCTTTTGCGGCCGCACGACCGATGGTGGATTGACCTGGAAGTTCTTGTCCTACGTCGGTCCCGAACCCAACGGCTTTTCGATCATGCCTTCGACCGTGCGGTTGTCCCCCACCAAATTGGTGATGACCACCCGCCGCCGCGAAGGACTGGGAGAAGACAAACATCGTTGGATTGACACCTGGGAGTCAAACGACAATGGCAAAAGTTGGACGTTCCTGAACAACGCCGTCGAAGATGTCGGTGAAGGCAACCCGCCGGCAATGCTCCGGCTTCAAGACGGCCGGCTGTGCGTGACCTACGGCGACCGCAAGGCCCCGTTTCAAATGTGCGCCAAATTTAGCAGCGACGAAGGAAAGACCTGGAGCGAACCGTTTGTGCTGGACAACAACGCCGGCGGCCGCGACCTCGGCTATCCGCGCACAGTGCAGCGCCCCGACGGTAAACTGGTGACGACGTACTACATCTATTACCCAGACAGCCCGTACCGCAAGATCGTGGCGAACATATGGGACTGCGGCTCGTGACGCCGAAACTCACTTCGCTTTAGCATTGAATCTGCCGGCCATTTCATAGATGTTGATCAGCGCCCGGTTCATCATCTGTTCTCCCGCGCCAATTTCCACCGGTGAGACCATTGCATCGGCGCCGTAGCCCCCTTCGGAGACCGCTTCGATAGTAGGGAAGTACAGGTTATGGCCGTTGCAGTATCCGAAAAACAGCGTGTGGTCGACGTAGGACCGTTCGCGGAGTCGGACCGCGTGATTGCAGAAGAATTCCCCCGAGCCACCCACCAGCGCAATCTGGCGACCAAGCAGTACGGTATTCAATTCCGCTTGATGCCCCTCTTTGGCCTCCTCGATGAAGTTGACGATCAATTCGGGAAAAAAGGCGGCACTGTAACCGACGAGCACTAACGGATCGGAAAAATCGATCCGCGATTTGAAGCGAAACTGGTCGACGTGGCCGACAATCGTGTTCCGCTTCAGTGGTTTGGATTCAATCTCGCCGGCCACTTCAATCACATTCCGTGCGAGTTCTTCGCCGAACAATTTCGGCTCGCGAAAATCGGCCGTGGGGTTGGGGCTGAGATCGCCTGCTGCCCCTTGAATAAACACGCAGTTGGTCTCCATGTCGGCCTCGACTTTGTCCTGCATGAATCCGGGGTAGTCGGCTGAGAATTTGAGCACTTCCCCCTTGGTCATCACGGGATGAGCCGCGAAATTGACGAGTACCGCTAATGGCTTGCCCGATTGGGCATCATCAAACCGCACGACCGACAACAGCGGATCACGGGCTTTGGGTTTGCGTTTGGTGTGACGATTGCGATTGAGTGTCAATTCCCGCGTTCCCACACCAATGGTCGCCGGCTGGGCTGTTTTGTCCGCTTCTAGGATGGCTTCAATAATCAGGTCCGGCAATTTTTGAGCATAGGCGACCGCATCGTCATACGTCCCTTTGCCGAAGCCTTCACGATCGATCAGTTCTATCACCGGACCGTGGTGTGAATGCGATCCACTGATCAGCACGTTTTCAATGCCGGCTTGCTCCAATATCGCTGCACGGATTTTCTCCATCATCTGCCGCGTCGGCCCACGGCCGATATCCAGTCCGACCAATGCCACCTTGCCATCTTCACCCTGGACCACGATCGCTTTGGCCATCAGCGGGGTGAGCGTTCCCTCGGAGAGCAGCGCGTGCCGTGCGCCGTAACCCCACATCGGCGTCGGCGCTTGGGGCGTAATATCTCGCTTGCCAAACCCGACTCGTAGCGGGATGTCGTCGTCAGCCCGAGATGATTGTTGGTCGCAATAGAGTGTAATCAGTACCAGCAAGGCACCTACGATACGAATTCTCGCGAACATGGAACAGCCTCTTGATTGGGGACGTTAGAATAGGAATTGATGTCTTAAGTCTCGGTCCGAAAATTTATACTCTTACGCCGTGTTAGGTGCCAGAAACCGTACCGTGATAACGTCGAACCTTTGCCGCTTTCGCCCACCCCGGTCCAGGGGAGCGCGGGGTCGAGGTAGTCACAGCGATTTTGAAACACCGTGCCGGCATTGATCTCGCTGGCGAAACGTTCGGCACGCTCCTGATTGCTGGTCCAGACCGAGGCGGTCAAACCGAAGCGTGAGTCGTTCATCAACGTCAACGCCTGCGCGTCATCCGCAACCGAGGCGACCGGCAGTATGGGCCCGAAACTTTCTTCCTGCATCACGACCGACTCTTGCGGAACGTCGGCCAACAATGTTGGCGTGAAGAAGTTCCCGACCTCATCCGGAACCCGGCTGCCTCCGCACAGTAACCGTGCGCCGCGCTGGACGGCGTCGCGAACTTGCTGTTCCAATTCACCCAGCGCTGTGCGGCTCGCTAAAGGGCCGAGCGTGGTTTGTTCGTCGAGCGGATCTCCGAGTCGATAGTCCCGCAGCGCCGCCTCGGCTTTGCTTAGGAATTGGTCGTACAGTGTTTCATGCACATACACGCGTTCCACACCACAACACGATTGACCGGCGTTGTAACACGCCCCGTCGACGAGGTTGGCCACGGCAAAATCCAGATCGGCATCGGCGGCGACATAGGCGGGGTCATTTCCACCAAGTTCCAAACCGGTGTCAATCAGCCGCTGGGCTGAGTGCCGCGCTATCTCGCGTCCTCCGGCGACGGAACCGGTAAACGAAACGTGATGCACACGGCGGTCGGCAATCAACTGCGCGGTCTGGTCATGGTTGATCACCACATCGGTGACCAAATCAGGAACGGCCAGATTTCCAAACGCGTCGGCCAATTGCCGTCCGCAGAGCGGCGTCTTCGCGCTATGTTTCAGCAGCACCGTATTGCCGCAGAGCAGGGCGGGAACGATGACATTGATTGGGATGATCAGCGGATAGTTCCAGGCAGCGATGTCGAACACAACGCCCAGCGGCACATGTTCGATCCGCCGCACAAATCCAGGCTGTGGGGGCAGGATATCGGGGCTGAGCGCATCACCGGCCAGTTCCAAACAGGTTTCCGCCCGGTCAAACAACGTCGCCAGTTCGCCTTGGGCCTGCTTGAGCGGTTTGCCCATTTGCAAGGTGACGTCGCGGACAATTTGCTCGCTGTTGTCTCGCAATTTAGCCAATCCGCTTTGAATGATCGCCGCGCGCTGGTCGAGGCTCAAACGGCGCCATGCCGAAAATGCAGCCGTAGCGCGGTCCAGTTTCTCGGCGATTTGTGTCTCGGTATCGAAGGGCAACTCGGCAACAGTGCTTTGATCGTAGGGATTGACGACGGTGAGTGTCACGGCGATTGAGTCCAAACAGTTGTTTTTGGTTGTAGGGACGGGGTAATAAATTCAAACGGCGAAGCAATCTCCAATATAGACGTTCTTAGAATCAGTTGCACGCGCTGCCGCTGACGGCGCGTTGAATCTGGGCGAGAGTTGCCGCCAACAGCTTGTCGGTTTAGGATTGTCTATCTTCATTTCTTCACATCCTCTCACTGAGGCCGCCGCTATGGTCAACAAAAATCCGGAATCCATCCTGCACGAGCAGACTGCTGCCCACAGCGAAGAACGGGATCGCGTCATCGCTCTGGCCGACACCCCCGAGGCGCGTGAGGAAAAAATCAAACTCGCGGCCGCGTACCGCATGCTGGCCCGTTTGGGTTTAGACGACGGGATTGCCGGACACATTTCGCTGCGGGTGCCAGAAGCTCCGGAGTATTTTTGGGTCAATCCATTCGGGTTGCTGTTTAGTGAAATCCGCGCTGACAATTTGGTGTTGGTGAACTCCGCAGGTGAGATTGTGACCGGCGGCGAGATGATCAACCTCGCCGGCTTTTGCATCCACTCCGCCATCCACACCGCGCGACCCGATGTGAATTGTGCCGTCCATACTCATCCCCCCGGCGGCAGCGCGTTTAGCGCGTTGGGAATGCTCCTGGAACCACTGGATCAAACCGGCTGTTCATTCTACGACGACCATGCTCTCTATGCCGAGTACACGGGAATCGTCATCGATGGGGAGCAGACCAAAGGGATCGTCGAGTCACTGGGCTCCAAGCGCGCCTTAGTACTAGCCAACCATGGACTGCTGACCTGTGCGACGACGGTGGAACAGGCTTTAATCGACATGATCGATATGGAGCGGACCTGCAACGTGAATATAGCGGCTATGTCGACCGGTCGTCCGGTGCTGCCAGTCCCCGGCGAGGTCGCCTTGCAAAGTCGAGCCGTCCTTACGCAAGCGGGACGTTGGCCGTTTCAATGGAAGGCGATGATTCGCGCACTGGATCGTCATGAAACCGATTACGATCCGTGGCGGTGAGATGAGTTAACATCAGCCCCAAAGGGGAAGCGACGCGGGAGATATACTGGATACGACTGTCAATTACATTGACTCGATATCATTCTCCGTACTTCCGAGTTTTGGGGCACAAATCGAAAATGGAGCCATCTTGATACACGTTGGAGTCATCCCAAAACCGATTTTGATTTGGGATTGTCCTTGTCAATGTATGTAGTTAAAACGAATAATTGATGTGGCAAACCTATGTTTTCGCGGTTTGACTTGATTGATATAAAGTAAGAACAAAGCACCAGAGCGTTGTCGAGCTTTGACAGCGATCGCGCCGGATTAATGGTTCAGCGTTGTTTTAGACTGGTGCTTTATTTTTTTGACTCCGTTGTGAGTGGCCCCCCCGTGTTCGGTGGCTGCCTGCGGACCGGATTTCAGGGTGAGCATCGTGAGCATATTCTGCCGCGTAGATGACAAGCAGATTCCGCTGTACCGAGTGATTTGGATTTCAGCGACGCCGCACTTTTGTGGTGAAGCGGATTGCCAATGCGAAGGGCTGCACGAAGTCGCGCTGGAAGGTGGCGAAACAGTGTGGGCCAAAAGCATGGAAACGGAAATGCTGATGGAAATGATCGAAGAGTGGCAAAGCTGCGACTGATGAAAAGTTCAGCCGCCGTGGCGTCCTGAGACGTTCAGGTTGCTAAAAAGATCCGCCGCGGCGAATCACTGCGGGTTTTGCACTAGAGCGGATTTTGCCCCAGATGAAATAGTCTCCGCTTCGAAGTCATGTCGGTTACGAACGATTGCTCAATTCTCGGCAAGTTCCTGTCCACTCGCTGGCTGTACCGGGTCGATTTCTGCCGCCGGTAAAATATGCCCCATCTTGGTTCGCTTGGTTTCCAAGTAATGTTGCCGGTGCTTTTCCGGTGAAGCGACAATGGGAATTTGCTCGACCACTTCCAGATCAAATCGCTGCGCGAATGCGTCGGTCTTTTTGGGATTGTTGGTCAGCAATCGCACGCGTCGCAGATCCAAATCCTTAAGCACCTGTAAGCCGATTCCATAATCACGGGGGTCCGCTTTGAATCCAAGCTTATGATTGGCTTCGACCGTATCGTACCCTTCGTCCTGCAAGACATACGCTTTCAACTTGGGGATCAGTCCGATGCCACGTCCTTCTTGAGGCAAGTAGACCACTGCTCCCACGCCTTCGCGGCGGATCATATCGAGTGCCATATGCAGTTGATCGCCGCAGTCGCACCGCAGGGATGCCAATAGATCACCCGTAAAGCAGGACGAATGCATCCGCACCAAGGGGGCATCGACTGAAGAGAGGTCCCCCATCACAATCGCGATCGGCACTTGATCCTCGTGTTCGACGCGGTAAGCAATCACTCGCAGATCGCCATACCGTGACGGCATGTGAGCGTCTACCTCGCGATGGATTAACTGCTCGCGTTCGCTGCGGTAACGGATCAATTCCTCAATCGTTAGCAGCGGCAAGTCGAATTGCACCGCCAGCTGTTTCAATTCCTGATGGTCCGACATCCCGTCGGTTTCCTGGCTACAAATCTCGATCAACGCCGCAGCCGGTTGCATGCCGGCCAAATGCATCAGGTCGATGGCCGCCTCGGTATGTCCAGCGCGGCGGAGCACTCCTCCTTCTTTGGCGACCAGTGGGTGAATGTGGCCGGGGCCGAAAAAATCGTCGGGGCGGGAATTCGGGTCGCCGATGGCGCGGATCGTTCGCAGGCGGTTCTCGACGCTCACACCCGTCCCGGCACTGCGATGATCCACCGGAATTTGAAACGGCGTTTGCATCGGGGTCGAACTGCGGCGGCTATCGACCATCGGGCTGAAGTTGAGCCGTTGTGCGAATGCCGCACTGACCGGTGTGCACAGTAACCCCATGCCATACCGTAACATCAACCGCACAGTTTCGGGGGTAATCGATTCGGCAGCGCAAATGAAGTCTCCTTCATTTTCACGGTCGGCATCGTCGATGACGATCACCGGTCGCCCCTCCTGAATTGCGGTAATAGCGTCGTCGATATTCTTAGAATGGGTCGTCGGCATGTTTACTCAGTCGGTAAAATTTGGCACCGGACACCGCAGTCCGCTTGCCAGTCGGGGATTGTTTGCCCAAATGGTTTAACCACTATTCATCGCCATGCGGCATTTGAGCGCGCGGCAATTTGCCGATTTGGCATGAAACCCTGCGAGATTCGCGCTCGCGAAGGGCCATGCAACCTCACATCGACATGGGGGAAGTTCAACTTGTATTGTAAACCATCAGCTACAACCGACAATGCATTAGAAAAATTCCACAGCCTCATTCTGCAAAGTGTCGTTGCAAAGTCACTCAGAAATATCGTATTGTGAACATATCATTCCTCATTGCCCCCGCATACAGGGAATCGATCATACCATTGATTGTTGAACCTGACACTCCAAAGTGAACCCCGGCACCACGCCGTTCCTTCCCAATACCTACCCCGTAACTTCGATCCAGTACCACCCGAATTATCGTTACGAAGCGACCTGTTTGCCAAGTTCTGAACGATCCGCTGAGGGGACGACATGTCGTCTGAGGCAGCATCAGTGCTTGCATCAACATATTTTGATTGGTATTCTTGACCTTACTGCACTGTCCACCTAATCGGCACGTTGAGTATTTTTTAACGATCACGAATCCCGCAAGGGTGTGTGTGAAATTTCAAATGACAAAGTAGCTTTTTAAAATTGGCTGTGCCACTACCGATTGCAAAGGATTCAAGCGGTGGGTTTCGATTCAAACCGACAGGGAGAGCAGAGAATGGACCGTTTCTGGCGCATTGCACTGGCTGCGTGGAGCATTTGTCTTTGGGCAGCTATCGCGGGAAGCGCATTGGCTGTCGAGGAAACCAAGTCATCTGGTTTGGGTGATCCCGGCCCGTTGACTGAACTCCGCGTCGAACCGAATATCGACGGCAAAGGGTTTGTCATCAATGGTCGCGATCGAAGTCAACAACTCTATGTGACCGGTCTGTTCGCCAGCGGGCAACAACACGACTTCTCCCGTAAAGTCACCTACAAGGCTGAGCCGGAAGGCATTGTTTCCATCAGCGATGATGGTTATGTCACACCGCTGGCCGACGGAAACGTGACCATTACGGCCTCGATCGAAGCGGGACAATCGGCGTCGCTCACTGGCACCGTCGCAGGCATTGCCAACGACCCGCCGATGAACTTCAAAAACCAGATCGTGCCGATTTTCACCAAACTCGGTTGCAACAGCGGAGGTTGCCACGGTAAAGCCAGCGGACAAAATGGTTTCAAACTTTCGCTCTTGGGTTTCTATCCCGATGATGATTACGAATTCTTGGTCAAAGAGGGACGCGGTCGGCGGCTAAATCCGGCTTCACCCGATGAAAGCTTGTTCCTCACCAAACCGGTCGGCAAATCACCGCACGGTGGTGGAAAACGGATGGAAGAGGACAGCCACGAATACCGGCTGATCGCTCACTGGATCGAGCAGGGCATGCCGTATGGGAATCCCGAAGACCCGGTCGTCACCAGCATCCAATGTTTGCCCACCGGTCGGGTCATGGATCGCGGCGCCGAGCAACAAATCACCGTCCTTGCCACTTACAGTGACGGAAGCACCGAAGATGTGACCCGCATGGCGCTGTTTGAAGCCAATGACACCGAGATGGCTGAAGCAGGTAAAACCGGCTTGGTGCGGTCACTCGATTTGAGCGGCGAAGTCGCCATCATGGCCCGTTATCAGGGACAAGTCTCCACGTTCCGCGCAACGATTCCATTGGGAGCCGATCTCGCCGATGTGCCTGAACCGACCAACTTCGTCGATGAAGCGGTGATGAACAAACTGAAGTTGCTGGGCATCCCGCCTTCAGGCACCGCCGACGACGCAACGTTTATCCGTCGTGCCTATGTCGACATCACTGGAGAAATCCCAACCGCGGAAGAAGTCCGCCAATTTCTGGCCGACAGCGATCCGGAAAAACGTAATAAAGTGATCGATCGTTTGGTGGACAGTCCCGGCTACGCCGATTTGTTCGCCAACAAATGGAACATGGTCCTGCGTAACAAACGTCGCGGAGCTACGGACCAAAAAGGGACGTACGCCTTTTATCGCTGGATTTGGAACAGCCTGTACGAAAACAAACCCTACGATCAATTCGCCCGCGAAATATTGACCGCTTCGGGCGACATGGACCACAATCCGCCCGTCGTCTGGTATCGCGAAGTCAGTAAGAACAACGAACAGGTCGAAGACACGGCGCAATTGTTCCTCGGTTTGCGGATTCAATGTGCCCGTTGCCATCACCACCCATTCGAACGCTGGAGCCAAAACGACTATTACAGCTTGTCCGCATTTTTCTCACGCGTGGGCAACAAAAAATTAGCAAACGATGCAAGTGCCGCCCGCGACCGCCGTATCTTCCACAACGAAGGGGTCGCTACCGCGAAGAATCCCCGCAACGGCACGAAACTGAAGCCGGCTGGTTTAGGGGTTCCGGCGTTTGAAATCCCCGCCGACCGCGATCCACGCCACTATCTCGTGGACTGGATGGCCGCCAAAGATAACCCGTTCTTCGCCAAAGCCATCGTCAATCGCTATTGGAAGCATTTCTTCGACCGCGGCATTGTCGAGCCGGAAGACGACATGCGGGAAACTAATCCACCGTCGAATCCCGAATTGCTGGACAATCTGGCACAACAATTCATTGAGAACAACTTCGACCTGAAATGGCTGGTCCGGACAATTTGTAAGTCCAACACCTACCAACTCAGTGCGATCCCCAACGATTACAATCTCAAAGACAAGCAAAACTTCTCACGGTATTATCCCCGCCGGCTGAAGGCCGAAGTCTTGTACGATGCACTGCATCAGGTGACCTCTACCACACAAGGCTACAAAGGGCTTCCCGCCGGAACATCGGCGTTGCAGTTGCCCGATCCGTCGGTCGGCACCTATTTCCTCAAGGTCTTTGGCCAACCGCAGGGCGAAACGGCTTGCGAATGTGAACGTTCACAGGAAGCCAACTTGGCGCAAAGCCTGCACTTGCTCAACAGCAGCGAAGTCCAGGGGAAAATCTCCAATGCTTCCGGACGTGCGGCCGTTTTGGCCAAGGATAAGGAAACGAGCGACGAGCAGAAGATCCAAGAATTGTACCTGTCGGTCTATTCACGGGCTCCCCAGGAAGATGAATTGAAAATTGCCCTGGCGCATATTGCAAAGCATGAAAAAGAGAAGCAAATCGCCTTCGAGGACATCATTTGGGCGTTGGTGAATACCAAGGAATTCTTGTTCAATCACTAATGTCGATTTGACAATCCCCCAAACGCCTCACGGCCGGTCACTCCCATGTGCCCGGCCGTTTTTTTGTGGCCCTGAAATGCGAGGTTCAACGTCTGGTTGGATTGCGCCGCAACGACCCCGAAACTTTGCGCAAACGGGGCAAATCCCGGTCGTTTTCCTTTTCATTCGACCCGCTTATCCGTTAAAATTTAATCACAGAACGAGCCGTTCTTGGACGGACAGCGGACTTCGGAGGGGGACTCTCGAGTTCGCTGGTTTTGCCCAAGCGGCGACACTCCGGCAGCGACGACTTACAGAACACACCACGACTGCAGGTAATGCATCACATTTTCGATGTCGCCTGTTCCCGCCTTAGACTCCTACCGGCAGTTTCATGTGAGAATTGAAATCTCAACATGAGGGCCGCATCGACCTCGCTACTCATGTCGCCATAACGACTCAAGTGCGACGTTTTCATCACGACCATCCACAACCGTACGTTGGCCATGCTGACCCACCTTGCCAACGAGTGTGAAGGACTTCCGACCATGCGAAATAATCGTAGCCTTCTCCTGGTTTCGCCGCGATTTCGATCGCGCCGATTCGCTTCGCTTATCTTGGCGGGCTGCACGCTGGTCATGCTGGCCAATATGTCACACGCGCAATTGCCGCAAAACCGGATGTATGCCATCTTCCCTCCCGGCGGACAAGCCGGTGCAAAAGTCGATCTCACGATCACCAACTCCGCCGACGGAGACGAAGTCAGCGGGTTGTATTTCTCGCATCCCGGTATCTCAGCTGAGCAAAAGACCCAGGTCGTCAACGGCCGCGAAGTCCCTGTCGCCAATCAGTTTCAGATTCGCATCGACGAAAAAGTTCCGCCGGGAGTTTACGACGTCCGCTCGTCCGGCCTGTTCGGCATGAGCAATCCCCGGACGTTTGTGGTGGGCACCCACGGCGAAGTCCAAGAAGCCGAAGCCAACAATACGCCCGAGACCGCCACAGCAATTCAGCAAGGCGCCGTCGTCAATGCCCGCAGCAATGCTGCCGGCGACATCGACTTTTTCAAATTCCCCGCCACCAAGGGGCAACGGCTCATCATCGAATGCCGCGCCAAGCGGATCGATTCTCGCATGGACGCCACGTTGGAGCTTTACGATCCCAACGGCCGCCGTGTTGCCTTTAGCCGTAATGAAATGCGCGGCGACCCGCTGATCGATTATACGATCCCCGCCGATGGTGAATATCTGCTCCGTGTCTATGATTTCTTGTATCAGGGAAACAACGACTACATTTATCGTTTGCTCGTGCATGCGGGTCCGCATATCGAGTTTGTGTTGCCCCCCGCGGGAGTCCCGAATACGACCGGCGAGTTTACACTGTACGGCCAAAACTTACCCGGCGGACAACCCTCGGGAATGGTTGTAAGCGGCAGTGAGTTGGAGAAACTGGCTGTCAAAATCCCAGTCCCAGCCGACCCCACCGAGTTGCAACCAGGGACTTACCTCCAACCTTATGAAGCCTCCGTCGATGGTTTCAGCTACCGTCTTGACACGCCGCAAGGCCCCACGAACTCGGTGTTGATTCAATTCGCACGATCAGCTGCTCAACTCGAAGCCGAGCCGAACAACGAAGCGGCACAGGCCACAAAAATCACCGTCCCCGGCGAAGCAGCAGGGCAGTTCCAAGCTCGCAACGACGTGGACTACTATCAGTTCGAGGCGAAAGCCAAGGCGGTGTATTGGATCGAAGTCTTCGGACAACGCATCGGCTCCACGGTGGATCCGATGCTGATCATCGATCAGGTCACGCTCGACAAAGATGGCAAAGAAACCGTCAAGCGGCTGACTGCGCAGGATGACGTGGGAACGAACCTGGGTTCACAAGGATTCGATACCCGTACCGACGACCCGGCCTTTCGCTTTGTGGCTCCGGCCGATGGGATTTATCGCATTCAGGTCCGCGACCGTTACTTCGAAAGCCGTGGCGATCCGCGGTTGGTCTATCGCATTGAAGTCCGCAACGAAGATCCTGATTTTCGTTTGGTCGCGCTCCCGCGTCCCCCAGTATTAGCCGCCAATGCCGCCGGACTGCCGGCAACTTGGGACTTGGCGTTGCGAAAAGGGGATCACACCGAACTTGAAGTCCTCGCCTTTCGCCAGGATGGTTTTAAAGGCGCGATTGACGTCACCGTTGCTGGATTGCCGGCGGGGGTCACCTGTCCCGTTGCCACCATCGGACCGGGGCAGAACTCGACGCGGCTGATGTTCACATCAACTGAAGATGCTTCGAAATGGATGGGACCGATTCAAATCGTCGGCAAAGTTCGCAAGAATGATCCCGCCGCATTAAAAGCGGAACGGGATGCGCGAACGGCACTCGACAAGTTGGCCAATTCGCTTCCAGCAACGCAGCAAACTGCAGACACCGCGACCGCTGCGTTAACCACAGTGCAAAAAACGCTCGCCGAACAACTCAAAAAGAACGAAGCCGCCGCCACTCTCGCCAAGCAAACCACTGATGCGGCCGCCGCCTCGAAAACGGCACTCGATACCGCCGCTGCAAAGTTGGCATCCGCGCAACAAGCCGTTGCTGCCACCAGTACTGCCGTAGAAGCAACATCGAAGACATTCGTTGAAGCGGCCGTCGCCAAAGCCACGGCGGACCGGCAAGCTGCCGAGACGGTGAAAATGTCTTCCCAAGCCGTGGTGGACAAATTAGCCGCGCAACAGGCCAAAGATGCTGCCGCTGAGGCCGCCGCGGACAAGCGAATCATCGATGCTGCCGTCGCCGCCAAATTGGCCGCCGATGCGCAGGTCGCCGCGACAGCTGCATTTGAAACCGCGATCACAGCAAAGAACAAAGCAGTTGCCGACAAGGCTGCCGCCGAAACGGCGCTGACCGCCGGTAGTGAAGAACACAAAAAAGCGACCGAAGCCTATGCCGTCGCAATGAAGGCCGCGACCGATGCTGCCGCTGTCGCCGCGAAAGAAACTGCCGCGAAAACCGCTGCGGAACAGGCTGTCGCTCAAGCGAATGAGAAATCACAAAAAGCGACGGCCGCCTTGACTGAGGCGAAAAAACAAATGGCCGCCGCCGAAACCGCTTGGACAACGGCCAAACAAAACCTCGACGCCAAAGCCCAACAAATCGCCCGTGTTGCTCGCGGCGGTACGATTGTGTGGAGCGGAAACCAAACGTTAACCGCCGCTGCACGTGTCGCCCGAAACACCACGCTGGCCGTCCTCAAGGAACCGGCGCCATTCGAAATCAACACCGACATCACCGATGCCACGGTGAGCCAAGGTGCCCAGCTCTTGATTCCTGTCAAACTGGCAAAGCGGGCCGGGTTTGACAACAAAGTCGATTTAACGATTGAAGGCATGCCCAAAAATGTCGACGTTGATAAACAAGCGATCGCGAAGGGAAAAGCTGAGCAACTTCTACGAGTGTTTGTGAAGGACAACGTGGCCCCGGGGAAATATACCCTGCACTTGCGTGGGCAGGGTCAGGTCTCCTACAGCCGCAATCCCGATGCGGTGAAACGTACTGAAGAGGAAAAACAAACCGCTATCAAAGCAGCCACTGTGGCCGCAGCTCTGGTTAAAAAAACGGGAGAAGAGAAAACCGCGGCTGACAAACAGGCCACCGAGGCACAAGCCGCCGCGACCAAAGCGGGGGAAGCATTGGTGGCCGCAGATGTCGCCATCGTTGCAGCCAAACAAGCTGTCGAAGCGGCCACCGCCGAGAAGGCGAACGCCGACAAATCGGAATCCGACGCTGCCGCCCAAGAGGCTGCTGCTAAAAAATTGGCCGAAGCTCAAGCCGCGCTTGAGAAAGCCCAAGCCGATCGAGTCACCGCCGATCAACAAGCGACAACCGCCAGCGACGCCTTTACCAAAGCACAAGCCGCTAAAAACAACGCCGATCGCGCCGCCGCCGAAGCAGCCGCCACAGCCAAGACAGCCGAAGCGGTCAAAAAGGCTGCCGAAGCCGCTGCCGCCGCCGCAGTCAAAACGGCAAAAGCGGCCAACGTCAACGTGTTTACACCCTCCAATTCGATCACTGTTACCGTTAAGCCGGCTCCGCTGACGATAAAAGCTCCCGCTCCGAACAAGGGAGCCGTCAAACGTGGTGGCGAGGTGAAAATCCCGGTCACGATCGCTCGTAAAAACGGGTTCACCGGACCAGTGACTTTGAGCCTCACGCTGCCGCCCGGCGTGACCGGACTGACAGCTCCGACAGTCACCATTCCGGCAGATAAGAAAGACGGTGAGTTCGTGATTAAAACCACGGCCGACACCACGGAAGGCAAACTTGCCAATATCGTTATCCAAGCCAGTGCGATTTTTGACGGCGAAACGTTCGTCGACAGCCCGCTGGAACTGACCGTTAGCAAATGATCCCCGGCAAACACCGGGGTGGTGGATTCAATAATACGTTGTGAATGACTGGGGCGATTCTCTCGGCCCAATCTTGCACAGAAAATGTGGAGTGCATTCGATGCGAAAACAGTTTTGTCGATCGACGCTGATTGCTTGCGGATTTGTGTTTCTCTCCTCTTCGCTAGTATTCGCCGAAGACGAGAAACCGGAAAAAGGGCAAACGATCAAACCGGCTGAGGTCAAACTCGACCGGCCCGTCGACTTCGACGAGGACATTCTGCCGATCCTCGAAGAGAAGTGCATCGCCTGCCATAACTTGGCCGATGCCGAAAACGATCTCAGCTTAGAAGACGTGCCCAGCATTCTCAAAGGGGGAAAAGCAGGCCCCGCTGTTGTCGCCAAAGATCCTGACAAAAGCCTGTTGTATAACGTCATCGCACGCACCGGCAAACCCGCCATGCCGCCCCTTCCCAACAGCATCGGCGCCGAAGTGTTCACGCCCGAGGAACTGGGCTTGTTGCGACTTTGGATTTCCGAAGGGGCCCAAGCCGGCGGGGGCGGGACTATGGAGGAGATCCAATGGCGTCCGCTTCCCTCGGGTTTGAACCCGATTTATAGCGTCACACTTTCCGCTGACGGTCAATTCGCCGCTTGCGGACGCGCCAATCGCATTGTTGTTTATCACCTTCCGTCTCAACAACAAATCGCCGAACTGACCGACCCCGCATTGCTGGATGTCCAGTTCGACGGCAAACCGATGTATCAGCCCGGTGCATCGCATCGAGATTTTGTCCGCTCATTGGCGTTCAATGACGACGGCACACTGTTGGCTTCGGGCGGATTTCGTACGGTCAAACTTTGGCAACGGCCCCGCGACGTGGTGAAATTCAACATCGAGACCGCTGCAGCCGATGCGGTTGCCATCAGCCCCGATGGAAAATGGTTGGCCACCGGCGGCGCCGACAAATCAGTCAAACTCTTTAACCTGGCCGATGGCTCGCCCGGTGCTGTTCTCAACGGAGCAGGGGATCGGATCACCGGTGTACTGTTCTCTGCCGACTCATCCAAAGTCATTGCCTCGTCATTAGACAAAACCATTCGCCTCTGGAACCTCGCCGACGCCGCTGCAGCTGGGCAGATCACTTCCCCCACAGCCGTCAACGACATCGCACTGAACAAAGACGGCACGCAGATTATCTCCGCCGATGCGGACAACATGATCCGCGTCTGGCCGGTCCCCGCCGATGCAAGTGCTGCTGTTACGGCAGCCGCTAAGGAAATCAAAGGGCATGAGAAACCGGTCACCGCTGTCGCGCTGATCACTCCCGCCGGCGATAAACTCCTTTCCGGTAGCGACGATGGAACCGTGCGAGTTTGGAATCTCGCCGATGGAAAACAACTTCAATCAATGGCCCATGCCGCTCCAGTCACAGATGTTGCCGTGCGGCCCGATGGCGGGCGATTTGTATCGACCGGGGGCGCATCAGCAAAACTTTGGAATCCCGCCGATGCCAAATTGGTCGCAGAATTAAAAGGCGAATACCGCTCTGCCCGAGTCGTTGCCCAGCGGACCGGAGACAAATCGATCGCCAAATCGTTGCTTGCCGGAGCGAAAAAGGAAATTGAAACCCGCGAGAAAACGGTGACCACCACAGCGGAAGCGCAAACCAAGGCTAAGACGGCTCAAGAAGAAGCGGCCAAGAAAATCCCCAATGCCCAAGCCGCCGCCAAGAAAGCCGCCGACGCCAAAGCCGCCAACGACAAAAAAGTGGCCGACGCCCAAGCTGCGGTGAAAGCGGCCGAGGAAGCCAAGAAGACCGCCGAAGATAAAGCGGCCGCTGATAAAGTGATTGCCGATGCAACGGCCGTACTCAAAGCCGCACAAGCCGAACAGAAAAAAACAGACAAAGCCGCCACAGACACCGCGGCCGCTGCCAAAAAAGTAGTCGATGCAGACGCCGCTGCCAAAAAGGCCTTTGCCTCGGCGGAGCGTGCTTCGCAACGCGCCGTTAAAAAACTCGAAGAGGCCAAAGCTGCCCATGCTGATTTGGACGTGGCGCATAAAGCGGCCGAGAAAACCTTGGCCGAGGCAACTGCCGCCGGAGCTGCCTTGGTTAAGGGTGTTCGCGGGGCTGTCTTCTCTACCGACAACAAAACGCTGATCACCGTCAGTGACAACAACACAGTGCAAACCTGGAATGCGGAATCCGGAACCGCACTGGAATCATTCAATGGGCATCAAGGCCCCGTCACCGCGGTCGCCCTGACCGCCACCGGCGACATCGTCTCGGCCTCAGCCGATAACACGGTCAAAGTCTGGGACCGCAATCCCAGTTGGAAAATCGTAGGACGCCTCGGTGCCTCGGCCGAGGAGCCGCTCAATATCAGTCAATCCCCCTTCGCCGATCGCATACTGGCGTTGGACTTTAGTTCCGATGGTTCAAAACTAGCCACGGGTGGAGGCGAACCCTCTCGGAGCGGTGAGTTGATGATCTGGGATGTCGCCAAGCAAACGCCGCTGACAACTTTCGTCGATGCCCATAGCGATACCGTGTTCGGCGTCGAGTTTTCTCGCGACGGCCGTTATCTGCTCTCCGGGGCGGCTGACAAGTTTGCCAAAATTTTTGACGTCGAATCCGGCAAGCCGTTCAAATCATTCGAAGGGCATACGCATCACGTCTTGGGCGTCGCCTGGCGTGCCGATGGATTAATCTTCGCCAGCGCAGGAGCCGACAACGCCATCAAAGTCTGGGACGTGACATCCGGCGAACAAAAACGGACAATCGGCGGTTATTCCAAACAGGTGACGTCTCTGCACTTCATTGGGCTGGGATCCAACATCGTCAGTAGCGGTGGCGACAAGACGGTGCGTTATCATAAAACGGACAACGGTCAGAACTTCCGCAGTTTCGCCGGGGGGACCGACTACATGTACAGCGCCGATGCCACCGCCGACGAAACCGTTGTCGTTGCCGGGGGTGAAGACGGTGTGCTGCGGATTTGGAATGGTGCCGACGGCAAGGTGATCATCAATTTCGATCCCCCCAAACCGCCCGCGGACAATACTCAGGCCAAAAAATAGCGAGATAAGCGACCGCGGCAACTCGCGTTTCCCTTGAACGAATAACTTGAAACCGCCACACTGCACCGACGCGCAGTGTGGCGGTTTCGTTTTTTAAAACGTTTCAAAACCCACTGAAGCGTCGCGGCGACATTCTTGCCTTTATGTCTGACGCAACCGCACGCGAGATTGGAATCTGGTTTTTGTAGCCCCATGTGGAAAGTACGACCTCGACGATGTCTCAAGAACTCATTCAACGGCTGACCGCGGAATTGGAAACGATTCCACTGATCGATCCCCATTCCCATATCAACCCCCACTCTGCCGCCTCAACGACGCTCGCGGACATCATGGGGTATCACTATTACACCGAATTGGCCCACTCCGCCGGACTACCCAAAGCCCATATCGAAGAGCCCAATCTGGATCCCAAGGAAAAAGTCGCCCGACTCGTTCCAAAACTTGCCGAGTTGGATAACACCGCGCAGTACAGTTGGCTGGTGGAGATGTGCCAATCCTTTTTCGACTTCCAAGACGAAAACGTGACGGTCGATAACTGGGAATCTCTCTACGACACCGCCGCTGCAAAAATGGCCGAACCGGATTGGGAAGACCAAGTCCTCAAGAAAAGCGGTCTAGAACAGGTGTTCCTCACCAACGATTTCGACGACCCGCTGGAAGGATTCGATACGCACCGCTACGTCCCCTGCCTGCGGACCGATGATTTGGTGTTTCATCTCACCAAACCACAAACCCGGGAACGGTTTCAAAAGGCAACAGGAGTTGAAATATCCGATGCCGCGAGTGTCGTCGACGGGATTGGCAAACTCTTTGAGCACTTCACAAAGAACGGCGCGCGAGCCTGTGCAATTTCATTGCCGCCTGATTTCTCACCACGCCAAGTGTCCGACACCGATGCCAATGGAGCTATCGCCGCCTTAGTCTCTGGCGACGAATTGCCTGCTGACCAGTCGGAATCGTTGAGTTGCTTTGTGTTTTGGACATTGGCCGAAAAATGCGCGGAGTTCAAATTACCATTCGATTTGATGATCGGGGTAAACCGCGGCGTTTATGCCGATGGCGTATTCCAGGGGCAAGACTTGTATGACAAACGGACGTCGTTGATCAATTACCGTGCGTTGTTTAATGCCTTTCCCCAAGTGACCTTTCCCGTCTCGGTACTGGCCCACACCAGCAACCAAGAACTGGTGAGTTACAGTTGGATTTTCCCGAATGTGGTCACCAACGGACATTGGTGGTACTCCAACATACCAGTCTATATCGAGCACGATTGCCGTAGTCGTCTGCAGGCGGTCCCCAAGACCAAACAGATCGGCTATTACAGCGATATGTACAAGTTAGAATTTGGGCTGCCGAAGTTCGCAATGTACCGCCGGATCTTGGCCTCTGCTTTGGCGGGTGATTTCGTCATCGGTCGCGGCTGGTCCGAATCGCGCGCCGCGGAATTGGGCCAACTGGTCCTGCGGGGGAACGTCGAAAGCATTTTCAACGTCGGTTGACGCTGGTCAGCCCTCTCAAAATGATTCGGAAATCGGTTACGCTCTGCGATCTTTTTACGGGCTGATTAACTGCCTGTTGCATGCGGCTGCGCCGAAGCTTAGAATCGAGAAACATCGGTGCAGGGCAGCTGCAGCTTGCGCCGAGGTCCGTGAAAACCGTTATATTGGCCGGAAATTGAATAGAGAATCACGTTCTGCGTGGATCCCTCCGGCTTTGATTCGATAGTTTCTGTTTTTGCCCTCCTCAATTACGATCATATCCGCCATGGCGTCCCTGGTTTTGCTCAAGGGTGGTGAAGCCCTCGAATATCAACTGTCCGACAGTGAATGCACGATCGGGCGGCATCCCGACTGCGCGATCCAACTCGATTCCAATATGGTCTCGCGACATCACGCGCGAATTGTTCCACGGGATGACGCCTTTTTCCTCGAAGATTTGGGCAGCGGCAACGGCACGCTCATCAATGGCAAGCGTGTGTTGGAACCGGTTGCCCTCTGCGACGATGACCGCATCAAACTTGGCCCGTTGCTGTTGCGGTTCCAGGACACAGCCTCCCCGCGAACCGGCGAACCGGTCCCTGCGTTTGACCTGGATATCACCGGCGAAGAGGATGATGACGATGATCCGGGAACGATCATGGGGACCATCACCTCCAAAGGTCTGTTCGGCCAGTTGGAGGTACGCCCCGAAGCCAAGCTGGATGCCATTTTGCAAATCAGCAGCAGTTTGGCGGGCACGGTCGACTTGGATTCCCTGTTGCCCAAAATCCTCGACACGTTGTTCACAGTGTTCCCCCACGCCGATCGGGGCGTGGTCATGCTTAAGGATCCCGTCCGCGGCAACATGATTCCCAAGGCGATCAAACATCGTCTGGACGAACAAGACGAGTCGGTGAAGATCAGCCGCACAATTTTAAACAAAGTCCTTGCGGAAAAGACCGGGATTCTCTCAGCCGATGCGGCTACCGATGTGCGTTTCGAGGCCAGTGAATCGATTTCTAACCTGACGATTCGCTCGATGATGTGCGTACCGCTATTGGGGTTGGACGGTGAGCCCATGGGCGTGATCAATATCGATACGCAAAACCCTTTCAACCAATTCAAAAATGAGGACTTAGAGTTGCTGATGGCGGTCGCCGGCCAGGCAGCGCTTTCCTACGACAACGCGCGTTTGCTAGTTTCCCATATGGAGAAGGAAAAGCAAGACGGCGAAATGTCGATCGCCCGCAGCGTGCAAAAATCGTTGTTGCCCGAACAAATGCCGGATATCCCCGGCTATCAGTTCTATGCATCGTACGAGGCGGCTCAAGCAGTCGGCGGAGATTACTTTGACGTGATTCGCCTCAGTGACCGCAAAATCTGTTTGGCATTTGGCGACGTCGCCGGCAAGGGCGTGCCGGCATCGTTGGTGATGTCGCGTCTCTCCAGCGCGGTGCAAAGCACGATGCAATTTGTCTCCGACGGAGTGGATGCCGTAAACCGCATCAACAATCACATGTGCAATCGCGCCTGCGAAGGGCGATTTGTCACATTTGTGCTCACGATCATTGACTTAAAGACCAACAAAATGCAGGTCGTCAATGCCGGGCACATGTCTCCCATCATTCGCAAGACCGACGGCAGTTACGAGGAATTCCCCGAAGATGCGATCGGCGTGCCGATTGGTGTGCTCGAGGACTTTGAATTCAAAGCCACCAACCGGACGATTGCGCCGGGAGAAACCGTTGTGATCTATACCGACGGCGTGAGCGAGGCGATGGACCACGACAGTACGCTCTACGGGCTCGATCATCTGCGGGAATTTGTCTGCCAAGGGCCGGCTGATCCGGCGGAATTGGGACAGATGATCCTTGCGGATGTGAAACGGCATGCGAATGGACGTCCGCAAAATGACGACATCACGCTGATGAGTTTCGGCCGCTTAAGTCACTAAAACCAGTTTCAAAACCCTCTGGCGCATCTCACTTACACGGATCTGTAAGTTTCGAGAACAAGCGCAAACGAGTTTTGAATCTGGTTTTTGGTGACCACAACTCCCGCCGTGCGAATCCATTGTCATGGCCCGATCGCCGGCGGGGCGGACTTGTGTGCAGACATTAGTCGCGGTTATAGCCCAGTCCTCGGACGACTTCGAGAACTTCGCTCCACGTGGGAAATTGACGGCCGCTGCTCCGCTTGTATTTGTCCATAGCCTTCATGAATTCAATTTCGTCATCCGTATAGTCTCGTTCGCAAGTGGTCGGATCGATTTGACGGCGACGCTCCACTTTCGGACGCGAAGTTTTCGCAGCGACGGCCGTTCCCGCTGCATCATTTTCCCCGCTAGGTTGATCGGCTTTGAGCACTTTGTTCACACGTCGGTCAACTTTAGAATCCGCATCCATTTTGCTGTAAGCCACCATCGGCACCGCCTCTTGTCTTAGGGAATGTTCACAAGAATCGTCCTTGAATAACGCGCGTTCGCCTCGCGTCGTCTTTTTCACCAGCTCGTCCCGAGCCTCTGTGCTACAGAACTATACACCCTCAAATCGATGATGTTGCCAAAAAGCGACGCGATGTAGATTTCCGACTACGTTATCGGTACGAATCGGTGGAACTTTCGCGATCCGATAAAGTTGCCGGATAATTCTGGTGGGCCGAATGTAACGGTTATTGCAAATCAATTTCCCACGAAATGATGGCTGCAGCGGACTGTGCACCAGCGCACCGCTACAATTCGCTAAGACTTCGTCGATTCCTTGGCGATGGCACGTGCTGCGCGATAAGCGTGACGAACCGTGAAAATCCGGGCTTCGATCTGTTCCTCACCGTAATACTTGCCATGCTCACTAGTCGGCAAACCAGCCAATGCGAGGGTGAGCGGCAATAGGTCGAGAAACTCTTGATACTTGTGTTGGGTATCAGAAGTATTCGGCATGCGATGATCTCCATACGATTGGGGAGTCAAAATGGATGAACGCGTACGGGCGCAATCGGCGATCCGCGATTCCAGCAAGCAGACAAGATTCGGAATCCGGCGGCGCGCGATCACCGGGCAATTAAGCCGAATGGTCGGGATATCGCATCGACCGACGCGCCCGACGACTGATCGCGATACCACACAACAGAGGATCGCAACGAATCGTCATTATACGCCGAACGAGTCGCGGACTCCATGCGAAAGATTCGCCTGCCATGGATCTTCAGCGAATTTGGCCCCCGACAAGCGGTAGGCATACTCGGGAAAATCCTAGCTTCCCCAGGAAGGGCGACCCGAGCCATTGCGGGTCTCGCCCATTCTTGCATCCACGTCCTCGCTGAGGTTATTGCCCCAGCGGTCGGTGCGTGTACTGACGGATAATATCCGCAGCGGCAGTCCGAGGGTCAATTTCAGTAGAAGCCGCTGCCGGTTTTTCATCGGATTTTGCACTAGCCGGCTCGACTGCGCCCGTTTCTTCGGGGTTAGGCAACCGTACGTCCATCTCGTCAATTGTCGGCTGTTTTTCCGCGGCAGGCGGCTCAGCGGCAGGTGGCGGCGACGCTTCTTGCGGCGGATGCTGTTGCGGTGCCATCTGCACTGGTTGCGGATATTGCGGAGGATACTGCTGCGGCATCATTGGCATTTGCTGCCCGTATTGTTGCGGCATCATCGGCATCTGCTGAGGATACTGCATAGGATACTGCTGCGGCATCATCGGCTGTTGATACTGCGGCATCATCATCGGCTGTTGATACTGCTGAGCCGGGGCAGGGGGTGCCTCTGGCGGTGGCGCGTTTTCGCTCCCACCACGGGGGGGAATTGAGACCGTATCGTCGCCATAAACCGCTGAAGGCGTCTCGTAAGCGGTGTCCTCGTTCATGGCCGGTAACGTGATTGTTTCCTGGGACAAAACGCTATCGTCTTGTGCGGGCGTCTCAGAGGGTCGCGAAGCAGGAGGCGGGGTGTCATTCGATGTGAATGCGTCCGTTTCCAGCAAAGCAGCGTCTGCCAGTATGTCCTCATTGCTAACCGCAGGGGCGTCGACATCGCGTACGGAAACTTCAAATAACAGCTTCCCGATCGCCAATTTGTCGCCGTCTTTGAGAACAACCTGCCCTTGAATCCGTTCTGAATTCACGTATGTCCCATTCGTGCTGCCGAGATCACGAATTCGCACAGTGTATTCGTCCACAGTCAGCACACAGTGGTGCCGACTGATCAGGTCATTGTTGGGTCGCAAATGGCAATCCTTTTCCCGTCCGATGAGAAACTTCTTCATCGTCAACGGAATCACTTTGCCTTGTTGCTTGCCGCCAATGACTTTCATTTCCGCTTGCATGTGTGGAATCACTCCGCCAATAGATTGATCGGTAAAGCCAAAGGAATCGGGCGATGCGCTTAAGAGGTAGATGACGATTCACGTCATAGCGACGCGACCGATATCAGGTTTGTGCACCCTTAGCAACGACTGCGAAATGGGCGACTGTCGCCCTCGGTGACTTCCCCTTTTCCTCCTGGGGGATAACCCTCGTTCACGGTTCGTTGAGCGAACGTCGCTCAACTGCGTTACTAAGTAAAACCAACTAGAAGTGACGTGCAGTACGAAAAAGAAATGCAATAAAATCAGATATATCGCCAAAGTACCAGTACCAATCCAAATTGTCAAACAAAACATCTCAAAACCACGTAAAACTTTGGGATACGTCCGACGTTTTCAATAATTAATCACACTAGAAATTACGGGAAAATACCAAGGAATTCGCGCTACTCCATCGAAATCTAAAAAAATTAAAAAGTTGTCATTGCGCGAAGCTTCCATCAGTTTTGTATCGGTTTTGCTGAAGTTTTGCGGCCATCTCCAATGTGTTTTTTGGTGCAGCGTCCAAATATCTTGCTTCTCCAAATAGTTCGGCGACTGAAATGGCCAACTTTTGGACCAACCCTTGGCCCTGCGAACACTTCAAACCCAAATCATGGAGGCCCGGCAAGTCCCCGGCATGGGGTGAGGATGCCATCAGCAGACTGCCGTGCTGTAATACGGCGCCGCGACGACGACGCTGTGCGCTGCCGAGGACCTTATGCTGACCAATCAGCACATCATTGGCATCTCCCCGCTGAAAGCAGAGAAATGAGTCGTCAGCGAATGCAGCCGTTGAGCCTCGCCTTTGAGACATAACCCCCAATTCAGCCAATACACCGATGATCCGGTCATGGACCGCTGCGTACAACTCGGGGGGATTGCGCGCTCTGGGATGCTGTGTTGGAACCACGACCGAGTAGGTCCACTCGTGGTGATGCAAAATCGCGCCGCCGCCGGAGAGACGCTTCACGACCGGCAAGCTGCGGAGCTCGGCAGGGATTTCGCGATCTTGGAAGTAACCCAGTGACACAGTCGGCTCAGACCATCGGTACCATCTCAGCCAACATTGCCCCTCATTCGCCCCCGACTCCAACAATGCCTCATCCAACGCCATATTCCACGTCCCGGTTTGCGGCGCATTTTGTACCAGCACTTGGCAAACGGTTGTCGGGGATGCCGCGGGATCATTCACAAGTGGGCGTCCATCTCAGGTTGGGTTGGCGGGCGGCTTTGACGTCATCGGGACGGCGAACCGGCGTGGTGTGCGGAGCCGCATGCACATAGTCGGCATCTTCTTCTGAAATGGCCAAGATCGCCGCCGCGAATGCATCGAGCGTTTCTTTCGATTCGGTTTCCGTCGGTTCCACCATCACCGCTTCGGGAACGACCATCGGAAAGTAGACCGTCGGGGCATGGAAACCGTAATCCAGCAACCGCTTGGCGATGTCCATAGCCGTGATCCCTTTTTTCGTCGCCAACGATTTGGCTGTGGCGACGAATTCGTGCATGCAACGATCCCCCTGCGGGACCGGCAAGACTCCCTTCAATTTTGCCAGCAGATAGTTTGCATTCAGGACAGCATTTTCAGAGACCTCGCGCAGCCCCTGTGCACCCAGCGTGCGTAGGTAACAATATCCGCGTAGCAGGATGCCGACATTGCCGAAGAAACTCCGCACTCGGCCAATGGATTTGGCCGGCTGCTCGAGTTGAAATTCTCCGGTGTCATTTTTGGCGACAACAGGTCCGGGCAAATATTCCGCTAAAAAATCACGGACGGCAATCGGTCCCGAACCGGGTCCGCCTGCGCCGTGTGGACCGGTGAAGGTTTTGTGCACGTTGTAGTGCATCATGTCGCCGCCGAAATCGCCGGGACGCGTGATGCCCAAAATCGCATTCATGTTTGCGCCGTCAATGTATACCAAGCCCCCCGCGGCATGGACCATCTCGGCAATGGTACCAATCTCGCGTTCAAACATTCCCAACGTGTTGGGATTGGTGATCATGAACACGGCGGTCTGATCGTCTAACTGTTCTTTGAGCAAATCGAGATCAACAAACCCCTTGTCTGTGCTGGGCAATTGCACGCATTCGAAGCCGGCGATGTTCGCACTCGCCGGGTTCGTGCCATGGGCACTATCGGGGAAGAGCACCTTGGTTCGTTTTTCACCGCGATCACGAAAATACGCCGCCGCGACCAAAAGCGCCGCCAATTCCCCTTGCGCTCCGGCCGCCGGTTGCAGCGAGACGGCTGGCAATCCCGCAATTTCGGCCAACATCTCCTGGGTTTCGAACAGCATCTGCAACATGCCTTGCGACGAATGCGCTGTGGCATAGGGGTGCAAGTCGACCAACCCGGGCAGCGCCGCCAAGCGTTCGTGCCGCTTGGGGTTGTACTTCATCGTACAACTCCCCAACGGATAAAAATGCGTGTCGACCGACATGTTCAGCGTCGACAGATTCACATAGTGGCGAATCACTGCCGGCTCGGTCACTTCCGGCAATTCAGGTAACGATTTGGACCGCTGAGCGGCGGGAATCATTTCATCCAATGCGCCTTCAGGAACATCCGATGCGGGAAACGTTATTCCGCGTCGTCCCGGATGCGATTGGTCGAACAGCAATTGCGTGGCTTGTGTATTACGCATGTTTGAGATATTTCCGCGTGATCGTGGTACTGCAACAGTAGGGCCGCGAGGGTAGGGGAAGCAACGTGTGATGATTATTGGGCGAGAGCATCCGCTAAAGCGTCGATCTCGTGCCGCGTCCGGCATTCGGTTGTGGCTACCAATAGGTCGGTTTGATTGCTGGCATCGAATTGAGAGAGCAGGGGACCGATGTCGAATCCGGCCTGGGCGGCTTTGGCCAATGCCTCGGCAGCACCGTTCTCGCAACGCAACGTGAACTCTTTGAAAAAAGGTCGGTCATACGCCAACGAAAATCCGTCGATCGCCGTCAACCGCTCCGCCACATAGTGCGCCTTGCGACAAGACAATTCGGCGACTTCGCCCAATCCCTGTTTGCCAAGCAATGCCATATAGGCTGTCGCTCGCAGGGCAATCAATCCTTGGTTTGTGCAGATATTGCTGGTTGCTTTATCGCGACGGATATGCTGTTCACGGGCTTGCAGGTTGAGTACAAAACAGGGCCGGCCATCGCGGTCGGTCGTTTCTCCGATCAAACGGCCCGGCATCTTTCGCATGAACTTCTGCCGGCAGGCCAAGATCCCTAAAAACGGCCCACCGTATTGCAATGGCGTCCCCAAGCTTTGCCCTTCGGCAACAACGATGTCCGCGCCGTATTCGCCAGGACGAACCAGCATGCCTAAACTGATGGGATCGCAACTGACGACCGCCAGCGCGCCGACCTCGTGTGCGGCTTCCACCAATTCGCGAGCTTCTTCTAGGCAGCCGAAGAAGTTGGGTTGTTGAATGACCAAGCAGGCGGTCTGATCATCGAGGGCGTCGCGTACTGCGGCGAAATCAGCGATTCCGTTGGGGGTGGGGACGACAATCGCTTCACATTCAAGATCACTAAAATAGGTGTCGACCACCGCGCGGTACTCGGGGTGCACGGAGCCGAGTAGCACCACTTTTTTGTAGCGGCCGGTAACGCGCATCGCCATAAAAGCGGCTTCGCTGACGCTGGTGCCCCCTTCGTACAGGCTGGCGTTGGAGACCTCCATACCGGTCAATTGGCAGACCAGCGTTTGAAATTCATAAAACGCCTGCAGGCTTCCTTGACTGGCTTCGGCCTGATAGGGCGTATAGGCGGTGTAAAATTCACTGCGGGAGGCAATGGCATCGACGGCGGCCGGGATGAAGTGGTCGTAACAGCCACCACCCATGAAGCAGGTGCCTTGTCGCTCGCTGTTCTGTTTTGCCAGGTTCCCGAGTGCCGTCTGCAATTCCATTTCCGTCAATGCGGGGGGCATGTCCAGCGGCCGTTTGAGCTGCAATTCGGCAGGAATCTGCGCGAAGAGTTCCTCAATCGACGCAGCGCCGATCGTGGCCAGCATTTCGCGTTGTTGTTCGGGCGTATTGTCGAGGTAAGCCACCAGTTCTCTCCATCAAAGTATCACCGCGCGCCGCCGCAACCGGCGGATGCTCCGCCCCATGCGAAATTCGAAAACGGCAAGTTGTCAAAGAAATATCAGCATGCAAACCGACGACGACGGCGTCGCATCGATTCCGTGCACGGCCGCCATCTATCCAACGGTCGCCGGCAGGGGACCCACTAGGCAGCCGTCAGTTGGCAATTCGTCTCAGTCTGCTTTGGCTAAGCCAGCTTTGGTTCAGTGGGCTTCGGCTTCGCAATGTTTGTCATAAGCCGCTTTATCCATCAAAGCGTCCAGTTGACCCGCATCGTTGGTTTTGATCTTGGCGATCCATCCGGCCCCAAAAGCGTCCTCAGACAGGACTTCCAGTCCGTTTTCGAGTGCCGAGTTGACCTCGACCACTTCCCCCGAAATCGGGCTATACAAGTCACTGACCGCTTTGACGCTTTCAACCTCGCCGAACGACTCACCGGCCGAGACAGTCCGTCCTACATCCGGTAATTCGATATAGACCAGGTCGGTCAGTTGGGCAACTGCGAAATCGGTAATTCCGACCGTCACCACGTCACCATCTGCATGCGCCCATTCGTGGGTCTTTTGGTATTTTAAGTTCGCTGCGTCCATGTCCGTTGATTCCTCGCAAACCGACCGCCAAATCGCCCCGCTGACAATCGCAGAGCCAACAAAAACAATAACGGCCCTGGACAAGTTTGAAAAGGAGCCGAGTTGAGTTTTGTTCACCCGCGCCACGATTAGCAGTCACGCTCGCCGGTATGTGTCGACGTACCCGCTTGAGACAGGGCGACAAGAAGTTATGGCGTAGCCACTCTCATCTGCCCCCTCGACGTAGACTGACTACGAGGACAAATCTGGAAGCGGCGCGGCGGTCTGGCCCGAGGGACGCTGTTGGATGGCGAGGAGTGTTATTCGCCATCTTCCTCCGCGGCGACTTCGCGTTCTATTTCGGCAATTTTTTCGAGACGGCGGGCGTGGCGGCCCCCTTCAAATTCGGTCTTGAGCCAAATATTGATCATGCGGTTGATCAGTTTGTCCCCCAGCATGTCAGCCGACAGGCAGAGCACGTTGGAGTCGTTGTGCAAGCGGCTCATTTCGGCGGACAAATCGTCATGGCATTGCGTCGCGCGCACTTTGGGAAATTTATTGGCCACGATGCACATCCCCAATCCGCTTCCGCAAATCAGAATGCCACGGTCAATCTCGCCGTGGGAGACCGATTTAGCAACTTGACCCGCGAAATCCGGATAGTCCACGCTTTCGATTGAGTCCGTTCCTAAATCAATCGCTTTATGGCCGGCTTCGGAAATCATTTGCAAAATTTTGCTCTTGATCGCGAATCCGCGGTGATCACTTGCAACAGCGATTTTCATGGTGATTGCGTTAACCTCGTACAGCTTCCATCTATGTTATTGGCAGATCGAGTCGTCTCTCGCTCGCGTAAAACCCGCCGGGAATCGCGTTCGTTAGCCGATTACCTCAACCTGACATGAATCCCCGTAAATGACTTCATAACCATGGTTCGAAACGGTTTGGTTTTGGGAAATCAAGCACAACCATCCGCACCTGCAGCCGGTTGTGCCCCAAGCCGAATCGAATTGGACGCTTCTTTATCAATCCTCAAACAATTCCGCAATCAATGCCTTGAGATTCCGCTCAATTTGGTCAGCGCATTCCAAATATTGATCCATGCCACAACCAATCGGGTCGGAAATATCTCCGCCGTCCCGGGAGAGCACCGAAACCCGCTCCTCGGCCAGTGGAGCTTCATACAAAATGCTTTCCCGATGGCCGTTGGTCATTGTGTAAACATGGTCGGCCGCTTGCAGCAAATTCCCTGTCAGCGGCTGACTGGCGTGTTGATGCAAGTCGATTCCCTTGGCCTGCAAAATTTCGACTGATTCGGGACTCGGACGCCCTCCCATGGAGGCCGCAATTCCCGCGGATGCGACGATATGTCCACGATCGGACAGTTCGTCTTCGGTGCATTCTAATCGTTCCGTCAGCATTTTGCGAAACAACGCCTCAGCCATGGGACTGCGGCAGGTGTTGCCTGTACAAACAAACAGATAAACGTGGCTCGCTAGACGTCGTACAGTCCGTTCCGTAACGGTCGACTCAAAAACCACATCCCAGTTTTCTCCCGAAACGTGAACCTCTGTCGCCGGTTCCCCGTAACGACACGCACCCCCGTCGATCAACAGATCAACCGCATCTCCGTACGTGATCGCCGCCTCACCCGCAGTCTTAGGAACGTCAGCAACCCTTTGAATTCCGAGCAAGACGAGAGGATTGGGCATCAATCGCATCACCGCCTGGACGACCTCGGCGGCAGGGACCGACAACCGCAATTTACCCTTCGGCATGACCGCAGCCTGACAATCCGCCGAAAGTGCTTCGAAAGCCCCCCCCGTAGCGGACTGGTCGAACGACAACATGACTGGTCCCGGCCAACAGCGGCGGCATAAACGTTGCCCCAGTTCACTCATTTGGGGGACAAAATCGACTGCGGCATCGGCATCGCGGACAGCTAAGCTGCACTTTTCGTCCGGAAGTTGCTGGCGAAGAGCGGCCAAACGCTGTAAACCGGCTTCACTTAACGCATCGCAGGCCACGACATAGATGGTTTCGGTCGGAACGCAAACCAATCCTCCTTCACTCAATAACTGCACCGCCTCGTGAATGACGTCACGAGGTTCATCGGCGGTTGTCAGTTCGACCACTTTGGACATACGGTCAATATCCGTGCAGCTTTAACGAAAAGGTATTGAGGAGCACCATTCACGTCCGAATGAGACTCTGCGTAATTCGAAGTAGCCAAGCTTTGATGAGTGAAAACACGCCCGTCCCGTTCTGTGGGGACGACCACGACTGTGAAGACAATCACGTAGGCTGGGAAATGATTTTGATTTAGGGGTAATGTATCACCCCGCATTGGCTTCTAACAATCATTCGCTCTGCCAATGCGTTCGTCAATCGATACTCCGTGTCACCACTATGGACTATAATGATCCGACTGTGACTCTTCAAGCAGATTAAGAGGCCGATTCTCCCGCCGGCCTGCTTCCATTTCGCATCGAGAGAGCCTCCTTTTCGCATTATTGTGCAAAAAACGATTTCCCGGTATTTCATCAAGAAGGCCATGTTTCGGTGGGCAATTGCGCCGAATGGATTTATAAATAGATATTTGCGGGACTCACCTTACGGACCCGCAAACCGTCCCATCCCCAGTCGCTGGGGTTGGAATGCATTAGAATGCTCAATGCCATAACGCGGTACACTGGATTTTCAGCCGAAGACAATAAAGACGAGACAACTATATGGCCACGCAACAGCCGGAATCCCCTTCGCAACGACGAAAACGTAAGCGCGCATTGCGAAAACTGGTGGAATTCAAAGGCATGCACGGGCTGAGCCTGAATCAGTACCGCCAGGATGTGAAACAACTCTATGATGGCCCCAAAGGGGCGATGCTCGCCATGGCCAGTCTGGTTTCGCTGCACGAACCGTTGGTCGGGTTGATGTTCCGCGAGCGCAAGTTCGACGCCACCCGGTTTCACAAAATTTTGGACATTGGCGCGGGTGCCGGCCAGATTCTTGGACATCTGCTCAAACGAACCAATCCCTCCGCAGAACTCATCGGTTGCGACCTCTCGCATCAAATGCTGCGTCGCGCACGGACGCGTCTGGACAGTGATCGTCCTAAGTACGTGACTGCTGACCTCACCCAACTTCCCTTTGCCGACGATTCGTTCGATTGCATCACCTGTGGCTGGGTGATCGAACATTTGCACGACCCGAGGCCTGGTCTACGCGAGTTCGTCCGCGTGTTGCAACCCGGGGGAAGCATGCTGCTGCTTGCGACCGAAGACACCGTCGCCGGAGCATTGACAAGCCGGACCTGGAAATGCCGGACTTACAATCGTCGCGAGCTCAATAGCATGTGCGAAGAGGTCGGTTTGCCGTGGCAGGAGCAATTGTACTTGACCAAATTGCACCGCTTTTTCAAATTGGGTGGCATTCTGGTCGAAGCCACCAAACAGGCTCAAGTCGAACACATTCCCCCGCGTTCTTTTCAATCCTGATAACGCACCGGATTCCAATCGCGGGCCAATTCACAGAGTGTTTTCAACACCGCTCGGTCGGCGCTGCAGGCGACAATACCCGGCAGTCGTTCCATGTCGGCCCGCTCATCCAGCCATGTCTCACGCAGATGCACCGGCTGTTCGTTGTGGACCCACAGCGCGTCACCTCCCAGAATCCGTGCGATGTGCATGCCCACGGGAAAGTCATAGATGTTCGGCGAGTGAATGAGCGAACCGGTGAACTCCCCCCGGGCGAATGTCCAATAGTGGCAGCCCCCCATATCGGCGGCGAGCACTCCTTCCAATCCCGCATCGGTCACCAACTGCGCCTTTTCGGCATCTTGCTTTTGATAGCCGATCAAATAGATTTTCTTCGAGGATCCGCGTTCGGAAGTAATAATCGGGGCCAGCGTGCGGACGACGTCTGCCGCCGGGCGGCTCGGATCGTCCGGTCCCGTTGCCACGAGATCGCCGCAAGCAAACACCCACGAGCCGTTTTCACCCTGCTCGGGGATGTAAACCAATGAGTACTCCACCGATTCGGGCGTTTGCAACGAGAGCATGACCGAATAGGCGCATCCTTCGCGATCACGATAGCCTTTGGTCCCGTCGATGGGATCGATCACGATGGAGTACGGTGCTTCGGTTGCGAAGCGCTCAAAGTCCCCTGTTGACTCCTCGCCCTGAAGGCGACATTGGCGAAAAATCGGGTCGGTATCTCGCAGGCAAGCAACGATCAATTCTTGCACGCTCAGATCGGCAATCGTCAAAGCGTCGGTATTCGCGCTGCCTGACGATTTGGCATCGACAGCGATATCGAATTTGCGAATCCGCCGCGCGACCGTCCCCGCCCAGCGCATAATCGGAGGCATGTGCGTTGTCAGAGCATCGGTCAGTTTTTTCAGATCCATGGAATTCGCCTGTTGCAGTTTCGAGAAACAGAAAACGTTGATCGTCGCGCACATCATAAGCCCCCCTCAGCCGGTTTCAACCACCCGTGAGGTTTGATAAAGTCGGTGCAATACTTTTAGCCCCCATACCCTCGTTCCCGAACGGAGTTTGGGAACGAGGGTATGGGACGTTATTTTTTAGAATTGGGGTACGAAGATGCATCGCTATACCGTTTTCGCATTGTTGGTATTTATTGCGCTGGGCCTGCCTGCAATTGCCGCCGACAACGAACTCACTGATCAAGAGAAACGGGATGGTTGGATGTTGTTGTTTGACGGGAAGTCACTCACAGGCTGGACGACCAATGATGGCCAGCCCAGCGCGCGGCCGGTCGAGCAGGGGAGTCTCAATCCGCATCGTTGCGGCGGGTATATGCTGATCCACGAGCGGCAATGGGACAACTTCATCCTAACGCTCGATTTCAAAATCAGTCCCGGCTGCAATACTGGCCTCTTTTTTCGCACCGCGCCGCTCAAACCGTTGCCGGGCAAAGATGTCGGCTACAACGGATTGGAGGTCGCCATTGATGACACGCGCGGTCAGGGATTCACTGACACGGGCGCGATTTACGGTCTCGTGGCTGCGAATTCCAATGTCATGCGACCGGCGGGGGAGTGGAATCACTTGGTGCTGACCTGCAACAAGAACATCGTGGAGGTTCGACTAAATCGCCGAACGGTGACGATGATGGACCTCGACATGTGGACCGACAAAGGCCGACGTCCCAACGGCACGCCGCACAAGTTTGAGTTCGCTTACAAGGACCATCCCCGTCGTGGATACATCGGCCTACAAGACCACGGTGGCGATTGTTGGTATAAGAACATTAAACTGCAGCCACTGAAATAGACGGGCCGCAGTATTTTCCAACAAGGTTAATTTGTGGAGAGCCAAAACCGATGTTTCAACAAGCGATTTTCACGTTGGCTGGACAACGACAGCAAGTGGCAGTCAATCCCATGCAAGTTAATGCGGTTTTATCCGACGATGGGGACGATGAAATCGGAACCTGTACCATCATCTTTCCCGGCGTCCGTGACCAGCCGTACGGCGTGCAATTCGTCGTGGAGGGGTCATTCCAATCAGTGATCCAAAAGCTTGACGCGGCAACTCAAAGCGGCGATTAACCTCGTTTACAAAAGAGTTTGGGAACGAGGCTTTAAAATCTGCAGCCGCTGAAATAATTCGCATACATTGAAGAGGCACAATAATGAGATTTTTATTAATCATTGCCGCAATCCTCATCGCGACACCTGTTCATGTTTTTGCACAGACAGCGAAGGTCAAAAACACCGTCGTGTTCCAAGAGCCGGAACGCTTTGCAGGATGGCCGGCGAATAATGGGATTTGGTCTTGGGGCGACGAAATCGTGGTTGGCTTTACGCTTGGGTATTACAAAAAAAATCCCACGGGCGGGCATGACATAGATCGCGATCAACCCTCCGTTCCGCGGCAGGCGCGTAGTATGGACGGTGGTGAAATATGGGTCGTTGAACGTCCGTCCTACATCGATAAAAACGGCAACCAGAACAAGCTGCAAAAACTTGACAAGCCGATTGACTTTTCAAACCCCGATTTAGCAGTCCGATTCACGAAGAGTCAATTTCACTATTCGTTAGACCGCTGCCTAACCTGGAACGGCCCCTATGAATTACCGGTATACGGCCGGCCCGAATTGCTCTGCCGTACCGACTACATAGTCGAAGGCAAAAACCGCCTGACCGCTTTCATCGCCGCCGCCAAAGAGAGCGGTAGCGAAGGGCAGCCGTTGTGCATTCGCACGTTGGACGGCGGCATGACCTGGGACTTGGTGGGCTGGATTGGGAACCAACCTCCGGCCGCTTATGGCTACGCGATCATGCCTGCTACGGTACGTATCGGCGAGACCGGCTACCTGAGCATGATACGTCGCGGCGGCGTTTTCGATGGCAAAAAACGTTGGTGGATCGAACCGTTCATCTCACCCGACGACGGCAAGTCTTGGTATCTGCTCAAAGAGCCGCAGATCGAAAACTCCGGCAATCCCGCTACACTCACGCGTCTAAAAAACGGTAAGTTGGCGATGACCTACGGTTGGCGACGGGCCCCCTATGGAATTCGCGGCCGCATATCTGATGATGACGGCCAAACCTGGAGCCGCGAATTCGTGCTGCGCGACGACGCTTCAAGTTGGGACATCGGCTATCCCCGCAGCATCCAGCGGACTGATGGCAAGATGGTCACCATCTACTATTATCACAACGACGAACAACCACAACGCTTTATTGGCTGCACAATTTGGGACCCCGCACAATTCGAGCGCTAAGCAGAACGGAGACCACGATCATGCAACGCCGTGAATTCCTCACCGCCACGACCGCCGCCTCGGCGTTGGCCCTGACCGGCTGTGAACAAACAGGTTCTTCCGCACAGCCGGAACGTGCCGCCGCTTCGAAAACCGCGCCGCCGGTCAAAATGCATGTCGGTTGCCAGCGGGGTCCGACCTCGCCCAGCATGTTGCAATATTTTAAGCGGAATGGCGTGAATCACATTTGCGGCCACCCGCCCAAACCTGGCGAACGCGGGTATTGGTCCGTCGAAGACCTGCAGAAAACGCGTGACGTTTGTGAAGAACATGACGTGAGCTTGGATATTGTCGCGCTCCCGTTTTTGTCCTCCAGTCACATCGACCGTGAAAAACGAGGAGCGATCATGCTCGGGAAAAGTCCTGAGCGGGACCGCGATATTGAGCATATTCAAAAGATGATCGCCAACTGCGCCGCTGTCGGCATTCCGGCGGTCAAATACAACATGAGTCTACTGGGCGTCTTGAGAACCGAGCGAACACCCGGTCGCGGCGGTTCGACATATAGCACCTGGAAAGCTGCCGAAGCGGTTGCCGATCCTTCGTTAACGCGGGCAGGCAAAATCAGCGACGATGTGATCTGGGAGCGGATCACCTATTTTTTAGAACGCATAATCCCGGTCTGCGAAGAATACAAAATCCGCGCCGCCTGCCATCCCCACGACCCCGGCACACCGCCGGGCGGATTTCAAGGGTTGAATCGCGTCTTAGGGACCGTCGACGGGCTGAAGAAATTCGTCTCGATCAATGAAAGCGACTACCACGGATTGAATCTTTGCTTGGGCAGCACAGCGGAGATGCTGGAAGATCCGGCCGGCGAAATTGTGGATGTGATCCATCACTTTGGTGAGCGGAATAAAATCTTCAACATCCACTTCCGCAACATCCGCGGCAAGCGGGGGGATTTTCAAGAGGTCTATCCCGACGAGGGAGACATGGACATGCTCGCACTGATGCAGGCGCTGCGCGACGTGGGATACGAATACATGGTCATGCCCGACCATGTTCCGAAACACCCCGAAGATCCCGGCGGACACCAAGGATTCGCGTTTAGTTACGGTTACATCCGAGGTTTGCTCCAAGCCGTGAAGGTCTCTTGAACGCACGTTTTCGTGTTCCGGGAGGGCGAGACTCCCGCCGAGCCGCGCGCGACCCGAGCGTGTCATTTGGCCCGATTAATTTACAAGCCAAGCCGTAGGTACCGGTGCGGCTCAGCAGGAGCTTCGCCCTCCCGTGATGCTGCAATTTTTTCCCGGTTACGGGCACACGCATGCGTTTGCTTTGCAATCGTTGTGGTGCTTCCTATGATGGCGGCCGGTCAGAGGTTGTTTCTTTTCGTCTTCACTTGGCATCATCGTTCATGATCGCGCGACTTCGTATCAACTGGGTCATTCTGCGGACCTGCATTGAGGAACGGCTCGTTTATCGCGCTGATTTCGCGTTTGCGACGCTTGTTCGATTTTTGCCGATCGTGACACAGATATTTTTGTGGGGCGCAATCTTCGCCGTTCATTCCGACCATCCCCGGGAAAAATTGAACGGATACAGCTACGACGACATGATCGCCTACTTCTTGTTGGCAATGGTAGCGCGGGCGTTTTCCAGCATGCCCGGGTTAGCGACCGGGGTGGCTCGCGACGTGCGTGAGGGGACCATCAAAAAATTCCTGATTCAGCCGGTCGATTTTCTGGGCTACCTGTTTTGGCACCGCGTGGCCCACAAGCTGGTGTATTACATTGTGGCGGTTGGCCCGTTTGCGTTGGTGTTTTTTTTGTGTCGGGATTACTTTTCGGGTTGGCCGGACGGCTACACGATTGTGGGATTTTTGATTTCACTGCCCATCGCATTTTTGATCGGTTTTTTGATCGAAAGCATGATCGGACTGGTGTCGTTTTGGTTTCTGGAAGTCAGTTCGCTGATCTTCGTGTACATGATGCTCAACTACTTTTTGTCGGGGCACATGATTCCGCTCGATTGGCTGCCCCCGTCGGTCAACGCTTGGGTGATTTATTTGCCGTTTAAGTATCTTGCGTATTTCCCCGCTTCGATCATGTTGGGCCATTACACGCATGCACAACTTTTCAATGAACTGTTGATTGCCGGCGGTTGGATATTGATTCTGGCCGTGGCCAACCGTGTGATGTTCATCCGTGGTGTGCGTCGCTACGGTGCGTTCGGAGGTTGAGCTTGCAGCCGTCAAGATCACAAATCAGCTGCAATATTGCTTCACGACCTCATCTTGACACAAACGATCCTCGGCCGTAATTTACCGCCTCAATTTCCCCCCTTTGATGTCATCATGTGCGAATGGAGTCGCCCATGTCCGAGATTCTTCCCCTGCGCGCTCACAGCGACGTTGTCGCCGAACCGGTTCCATTCATCGACTTGGTGTCTCAAAACGCCAGTATCGCTGAAGCTGTCCAGGAAAAGGTCGCCCAAGTCTTCGCCTCGCAACATTTTGTGTTAGGCGACGAGGTCTCCGAGTTCGAATTTGAAGTGGCCTCTTACTGTGATTCCCGCGAAGCGATCGGCTGCGCTTCGGGCACCGATGCGCTGTTGCTGGCGCTGATGGCGCTCGATTTGAAACCGGGCGACGAGGTGATCACCAGCCCTTACACATTTTTCGCCACCGGCGGCGCGATTTATCGTTCCGGTGCGGTCCCGGTCTTCGTTGATATTCAACCAGACTGTTTCAACATTGACCCCGCAGCGGTCGAAGCGGCCATCACTCCCAACACACGGGCGATTTTGCCGGTTCACCTGTACGGACAATGTGCGGACATGGAACCGTTGTGGCGAATTGCCGTTCAACATGGCTTGGCAATCATTGAAGATGCCGCTCAGGCTATCGGCTCAGAACTCATGGGCCGCCGCGCCGGTGTTTTGGGAACGATGGGTTGTTTCAGCTTCTTTCCCACCAAAAACCTGGGAGGAGCAGGGGACGGCGGATTGATCACAACCGACGACGCCGACTTGGCCGCGCGATTGCGACGGCTCCGTGTTCACGGCGACGCCGGCGGTTATCATCACCTTGAAGTCGGCCTCAACAGCCGCTTAGATGCGTTGCAGGCAGCCGTATTGCGCGTCAAATTGCCGCATTTGGATTCCTGGACCGATGCTCGCAGAAATAACGCCAGCCAATACCAGACGTTATTTGAAGAATACGGTCTGTTGGATGCGATCGAAACGCCGGCCGTCAGTACCGGTCGAAATCATATCTACAATCAATACTGCATTCGTGTCAAAGAGGGCCGCCGTGACGAGGTCAAGGCAGCATTGCACGAACAACAGGTTGGCTGCGCGATCTATTATCCAATTCCATTGCACATGCAACCATGCTTCGAGTATTTGGGATACGAAGCGGGATCGCTGCCCGAATCGGAACGAGCGGCCGCCGAAACGTTGGCATTGCCGATCTTCTCGGAGCTGACAGCCCAACAACTCGAACGGGTTGTCCAGGCCATTTCGATCGCCTTGGGCCGCAGTGGCGAAAAAACGGCACCGATCTCAATCCCGGCCGCACAGTTTGCCGCCCTGGGGACTCAAACGCGAGCCAAAGCGGGTTGATCGTTCCGCGCCGACAATTCTTGAATGAACTCTGGCATTCTCAGGATATTCAGGTCGTACCGATTCGCGAAGCTTGCGAATCGATACGGATGCTAATTGTTGTGCCATCGCAGCGGCCCGTGCGCTGGGCCGCAGATTTTCACTAATACGGCGAATCACCCCGGGCAGGGGGTGAAGTTGTCCGCCGTTCTTTGAGAAGTCCGACACGCTTGCCGTGCGCGTGTAGACTTTCAACAGGGTGCGAGCATTCCCGGATGTGGATTGCGTTCGCCTTTCCTTTTGGACGCTCGCCCCCCTTAGGCGAAATTGCCACAGCTCCTGAAAAACAATTGAAATCGAGATACAGGCACGCACATGCGAGCACTCATTATTAGTTTGACGATTTCTATTTTCCTTACCACCGCCGTCGGTGCGGAGGAAGCGGGCAACGTGCCGCGCTCCCCCAATTCCGATAGCCGTGACCGTGCGGCCGCCGTTGCACTCAACTACTGTCGCGCCGCCTTTTTTCGCATCAAGCGCAACGGCACGAAACCGGTGTTGGTCGAAGAGCAAGAGAACATTCTCAACAACCTAAACCTCAACGGCATTGCCGATCAAGAAGTCGTGACGCTCTACACCAAGGTGCTCGAAGAAATTGGCGGCGAAACGATCGCAGAAAAAGAGCGCCAACATCTCAAATCGGAATTTCGGCGGAATCTCGGCCGACAAGCGATGGCCTCCGCGTTTTTATTGAGTACACAAGTGACGACATTTCAATACGGCGAAGCTTTGCGGACCGGCGCGGGCAGTTGGTGGGACTACCGCAATTTAAAAACGAGCAAAGAGTCCGCCGAATGGAACATCGAAAAATCGCGAATGGTGCAAGTCGTCAACAGCTCTTCGCACTTCTTGGATACCTTCTGGAAAATGATCCAGAAGAAAAACATTCCCGATCGCTGGTTGATCCGCTGCGCCGACTTGGACAGCCTGGACGCCGCATTGGACGAAACAGACCCTGAAATCCGCTTACGTCTACTGCAGCGATTAGAAAAATTCATGGAGTGTTATCCGCCTTATTGGTACCACGTCGCTCGCACGCATCAAGCGTTGGGGGATTGGGATAAGGCTGCGGAGACTTATGAAAACCTTGCCAACTATGGGGCAGGGCATTTTCGACGAGATGAAATGTTGGCGGCAGGGGTTGCGAACCTAGCGGCCATTCAAGACTTTCAAGGTAACCGCGAGGCAGCACGGACCGCCCAAGAAGCATTAGGCTATGCGGACACGACATGGCAAGCCAATTTGGTCTGCGCTCGCATATTGGCCAAGCATGGTAAATATGAACTGGCCGAAGAGGCCGCCTTGCGAAACATTGATGCACATTTGGAACGGACGCAAAGCTTGGTCGCGTTAATGACCATCTACCAGGACGCGGGCGAACGTGAAAAATTGATTCACTGGCTTCGCGACGAACAGGTGCTGGGACAAATTCCAGTGCCGGCAGTCCTCCGGGCCTGTACCTATCTTGGATCCAACGAAGTGCCCACCATGGTGAACCGGCATTTGCTGCGAACGCTATTCGGTTACGCCGATTTGAATTTGGGAATGGACGACATTGTCTTCCGGGCGGACCCCTTGTGGCAAATTGGAACGGCCAAAGTCAGTTTGTTGATCAATGGTCGAACCGTACACGCTCCCGAGTTGGGACAGAAGAATGAGGCCGCCGAAGTTCGTTTTCGCGATGTCAGCCAATTGGGAGGGATCTTTTCATCAACGCCGCGGTCGACGAAAATCGCGTTGGTTCTCAAATATCCACACATGCAGCCGACGGTGTTACACCTGCGTCGCGTTGCCCCAACTGCTGTCACGGCGATTTGGCAAAATGACGGCGCGCGACAACCTTCGCAGCTCGGGCGCCGCGGTGGCAACTACCTGGTTTCCGACATTAAATTCGAAGGGCGACAATTGTCTCTGATTCGCTACGGACGCCCAACTCGTTCCGGCGGACGCTTGGTGGAAACCTCCCCCGTAAAACCGGAGCCCCCAAAGGTGGCTGACGAGAACCCGATCACGCCTCCGACAAATCCGTTTCTCCCAGCGAGCAGCAAAAAGGAGATCAAAGCCGAGACCAAGCCGTCTCCTACGATCAAAATTGGCGAGGTCACTCCGATTATGGAGACGAAACCCACAGGGATAACCGCGGATCCGCCCTCTCAAATCCCATAACGGGCCGAAAATTGGTAGTGCCGCATTCCGGGAAGTGAGCTATACTTTTGCACCTGCGGGCGGCAGGACGAGGATGCTCGCGGTGCTTGACTCCCTAGATGCTCCCCCCACGAGAATCCCGCTTTTCAGGAATTCCGAAGTTCCTCGTCTGCTAAGTTTTGATCACCGCCAATCGACCAAGGACGGTTATGAAAACGACGGGGAGAAATTGCGATGAGCAGTATCGGTCCGAGCAATCCAGCCGCGTTCAATCTGGCGAGTTCCTTCGCTGGTGCCCAACGGACGACCTCACAGCAGGAAGAGTCCAAGGCTCAGCAGGCGGCGCAGAAATTCCAAGTCGAACAAACCGAAGCCATCGATAAAGACGTTGTCGAAGCGGACTTGGATGCCGACCGCGACGCAGACGGTCGACAGAGTTGGGAAGCCTCTCCCGGCGGCAGTCACCTTGAAGAACAGCAAGACGCCAGTGATTCCAAGACGGCGGAAAAAACCACCAAACATGCCACTGATGCACTGGGACTTCGCGGTGGCCGATTGGACGTCGATGCCTAACCAAGACTGCCGATGACTTTGCACACTGCGCATGCCCAGCGCGGCGAACATCCGCGGCGGGCTATTTGGATCCGCTAGAAAGGAATCCAAACAGGCTGTTGCGACGCTGTTTTTTACTGTCGTCTGTTGTCTGGGCGGCGCTTTTCCCGTCCAAGGCAGCGGCGAGCTGATCGACGCACTTCGTCAGTTTCGCCCGCGGAGCTTGCATTTGGAGCGGAATGCCGTTGTTGCGTGCCTCGACCATCGTGGCGTAGTCATTGGGAATCTGCCAAAAGATTTCGCGGCCGATCGTTTCCAAAGCTTTGTTTAAGCTGATTTGTTCTTCTTCCAATCCCAAACGATTGACGACTACTTTGGTTTTGTCGACCAATCCGTCGAAATTGTCAAAGTATTGCATCAACCGCACGACGTTGCGCAAACAGGGCAAGTCGAGTTGCGTGACCATGAGCACGCTGTCGGCCAATTCCAATGTGGCCATATCCAACGGTGAATACGTCTTGCTGACGTCGATCACCAGATGGGTAAACGTCGCCTTCAACAAGGCAATCATGCGTTTCAGCTGGTCGGTGTCGACCGTCGTATCATGCGTGATTTGCACCGGTCGCGGCAACAAATAGACACCACAATCATGTTGCGTCAACGATCGCTTTAATAACGAGTAGTCCAAGCGAGTGATGTTTTCAGTGACGTCGTGAATGGTGTAATCAGGAATGATGTCCAACCAGACATCCGCATCACCCAAGGCAAAATCGATGTCGACGATTGCGACGCTGTTGCGTTCCTCTTTGGCCAGACTACAGCCCAGATTCACAGCCAAAGAGGTACACCCCACGCCTCCGCCGGCACCGCTGACGGCCACGACTTGGCAGGAGAGCGCCGACCCATCGCCGCCTCGGCCGCGTCCCGCATTTTGAATACGGTCCAATGCGGCGAGGAAATCCTCCCATTTAAGAGGATAACTCAAGAACTCCTTGGCCCCGTTTCGCATGGCGTGCAGGATCAGGCTGCCTTCGGTCGAACTGCTGACGACCAAAACGCTGCAGCCGGGAAGATCCTGTGTCACGCGACTAATCAAGGCCAAGCCTTTTTCCTCATCGTCGTCGAGATTTATCAGCGCGATGTCGGGCTGCGTCTGTGAAATGACATCGGCAAAAAAGTCGTAACGCGAGCATTCGGCTTCCAACCACACCATATCCATGCCCATCAACAAATTTTTGATGGTCGTTCGGGAAGAGTCGTTGGGGTCTACAATTGCCAATCGGACTACGTTATTCATTAGTCTCTCGCCGCTGATTCAAAAGGACAGATACTCCGAAGTTCAAGAACTGGCCGGCATCATGCCGTCATACTTCAAGGTGCGGAACCCCTTAAGGAGTTCCGCTCGACGATTGTCCGTCCGGATTTGTCCGACCGGTTAACTCCTTCGGAGCAATTAACCCCGGTCGCGGCGCGCGACGACTGGGCTTTGATTGGCTGGACGCTTTCAACTGGTTCAGCACTTCCTGCTTTTTCGCATCGGGAAAGACCAATGCCGGATTTGCAGGAGGTGCTGTGCCGGATGGCTGCGCTGAGGCAGCCGAAGCACGCCTTACGATGGTCGTGTTGTTCTGACCGGTTCGCTGCTGTTGGACGACTTGCGTCGGCCCAGTACGGCGATTCGAACGGGTTTGATTCAACGTTTTAGCTCGCGGTGCTGTCGTCACTTTAGAGGTCGCTTTGGCTCGCACGGTCGTAGGCGGCTTTGTTTTCACCCGCTTGGTCGGTGCCGGCCCCAGTAAGGGCGTGGCACCTGAGGGAGCAACAGAAGCTTGTTGAACCCGGGGGGCCGCACTACGAAAGCGTGGTGTGACCAAATCCGGCTTGGCTGGGGAGTGGCCCAATGTGGGACCCACTCCCTGCGGTTTGGCGGCTTCGGGTTGCGGTGTCGGCGGAGGTGAGATGTCGGATCCACTGGCTGCCGGGGCCGGGGGAACTGTACTCGGAGCGTACTGCATGTTGCCGTTGGGAGTCGGTTCGATATAAGCGGGTTGCGGGACATAGCCACCGTCAACTTCGCAGTCGATACATTCCGGCCCGTAGTAAGGGACTTCCAGTGTGCCATCGAGGTACAACTCGCGATCGGTCGGAGTACTTGTGAATTGTCCGGGGCCTTGCGGCGGGACTTCACACGGTTTCAACGGGTCAGCCAATTCCGGTGTGACCATAATCAATAGTTCGGTCTCAGTTTCGTCATAGCGAACGCGGCGGAACAGGGCACCAAAAAAGGGCAATTCGCCCAAAACCGGAACTTTGAACGTCGTGGCTGTTTGGCGATCGAAGATCAGTCCCGCGATCACGAACGTTTGCCCAAAGTCCATTTCCACAGCAGTTTGTACACGGCGTGTGGTCAATCCGGGAACCACGATCCCTTGCGTTTCGATGGCACTGGAAAAGTCCCGTTCGCTCACTTCAGGAATCAATTGCAGGCTCAATCGGCCGTTCCCCAACACGATGGGCAACGCTTCAAGTTTGACACCGAAGGATTTGAATTCGACGCTCAGGGTCCCCAAGCTTTGTGGAATAAGAATCGGGAATTCTCCACCTTGCAGAAGGTTCGCTTTGGAACCACTTTTCACCGAAAGATTCGGCTCGGCGAGGATTTTCAGCAAGGATTCTTCCTTCAAGGCTTCGACGAAGCCCGAGAAAATATTACTGTCGCTGATAATCCCAAACATCGCCGTGGCTCCGGCCGGATTAAAATCGAGGCTCGTCGCGGCACCCGCTGCGGCCGAGAGTGATCGGATCGGAATCAGGTTACCCGGATTCGAGACGATGTATCCGTTGTTTCCAATGTCGAAGAAGTTGAAGCCCAATCGGCGAATCTTGCCACGTTGAACCTCCATGACTTTCACTTTCAGCATGACCTGTTGGACGCCGCCGACTTGAATGTTGTTGATCGGCTCGGGGAAGAACTGCTCGGTCAATTGCATGATCGGGCGAATCTGTGCCGGTTGGTCGACCCATCCGCTGAGCACAGCGGTGTTTTGCACCTTGGTGACATGAATCGCAGCGTCGGGAAAACTCAGCTGCAACAACGATTGCAGATGCCGCACGTCGCCCACGACGAGGATTTCTAGCTTATGGCTTTGGCCAAATTCGTCGACGACAGTCACGTCGGTGACACCCGGTGCCCCGGCATTGATCCGTAGTTGCCGAGGGTTGAATGGATTTTCCACTTTAGACGCGGTAATGACTTCCGAGTCGTTGACATCGACCGTCGTGATGCGGCCTTTGAGTTCGAGGACTCGCGTCGATTTCTCCACCATTTCCAATTTGGTAAATGGACGATCGACGTGATGAATCATGTGGTTCGCTATGGGCAACGCATCTTCGGCGGTGATAGGCGCCGATGCAGCTAACAACAAAGCGAATAATGAGGTACAGATAAGACCTCGTGATCGAAACCGAATTGGCATATGCATCCTTGCACTCTCCCTCGTTTGAGTGATCCCGTCCAGAGTCCCTCGGGCGTGATCCTATTCGACAGTGTTCCTGGCAGAAGCGACGGCCGCCACCATTAACTTGCGAACGTTATCCTAACTTTTGGAAATTACGAGCGGGATTTCAACTCGTGTTCGCTCGGCTGCGGTCGACTTGCCATGAATAGGTTTGTCGAAGACCACAACTCGGGCGATTTCAATTGGCCCGCAAAACAAGAAAATATTGGTGGGGACGCTTGCACGCCCCACCATTCAACTACAAACTCTTGTCGTTTTCAAAGTTTCATCAAGCCGCATAGTGCGGTGTTGCTTTGACAAATGTCCCGGCAACCATCGCGATTGAAAACGTTGAATACGACTACGTTACTCTCCGGCAGTTCGCCGTTGCGGTCCTTGCTTTCAGGATTACGTGGCGGCCGGTTCTGGTTCAGTACCTTGTGGTTCCGTGGGTTCCACATCGATGTTATCGATGGCATTGGGATCGGATAGAGGAACGTCCTCGACCGTTTTTTCGCCATCGTGATAAATTACGATTGTCCAAGTCGGAATCGGTTCGGTAACCGGCTCCTCGTCGATTTCCTCGTTGATACTATTGCGAATATCTTGCTGGTCGCCGGTCAATTCCGGATTGACGTAGTCCGCATCTTCCGGGGCGATGTCATCTTCACCGAACAACGCACGAACCTTGGCATCGAAGTATTCGTCATCAATGTCTGCAACTTGTTCCTGCGTGTCGTCGTCCTTATGTCGCAGCGAAAAATTCAGGTCGCCTTTGCTCTCCGCCAAACGCAACAAGTTGACTTGTTCGGGAGTTACCAATACGGAAATGTTCTTGTAAATCGACTCGGATTCGTTGTCGATCATGTCTCGTTGCTTGTCGACAGCAAACACTTCGATGTACTCCAAAACCGTTTTGGTACGTTCCGTCGTGACTCCTTTGAGTCGCCGTTTATACGTTACTTGAATGTCAACGCGGTCGTGCGGATTCACGAAACCTGCCACCGCAGTTTTCGCGGTAACGCTGATGGCTGCCACGCGCATTCCCGAGGGAATTTCATTCGACGCACTGAAAACGCCTTCTTCACCGAGCATAGCTTGCACGATCGGCGTGCCGGGAAATGCACGTGTGCGCAAACCCCGGTTGACATATTGATCCGCCGATGTCACTGCATCGGTTGGCATCATGTCCATTGGCATTTCTTTGAACGTCACCATCGAATCTTCAATCTCGATTCCGGGGCTGATCTCCTCAAGGGCGATCAGCACCGGCATGGTTTTTTTGGCTGCTTCTTTTTTGTCTCCGGAGAGAACTTGTTGGACGCCAATCATGGCGACTAAGCCGCACCCGAGTGCGACGGCCAACATTACGATTGATTTACCTTTCATCGATCCACCTGCTTGATTTGGGAGGTTAGCAGTTGGTCACGCAGCCGCCGGCCGATGGGCCCACAATTCCGGCTTCGCAACGTATCTCGCATTCCCGACATCAGTCCCGGTTTTTCGATTAGAAGGATCTTATCGATTGGTTCATCGGCAACGATGAGTCAAAAGCTTCAATCTATACCGGTTTTAACGCTTGGAATGATCACAACGGTTGTGCGGACATGCCCCGTTGCCAGCCAAAACGACTGGAAACGGGGCACACCGCCATCTCAAAATATCGCCCGATTAAATCATGCCAGCATAGAAAAAGTACCCAATTGAACCGATGCAGATCGGAATCCCGTAGGGTAGGAGTAACATGCTGGATTTACGCTCCGCGGCGATTACCGAAAGTTCGCGCGGATTCTTAACCTGTTTGAATTCAAACATGATCATGAAGAAGTTTTCGTAATGTTTTCTCAGCTTACCGCTGGAGACCGCCATCACGATCGCCATCAAGCCGCCAATGACCGCTGAGACGACGAACGCGTACACAGTCACCCATCCGCCTAGCCACGCCCCAATGCCGGCCATGAGTTTGACATCGCCGGCCCCCATTCCGCCCACACTATACAGTGGCAATAGGGTCAACAGCCCAACGCACATGCCGATCAGTGCGCTGCTCAAGCCTGCCCAACCGTGCATCCAGGTGTTGGCCACCAGTCCCGAAAGGACCATAGGAAACGTAATCCAGTTGGGAACCCGCAATTCTTTGCCGTCGATGTAAGCCGCTACGATCAAAATGACCGAGACCAATTTGACGGGCCAGTTGTGAATAAAAATCTCGTGTAGATCCATGACTGCGTCTGTCCTTCTGTTACGACTCCGCCTCGGACACTGTATGCACGACAAAAATTCATCGCAGGCCAAGGAGGGCAGGGGATTAGTCGGAGGGAATGTTTGTGGCAAGTTTTTTCTTACGAGTCGTTTCAAAAACCCTGGGACGCGTTCCGTTGACACTGCAGTGCAAGTTTACGGAACAAGCGAGACCAAGAATTGAAACTGGTTCTAGGAGCTGAACGAACGGACTCAAACACCGGGACGGCCTACTGTGAACAATGTAAAAAATGCCACCAAGGCGCCCATGACGAGCACTATTGTTTGTGGAAGCGATTCGAGCGATGCTTCGATCCAGAACGGTACCATTTTAGCCGCCCTCGATTATGTATTCTTAAGTGGGTTACTTGTACGGCATTTCACGATGGATGCCGTTACGAATGAGTTACAGTGCCTCTGAGACTCAAGAAGCCGTCCAGTTTCACAACGCATGTGAAACTGGACGGTTGTCAATCTCGTTCGAAAACGCGCCCCGATTACAAAGCCGTGGCAACACCTTCGAAGGTCGTATTGGTCGTCGTACCAACCGATGTGATCGCTGTGAGGCAAACCACGATGATCAACGCCAACATGACCGCATATTCGACGGCCGTTGGGCCATCTTCCGAAACCAAAAACTTCTTGACGCTCTTAAGCATCTGCATTTTCTTCTCCCTGTTCAGTTCGGGCCCAGCCAATGCGGCAACGCATCCCGAGAGCATTGCGCAAGCCTCAAGCGGCGTGACGGAGAAGCGTTCGCGATACCTAGGCAATGAAGCCGCGGATGCGTTCGCCTCTCCAGTCGCGCCACCTGAAATGACAACCTTACATCGCGGTGGCGACGCCTTCGAAGGTCGTATTGGCTGTGGTACCGACCGACGTAATCGCGGTCAGACAGACGATGATGATCAACGCCAACATCACGGCGTATTCAACAGCTGTCGGGCCATCTTCGGAAACCAAAAACTTCTTAACGCTCTTAGCCAGTGTCTTCATAGGATTCTCCCTTTACAGGTTTGCCGCAGCTGTTCTGGCGAACAACTGGGACGCAAGCATACGAACTCCGATTGGCCCGGTGGGTGGATGCTTGCGCAAAACCCGGCAACCGACGCATCGGCTGCAATCGCCTCTCAAAGTCCGCCACCCAAATAAAAACCTCACAACGAGGTTACACCCAAAATAAATGACGGCTTTTCGGTTCGACGCAGGCGGTGAGCAGCTTTGCAGCCACTCCTGATTTCTGCCTGCGTTGTTACCAGCACAACGAAAACCTAGGTCACGGAAAGGTCGAGTCAAGCAAACAATCCCACGAAATCGGCAAAGTCTATTCATGTTGCCGGACCACATCACCTCAATCATCTCAAGGCTCGACCACAACGCGAGTTACGGAATGATTTCAAAAAACAACACCCCAAAGATTCTTGTCATTCCGCCGCGAAGCCGATCAACTCCAAAGGTGGATGCGGCGAACAATCGGTAAACCAGAAATGTCAGCGATTTGCCGCAATACCCACCAAACTGCCTCAAGCGGGGCCGATCACGTAGGTCACGTGGAGCTAACCCTTCATTCGTTGACTGAGGACTGAACGGGAATTCTGCGCCGATTTCCTGGAATCCGCGCTTTACCCACAGTTCGGCGGCGTGTACTGTATTACAGATAGTTTCAAAGCCCGCTGACGCGTCTCGTTCACTCTGATAGGCATGTTTCCGGAATCTGCGCAACCGAGTTTTGAAAACGACTCTAGAGAAAACCCACCTACTTAGCCCACCTAATTCGCATCCTAAACGTCGCGATCACTTTGGTTTTGCCCCAACTGCTCGCTGCTTCTGAGTCGTCCCTCAGGACGATTTTGAAATTTAGAGGATGACAATCAATCAATCCCGATGGCCGGACTCAACTTGCGTCCGCGCGATCGCGCTGAAACTCACACCGAGAATCCATTCCGAGCAGCAAAATCGGCACTGTTCGCCGTTTGCGCAATCAAATCGCACTGGAGTGAAGACCGTGACGTTACATCAAAACTGCTCGCCTTGTCGTCGACATCTGTTCCGCACGTCGCTGCTTGCGGCACTCTGCGGAATTTGCCCGTCGCTTGCGATTGCTCAAGATGCGCCACCCGCCGCCGACACACCGGCTGCTAAGGCTCCCCCCGCTGCCGCAAAACCGGCGGCGGCGAAACTGGATTATGCCCGACTGGCCGACCCTGAGGTTGCCGCTCAGTTAAATCTGACGGAGGAGCAGCAAACGAAACTCCAAGAACTGCTCAAAAAACGCAGCGAAGCGCTCTCCCAAGCCGAAGCCGCCGACAAAGCCAAGATTGCCGCCGAGCAAAATGGAACCATTGCCGCTCTCCTATCTGAAGAACAACGGGCGAAATTGGCCAAGATTCGCCCGGTCCCCAAGCTTCGCTTCAATTTTCGATTTCAACGTTGGGCGGAAGTCTTGCAGTGGTTCGCCCAGGAAGCGGACCTATCGCTGGTGATGGATGCCCCGCCGCCGGCAACGTTTAACTACACAGACACTAAGGAATACACGCCAACCGAAGCGATCGATCTGCTCAACGGCGTCTTGCTAACCAAGGACTTCACGCTGATTCGTCGCGGTCGCATGCTAATCGTGATCGATATGAAAGAAGGCATTCCGCAGGACCTCATTCCTCGAATCGATCTGAAAGACCTGGAAGATCGCGGCAAACATGAATTCGTCAGCGTCATGTTTCCGTTGGGCAAGAAGAATGCGGAGGAAGTTGACGCGGAAATAATGCCGCTTCTGGGCAATCAAGGCAAAAGCGTGCCGCTGCCCAAGACGCAGCAAATCCTGGTCACAGCCACCGCAGGGAACATGCGTGCGATCGGTGCGGTCATTGATTCTATCCCCGAACCGGCGCCTCCCAAACAACCTCCCAAACCCACTCCCCCGGAAAAACCGGAACTCAGGACCTACGCGACGAAATCCGCCGATGCCGCTGCGGCCGTCGAGTTGATCAATCAGTTAATCAGCGGAATCAAAGTCGTTCCCGACGCTAAGGCCGGTCAGATCAATGTTTTTGCGACGCCTTCGCAACAAACTGCTGTCCTAGCGCTGTTGGACAAAATACAAACCGACAATCCGCCCGAATCGAAGCCCCGTTTGGAAGTCTATTCCCTCACGCGCGGCGACCACACACAGTTGCTGGAATCGTTGAGGCTGGTCTTGCCGGAAATGCAAATGCGCATTGATCCAGTGGACAATCGCCTGATTGCTTGGGGGACACCGGACGAACAAGCCAAAATCAAAGCGTCTCTCGATCAACTAGGGGGAGACGGGCCAAATGGCAAGACAGCGCAGCTAGCGACTTATCTATTGCTGAAAGCGGATCCCGCATCGACTCAAGAGTTGTTATCCAAACTGGTTCCCAACGCCCGGGTTTCGTTTGACCCGCAAACTCGAAATTTGATCGTCGTCGCAGTGCCAGATGACCAACGTGTTGTGAAAGCCATGTTGGACCAACTGCAACCCACGCAGCCCGGGGCCAATTCGCCGGAATTGCAGTTCTATCCCTTCAAGGTGAACATTCCGACCGGATTAATGGAGGTGCTGCAAACATTAGTTCCCAACGCTAACATTCGTGCCGACGGCAAGAAATTGATTATCACCGCCACCCCGGCTGACCACGTCTTGATTGCCGACACGATCAAAAAGTTCCCCATGCCCATCGCGAGTGAAAAACCGCGATTGGAGATTTATCCCATCACTCCCGCCCAGCGCAAACGATTTGAAGCAGTGATCGGGACGATAACCGGCGACCTGCCAGGTATTCGGATTATCACCGACGCCGAGCCGGGAGAACTAGCCGTGTGGGCGAAATCCAAGGAACACGAGGCGCTGCAGGCGATCCTGGAGAAGCTAAAACGGGATGTGCCGGATGAAGAAAAGTTCACGCTGACCAGTTATCCGGTCAAGGCCGCTCAACAACCGCAGACAACGAGCGTCCTGCAAACCCTGTATCCGGAACTGCGGGTTATCCCCGATGCCGAGGGAAACCGCCTGCTTGTCTGGGCAGGCCCCCAGCGGCACACAGACCTCAAAGCCACACTGGACAAGGTCCTCGCCGAAGTTCCCGAAGCCGATCAACCCCGCTTTGAGGCTTACGCCATTCAAGGCGCGGACGCGACGAGTCTAATGCCCACATTGCAGACACTGTTGCCGGCCATGCGTTTATCGGTGGATCCCAAGACCACACGGCTGATCGCCTGGGGGACTCCCAAGGAACACCAGATGTTAAAATCGGCCTTAACCAAGGTCGGTGGCGGCATGGCGGAGATGTCGCCGCAAATTGAAGTCTATCGGCTCACGAAAGCCGATCCCTCTGCAACGCAAACGTTATTGCAGGGACTTTTCCCGGCAGCACGGCTGACGATTGACCCGCAAACGCGAAGCCTCATTGCCGTTGCCATCCCCGAAGACCAGCAAGGTATCCGCGCCACGTTGGAACAACTTCAACCCGAAACGCCCGGTCCCAACGAACGCACGCTGCAATTCATTCCGCTCGAAGAAGCCCCACCCGCCAGCCTGTTGGCGGTATTGCAGCAACTGGCGCCGCAGTCGCAAGTCTCCTACGACCTCGAAGCCAAGCGACTGATGGTCGTCGCCACGGCAGCGGATCACAATGTGATTAACGAATCCGTGAAACGTGTCGTCGACTCTGCTGCACCAGCTGAGAAGTTCTCGTTAGAGATCTATCCAGTGACCGCAGCGCAGCGCACGCGCTTTCAAACGATTTTGGATACTGTGCAAAGCGAAATGCCCGGCATGCGTATTATCACCGATGCCGAACCGGGAGAATTGGCGGTGTGGGCCAAGAAAAGCCAGCACGAGAAGCTGGCCGACATCATCGCCAAATTGCGGCGGGACACCCCCGCAGGCGACAAATTTGTGCTAGTGCCCTATCAGATCAAAAATGCGGATGCGGCCAACACGCTGACCGTGATGCAAAGCATCTTTCCCAACATCAAAATTGTGTTGGATGCCAAGACCAAAAAATTGCTCATCTGGGCCCCGCCGAGTGAGCACGAAAAAATCCAGGATGTGGTAGACAAGATCGACTCCGGCGCTGCTGCGGACGTCCAAGAATCCTACAAAGTCTATCCGGTCCCTGATTCCGATGCTGCCGCGGTGATCAACTTGTTGCAACAACAACTCCCGGACGTCACCTTCACCAACGACACGACCTCCAAAGCAATCATCGCCTGGGGCCGCAAGGCCGACCACCAAAAAGTCGACGCCATTTTGAAACAAGTTTTGGCGAGTTTGGACCCGGATCGCAAGCCGAAATTGGTGATCTATCCGGTCGGCAAAAGTGATTCGGCTAACCTAATGCGTGGGTTGCGGCAAATCTTTCCCGATACCCGAATTGACGACGACTCTTCGTCAAACTCCATGCTGATCTGGACGACACCTGATCGGCATCAGGAAATCCAAGCCGCGTTGGACCAAATATCGGCCAACCTGGAAAAACAAAACGGCGGCACGATGGTCATTTATCAGGTCAAATCCCAAGTAGTATCGCCTGCACAACAGATCATCCAAATGGCCGTACCGCGGGCACGCGTGATGCTCGGTGGCAATCCGCCGCGCATCGTTGCCTGGGCCAAACCGGACGAGCACGCCGAAATCGAAAGTATTATCAAAAAGGTTGAGAAGGACGCCGGCAGTACCGAACCGCGCAACATCGTCATTTATGACCTTGAGGGCGTCGATGCGACCGCTGTCATGCAACTCATCGATCCCGTGCTCCGCGCCGAAACCCAGTTTATCACCTCCAGTAATGGTGAGCGGTTGATCGTCCGTGCTAAAACCAAACACCACGCTGAATTGAAAGCGACCATCGAAGGGGCCAAAGAAAAACTGCCTAAGGTTGGTAAGCCGACGGCCCATGTCTATCAACTAAAACACGTGGACCCCAACATTTTAATGGCGATCGTGCGGCCTATATCTCCCGCATCGCCGATGGTGCCCAACGTGCGCGATAGGTCGCTGGTCATTACCGCAACACCCGAGGATCACGAAAAATTCCAATCCGAAATTTCCAAAATCGACGTCGAGCGAACCGATGGCGAATCCGCCTATTTAAAGTCGCACCCCATTGAAAGGGCTGATGCGGGAACCGTCTATGGTATTGTGGCGAATCTCATGTCCGGACAGGGCGGCATGCAGCTTTATTACGACTCACGGAATAACGCCGTTATAGCAAACGCGCATCCGGATCAGCACAAGACGATTGCCGAGACGATTGCCGACGTCGAAAAGAATTTTGTCGAGGCCACTCCGGAAATGTATCGTCTGCACACAGCCGATCCGAATGTGGTCGCGGCTTTTTTGCGAACTCTCGTACCGCGGGCATCGATCACCGTCGATAATCCGCAACGGAGCTTGGTGATCGTGGCGACCGCTACCGATCATCAAAAAATGAAAGAGGCAATCGCCAAGTTCGATGTCGAGCCTGATGCCGAAAACGCGGCGTTTCTCAAGTCGCACCAGGTCAAAAAGGCCGATCCAGGCACGACATTCGGCGTCGTTGGACAACTGCTGGCCAGCCACCCCGAAGTCCGCTTGTCGTATGATTCGCGTAACGGCGCGATCATTGCCTTCGCCGATGCGGCGCAGCAGAAAAAAATTGAAGAGGTCATTGCCGACATCGAAAAGGATATCGAAGGGGCCACCTCAGAGGTCTATCGTTTCCGCACAGCCGATCCGAATGCCGCCATCGCGATCCTACGGATGGTGGCTCCCCGCGCTCAAATGACCGTCGACAACCGCAATCGCAGCATCGTCGTCAACGCCATTGAAGCGGACCACACAGCCATCGCTGAAACGATCGCCAAGATGGACGCCGATGGGAACGACGAAAACGGAGCGGTGCTAAGGGCTTATTCGATCAAGTCGGCCGAACCTGGCAATCTGCTCAACATGCTGCAGACCAACTTTGCCTTGCAGCCAGATATTCGGTTATCCGCGGATTATAAAAACGAAACGATCGTCGCATTGGCAACCGACGCGCAGCACAAAAAAATCGCTGCCTTTATCGCCGAAGTCGATGACAAAGGCAAAATTCGCACAGCTGAGGTTTACCGGTTTCGATCCGCCGACCCGACCGCTGCCAGCGGCATTTTGCGGACGTTGATTCCCAAAGTCCAAATGGCGGTCGACAACGCAAGCCGCAGTCTCGTGGTGACAGGCACACCCGAAGAACATGCGTTGATCAAATCGACGATTGCCAAAATGGAGGAGGAACCCGCCGGCGGACGGGGTTCCGTGCTGCGTTCGTATCCGGTCAAAGCCGCTGAGCCGAACAATCTCCTCAACATGCTGCAAACCAACTTCTCGCTGCAACCCGATATTCGGCTGTCACTCGATTCACTGAACGACACGATCCTAGCCTTTGCTCGCCCCGAACAACACGAAAATATTCAACACTTTATCGAAGAAGTAGAGAAGGGGGGGCAAACGCGGCGGGCGCAGGTCTATCGTTTTAGTGTCGCCGATCCCAACACGGCCTTGAGTGTCCTGAGTGTATTAACCCCTAAGGCACAAATGGCGGTTGATCAAGGTAGCCATAGCTTGGTAGTCACAGCCACCGAGGGGGATCATGAAAAAATTGCCGCTACGATCAAGGAAATGGATCGCGAGGACACCGACGGTACCGGCCCGCAACTTCGTTCCTATCCTGTCATAAATGCACAAGTCAATACATTGGCACAGGCCATTCAAAGTGCCTATCGAAACCGCCCCGACGTGCAAGTCACTTATGACTCACAAAACAACACTGTTTCCGCCGTGGCTCCGGTGGCTGTCCATGTGAAAATCAAGGAGTTTATCGAAAACTCCGATAAGCAGGGCGTCACATTGATTCCCAAAGTGTACCGTTTCGAAAACGCCGATCCGCAAGCCGCGCTGCGCGTGCTTAGGTCACTAACTCCGCGCGCCGACGCCGCCGTCGATACCGAGAACAACAGCCTCGTCGTTAGCGCCTCGGAAGCGGACCACGCAAAAATCCAAGCCACTGTTGAAGCCATGGATGGTGACGGAGCAGCCCTGGGCGTTCCAGAGTTGAAAGTGTATCCGCTCAACGCTGCGGACGGCCGCAGTCTGCAGACTACTTTGCGGACGTTGTTTCGCCGTGATCGGGACGTCGATGTTTCTTACGACAGGGAGAATAACAGCATCCTCGCATTGGCCCCCGAGAAAACACAACAGCGAATCGCCGATATGGTGCAAGAAGTTGAAAGAGCCTCCTCGGCCGATCCGTTGTCGACACTGCAGCTGTATCGTTTGGAAAACGTCGATTCTCGCACAGCGATGGAAATTTTGGAAAACGCCTTTAGCCAACAGATTCCCAAAATCAAATTGTCGCTGGATCGTCGCGGTCGGCAAATTGCTGCCATCGCCCGTCCCGAACAACATAAGATGATTCAACAAACACTCAAACAAATGGATACCGACGAGCGAGTGTTGGAAGTGTATCAACTCGATGTGATTGAACCATTCACGGCGGAATTGTCGATCGATCGCTTATTCGGCAGTTTCGATTTTGACGACCCGAATGCCCCGGTCGTCGATTCGGACAATGCCACTCAGCAACTTTTCGTCCGCGCCAAAAAAGAGCAGCAAGCCGAGATTCGCGAGTTGTTATCCAAAATGGGAGAAACCGGTTTGGCTGTCCAAGCCGAAAGCGGCAAAGGGGGTCGCATGCGAGTGATTCCGTTCCAAGGCGACACCGCCGCTGCCATTCGAGAAATCGAACGCGTTTGGCCTCAATTGCGTAAGAATAGCATCCGCGTCGTCACCCCGTCGGCAGTGATGCCCAGTTTGCGACGCCTAGCACCAGACGCATCACGTAACGGTGGAACGAAGCCAAAACCTGCCAAGAAGAACGGAGCCCAATTCGCGGTCCCTGCGGAAGAGGTCCCTGCACAGAACAAATCCGCCAAACCAAACACTACTAAAAAACAGCCGACGTCCCAGCAGCAATCTAAAGAATCCGCGACGTCGCAAAAATCGACAACCACGCCTGACGTAAAGTCCGACGCGGAACCCTCATCGTTCCCGGTGATTGTCGCCCCGGGCAATGGCCGGATTACGATCGCTTCGGACGATCCGGAAGCTTTGGACCAATTTGAAGCCCTACTACGAGCGATGTCCCCGAAACGCACCGGTGGACGCGGCAACAACTTTGTCGTGTTTTCACTGCGGTACACCAGCGCTGTGCAGACCGCCACGACGCTGCAACAGTTTTTCGAAACCGGGGGCAGGCGGGGTGGTTCGTCACGTTCGCGGTTCAGCAGCAACGTGACCATCGTACCGGACCAACGCCTGAATGCGATCATCGTGCACGGCAATCGCCATGACCGGGATACCATCGAGGAATTGCTCCAGGTACTCGATGCTGAAGACAGTCCGGAAATGCTGTCCGCCAATCGTCCCCGGTTGATTCTGGTGAAAAACACGGAAGCTTCGCGGATCGAAGACGTGATTCGTTCGATCTATCAATCGGCATTAAAAAACGGTGGCGGCGCACCGCCAATTCCCGTGCCGGCCGGTGTGTCGCAAGATGTCGCCGTGGCCATTCAACGTGTCAACGCAGCCAGCAATGCTCCGTTGCTGACCGTCGAAGTCGACGAACGGACTAACTCGCTTGTGGTGATGGCTCCAACGTCGTTGTTCGAGGAAATCAAAGAACTCGTACAGCAAATGGACACGGCGGCCAACGACGACTCCACCCGACGGTTGAAGGTGATCAAACTCAAAAGCCTCAACATCCGCAGCTTAGAGAATTCACTGGACATGCTCACGGGTGAAGGGAGTCGATCCCGCTCACGACGACGACGTCGGGGCCGCTAAACACGCAATTCCCGAGCTGACCGGTTGCAGTGCACAAGCAAAACGGCCGGCAACGATTACGGCTGCTGCCCTGGTGCGGCGGGGTTGTTGTCGGGTGGGGACGGGTTGTTTTTGGGACCGCGCGCATACTCGCGTGCCGTGATGACCCCATCTAGATTCGCGTCCAATTTCTTGAATCGCTCCACATCCGCCGCTGACAGCTTCGGAGAAAATTCGGACTGCGTTAATTGTCCGTCGCCATCCCGGTCGCGGTTGAAAAACTCCTGCGAAAGCCCTTTCGGCAGACGCGAACTGGGCACGTAGAACTTCTTACTCCGTCGCAACGATTCCCGGTCGTCTTGAAGGGGCTGTTCTTCATAGGCTTCGCCTGTCGTGCCTCCGACGGCACGGTTCTCGGTTGCATTGGGGGAAAGCAAAAGCATGCGGCGGAAATGACCGTAGGCCGCCACGTGAGCGGCATACTCATTGGCCGTGATCACACCGTCTTGATCGGCATCAATGCCCTCAGGCTTGCCTGCCATCATTTTCCATTCGGCCGGCTGCAGCTTACCGTCGGCGTTCATGTCGTACTTGTCGATAATTCGTTTCGCGTAACGACTCAATTTTGCCGAGGGAGTCGGGGCAGCGGTGGGAGCCGGTGTCTTGAACGGGTCGACCGGATCGGCAGTTGTGGAAGGGGCCGCCTCGTCAGCCATCGTGGTCGCGAACATGCAAACGGCGACCAGCGCCCCTCCGCATCCAATCTTCACTACACGTCTAATCGTCATCATCAATTCTTTCGTCGTGCTCCGAAAATGCGCACAGTCGATTGTCACAAACGGCTCTCTAGCGAGTTTATCACGGTTGGGAACAGTGAGCCAGGAATAGGGGCATCGATACATCAAACAATTGACATATCAAAAGGATTTCAAGGACTCCTCACGGGATGATTTGCCTAAATGATAGCGTACAGTCTGTCGCCCTAGCGTGGAAAGTCCCTAGAAAAAAACGGGGAATCGTCGGTTTTATTGCATACAATTGAATTTCATAAGTTCTTAAAGAAAAGCAGCTTGCGTCAACGGCTTGTCGTCACTATGGTGTTTAGCCGGAGCGGGAAGACTAGCTATTGACTGTTATGAGAACTTGGCATAAACTAAGTCGCATACGTTATTCCCCACCTAAACTGAACTGGGACGAGTCCTCAATCACCGTGGCCTAGACGGTAAGAGCGGACCCGTACCAACCCACCAGTTTTCCTACCTTGAAGTAGCGAAGCCATGTGACCCACCACAACGGTCATTGGTTTGGCAGGCTGTAACACGCCGATACTACCCGCGGATTTTGCGTTCGTTGATGTCAGAGCCGTTGATGTCGATTGCAGTTTTCGTTGGTTGATAACAGATTTGGCCCCGCGCTGAATTTGTCCTACCTCCCTATACCCACCAAATACGATGACATCCTTAGACACCGCTAAAGAGCCGTTGGTCCTCGACGCTCGTCAACTGCGCATCGCTCGCGAAGCGCAAGCCGACGACGGACGACTGGATCGCGCTGCCGCCGAGTTGGGTTTACCCAGCGAGGATGCTGCATTGCAGGCTGTTTGCGCCACGCTCGGGTTGGAACTCGTTGATCTCGCGAATTACGACGTCGATTTGTCGCTGCTCCATGAGTTCGACGTCAAATTGATTCATCGCTACAGCATCTTTCCGATCGGCCGCCAAGATGGCTCGATCATCGTCGCCACCAAAGACCCATTCGACCTGCACGCGTTGGACGCAGTCGGAGCATCGACCGGAGTCGGCGTGACGCCGGTCGTGGCGGCTCCCGATGAGTTGAACAAACTGATCAAGTCAAATCTGGGTGTCGGTGCCGAAACGATCGATGGTTTGATGGCGCAGCGCGAAGACGCCGGCGGCATCGAAGTCCTCGACGAATTGGAATGGGACCAGTCGGAAGACGCGGCGATGGCTCAAGAAGCCTCAGTCGTCCGGCTCGTCAACGAAATCCTCAGCGAAGCCGTCGAAGCCCGTACAAGTGACATCCACTTGGAATGCCAAGCCAAGGGCATGAAGCTGCGGTATCGCATCGACGGTGTGCTGCAACGTCAGCCGCTCCCGCCGGAACTCAATCGTTTTCAGGCGGCGATTCTGAGCCGGTTGAAAATCATGGCCAAGATGAACATCGCTGAAAAACGCGTGCCACAAGATGGGCGGATCAAGCTGCGTGTTTCAGGCCGCGAAGTCGATATTCGTGTTTCCATGATCCCCATGCTGCATGGCGAAGGGGTCGTCATGCGTGTTCTCGACAAGGACAAGATGAACTTCTCCTTGAAGGGCATCGGCATGGATGAAGACATCTACAACCAATTCCAAAAGCTGATCACACTGCCGCACGGAATTATTCTCGTCACCGGACCAACTGGTTCAGGAAAAACGACGACACTCTACAGCGCGCTCAACGAAATTAAGAACGAAGAAAACAAGATCATCACCACCGAGGATCCGATCGAATATCAACTCGATGGGATCAACCAGATTCAGGTGCACCACAAAGTCGGGCTGACATTCGCCGCCAGTTTGCGGGCGATCTTGCGGCACGATCCAGACGTGGTGCTCGTGGGTGAAATTCGGGACCAAGAAACTGCCGAAAATGCGATTCAAGCCTCGCTGACTGGCCACTTGGTCTTCAGCACCTTGCACACCAACGACGCCGCCGGCGCATTCATGCGTCTGGTCGACATGGGCGTCGAGCCGTTTCTGGTTAGCAGTACGGTCGAAGGCGTGATGGCCCAACGTTTGGTGCGAACCCTCTGCCGGGAATGCTGCGAAGCTTACGAACCGAACAAAGACGAACTACCGGACGATTTCCCCATGGACCTCATGCGGGACCAAGGGGCTCAGATCTTTCGTCCTGTTGGTTGTCGCGCTTGCCGTAACGCGGGGTACTCCGGGCGAGTCGGCTTGTATGAACTGCTGCGTGCCAATGAGGAAATCCGCAATTTGGCGACAGAGCGGATGTCGTCAACGATTATCAAAAAAGCGGCGATCAAAGCCGGCATGCAATCACTACGACACAACGGATGGAAAAAAGTGCTCGAAGGCCGGACCTCGGTGGATGAAGTCCTGCGTGTGAGTAAAGAAGACTAAAACGCCCCTCTCAAACTTGTGAGGGGATCACGATGATTTTCAAAGAGAACAACTGACCGACAATGCCTGAGTTTGCCTATACAGCCCGAAACATGACCGGCGAAGACGTGGTGGGTTCCATCACAGCCGGCAGCCGCCGCGAAGCGCTCAATACGCTCGCTGAGCGCGCGTTGTTTCCGGTACGTGTAGACAGCACAGAAAAGGCCAAATCGCTCTTTGACTTCAAGCTGTCCATAGGTCGGAAAATCAAGGCGGAAGTCTTGGCCTCCACGCTGACGCAGTTGTCGGACCTATTGGAAAACGGCGTGCCGTTGCTCAATTCGCTCAAGTTGCTGTCTGAGCAATGTGCCCACGATCGGATGAAAGAAGTCCTCACGGCGATTCACGACCAAGTCGTCGAAGGGGCACCGTTGGACGAGGCGTTTGCCCAACATCCTGAGGTGTTCGGTGAATTGACCGTCAGCATGGTCCGTGCCGGTTCCGAAGGGGCATTTTTGGAAGACGCACTCAAGCGGACGGCTGACTTTTTGGAACTGCAGGAAGAAATGAAAAGCCGCGTCAAAGGGGCGATGGCTTATCCTGCATTCCTGGCAGCTGCCGGTTTCGTGGTCACAGTCGTGTTGATTGTGTTCTTCGTTCCGAAATTCGCAGAGCTGTTTAAACAATTGGAAAAGCAGGGCGGATTGCCGACGCCCACCGTGGTGTTGTTGGCATTGAGTGATTTCCTCGGGCGTTGGGGCATCTTCTTGATTGCCGGACTGTTCGCCTTAGGGTCGTACGTGAAGAAACAGTTGGCTAAACCAGCCGGCCGACATTTGGTAGATCGCTGGAAATTGAAGATTCCCGTTGCGGGCAGCATTTTTCTGGGTTCAGCCGTTTCACGGTTTTGCCGCGTGTTGGGCACGCTGCTGCGAAATGGAGTCCCGCTGCTACGAGCCTTGGAAATCAGTCAGGACTCAACCGGAAATTTGGTGTTGGCCGATGCGATCAAAGCTTCGGCGGAGAATATTTCGTCGGGCGACACACTGTCGCAACCGCTGGGCGAATGCGGGCTGATCCCCAAGCCGGTGATGGCAATGATCAAGATCGCCGAAGAATCGAACAACTTAGAGAACGTGTTAATCAATGTCGCGGACGGTATCGACCGCAAAATCGGACGTCAGATCGACATCATGGTGCGGCTCGTCGAACCGACCATGTTGATGGTCATGGGCACGGTGATTTTGTTCGTACTTGTGGCTTTATTGCTGCCGGTGTTCGACATGAGCGCAACGATGTAATCGAAGGCGTGGAAATCCCCGCCGCTAAAAAATTCAAAAAACGAAAAAAACTGTTCTGCATTTTAAGGGAGCAAATTGATGAGACGGATTCAACAGACAAAACGAAACCCACAAAGACGCGGTGGTTTTACATTAATCGAAATGCTGGTCGTTCTGGCAATTCTGGTTCTTCTGATGTCAATGGTTGGCCCTCGTATTCTGGGCAGCCGGGAGAAGGCGGACATCAGCAGCACCAAGACCCAAATCGGCATGTTTCGGGGATCTTTAGAGCAATACAACCTGGATACACGGGCCTATCCGTCGACCGAAGAAGGCCTTGTGGCATTGGTCGATGCTCCGGCCGACGAAGAAGAAGGGACTTCCAACTGGGATGGTCCTTACATCAGTAAATCGGAAATTCCTAAAGATCCCTGGGGTAACGATTATCAGTACGAGTTTCCCCCTGAGCATGGTAAGGGCGATTTCCCTGACATTTGGTCCTACGGTCCTGATGGCGAAGATAACACTGACGACGACATCACGAACTGGACGAAAGAAGAAGGCGAAGAGGGCGAAGAAACTCCGACTGAGGAGTAAATCCCTCCGGCATTTGGGCCGATATGTACCAGGAACGACCGACTTTGACTTAACGGCAGGAAATGAAAACGATGTTGGCAACAAGATTAAAAACGAGCAAAAATGGGCGTCAGAGCCGTCGTGGTACGACGCTCCAGGAAATGCTGGTCGTCCTGGCAATTGTGGTCTCCCTGGTAGGATCGGGATGGCCGGCAATTAGCGGGGGACTGGGCAAGAGCCAATTACGCAGTGGAGCCAAACAGCTTCGCTCAGAATTGGCCAAGGCGCGGCTGACCGCCATGGAAAATGGCGTGGCGTACCAGTTCCGCTACCAATTGGGAACGGGGCATTTTGAAGTCGCTCCGGTCTCGGCCCTCAATGACGAAGGTGAGCAAACCGTCACCGAAGATGAAGATGCGGAAGCGGCTCTGCCGATTTTCGAATTGGAACTGCCCGAAGGCGTCGTATTCGGTGGACAGACGGAGAACCAAGAAGAAGGTTATTCCTCCCTGGCTTTCGAGGAAACCCAAGAGGTCGAAGCGGTCGACAGTCTGTCGGATTCCCAGTCCGAAGAGTGGTCGGCACCGATTGTCTTTTTCCCCAACGGTCGAACTGCCAACGCCCAATTCACATTGCAAAATGAAGATGGGCACCTCATCATGGTGACGCTACGAGGCTTAACCGGTTCCGCTACGGTAGGCGATTTGAAAAAGGTTGAGGTCCCAGAATGACCGACGTTCGCCGCGAGGGATTTTCATTAATGGAAGTCATACTCGCGATGAGCATCCTACTGGGGGGCGTGGTCGTATTGGGTCGACTGGCCTCCATCGGCGCGAAACACGCCCGGACTGCTGAGGACTTGGCTGCCGCTCAACTGCTTTGCGAAGCCCGCATTACGGAAATCCTCGCAGGAATTGTTCCTGCTGAAACGCTCGAAGAGGAACCGCTGCCCAACTCGCCTGACTGGGTGATCTCACAGGAATTGCTGCCGCTTGAGCAGCCCGGTGTCGTGGCGTTATCGGTCACCGTCACACGTGCACCGGAGGACTTAGTCGGCTTGGCGACAGCGCCGACCCAAGAGAAAAAAGAAGTCTCGGTTAGGCTTGTCCGTTGGATGCTGGATCCGAGCATTGCACAGTTTGGCTCCTCCGCGCCGGGATCCTCCTCTGCAACGGGGGCCATCTCCCCATGAGGCGCATTCCCCCCCCGCTTTCCCGCCACCCCTGTCTAACGACCCGCAGTGGGTTTACGTTGATGGAGGTACTGTTGGTCACAATTCTGTCCGCCGTCTTGATGGTCGGTTTGTGGAATCTGTTTGGGACCTACATTCGGTTATTCGAGTCGGGGCCGGCACGCACAGAACGCGCGCAGTTGTTACGTGCATTGAAACAACAAATCAGCGACGACCTGCGGGGCGCGATTCAGATTGCTGAAATCCCCGATACCTCCTCGAGCGTGATGACATTCGGCACAGAGGCGACGTCATCCGAACTCACTCCCGGTGGAGAGACGTCTCAGAACTCCGCCGCCATTGCCTCCTCGTCCGAGTCCTCCCCCTTGCCGCGTTTTGGAATCGTGGGGACATCCCAATCGCTAGCGATCGTGACCTTGCAAGTTCCCGCGGTCTCCCCCAATGCCCCATCCGCCTCGGATTTACCGGTGGACTTCGCTGAACAGATGACTTCGCTAGCGCCGGAATTGCGAACCGTGCTTTATACATTCAACGAGACGCGCGAACAGTCCCCGCTGGACCACGGGCCGCCGCCGGGATTATTGCGACGCGACCTGGATTGGCAAACCGCACTCTCCGATCGTGAGTTCGCCGCTGCCTCCGAATTTGGAATCGCCGATTCACCCGATGTGGGCAGTAGCGAGGAAATCGTCATCGACGATTCCATGATGTGGGTGCCGGAAATCTCCGAACTGAAAATCCGCTACTTCGGCAACGGCCGCTGGCAGTCTTCCTGGGACAGTTTGCAAAACAAAACGTTGCCATCGGCAGTGGAAATCATACTGGAATTGCACGATCCCGATGACCTCAACGCAGATGAAGATGACGAAACCGCAATGGATTCGTCATCCGAACCCGAGGAATTGGTGCTGGATAACGATGTCGGCTCCAACTTCATCGATCCGGAAGTAAATCAGAAGCAGCAGCGCATTTTGATTTATCTACCCGGCGGCCTCAAGACGTCGCACTCTAGCAGTGGAGGATTGGGATTTCCCGCCTCCGACAGCCAAGAGTTGCCGGGAGGGGCGCCATGATTTCCCAGCGAACGGCTCAACACTCCTCGTCCCCGCGGCAGGGGATGATCTTGATCGTGGTGACGATCGTCTTGGTGATGATCAGCCTAGCCGGATTCGGTTTTGTGGCGGTGATGTACACCGAAAACAAAGCCGCGCACTTGAATGTTGATGAAATCCACGTCGACTACGCGGCCGCTTCGGGAGAGGAACTGCTCAAAGCGGTCTTGGACCAAGGTCCCGCGGGACGCACTGCCATGGGCGGTTTGTTTGACAATCCCGATTTATTCAAAGGACAAGTTCTCTACCTCGAATCGGGCACGCAGGCGGTGGTGCGGTTCAGCGTGTTGGTCCCTCGAATCGAAGAAGGAAATATCATCGGCATGCGGTATGGTGCCGAAAATGAATCGGCACGCATCAACCTTTCGGTCCTCGCCCAATGGGACCAGGCCGTTCCGGATGCGGGACGCAATGCCCTGATACAATTGCCGGAAATGACCGACGCGGTTGCCGATGCCATCATGGATTGGTTGGATGCAGATTCCACCCCGCGCAGCAGCGGAGCCGAACGAGATTACTACAGCGGGCTGGATCCCCCCATGCAGCCTCGCAACGGGCCAGTCGAATCGCTAGAGGAACTGTTGTTGGTCAAAGGGGTCACGCGCGAACTGTTATTCGGCAGCGATACAAATCAAAATCACGTCGTCGAGCAAGACGAAATGGATTCGGTGGCCGGGGGTTTGGGGCGGAGCGGAAGTTCATCGGGACTGCCTTGGGCAGCGTATTTGACGCTCTATAGCAGCGAACGCAATGCGCGTCCCAATGGCTCACCGCGGATCGACATCAACCATCCCGACCTGCAACTACTTTATCAGTCATTATCCGGGGCGCTGAACGAACCCTGGGCGCGATTCCTCATTGCCTATCGACAATTCGGTCCATACTCCGGCAGTGAGGAAGGACAAGCCAACGCAACGGTCGCGTTGGATTTGAATCTGCCGTCGAAATACAAAATCGCCAGCCTGCTGGACCTGATCGATGCGCGAGTCTCGGTTCCGCAATCGTCTGGCACCCCCGAGGTTTCTCTCAGCCCATTCACCAGTTCTCCCGATTCATTACGGACAAGTTTGCCGCTGCTACTGGATCAAGTAACGATCGACCAAGCGCCCGTGTTGGTGGGACGAATCGATATCAACAGCGCCCCCCGCGAGGTGATCGCCGCCGTCCCGGGAATGCCCGAGACCCAGGTGGAACAGATTTTGGCCGGTCGCGGCTTGCCGGGTGGATCCGAAGAATCCAGCCACCGGTATCCCACGTGGCTGTTGGCGCAAAACTTGGTCAGCCTGGAAACGATGCGAGAATTGATGCCCTATTTGACGTGCGGCGGTGACGTCTACCGTGCACAGGTGGTTGGCTATTTTGACAGCGGGACCCCTTCAGCCCGCGCCGAAGTGGTCATTGATGCTACCGGCGAGGTACCGCGTCAGGTATACTATAAGAACCTTCGGCTGTTAGGGCGCGGATTTGACATGGAGATGCTTCGCGGCGAGCAGTTAGAAGACCTACCCACACCATCCACCGCTGATTCCGCCGATGCGGAGTAGTCAGTGCGTTCGGTCGCATTCGAATTTCAGCCCCGGCTTTTCCAAAGCCTTTAATGCTGCGGTTCGGCTGCACACTCCACATTGTTAATGGTCGCCATCCGCGGCAAACCTTTCCCACGGACGGCAATAACCCACTTGGAGACTGCTCCCCATGGCACGCATGCTGGCCTTGGACTGGACCCGCAATGAAGCCCGCTATGTTCTCGCTAACAGCAGCGGCGAAAAGCTGACGATCGAAGCGTCTGGCGCGATATCCTTGTCTGAACTTGCAGATGAGGATTTTGCGAACGCCGACAAATTTGGCGAAGCAATCCGCACCGGCTTATCGTCTGTTAAAGTCGGGCGGGCGACGCCATTGTTGGGGATTAGTCGTGAGCAGGTCGAACTTCTCAATTTTTCCGTCCCCGCAGTCCCGCCAACGGAACTTCCGGAGATCGTTTTAAATCTGGCGATGCGGGAATCTCCCACCGTCACGGAAGAGTCGGTTGTCGATTTTGTTTCGTCACCTGATGGAGCAGACGAAACAGCCGAAGTGACGGCAGCGGCTGTGACGGCCGAAAAATTTCGCTGGATTCAACAGGCCTGCACAACCGCAAAACTATCGCCGCAAAAAATCGTGCTCCGCCCCTATGCAACCGCTGCGTTGTTACCGGCGGGCAACGCTCAACGTTCGTTGTTGGTCAATCGTGTCGGCGAAGACGTCGACCTGACGGTCGTCGATGCAGGACATGTGGTCTTTTCACGCTCGGTACGAGTGCCGCCTCAAGAAAATAGTGAGGCGACCACCAGCCGGTTGATGCAGGAAATTCGCCGCACCATGATGGTCGCGCCGCACGGAAGCGGAAATCGCGGCGTCGAAGCGGTCTACCTGCTGGGCCGCGAAGAAGAGCATGCGGAGTTGCTCGCGGTGATTCGCCGGGAATTTGCGTCCGACCGCCCCGGGGGAGCAGACGACCATACCGCTGACGTGGAAGTCAGCGCCTTCGACGTCTTCGCATCGCTCGGCGTCGATCACGAGGCGATTCCCAAAAACTCAGGCAGTTACGCCGCACTGCTGGGAATGTTGCGGACTGAAGCAGACGGAGGGACGCATCCGTTTGATTTTCTGAATCCCCGCAAGCCCCCGAAACCGCCCGACCGCAAACGGATCATGATGCTCGTCGGAGGTTTGGCCGTGGTGGCAGCGGCGGTCTTGGCGTTTCCGAAATACGAAGAATATCAAGACAACCAAGCCACAATCGATGGCTTGATGAGCGAAATCAAAGAGGCCAAGGCCAGCGAGAAAACGATTAAAAAACAAGCGGCGATCGCTGCAACCCTCTCCAAATGGGAGTCAGGCGGCGTGAACTGGCTAAACGAACTACAATCGTTTTCCACCCATTTTCCACCCCCGCGGGATGCAATGGTATTACGCATGGCGCTGTCGTCATCGCGGGGAGGCATTATCACGTTCAACGGCTTAGCCCGTGACCCAGCGGTGGTCACACGCATGGAACTGGATCTCCGCGACGACACCCACGACATCCAGACCCCCCGCGTCCAAGAGCGTGTGCAGGAGAACGGTTATACTTGGCAGTTCGAAACCAAAGTGAGTATGACCCCGCCCAAAGCAGCGTCTAAAAAGTCTGAGAAATCAGCAGAGAAATTATCCGGCAAAAAAGGCAAAGCGAAGTCGGACGAGAATAAGTCGCCCGCAGCCGATAAAAAACCAACGACGAAATCCAAGACAGCCAAAAAGACAGCACCTGCAAAGAAAACTTCTTCCGAAAAAGCGGAAGACGATACAACCCAATCCTCGAAAAAACCTGCCGAAGAATCTCAAGACAAGCCATCAGCAGACAAGCAGCCGGCAGAGAAGGGGGGGGCGAAATAATGGAAACTCGCCAATTAGTCTTATATGGCCTCTTGGGTGTGATCGTCCTCTTTTTTGGAGGCGAGAAGCTCAAGACGTCGTTGATCGACGAACCTTTCGATGCCCAACAAAAGCGGATTGAAAAACTGGAAAAGGATCGCTTAAAAGCGAAGAAGACTTTAAACCGCGCCAAGAAAACCAGCCGCCGGATTGCCGAATGGGAAGAGCAGTCACTGCCGGCCGATCCCAGTACGGCGCGGACCGTCTATCAAGAATGGTTGGTTGATGTTGTGGATCGCTCCCGACTATCAACCCCCAGTTTTGACTCCGGCACCCCCGTGTTGCGAAACGGCATTTATCATTCGCTCACATTCTCCGTCCGTGCCCGTGGGACATTGCAACAGTTCACAGCCTTCTTGTACGAATTCTATCGCGCCGATTTTCTGCATCAGATCCAGTCAATCGGCATTACCCCGCTGCGCAGCGCCGGATTGCTAGACCTATCGATTTCGATTGAAGCTGTCGCCATGACCAACTCGGCCCATGCCCAAGATTTGCCAACGGCGATCGCAGAAGAATTCGCAGACAAGGACATCACCTACTTTTCGCCAATCGTGAGACGCAACATCTTCGGGATCGGCGGCGAAGCGGACCCTGCCAATTTCACCCGGCTGACTGCTGTGACGGAACAAGGCGAAACCGAAGCGTGGTTCACATTGGGATCGGAAAATCGCGTGATCCGGCTCAAGCAAGGCGAGATGCTGGATGTCGGCCAGTTCACCGGCACCGTGGCGGAAATTCACCGGACCGACGTCATCCTCGAAGCCCGCGGCGAACGCTGGTTGCTTTCCATCGGCGAAAACCTCAACGAAGCCAGCGCATTGCCGCCGGAGTTTTAGGCCTGCGGCTCCAGTAGTGAGGCCCGAGGGTGCCACTGGCGGCTTGTCCGCCAGTGCTTAGAGTGTCCGCTGTAGATCATCAATCTTTACAAGGACCGGTTCGATGCGGATTGCGATTGGGCAGTTGTGGCAAGAGACGAATACCTTCAACCGCAATCCAACGACGCGGACCGATTTCGAGAATTGGGGCGTGGCTGTGGGGAACGAAATCGTTGCCCAATACAGCGAAACAGGCGAACTGGGCGGATTCATTTCCGCCTGCCGCGACTGGGACGCTGGTGTGGAATTCGCAGGACTAGTCCGCTGCGCCTGCTGGCCCTGGGGCCGGGTTGATGTGCCGACGCACGAGTGGATTCGCGCCGCTTTCGCGGAGCAACTCGACGCAATGGGACCGGTCGATGGAGTGTTATTGGCCCTGCACGGGGCGATGGCAGCCGATGATGAGCACGATTTAACTGGGGCGTTGCTGGCCCAGGTTCGCGCCGCTGTCGGGCCGGAGATCCCAGTGATCGGCACGCTCGACTTGCACGCCAACGTCACCCAACTGATGCTCGACAGCGCCGACTTGCTGGTCGGTTACCACGCCTGCCCACACTTGGATGCCTTCGAAACCGGACAACGCGCGGTCGCCGGTCTCAGGTGCATGCTCGAGCAACAGGTGCGGCCGACGACCGTGTCGCGCAAACTCCCCATGATCGTCGCCGCTGAAAGTCACAACACATTCACCGGCCCACCGGCTCCGCTTTATCGACAACTCGAAGAATTGGAAAAAGAGGAGGACATCCTCACTGCCGGCATCTACATGGCGATGCCCTGGTTCGACTGCCCACATTTGGGGTGGTCGGTCGTCCTCTCCACCACGGGGCGGCGTGATGCGCAGGAAATTGTCGACGACTTGGCCGATCAGTGTTGGGCCTTGCGCAAGCCGATGGCTGATATTGAGCGGTTTCCTCCCGCCGAAGTCGTCGCACGGGCCAAAGCCCATGCGGGATATCCCATCGTCATCGGCGAGGGCGCCGATGCCACAAACAGCGGCGCACCGGGTGACTCCACGCATCTGCTGCGGGAGTTCCTCGCCCAACAACCGATTCCACACGGAGCACTCACGTTTTTAGTCGATCCCGAAGCAGTCGCCACCGCCACACAGGCGGGCATCGGCGGACCGTTTCATGCGTTTGTGGGCGGCAGTTTCGCACCGGAGTACTCCGAACCGCTGGAATTTCGCGGGACGGTGGAAAACTTGCTCGACGTGAACTTCGTCCTCGACGGGCACATCGGCAAAAAACTCCCCATCCATATGGGCCGCGGAGCCGTCGTCCGCTCGGGCGATGTCACTGTGCTCTTCACAGAAAAGAACGGCCCAGGAAGTTCGCCACTCTTATACGAAGCGGCCGGTCTCGATCCACGAACCTGCGGAATCGTCGTCGCCAAATCGCCAGCTGGCTTCCGCGCGGACTACGACCCCTTCGTCGCCGGCACCTACCTCGCCGATTGCCCCGGCTGCGCCATGCCCGATTGGCCGCGGCTGAATTTCCACAACGTACATCGTCCGCTGTGGCCGCTCAATGCGGTTGAGCGTATGAGTGATGCGGGCTGGTGTTGATGAGGCCCGCCTCGTCCCAGATGATGCGCGTCCGGCGGGAGCCTGACTTACGGCGATTTGAGACGATAGGTTGTATTTCTTGGGAATGTGAGTGACCGAGGATCAGTCCATGAATTGGCAAGAAAAACTCGAAACGACGCGTCGTTTTTGCGAGCATGATGAATCGCTTGACATTTATTTCGAATTAGCCGACGGAGCACCCGAGGAGTTCCTGGCAACTCTTCGGGATCGATTTCCCTTTGTCGATGACGACTATTTGACGTTTTTGAAAATCTCCGACGGTGCCTCGTTTGACATGTGCACACTATTCGGTTCGGGATGTTCTGGGTACCGGGGTGTGATCGCGGAAATCGAAAGTCTGGGAGAAGATTTGGAGGACATCCCGGAATGGGAAAACGTCGCCGTTGAAAACCAATTGATTCCGATTGGTAAAACGGCAGGGGGCGATGGCCTTTTAATGATGCCGGATCGGCGTATCGTTATCATTGATTACATTCACGAAGTTCCTGGCGAAGGACGAACACTTGCCTATGCGTTCTCGCAACTGTTGGATGATGTATTTATGGGCCCCAATTTTGGAACTCTTTTGTATCCGGACAAATGGGCGGCTGACGATGAAAATGGATGGACACGCTACCTTCACAAACAAGGCTGGTGGCCAGAGGGGACCGGAAATTGACGCGATCTCGCTCATCGCTTCCAATGCCGCGCTGGGGATCATTTGGTAGTCAAACTATACGGGAGAGTTTTCTATGGGGTGGCGGGAAAAGTTTGATCTGCTTCGGGAGAAAGTCAAATCCGATGAGAAGTTTTGGGCGTTGTGTGACTTGCACGACCCGGCGTCGGATGAGTTTATCGACTCTGTGCAGAAAACGTATCCGTTTGTGAGCGACGAATATCTCGAGTTCTTGCGGTATACCGACGGGTGTCGAATCCATTATCAGTGTTTTTTGGGCTCTGGCGCACCGCACTTTATCCCAGAATGGTTGTTTGCTCCTAGCGCGTTTCAATGTCCAGCGTTATTTGATGAGGCGCAGGCCTTGTCGGAAAGCCTTCCCAAATGGCGAAATGTGGCCGAATTGGGACCCTTTTTGCCGATTGCAAGCGACGGTGGGGCTGGTAGCGCCGAAGCGTATTTCTTAATGTTAGAAGACGGCAGAATTCTTGAAATTGACTGTGAGACAAAAAAAACAAGTTGGGACCAAGTCATCGCCAACTCATTTGGCGAATTGCTCGACAACATTATCATGGGAGAAAAACATTATTTGTTGGGATGCGATGATCCAGGTGATTGGTCTCCTTACAATGAAAACGACTGGACACGTTTTTTGAACGAACAGGGGTGGTGGGTTCATTAGCAGTTGTACTGTCCCCCCAAATATTGCGAGCGTAAAATGACCTGGCAAGAAAAACTCGAAACGACGCGTCGTTTTTGTGAGCAGGATGACTCGCTCGAAAACTATTTCGGTACGGCTGAAGGCGCGCCGGAAGAATTTATGGCCGCACTTCGCGACCGGTTTCCTTTTGTCGATGACGACTATTTGTCGTTTTTGCGGGTTTCCGATGGTGCGTCATTCGATATATGCACCCTGTTCGGTTCAGGTTGTTCCAGGTACCGGGGTGTGATCGTCGAGTTGGAAAGCCTTGCGGATGACTTGGAGGACATTCCGGAGTGGGAAGACATCGCCACGGAAAACCAACTGATTCCGATCGGCAAGACGGCCTGGGGAGACGGGCTGTTGATGATGCCGGATCAACGGATTGTTGTGATCGACTATATCCATCAAATCCCAGGCGAGGGACGAACGCTTGCCCAATCGTTTTCGACACTCATGGAAGAAGTCTTCATGGGACCTCAATTCCCAACAATCGTTGCCCCCGATGCATGGACGCCCGACAGCGAAGATGCTTGGACACATTACCTGCATCAGCAGGGCTGGTGGCCAGAGGGCAATGACAAGTGACACGATCTTTCCGATCGGTTTGGGTGTTGTATTGGGACCACTAGATAGACCAAACAATCAGGCAGAGTATTCGATGGGTTGGCGGGAAAAGTTTGAAGTGCTCCGCGAGAAAGTCAAAGCGGATGAGAAGTTTTGGGGGTGCTGTGACTTGCACGACCCGGCGCCGGATACATTCATCCAAGCCGTGCAAGAAAAGTACCCGTTTGTGAGCGAGGAATATCTCGATTTTTTGCGAAATTCCGACGGGTGTACTCTTAATATCTGGTTTTTCATGGGCTCTGGCGCACCTCATTTTATCCCAGAATGGGTGTTTGACCCGAGCGGTTGCCGTTGTCCAGCCTTATTCGGCGAGGCGCAAGCCTTGTCGGAAAGCCTCCCCAAATGGCGAAACGTGGCCGAATTGGGGCTCTATTTGCCAATTGGAAGAGACGGTTGTGCCGAAACCTACTTCTTAATGTTAGAAGACGGGCAAATTCTTGAGATTGACTGTGAAACTAAAAAAACGAGTTGGGATCGAATCATCGCCAATTCATTCGGCGAGTTACTCGACAACGTGATTATAGGAGAAAAGTATTATACGTTGGGCTGCGATGATCCAGGTGATTGGTCTCCCTACAATGAAGATGACTGGACGCGCTTTTTGAACGAACAGGGGTGGTGGGTTCACTAGAGCACTGGGTGCCACTGGCTTCGCCAGTGTTTTTGACCGGGCAACCAAAGATACGGGCGGGAAGTTGAAAATACTCGATTCTTCTTCAACGGCGGTTCACGGTATTTCCGTCAAAGGCAACTTCTCTCTAACATTGTCACCTGAATACACTGGCAAAGCCAGTGGCACCCAACATCGCACCCAAGCGGTGTTACTCTTGCAAATCGTGCCCTATGCAACCGATGCGGCTCAGCAGGAGCTTCGCCCTCCCGGACCTCGTTCTCAAAAGGCGCAGCGACCAACGGGAGCGGCCTACCCCTCACCGAGCGGAAGCTCGCACAAAGCGGCTGTGCCGCGCTATTGGGGGTAGCCGGTGCGGGAGTGGCCGGATTGGTTGGCTTGGTAGATGATGTTGGTTCCTGTGTCCAAACAAGTGAGCCAACCGTGTTTGGCGTAGGCCATGGTGTCGATACCGACCCAGCCGGGAAAGACGAGTGGGTCGCCCGACATTTGTGGCGAGTGTCCGCAGATCACGCGTTGGCCGGTGGGCCAGGGGGGTTCCATGGCGGTGAGCCGTTCCCACCGTAATGCTTGCCCTGGTTGTTGTTCGAGCGGAACGCTGGGCGTTAGATTGGCGTGGACGAAAATGTCGCGGGGCGTATCGACGTAGTTCAGGCCGGACCGCATGAATTCGTAATGCTCCTCGGGAACATCATCAAAACTACCGCCATACGACTCGAGCGCTTCGCGGCCCCCGTGCATCATCCATGGCCCCAGCCATTCCCCTCCCGCCATAGCATTGAGAAACATCTCTTCGTGATTGCCCATGATAAAGAGCAGGTGGCATTGCTGCCGCAACTGGAGCAAGCGGTCGATGACCTGCTTGGTCCCCGGGCCGCGGTCGACAGCATCTCCCAGCACAACGACGGTATCGTCGGGCTGCACGTCGACTTCGGTGAGCAACGTATCGAGCGCGTGATCACACCCGTGGATATCGCCAATGGCTAACGTCCGTCCCGGCACTGGTTCTCCATCCCGCCTGTTGGATTTTTTATCAAAAAGCCCACTGAAAGTTGGGGTCGCCGAAATAAACGTAGGTCATGCTATGCATGACGAATCTCGGAGGAGTATCATCCCAGCAAGTCTCGTCATGCACAGCATGACCTACGAATCTTTGGCAATGTTTTTCTCTAAAGTCGCCTCGCCCTATTTATCTTCCGCTGAGGGCATGATCCGTGCCGGACGCATGCTCGGTTCTTCTTTGAGCAACTGTTGCCGTGCTTGGGTTTGTTGGCTCAATCCGTGGATTTTGATGAACCCGATCGCCGTCTCGTGGGGGAATTTGTCTCCCTCTTCGTACGTCGCCAACTCTTCGGAATACAGGCTGTATTCGCTCTTCATGCCGGTGGCGGTGATTTTTCCTTTGTACAGTTGCACGCGGACGTGACCGCTGACGAACTTTTGTGTCTCGGAGACATAGGCCATCAACGACTTGTGAAACGCGCTGAACCACAACCCGTCATAGATGATGTCGGCGCAGGTCTGTGAGACATAGGTATTGAACCGTTGTGCCTGGCGGCTGAGTGTGAGGAACTCCAGTTCCTTATGGGCATGATGCAAAATCACAGCTGCGGGAGCTTCGTAGATTTCGCGGCTCTTAATCCCCACCAGTCGGTTTTCGACGTGGTCGATGCGGCCCACACCGTTTGCGCCGCCGATTTCGTTGAGCTTTTCAATCAGCGGCACCGCATCCATCGGCTCGCCGTCGAGATGTGTCGGGCGTCCCTGATCGAATTCAATGACCACCTCCACCGGTTCATCGGGAGCGGTCAACGGGTCGGTGGTCCATTTGTAGGCGTCGGCCGGGGGAGCAATCCAGGGGTTTTCTAAAATCCCCGCTTCGACGCTGCGGCCCCACAAGTTTTGGTCGACGCTATAAATGCTTTGCTTGGTCGCATCGACTTCTATGCCGTGCTTGCGGGCATATTCCAATTCTTCGGTCCGTGTCCACTTCCATTCGCGCACCGGGGCGATGACTTTGAGGTGCGGAGCCAGCGTCTGTACGGAAACATCGAAACGGACTTGGTCATTCCCCTTGCCGGTGCAACCATGCGCAACGGCGGCAGCGCCGTGCTCCTTGGCTGCTTCAACCATTCTCCAAGCGATGAGTGGGCGTCCCAGAGCGGTGGCGAGTGGATATTTTCCCTCGTACATCGTGCCGGCCATCAACGAGGGCCAAACGAAGTTATCGACGAATAAATTCCGGGCGTCTTCGATGATCGCATCGACGGCGCCGGTCTTGATCGCTTTTTCCTTGATCGCATCCAACTCGCGGCCTTGGCCTAGGTCGCATGTGAACGTGATCACGTCCATGTTGTAGGTTTCATTGATCCATTTCACGGCGACGGACGTATCCAGGCCGCCGCTGTACGCCAAAATCACTTTCTCACGTGCCACTGTCGTTTACCTGCTGTCAAAAAAGTGCTGCCATAGCCGACATTGCGGCACGGCACCGACGGGGATTTGTACGAATCGTCCCTGCCACCCAAAGCGTGGATGGCGGGACACCGCTGCGATTATAGCCACCGGTAGGCTGCCGTTGCTACTCACTCAAGGGCGCGGCTGGTACCATTTGGGAGAGGCGGAGCCTGATTGGTGATTTCTCCGCCCTTCCAAGTTAGTCATCCCCATGCATTTGGACTTCGATAAGGACCGGTAATGCCCACCCAGACACGACAAGATTACCTCGCCCGCGACCAGGCACATTTGATCCACCCGCTCCACAACCCACGCGTGCATGCAGAGCACGGACACGTCTGGGTCAAAGGCGAAGGGGCGATTCTCACCGATATCGATGGCAAAGAATACATCGACGGGCTTTCCGGGCTATGGAACGTCGTCGCTGGACATGGCCGCAAGGAATTGGTCGATGCCGCCGCGCAGCAGATGCAGACCTTGCCCTATGTCTCCGGGTATGCAGGCAGCACAAACCGACCGGCGATTGAACTAGCCGAGAAGGTCAACGAATTGACCTATCCGAACATCACCCGTTTTTTCTTCACCTCCGGCGGTGGCGAGTCGAGTGACAGCTCCTTCAAAACGGCCCGCTATTATTGGCGATTGCGGGGCAAACCGGAAAAGACCAAAGTCATTTCCCGCCAATGGGGCTATCACGGCGTGACGCTCGCGGCGATGAGCGCGACCGGCATCTCCGGATATTGGCCGATGTTCGAACCGCGCGTACCGGGGTTTGTGCATATCCCCTCGCCGTATCCGTATCGCTACGAGGGACCGGCGGGGGTCAGTCAAGGAGTCGCCGCCGCCAATGAATTGGAACAAGCGATTCTACGCGAAGGGCAAGAGACCGTGGGCATGTTCTTCGCCGAGCCGGTCCAAGGCGCCGGAGGCGTGATCGTGCCCCAGGACGACTATTGGCCGCGGATTCGTGAAATCTGCGACAAGTACGAGGTGCTGTTGGTCACCGATGAAGTGATCACCGGTTTCGGCCGTACAGGCAAGATGTTCGGTTTGGAACATTGGAACATCAAACCTGACATGATTCAGTTCGCCAAGGCGATCACCTCGGGTTATTTTCCGCTGGGGGGAATCGGCATCAGCGAAGAGATTGCCGAGACTTTAGAATCTGGCGATGCGGTCTGGATGCACGCCTACACTTATAGCGCGCATCCCGTCGGCTGCGCGGTGGCGGTACGGAACTTGGAAATCATCCAGTCCGAAGATTTCCCCGCGCAGGCAGCAGAGAAGGGGGCCTATTTGCTCAAAAACCTCCGCGAAGCACTCGCCGACCATCCCCACGTCGGCGATGTTCGGGGACTGGGCTTGATGACGGCTGTGGAACTGGTCCGTGACAAAGCGACCAAGGAGGAATTCCCCGCAGAGGAAAATATGGGGGTCAAGTTGCACCTGGAAACACAAAAGCGAGGCCTATTCAGCCGACTGCGGGGAGACGTGTTTTGCATCGCCCCGCCGGTCATCTCCAGCCGCGAGATCTTGGACCGCATTGTCGACATCATGGCCGACTCGGTACGGGCGTTGTTTGACGGGAAATAAAATTTGGAGGAGGCCGGGCACAGCGATATAATAGAACTGTGACCGTCCTTCGAGTTCCGGTATTGGATCGTTTTTATGTCGACCGCTTATATCTCATTTGAAGAACAAGTTCGGATTCCGAGCGATGCGTTCGACTTACCGGGATTTCGACGCTGGGTCCATTCCGATGACTATCCGGAACGGGGCAAGATCTCGTTCATTGACGGGGAGATCGTGGTCGACCTGAGCCCGGAAGAAATCTCGTCACATGCATCACTAAAGCTCGCATTGCAAACAAAACTAAACTCGATGGTAATCGAACATCATCTAGGAAAATGCTATCCGGATGGCGTGTTGTTGATCAACGAAAGTGCAAATGTCTCCAATGAACCAGATTTCATGTTCTGTTCCATAGAAGCATTGCGATCGAGGCGAGTCCAAGAGCGAGAAATTGTAGAGGACAGTAGAAGATTCGTGGAACTCGCCGACTCCCCCGATCTCGTAGTAGAGTTGGTCAGCCGAACATCCGTCCGCAAAGACACCAAACTTCTGCGAGACCGTTATTACGCAGCAGGCATTGGCGAGTATTGGCTGATCGACGCCCGTGGCGAGGAAATTGATTTCAAGCTACTAAAACGCGGTAAGTCCGGATATCTCGAGACGACTCCCGACGCCGACGGTTTTCTGCGTTCGACTGTGCTCAACGCATCATTTCAACTCACGCGAACTTGGAATGAGATTTTGGGCTTCGAATACACGCTGCGCGATCGGTAGTACGACAAGTGGTTCCGGCGGTACAATCGACAAAAAAACACCCGACCGAGATTTGCTCTCGACCGGGTGTTTTTAGTTTTATCCGCATCCCAAACCAACGGCAGTTCCGTTGTGGGGGCGTTTCTTAGTACAGGTCTTGATCTCCGCCGCCGCCACCTTTGCCCTCTTTGGGCATTTCGGCGATCAACGCGTCGCTGGTGAGCAACAACGTCGCCACGCTGGCGGAATTGGTCAGTGCGGTACGGGTCACTTTGGTGGGATCAATCACACCGGCTTTGACCAAGTCTTCGAACTTGTCGGTCGCGGCGTTGTAACCTTTGTTGCCATCCAGTTCGGAGACCTTTTCGCAGATCACAGCACCGTCGACACCGGCGTTGTTGGAGATTTGCGTCAGCGGTGCGCGGCAGGCACGCAGGATGATGTTGTAGCCCACTTCTTCGTCATGCGACAATTTTCCGGGCTTGACTGAGCTGCTGGATCGCAGCAAGGCGACACCACCACCGGGAAGAATGCCTTCTTCGACAGCTGCGCGGGTTGCGTGCAAGGCATCCTCGACACGGGCCTTCTTTTCCTTCATTTCGCTTTCCGTAGCCGCACCCACATTCAATTGGGCGACGCCACCGGAGAGTTTTGCCACGCGTTCTTCGAGTTTTTCGCGATCGTAATCGCTGGTCGACGCTTCCAATTCGCGGCGAATTTGCTCGATGCGGGATTTGATGTCGGCTGTCTTGCCTTTGCCTTCGATGATCGTCGTGTTGTCTTTGTCGACCACGACTCGCTTGGCAACACCCAGATCGGAAAGTTGCACGTTCTCGAGTTTGACACCCAAGTCTTCGAAGATCGCTGTGCCGCCAACCATGACCGCCAGGTCTTGCAACATCGCTTTGCGACGATCGCCGTAACCGGGCGATTTCACAGCGACGCACTTGAACGTGCCGCGGAGTTTGTTGATCACCAGCGTCGCCAAGGCTTCGCCTTCGATGTCTTCGGCGACGATCAACAACGGTTTCCCGGAGTTGACGACTTTCTCCAATACGGGGACCAAGTCCTTGATGTTGGAGATTTTCTTTTCGTGGATCAGGACATAGCAATCCTCGAAGGCACATTCCATCGATTGCGGATCGGTCACGAAGTACGGCGACAGATAGCCACGATCAAATTGCATGCCTTCGACGACTTCAAAGTCGGTCGTCAGGCTGGTGCCTTCTTCGACAGTGATCACGCCATCTTTACCGACTTGCTCCATGGCTTCGGCCAGGATGCGTCCGATTTCTTGGTCGCCGTTGGAAGCGATGGTCGCGACTTGCGAGATCGCCTTTTTGGTGCGGCAATCGATCGACATCGCGTGCAGCTTTTCAATGATGTCGGTCACGGCTTTGTCCATGCCGCGTTTCATACCGATAGGGCTCACGCCGGCGACAACCGCCTTGAGACCTTCGTTATAAATCGCTTCAGCCATAATCGTGGCGGTGGTTGTTCCGTCACCGGCGATGTCGGAGGTCTTGCTGGCGACTTCCCGCACCATCTTGGCGCCCATGTCTTCGAACTTGTCGGCCAGTTCGATTTCGCGAGCAACTGTCACGCCGTCTTTGGTGACGGTGGGTGAGCCAAAGCTCTTTTGCAAGATGACGTTGCGGCCTTTGGGGCCGAGCGTGACTCGCACTGCTTTGGCCAGCTTGCTCAAGCCCGCCCGAATCTTTTCCTGAGCTTCCTGATCGAAAGCAATCATCTTGGCCATCTGTCAAATTCTCCTGTTTCTTATTCGATCTGACGAACGTATGTATCGTGGGTCGTTAATTGAATGAGGGGTGAAGCTGATAATCATCGATACCGGCAATAAGCCAGCGCGAGTCAAACAGCCATACCTGAGACGATTAGTAAACCGCCAAAATGTCCGATTCACGCATCAACAGCAACTCTTCGTCACCAACGTTGATTTCGTCTCCGCCATAGGAGCTGAAGATCACCTTATCACCCGGTTTGACGGTCAGGGGAAGACGCTTGCCTTCGCCTGTCATGTGTCCATCTCCCACGGAAATGACTTCACCACGCTGCGGCTTGCTGGCCGCGGAGTCGGGCAGGACGATACCGCCGGCTGTCGTTGTCTCGGCAGCTTCGCGACGGAGCACCACGCGGTCTCCCAACGGAACAATCTTCATTCCACCCTTCGAGGCCTTCTTTGCCATCGAAACTCTCTCCTTCAATCAGTGTATTCCAGTGTTCGAAATCAGTATTTGCCGACGTGCGGAGGCAGCTCTTCGCTTCCCAATCAACCGGCGCAGACTGTTGTGACTCCCAATCGGGCAATCTCTATGTGTCAAAACACAAGATTGCACCTCGTGCGCGACGCACGCTCTCTGCGTCACACCGAAAAGCGAACGCCGTGCCAAATCAACTTAAAACGCAAACCGCTATTCTGAAAAGACTTGCGGAGTCTCTGCCCGCCAGCATCCCTGCCATCCCGGCGGCAATGGCTCGATGGCCTCACAGTTACCTGCCAATCTGGCAGTGCAGGACTGGGCTGCCATTGCAAAGCTAATCGTTACGACCGGAACCCGTTTATTCCACGTTTGCGGATTTTGTTGAATTAGTGGTTTTTCCGGGGGACAAGTCTCCCGAACCATTGATACAATCAAACCAACCCTACAAATGCCAAAAAACGGCCCAACGTCTCATTCCCTTTAGTTCGCTACATCCCGTCCAGCAATTATGCCCGCAACGAGCCATCCGTATATCGCCGCTCAGTCAACGGAACGTTGGCTCACGTCAGGACGTGGAGTGCACGAAGTGCGTGCCGAATTCGAGGCCCAATTGGCCCATGCGGATCAAATCTGCGTTCGCTTAGAGTATGCGGAATTTCTAGCGCACGCCGGTGAGATTCAATCGGCGATTCAGCAGTACCAGCAGGTATTGCAATCAGCAGAGTCGGCTGACATGCCGCAACTGCGGGCGATGGCCGTCAATCAATTGGCCTGCCTGCATCGCCAGCGGGGCGAGTATGATACGGCGGTCGTGCTGCAACGCCGCTCGTTGGCCATGGGAATCAATAACGCACTCGAAGGCGAACTCGCGGCGGATTTGGGAAACTTGGCTGTCGACGCAATTGCCGCTGGTGATTTATCGCTCGCCGAAAACCTGTTGCTGCGTTCTTTGGCGCTAGAAACAGCCGCCAATTCGCAGGCGGGGCAGGCAGCGGATTACGGAAATTTGGCAATCGTATACGGCTTGCAGCGGAACTACCGTTCGGCCGTTCAATGTTTGCGACGCGCTCTGAAATTGCATCGGCAATTGAACGACATTCGCGCAATCGGTTGTGATCTGATGAATCTGGCCGCCATGTACGAAGTCCAACAACGATGGGACCGTTCTGAATTCCTGTTGCAGTTGGCCGTCCGGGTGTTGCAGGTCGACGACGCAGTGGATCTGATCACACGTGCCAAGTCAGCGCTCGCGGAGACGCGACGAATCAGTCAGTTGCGTGCGTTCGATGCACGGCGAAACTAACGGTGCCGGCCGGAAGTCTCTATGTGACATTCGGAAGAAACGGGAAAATCCCCCCAGGTTTGCCAAACCGACCTATTTTATGGTAGTCTGAGTTCCGACGCGTTATGGAGGACGCTTGATTGCGCATCCAGAACGTTTTCGGGAGTTCTTAGACAATGAAATCGGCAGCACTTCGAGTCGCAGCAACGGCATTTGTGGTCATGACCGTTAGCCTTTTCACTAGCACGTCCCAAGCTCAAGATATGTATTGGCGTGTGGGGCCTTCGTTTATCGCCCCGGCACCGTATACCTATCAATACGGCATGGTCGGCTCGCCGCCTCCCTATTACATCTACGACCCCGCTCCGGTCGTTTACGCCGTGCCGACGGCTCCGGTCTACGTCCAGCCGGCTCCGGTTTATGTCGAGACAGCACCAGTCTATACCGAGACGATTCCGGTCGGTGTCTACGATTACGGGTACAGGTTCGATTACAGCCTGAAACCGAGTTATCGGTACAGCACTCGCCATTATCGTATGAATTATAAGATCAAAGGACGGACAGCTTACGGTGCTCGCGTGCGATACCGATACAGCTACAATCGCGGTCGCATGAAAGCCAAACTACGAATCCGCCGCTAGTGGTCTGGCAACCCCAAGCAACGGGATGCCACTGACGGCTTGTCCGCCAGTGCAAAACGTGTGACCGGCAACACGACTGCTGGCCAACCTTGGGTGGCGCGTTGCTAGTTATATCTTGAAGTTCGGCAAGGAGGACCGATGCGGATAGTCAGTGGCGGCATACAGCACGAGACGAATACGTTTTCGCATCAACCCACTACGCTGGCGGACTTTGAACGTGACAGCGGGTGCGGGCCGGATTTCTCCGGAGGGCAAGCAGTCTTTGACCGGTACCGCAATACCGGGACGATTCACGGCGGCTACATCGATGCTGCGGATGTGCTTGAGTTCGAGTTGATTCCGCTGATATGCGCCAAAGCACAGCCCTCGGGTGTGGTGGAATCAGCGGCATTCGATACGATATTGAACCTGTTTCTTGATCGCTTACAAGAGACACCGGCGGTTGATGGTGTATTGCTCGACCTGCACGGCGCGATGGTGACCGCCGCCTGCGACGATGGCGAAGCACCCTTTATGGAAGCGGTCCGTGAACGGGTCGGGCCGGACGTCCCGATCATCGCGACGCTCGATTTGCACGCGAATATCACGCAACGGATGGCGGACGCGTGCGACGTGATTATTGGTTTTGATACCTATCCTCACGTCGATATGCGCGCACGGGGACGGGAGGCGGGCGAATTATTGGTCCGCATGATTCGCGGCGAAGTTCAGCCCGTACAAGCGTATCGGCAATTGCCGCTACTGACGATGCCCCCGATGCAATGCACGCTGCGCGAGCCGATGCAAAGCCTGATGCAAAACGTATTCCGCATGGAAGACGAACCGGGAGTCTTAACAGCAACCGTTGCGATGGGATTCCCATTTGCCGACATCTTGGCTGCAGGCGTCTCCTGTTTGGTCACGACCGACAACGACGCTGATTTGGCAGAAAAAAAGGCGGATGAACTGGCCGGATGGCTGTGGGCTTTGCGCGATGAGTTACAGCCGCAACTCACGCCAATTGACGAAATGATCGAATTTGCCGCGACACATGAAGGCCCAATCGTTTATGCCGATGGCTCAGACAATCCCGGAGGTGGTGCGCCGTGCGATGGCACGGTCGTGTTGCGAGCGCTGATCGAAGTAAATTTCCAGAACGCCGTCGTCGGAATATTGCACGACCCTGAGACCGCCGCTCAAGCGCATCAAGCAGGGGTCGGGGCTAAGATTGAGGCCCGTGTTGGCGGCAAGACGGATGACCGTCACGGAACACCGATTGAGTTACCCGCCTATGTGCGTGCCTTGTGCGACGGACATTTCGTGCATCACGGCCCCATGAATCAGGGAGTTGTGGGTGAGTTCGGCCCCATGGCGTTGTTGTTGGTTGGCGGGGTCGAAGTGGTCGTCAGCTCGAATCGCAAACAACTTCTGGACCGCGAGATGCTCCGCGTGATCGGCGTGACCCCCGAGCATCGGCGGTTGATCGTCGTCAAAAGCGCCGTTCACTTCCGGGCAGACTTCGGAGAATGCGCAACGCACATCCTGGACGCCGACACCCCCGGCATCCACCGTCCCGACTATGCGAACTACGACTATCAAAATCTGCGACGTCCGATTTATCCATTGGATGACGTCACGGTTGATTTCTGCGGATAGAGCGTTATTTTTCGGAGTTTCACTGCCACACAGTAAAATCCGTTAAACGTACAGTCAATTTTACGGTTAGATTCCTCCCACAGAAGCCTGAGTGTGGCTGACGCCACGCAAAAATGTAGACCGTTGGAGATTTCTTGGGGATTATACGAACAATCAGAGTCAATTCATGAGTCAGGACGAATCAAGCAAAGCGGTATGGATTGTTTTTTCAAGTGCCATCTTCGGACTTTGTCTGGCTTTTCCTTTTGCGGTTATTGAAACGATGTGGTTAGTTCGCAGTCTGGGGACTTACTCGAATGCTTTCTCGAATGCGTTTTGGATAATTGTACTAATAATCGGATTTGTGATGGGTTTGGGATACCACGCAATCGTCTGGTTCAATGAATCATGTGACAAGTAGAAATTAAACCAACGATTGAATATAAACCACGCAAGAACAGTTAGTGTGTGATCCCCTCCAGGAGCATTGATGTCACAGGATTCGATTTGGTTTGCGACGCTCAATGACACAGAGCGAGCGGAATTGCAGGCGTTCGCGGGGCGCGAGGTGCTGACCACTCCCGACGTGTTGATCGTTGGCGGTGGGATTGTGGGAGCGGCGACAGCTTATTCGCTCTCGCAACAAGGTGTGCAGGTCCAGGTCGTTGAAGCGGGAACGGTGGGCGGTTTGGCGAGCGGTGCGAATGCCGGAGGGATTTGGCCTGATCAACAGGGAATCGAGTACCCGGAGGCATTCCGAAACCTCGCGCGCCGCAGTCGCGACCTCTGGGGCAAGCTTCCCGCCCGTGATGGCTTCGACTTCGATTGGCGAGTCAATGGATTCGTGACGGTCGATCCGATGCATTGGGAGACCTCGCCCGAAGATTTGGCGATGCACCTGTTGAGCGAGGGGCTTTCGGCGCATGCCATTGATGGCGAACAGGTCAAACTGCTAGAGCCGCATCTGCGGTCTGATATTACTGGGGGCGTGCATTACCCTTCAGAAGCCCACGTCCATCCGGTCAAAGCGGTGTTGTCGTTCGCGCGGTCCTCGACAGCGCAATTCTCGACCGAGACGCGGGCGATTTCGATGGACGTGAACAACGGCCGCGTACAATCGGTGCAAACCACCGCAGGCACGATTCAACCCGGCCACGTGATCGCCGCCACCGGATGGATGGCCGATTGGTTTGCCGCAAAGGCGCCAACGCCCCCGCCGTTGATACCGATCAGCGGACAAATGATCGCAACCGCGCCCCAATCCCCGCTATTAAAAAACACGGTGCTAGGTAAAGCGATTGTGTTTCAATTGCTGACCGGCGAAGTCGTCACGGGGGGCAGCATGGTCGAAGGCGATGTGACGACGCCCGATGCACAAGTCACAGCGGATTTTGCCAAAATGGCGGGTGAGTTGCTGCCGGCCTTGAAGGACGTTCCCTTCCCGCATGCTTGGACCGGTGCGCGACCCACAACACCCGACCGGTTACCGATTCTCGACCGGCTTCCCGGCGTCGACAATTTCTTGGTCGCCGCGGGACATTTCAAAAACGGACTACTGCTGGCGCCAATCACCGGCGAATTGATGACCGAATGGGTCGTTGCTGGAAAACCGTCGCTCGATCTCACGTCGTTTCGTTGGGATCGATTTTAGTGGGAGCGGTTTTATAAAGGTCTTCGGCAGTGCGGCTTACCGACCGGAAGAAAACCCAGCCTCAAAATCCGCCGTAAAAATAGCCACCATACGGACCATAAAAACCAGAGCCGTACAGACCGTAGTACGGCCAAAAGGGGCCGGGGAAAAAGCCCGGGGGTTGGTAGATAGGGGGCGGTTCATAGATATTTTTACCCGGCGGCTTAAAGTTCCGCAGCCCATACAGCCGTTGTCCCTCGGGGATGGGGGCCGTATAAACACCGTGGTAGCTTTCGTGGTAAACCTCACCGGCAGGTTCATAATACTCAATCTGCTGCTGGTTCGGTCCATAGAGAATCGGCTCATCAGCACTAGCTGTTGCCTGTGCGCCGGCCAAAATCGCAGCGACTGCGAGCAGCGCTGCGGCAAGCCGTTTTGATCCAAATTGTTTAATGCAACGTAACATGGGAAAGCCTGACGCCGGTCCGATTCCTGCGAGTATCCATTAAAAATCACTAATATCCATCCTACGGTCTCCTCAGGGGCAGGGTCAAGAACGACTTTCACTTTGAGTAAATTGGCAAGAAATTGCTGGACCGTGTATAACGCATTCTCGAAGTGATTAGGCGGCCGATCGTGTCTGTTGGGATGAGAACTTCATACACTTCCCAACGGGAGTGCGGTGGTATCCAAATCGCCGTTCGTTTTTGCTCACTGAACGTAGTGATGAGTTTTTGAGGAAAATCAAAACATGACAGAGCAGCCACGGGGACCATTTTTTAAGCTCGATGGCAAAGTCGCATTTGTCACCGGGGCAGGGCAGGGTTTGGGCGAGGCGATTGCGTATCGTTTAGCAGCCTGCGGCGCGAAGGTCGGCGTGTTTGACCTCGATGGCGAAAAAGCGGCCCATGTCGCTCTGGAATGTTCCGGTGTGGGTCTGCAAGGCAGCGTCACCAGCGAAGAGGACGTCGAACGAGGGCTGCGCTATTTGGAAGAACAATTCGGCCCGCCGCAAATCGTGGTGAACAACGCCGGTATTCTGGGCCATGTCGGTCCCTGTTGGGATTTGGACGCCGAAAAGATGCGCCAGGTGATGGAAGTCAACCTGATCGGCACCTTTCTCGTCTGTCACGCTGTACTGCCGGGAATGTTGGAGCGAAAATACGGGCGCATCATCAACATCGCCTCGATCGCCGGAAGAGAAGGCAACGCCGATTTGATCCCCTATAGCACGTCAAAAGCCGCGGTGATCGCGTTGACCAAATCGATCGCCAAGTCCGTGGGCGGAAAGGGTGACATCGCGGTGAATTGCATCAGCCCGGCGCTGCTCGACACTCCGATGTGGGAATCGTTGCCTAAAACCGTGGCAGATTCGTTGGTCGCCACAGTTCCTGTCGGTCGCGTGGGGACGACTGAAGAAGTGGCCGGTTTGGTGCATTATCTCTCCAGTAGTGAATCGAGTCTGACCACCGGGCAGTGTTACAACGTGAACGGAGGACCTGCCGGTGATTGATAGCCGCGCAGAGAAAATCAACTGGTGGCTGAGGGCATTGTGTGGATACAATGATAGGGGAACCGCCGTTTCTCTGAAATTCGGCCCAACTGACAACAGGTAGGCACATGGACAACGACACTCAATCCTCGCATGTGCATGGCGAGGACCTTCCGGAACGTGCGGCATTGTTGGCAAAATTGCTGGCTTCGACCAATGACTTGGTTTGGTGTACCGATCTTGCCGGTGATCAATTGTTGTACCTCAACGGCGCAGCTGAGCGGATTTACGGACGTCCGTTGGCTGATTTTGTTGCGAACTCCCGTTTGTGGCTGGAACTGGTCCATCCCGAGGACCGAGAAAGAGTCAACAATAATCTGCGGGTACTGCCGAAGCAGCGACAGATCGAACAGGAATATCGTATCGTGCGGCCCGATGGGAGTATCCGTTGGCTGCGAGACTGCGTCACAGTGATCGACGACGATGCCGGAGTCCCTTCTCGCATTGGCGGAATCGCGACCGATGTCACGCGTCAAAAGCGAGCAGAAGAAGATCTCTCGCAGTCCAACTCCCAAATGCAATCCGAAGTCGCCGAGCGCAAGCAGGCCGAAGATGCGCTCAAGGGCTCCGAGGGGCTGTATCATTCACTCGTTGACAATTTGCCGATTTATGTGACGCGGACCGATCTGCAGGGACGGATCACTTTCGTGAACAACAATTATTGCGAATTGGTCGAGATGACTCCTGAGGAGTTATTGGGACGGACCAACCGCGACCTGCATCCCGATGAATATGCTGAAAAATATCGGCACGATGAACTCCGTGTGATCGAAACCGGCGAAGTCTTTATCGATGTCGAAGAGAACCGGCGGGGCGATGAAGTCCGTTATTACGAAGTCCGCAAATCTCCCGTACGCGACAAGAGCGGCAACGTGGTGCAGGTGCAGGCGGTGTTCTGGGATGTGACGGAGCGACATGAATCCGAAGTCCGCCGCAAACAGGCTGAAGAGGCGATGCGGGAAGCCAAGGAAGCTGCCGAGTCGGCCAACCGTGCCAAAAGCGAATTCCTGGCCAATATGAGCCACGAGATCCGTACACCGATGAATGCGATCATCGGTATGACGGAATTGGTGTTGGATGGACAGCTCAATGTCGCACATCGGGAATCGTTACAAATTGTCCGCGAATCGTCCGAGTCATTGCTGTCGATCATCAATGACATCCTCGATTTTTCCAAGATCGAAGCACAAAAGCTGGAACTCATTGACGCTGAGTTTGACCTGCACGAAAGTCTCGGGGATGCGATGAAGTCGATCGCCATGCGAGCTCACGGCAAAAACATTGAGTTGGCGTTCCATATCGATCGCGATGTGCCCAATTTTCTACTGGGGGACGTCGGACGATTGCGACAAATCGCGGTGAACCTAGTCGGCAATGCCATTAAATTTACGACTGAGGGGGAAGTCGTATTAAACGTCAGTTGTGATTCGCGGGACGACAAAGATGTCGTACTGCATTTCCAAGTCAAAGATACCGGCATTGGTATTGCCGCGGACAAGCAAAACCACATTTTCGACGCGTTCGAGCAGGCCGATTCCTCCTCAACCCGACAATTCGGTGGTACCGGCTTGGGATTAGCGATATCGTCGCGGCTCGTCGGTTTGATGGACGGGCGTATTTGGGTGGAAAGCGAGTTGGATCATGGGAGCACGTTTCATTTCACCTCTCGGTTTGAGGAAGTGACGGAACCGGCAAAACGAACCGTTGCGTTGCCCCCCGAAGCACTCGAAGGCCTGCGCGTGTTAATCGTCGACGACAATGCAACCAATCGCCTCATCCTCGAAGAATTGGTGAGTCATTGGGGCATGCAACCGCTTGTCGCTTCGGCCGGAGAAGAAGCCCTACAAATGTTGCGTCGTTCCGATGACGACGGCGCCCCCATATCTTTGATCCTGACTGACATCCATATGCCGCACATGGATGGGTACGAATTTGTGCGGCGGGCGAAACAGTTGCCTCCATTTCGAGACGTGACGGTGATTGCTTTGACCTCCGGCGACCGCGCTTCGGATGAGTTTCCGACCCAGGAAATCGGAATCGCCATACAGTTGAGCAAACCGGTCAAACGACAAGAGTTGATGCAGGCGATCCTTGTGGAATTGGCACTCGTTCCTCAAGAGACGACCGCCGGTTCGGCAACCTCCATTTCGGAAATGGCCAATATTCGCCCATTGCGAATTCTGTTGGCCGAGGACAGTTATGCCAACCAAAAACTGGCGATCGGACTTTTGAAAAAGTGGAAGCACACCATCACCATTGCCAACAACGGTCGAGAGGCGCTGGACGCCTTTCAGCGTGATCCGTTTGACCTAGTGCTGATGGACGTGCAGATGCCTGTGATGGATGGATTTGAAGCAACGGGGGCTATTCGCGAAATCGAGAAAAATAAGAAAGCGTCCCATCAGCCCCAAACTCGGACACCCATCGTGGCGATGACGGCGCATGCGATGAAAGGGGACCGCGAAAAATGTCTCGCCGTCGGCATGGACGGCTATGTTGCCAAACCAATCCGCATTCCATTGTTGTACGAAGCGATCGCTGAGTTTTTTGAGGAACCAACCGATAGTGCTGCAGCGACAACCAACGACGGAGCGAACGGCGATTCGCAAGACAGCATCTCCGGTTGCATTGATTGGGCGGTCGCACTGGACGCGGTCCAAGGCGATCACGACTTGTTGCGCGAAGTTGCTTCGGCATCGGTGGAGGAATGCAAAGCTTTGATGACCAAACTTGAGCAAGCAGTGCAGTTACAAGATGCGACGGCTACGGGCCGCGCAGCGCATACTGTGAAAGGGTTGCTAAGGATGTTCCCGTCGAAACCGGCCGCGCAGATCGTTCAAGAGATTGAAGACAACGCGCATCAAGGCGAATGGAATGGCCTGGAATCATCCTGTGAATCACTCAAAGAGCAATTGATAAAACTCGGGGCTGAAATCAGCGAGTTCGTCAAAAACGGCACGCTCCCAGGCCAGTAGCATTTGAGATACGCAGCCAAACATGCACTTCAGAGAGTTCGAATTGGCCCGGCAAACAACGCATTTGTCTCAAAAGTCGATCAGCGCCGACCCGATCTTGCGTTGACTTTGCAATATCGATACTCTGCGACCCCTCTCATCCCCCGACCAGCTAGGGACGGCTGCGTTTGGGCGTGAGTCCCGACTGGCAATTTGCCATCGGAGGTCCCCTGTTTTGCAAGGATGCTAAGCGATGCGGCACCGTTTTGCCTATTCATTGCTGCTACTCTCATTGTTCGCCGCAACAGAAGGCTGCCGGTCCGCCGGTTCCCCTTTAACGGCGAACCCCTTCGGCGCTGAAGAGAAGGTAGCCGAATCTTCCCCCTCCGAAAGTCGGTTCATGTCGGCGTTTCGTAAATCGCGTCAGGGCGCGACGACCGCCAAGACGGAACAGCACGATCCCAATTTAACAACCACGGAACCCACGTCCGAATCGATGGCCGCTGGTCCAACTTCGGGATTTGATACAGAGACCGAGGCACTAATCGAACGGAAACTTGCATCGGCCACGCCAGAGCAAAAAGCCCGCATGCGCCGCGACTTGCAGGGTGTTCCTCCCCATTTGATCCCGCAAATCCTCAACGCTTTCCACTTAGGCCAACAACTCGAACAAGAAACAGCATACGGCCTTAACGATCAAAAGCCATCGTCCGATCGATTGCGTTCCCTCGATGCAAATCAACAATATAGCGCAAACGTTCCTCCGCAGAGCCGTTTCGCGCCGCAACAACCGGCCGTTGATGCGGGCCATTCGCAGTATGGGTCGACCCAACCTCCGCGAGGATTTCCCGGTGACCCGCATGGCATTGTGCAAGCCGGTCATGCCGAACAGGGCCGGGGCAATCAGGTTGTGAACCATCAGGCGGACTGGAATGGCGGCCAAACCTCGGCCCCCGGCCAATCTGCGATGCGGATCGGCGATTATCAACCGCCCGGCCAATATGGCGGCATCACACAAGCAGGAAATACGACTCCGCCGCGTTCATCAGATCCAGCCGACAATTTGCCGACCTACTACCAACCAGGACAACCGCAACCGGGACAAATGCCGGTCGGCTCGCTGAAACCGGGTGAGTTTGACAACACTCGTAATTCGCCCAACGGCCAATACGCCGCACAACCGGGACAGGTTCAACAAACCAATGTCACCATGGCCAACACCGCGCCGCTGACGCTGCAATCCCCCGAGGACCAGGCACGTGCCGTGATGACATGGCGGACACACTTGGGGCAATCGATTGGCATGGCGGAACAAGAAGTCGCGCAGTTGCGTCCCGGCATGAACAATGATTCGCCGGCGAGTCGCGATTTTGTTGAGAACAACGTCTATCTGCGAATGCTGTACTTAATGTCGGATCAACCCGCGCAACAAGCCCGGGCTTGGGAGCCGATTCCCGGCATCGATCCGGCACAGCAAGAGTTCTGGCAATACACGTTGTACGGCATGTCGAACTATTTCGATCGCAACCCACAACTTGTCGGGCCGGAACGGTATAGCGAAGCAGTCAAATCCTTCACGCGTGCGACCAACAAACTGAGCAGCTTGGCGAATTTAGAAATCGGTGACATCGCGTTGTGTAGCAGCGTGACGAACTTTGGAAACTACAAGCGAATCGAGCCGGAGGAATTCAGTCCGGGACAGCAAGTGGTGTTGTATGCCGAGATCCGTAACTTCTCCACACGCTTAACAGACGAGAACCTGTACCTGACAACGTTGGCGCCGACGATTGAGTTTTTGATTCCCGGCAATGGTCCCATGAGTGGCCGCGCCGTACAAAACGCGATCGAAATGCAGCCGACGGAGGATCTGTGTAAATATCCCCGCCGCGACTTTTTCATCGCATCGCTCTTTTCAATTCCTCGTGATTTGGCGCAAGGTCGTTACGTCCTCAAGCTGACCGTAACCGATAAACTTGGCCAAAAATTCGCCGAGTCGACGTTGAACTTCAAGGTGAAATAGCGCGGCTGTCCCCGCGTCTCACCAATCAGTGCTCAGCGCGGGCTGTCTGCGACAAATTCTAGGTATAAACGCCTACAATTCAGGAAGCCTTGCCAACAATTCCAGCCGTCCCACAAAATATTAATTCTGGGACCGCCGAAATGTCGCGCCGTAACAGCCTTCCAGACAGTTAGTTACGAATTCTTCTCGAAGCGACACTATTGGTTGGCACACCATATGCTCTATCTGATCTCAGAACCGTTGACGCCCCGCTGCTGACGACCGTGAGTACGAACCGGCATAGACTGGCAGCGAATTTTGGTCACGGAAGATCTTTGCAATCTGCAAGCACAGCGTGAAAGGAACGCGCACACATGAGCACGATGAGCATGATTTCCAGTAACTACAGATCGACTGTCCCGCACGGTTTTGCAAACCCTCCCGTGACGAGTATACCCCCAACAATTTCACGTGATCGAAATTCGTATGTACGAAACTCAGACACGGAACAGGTCTGGCACCGCGGACGCGTCCCGGCTGGTTTTTGGGACGTCGCGGAAAATCGAAAATCCTACATGCAATGGTTAGGACGCAAACTCGGCTTTCACGTCCCGCATGATTGGTATGCATTGACCAAACGTAATTTTGATGAAAACCACGGCGCTGGCCTCTTGGCCTTGAAATACAACGCCTCACCATTGGCTGCGTTGCAAGAGTTTCTACCACACGTCCATTGGAAAGAATGGTTGTTCAAAAGCGCTCCGCAGGGATTTTGGAAAAGCCCTGGGAATCGCCGCCGCTATATGCGGTGGTTAGCGCGGGAGTTGGACATCCGCCAAACTGAAGACTGGTATCGAGTGAGCAAATGCGATTTTCATTCGCATAACGGCGGCGGGTTTTTGTCGAACGTACATCACGATTCCCCCATCGCCGCTGTGCGTGAATTTGAATCGGCATACCCTTGGAAGGAATGGCTGTTTCTCAGTGTCCCCAAAAACTTTTGGCGACGCCCCGACAATCGCTTTGCCTTCATGAACTGGCTGGGCGAAAAACTGCAACTGACATCGCAACAGGCTTGGAAAACCGTTTCCAAACAAGACTTCTACGTAAATGGCGGAGGAGGGCTGTTGGCTAACTATTACGGAGATTCCCCCGCTAATGCGGTTCAGGAATACCTCGAAGCCCAAGAGCAAAAGCCGTCTAGTTTACGTCCGACGGTTGCCGCTTAAGGCCGCCGAAAGGCTCGGCGACAATCAATTTGTATGTGACCCCACCTGTCGTTATTGCTACTATTTATTTGCCGCCCCCCACCTTAGCGGGCCAACGTTTTTGCAATGCTTGGATGATTCGACATGGATCACTTCGGCCCCTATGCCGGGTATTCAGTGAGAGCATACCAATATTGCTTAGGTGACACTGTCGGCACTTTAACTATGGCTTAATGACAACGTTTGCGACTGCTGCGTGTGCAATTCCGTATCCCATTGCGCACGTCTTGCCAGAAGCGCACTAACTGGTGGTGCGCTTCTGGCACTGTCGTATCCTCACTCTAAATAAATGCGCGGTCGCTGCGCGTTTACTCCGGGAACGTCACGAAAACCCTCCCAGGCGACCACGAATCGCCCCACGGCTTCCAGTAGGGACTGGACGAGCAGGCGTTCATTGCCCGACACGCAGACCCTGGCTGGAACGCGCCGCACATTCTCGCGATTTCCGCGCGGAACTCTAAGTGTCCGATGTCGCGAATTTGGATACGATTCTACCGTCACCGTGAATCATGTTGGATTATCGACGGATTTCACGGCGCGTGTTGTCCGGGAGGCATGTCTCCATTAAAATCGTGACATGAATGACAATCCCCTTGATCTGATCCGCTACCACGGTCACGCCCAATTACAAGACGCAACGCTGTTGCTCGCTTTTTCGGGGTGGATGGATGGCGGCGACGTTTCCACTGGAACGGTCCGACGACTGGTGACGGTCCTCAACGCCACGCCGCTGGCAGAAATTGATCCGGATCCGTTTTACATTCAAAACGTACCCGGACCGATGGAGATCGCCGCACTATTCCGGCCGCATATTGAATACGAAGATGGTTTAATCAAGCAGATCCAAATGCCTGAGAACCAGTTTTCCGTCGATGCCACCTCGAACTTGGTGCTATTCGTCGGGAAGGAACCGCACATGCGCTGGCGAACGTTTCGTGATTGCCTGTTCGCCGTCTGTGCGGAGTTGGGCATCAAAAAAATTCTGTTCGTTGGCTCCTTCGGCGGCGGAGTGCCGCATACCCGCGAACCGCGACTGCATGTCTCGTGCTCGCATGCCGACATGCTGCCGGCGATGGAGAAATATGGCGTGCATCGCACAACGTACTCCGGTCCGGGTTCGTTTGTGAGTTATCTGTTGTCACAAGCCGATGCCGCTGACTTGCGCATGACCTCGCTGGTCGCCGAAATCCCCGGCTACTTAACCGGTGCCAATCCCGCGAGCATTCTCGCGGTGACGCGGCGTCTGGCGACAATCCTGGGGATCTCGCCCAACCTCGATGAGCTGCGCGGCGCCAGCACCGAGTGGGAAATGCAAGTCTCGACCGCGGTCGAACAAGATGGCGAACTCGCCGAAAACGTCCGCCAACTCGAAGAAGAATACGACAATCAACTCCTATTGCAGGACGAAGAAACGTAACGCTGGCAGCACCAAAACCGAACCACGGCCGTTGCGAACACGAAGAGGAACACTACGATGCGATTGATGCTCGGTGGACTGCTGTTGTTGATGTGTAGCAGCGTGGCTTATGCCGAGGAGCGTCCCAATTTCATCGTCTTCATCGCCGACGACATGGCTTGGGATGATTGCGGCGCCTACGGGCATCCACACATCCGCACGCCGAACATCGATAATTTGGCACGCGACGGTCTGCGCTTCGACAACGCGTTTTTAACCTGCAGCTCCTGCAGCCCCAGCCGATGCAGCATCCTCACCGGTCGCTATCCGCACAACACCGGAGCGTCGGAATTGCATCAACCGTTGCCCGCCGATCAAATCACCGTCGCCCGCCGCTTAAAAGAAGCGGGGTATTACACAGCTTCCGCCGGCAAATGGCATCTGGGTCCGTCGGAGAAAAAGAACTTTGACCGCATCCACAATGGGCGAGAAAAGGTCTGGATGCAAGCGATTGAGCAGCGGCCCCTGGATCAACCTTTTTTCCTCTGGATGGCTTTTTTCGATCCGCACCGTCCCTACCAAGAAGGGACCATCGACGAGCCACACAAACCGAGTGACACGGTCGTCCCACCCTACCTGCCTGATGTCCCGGAGACCCGTCGCGACCTGGCGATGTACTATGACGAAATTACCCGCATGGACGGCGTGATCGGCGACGTGTTGGAGGAACTGGATAAACAGGGAGCGGCCGACAATACGGTAGTTGTCTTTCTCAGCGACAATGGACGCCCCTTTCCCCGCGGCAAAACCACGGTCTACGACAGCGGCATCAAGACTCCCTGGATCGTGCGTTGGCCAAAGCAGATTACCGCCGGCGGTTCGACAGATGCCTTGATCAGTTCGATCGACCTCTCTTCGACATTGTTGGAATTGGCTGGGCTGGATGGGGGGCCGACGTTTCAAGGGAAAAGTTTTTCAGCAGTACTGTCCGATCCCAATGCGGAAATTCAAGATGCGGTGTTCGCTGAACACAATTGGCACGATTTCAACGCCCACAGCCGCGCGATCCGCACAGCGCAATATAAATTCATCGATAATTCATACACCGACCTGCCGGGCACGCCGCCTGCCGATGCGGTTCGCGGTGAAACCTACCAAGCGATGTTGAAATTACGCGAGGAAGGAAAATTGACTGCTAACCAGCAACAATGCTTCACGCTGCCGCGCCCGGCTGAAGGACTGTACGACCTGCAAAACGACCCTTACGAGCTGCAAAATTTGGTCAGCGATCCGCGATTTGCCGCAGTCCGCGACCAACTCCGCGCAAAGCTGAGTCAGTGGAAGCAGCAGACCGACGACAGTGTTCCAAAAACACGTCGTCCGCCCAAGTTCGATCGCGAAAGCGGCGAGCGCCTGCAATAACCAGCGGCGGGGCTTTTCATTTTCTGCCGCGGCGCTAGAATGCGGTGCAGGGCAACAGGATAATTCGATCGGGGAAACGGAGTCATCATGGACCAGACTGATGGGAACGCAGCGGATTCCGGAAGTGCGCCCGTAGCCGGCGAACATTCCGTCGAAGCCGCTCAAACGGAAGTCGTCAATGTCCCCGGACGCCCGAAAGGATTTCGTTGGTGGCCGGCGGTTGCGATTTTGGGAATTGCTGCGGTCGTCGAATCGATTCTCTGGTGGTCGATGTCGGAAAACCGTCCCAACCAGTCGGTTTCGATGTGGCTGACGTCGATGACCGTTTCCTTTTTGTTGCTCATGTGGTGGATGTTCGCCAGTCGACTACGCTGGCGCACGCGATTTGCCGGATTGGGTGTGGTGATCTTATTGGGCATTGCAGCGCGGTACTCCGTTCGTGTCGAGGAATACTCCGGCGCGGTGTTTCCCATGTTGGCATTTCGCTGGACCCCCACCGCCGAAGAGATTGCCGCTGAATATCGAAAAACACATTCCGAAGTCGGCCAGGACGAGAAAAGCGTCCCTATCGAAGAATTGGTCCCGGCGGAAGGCGACGTGACCATCTTTCGCGGAGCGGACCGCACCGGCCACATCGTCGATGCCGGCATTCGCACGAATTGGGACGAACAACCTCCCCGTGAAATCTGGCGGCATCCCGTTGGCCTCGCTTGGTCCTCATTTATTGTCGTTGACGGACTGGCGTTCACGCAGGAGCAACGCGAAGAAGAGGAAACGGTCGTTTGCTACAGTGCCGAAACCGGGGATGAGATTTGGGCACACACCGACCCCGTGCGTTTTTCAGAAGTGCTGGGCAGCGACGGCCCGCGGGCCACGCCAACCTACTTTGATGGCAAGATCTATACTCAAGGCGCGACCGGCATTTTGAATTGCCTCGACGCACGGACCGGCGAGGTGATTTGGTCGACGAACATTCTCGAAGACGCCGGTGCAAAGGTCTTGTCCTGGGGCATGTCCGGTTCGCCATTGGTCTATGATGACGTAGTGGTGGTTAATGCCGGCGGCGATGACGCGGGCCTAATCGCCTATCACCGACTAACAGGGGACCGCGTTTGGTCGGCCGGAAATGGGCCAGCTTCCTACAGTTCGCCGCGATTGGCCGACATTCAAGGAGAGCGTCAGCTTCTGATTTTTGCCGGCAACGGTTTGTCAGGACATGATCCGGCGACGGGTGAGGAATTGTGGAATTTCCCTTGGACAACGGGACCTAAGGTCAATGCGGTTCTGCCGTATCCTTTGGATGAGTCGCAAATATTGATTTCGACCGGCTATGGATTGGGAGCGGCGCTGCTGGAGGTAAAACACGAAGGCCACCAGTGGTCAGCAGAGCAGGTTTGGAAATCGATTCGCCTCAAAGCCAAATTCAACGAGTTCGTGGTCAAAGATGACTACGTTTACGGTTTGGATGAGGGGATCCTGACCTGTTTGGATCTCAATACAGGCAAACGCGTCTGGAAAGCGGGACGCTACGGATACGGACAAATCCTGCTCGTCGATGATCTCCTGCTCATCATCACTGAATCGGGTGAAGTCTTGCTCGTCAAAGCAGAGCCGAAAAAGAGCCAACCACTGGCCCGCTTCCAAGCAATCGAAGGCAAGACCTGGAATCATGCGACCTTGGTCCGTGGCCGGTTATACGTCCGAAATGCCCGCGAAGCCGCTTGTTACGACATCTCAAAATAACGTGTCCCGTCGGACAGTGATTTCACGGGGGATGCGTTATTCTATCGCGCAAAAGCTCCCAGTCGCTCCCCTCTCAAATGAGAATTCTAAGCGTCTACGGTCTGTAGATTGCCCTCGCCTCATCTGGTGAAAGCGGTTATCCTCCCGCCCGAGTTACACCTCCTCATCTCATTCCGATTCACAGAGACAACCGCTCCGCGCAACGTGCGCCGGCAGGCGGTATGTGCCAATAGCCTCTGACACAAGGAAACCCATCCCATGGCGTCCGTCGCAGACCCGCTCCCCCGGATCGGACCGATACATGTCATCGGGAAGATCACGTTGGTGATCCTGGAAAACGTGGGAGATGTGACGATCTTCTTTACGAAGATCCTCTATTGGATGACAACGCGGCTGCCACGGAAACGCGTCTTGCTGCCGAGCTTGTATCAAACCGGCGTACTGAGTTTGCCAGTGGTGATCGTGACCGGCGTCTTCATCGGCATGGTACTGGCCATACAGACCTACGACCAGTTTCGCCTGATGCACATGGAAACCAAGCTCGGCGCAATTATCAATATTTCACTGGTCAAAGAACTCGGTCCGGTCTTGGCGGCCACGATGCTCGCCGGACGTGTAGGCAGCGCCCTTGCTGCTGAGTTGGGCACGATGCGGGTGACCGAACAAATCGACGCGCTTTCAGCCATGGGCGCTAACCCGGTGAACTACTTGGTTGTGCCGCGGTTTTTGGCCTGCTTTACCTTGATCCCGCTGCTGACCATTGTGGCCGATGCAACCGGCATTTTAGGCGGCTGGTTTTTGAGCAGCTATGTGTTGGATATCAACAGCCACCATTATTGGCATCATGCGATCAGTTATGTCGGGCCGTACGACTTGTTTTGCGGCATGTTTAAGAGCACATTTTTCGGGGCGGCGATCGCTGTGGTTGCCTGTCATCGAGGTTTTAATTGTACCGCCGGTGCCGAAGGGGTCGGCCGTGCGGCGACGGAGGCGTTTGTCTTTTCCTTCGTCTTGATCTTAGTCCTGGACTTTGCACTCGGTGCGTTTTTGCAGGCACTTTATTACACGCTTTGGCCCTCCTATGGCGGCGGTGTGGTACTGGAATTCGATCTGATCAATTCGTGGACTCAATTCGTTTCATAAGCAGCCCATGACTCGCGAAAGTCCTATTTTAGAACTGCGCAGCGCATCGAAGCAATTCGGTGATCAGCCCGTGCTGCGCGATGTCAATCTGACGGTCAGTCGCGGCGAAACGTTGGTCGTGATTGGTGAAAGCGGTTGCGGCAAGAGCGTGACCATGAAACTGTTGATCGGTCTCTTGGATCCCACATCAGGCGAAGCGCTGTTTGAGGACCGTCCACTCAGTGAGCGATCGGAGCGCGAACTGTCTTATGAACGGCAACGCTTTGGTTACTTATTTCAAGGGGCGGCGCTGTTTGACAGTTTGAGCGTTTTTGAAAACATCGCCTTTCCGTTGCGGCAAAACACGGCGCTGACCGAAGAAAAAATCCGCACGATTGTCGAGGAACGGGTCCTGGAGGTTGGGCTTCCGACCTCGGTCTGCGAAAAGAAACCGGCCCATCTTTCCGGCGGGATGAAAAAACGTGTCGGCCTCGCACGGGCACTAGCATTGGTGCCCGAGATCATGATGTACGACGAACCGACGACCGGTTTGGATCCGATCATGAGCGACGTGATCAACAACCTCATACTGCAGACCCGCGTACGCCGACCCGTGACGAGTATTGTTGTCACGCATGATATGAACACCGTCCGCAAGGTGGCGGACCGCGTGGTGATGTTTTATCCGCTGCCACGATTGGGAGCGGATGAGTCACAGATCATTTTTGAAGGAACTGCCGAGGAGGCGTTTGCCTCATCCGATTCACGGGTGGCGCAGTTTGTTCACGGTGAAGCAGGTGAGCGGATGCGGGAACTGTCCGTTGCCTGACCAGCAAAGATTATTGCGATCGAAATCGAAACAAACGGATCACACAATTCCGTCAGATCGCTTTGAATACAGCAGTAGGATGACTGAGAGATGACAGAGCGGCAATTACAATTTCGCGTCGGATTGTTCGTCGTCACAGCATTGGTTGTGGCGACGGCGTTGATGTTTACATTCGGCGAGATGCGACGGCTCTTTCAAAAGTCCTACACACTGGCCGTCCGTTTTGACGACGCACCCGGCGTTCAAGAATTGACCCCCGTCCGTAAAAACGGCATCACCATCGGGCAAGTCGGGTCCGTGACCTTCGATGAAAAACGTGGCGGCGTAACCGTGACGATCGAGGTCAATGAACAATACAGATTGCGTCGTGACAGCCAAGCACGGCTGACGCAATCGCTCTTGGGTGACGCGAGTATCGAATTTACACCTGGCAAAAGCCCGCAATACTATAAACCCGGCGACGTCCTGGTCGGCGAACCGGCCGTCGATGTGATGAAAATCGTTGAGCGGCTCGAGGAGACCATGGGCAAGACCATGGAGTCCTTTGAAGCAACAAGCGCCGAGTGGAGAAAAGTGGGCGAAAACGTCAACAACCTTGTCGATACCAATCGAGGCAACATCGAAACGGTTGTGGAGCGCGCCGCTGAATCGTTGCATGAATTCACTATCACGCTCAACAACGCCAATCAGATTGTCGGGAATCCCGAAAATCAACGAAACATCGAACGCGCCGTCGCTGCTCTCCCAACGATGGTCGAAGAAACGCGCGACGCCATCGCTGCCGTGAAAATGGCAGTCGGCAGGGCGGATGAAAATCTTGAGAACCTGTCCCACGTCACTAGGCCGCTGGCCCTACGCAGCCACAAAATTGTGATGAGCCTCGACAGTTCGGTCGTTAAGTTGGATAAGTTGATGACCGAATTAAACCAGTTTTCCCAAATGGCGAATTCCGAAGATGGCTCGCTCAAGAAATTCGTTGCTGATCCGGAACTGTATGATAACTTGAATCACACAGCGAAATTGATGAGCGTGATGCTCCGCAACCTAGAGCCGGCCATGCGCGACCTAAGAGTCTTCGCCGACAAAATCGCCCGGCATCCGGAAAAGATCGGCCTCGGCGGAGCACTCAAAGGCAGCTCCGGCCTGAAATAAAATGGTCCTCGCCTGAATTTCGCCTCTGGGGAAGAACTGGAGGCTGAGGACGTTTTCGTATGAATTGACATTGTTCCTTGGTGAGAACGGTGCCATACTTTCAGTGACTTGTTGCTATGAATACCGCTTCCCCCTTGGTTGATATCCAAAACGGGAGCCGTACCTTATTATCAGCATTTCAATCAATTTAAAAACACGCCCTAAAGCGCAATGTTCTCTCTGCATCGATAAACAGAAACGGCCTGGTGGAGTAAAGGGAATGAATGGCCTCGTTATCTTCCTCGTCGTCTTTTTCGTTTTCATGCTTGTCTGGAATTTTATTGGGTGGCTGATTGTCATCGTTCATGGGGGCAACTCAATAGAATCACATTTCTTATCAGTGTTCGGACCATTCGCGTATTTCTTCGTTCGTAGACGTTGATAAAGATTCGGTCGACACACTGGAGGTTACTCCGAAAGTCCCGTTTTCATGCAAACGGACCTTGGACGTAGAGCTAACCACATCCAATCCCGAATCACTTCTCAACTCCGATGATCAGCTCGCTCGTGATGGCAGAGGCCACTTGATCGGCAGCGTAAACGGTGGTCAATGGAGAGGCCCTTGAGTTATTTCGAGGGATGCCCCGATTGAGCTAATCGGAACAGTCATCGTAAATGCGTCGTGACGCTCTATTTCTGTACACGACGATTGATACCTAATGCTGGCGTTGCATTAGAATTGTCCCCGCGAGTCGACGCGCCGCACCGTGGGGTCCAAGGGCTGAAGAGGATTCGTCGAGAGGTTACTCGGGAATCTGAGCGGCGTTGCGGAGTTCCCAGCCGCGGTTCAGAATGTCATCCTGCGGTTCAATCCTCAGCGGTTCGAGTTGGTAGTTGAACTCGTGCCGGTTGTTGATCTTTGCTGGACTTAAGTTATCGGCGAAGAATTCAAACGGCAGGTATTGGTACCAAGGTTTGCGAACCGGCTGGAATACGGTGGCCGTCTCATAACCATCTTTGACCAAAGTGATTTCGCGCGTCCCGTAATACGTGAAATCAGTCGATACGGGCGTAAAGCCGATTTCCTTATCTTCCAAAAACACGCGGGCACCCGGCGGGTTGCTACGGATTGTCATCCGTCGATGTACACATCCGCTCAACACACAAGTGAGCAGCAATGCACACGTCAAGCAAGCCAACGGTCGTATCGGGGGAGAACTAGGCACGGTCGCCAAGATGTATGAGAAGCTAAGTGATCTGAGAGAGGATAGATCCCCGGACCGGGAATCGGTGCGGAAACATCCGCGGCGGATTCTAGCCGGATGCCCCAAACCTGCCAAGAGGTTTCACGCCCAGAATTGGCCCACACGTTTTAAGACGGAAAGATTTTAGTGTGATTTGACGGCGGCGGGGACAGGATACCCATCTCAATTGATCATGCCCCAAATGCGACCGCCGCCTCCGCCCCAACCGTGATACTAGCGGAACGGGTCGAATTGGATTCCCAGTTCCGCATAAAACGCTTTCAAGTCCACCAGTTCACTGCGAACGCGCTCACTCGGTTTAACAAATCTGACCGTATTGGGAGCAACCAGGGCGGCGAGTTGTTTGATGTCGTGCTCAAGGAGCAGGCCGAAACAAAACAACTCCGGTGATTCGGTGACTTGCCGGTTTTCCTCGACGACTTGTTGCAAGCTGCCGAGTGAATCATGGAGTTCGACACCACTGATAACCGAGTCGTTCAATGCAGCTGCTGCCAAGGCAACCACGCTTGTGCGATGTCCCACTGCAACCACTTTGACGCGGCGGACGTTGTCCTTAGCGGCCGTCCAACGTGCCACGGCGGCAACTTGCGACGCTTGAATTCCCAACGGTCTCTCCCCGACCGCTGAGACCAACAGCGCAAACAGATAGTCGCGATTTTTGATTTTCGATTCCCCAAAGAAAAATGGATCCACCGCAATCACACGGTTGTTCGCCGCTAACAGTTCCTCCACTTGCGGCGTCAATGAGCCGCGTCCTGCATCGCCGATGATAATCACCGTGCGTTGAGGCGTCCCGCGCACCAATTCCACTGCTGGAACGGTCCAAGCGTCGCCGATTTTGAACTGCCAAAAAGTGCCTTGTGTTGCGGCGACTTCCTGCTGCCCCACCGCTTCGGCCTGAACATCATACTTGGGAAACCGCAGGACTTGTCGCAGCCGTGCCCGCTTGGTCCGTTGCCATCCGGCAGCCGCCCCTGCAGAAGTGGGCAGTACGCTATCACGGGGAAGGGATTGCATTTCGGCGACGGCCAGTGCATGCAAATTCAGATTGTTGTCCGGTAGCGGGACCATCAACTCATCGGCCGATAACACTTCGTCTTCACAGGGAATTTCGTCGGCATCGTAGGCTGCATCATCCGGATAAAAATGCCGACCGAGAAACGCATACAACTGCTGCCGGTTGTCTAATTCATAATTATGCGTGCCGGGGTCGGTGTTGATGTGTGATTGCAGATTGTCAGGTTTACCATACAATTTGAAAATCGGTTCCGCTGCCTGCACGAGCGGCGGCAAGGCGTATCCCGCGCGGAAACAGCAATTGTCCTGATCGTTGTAGGTCAAAAGGGTCGGCCGCGGTGCCCGCATGGCGGTCAGCACCGAATAGTCCGCCGTCACCGCCAAGTCGACGGGAGTTTGCTCCGAGTCCCCCAGGTCCGACAGATAGCGCGCGCGGGTATGAAAACTCGAATACCCCGCGACAGGATCCGCCAAGGTCACCCGCTCATCGAGCGCGCTGATTTGAATCGTTTGACAACCACCCCCGGAAAGCCCCGTCACAGCCACCCGCTCAGGATCCGCATGCTCGTGCGACAAAAGAACGTCCAAAGCCCGTTTCATCGACAAATAAAACGCGCCATATCCACTGGTGCCGCACAGGTCGATTTGATTGAGCCGGTAATGCACGAAATTGTCGGTCCGCAACTGTCCCATGCCAAACCATTCGACATTCAATGCAATCATGCCCCGCTTGGCTTGGTTGATGCAGCGGATTTGTTTGTACGGTGCCGCTTTGCCATTGCCATCATGCCCGTTGACATTCATTATCACCGGCACGCGGCCTTCCAGGTTATCCGGCAGGTAGAGCAGGGCAGGGATCCACAGCCCCGGGACTGCCTCGTAGCGGAGTTTGCGTATCGAATATCCCGGCTCACCGTCGATCGTGTCGAAGTACTCCACTCCTAACTCCGCATCGCGCCACTGTGCGGCGCTACCCCGATAGATCACCTCCGCAAACGTCGCCTGCCGTTGCCGCTGAACGAACGCTTCCCACTCGGCGATTGTTTCCACCTCCGGCATGGGCATCACCCGCGCATCCGTGAATTCCATCACTTCGTCCTGGCTCAGCTCGGCGCCAATGATCGGTTTTGTCAACAGCGACTGCAGGCCAGGTTCATCCTCAGCCATCGCCGCACGGCTCAAAAGGATCAAACAAACCGAGAGAAATGTCGTATATCGAAGTACCATCACCACAACCTCATTCAGTGTCTCTACAGAAGGAATTCATCAAAGCGGTGTGTGCGCCCCCAAATCACCCCACACAGCCGAGTATAACCCGTTGCCTAGGCCATCGTCACGCAGGAACCGACTCCCGAGTGCGACAATCGCGGGAATTCTGTTTACACTGAAGGGACAGTTCGAAGGTCGAGAAGCCCGTGTACAACAATGCGTTATCGTGTCCAAGGTCGACGAGAGACATGCGTCAGCGTGCCGACCATGCTTCCAGTAATAAAAAAATGCATTGCCGTGTTATAGTAGGGAAATTGCTCGTCCGACCTAGAAAGTTGCGTTGAGACACACGCAACCGGCTTGGAACAGACAATACCTCATTCCGCGTCCCGAAGGACTTTATTCATGAATCGACGTGAATTACTGCAATCCCTGGCTGTGGGATCTGGAGCGGCTTTATTATCTTCTGGAATTGGCACACCGTTGTTGGCGGCCGATTCATCGATGCCCCGCAAGCGGACCGCGCGGTTAGCGCACCTGACCGATATCCACCTCAACGAAAAACGCTCCGCTGCGGACGGCCTGACCAAAGCGCTGCGGCATGTGCAGGCGCTCGATGATCCTCCCGAATTGCTCATCAACGGCGGCGACGCGATTTACGACGGACTGGCGGTCGACCGCAGCCACTTAGAAAGTCAATGGGCGCTGTGGAAGAACACCTGGAAAGCCGAGTGCGCGCTGCCGGTCAAACATTGCTTGGGCAATCACGATGTCTGGGGTTGGGACAAGCCCGGGAGCAAAACAACCGGCAACGAACCAGGCTGGGGCAAGCAGTACAGTCTGGATCAACTGGGACTAGAGCGAGGTTATTATGGTTTCAACGTTGGCGGTTGGCGAATATTGGTACTCGATTCCATGACCGCTGATAACGAGACCGTCTACCGCGGCGAATTGGATGCGGCTCAATTCGCGTGGTTGAAAAACGAACTGACCACCACGCCCGCCACCACCCCCATCGCAATCATCTCACACATTCCGATCGTCACGGTGGGCGGCTTGGAATTTCAAGAGCACGTCAAACAAGACCCCCGCAAACGCCGCATGTTGTCGCACCAAGACGCAACAGCCTTGGTGCACCTGTTCCGCAAGCATACCAACATCAAACTCTGCCTCAGCGGGCATACACATTTGACCGAGCGGATTTCGTTTTCAGGCATCGACTTCGTCAACAGCGGCGCCGTCTGCGGGTTGTGGTGGAAAGGAGACCATTACCATACCGACGAGGGCTACAACGTGATCGACCTGTACGACGATGGGACGTTTGGGACGGAATACAAGAGCTACGGCTGGACGGTGGGTTGATGGTTGATTTGGCTGAGGATTGTTGCATCCTTGATCTTAGTATCTTCGGCAAGCAAGAAGGCTTTGCTGAGGATGATTGACAGTGTGCGGTCGCCCTCGAACGGCAAAAAGACAGCATCGGCTCCTTTGTGGACCGATTGTCCGGGCACGATGCACAAATACGCGTCATTCGGCTCCATGAGGATGTTTCCCGAACCGAGGTGGATTTTGTAGGTCCGTTTGTCCCCTCGTACGATCAGAAAGCGATCCGAGAACGTACAACGCTCGGCAATTTTCAATCGGGGCACAAGCCGCTCTAAAATCGCTTTTCGCGTCTGGGCGGTATTTCCCAGATCGCCGAAAGAATAGCTGGTCCAATAATCCCGATATCGACCTTCGGGGCCACCGTCGCTCCAATTCGGATCGTTCCCCGCACTGGCGACGCCCACAAACAGATCGACGTCACGCAGCAATTCTGAAAATGCGAGGGGAGGAATTTCTTCTAGGGCTAGGGGATGATTTTCCTCTTCATCAGGGCCGGTAGAAGAATAGTCCCCATCGCCAACCTGCGCCCAATTCAGTGCTGCTTCATCTCGGTAAAAACGAACCTGGTCGGTCGTGAGATATAAATACGTGCCGGTCTCGTTCGAATCCACGCCATACTCTTCGCCGGCTCCTTCGACCCAAAACTCAGCCCGTAGATTCCAGTTGGGCAAGACCATGTGTGCCGGCGGATAAGTGGCGTCGACCATCAGCCGTAACGAATTTTTCCAGCCGCGCGCGGCACAAAGCGCATTGAACTGATGCTGTTTCAAAACATGACCGGCGAAACGATTGGAATAGACGCCCGTGTTTCTCTCGGCATCGGTCAGCAGGTAGACCTCTCGGTGCGCCTGTTTAAACGGTTGTTGGACTTCGTGTTCCAGCAGCCATTCACGCCAAGCAATGATATCGTCGATCGACTCATCCAAGGGATGCCACAGCGTCACAGTCGTATCGTCGGCCAAGTCCTCCAGCGGTGCGTTATCGTTGTGCACGAAACAGCCGTCGCAATAAAATGCCGAGACCTTTTTACCACCCGTTTCGAATGACCAAATCAGCCGCCGCGCTAATGTCCCGACCAAGGGATGCTCAAGATACTGCGCCCGCCATTGGGGAAGCTCCCAACTTCGCTGCTGCAAATAGACCTGTTCGATCCGCGCGGCTTGGACGGGGACCATCTTTTCAATATCTTTGGCGGCCAGTTTCAGTTCCTTAAGCTCGTCGCCAAAGTCCCGTTTCACCGCCGCTGGAACACTCTTTTGCGATTTGCCGTCCGGTTTGATCCAGCGAATTTCCGGTTTGCTCCCGTGCACGGTCAATTCGGCCGTTAATTCGCCGAGTTCCTGGCGGAGGACTCCTACGTAGGTCAAACCGTAGGTAGGAACAGCGATCTCTTCGATTTCGTCGCGGGATATTTCTTTACGCTTGGCTGCAGCAGCAAGGGCCGTATCGATTTCGCGCTGAGCGGCTTTAGAATTGAGACGCGATTTCAGCACTGCCAGTTGTCCAACGGCATTCATACAGGGGATTTCGCCAAGTGCGTATATACATGCGTTTCCGACCTTCAGGGCCCGTGCGCCTTTGTGCCGGACTTTCTTAAAGGCACTGATCGCCAGAGGAGTGAGTGCGCGAATGATTTCTATATCGTTACTAAAAACACAACAGCGAACCAAGCCCTTAAGGATATCCTGATGTGAGTCAAGAATCAAAAAATCAGGGTTCGGTTGGAAGCGGAACCGCGTACTTTTGGGTTGTGTGCGCGGTTTGCTTACTAGCGGAAGCCAGCGCAACATAAACCGCTTGAAGACATCGGGATCAACTTGATCGTAACTGACTTTGGCATGCTTGATCCAACCCGCGTGCGTACCTTCGGATGAACATTCACAACAATCAAGCAGTTTTAGCCAATTCTTTTTTTCCGAGGTCTCCAACTTTTCCAAGTCGGCAATGGCAATGTCAGACCAAGCCTCACCCGGTTTGATCATGCACAGCGGTACAGCGCCAACCAGTGACTCCAATTGCCTCGCATATTTCTTCGAATCGGAATACTTGGTTGTTTTTCGCAGCAATACGGAAGTTTCAGTAACCAACTTGACTAATTCTTCGTCGAGGTCAGAGGTCTTTGTATAATCAGCAAGACGTTTGACAAACAATCCGGGAAGATTCATCGCACTAATATGCGACCAAGGGGCAAGCCGATTCACGCAACCACAAAGACCATAAACATCATCTCGAACTAGCGGCATTTTACGGCGCAACAAGAACGAAAGACCTGCGCGAATTGTATCGCCACATTCGACATCCAGTCGCTTGGGTAATTCTCGATACCGTTGCTTCCAATCAGGAAGTCTGTGCAGTTTTCTGATCCACTCACTTTGTTGCAGCAGCGCTCGAACTAAGCAGACCTTTTCAGTCGTAATCAACTTACCGATGCGTTTACCAACCGCGTTGTACGTGATGTCAGTTGGTTCGTGGATATACCGGAAATAATTTGTGTTTTCGCTTTCTCGGACAAATTGAGAAACCAGCTGATGCGCGTCAAACAACGGATCGCCCTCTGAGACAGGATTCTGCCGCAGAACATCATCATAAAATTCACGGTAATAGCTCATTGGATTTGTGCCATCGGCGATTTCCTAACCACCCACCAACAACGTCAGCCGCAAAAACGTCACCACCGTTTGCGGGCCGACCTCGATCTCTTCTTCCAGCGATTCCGTCTGCCTATCGTCAACCAAGATTAGTATCTGGTTCCGCTCAAAACCCTCCAGCGCCTGTTCAAACTGTTTCTTCCAGTCGATCTGACGCCGCTTTTTCATCTGAAAGCCATTGAGAGTCCGCTCCGAATCGGTCGGTTGGACCAGTCCGTTGAATTCCGTTTGGTATTGCTTCGCGTTATGGTCTTTGACCTCTTGAAAAACGCGGCTGCGGATCAGTTCGCGGACTGTGATGTGTTCGGTGAGGCAATCGAGTGAAAACTCGTTGACAGCCCCACCGCCAAGTTCCTCGTCCCGAATCGTAATCGTCTGCGTCATGACCATTTCCCTCAAAGAGAATCGAGCGTGGGAGGAATGAGCGTCTACTGCGTCAGTCTAAACAATCCAATGCGCGAGTCAACAAAAATCTTGTGCGGACCCGACGTGGTGATCAGGATGACCGAATGGTATGCTTGAAAACAACCGAATCTGCGTGAAGTTTAAGCCACTCTGAATAAGGCACACCATCGAAATGAAATCCATTCTTATCCTTTTAGTCACTGCGGGTTGCCTCCTACCAACAACGGCCTTCGCCGCCGAGCAACCGCCCAACATCGTTGTCCTCTTCGCCGACGATCTCGGTTACGGCGACCTCGGCTGCTTCGGTAATCCGACGATTCGTACGCCGGAGTTGGATCGGATGGCGGCCGAGGGGATGAAGCTGACGCAGTTTTATTCTGCTGCCCCCGTTTGCACGCCTAGCCGGGCGGCGCTGATGACGGGCCGGTTGCCAGTTCGTTCGGGTATGTGTAGCAACAAACGCCGCGTGTTGTTTCCCAACTCAGCAGGTGGCATTCCAGAAAAAGAAATCACGATTGCCGAGGGGCTCAAATCCGCTGGCTATGCGACCGCCTGTGTCGGCAAATGGCATTTGGGGCACCTGCCGCAATACCTGCCGACGAATAACGGCTTCGACTATTACTTTGGCATTCCCTACAGCAACGACATGCACGTCGTCCGCCGCGGCGATCCACCGCTGCCGTTAATTCGCAATTTGAAAACCATCGAAGCCCCCGCGTTTCAACCGACGCTCACTAAGCGATATACCGACGAAGCCATCCAGTTCATCACTGACCATCGTGACCAGCCGTTTTTCGTGTATTTACCCTACACCTTTCCGCACGTGCCGTTGTTTGCGTCGGACGATTTTTTGGGCAAAAGTTCGCGGGGTTTGTATGGCGACGTGGTGGAGGAGATCGATTGGAGTGTCGGGCAGATTTTGCAATCACTGCGCGATCTGAAATTGGCGGAAAATACCTTGGTCTTTTTCACCAGCGACAATGGGCCGTGGTTGATCAAAGACAATCAAGGCGGAACGGCTGGGTTGTTGCGGGACGGGAAGGGGAGCACCTGGGAAGGAGGCATGCGCGAGCCGACCGTGGCTTGGTGGCCGAGTAAAATCCGGGCCCGTTCGGTCTCGCAAGGACTGGGGAGTACGATGGACATTTTCACAACCGCCCTCAGCTTGGCCGGTGTTCCGATTCCCGAGGATCGCGTGATCGACGGTGTGGATCTGCAGCCCGTGCTATTCGAAACCGGTCCCAGCCAGCGTGAAACGGTGTTTTATTATCGCGGGCAAACATTGATGGCGGTCCGAAAAGGGCCGTTTAAAGCGCATTTGATCACACAGCCCGCTTATGGACGTGGAAAACGCGTGACGCACGACCCTCCTGTGCTGTATCATTTAGACCATGATCCGTCAGAACGTTTCGATGTCGCCCAGGATCACCCGGACGTCATTGCCGACATTCAACAGTCAATCGCCGAGCACAAAGCTGCCCTGAAACCGCTCCCCACGCAATTGGAAACGATGCTGCCGACCAAATAGGACAAACGCTGCCGATAAAGCCGCCTCTCGTCCCGTTGCAATAAGCGAATCAATTTATCGTGAAAAATAAAGCGAACAACTGGCACGAGCGGCTGAACATTATTGTGGAGACAATGCGTGAAATGAGCGCTCAGTCGGATCCGCAGGAAATGGTGGCCGACTACGGCCAACGCATGCAACAGCTTTTGCCGCGGGAACGGATGCTGTCGCTCAGTCGCCGAGGCTTGAAGGCACCTCAATTTCGCATTACCCGCTACAGTGGGTGGACCGAACCGGTCAATCCCTGGAAACAGCGCGACGAGTTGCCGTTGCTGGAGAGCGGCCTGTTGGGAGAATTGCTCTATGGCGGCCAACCGCGCGTGATTGAGGATTTACAAGTCTCCGCCCACGACCCGGCTGCGGAATACCTTGCAGATCAACACTCGTTGGTGGCAATCCCGCTGTTCGATCAAGGGGAAGCGCTGAACATGGTCGTGCTGTCGCTTTCCGACGCGCATGGCTTTGAACCGGACGAATTGCCGGAGTTGGTGTGGATGAGCAACCTCTTTGGACGAGCGACGCAGAATCTCGTACTCAGTGCTGAACTGCGCGACGCTTATGAGATGGTCGACCGGGAAATGCAACAGGTGGCGAAGATCCAACGGTCGTTGCTCCCTGCGGTGCTTCCCGAGATCCCCCATTTGCATCTCGCCGCTCACTACGAGACCTCGCAACGCGCCGGTGGGGACTACTACGATTTCTTCCAACTCCCCGAGGGGAAATGGGGACTGTTGATTGCCGATGTGAGCGGTCACGGTACACCGGCGGCCGTGATGATGTCCATCGTGCACAGCATCGCACACCTCTACCCGCATCAACCGGTCTGTGCGAGCGATTTCCTCAGTTATATCAACCAAAACCTGTGCCGCCGGTACACCAACGAGTCGGGGAGTTTTGTCACGGCGTTTTACGGCATCTATACGCCGGAAAAACGGCTGCTGAATTATTCCAATGCCGGGCACTGCCTGCCATTGTTGAAACATTGTGGAGCGGGAATGGTCTCCGCCATCGAGGGGGCACGGCAATTGCCATTGGGCGTCCTGGAGGACGAAACCTACACCAATCGTTCGCACTATCTCAGTCCGGGGGATGAAATCGTGTTTTATACCGATGGCATTTCCGAAGCGACTTCGCCTGAGGGAGAAATGTTCGGAACCCAACGGCTGGATGACGTCCTGACCTATTGCCGCCACGACGCCGATGAAATCATCAACGAACTGCTGAGCAACTTGAAAGAATTCACACACGGAGCCCCTGCCGCCGACGACCGGACTGTGCTCGTCGCAAAAGTCACCTAGTGCAACGTGAAACCTGAGAGCCAGTCTTCAAATCGGGAGGGCGAGGCTCCTGCCGTAACGTATATAGGCAGTTTTAGCGGTGTTTGCCGATTGTGTCCGACCCCGCAAAACTCCACTCTTTTGCGCAATCCGAAAGTCGTTGACAGGTGATCTAATCCCCTCTATCATCCCGCCCCGCATCATTGCCCACCTGCCGGCGGAATCGTCGGCTGCTCGTCACTTCTTGAAATAACCCTTGAAGTCATTTTGACTATCTTACCGATAAGTATGCCACTGACGGTCTTGCGCATTCGGGATGTTAACCCGGTTCGCACGCCGATCGGTCTCCCCCAGCGTTCTCGGTCGTGTTAACCCTCCCCAACACCCGGATGCCGTCGGCATATGATTTCACCCTCTGCCATACATCGCTTGCTGCAACAAGGTCAACTCTCTCAAAAGGGAGGTGAGGCGAAGATCGCTTCAGACCCGCAGTCGCCCTCTGCGCACCTAATCGGTATCTGCGGTTCCGGTATGCAGGCACTGGCCGAATTACTTTCGGGTCTGGGCTATCGCGTCACCGGTTCAGACTTACAACCGTTGAGCGAAAATCTCGCGCTACTCCAAGCCCGCGGACTGCGCGTCCATCAAGGGCACAACCGCGATTTTGTTCCCGGCGAAGTCGACATGGTGGTCTACAGCCCAGCCGTGCAAGCGGACAATCCAGAACGCGCACTTGCCCGCGAATTGGGAATTCCACAATTCTCTTATAGCGAAATGCTCGGTCGCCTGATGGCGGACCAAGTCGGTGTTTCCATCGCAGGCACGCATGGAAAAAGCACGACAACGGCCATGACCGCCTCGATTCTGGACCTCGCGGGACGCGATCCGTCGGCTATTTTGGGCGCCGAAGTACTATCGCGGCAGTCCGGAGGCTGGTCGGGCAGCGGCAACCTGTTCGTTGTTGAAAGTTGTGAATACAAACAAAGCTTCCTGGATTTATCTCCACAGCACGCGGCAATTCTGGGAATCGAACCGGACCATTTCGACTGCTACCCCGAGGTAGAACAAGCAGTTGATGCGTTTCGCCAATTTGCCCAAAAGCTACCTGCTGATGGTTCGCTGATCGTCCGCGGCGATTGTCGCAATACGATGGCAGCTTGCCAAGATGTCGCCGCAAACGTGGAGACATTTTCGCTGGTCCCCGGCATGGACTGGTGGGCAGCGGACATTCGCCGCTCCTGGTCGGGAACCCGGTTTCGCCTGTTCTACAAGGGTGATTTCTTTGCCGAGATCCTGCTGCAAGTCCCCGGAGAGCACAACGTGCTCAACGCCTTAGCAGCCACGGCTTTATGTGCCGGTTTGGGGTTAACGGCAGCGGAGATCCGCGAAGGACTGGGCGAATTTCGCGGGATTGCGCGACGGTTTGAGGAGATCGGATCTTGGAGAGGCGTAACCCTCGTCGACGATTACGCACATCATCCGACGGCCGTGGCGGCGACACTCCAGGCGGCGCGCGAGGAATTTGGCGACCGCCGCATCTGGTGCGCGTTCCAGCCGCACCAAATTTCGCGAACTCAAATTTTGATGCAGGATTTTTCGGAAAGTTTTTCAAATGCGGATCGCGTGTTGATCACGCCTATTTATGCCGCTCGCGAAGGAACCGCGACCGAATCGACCGATGTCGCCCGAGAATTGTCCGACCGCATCGCCCGGCAACATTCTCAGACTCGTTTTTGTGGATCTCTTGACCAAACGATCGCAACTATAGAGGATGAGGCACAACCAGGAGACGTGCTCATCACTATGGGCGCCGGCGATATCAATCAGGTTCACCATGCCTTCACTCGACGACTTCAGCGAAATCACACGCCACGACGAGCCGCTGGCGCCCCACACGTATTTGAAACTGGGGGGACCAGCTCAGTACTTCGTGACACCGAGGACCCGCGACGAATTGCAACAGGTCATACTGGCCTGTCGCGAGAACGAGATGTCGTACCACATCTTGGGCGGCGGTTGCAATCTGCTCATCGGTGACAAAGGGGTCAGCGGCGTTGTCATCCATATTTCCGGTGACGGATTTTCACAAATCACCGTCGATGACACCCAGGTCACAGTCGGAGCGGGCGCCCCGCTGACGCATCTCATTTGGCATACGGTCAAGGTCGGACTGCAGGGACTTGAGGTCCTCGTGGGCATCCCCGGAACCATTGGGGGCGCACTCCGCGGCAATGCCGGCGGCAGTGCCGGCGACATCGGGCAGTTTGTCTGCTCAGTCTCCGGATTAACCTCAGCTGGTGAACTCGTGACCCGCCGCGGCGACGAGGTCACTTTTGGTTACCGAGAAAGCAATCTGCGCGATCTACTGATCGTCGAAGCCACTTTCGGACTGCAACCGGGCGATACGGACGAAATTACCCGGCGCTTGCGCAAGTCCTGGATCATGAAAAAGGCGACGCAGCCGCTCACCGCCCAATCGGCCGGCTGCATTTTCAAAAACCCGCGCGGAATGAGTGCCGGATTGCTCATTGATCAGTCGGGCTTAAAAGGGACACGGATTGGCAACGCCGAAATCAGCGACCGCCACGCCAATTTCATCATTACCCACGCCGATGCGACGTCCGACGACGTGCTGCGACTGATTGATTTGGCCAAATCCAAGGTCAATGAGCAGTTCGGAGTCGATCTGGAGCTAGAAATCGAAATCTGGTAAAACGCCGCCTGCGCGTAGGGGAACCCCAGGGATTTGAGTTTTTGTTGAGCCGTTTTCGGAAGTCTTTCAACCATCCGCGGCTCGGCAGGAGCCTCTCCCTCCCGGTGCGATTCGGTTCCTATTGAGCGGACCAGATAGAGATTATTTCGTGGCAAGGAGGCCGGCGATGACAACGTTTGAAACTCAGGGATTGGATCCGTTGACCGTAGCCGTTTTGGAGGGAGGCGAATCGAGTGAACGCTCGATCAGTCTCGAAAGCGGTGCCGCCGTACGAGCCGCGCTGGCGGAACGGGGACACAAGGTCATCGCAATCGATCCCTCTGAGGTCGATTTGTCGACATACGATTGGTCCGGCATCGACACAGCTTTTATCGCCCTGCATGGCTTTTTCGGCGAAGATGGGCAGGTACAGCAGATTCTTGAGGATGCTGAAATGCCCTATACCGGCAGCGATCCGGCGGCGGCACGGTTGTCATTTCAAAAATCAGCCGCAAAAGAACGCTTTTTTCAAAACTACGTTCCGACGCCCCCCTACGTATTAATCCACGAAGGGGACACAGCCAACGGCATCATGAAAAAGGCGCGTAGCCTGGGATATCCACTAGCAGTCAAGCCGGACTCCCAAGGGTCGAGCCTGGGTGTGAGCGTCGTGCAAAGTCCCGATGAGCTTCCGGAAGCCCTGACCCGTTGCTTTCACCTAGAGGCGTTTGGCCTGTTGGAAGCCGGCGTTTTGGGGTCGGAATGGACGGTTGGCATTATGGACGAATTGATGTTACCGCTGATTCAAGTCGTCCCGAATCGGCCGTTTTATGACTACCAAGCCAAGTATGCCGACGACACCACTGAGTATCAGTTTGAATTCGACATCCCGAGCGATGTGGTCAATTCGATCAATCAAGCGGCCCGCAACGCCTACGATGCCCTTAAAATGCAGGGGATCGCGCGGATTGACCTCGTGCTGGATCGGTTCAACCGGCCGTGGGTATTAGAGGCGAACAGTGTGCCTGGAATGACTTCGCACAGCTTGGTTCCTAAAGCAGCCGCTCGTATCGGCATCAGCATGGGTGAGTTGTGCGAGCAAATGCTCCAGCGGAGCCTCAACGCTGCCCCGCAATCCTAGTTTTTTGTAGCACGACAGTCTCCACTGTTTCATAGTTTTACCGGGGTGGGATTGCGCGCCAGTCGTACCACATTCGCACTGCTGATTCACACGCATACTGCACTGTAGACCGTGAATCCCGGCCTTGCCTCAAATCTTGATTCTCTCTACACTCCCCGCCCCCGTTCAGCCGCTCCCCCGGCGGCCCATGACTCAGTTCCCCATTAACGACGAACCACGACAGGGAGGTCGGGTTTGCTGTTCACACGGACAATACGTCGCAAGCTCTTGCTGGGCTTGGGATTGGTCCTCACCATGCTCTTGATGGCGTCCTTCAGCGGCATCTGGGGGCTGTCTTCCTACGCCGAATTAATCGGTGAGTTGGAATTCAACCTGCAGCAAACGCCCAACAAGACCGCCCTCGTGAAAGCTGCGGGTGCGTTGTTCAAACCGCTCGTGGATCGTCCCAATCCCCACGCCGATCCGACGCGCGTCAACAAAATCCGCCGTTTGCAACTCGAGATTTTTTGCGACCGTACAGACGCCGCACACGCGGCCTATCGCGACTTTCAAGGCAAGCTGGAGGAGATCCCACTGACGCCGGTTTTGGAAAGTCAGTTTTTGATCCTCAACAACTCACTGCATGCATTCAACAACCAATTGACCGAGTTGGAAAACCAGGCCAAGTCCGCTTTAAATGGCAAGGTCATCGACGAGGTGGCAATGGATCAATTGCTCAAGGGAACTTGGGAATTGGAACAAATTGCACAAACCATGCTCGATCCGGCCAATGGACTTCACGCAGCTTTGGACCAAGCCCAACGCGACTATGAATCGACCTTTACCCTGTTGTGGACGACAACCGCGGTGGCGGTCGTGTTGTTTCTGGGGCTGATTCGCCACAGCTATGTGCAGATCTTTCGCCCATTGCGACAGCTCTATGAAGGAGCCCGTCGGGTGGCTCAGGGTTGCTTTGACTATCGCATTCCGGTTTCCACACAAGACGAAATGGGGGAACTGGCTGAGTCGTTCAACATGATGACCGCCCGGTTCCAAGATATCGCCGGGGATCTTGACCAGCAGGTCAACGAACGCAGCCGGCAGTTGGTCCGCTCCGAACGACTGGCAGCTGTGGGGTTTCTTTCCGCAGGCGTCGCCCATGAAATCAACAATCCGCTGGCAGCAATCTCCATGGCCTCCGAATCGGTGGAAGAGCGCATTGAAGATCTGCTGCAAGTTCAGACCGAACCAAGCAGCGATGCTAAGATCATTCGCGACTATCTGCAGATGATTCAAAAAGAATCGTTCCGCTGCCGTCAAATCACCACGAAATTGCTCGATTTTTCGCGGGGCAGCGAATCGACGCGTGAATCCACCGACGTCACTGGGCTGATTCGCGAAGTCATCGCCATGGTGCAACATCTGAGCAAGTACCGCGACATGCAGATCACATTCCGAGCGGCCACACCGAGTTATCTGGAAGCGAATCCGGCGGAAATCAAACAAGTGTTATTGAATCTCGTCGCCAACGGATTGGAATCAATGGAAGCCGGCGGCACATTGTCGATCACGATCGAAGAACGGACCGATGAAGTGCGAATCGTTTTTCAGGACGAAGGGTGTGGCATGACGCCGGGTGTCATTGAAAACCTCTTCGAACCATTTTTCACAAGCAAGCGCGTGGGCCAGGGGACCGGGTTGGGTTTGTCCATTAGCCACCGCATTATCAACGATCACGGGGGCACAATCGAAGCCCACAGCGACGGAGTCGGACAAGGGAGTCGGTTTTGCATTAGCTTACCGCGCCGCGCGATGAACACCATCGCCGCGTAGCCGGGAACAGCCGGGGTAGGGGACTAAATCCGTTTCTAAACCCAGTTGTGCTTGTTCGCGAAACTTGCGGATCAGTGTCAGTGAGACGCGGCAGAGGGTTTTGAAACGACCGGTAGAGAAAGTCGATTGGCAACAGACAAGTCGAGGGGGCACCTAGGATGATTACATCGTTCACGTCAATCTGCGAAGGAGTGGTTGGTTGAGCTCGTCAGATAGTTTGCGCGTCCTGTTCGTCGACGACGAAGGACCGATTCGGGATGTGATGGCCAATGAGTTGCCCCGTATGGGACACGAGGTCACGATCTGCGCCGACGGCGCGTCCGCGATTTCCGCTGTGGATAAAGCGACCTTCGACGCAGCCATTGTGGACCTGCGTATGCCCGGCGTGAGCGGGTGGGACGTGATCGAACACATCAAAGGTGTAGCACCCGAAACCGAAGTGATCATCAGCACCGGTCACGGCGGGTTGGACGACGCGATTCGCGCCATTCGCCAAGGCGCCTACGACTTTTTGTTAAAGCCCTCGAAACTGGCCGCCATCGCCAATGTGCTGAAACGGATCTCCGAGAAACGGGCCTTAAGCAACCGCGCCTTGGCTTTAGAAAGTCAATTGAAGGCCGTGCAAGGGACAACGTCATTGATTGGCGAGACGTCAGTGATGCGGCGCGTTAAATTGCTCGTGGAACGGGTCGGACCAACTGACTCCACCGTATTGATTCTGGGCGAAACCGGAACCGGAAAAGAATTGGTCGCCCAAGAAGTGCACGCCCAAAGCCAACGCGCTGGAAAACCTTTTGTCCCGGTCAATTGCGGCGCTCTGCCGGAAAACCTGGTGGAAAGCGAACTGTTTGGCCACGGCAAGGGAGCATTCACCGGAGCGGAGAAAGCCCGTAAAGGACTCATTGAGGTCGCCAACGGCGGAACGTTGTTCCTGGACGAGTTGGGCGAACTTGATAAGAGCATGCAGGTCAAACTGCTGCGGTTTTTAGAATCGGGAGAAGTCCGCCGTGTGGGCGAGAACGAACCGTTTCAGGTCGACGTCCGTGTGGTTTGCGCCACGAATCGCGGCCTAGAGGAAATGGTTGCCGCCGGCACATTTCGGCAGGATTTGTTCTTCCGCGTGAACACATTCGAAATCCATCTACCACCGCTGCGGGAACGCCAAGGCGATATTCCAGGCCTGGCCGCGCACTTGGCCGCCCGGATCCTCAAACGTCCGAAAATCTCCCCGGAATTGTTAACCGCCGAATTGCTCGACGCACTGTGTAAACATACTTGGCCTGGGAATGTGCGGGAATTGGCAAACGCACTGGAACATGCGGTGATTCTCGCAGGTGGGCAACCGATGACGGCCGACCATCTCCCATCGAGCGTCCTCAATTCGTCGCCCGTCGAGTCCGTCGGCATGAATTTCACACCCCCGACTCAGGCGATGACATTACGAGAAATCGAGATGAACGTCATCGAAAGCGTCCTCGACAAGCACGACGGGGATAAGCCAAAAACCGCCAAGGAATTGGGCATCGCCCTCAAAACCTTGTACAACAAGATTAACCAAAACCAAAGTCGCGCCGCTGGTTGATCCTGCCCTGCCACCCTGCGGGCTTGACGGACACCAAACGCAATGCACATGCTGACAGGCTGAGAAACGTCGACTAGCATTGGATTGCGAGTGTCCGCATGGCCCAGGGAAATACGGAGGTGGAGACCGCAATCGTCTCCTCAAGCGATGACCAGCCCACGCTGCCGGTCCGCCTTGAGAGCCCCCAATCGAGCGGCGGACGATTAGCAGGCACATGGATTTTCGGTCTGCTCCTGACCAGCATCACTTACGGCTGCGTGGTGCTGGGTCAAAACAATCCGGAGATGTACTACGCTGTCGTCGCCGCTGCAGTGGTCATCGGATTATTGGCGGCGTTGCTCGTGTGGTCCGCCGTCCAACAAACGTTAGTTTTCTTGCTGATCCCCGCCACGACGGTTGAAGTCGAATTCGAATCGATCGCACCAGGCGCGACGATGCGGTTTTGCGTCAAGCAGCCAGGGCCGATTTATTTGAAATCGATCCGAGCGAATCTGATTTGCATTCAGCATCGGGAACGCAAGCTTCACACCCAGAAGGAGGGCAGGAGCCATTCCCGTGATCCGGAGCGTATCCTCTACCAGCAGAACATCCTCGATTCGGACGGCGGCTGGTTGTTTCCGGGACAAACGCGTCAATGGATCGCACCGCTGACCATCCCGCAAGACGCACCAGACAGCGGCAAAGCAGACTCACAGGTCACCCAGTGTCACATTGAAATCTGGGGCCGCACGCACATGCTCGTCGGGTTCATGCGCCAATACACGCTCAAAGTGCGGCAGGCGGAGTAGCGGCAACATCGCTGCCACAATGATAGCGACGAATCTGGGGCCTAGTATCGCCGAATGACGCCCACGAGCACACCCAGCACCTGGGCATCGCTGACAATGATGGATTGCATTGTCGAGTTGGCCGGCTCCAAACGGATGTGGCCCGCTTCGCGATAGAAATACTTCAACGTGGCATCTTCACCATCGACGAGCGCCACAGCGATTTGGCCGTTGTTGCAGGTGCTTTGCTTGCGAATCACGGCGAAGTCCCCGTCGGCAATTTGGGCTTCGATCATTGAGTCGCCGGAGACCTTCAAGCAGAAATGGTCGTCGGAATTAAAAAGGCTGCTGAAATCCTGCTGTTCGCACTGCTCTTCGGCCAGCACTGGCGTGCCCGCAGCCACGTTTCCGGCAAGGGGCAATGAGGCGGAGAACTGGGTGGATTCCGTCAGTTGAATAGCACGCGACATGTGCGATTCACGGGTAATCAGCCCTTTTTTCTCCAAGGCCTTGAGATGGCACATCACGCCGTTGGGTGAACGAATTTCGAAGGCCGCCCCAATTTCTCGCACCGTCGGACCGTAACCCCGGGTCACGATTTTGTCCTTCAAGAACTCGTAAATGTCCTGTTGTCGCTCCGTCAGTCCATTCTTTTTGGCCATCGGTCTCCACCCTCATCAATCGAACAATTCAGTAGTGCAAATTCTGCTACCAATCCACGCTAATATACGTGCGTCCATCTGTCAAGGCGTGCAGTTGGCATTTGTTCAGATTAAATCAGTTTTTGACTCCCCAATTGGAACGAAATTGCCTGTCGAACCAGCGCAAAAAGTGAGCCGCGAAGTTCAATTCGCGGCTCGCTCGAGACTCTTTTTGGTAGAAACGTGACAAATCGTGCAACTATCGCACGCTTTTGCCCGGTCGCGTGGCAGTTCGGGAATTGAAGACTTTGGCGAGCGTCGCGTCCAGTTTCCCGCTTTCGACTTTGGTCGTCACGACACGGCCCCCGGCATCGATCACCCACATCGAGGGAACTCGGCGGACTCCATAAAACTTGACGATCGGATTGTTCCAACCACGTTTCTTTTCATCGGAATGAATGATATTGGGAAAGGGAAGCTTCTCTTTGGCCAAGTAAGTTTCCAACGTCTCAGTCGATTCGTCCAAACAAACACCAATGACTCCCAGTCTGTTGCTGCCATATTTTTTGACAACTTCGGTAATTTCAGGAATCTGCTTCACGGAGGGAGCTGCGGTTGTGTTCCAGAAAAATACAACGACCGGTTTCCCCAGATGCTGTGCCAGAGAAACCGCTTGGCCTTGGAGCGTCGCGCCGGAGAGTTTGATGCGGCGGCCGTTCATTTTCATCCGCCGCACGATCGTCAGAGCAACGGCTGAAGCATCGTGTTTGGGGAATTTTTGGGCAATCACCGAATAAGCCCGTACCGCTTCTTCATCCAGACCATTGATCTCACACCGCTCCGCCGCTGCAAAGAGCAGGGGAATCGACCGCTGGGAATCCTGAGGAAACTTTAAGGCATAATCTTCCGATTGCCGTGCGAATTCCTGCAACCAGCGGGGATCCTTCAAGGCCGTTCCGGTCATGATGGCCGCTGTGGAATTGGAGTAGGCGAGTTGCGTCAACGTAAACGCCCCTTCGGCAGCCGCGCTGGACTTCGGATCCCGCTTGTAGAGCGACGCTGCGTGTTCATAGAGCGCGTCCACGCTCTCCGTATCCCCATCGACGGCCAATTGCAAACGGGTTTCCAGCAACTTCCGCACGGCGACATCGAAGATTCGTTCCTGCTTGGGATCGCGATGCGTGAGGGCCAAAGCCTTTTCGGCATTGGCGATGATTTTTAGACTGCGTTCGCGATGCCAAGCCCGCAATGCTTCCAGATCTTTGGTTTGGGGCGGCCGCGCGATACGGAGTTTGGTGATTTCATGAATGTAGTATTCCGCCGTTCCCTTTTTGGGGGCGACAAATTTTTCCTCAGGAGCATCCGCTTCGGCTTCGGTTTCATCTTCGTCGAAGATGACGATGCCGTCGATGGTGGCTGCCGTCGCATCTTCCTCACCGGCGGCTACGGTGCGAATACCGCTCCCGTCATCGGTTCCACTCGCGAGCACAATGCCGGAGTCATTCCCCGATTGTTGACGTTCATATTCCTCGGCAGTGACGACTTCATCGGGCTGTTGGCGCAGTTTCGGCACTTCGCTCGTAGAAGATGCTTCCGTTCCGCTGGGGTCGTCGCCGGCAATGTGTGGATCCTTGCCGTCACTGCAACCGGCGATCATCGCCAACATGCCCAGAACGGTCGCCCATTTGATCCGTTGAATTGTCTCCATCATGACTGCTCCCGAGAGTCCGTTCCGTGGGAAAATACGATTTCCAGATTTGCTTTGATATTCCTGCGGCCCGACAAGCTATTACGCTGCGCAATACGTCACACAACGATCGCTGTAGCGAACAGGTCAGAGGTTTTAAGGGAAAACCGACTTTTAAGGCAAGAGGAGCCTGGTATCTCAGAACAAAACGCACGGGATTCAGCGTTTCTTGAGGTGGGATAGTGGCTAAAGGCTTATGACGACAGGGGCGAGGACGGATAGGCAAGGGGGGGGGGGGGTAGCGCTGGAAACCGTGAATGGGGGCGGTGGTTTCTCGTTTATAGAAAGAGAGGGAAAAACCAAGTATCATCAATTTCTCGCAGTTTCACGCAATGGATAAACACGGCGCCGGTCGGAGTTACGGCCGCACGGAAATCCTTGGGGCGTATTCGATACATGTAGGGCGTTCGACACGCCGATGATACGGTTCACTCAATATGGCGATAAATCGTTGGTATTTCAGCATCTTGCAGTTGCTGATTTACATGGGAACTTTTCTGTATTGGAAGTGGTATCCTTCACGGATGGCATTCGTCGTGGGGGGAGTTGTTTCGGTAAGCGTCATGTCCCTGCTGCTGGTTTTTGCAGCACGGCGGAAGTATTTCGTCAATCGCGTTGATTTGTGTCTGCATGTGCTGGTGATTGTCGATATTGGGTTGGAATCGTTGATGTACGAAGTCCTGCGTTTCGCCGTGGCGATGAATTGGATGTCCGGCGAGGCGTCGGTTGGGGCATTTGATGAGACGGCGGCAATGTTTCATAATAATCACAATTTTTACATGTGCGCTCTATTCTTCGCAGTTGTTATTGGTGGACATCATTGGTTCCGTCACGAATCAGAAGCAACGCAAATCGTCGACCGACAAAACGGGGGACCGGTGACAACGGGGAAATGATGTCCACAGATGCGCGTATACGGCGAAAAGGGCACTTTCCCGAAATCCACTAGAATCCACGGGTTGAAAAGGTTGGCTTTGCGTCGTATCCGTTGACCGGATACCATGGATTAGAGATGGTTTTTGAGGCGTCTGCTCTGGTCACCGGAAAGCGTGCCATCGAATTCTTACCGAACACGTGCCGCCAAATGAATACACTTCGGACTTGAGGAACCGCGCGATGCTGTGGGAGCAGAAGGTGGAATTCGCCGCGAAAAGCGACATCGGATTCCGCCGGCAAAACAATCAAGATTCCTACGGCATCCATCTGGCGCCGGACGGAGACGCCTTCCATCAACGAGGCCATTTGTTCCTCGTCGCCGATGGGATGGGCGGACATGCGGTGGGCGAGCTGGCCAGTAAAATGGCCGCCGATTCCATTCCGCACTCCTATCAAAAGTTGCAGAGTCTTCCCATTGACGAAGCGCTCGAACAAGCAATCATCGAGGCAAATGCGGGCATTAATACCCGTGGGCGGCAAAATCACGATTTCCTGCGAATGGGTACCACGTTAACCGCCTTGGTGCTTTCCCCGGCAGGGGCTATCGCCGGTCATGTTGGCGATAGCCGTCTGTATCGCATTCGCGATGCCCACATCGAACAGTTGACGTTCGATCACAGCCTGCAATGGGAGCTGCTCAAACAGGGGCAAATGTCGGCCGAAGAGATTTTTCTCTACGAACCCCGGAATGTCATCACCCGCTGCTTAGGACCAGAGGCGCACGTTGAGGTCGACATCGAAGGCGCCCATGAAATTCTGTCCGGCGATATTTTCTTGCTGTGCAGTGACGGATTGACCGGACTGTTAGACGACAACGAAATCGGCACAATCGCCCGCGAATTGCCTCCGGCCGAAGCCTGTCAATTGTTGGTGCATCTGGCCAACTTGCGTGGCGGACCGGATAACATCACCGTGGTGATTGTCCGCGTGAACGCACCAGTCGGCGACATCGCCACGCCGCCACCAAGGCCTCGCTACGACGATGGCGGGGGGCTCTCCTGGGGTTGGGGGTTGGCGCTATCGTTGTTGTCCATTGTCCTTGCCATCGGCGTGCCGCTGACGTTGATGGGATTGCGAACGGCTTTGAACTACCTGCTCGCCCCCGGTCTCACTTTATTGGGACTCGCCGGCATCCAGATCATTTTGATGGTATGGATCTGGTGGAACCAGCGCCGCGAGCGCGCAAAGGCCCCTCCCGTCTCGGTCCCCAAGGGTGGCCCCTACCGTTTTGCCGAAGCCAACATGACACGAAAACTGGTCGGACAACTCGCCACCATCGAACACGACTTGCAACAGTCGGCCATCGAAGAGGGGTGGACCGTCGACTGGAAATCGTACGGAACGGCCTATCGCGACGCCAAATCGAATTTAGAACGGCAACAGTTTTCACGGTCACTGCGCTCTTACGGCAAGGTCATCGATTTCTTGATGTCCGGCCTCCAATCGCACCGCCGGTCCCGGGCCCATGCCGCCAAATGGGGCATTCCCCCGCGCGAGCAAACTCTCCCGGCCGACACCAACGGCGACTGAGCGCCGTCTCCGCTGGCCGACTGAATACCGAAGGGGTTTCGCCGCTGCTCCCTCAATTTGTTGGCGATGAAATCCGCTTGGTATTCCACACGAATGCGCCCAGAGTGGCGCTGCCGATGAGGGCCAGCAGGAACGACGATGGCTCGGGATTGGTGAAATCCGGTCGGGGGGTCGGCGAGTAGAGCTCCGCAAGCGCCGAAACCCAGGAATCCTCTGTCGCATTGAACGCGCCGATCAGTTCCGTGGTGGAGTTACCACTGGTAAATACCGTGCTTAACGTCGTCCCGGCGAAATCGCTGCCGGATGTGAACCAACTGTGGCGGTTATCGACATCGATTTGAAACGAAAAGGTTTCCCCTGGAGCGAAGTCGGTGAATTCCAAGACCATTCGCCGAGAGCCGTTCTTTACTCCACCAAACCCTGTGAATCCCGTCTCCGTTGCGGATTCATGTTCAGCCATGAAGGGAGAAGAGTTCATCCCCGAGAGATGGAAATAAGCGTCCGCAGACGAGGATCTGGTGTTGATGATCGCCCGCTGGAGATGCGCATCATGTTGCGACAAATTGGCAATCGTAAAAACGTCGCCTCTGCTCGTCAGCCCGAATTCCTGATAGCTGGCGCTGGCAGCAACCCGCATCAGAGCAGATTCCGCACACGCCTCCGATTGTGCTATGCAAAGACAGCCGATCGAAAACGAGAAAAGTAAGACCGATCTCATGACCGGCCGACAAAATGCCGCATTCCTTAATTTTAGGTATCGCAAACAGAGAATGATTGATGGTGAAAATGATTGTCGTGTTTGGCCCGCACTTCTCATTTTAGGTTTTTAACCTCGCTAGATTGTGGTGAGAATTCGCTCCATCCATAGATGTTTAAAAAACTTCCTTTTCACAAAGTCAACAATAGGGATTCGATGATGCGGCTCGAAGAGTCCGAGTCGACAAACAGGGTTTCCCCCCTCAGGAATGACCGAAACGGATCAGAGTCGTAGATAGATTCAAGATAGGGGAAATGCACTAATTTTTAGTCTACCGATGTCGCTATTCGTAATCAACGGAATTATAGGAACTTTCAGGACAATAGAAAAAACAGGCAGAGGGCAACTGTGATGGTTGGCAGGCCAATGGATCCGATTTGCCGATTCGGAGCCAGAACCTCCAGCCGAGGCCATACCTCCATGAATTTTCCTACTTAGCAAGAAATGCATTTGCGATCATAGTGTCCGAGAAGCCGGTTTTTCCTGCTAAAATGGCGTCACAGCGGCATCGAATCGACCGATCAAAAGTCGCGCCGGACTTACTCCACTCAATCGATCGACCACTGAATCTGGCGCGGTCATAACGGCATAAAATTTCGATCTGTAACGGCCCTGGAAATGATCATGACCGACGCTGGCAATCACTAACCGTCGTCGGTAGGATCGCTGATTCGCCCAATGCCATGTCATTGCGACCTTTTCAGAGCAATGCCAAACCTGAGATTGGGGGTGCCACTGGCTTGGCCAGTGCTTTTTAGCGAATCCAAACATTTGAAATCGCGCTGGCAAAGCCAGTAGCACACAACTCTAAGATTCCCCCCTGAAAAAGCGATGGATCTGCTCCGGAATCCCTCGGTTTGTGCGGTCATCAGAAGCGGCAGACGATCTCCCTACCAACAGACTCCCTGGAAGTGAGCTTCCAACGCGAATTGACGCGTGTTGTGAAAACGCCTTGCGGGGTTTTGAAACCAGAGACTACAGCATTAAAGGACCAGCATGAACGACCCAATTGCTCCGCTGAAAACGGACGTCCCGGAAACCGAAGAGCTTTTGATCGATACGGCCCAACAGGCTGTCAACCAGTGTCGCTGGGTTGTTGGCGAATGCGCGGCCAAGTGGACGACGAAATATGCGAAGGGACGCACCGATGCGGACTTCGCCGCTTTGATCAACTTGAGTGGCGATCAAGTCTTTCAACGCCGTCGCGTCTGGGAATCATTTGCGGATGTTCACGAGTCCTATCCGAAGCTGAAGTGGTCGCATTTTTATTCGGCAATCAATTGGGATGATGCCGCCGAATGCCTGCAATGGGCTGAGGAAACACAGGCCACTGTGGCCGAAATGAAGGCCTGGCGACGGGCGATTCACGGTGAAGATTTAACAGCCGAGGCAGAGGAGGATGAATCGGCAGTCGCCTACGTACCAAGCGAAACGACTGCGGTTGTCGATCCCGACGAATTTAGCGGCGAGGGTTCCACCGCCGGTGAAGGCGGCAATTCCTCCCGGGACCGCAAACCGGATACCGCCACAGCCACTGCTGCCGCACGGCAAAAAGAGGATACGGGAGGTGAATACTCGCCGTTTAAACAGGGGGCGACTACCCCCCCAGCAACGAGTGACCAAGGAGGCGACGCCGTTGGTACGGCAGTCGGTCCCCCGGTTGCGCAACTCGTCAAACGCACAACAAAAGCCCTACAACGATTCGAAACGGCGATCACTCCGCAGTTTAAGCAGGAGTTCCGTAAACTCCCCGAGCAAACCCAAAGCCAATTCATCAAAGCGGTCGAAGAATTGAATTCCAAGGTCGCTGATTTACTCTAAAGGCAATCCCGGTCTCATGGTTCGTCGCGGTGACTGATTTGGCTCGGGTATTGATCTGGTAAGGGCAGCCAAAGAGGGAGCGAAAACCCTCACCCCGGCCCTCTCCCAGAGAGAGAGGGAGAATCAAAACGTTGCGATTCGGAAAACGCCCCCCATAAAGCGCAGCGCCCAACGGAAGCAGCCTACCCCCTCTCGAGCGGCAGCTCGCACACAGCGGCTAAGCCGCCTGAGCCGCATAAGCCGCGTGAGGGGGCAACTCGACTGGTCAAGTTGGCGTGAACCGCCCATAATATCAGTCACGTTTCCCTGTTCCGGCAGATAACTCGTCGGTAAGGAAATAGCTATCGCGTGTTCCCTGCTGACGGCCACACAATAGGGCCGGTTGATTTCCCTCCAACTTGGAGAAGTTTGATGTTGTCGAAGGATGAACGACCTCCACGACGCGCGCCGATTCAGGCCGATGGCGTGAGTTGGCCGTTCTTGATACTCGTCGTTCTCGCGCTGTTCGCCATTTGGCGATTTTCCGGCACTGGAGCATCGTCCATCTTGAATCCTGATGCTTCTGCGCGTGCTGTCACTCCGCGGGGGGATTTGGCCGCCGATGAAAAGACAACCATCGAGATCTTTCAAAAAGTGGCCCCGTCGGTTGTCCACATTACGGCAGTCGACCAAGTCACAAACCCGCTCGCAGCTGATCCGGTAGAGGTCCCCAGCGGCATCGGCTCGGGGCTGGTCTGGAGCGATGATGGTTATATCGTCACAAATTTCCATGTGATCAGCCAAGCCAAAGGCGTTGTCGTCACACTGGGGGATGGAACGGTTTTGAAAGCGAAACTGGTGGGCAAGGCGCCCGACCAGGATTTGGCCGTGCTGAAAGTCGATGCACCGGCGAGCCAATTGGTTCCGATTCCGATTGGCGAATCGAGCAACCTGATGGTCGGCCAAAAAGTGTTTGCCATTGGCAATCCGTTTGGATTTGATCATTCGTTATCGACCGGTACGATCAGTGGATTAGGTCGGTCAATTCGGATGAAAACGAGACGTTTGATTACCGATGTGATTCAAACAGATGCCGCGATCAATCGCGGAAGTTCCGGCGGGCCATTGTTGGATAGCGCGGGGCGGTTGATCGGTGTCACCACAGCTATTTATAGTCCGTCGGGGGTGTCTGCGGGACTCGGGTTTTCGGTTCCCGTGGATATGGTCAATCGCGTGGTTCCCGAGTTGATCCAGCATGGGAAGATTGAGCGACCGGGATTGGGAATTCGCCCCGTCTTGGATCAATTGACACATCGCTTAGGCTTAGAAGGGATTCTGATCGAAGCCGATGAAGATGGCAGCATGAAAACGCGTTCCGGGATTCGCCCCACCTATTGGGACGATCAGGCGAATCAGCTCGTTGTGGGGGATCTCATCATCGCCATGGATGGCGAACCATTGCGGGGATCATTGGACTTGATTGATGAACTCTCCAAACGAAAAGTAGGAGATGTCGTCGAACTGACCCTGTGGCGGGATGGGAAAGAGGTCAATCAAGAAATCGAATTACAAGCCATTCCCTAAGGCGGTAACTCGCAAAGCACGACTGAAACGGCCATAACACCCGCATCGCCACAGAACTGCGTCGCCGATTGGCGAAGCCGTTGACTTATTGATCGTGAAGGATACGATAAACGTCTCCACACCAATGTTTTACACGCGCGAGATGACCGTCTCACTGCAAAACCTCGCCAGCAAGGCATCAACCCGCAGGCATCGACATGGTAGATCCCCAAAGTCCTGAAATCGAAGTTCGCAACGGCGTGACTGTGATTCAACTTGGTCCGGATTACGATAATCTGAGCGACCACCTGCTCGACACGTTGCAAGTCGTGTTACTGGAGTGTGGTCGGAATGCTGATCCGCCGAAAGTCGTGATTGATTTATCACACACGGTGTTTTTCGGCTCCGCGTTCTTGGAAATTCTGTTGAAATTGTGGAAAGAACTTTCCGAACGCGAAGGCAACGCTTTTGCACTCAGTGGACTGAATGATAATTGCGCCGAAGTCCTACAGGTCACACAACTCGATAGCTTGTGGAAGATCTACAAGACGCATGAAGAGGCCGAAAAGGCGCTTGCGTCAGTCTAGGTGATTGGCGAGTCCGAATACCCGCAAGAGGGCCGGTCCAGCCATTTCCCCACATTGCACGAGAACCACTGCAGCCGGTCAGACGGCTGGCTGCGCAACGCGGTGGTTTCGCGGGGGATTCGTTGTGTTTGGATCAAACGACCTCCCTATAAAAGAGAGGCTTTGTCGACACGGTAGGTTTCAGCAATAACGACGAATCGAGCAGGGGGGTCAATGGGCTGCATTTCGCACGCCCCTCCTACCGCGGGGGCAATTTGCCTCGATCATTGAATCCAGCGGTGCCAGTGGACTGGTCATCGTTGACTTCGTTTAAATCCAAGCAGATTGCGTCGTCTTTAATGTCGACAACGAACAAAATTCGGTTGCCGATTTGGACAGCATCACCAATCGACAACTCCAAGGATATCTCTTGCACAGCGATCCTCCTTGTATCGCAACAGTGTCATTCTCACTATCACGGAACTATAGCAATTGGCGGTAACGTTCGCAAACCGATGTGATCGCGAGCGCACACTCTCGATCGTTTTTTTTAAAAAAGTAGATTGATAAAGATGCGAATTCCCCAGCGCTTGCGCCTGTCCACCGTTGCCCCGATGGCTTCATCTCTATAACGCGAAATACCTGTCTCCATTCGACGCGAGGGCATTTTTTTCAAAAACGTTGCCGTGGACATCGGCACTCAGCGGGAATTGTAAACTCCGTGATCTGCTGTTTGTTCTACGCTGTTCGCAGTTGTCCGGAAAAGCTAAAAATCCTCGACGCGCTGTCGCAATTCCTCAGCGACGTAGCGTAATTGGTCGGCATCAGTCAATTGTTTTCCGTTTTCACAGGTGACGTAGAATACGTCGACAGCCTTTTCACCGTAGGTCGAAATTTTGGCTAACTGAACGGAGAGGCCCAGATCAAAGAGTGCTCCAGTAATAGCGTACAGCAAGCCTAAACGGTTGCGGGCAAAAACGTCGATAATTGTGCAGGTCTCTGAGGAGTTGTTGTCGAACACGATCCGTGGCGACGGCGCGGGCCCAACCAAGCTGCTGTTGGATTTGGAGCGTCGCGTCTGAAACAATGACTTGACCGTCCGGTCTCCGGCCAGGACCTGATGGATGACACGTTTGATTTCGCTCAATCGTACTTGGGGCGTTCCTTCGGCGTGCTCTGGATCGACGACGCGGAATTTGTCGACAACAATTCCATCGCTCGTTGTACAGATTTCGGCCGAGACAATTTCCAGCCCCATGGCCGCCATCACCCCCGCCATCTTTGAAAAGCAGCCTTGCGCCAGAGAATCGTGGGTGACGATGCGGTACAACACCGTTCCGTTGATGGGATCAGCCGACCAGTCAATCAGGGAATCGTTGGGCTGCAAGGCGGCGATTTGCTTGAGGTCATCGACGACTTGCTCCACGTTATTGGAACTGAGGAAGTGGTCCGGCAAGGTGGCCATTGTGGTGCTGACCCATTGGTCGCCGGGAAGAGTGGCGGACAAGACGGCCGACCCGCCCACATACTGTCGCACGCGCTGCCGTAATTGATTGAGTCGTTCATTAAATTCGACATCGTGCCGGATCCCACTCAATAGAAGCATGGACCGTTCATACAATTCGGCCAGCAAACCTCCCTTCCATTCGTTCCAAGTGCCCGGCCCGACCGCCGTAATATCCGCAGCCGTTAGAACGTACAACATCCTCAGCATATCCAAGCTGCCTACGTCGCGGGTGAAGGGCAAAATCTCGTTGATGTCGTTGATGTTTCTGCGGAAGGCCAGATGCGACATCACCAAATGTTTTTCAACCAAAAACACCAACCGGTCGCCATGCGATTCTTTCAAATGCAATCGTTCTGCCACAGCCGCGGCGATTTGCCCGCCGACCAAGCAATGGTCTTCCTCGAATCCTTTTCCCATATCGTGCAACAACATGGCCAAATGCAGTAGATGCTTGCGTTTGACCTCGCCGTATACTTGTCCCAACAAACTCGGTTCTTCGTGAAAGGACTCAACGGCTCCCACGGCGATCAGCGAGTGTTCGTCGACGGTGTATTTGTGATACTCGTTGAACTCCAAGAGCCCGCGTGCTCGTGACATCTCGGGAATGATGGCTTCCAACACGCCCGCCTTGTACATCTTTCGCAGCGTCGATTCGATCGCTCCGGTGCAAGTCAAAATGGAGAGGAATTCTTCGGCCGTCTCGGGGGAGATTTCGTCCGGCTCCTCCGGATGGCTTTCGGCAATATCCCGCAATAAAGTGGGGGAGGGATCGATCCCTGTGCGGGCTGACAATGCGAACAGACTGACCTGCAAACTCAAATCGCCGCACAGTCGCGCATGGTGGTCAGTTTGCACATCGATTTGGTCGCCGCTGAGTATGAAGACATCCTCAGTACGATTGGGCAAAAAACGTTCGGCAATGCGGGCACTGATCGCTCGCGGCCGATCCATCGACGCCAAACGTTCGGCCAGATCGTCGATCGCTGAAGCATAGCGAAAGTAATCACGCATGAAGCATTCGACCGGTTTCAATCCGGGCCGGCCTTCATAGCCCATCGCGTCGGCCAACCGCATCTGTTCCTCGCGGGTGAGCACATCCTGCGGCCCGTCGGCCTGGAAATGCAATTCGCAACGAATGCGGGTCAAGAAATCCCGTGCTTCGACTAATAACCTGACGTCATCCTCAGCCAAGGCCCACACCTTATCCAGATCATCGATTTGGGAGACCTGATAACGGGCGAAACCAATCCACCGCATCAGGTGCAAATCACGGAGCCCCCCCGGCGAGCGTTTGATGTTGGGCTGAACCTGGCTGACTGTTCCCCCGAATTTTTTACGCTCAATGCTGCGTGTAGCGATGCACGATTCCGTGAATGCCTGCAGATTGCGATCGACAACCTTGCGACGAAACAGTTGTCGGAAATCGTTGAGCAACTGCGCGTCGCCACACAACAGTCGAGCCTCAATGGCAGAGGTGGCGAAGGTGATGTCGGACCGCGCCAGCCGCACGGCGTCACGCAGATTTTGCACCGAATGCCCTAGTTTGATCCCGGCATCCCAGCAATTCCGCACGACGCTCCCCAATGCGTCGGTCAACATCGTGTCAATCGTGCCGCGATACAGAAACAACAGGTCGACATCGGAGTAGGGGGCCATTTCGCCGCGACCAAATCCCCCCATCTTCACGACAGCCGTGTTTTGCTCCACAAGTCGGCGGTCGGCCGGGTTCAATCCTTCCAGCATGTCGCGGAAGAATTCCACAATCACGGTTTCGGTTTCGTCGGCCAATTGCGTGGCAACCTCCCACGCAGGAGCATTCGCAATATGGGCCTGCCGGGCGCGATCGAGAATGGCGGCAACTTTAGCTTTAGAATCACTGAGGTGAGCCGCTGCTTGGAGACTTGAACCACGTTCCATAATTCTTCGGATTCCGCCCCATCAGTTTCTATCGCCGTCTGGGAAATCGGGCATCGATCCCCACACGGCGGGTGCAACTCCCGCAAATATTGTTGCGGGGCACAATCGGCAAGGTGACATTTTCAAAATAGCTGCGTCACCGCGGTAGCGGGTGACAACTGAGTTCTCGATCCACGATGACACGCAGACGCGGCGGTCCGCCCGTCCATGGAACAAACCAGCTGAGAAGCGGACCGTATCCGGTTCAAATCGCCTCTTCGCCGCTTTCACCGGTACGAATTCGAATCGTTTCTGCAAGATCGGTGACGAAAATCTTACCGTCGCCAATTTGGCCGGTGCGGGCAACGTTCATGATCGTATCGATTGCCATTTGGCACGACTCATCGGGCACAACGATTTCGACCTTTGCCTTGGGCAAAAAATCGACGGTATATTCGGCACCACGATACATCTCCTTGTGGCCCCGTTGCCGTCCGAATCCACGGACTTCCGAGACCGTCATGCCTTGGATACCAACTTCGTTGAGCGCGTTCTTAACGTCTTCTAATTTGTAATGGCGAATGATCGCCTCAAGCTTCTTCATGCTGAGTCCTTCTCTGTTCCGGCGGAATATATCTATGCTCTCACCGAGCTTCACCGATGTGGCGACAATTATACGTTCCTGGTCGTTGCCAGCATAGGCATAGTTTTTGGCGATGACGAGGCAGAATGGGTTTTAAAATAATTTGAGTTGGGCAACATTGCCCGTGAGCCCCCGGCTTCGCCGGGGGGCCGCAGGAACAGCCACCTGGGTCAGTTTCTTACAAGAAGATATAACCTTCTTCGTCGTGTTGCGTAACATCCAGACCGCGTATTTCTTCCTCTTCGGTCACACGTAATCCCATTGTGGCGTCGAGAATTTTGATGAGGATGAATGTGCCACTCAATGCCAGTGCACCGGCGGCAACAATACTGATCGCCTGATTGATGAGTTGACTAGGATTGTCGGTGAAAAGCCCTTTCGCTCCCTCGGCGATGGTGGGTGTGGCGAAGACGCCGGTCAGCATCGCTCCGAGGGTTCCACCAACTCCATGTACTCCGAATGCGTCCAAAGAGTCGTCATAGCCGAATTTCGACTTGATGGTGGTGCACGCGAAGTAACAGACAAGACCGGCGGCGAATCCAAGAATGATACCATGCAGGGGATTGACCACGCCGCAGGCGGGCGTAATGCACACGAGCCCCGCAACGGCTCCCGAACAGGCGCCGAGCACTGACGGCTTGCCACGGAAGATCCATTCGGCTCCCGCCCAGGCGATCACGCCCGCAGCCGCTGCCATGTGCGTGGCCACAAAGGCATTAGCGGCGGCTGCGTTGGCTCCACCCGCGCTGCCTGCATTGAAGCCGAACCAACCAACCCAAAGGAGTGCAGCCCCGATACACGTGTACGTCAAGTTGTGAGGCGGCATCGGCGTTGTTCCAAACCCGATCCGTTTGCCCAACATGATCGAAATTAACAATGCCGAAAATCCGGAGCTGATATGCACCACGGTGCCTCCAGCGAAATCGAAAGCTTCGTAAGGAGCGTTGAACAGCCAACCATCGTCGGCCCAGACCCAGTGCGCAATGGGACAATAAATAAATGTTCCCCAAAGGACGGAGAACACAACCATCGTGCTGAATTTCATCCGCTCCGCATAGGCTCCAGCAATCAATGCAGGGGTGATAATGAAAAACATCATCTGAAACACCATATGCACAGACCGAGGAATACTGCCTGCCATCGGCACGTCCGCCGTATCGCCATTCATGAAGGGAATCACGCCATCTAGAAACAGATAATCTGTTCCTCCAACGAACCCTCCGAAGAAACCTGTGCCGATATTTTGGCCAAACGCTAAACTGTACCCCCACAGAGCCCAGACGATTGACATGATGCCCATGAGGAAGAAACACTGCATCATTACGCTCAGAATATTTTTTTTGCGGACCAATCCGCCATAAAACAACGCCAAACCGGGTGCTGTCATCATGAGCACCAATGCCGAAGATGTGAGCATCCAGGCAACGTCTGCTCCATTGATTTCACTTTCCCAACCCGCCTGAGTTATTGAATTCGGAGCTGTTTCGGATGCTCCATCCTCCGCAAATGCGGTACTGGCAACAACCGAGAATAACAGGACCGACAGACCAGCAATTCTTCCCATCCACAGCATATTGTCTCTCCTTAACTGCCGCTAGAATAATGAATTAAGACGTTGAGTTCTTTCGCCGTCACGGAAATTCCCGGTCGGCGAGGTCGTTGATTCGAGAGGTCGATCTAGTCCCGCTTCACATCACTTCGGTCGCCTGTTCCGCCAAATAACTCGGCGGATTAATTGCTGCCCTGGTGGCGATATTAGAAACAACCGACAACAAGCGTGAGCAAATTGCGATCCATTACTCAGAAAAGTTGAACACGCCCCCATTAAGCACGGCAGGGACCAACCATGTTTCCTCCCCCAGCCGCAGCATTGCTCGATCCCTTGCGACCGACGAATTTGCACGGAGAATGAAACAGTAATCCGCTTAAACTCCGATGAGGCCATCCATGAAAATCTCAGCTGTGACCCCTTATGCCGTCGGCGAAGATCGCAATTTCTTTTTTGTGGTGATCGAAACCGATGAGGGAATCCACGGTATCGGCGAAGGGGGGATCACCTGGCAGGAACCCGCCATGGGCGCCGCCGTGCATTCGTTGGCTCCGTTGCTGGTGGGTGAAGATCCGTTTCGTACCGAACATCTGTGGCAGGTGATGTTCCGCAGCGGATTTTTCCCCGCCAATCGACTGGGTGCCTCCGCCATCAGCGCCATCGACATCGCGCTGTGGGACATCAAAGCCAAGGCGCTGGGTGTGCCGCTGTATCAACTCCTGGGAGGCCGTGTGCGTGACCGGGTTGTCTGTTATCCCCACGTGAAAGCGACTGAGACGATTGCTCTCCCCGATGCCGCTCGACAAGCGGCTGAGGAGGGTTGGAAGTTTATTCGCCTCGAACTGCCTGTCGTGCCGGGGAAGGGCGTATTGGAACCCTCAGCGGCGGTGCGCGGCTGTGTGGAGGATTTCGCGGCCGTGCGGGAGGCGGTCGGCGACGATATCGAAATCACTGTCGACGTGCACACCCGTCTCGACCCGCCCGAGGCAATCCGGCTATGCCGCGAGTTAGAGCCGTTTCGCCCTTATTTTGTCGAGGATCCACTGCGGATGGAGAACTTCGACAGTTTCCGCAAACTGTCGCGGCACGTGCATGTTCCCTTGGCTGCGGGCGAACAGTATGCGACGAAATGGGAGTTTCGCCAACAGATCGAAGAGGAACTGATCGACTACGCGCGGATCGACGTTTGCATCGTGGGTGGAATCACCGAAGCCCTCAAAGTGGCCGGTTGGTGCGAAACGCATTACATCAAACTCGCACCCCACAACCCACTCGGCCCCGTCTCCACCGCCGCCTGTTTGCATTTGGATTTGGCGACCAGTTATTTCGGCGTCCAGGAATTGCCGCGACTGCCGGGCAACGTCTTGTCCGATTTGTTCCCGGTACAGGTGCCATACGAAGCGGGGCACCTTCTCCCCCCAACGCAACCCGGCCTAGGCGTGGAAATCGATTTGAACGCCCTCTCCAAATACCCGGCAATCGACGGCGGCAGTTGTCCGCGACTGCGGCGCGCGGATGGTTCGTTTACGAATTGGTAATGGTGGTGTCTCGCAAACTGTTACAAATGGCCCGCGTGGTGGCGTCCGAAGGCGGGCTGATCTACCATGGCAGGATCGACAGTGAACGACTTTTTAGGATGATCGCCATCCATTGCCGGGATCGAGTTTTTTAAGCACTTATGACCGAATTTTTTGCTGCTAACGATTCGTTGCGCGACCCTTGGTTGTTGACGTTCTTCACGTATACGCCGCTGTGGATACGGTTGTTGGTGACGTTTGCCGCTGGCGTGGTTGTCGGGCGAGGGGTGGTGTTTTGGCTGTTGCGGATGCGGTTGCCGGAAGGGATTTGGACTTCGGCAGGCCTGTCGGAACCGCTGAGCGGGGTTCGCGCTCGGGCAACCTTGGCCGTGGAGTTGGCGACCGGGGCCTTGTTCGCCGGTTTGGTCTATTTTGTCATCATTTTACACTGCCAAGAGACGCCCGAAGAAGGTTCGGCGTTTTATATTCATTGGCGGCTGCTGTTTCAGTTCGCGCTGATCACCTTTTTGATGGCGGCAACGGTTGTCGATTTGGAGCAATACTTGATTCCCGATGCCATTACCGCCACGGGCGCGATTGTGGGCGTTGGCATGGCGACGGCGGTGGGGAATGTGCAGCTGATTCCGCTGTGGGTCGATTGGAATCTGGCAGTTCCAGGATTGGCGGGGCCGTATATTCCCGTGTGGATTCAAACCTATTCGCACTGGCATGGGTTGGCCTGGAGTTTGACCGGATTGGTAGCTGGCGCCGGGATGACATGGATTGTGCGGGCGGTTGCCTCTTGGCTGTTGGGGCAGGAGGCATTGGGCTTTGGCGACGTGACATTGATGGGCATGATCGGCAGCTTCATGGGGTGGCAGGCGATCGTGTTCGTGTTCGCACTAGGGCCGCTGTGTGGACTTGTCGTCGGCTTGACCGTGCGGATACTCACAGGGCGGACCTACGTCCCCTATGGGCCGTATCTGAGCATTTCGGCCGTGATTGTGCTGTATAGCTGGAAGTGGCTGTGGACGCCATCGCGGTACATCTTTGGCGATGCCATCACGCTCGGCATTCTGGCCGCTGTGGCACTCGTGGCCATGATCGTCCTGTTAGGCCTATCGCGACTGTACTGGTTGATCCCCGTTGAACGCACCCACAGGGAACCGCCGCACGACAGTGAATCGCAGCTGGACCAGGAACCGCTGGATAACGAGGAGTCGCTCGATACTGCGGAGCCGCCCGCGGATGAGGCGCCACTCGGCGACGAAGATTCACAGGAAGAAGACGAAGAGCCGCTGTTGGACGATTTGCACTGAGCGTTTTTCGACTGTAGAAAGTCGACAACTCCACTGGGGCTCAAATCATGTCGGTCTTGCGTTGGCGCCGTTTGGGGCGACAGCAATTCGCGCATTTCCCGTAGACTTCCAGACGATGCGCTGAAATTCGAAAGCCGTTTTGAGCAGCGACCCGCGATAGCATCTCGTTGAGCGAATCATCGACGAATTCGATCAAGTCGCCGCACTCTTTGCAGATCAAGTGGTCGTGCTGCGGGTATCCGTAGTCGTGTTCGTAGACTTCACGATCATTGGGCCGTGCCACAGCCCTGAGTAAACCTGAGTCCTTCAATTGGGCCAGCGCGCGATAGACGGTTGAGCGGCTCACCCGCTTGCCATCGGTCCGCTGATTCAACCGAGAGACCAACTGGTCCGCGTCAAAATGTTCATGTGACGCAAAGACTTCGCGGACAATGGTTTCGCGTTCGGTGGTCAGACGCATGCCCTGCGTCATCAGGTATTCGCGAAATTTGGTTTCGGGACTAACGGCCACATCGACCGCAGTGAGATCACTCATCAGGACTACCTCAGCACTACAACAACAGACAGGGGCTTTTGCATCGTTATCAATAAAGACTAATGCCGCACTACTGGCAATTCCAGCGTGCGGCGACATCTTTCCAGTAAAGCAGCCCCGTTTTGCCGCGTCAAGATGCCGTTCACTTATCGCGAAATCGCTCTAAGTGTTACCGTTCCAATAGTACACTCGCACGAAAAGACGTCATTCCACACGGTTTTGGGTGGAATTTAGGCATCCGAAATATCGAATGGGAGAGGCTAGTCGCTAACTAAACTCCGCCGCTATCGATTCGGTCCAGAAGCCGGCTCATGGCGATATCAAATTTTTCGTGGGTTTCGTAGGTGCCATCGTCGATGGCGGCCTTAATTTGCGCAATACGCTCCTGTCGCAACTCAGGCGACTTGCCCAGATCGCCCAAGGCGCGACCTGCTGCTGAGATTTCGACTTCGTCTTTCGGCGATATCGGAGCCGTTTGTGCTGCGCGGGTAACAGGTTTCATAACCGCCGGGCGATTAATCGGCGCTGCGCCGTTGACCGTGCTGGGACCGGTGACATCCATGTTGATTTCTCCCTGAAACGCGGGAATGGGGAACTGGCCGATAATTTCGGCATACGGAGGCCATCCAATCCCTGGCCTGCCGGAATGGGTCTTCGTCTCCTATCATATCTTAGAGTGGGGAAGTGAATCAACCGGGATTACTCGACGCTGAAATTGTGCCCATTGAGGCGATATTTCAGTCGATTTTGCCCCCGCCGAGCTGAAACCTCTCTCTCAAAACAAGTGTGTGGATTATGAATGGACGGCCGAATCGGGAATTTGACGTCATTGTCGTGGGCGCGGGCATTTTGGGGGTGTTTCATGCCTATTTTGCGGCAAAAAATGGGCTGCGAGTGTTATTGCTCGAACGGGACGACACACCGCGCGGCGCCTCGGTGCGGAACTTTGGCTGGTGTATTCCCAGTGCAATGGCGCCGGGAGAGTGGGCGGAACGGGGAATTGCTAGTTTAGAGGTTTATCGCGAATTGGCCGCTGCGGTAGGTTTTCCGTTCTCTCAAAACGGCACGCTGTATGTCGCTTCAACGGAACTTGAAGAGGCAGTGATCCGCGAGTTTGTCGAATCGAACTCTCATCACGGCCTGCACCGGGAATTTTTAGATGACCGGCGGACACGGGAAATGAATCCGTTTGTCCGTCCGGACTATGGTCGGGCCAGCTTGTATTTCCCGGACGAGATCCGTATCGAGCCACGAACGATTTTAGGAGATCTGCTGACGTGGTTGGGTCGGGAATTCGATTGTGAGTATCGGCCGCGGACGGTTGCCTCCCGGGCGGAGGCCAGTGCAGGGCAGTGCCGCGTGATCTCGACCGAGGGGTTGGTTTTTACGGCGAACCATGTTTTTGTCTGCAGCGGCGCGGATGTGCGCACGCTGTTTCCGGAGATCTTGGCTGCGGCCGGAGTGCGTCGCTGTAAGCTTCAAATGTTTCGCACGGTCCCTCAACAGGGATGGCAACTTCCGACCAATTTGGCGTCTGGATTATCGATTCGCCGGTACCCGTCGTTTCAGAATTGTCCTTCCTGGGCAAAGTTATCGCAGCAAGCGGCGGAACCGGGATACGACGAGCGGGGGATTCACGTGTTGTTGGTCCAAGATTATGAGGGCCGCTTGGTCGTGGGGGACTCGCACGTTTATTCCCACGACGATATGGACGACATGTTGGATGCGGAAACCGAGTCGCTAATCCTGCGGTATGCCCAGCAGATGGTCGACGGGGTGGACTGGAGGATCGACAGCCGTTGGCAGGGGGAGTATTCGTTGCTGGAGGATCGGGAGATTTTGGAGACCACAATTGACGGTCGCATCCATTTGGTCACCGGAATTGGCGGAAAAGGGATGACCACCGCTCCGGCAGTCGCCCGCGAGTCTATCGAACGACACTGGACAATTAGGTAGTAACCCCTGCCTGGAAGCGTGGTTATTTGGCAAAACCATGCACCGACGTTCACTAAGGCATCCAAACTACGCAAATGGCAGACTAATTCGGGTGAATTTCCCAATTGTGTTTGCCTCAGTGATCGATCATTCTTGTAAGGGAGAGTGTAAGTGACTTCCGGTGGTTCGGGCCGCCATTCGGTAAATGCATGACTGGTGCCAAAAAAACCTTGTGCGCGGGATTGCATTCCCAACCACGAGTTCCCCTAGGTCCGAAAGTAGCGTTGTGAACGAGACATTAACGCGTGTGTTTCAACAGGATGTCGGTGCGGATGCCCCGGTACGGATCGCAGTCTCCCGACCGGACGCGGTTGAATCCGAGCCGCATGTCTTGCTGAATCCGTACGGCATCATCGGGCGGTCCCCGAATTGCGATGTTCGGCTGAAGGACTCACAAGTCAGCTTTCGTCATGCGTATTTGCAAATGATTGGGGGACGCCTGTTTTGTGCCGACTTGGGGAGCCGTTCGGGAACGAGTTGGGGTGACGTGCCGCAGCGCGCCGGTTGGTTGTCAGCCGACGAGGATGTCTCGATTGGACCGTATCAAGTTCGGTTGCTCGAAAACCCGGTGGTCGATGGTGGCGATCGCATTGCGATCCCTCCCGATTTCGATCCGTTGGCGATCTATGAAGGTGAATTGGGCGAGATGCCTGATGTGCATTTGGAGTTCCTCAATGCAGCGGACGATGTCGATTTACCGTTAAGGCGGATGCTGACGTTTGCCGGCAGCGCCCGCGGATGCAAATTGCGTTTCGAGGGGGACCGGATTTCTCGCGTCCATTGCAGTTTGATGCTCACCCCCAGTGGACTGTGGGTCATCGACCTGTTGGGCAAAGGGGGCACCAAGGTCAATGGGTCATTGATACGCAGCGATCGGTTGAATGACGGCGACTTGCTAAAGCTCGGCCAATTTCAGATGCGAGTGCATTATGAAGGGGCAGGCGAAAAGCCGTTTTCCGGGACGGTCTTACCACCGGAAACATCGGTCGAGACAAGTTCTTCGACCGACGAGGAACTGCCGAAAACGCCTCGTGAGGCAGAGACCATTCCCCATCCCTCGCTGGAATTGTCCACCTCGCAGGATGAGCTTGCCAACCCGTGCGGGCGATTGGTTGATGAGCTGGTCGTCAATCGGTTAATGACTCGCGAAGAGATCGACGTCGTCTTGGCGGAATTTGAAGGCCGAATACCGTCATTCGACGAATTGTCGGACCGGCTGGTCGAATTGCAAACGATTTCCCAATGGCAAGCGGATCAACTTGCGACCGAAAACCACGGTCCCATGATCTTGGAGAACCGTTACCAACTGATCGAGCGGTTGGGCTACGGCAGCATGGGAAACGTTTTCCTGGCCTTTGACGAGGCGCTGCAGAGCAAGGTCGCCATCAAGATTCCGCACCATTCGTTGTTAAAAAACGAGCGATTGTTTAAACGGTTTCGCCGCGAAACATTGATTAGCGCCAATCTGGTGCACGCTCATATCGTTCGCGCGTTGAATATTGGACGGGGCAATCAATTTGTTGTTTTAGAACTGGTTGACGGCGACGATCTCCGCGATCTGATGGACCGTCAAGGGCCTCCTGACACGATGATGGCGGTTGATTTCTTAATTCAAGTTGCTGAAGCAGTCGGCCATGCCCAAAGCGAAGGGGTGGTGCATCGCGACATCAAACCGTCGAACATTTTGATCTCACGTGAAGGGACTGCCAAGCTGTTTGATTTTGGCTTGGCCCATTTGGATGACGAGGCACGGAAAAAAGGGGTCGCCGGTCACGATGCCGATCTGATTCCCACACGGATGGGATTCGCCGTGGGCACGGTGCAGTACATGTCGCCTGAACAGGCACGCGAAAGTGACGATGTCGATGTGCGGAGCGACATCTACAGCCTGGGGTGTACGTTCTTCGAGATGCTGACCGGCTCGCCGCCGTTTGAAGGGGAAAACCAGCACCAGATCCTCAAACAACATGCCCAAACTCCGTTCCCACCGATTGAAGGTCTGGATCCGGAATTAGCCAAGATTCTTGAGCAAATGCTCGCAAAAGATGTTGAGCAACGCATTCAAAATCCGCAACAGTTGATTGCAGCCTTGCGCAATTGGCAAAACGCAGCGCTTGCCGAGGATGATGCGGAGACCTCTGCTGCGGAGACCGCCGAAGAAGCAAGACTCGCCGAGCACGAGGAACGACTTCTTCATTTTCAGCAGGAACGTGAAGAATGGCAGCTGGCGATCGACGCACAACGGCAGGACGTTGAACGCCAACGTGATGAATGGCGTGCAGAAGCGGATCGTGAGAAAGAAGAACTGCATTTACGCCAGACAGCATTTGAGCAGTCGCAAGCGGAGTTGAACGAACGGGAGCAAGCCTGGGCCTCAAAAACAACTGAACTGGAACAACGGCTTGAACAGACAGCGGGTGTTGAAGAACAGCTGCAATCGCAACGCAAGACATTGTCGAGTGAGCGTGCAAAATTAGAAGAGGAATTGGAGTCCCTCAAGGGGACTCAAGAGGAGTTGCGGCAATCCACTGCTGAATTGGAAGCCGCGCGGGAGGCAAACGAAGAGCGTCAAGGGTTGTTGGACTTCCAACAGGCGGAATTGACGGAGCGCCGCGAAGCCTTCGAACAATCGATCAATGACCACGACTTGGCAACCCAGGAAATGGCGAGGGACCGGGATGGTCTTCAGCAGACGCAACAGGAATTGGCGCAGCAACAACAGAATCTGCAAGAAGCGGAGAACACACTTCGCAAGCAACACGGAGAGTTGGAACAACTAAAGAACCAACTGGAATCGCAGCGAGAACAACAGGAGCAGGATCTAGCGGCGTTTCAAAAAAGCCGTGCGGAGTTGTCAGCAAAATTGGCGACTCTTGCTGCAGGGCAAAACGAACTGCAACAAGCCGATGTCAACCTTGCCGCTCAGTCGGCCGAATTGGCAGCGGCCAGCGCCCAACTCGAAACGGAACGCACTGTTTTGGCTGAGGAGCGTGCTGAACTCGACACGCGTCGTACGACATTCGAGGCCGAGATGACGGCGTTGCAAGCGAATGCCGAGCAGTTGCGCGTCGAGAAACAGTTGTGCGAACAACAACGTGATGAACTAGAAAAATCGACCAGTCAGGTCAAAGAGGAATTCTCGCGTCTAGAGAGCGAACGGCAACAGCTGACCGAAGCGCGAACTCAATTAACGGCCGACAGTTCAGCACTGAGTACCCGCACCAATAAATTAAAAGCGGCGTTGGCAGAGTGGTTTGACGAGTAGCCTGCTTGCGATGTCGTTTTCCGAGCGCAACGATTTCCCAGGTGCCTGTTGCCAACACACGTCATTGCCTCAGATTAATGTTCGGAAGCCCCTAGAGATGCCGTTCTCATGACGTTCGCGAGACGCACCGGGTGAGGGACATCTTTGATGGTGAACAAGCTCTCGTGTTGCAGTTCCACGGTCAGCCCGTCGTGATTTCCCATCGACTCCAATTCACCGCGCAATGGAGCCAAGTCGGCTTGCTCGGGGACTGCCAGTTCGAAGATCATCATCACCGGCCCACCCACAGCTTCACGCGTGGCAAACAGGTCGGCGATTTCAATACTTTCAGCGGCAAGTCGTGAGGTCACCTGACGAATCAAACCCGGCGTGTCATCGCCGTGGACAGTCAGGAAAAACCGCTCGCTCGGCGGGGGCGGACGCAAATCCAAATCGTCGCCAGGGTTGGGCAGTCGCACTGTGACTGCAGCTTCGAAGGGGCGGGCAACTCCACTGATGTGATCGATGATCACCTGCGATTCAAAATGTTCCGGGAAGTCGGCAACGAGCACCATGGACAATACGCCATGCATCGAGGTCTGACTCGCCTCCTGCATGTCGCCGCCAAGTTCGTGAATGGCTCCGGTAATCGCCGGGAGCACGCCGATGCGTTTGTTCGCCACGATCGATAGCAGGTACCGCCTTGTCATCACCATTGTCTCCTAATCCATTGCGGAATACCGAAAGTCCGTTGATTTCGGCAAGCGCCATCTGAGTCCTCCGCAGCTTCGAATCAAAGCGAACTCAAATCCTCGAAAACCATGTGGATTTGGATTGCGGTCGGGTTATCAGAAGTGGCGACAGTGTTAGGCAACGAGGAGTGATGACCCCCGGATGGAAAACCATGGGCCGCTTTGCTGCTGGGACGCAGCATTGATGAGAAAGACTGTTTGGCCCGCAGTCAGACGGTTGTAAATCATCCCCGTTTCATGTAGATCCGCATTGTACCCGATTGGCGGAAGAATTCCCAACCGGTAGGGCCAGGGAAACTTAGCGGTTGGGACTAGAACCGAGCCAGAACGGACCAGAGACAGCATGTTCCGTAGTCAGCGAGTGCATCTCCACAAGAAACATCCCATTAAGTGCTTCTCTGGAATGGGTTGCGTCTAACGGACCGGGTTGTAGGTGAGTGGGGATTGTGGTGTGGCCAAGGAGTTAGGAACCGAATTGGACGACGGATTCGAATGTGGATTGTTGTTGCGAATCGGAGACACTCTGTAATTCGTGACATTGGGCGATGGGATCGGTGCCGTCCGATCACTGACGGGGTTCGGTGAGCGAATCAATCCGGTGTGAGCGTTTGCCGGAGGTGTTTGAACCGAAGGTGTGGTGGGCGGCAGTTGACCGGGAGGATCGCGGTGGAATTGCATGGAATTGGGGGCCTTAGCCGAGACTTGCTGGATGTTTTGCGAGGGCTCGACGCGCGACGTGGGAAACATTCCCCCCAGGCCAATGGCACCACCAACGGCTAGCGCAGTGCGGCTGGCAGCTTGGTTTGACGGCCGGGCCTGAAAACTATCGACCTGTATGGCAATCTGTGGGGTCGCTCGGCCGGGATTTTGGATGGGAGGAGCTGAGACCAGATGCTGACGCTGCTGCGGTTGTGGATCAGCTGAGTAGCCAGCCTGCGTGATCTGAGGAGCGGGGCGAGTATGCTGTTCCGTCGCAGCCGATTGGACAGGGGGAGCCGTGTATTGTCCAGGGACGTTGTCAGCGAGATATTCGTGTGGCGGAGGGGCTTGGAGCGGTTGCTTGGCGGGCACGTCAGCCAGGGTTAGCCGTTGCGGGGTTGACGATTGTGGCTGGGGGCGGTTCATGCTTGCAGGTTCGATTGGCGACGCGGTGTCAAACGTTAGGTGCTGTGATGTTTCTGAAGAGGCGACTGACGGTGCAGCGCGTGACGATTGCTGTGGGAATCCGCGACTATTCGAGACTCGACTTGTGGGAAATGCTGAGGAGTTTGCGGCAGGCTGTGGCGGGTTGTCGTTCGTCGCGAGAGCAGGGGAGGAAGTCGCTGTAGCCTGCGCTATTTGGCCGGCTGGGGATTTGTCTTGCCAATGTGGAAACAGCCGGTCCAATTCCGCACGGGCTTCGGCTTCGCCGCCAACGCTGGCAAATTTTTGATAGGCCATTTCAAAATCGCCGCGATAACCGTTTAGCAACGCGAGATTGCGAATGGCGATTCGGCTGTCCGGGTGATAGGCGAGGGCGTTGTTCAAAGCCCGTTCGCTTTGGGGAAAGTCGCCCCGCAACAAGTAGGAGTATCCCAGATCACTAAAAACGATGCTGATCTCTTGGCGATTGTCGGGCGACATATAATTCAGTGCCGACTCGTAATGCCGTTCCGCTTCGGCATAGTGCTGCATTTTGTCAGCCACGACGCCCAAGCGGTGATGGGCATGCGCGTGGGTTGGATGTTTGCGCAACACGTTTTGATAGAACCGCCGTGCGGATTCCAGTTCACCCGCGTCTTCCGCTCGGCGTCCAAGTAGGTAGTCGTTTTGGGACGCCTCGTTGCGTTGGCTGTGTTCAAATTCCCGCCCGTCGAGCGGTTGGTTCCGATCTCCGATTCTATTATCGGCGGCAAAGTCTTCGTTTTGTGACTCTTCAACGGGGGGAGGGCTTGCTTCGGATTGGACTTCGTCGCTGGGACCTTGCGCTGCAGCGCGATCAAATTGCAGGTTGCCCCAAGGTGTGCAGCCACTAGAAATGACGAGCGAGATGGAAAGGCTGGCTACAAGGCAAGAAAACCGATTGCGCATGGATCAAAATTCCTGCAAATATCGACGATGTGTGTGGAATGAATGGGGGCCGTCGCGGAATGAGTGACGGCACATTAGCTCGAAATGTACGTATCGATTTCACCGACTCGCAGCTGTAATCAACAGGAACGGTTCACAGGCCGATAGCGCGGTTGGACCACGGGACGGACCGAGGAAGTTCCTTGATTCAGGGCGGCTGGGATCGTGCTTTTGGGGGAAATGTTGAGAGACAGGGGCGGGACTATAGAGAGATTTTTTTGATCTGTCGAGACGAACCGGCGACAGGTTGGAGGCGAGAGACTGATTTTTTCCAGGAAGTCATTTTGGGATGTGCGAGACGTATTCGCCTACCGGGGAATACGCAAAAATGCCGCCGCAAAAACAAAATTTTGCGGCGGCATCTCAAATACTTTAACGACATTCAGCAAAAAAGAATGCCCGTTATGCGTGGTCAGTCGCATCGAAATGCAACGGAAGTTGCTATTTATTGGTTTTGGGTTTGTAGGGGTGTTCGCGTTTCCGCAGGACTTTGGCGGACTTGATCTTGTCCCCTTGTTCCATGCCGGCATTCACATCGATGCCTTCGATGATGCGGCCGAAGACGGTGTGCTTTCCATTGAGATGGGCGGTTGGCAAGTGGGTGAGGAAGAACTGCGAGCCGCCGGTATTGCGTCCGGCGTGCGCCATGCTCAAGCTGCCTTGGAAATGCTGACGGGCTTCGGGAACGTAGCACTCGCAGTCGATCGTGTAACCGGGACCGCCTTGTCCGTCATTGCCGGGATTCTCATCCAAGGTATTGGGGTCGCCGCCTTGGGTCATGAAATTTGGAATAATACGGTGGAAGGCGATTCCGTCGTAATACCCTTTTTGGACCAAGTCGATGAAGTTGGCGACGGCGTTGGGAGCTTCGTTTTCGAATAACTCGATGACGATGCGGCCTTTGTCGGTGACGAATTCAACGCGGGGCAGGTCATCGGCTTTTTTCTCAGCGGCGCGAATTTTTTGTTCGGCCTCCCACAGTTCCTGGTACTCATCGCACTCCGCTAGATATCGTCCGCCCAGGTCACGGATGAGTTGATTCTCTTCCTGAGCTTTGGTCAGCAATTCTTTGGCGCGCTTGTAGTTGTTGATCGCGAAGTGTGAAACACCACCGATATTGAGGATCAGCGCATCGGACTTGTCGGCTTTCAGAGCCGCATCGGCGACGTCAGCCGCTTGTTGATAATGGTTCGTCTGGAAGTACTCGATCAACAATAAGTTCACCGCCTCCTCGTTACCGGGATCTTTTTTGAGCACTTCCGGCGCTAGGGCAACAAGCTTTTCGGAAAGGGCTCGGTCTTCTTCGCCCAGTTTTTCATATTCCTGCTTAATCTCTTCTTTTCTCGCTAGGTCCGCCTTTTGGAATTCTTTGATCAAGACTTGCGAGCGGGCCACGATGTCTTTTTTGCGTTTCGTGAGTTTATCCCACGATTTTAGATCGACAGCTTGATCCTCTTGGGCAAAGACAGGCGACTGAGTAGCCATAAACGTGATTGCCAACAGGGCGAAGAGGTAACGATAGGGGCGGGATTTCATGGGGGGCTCCGATGGATCTAAATGGCGAATACGGCGAACGCATTCGGGGAATGTCGACCAACATTCTAAGGCCGCTGCCACGATTAGGGAAGCGACTGCACACCGCGTGTTGGGATGTATGCCGACGTTTCAGGCCCCCACGAAGCGGGGCAAACGGGGCAAAATCAGCGGATTTAGTGCTGCAGCACCTTTCGGAGCATGAAGATGCCGGCGACAAATAGGCCGGCGTTACCCGCCCACATGCCCCACAACGGATTGACAGTGCCGGTTTTGGAAAGATTGATCATCAGCATCACGACCGGGTAATAGAAGAGCAGCACCGGCATGAAACAGACAAAAAAGTTCGTCAAGAACTGGCTGCGGCCGTGATAGATGGAAAATGAACTTCCCAGCAACACGAAGAAAAAGCAACTGGCCGCCAAGGCGTAGCGGGAGTGGATTTCGGTGCGTAGTTTTCCAGCGCGGCGTTGGGCATAGACGTTTTCCCATTGGCCGGGGACAAAGGGCTGTACATCCAGAGCTTCAAAATTTCCATGCGTGAGTGAGAACGCAGTTTGAATGATCCGGCGGTGTTCCTCCGCATCTCGTTTGGTCGTGGTGATATCAATTTCGTCATAGATCCGCGAGATGGAGATGTCACGGGGGTGCATTTCGGAGATGTCGCGGGGCAGCGGAAAGGATTTATCTTCCTGGACAAACCGGACTCCGGCATTACCGGGCGTATTGACGGTTCCATTCCACAGCCGCAGGCGAATCTCATTTTTTTCCGTATCAAAACCCAACTTGGCAGATTCAGCTTCAATATGGATTGCTTCTCCCGAGCCACGCTTGAAGTGAATTCGTGGTCCGACGAGAGTCCGACCGTCGACATCCAACACGTTGATGGCGATGCCCATTTTGTCTTCGACAAATTTGTGTTTTGCGCGGAGGATGTCGAGGAAGATGTCTTCCATCCCGGTGGCGACAATTTGCTTGGTGCGGCCTTTGGCCCAGGGAATGAACTGATCCGTGAGAATGAACGTTCCCAGACTGAGGGCGAGGCCGATGATGATTGACGGCATGATAATCGACATCACGTTGATGCCGGCTGCCTTGATGGCGGTGATTTCTTGGTCCCCCGACATGCGGCCGTAAACCACGGTGACTGTCAGCAACAATGTTGCTGGAATGGTAAACGGCATCAGACTGGGAACAATGTAGGGCAGGATCTGCAGAATCAATTTTGGCCCCAGCCCATTGCGCGTGGCTTCGCCGATCACGCCGACGAAAGTCAACATGAGCGTCAAACCAGTTAGAGCGATCGCGAAAACTCGCAACAACTCAAACAGCACATAACGTTGTAACAAACGCATAGTAAATGGGGGGCCGAATCCTGCTTTTGAGATAGCCCGGTGGGACCGGTAGCTGAACAGTGCTGGAGGTATCGGAGAAAGCCTGAAAAACGTCAAGGCCAATTAAAAAAGGAAGTGGGAATCACCGCGACAATTCCGGGCCTCCTCATTGAGTCGGGGAGTCGGTTTGGGGCATAATAGAATCCCGCACGCGCGTGGGATGGAATTGAGTTCCTAAAACCGCGCACGAGGCCGACATTAAGAATCCCCGAATTCAACGACTTGGAATGCCAACATGATTTTGCGATTGTTTGCCGTCACTGTAATGTGCGTTGCCGCACTCGATACAGCCACGTTTGCCGCGGACCCGAAACTGGGCGAGCCGATGGGGCCTGTGGATCTACTGACCCACGATGGCCGAAAAATGACGATGCGCAACTACGACGAACGGCCGGCGACGGCAGTGTTGTTTTTGTCGCCGCGGTGCCCCGTGACGGAAAAAGCGATCAACGAAATTGCAGCGCTGCACCAAGAATACCGCCGCAAGAACGTGCTGTTTGTGGGTATTGTCCCCGATCCGGAAGTGACGAACGCCGAATTGGCAGATTTCATCCAAAAGCGGGGAGTAATTTTTCCGCTGTATCGCGATCCGCAAGGAAAGATCGTGAAACAATTCGGAGCCAGCGTGACTCCAGAGGTGTTTATGTTGGATGGAGAGTCGAAGCTGATTTATCACGGCGGATTGGCCGATGCTGCCGGACACGACGCGCTGGAGAGTAGAATTCGCGACGTGTTGGCGAAAAAGGAGATCACACCCAAATCGGACAAGGCGTTAGGCTCTGCGATTGGTGCGAAATTGTCGCCGATTAAACGCGACAATCCGTACGGGCAATTGTCGTTCTCGTCTGAATTGGTGTTTGAGAAGATTCCACAAGCGGCGGTGCACCATTGTTCGGTGATTGAACAGGCGCCCAATGGGGATTTGTTGTGCGTCTGGTACGGCGGCAATTATGAATCCGGGGACGACCAAATGATTTTTCTAGCCCGCCGCAAAAAAGGTTCGCGGACTTGGAGCGAGCCGGAAGTGTTGATCGAAGATGCACTGCTGCCGCCGGGCAACGCGATTATTTTTGTCGATGGTCGCAAACGGCTGCAAATGGTCTGGTGCCGAATGGAACCGACGCGTCCGATTCGACGTGGTGGGGGGTGGGATCGCTGCCGGTTGATGCTCCGCACTTCCGAAGATAGTGGGCGAACCTGGTCCAAGGATCGCGAGATGTTTGACGAAGATCTGTGGGCCGTGCCCCGCAATCGTCCACTGACGCTGCGGGACGGCACGATTGTTTTGCCGGTGGAGGCGGTTGTGGATGGACGGGACGGATCGACATTTTTGATCAGCCGCGACGACGGGGATTCGTGGAAAATTGGCGGATTCACCACTGGCGGAAGCCAACCGGCGTTGGCGGAGCGCGAAGATGGTTCGCTGGTGGCATTGATGCGCAAGTACCCGCAAATCACGGAAATTATCTCGCAGGACCAAGGAGAGACCTGGAGCGAGGCAAAGCCAACCACGCTGAACAATCCCGATTCGGGAATCTCAATGATTCCCATGGCCAACGGGCATTGGGTGATTGTGTACAACGACTCGAAAAACAGCCGGACCCCACTGAGCATCGCCCGTTCGACCGACGAAGGGCGGACCTGGGAAGCGCCGCTGAAATTGGAGGCGAACCCGGGTGAGTATTCCTATCCGTCGCTGTTGCAAACAGCCGATGGGAAGATTCATGTGACGTATACTTTTCGGCGATATGGTATCAAGCATGTCGAGCTGAATGAGGATTGGTTGGTGCACATGGAACGTCCGAACTGAGCAAGCTTCCGCTCGGTGGGCTTAGGCCACTCCTGTTAGTCGCTGCGTTTGCCGAGAGCGGGTCCCGGGAGGGCGAAGCTCCCGATTAGCGGCTGGAGAGTTTGGGATAGATTTCAGTAGGAAAACATGAGCGACAAAATTCAGGTGACGGAACAGGTTCCCGACCAGTTGCTGGTTGAGATTGCGGAATACGCGGCGGATGCATCGATTGAAAGTGAGCTGGCCTATGACACCGCGCGGTGGTGTTTGATGGACAGCTTGGGGTGCGGGCTGTTGGCGTTGAATTATCCGGCGTGCGAGAAGATGCTGGGGCCGGTTGTGCCGGGAGCGGAGATGGCCGGTGGGGCGCGGGTCTTGGGGACGGCCTATGAATTGGATCCGGTGGCGGCGGCGTTTAATAACGGGTGTTTGATTCGCTGGTTGGATTTTAATGACACGTGGCTGGCGGCGGAGTGGGGGCATCCTTCAGACAATTTGGGGGCGATCTTGGCCTGCGCGGATTATTTGAATCGTGCGGGGAAGCAAAAGTTGACGGTACGCGACATCTTGACGGCGATGATCAAGGCGCATGAGATTCAAGGAGTGCTGGCGCTGACGAACTCGTTCAACCGTGTGGGATTGGATCACGTTCTATTGGTCCGCGTCGCCAGTACGGCTGTTGCGGCGAAGATGTTGGGGGCAACCAAACAACAAATCATCAATGCCGTGTCGCACGCCTGGATCGATGGAGGAGCATTGCGGACGTATCGGCATGCCCCGAATACTGGTTCGCGCAAAAGTTGGGCCGCCGGCGATGCGACCAGTCGGGCGGTGCGGTTGGCATTGATTTCCCTAACCGGTGAAATGGGGTATGCCACGGCGCTCTCGGCCCCGACATGGGGGTTTCAAGATGTGTTGTTCAAGGGCGCACAGATTGAACTTTCGCAGCCGTTGGGAAGTTACGTAATGGAGAACGTGTTGTTCAAAATCTCATTTCCAGCGGAGTTTCACGCGCAGACGGCGGTTGAAGCGGCGGTCACATTGTATCCGCAGGTCAAAGATCGTTTGGATGAGATTGAGCGGATCCGCATCGAGACGCACGAATCGGCGGTGCGGATTATCGATAAGACCGGCCCGCTGAATAATCCGGCGGATCGCGACCACTGTTTGCAATACATGACAGCGGTACCGTTGATTCGCGGAACGTTGACGGCCGACGATTATGAAGACACGGCCGCAGTCGATCCACGGATTGATCAGTTGCGGGAGCGGATGGAAGTCGTCGAGGTCCCGGCGTATTCGCACGATTATCTCGATTCCCAGAAACGGTCGATCGCCAATGCGGTACAGGTGTTTTTCACCGATGGTACGTCGACTGAGCGTGTGGAAGTTGAGTACCCCATCGGGCATCGCCGACGTCGTGATGAAGGGATGCCGCTATTGGAGCAAAAGTTCCAAGATAACATGGCGACACAATTCGACAGCACACGCTGCGCATCAGTGCTGGCGGCGTTTGCCGAGCCGTCGAAGTTGGATGCCTTGCCGGCGGATCAATTCATGGAATTGTTTGTGGTCTGAACAAGAACGCGGATTTCATAAGAACGCTCTTTTCCCCTGCGGAGAATTCGCGTAGACTCCCGCCCCTCTCACATCCCCCAAAGTCAACACGTCTCTCAAAGTGAGCTCAGGCTGCGCGTAGTCTGACTCGGAGGTCAAGTAACGTGGCAACATTGTTTCCATGCATAAAGCGTTCCGCACAGATGTTATTGGTCTTTATCACCGTGACCGCAATCTGTGGCTGCGAGTCGTTTGATACCACTCCGATCAAACAGATGTTTGCAACAACACCTGAGATCACGCATGAACAAGAAACCGCACACCGCGAACGTTATCAGCATTCCCGTGATCCGGAAGCGCTGCAGTGGCTGCTAGCCAATTGTATCGATAACGGTATGACGCGTGCCGAAGTCGATGGAGCGATTGGGCAGCCGGGTCGCTTTGAACCGAGTGACCGTTTGCTCAAGACCAACAACAACGCCTACCATGCTAGCGACAAAATGTACGCGTATGGGCCGGACAGCAAGAGCCAAACATACTACTTAGTGTTTCGCGAGAATCGGTTAGTCGGATTCGAAGCCAAAGAGTTTGAGCTAGACGAGTTTGCGAGCACAACCTTGTAAGCCGTCCGCCGGAGTCACGGCTTTAGGACTTCAGGTCGACCAGTGCGTTGTCGTTATGCTTGCGGAGTCGTAGTTGTCCGCAAGCGGCATCAATGTCGGCCCCTTTGCGTTTGCGAACGGTGACCGGTACGCCGGCTTCTTGCAGGATTTCCAGAAAACGCTGAATGCGGCGTTCGCTGGGCCTGCGAAAGGAAGACTCAGCGACCGGATTCATGGGAATCAAGTTGACGTGCGCGAATCGCGATTTTAAGAGATTCGCCAACTGCTGCGCGTGCTCCGGCGCATCATTCAGTTTTCCGAGCAAGATGTATTCATACGAGACGCGGCGGCCGACTTTTTCGAAATAGTCATCGGCGGCCCGCAAGACCGCTGCTAATCCGATCCCCTCGTTGACGGGTATGATCTGGCTGCGAAGTTCCTCGTTCGGGGCATGCAACGAGACCGCGAGATTGTAGGCTTTGCCGCACTCGGCGAGACGGCGGATTTTCTCGGGCAGCCCGACTGTTGAAATTGTGATCCGCCGGGCACCGATGCCCATGCCGCCATCGGCCGTGACGTGATCGAGCGCTTGGAGCAGGTTGTCAAGATTGGCAAGCGGCTCGCCAATGCCCATTACCACAATATTGGTGATGCGTTCTTCAGCCGGCAAGAGCTGATCCAAACGGACGATTTGCTCCGTGATTTCTCCGGCGGAGAGATTGCGTGTGAGCCCTAGCATGCCGCTGGCACAAAACACGCAGCCCATCGCGCAGCCAACTTGCGTACTGATACAAATGGTGCGTCGTTTGCCTTCGCGCATCAACACACACTCGACCGTACTGCCATCTTGCATCGCGAGCAGTAGTTTTTCAGTCCCGTCACTGGCGACGTTGTGTGCAGTTATTGTGGAGGAGAAAAACTGAAAACTGTCGGCCAATTGCTCGCGTAATTTCGCGGGCAAATCGCTCATATCGGAGAATGCCATCACCCGCCGCCCAAACGCGCCGTGAAAGATCTGACGGGCACGGTACGGTTTGTGTCCGTGCTCAGTGCACCAATCGGTGAGTTGATCGGGAGTTAAGTCAAACAGCAGTGCGGCGGACATAGCGACGGGGCGCCAATCAGGAAACAGGGCAGGGGATGAATAGGTGACATTGACGATATTAACGTTTTGTGCCCTTGATCACCAGCAATCGTGAAAACAGCGGCGATGATTCGCGTTGAACTTGTGTAGGGGGTTGCTTAAGATCGGATGCACGAGCGTTGATATGATTACGGTCGTGGAAATGACTAGGGTGGCTTCCTCAGAGGAGTATCTATGCGACTATTCGCGCACGTCACTTGCTTGATGATGTCTCTGGTTGCCGGGGGAGGCTGGATCGCGTTGTCGTACGCCGACGATGCCGCGGAAAAGACCCCACCTGCAGAATCGAAACCCTCTGAGCCGGAAAAGCCATTTGGTCTAACAAAGCGGGTGCCCTGGACGACGTCACGCGTTAAAGGTTCGCCCGAGCCTCCACCGCCATACAAGCTGCAGCGCGAGTATCCGCACCTCAAATTCGACCAACCGATCGCGATGGTACCTGAGCCGGACAGCAATCGGATTTTCATTTTCGAGGTTGGCGGGAAATTGCTGACCTTTGAGGATGACCCGGATGTCTCGGATAGCGTTGCGATCTTCGACATGAAGTGGATCGACAAATCGATCGGTGGCAGTGGGTGGGGGCTGACACTGCACCCCAACTATGCGGAGAACGGCTACGCCTATATTTTCTTGAACGTCACCAAGCGGGACGGTCAGGAGTCAGAACACAATTACATCTACCGGATTCAACTAACGAAAACCAACCCGCCACAATTTGTCCGCGGGTCGGAGACGTTGATCGTGAAATGGGCGACGGCCGGCCATGGCGGGGGCGACTTGGCGTTCGGTCCCGACGGCTACTTGTACATCGGTTCGGGGGATGGAACGAGCGGATCCGACGTCGACAATACGGGGCAAGACCTGAGCGATTTTACGGGAAGCATCTTGCGGATCGACGTCGATCATCCGTCTGAGGGAAAAGAATACAGCATCCCGCCGGACAATCCGTTTCTGGATGTCGAAGGGGCAATTCCCGAGGCGTGGACCAACGGGCACCGTCAGGTGTGGCGGATGAGTTTTGATCGCGAGACGGGCAACTTGTGGGTCGGAGAAGTCGGCCAGGATCTGTGGGAAATGATTCACCTGATTCGTCGCGGCGGGAATTATGGCTGGAGCATCTACGAAGGTTCGCACCCGTTCATGTTGGAACGCGAAATGGGGCCGGGCAAATTGTACAAGCCGATCGTCGAGCATCCGCACTCGGAAAGCCGTTCGATCACCGGCGGGTACGTTTATCGCGCGAAGAAACGGCCGGAATTTTACGGTATGTATATTTATTGCGATTACGAAACGGGCATCGTCTGGGGATTTCGTTATGAGGACGAACAGGTCAAAGACCACCAGCGGCTGTCCGACTCGACGTATAAAGTCGCGACGTTTGGCCATGATCATGATCGCGAAATGTACTTGGTTGCATTGAGCGGTGAAATCTTTTCCTTGGTGCCGAGCGGCGCGCCGGCGCATGCTGCGGAGAAGTTTCCACGAAAACTAAGTGAGACCGGTCTGTTTAAATCAGTCTCCGAGCAGATTCCGGCGGCTGGAGTGTTGCCTTATTCGGTCAATGCACCGGCATGGGTTGATGGGGCGCACGTCCAGCGATTTGTAGGAGTCCCGGGGGAGGAACAGATTACGTACGGAGGGCAACGCGGTTGGGAATTTCCCGACCACACCGTGGCGGCGCAGACGTTGTCACTGGAGATGGAAGCGGGGAATCCAGCGAGCCGGCGTCCGATCGAAACGCGGTTGCTGACGCGGCAAGAGGGGGAATGGATGGCGTATACCTATATGTGGAACGATGCCGGGGACGACGCCGATTTGGTTGGTCGCGACGGCATGGATCGCAAATTCCAAATTCGTGACGCGGCGGAACCGACGGGAGTGCGACAGCAGACGTGGCGGTACGCGGCCCGCACGGAGTGTATGGGTTGCCATTCCCGCGCCGCCAAGTGGGTCCTGGGGCTGAACACGTTACAAATGAATCGGGACTACGACTTTGGCGGAGTCACCGATAATCAAATCCGCGCGTGGGACCATATCGGCATGTTTAAGGAATCGCCGAAAAAGTCGATTGGGGAGTTGCCCAAGCTTTCAAATCCATATGACGAATCAGCCGAGTTGAACGCCCGTGCGCGATCTTATTTGCACGCCAACTGTTCGCACTGTCATGTTTCGGACGGCGGTGGCAATGCGAAGATGGAATTGGAGTTCACCAGCGATGAAAAAAAGACGAACATTTTTAACATCCCGCCGAACCATGGAAACTTCAGCATCAATAAGGGCCTGTTGATTGCCAAAGGGGCTCCTGAGCGGTCGGTGATTTTGTATCGCTTGTCGAAACTGGGGCAGGGGCGGATGCCGGTTTTGGGGTCGGCGGTCGTGGATGAAGACGCACTGAAGTTGTTTCGGGAATGGGTGGCCAAATTGCCTGCTGAAGGAGATACAACGACCGCTGCCGAGGTCGCCCAGCCTGAAGATTTGAACAGCGATGTAGCCGCTAAACGGACCGCGGCAATCAAAAAGCTACTCGATAACGTCAGTGGGGCAATGGTGGCGGTGAGCCTGGTCGATCAGGAGCCACCCGCTTCGCCGCTACGCGGGGAGATCATCGCCGCCGGTTCCGCTCACACGAATCCGCTGGTGCGGGATTTGTTCGAACGGTTTGTCCCGGAGGAACAGCGGGTGCGTCGTCTGGGGCCGTTGGTTCGTCCGGAGCAAATCCTGGCCCTGACAGGCGATGCCGCACGGGGGCGGGAGTTGTTTTTCAAAGCGGCCGGTGTGCAGTGTCGCGACTGTCACAAAATCGGTGACAAAGGCCGCGAATTGGGGCCGGAGTTGACGCATGTGGCGAAGGACAAAGACAAGATGAAAATCTTGGATACGATTCTCAATCCGTCGAAGGAGATCCACAAGGATTACGTGAGCTATATCGTCGAAACCAAACGGGGGCAGGTGCATGCCGGATTGTTGGTGGAAAAAACCGAGGACGAAGTGGTGCTCAAGGACAATCAACACGAGTTGATTCGCATTGCCCGCGCGGACATCGAGATTCTGCAGCCGCAAGATAAGTCGCTCATGCCCGAGATGCTGCTGCGAGAGATGACGGCCGAACAGGCGGCGGACCTGTTACAGTTTCTGGTCGAGTTGAAATGACGTTTGCGTCAGCGACGGAAAACGCGGCGTGGCCTGTGGGGAGGATTGTTGCGCCTGTTGGCAGGGAATAAATCCTCGCAGGCGGCCCTGCTGATAGACCCGTTTCACAAATTCGTCCAACTGCGGTTCGCGACTCGACGTGTTGGCGGTGGCCTGTTGGTTGACCATCACGTTCAGGTGTGCATCGGCGGCGGGGAGTTGACCGGCTGCGGTTTCGCCCCGGTTGGAGAGTTGGATCAACAATTGGTCCAATTCGACCTTGGGAATGTCCATCACCCACAGTTCGTCGTTACAAATCCCACCGGCGAGCGGACTGGCCCCTGACACGTGGGGCATTTCATCATCCGGGGCGAGGCTCGACAGCCGCAATTTGACCTGGGCCATCTCCGGCACTTCGTCGGGGTGTGGGTATTGAATCGAGAGTTGCGCCGATTTCCAGACCGAGTCTTCCACATCCGTTGATTGGTCGGTGCTGTACGCCACGGGGGTGATTTCGCTTTCCCCCGTAAGCAAATTGCGGCAGCAGCCAGCGACATCATAGGAGATGGTGGCGTGCTCGTAGGAGGTCATGCTGTTGTCGACGTTGCGTCCCGTCAAGCGGCAACCGCACACGAAGAGACAGACCATCAGACAGAGGGTGCTGCGCAGAACAGGTTGGATTGCAGTCCGTTGCAATTTCATAAGTTACTTATGCGACGAGCGAAACACCGTCGCCGCATCTTGTTTAGAAAGGAAGACTGTTCATCAAGGTTTAGGCAAACCGCGTTACTACATATCGATCCATCGTAAAACCCGCCGAAGCGGTCGGTTTGCTACTAGTAAATTTATCGACAAAACTGTTCAATGCATCCATTTAAGACGCATGTCGCGGCGGGAAAATTTCATTTCAAACGCCTGTTGGGCACGATTATATGGCGAGTTCCATCTTGATTCGTGTTTTATGATTTCAGCGCCAAGAAAATCCGGCCTCCCTGGTAAGCATCGGACCCGACTTGCTCTTCTAGCCGCAAGAGTTGGTTGTATTTCACCAGCCGTTCGCTGCGGGCGATGGAACCTATCTTAATTTGCCCCGCAGCGGTTGCGACGGCCAGGTCGGCGATGGTGTGGTCTTCGGTTTCGCCGCTGCGAGCGGAGACGACCGGCCAGAAGCCGTTTTGCAGCGCGAGTCGGAGCGTCTCAAAAGTCTCCCACACAGTGCCGATTTGATTGACCTTAATCAGCACGCTGTTTCCGGCGGAGAGTTCTAGCCCTTTTTCTAATCGCCGGCGGTTGGTGACAAACAAGTCGTCGCCAATCAGTTGCGCACGATCTCCCAGTCGCCGCGTCAATTCCTGCCAGCCCTCCCAGTCATCTTCTGCTAAACCATCTTCGATACTGACAATCGGATAGGCACTGACCCATTTTTCTAACAAGTCGATCACGTCCCCGGAGTTGAGACGTTCATCGCCGGTTGCAGCGAGACGATAGTGCGTGCCATCAAAAAAGTGCGAGGAGGCAACGTCGAGTCCGATGGCGACATCAGTGCCCGGTTTCCGTCCACAGGCTTCGATCGCTTCGATCACGAGTTCGACCGCTTGGACGTTGGATGTCAACTTGGGACCGTATCCCCCTTCGTCACCAACCAGGACGCCTTCGTATCCCTTTTCGGTGAGCAGTCGCCCTAGCCGGTGGTAGATGGTGATGATCCATTCCAATGCTTCACGGTAAGACGTGGCGCCGACGGGGAGGATCAAGTAGTCCTGGAAATCCAAATTGCGTCCCGCGTGGAGCCCGCCGGAGATCATGTTCACCATCGGCAGCGGCATCAATGGTTGCTGTCCTAGAGCAGCTGTCGGTGACGGCAACTGACCGAGATCGGCGGCGGCTGTCTGCCACAGTTGGGCGAAATGTTTCCAGAGAGGAAGTTGCTGAGCCTCGGCAGCGGCATGGGCGGCGGCGAGGGAGACGCCCAAGATGGCGTTAGCGCCAAGTCGCGATTTGTTTTCGGTCCCGTCCAGGTCGCACAGAGCGCGATCGATCGATTGTTGATCAGCGGCATCCATGCCGGTTAAGGCAGCGGCGATATCGTGATTCACATGGCCGACCGCTTGCAACACGCCGTTGCCACCGAAACGATTCGGGTCGCCATCGCGCAGTTCACAAGCTTCGAAGCGGCCCGTACTAGCGCCACTGGGAACAATCGCCCGCCCCGCACGACTGCCGGCACAACGGATTTCAACTTCGACGGTCGGTTTCCCGCGACTGTCGAAGACTTCGCGGGCGTGGATCTGTTCGATTTTAGACATGGGCGGGGGGCTTGAGGCTTGAGGGGACAGGCTTGAGGTTGATATGTATTCTGGCGGGACGTGTGTTTAAATTGGCGGTGGTTGCATTGTTCGCGGCTTCCCGTACATCTCTGCCGCCACCTCGCGTTGCCACACATAAAAATTGTGTCGATCGAATCCGTTGCGCTCCTGAAACGAAATCGTCTCATTTGTCATGAGATCGCCGTAAGTTTGCATTAAGGTCATTGCGGGGATGAATGCCCTGTTATCGAGATAACAATCAATCGCGTCTCGGAGAACGAGATATTGATCGTTTTCCTTTTCACCTCCGAATTTAAAAGTCAATTTCGAACGGTTGCCCCAAATTGGGTCGTTCTCCAATTCTTGCGGACACTCCTTTTGCTGTGATAGCCACGCCACCAGTGGAGCGTGGTGACCACCAAAGCAAACCGTCGAAATAATCGCTTGAACTGCCGCCTTGATCGCTAAGTCGATTTGTCCGAGTCGTCGGTATTGTGTGCTCAGCAACGCCTGTGCATCGCGATATTCTGGTAATACTGAAACGGCCGTTTCCAAGCACTCAATCGCGTCTTCGACATTTTGCGATTTGAGGCGCATGCGCGCAGTTTTTAAACAAGCAGCTGGCGAACGAGGGTCTTCCTCGATATCGGGCGGTTCAATGTATTCGCCTTCATCAGCGCCCTGGTCATCGATGGCCGTCAGAAACGTATCCAGGGAGGAGAAATGAGGTTGGACCGACCATTCGTCGTGATATGTTTCAGCGACAATGGGGGGGTGATCCTCAAATCCAATTGGCCAATAGAAACCAAAGCTATCTCCGTTCCCGAGTTCATGTTCCTGGATTGGTAAAAAACCAAGCGGAGGATACAAAACGTCGATATCGCACGGAGACAATGTAATGTAATCCATGGGAGAGGGAAGTTTCACGGCGAGTTTTCTCCGTTGAGCACTGCGATATTCTGACGGCTGGCTTCCTACTGACGGACGTCGTTCACGCTTTTCATACCTAACTACATCGAAAGCTGCGCTGCGACGCATCCTACGTTGGGGTTTACCGTAACGGTGGGGGTGGGGGGCTTCAAGGTTGTTTGGTGCGTGTGCGTAGGTCTTGGATGGTCTGGTCCCAGGTTTCGGGGGGATTGAGGAGCAATTGGCGGCTGAAATTGCGGACGATGTTTTTTTGCCGTTCGTCGGGCAGGTAGTTGACCGGGCTGGTGGCGTCGATTCTGGACCACATGCAACTGCCCAGGTGAGCGAATGTGCGGCGGCGGAGTTCGTGCGGTGCGAATGCGGTTGCTTTCAGCGGTTGGATTCCGGCGAGATATGTTTTCCAAAATTCGTGGGTCAAGTCAGCATAATCATCGAAATGATCCGCATGTAACACGGTTTTGAGTAGTAAATGGCTGAGGAAGAATCCCAGGTCAAAAGCGGGATCGCCGCGATGCCCCGTTTCGAAGTCGACGAGCGCTATGCCGGTCGGCGTGATCAAAATGTTTTTCGGACTGAAATCGCCCAGCACCAGACAGATCGGCGTGGCGGCCATTTCGTCGATCATGGATTCGATCGCAGGACGCACGTCGGCGAATTTGTTTGCCAAATGCCGGTAAAACGGATCGACTCTTAACTCGTCGAACACGGTTTGATCGCGCAGCATCTCCGTCAGTTCTCCGCGCAGCGAGGTTTCGCGGTGAATCGAGGCCAAGTAGGTGCCGAGTTTCGCAGCGACTGGGGGGTCGACTTGTCCGTCGAGTAACTGCTGTTTCCAGACAGCGTGGTTCGCATCAATGGCTTGCATGGCAAACCAGAAATTGTCGCGATCCTCCAACACAATTTGCGGGACGATGCCGGTCGGCAACAGGCGGTCCAAGATTCGCATCACATCGGCTTCGCGGTGAATCCGGTCCATGCGGCTGAACCAGGGGACGTCGGTGCGCAATTGCGGACGGGACTGTTTGATCACCCAATCGTCGCCGGAAGGGCGATTGACGCGCATCACAATATTCGAGACCCCGCCAGATAATTCTGTGGCCGTCGCAGATTCCTGGGGGGCCAGGTGTCCGGCTGACTTGAGGTAGGAAACGACGTTCTCGGCGTTGAGGTCGATCATGATTTCGGGAGCAGTGTTGCGAATCATACGGTGGGTTAGGTCAGCAGATAGCCGGCCGTGGCGGTGAGCGTTAGGCCGATGATGAGCAGGCCTAAGCAACCGCCGCTTTTGCCGGCGGCTTCGATGCCGTGTTCGCGGGCCAGGGCATCGACGGCCAATTTGGCATCGCGGAGGCCACCGCCGGCTTGTTCGCGGTACAGTTTGATCGCCTCGATTTTGCGGCCTTCGTGCAGTAGGGCGACGATGTCTTGATCGGTCGTAGAGGACGTTTGCGGGCGGGGCGCGATGGGCGGAGGGGTTTCGCCGCGCAGCATGGCTTCGACAGCGTTTTTAGCTTCGACGAGGCCGCAGCCTGTCTGTTCGCGATACAATTTGATCGCCTCAATTTTATTTCCTTCAGCAACCAACTGGTGCACCCGGTCCTGAATTCGACTGTCGGCGGCGGCTGCGTCGTTGTCGAGAGAAAGCTGCATCCCACAGCTTTCGCATTCCCTGGCCAGTGGCGGATTGGCGTGTTCGCAAATGCTGCATTTTGTCATAAGTAGATTCCGAGTGAGTGGCTGAATTCGAGTCTGAGTTCAAATGCCTTCGCCATTGATAATCGCATCAATATGCGCGCGGCCAAAGCGAGCGAGGTGGATGGCGGTGTTGTTGACGTAATGTTGATAGGTGCGAGCCAGGCGGGCGCGTTGGTTTTCGTCGAGTTCTTTGATTTGACGCGCCGGGCAACCGGCCCAGAGAGTGTGAGGAGGGACTTGCGTGCCTTCCAGCACAACGGCGCCGGCGGCTATCAAGGCGCCTTCGCCGATCACGCAGCGACTGAGGACCTTGGCGCCGATGGCAATCAATGCACCGTCGCCCACGACCGAGGCATGCACGATCGCCATATGGCCCACAGTGACGCGATCGCCCAGGATGCAAGGGTAATCGGGGTCGATGTGCAGCACCGAACCATCCTGGACGTTGGTGTCTTCGCCCAGTTCGATGTATTCGTTGTCGCCGCGGAGCACGCAGTTGTACCAAACAGAACTGCGGGCCTTCATGCGGACGCGTCCCATGACAACCGCACCGGGCGCAATCCAGGCGGTTTCGTCGATGCGAGGGGCGGCGTGCAGTGCATCCCAATGGTAATGCACGTCGGGGAAGGGAATCGGCGGTTCGGGCGGCAAGGGGCCGCTCGGCCAATCGGCATCGCTTTGAGGAGTGGACATAGAATCGAGAATCGTGGTGGATGAGAAGTCGGCGAATGTGTCTGCGACCATTGTGAAGTCGCTCAACATTTTCCGCAATCCGGATTCACGAGATTCCCAACAAACTAAAACTATCGCGATAAATCATCTGCTCGATCTGTTCAGTCTCCAATCGCGGCAGTGCGGTACCGACGAGCATATCATTCAGTTTGCGCAGCCCGTCCACAGTGGCATTGACCGTTGTGAAAGGATAGTCGGTCCCGAAGAGGACTTTGTCCCACACACCATATTCCTGCACCAACATCAAACTTTGGTACAACTGAAAGGGGCGGTAGTGCAGGGCGCTGATGTCCGCATAAACATTCGGGTGTTTACGAATCACGGCGATGCATTCCCCTTCATAGGGATGGCCGAGATGCGCCATCACGATGGGGACGTTGGGAAAACGGGCGGCGACGTTGTCCACATGCCGTGGCAAGGTGCATTCCAAGGGGGCCTGAGCAATAAACGTCGTTCCCGTATGCAACAACACAGGCAGTTTCCTTTCGCCGGCATACTCCCAAAGCGGATCGAGAATTTTATCATCGGGGAAAAACCCAGCGTACATCGGCAGCAGTTTGATGCCTTTGAGCCCCATGCGCTCAATACCGTTGTGCATTTCGGTTTTCCAGGAGGGCTGCGTGGGGTCGATCGATGCAAACCCCACGACATTATCACCGTGCCGCTCTGCGTAATTCGCAACGTAACGGTCATCGACCCAGAGACCACTGAGTTGGGCTTTGCCCCCGAAGACGACCGTGCGGACCTCTGCGGGAGCCATCGCGCGGTAATCTTCGTACCGAACCGTCAAATCGAGCGTCTCGCCCGGCTTGGCGCGGCGTTGTGCTTGGTCGCGAAAATCGTCGCCGAAATGATCGGGATAGGCCCAGGCGTGGCTATGGATGTCGAAGATCATAGGTGCGGTGTCCCCTGAGATTTCAATTGCTTTAGGAGCGGATCGTTGCAGCTGGTTATTAAATTCCAATTCGTGATAAGAGGAGATAATGGTTCTCGAGCGTCTTTCTCAGCGAAGCAGAGCTTCGTGAAATTGCGTTGCGAAGCAGAGCTTGGGAACGAGTAACAAGTAATAAACCCTGCAGCGAATCTTATCGATTCCAGGGAAAGGACATGGTTGGTTGATTGACGTGCCGTTGCATTTGCAGAGCTATCGTCTCGCCAGCACCGGGGGCGAGTTTGACGGTGAAGAGGGGGGCGTCAACGGTTGTGGATTCATCAGCGATTTCCACGGAGGAGAATTGATGTTCACCGTATCCGCCTGCTTGCACAGTTACGGTGCGCGAATCTTGTTGGTTGATGTTCACAAGTGTGACGACCGTCATGTCATCGGTCATTTTCGTGACCAATGCCGCAACGTCTTCGGGAAGCCCCGCGCGGCGGGCGATGGGATCGAAATAGCGCAGTCGCGCGAACAATGCCGCGCCGCGTCGCTCGACCAGCCATCCCCCTTGCGTCAGTTGGAGTAAAGTGCGGACGCGGGCGGGGTTGAACTGCATGGGGTCGTCGGCCAAGCGAGTATCGGGGGTGGTCGTGTCGTCACGCATGCCTTCGATTTTGCGGCGGAGGATTTCGAAATCGGCGCGTAATGCGTTTTCGGGATAGTCGGGATCTTTTCCCTCCAGATAATCAAACCAACCGGTTTGGGGAGCGCGGCTCCGATCCTGGGGATCCATGGAGAGAAAATAGATTTCCCGCGCGTTGTAGTCGTACGACTGCGGCACATAGCTGTACCAACCCTCGTCACCGTACATGCGGGGGTACATCGCTTGCCCGTTGATGATTTTTTTCTGCGCATTGATTACGTCAGCTTGTTTGCGCCAGGCTTGTAGATACCGGTCGTCGCCGGTGAGCAAATAAGCATTCATAAAACCGATGAAGCCCCAATACTGCCGATTGCGGTCCGCCAGTTTTCCGGTTTGCGGGACAACCACCGTAAAGCCCCAGCCATAGGTTCCACCGTACCATTTGCCGTCAGCGGCTCCGCCGATGGTACCGTCGAGGCCGATGTTGCTGGGAATCACGCCACCGTTTTGATCCATCCGCTGCAGCCAGGCATCGACATATTCCAACAGCCAGGTACGGTATTTATCTTCGCCGGTGAGCAGATAGGCATTCAGGGCCAACGTGGTGGATATTAAATTGAGCGGATGGTCGCCGACGACGTCGTTGTAATCCTTAAAGTGGGCCACCATTTCCTCGTAGTTGCGTTCGCCATGTCCCAGTCCGAAACGGTTTTCCACTTCGATCGGATCGCCCGCCCAATCCAATCCGGTCGCTTTGCGCATCAACGGTCCGCGACTGCCGTTGATCATGCTGCGAATGACTTTGTGTTTGGGGTCATAGTTCGGCGCACCGGGATCTTCGTCCATATAAAACCCGGCATACCGCCGCACGCGCAGTCCGAAGTCGATGTCGTCGGGATCGGAAAGTCCCTGCAGATTGAAAACCGAGATCCCTTCTCCGTTATGTTGCCAGTCGAACATCACGGGAAATTCCTTGTAGTACATCCCGTCGCGGGCAAAGGGGACCTCCGTGGTTTTGGCGGCAGTGTATTGCCGCAGGTGGCCGTCCCAAGCCTTTTTGTACATCCGCAGCACGTCGTCCGATGCGCCCATGGCGTGCAAGATCGGCCAACCGTTACAGTTTTCGATGGCGTCATCCGGCCCATCGTCACCGCCCCAGCGTTCGACGCAGAGCAGGTATCCGCGTTCATCGAAGTACTTCTCAAAAAACTCTGCGCACGCGTCCGCTTGGGCGCGTAGCAGTTGACGTTCAAGCAAGGCCCAGTTGGGAGGCGGCATCGGGGAGTCGATATTAACGACGGCTTCAGCAGCGCAGGTCGTTGAAGCAATGGACATGACGGCGATGACGTACAGCCAGCGTTGCATGGGGGAGTCTCCAGAAGTGGAATCGAGTTGTGCCCTGCATTTTGAATACAGGCCGGTGCGCGGAGTGTCAACACTCTGGAGAGAAACTTGTGAATCCTGGGCTGTTGCATAGGATTGTGATGGGGGGTTGGGGCTGATACGTTGTTAAACGGGAAACTGATCACTTTGTTTACAAGGAATCGATTGATGTTTGAGCGGCGACGTTTTTTGCAGACATCTTTGTGTGCTGGTATTTCTTATCTGACCTGCGGCGGTGTTGGCGGTGCGGACGACACGGCGCCTGATTATCATCTAACGCGGGATGTGCCGACGAAGTTGTTTGATGGCAAACGGTGCTGGAGTCATCCCCGCGCGGGAATCGTGCAGGGAACAGGGCAGGGAGGTGACCCGCGCGTCGTGATGACGATGAACACTTTGGACTTATCAGGTAGCGACGTGTTCAAAGGGGTATTTGGAATGCAGACGGACGACTTGGGCAAGTCGTGGACCGAGGCTGCGGAAATGGAGACGCTCGCGCCGCGGATAGAGGACATTAAAGGGCAAGAGCGACCGGTGGCGGTCAGCGACTTTTGGCCGAAATGGCATGTGAAAACAAATACGCTCCTGGGGACCGGGCACACGGTCGTTTACACACCCGAATGGAAAGTCACGCGGCCTCGTCCGCGGCACACGGCTTATGCGGTATATGCCCCCAAACAAAGTGATTGGAAAGCTTGGCGGAAGATGGATCTTTCGCATGATGAAAAATTCAACGACGCCGGAGCCGGTTGCACGCAGCGGTTCGATCTGCCGGACGGGATAATTCTTTTGCCACTGTATTTTGTCCCTGCCGGAAAGAACTCGCATGTCACCGTGGCACGGTGTGGTTTTGACGGCACGACACTGACCTATCTGGAGAACGGCACGGAATTGCATGTCGACGACAAAACGCGGGGCTTGCACGAACCCTCCTTAACGCGTTTCGGCGGCCAATACTTTTTGACGATTCGCAATGACAAACGGGGTTACATTACGCGAAGCGAGGATGGACAGCAGTTTGAGCCGATCCAAGAATGGCGATTCGACGATGGACAGCCGTTAGGCAATTACAACACGCAGCAACATTGGGTGACGCATAGCGACGGATTGTTTTTGGTGTATACCCGTCGCGGTGCGAATAACGACCACGTCTTTCGGCACCGTGCCCCGTTGTTTATAGCTCAAGTCGATCCTGAGCGGTTACGAGTGATTCGCGAGACAGAGCGAGTCTTGGTTCCCGAACGGGGCGCACGACTGGGGAATTTTGGTGTTACGGATATCAGCCCGGACGAGACCTGGGTGACCGTCAGCGAATGGATGCAGCCCGAGGGTGTGGAGAAACATGGCAGCGACGGGAGTGTTTATGTCGCGCGGATTCACTGGGCGAAGCCGAATGGACTGGTGTAACGGCAGGCGATCAATGTAGGGCAGGCTCCAGCCTGCCGCTCGGATCGAGTCACGCCACACGGAAGTTACGTCGAACAGAAACCACGGCAGGCGGGAGCCTGCCCTACGGTTGGTTGGGTACGTGCTTCGTTTGGAGAGCTGCTCCTGGTATCGCGCTGGCGGGCAAGCCGCCAGTGGCACCCGGAGTATTGCTTGTGCATTGGGCTATGCGGAGCCGGTTGGGACGGCGGTAGGTTCTTTTTCGTCAGACGTGGCGGTGAACATTTCAGCGATCACTTCTTCCAAGGGGCGATCGCTGACGCTGACATCTTCGATCGAGTACCGCGATAGCAAGGTGGTGAGGACGACGGGGATTTTTGCGCGGAGGACTTTGATTTTGACTCGCGGCGGCTTTTCGTCGAAGACCTCGCCGAATTCGGCCAAATCGGCGGGAATGGTCGTGCCGGAGAATTGTAGTTCGATCACTTTATGCGTGCTGAAGCGGTCGACGATGTCCTCCAGCGGGCCGTCGTGTTTGATCACCCCTTCGTTGATGATCACCGCCCGTTTGCAGAGGGCCTCGACATCCTTCATGTAGTGGCTCGTGAGCAGGACCGTCAACTTGCGCTCGTCTTGATAGAATTTGAGGAACTCCTGCACCTTCCGCTGCGATATCACATCGAGGCCGATCGTCGGTTCGTCCAACAGTAGCACGTCGGGACCGTGCAGTAGGGCGGCAATGAGTTCTAGCCGCATCCGTTCACCCAAGGAGAGTTCGCGGACCGGTTGGCCGACGAGGTCACGGACTTGGAGCAGATCGGTCAATTCGTCCAGACGATTTTGAAACACATCCGGTTCGATACGATAGATTTCTTTGTGCAGCTGAAACGATTCTTGCGCCGGCAGATCCCACCAGAGTTGGTTCTTTTGGCCCATCACCAGTGAAAACCGGCGGCGGTAAGCGTTATCCCGTTGCCAGGGGACATAGCCAAGTACCGTAGCCGTTCCGGCTGTGGGAAAGATCAGTCCGGACAACAGTTTCAATGTGGTCGTTTTCCCTGCACCGTTGGGCCCCAAGAAGGCAACCATTTCACCTTGATCGATCCGAAAACTGACGTTTTCGACGGCATGGACTTCTTTGAAGTCACGATGAAACAGCCCTTTGACCGACGCCATTAGGCCTTCTCGCTTACGGTAAACGCGATAGATTTTCGTCAGGTTGTCAGCTTCGATGGCAATCATGCCGGTATCTTAGAAAGTCGAGAGGACAACGTCGAGTGGCGCGGGATATTTTGAAGCATTCTGGGGCCTGTCTGCGCGCAGAAAAAGGAAGCGGCTCGGAAATGAACCGCTTCCTTTTTTGGGTGAGCATCAGCAAGTCCTGCAGGACAGATTAGCGTGCTTTGGCAGTTGTGCCTTTATGCAGCAAATCAATGTAGTCCAGCATAATGGCCAGCACTTCGTTGTTGTAATGTTTGTCCGGGAAGATCTCCTTGGGCTTGTTTTCGCCTGGTTTTTTCTCGGTGTCGTCTTTTTCTTCATCCTTGTCCGCCTTGCTTTCATCACGTTCGCGACGCATCTCTTCTTCGTTGAGGCTAACCGTCTTGCGGTTTTTGCGTTTCAGGTAGCGATTGATGACGCGTTCATCGCGTTGGAACCCTTTGTCCGCAAGAACGCGTTTTTGGCTATCCTTTTTCAGGGCGGAGATAATTTCAGGATTGACCGCTGCTGTCGCGGCATAGTTTGCCGGACTAACTTGGTCGAACTCCAGGGCATTGTCCAAAAACGATTCGCCGATGTCGAAATGGTCAATCAGCGACGGCAGCGACACATCGGTGGTGACGCCGCGGTTTTGCGTACTGTCGCCGTTGACGCGATAAAACTGTTGAATCGTAATTTTCAAAGCACCGCCGGTCGGTTCTGATTTGTTGAGCCGGAATTCCGTATCAACAGGCCGTACACTTTGAACCGTGCCTTTGCCATGTGTTGTGGTGTCACCGACGAGGATTCCTCGTTTGTAATCTTTAATCACTCCGGCAAAAATCTCGGAGGCTGAGGCGGACAGGCGATTAGTAATGACCATTAACGGTCCGCTATAAGCGACACCTGATGTTTCATCGTCCAGTGCTTCGACGCGTCCCGTTGAGGATTTGACCTGCACGACGGGCCCCACATCGATGAACAATCCCGAAACGTCGATCGCTTCGATCAAAGCGCCACCGCCGTTATTTCGCAAGTCGATAATGATGCCGTCGACACCCCCTTGTGAAGCAAACGATCGCAGCACTTTTTTGACGTCGGTGGCAGTACTTGATGCATCGGCGACGCCGTTTTGGGCAGCGTCGAAGTCGCGATAGAAGGAGGGGATATTGATCACGCCGATTTTTTCACGGCGACCGTCCATACGTTTTCCGGTATCAATGATCTCACCCGTCACCCGTGAGGATTTCAGTTCAATGACTTGGCGGGTCAGGTCGTAGATTTTCGTCTCGCTGTCGTCGGCCGGTTTGACTTGCAGTCGGACGACCGTTCCTTTGGGGCCGCGAATCATTTTGACGACTTTGGAAAGCTTCATTTCCACGACGTCAGTGATTTCGCCATCCTCTCCTTGCCCGACACCGATGATTTTGTCCCCTTCTTTCAAGCGACCGTCCGCGTCAGCGGCGCCACCGGGAACGACTTCTGCGACAATGGTGTAACCGTCGGTCACCCGCAGTGCGGCGCCGATCCCTTGCAACTTCAGTCGCATCGCAATCTGGAATTCCTCCAGCGTCGATGCGGACATGTAGCTTGAGTGCGGATCAAAGGTCGTGGTCAAAGCGGTCAGGAACATTTCTAAGATTTGTTCCGGCTCGGTCTGCTCGGTCATCGTGACGATATTGGCATAACGTTTGTGGAGACGTTTTTTTGCCTCTGCCAATGTTTTGGCAGGCGATTCCTCGTCTTTGCGTTTGACTGCACCGGCATCCTCGGCCACTTTGTCGGCATCGGAGTCGTCGCCCAATTTCAGGACCAGCAAGTCATACTTGATTTGCTTGCGCCAACGTTCGTCGAGTTCTGCTTCCGTGGCCCAGTCCGTATCTTTGGCATCGACCACCATGTCTTCTTCGGCATTGAAGTCGTGTTCACTGTCGATGAGAACTTGAGCTTTTTTAATCCGATCCAATAGCCGATGCGTGAAAAGCTTGTAGGTTGTGAATGCGAAGCTGACATTGCCGGCTTTGATGTCGTCATCCAGGGTTTTGGATTTTTGACGCAAAAGTTCGACATCGGCCTTGGTGAGGTACAATTTGCGGGGATCGAGATCCTTAAGAAATCGTTCCAAGAATTTCGCCGAGACGTCATCATCGATCGACTGATGGCTGATGTGGAAGCGTTCCACCATTTTTGCCACCAGCATCGCCACGCGCGTTTGCCCTTGGGGTGCATCTTTGAGGCGAGACGCCCCATAAGCCGTGGCGACCAGCAAGGCGACAGCCAGCGAAAATTTAATAACGACGCGATATGGCGATTTTAAGTTCATGGGCATCACACAATTTGTCCGTGGCGATGAATGAATGGGTCTGATTTCGGCGACTGGTCCCACGGTCCACCCCGGAAATTGGCCCAATCGGGGTTTCTCGGGCCGGTCAAACCGTCCCGCGCGAGTGTTCCTTAGGCTATTGGCTTAGGGAACTTATCGATCCTATGCGATATCCTAAAACGAGGCAAGATGCAGTTGAGCATCTGCCCGATGCGGAAAGAGCCTAATATAGTCGGCTCAAATAGCTTACGGTCAACGGCGCGCCGTTGTTGGGTCGGATTTCATGAATTCGACTCAACAGCCGACAATCACCACGCGACAAATGGCAGCGGTGGCGGAAGGAAAATCTGGCCCAGAAATGACTTTTTCACCAGAGAAAAGCGTCTGTCTGGTGTATTCGGCCAGGGCGGGAAGGCTCAGCCGGCGAGGCAATGTTTGATCGATTGACCATCATGCGCATGCAGTTGATTGCGTCCGCGCTGCTGTGACTTAGACAATGCATCCGCACCGCGATTCACGGCCAGATCCGGATTGTCCAGCGGCCGGCAAGCGGTGTAGCCAAAACTGGCTGTCACAAAAATTTCCGGGCCATGCTCCTCAACGCGAAAATGATACGCGCGAATGGAATCTCGGGCGGCACCGGCAACTGTCCGCCCGGTCTCGGGATCGGTGTCGGGCAACAAGATGGCCAGCATGTCGGCGGAATAGCGGCAGACCAAATCCTCATCGCGAACGGATCGGCAGACGACCGCCATCATTTTTTTGACAAGTTTGTCGCTATCTCCCACACCGAGGCGGCTCCGGAGATTTTCGAACTTGTCGATTTTAATCAATAGCAGACCGCTGGTCCGTTCACTCTCTTGCCCGGCGTTCATCAACAGTGCGAGGTTCTCGTCGAACGCCTGCCGTCCCGGTAATCCGGTCGACGGGTCGGTCGGTTCAATCGTCCACTCGACTTTAAACGGCGTGGGTGCAGGGGAGGGGGCCGCCTCCGGTCGGGGAGTCGCATCGAAGCTGGGATCGTGTCGTCGCACCAAACCGGAAATCGCATCCAGCAAGCCGTTGCGTTTTTGCACCAATTGCTCCGTCTGATTGGGCTTGAGAAACGTCCCCGGACATTTTTCCAACAGGCGGCATACCTCTTGGGCGGTATCGATAGTGGAGATAACGGTTTGAAAGAGTTGAGCCACACCGGCCCGCGCACGTGAGAATGAGCGTTTGTCGCTCCAACGCGCATAGAAGATTCCGGCTGCGAATCCCGTTCCCGCGGCAATTGCAACAGCCAGCAACACCATGATCCAAAACGAGGAACTGATGTTTCCCAGTTCGCTTGAAATTGAAGCATTCATCGCAATTGACCGTTATTGAATTTGCAGTGGTGAAGGCGCACCCACGACCGCATCTCAGTAGGTGTAGCAAGGTGGCCCGTTACACAAAAACGTAGCCCGCAGGCGGCTTGCGGGGACGGTCGGTGTTGTCTTTTCACAACAGATCGGGTCACAACATCACCGATTGTGACGGTTTTAACGTCCAGCGTTCATTTGGTCCGGTCGGCTTGTGCCGGTTCGGACGCCTGTTGAGCTGAAGCGGCAACCGGCAGGAATTCGACGCTGGTGGCGAGTTGGAGGTCGCGGCCTTCGAATTTTTCTTGCACGTCTTTGCCCACCGTGAAAATCAACGCGATTTGGCGTCCATCCGCCGCCGCGATCAGATAGTGGATCCAGGTCACCTCATGGTCACCGATTTTCCCGAAGGTTTCGACGCGATAGATGTATCGTCCCTCCTCGCCATCGACCGCTTTGCCATTGACCGCTTTGCCTTTGACCTGCTCGACCGATGTGACCCCCTGAAACTGTTCTCCCAAGGTCGTTTGGATGTCTTTGAGGAATCGATCTTCGGAGAGGTGTTTACCCGGCTTCGCTGATTTGAGCGGGGCGATCTTGCATTGGGCGAGAAAACTGCCGTGATCGACCAGGCGAAAAGCAGCAGCATCCCGTTCGTGTTTGTAAAGGTGCCACAAACGATCGTGGAAAAAGCGGACGTTCCAGGCATTAGAATCGAAGGCGATCAACAAATTCGCCGGATTCGGTTCCAAGGGAACGCCGGCCAGCGATTCGTCCGACAATGACTTTTCGCCCGTTTTGAGGGCGCGGTTCAGGGTGACTTGAGCTTCGACATCCAATCCTTGCGAGACAACGCCGATGGTCCGTTTTTCGGATTGTTTGAGTTCCATTTTTGTCACATAGCTATTCTTCACATCAAACCAGAAATCACCATCGACCGTAACTGTTGTAAAGGCGCCGTAGATGGCGCCGGTCAACTCGCCGGCGAAATGCACCTGCAACAAATCGTTCTCCACCGATTTGGCTGTGCACTCAATCCCCCCTTTTTCAACAGCTTCCAGCGACGTAAAGAATTGAGCCGCCCAATCGTCGAGCTTCCAGGTATCCCCGATTTCCACATCGCGGCTAGGCAACAGGACCAGGACAGCCAGGCTGTCTCCCGGTGCACCGAGTAATTGTAACTCGGTAAAGTATAGGGGACGCTCAGGGCTGTGATACCGCACTCCGTTGGGTTGTCCCTCGGCGACGATCAATTTGTTTTTTTGGCGCAGCCTCGGCAAAGTGGTTTGGCCGTCAACTTGGATGTTGGCATGCGCGGATCGATAATACCGCACGCAGCGCAGAGCACGGGAATCGCGCCCTGCGGGGGGCAACCGCCGCTCATCATAATCGAGTTCTGCCTCGGCATTCAGTTTCATACTGATCGCCGTTTTTTTATCGCCGGCGGAAGCTTGCATCTTGCCGGTGACTTTCATTTCGACGGTCACGGCGAATTCGCGTGGGTTCGTATAGTCTTCGACAAGCGAATACGCATCGGCGGCGGTCGACGGCGTGGGAAACGCCCCGCAAATCACGACTAACAACAAGCAGCGCACGGTCATCCGGAACATCGGCTTCACTTTCTGTTTTCGCTCAAAAAACCAGCTCAATCAGCCTCTCGCGATTTTGCTTTTACATAATCTGACAGGTGGTGAGAAGCCCAGGGTGGGACTGGAAGTTCGGAGTAGGCAGGCATCAAGGTACACACGGCACGTTGGCAACAACTAATAAACCGTTCCTGGCCGGCGAAGTCGCTCAACCGGACTGGCAAACCGGGTGGTATTAAGTAAGATAGATCGACATCCACTGATATGACGGTCCGGCGGTTGTTGTTCATGCCGAAGACTGATTTTCGCAGATATTCAGAATGCATCGACCACGATCATCATAATACCGGCTTGCAAATTTCCTCACCGGCCCTTTTGAGATGACACACCCCAAAAAACCACCTGCCCCTTGTATCGGCACAATACGTCGCAGGACATTTTTGCGCTCCGGATTGGTGGGATGGTCCGCATTAGGGTTGGCAGATTTATTGCGTGCCGAAAGTTTGGCCGCTTCTGCGGGGCAATCCGCAAAGAGCGGCAAGTCGATCATTTTGTTGTGGCTGTGGGGCGGTCCGAGTCACATGGAGACGTTCGACCTCAAACCGCAAGCGTCAGCGGAATTTCGGGGAGAGTTCGATCCGATTGCAACGACTGTCCCCGGTTTAGAAATCAGCGAGCACCTGCCGAAACTGGCCGGGTTGGGGGACAAGTTCGCTCTCGTCCGCTCAATCAGTCACGACAGCCCGGGGCATGTGAATAGCACGCATACGATGTTGTCGGGCTATCCAGGCAACGCATTGGAACAGCCCCCTTACGCCCCCGATCATCCCGACTTGTTCGCGGTCACGGGCAAACTCCTGGGGAGTCGCGTTGATGGGATGCCGCCGTTGGTCTCCATGCCTTTTACGCGATATCAGGGCGGCGCGTACCTTGGGACGGCGCACAATCCGTTTGTTGTCAAAGCGGATCCCAACTCCGACAAATTCAGCGTGCCGAATACTTCGTTGGCCGGCATGACCAAACCGCAATTTGCACAGCGACTCGATTTGCTCAAGGAATTCGACCAATACCGCCGCGACGTCGATGCGTCGGGGATGATGGATTCGGTGGATGAATTCAATCACAAAGCGGTCTCCATGCTGACCGGCGATGCTGCTCGGGATGCCTTTGATATCGGCCGTGAAGATCCTCGCACGCGTGATCGTTACGGACGGCATGCGGTGGGTCAGCGTTGTTTGTTGGCGCGACGATTGGTCGAAGCGGGAGCGCGGATGGTTTCCATCGACTTTGCGACGGTGCCCGGACAAAAGGCGTTCAGTTGGGATGACCATGCGTCGGTGTGGAATATTTTTGAGCAAATGAAAATACGCCTGCCGGTGCTCGATCAAGTCGCCTCGGCACTGGTGGAGGACATCCACTACCGCGGTCTGCAAGATGATGTGTTGTTGGTCGTGATGGGAGAAATGTCGCACACGCCGCGGTTGAGCAATTTTAAAGGCCAACCGGGTCGCGAGCACTGGGGCCGCACGATGTCGGTCTTTCTCTCCGGGGGTGGCATGCCGATGGGCCAAGCAGTGGGGGCGACGAATTCCAAAGGGGACGAAGTTCTCAGCCGTTTGGTGAGGCCCAACGACCTGTTGGCCACATGGTACAAGCACCTCGGCGTACCGCTGGCGACGCATTTCCCCGACCATGGCGGCCGCCCAACGCCGATCCTGCCCAATGGCGCGCCGATTGCTGAGTTGATCTGAGCGCACCGTCTGTGATGGTATTATTTGAAATAATACATCATAAACACCGCCCAGCCGCAGAGCAGTCCGGCCCAGAGGCGGTCTTCGGTGATCCACAGGGCTATGGCCGACCTTCCGGCACCTTTGTTACCGGAGACAACACGTTTGGCAATCGAAGTTGCCGCCGCTCGCGCGAATAACACGAGGGTCCAAAGAAACGCCAAGCTAGCCGAGAGCAATGGGGTGACGATGTCTAGGTACAACAGTGTGCCCAAGACAGCAAAGACCAGGATGGAAGCGATGATGGCCAGGAAAATGTGACGTAAGTCATCGGGCGCATGGCCCCCTAGATCGGTCCAGGTGTAGCGTTCCTTTTCGGGATCGCGGTGCGTTACGAAACTGACCAGGACATAGACGATAGCGCTAAGTCCCAAAACAAACACGACGCGGTGAAAGAAATTCAATTGCGGTCCGAAATAACGCACGATCGTCGACATCTGTGATCCCTGTGCAGCAAGAAATTCCGTGCGTTGCTCGGAGGTCATGCCTATTAGTTCATCAGGGAACACTTTTTCTTCGGTCAAATTGTCGAGTTGGGCGGGGTTGAGCACCATTTCGTATGCCTCGCGGCTCAGGCCGCCGCCGACGTAGTGGTTGTAACCCGCTTCGACACCCCAGGAGAAAACCACGCCGGCGACAATCGTCGCAAAACCGGCCGTGGCGGTCCCGCGTTTCCAAAACATGCCCATGGCAAAAGCGATCAACAGCCCGGGGGTAAAGTAATTTTGGTAGTTCGCGATTTGTAAAAAGAAATTGTCCGTCGAGTTGGGGTCGAGAATAAAAATTGCAACGAGTGCGGCAATGATGACAAAGACCACAATCGCCACGCGCCCGATCCAGATCATCTGCCGATCGGTCGCCTGGGGATTGATGTATCGCTGATAGAGGTCGACCGCCACAATGGTTGCGGCCGAGTTCATCATCGAATCGACTGAGGACAAGATCGCGCCGATCACGCCGGCGGAGATCAGGCCGACGATGCCGTAGCCGGCCGGGATGATCAACAGCACCAATTGGGTGAAGACGGCATCGGAGTCGATCTTCTGTCCGGGCATTTCACGACGGAAAAGATAAAACGCAGCCACGCCGCCGCAGATGCTGAAAAATGGGATCAGCAGCTTTAAAAATCCGGCGGTGACGATTCCTAATCGCGCCTCGGCATCAGACTGCGCACCGAGTGCGCGTTGTACGATGAACTGATTCGTCCCCCAGTAGAAAAAGTGCATCGCCATCAGACCGGTGAGCACGCCGGTCCAGGGGAGTTGCGCGTGATTCGAGGGTAGGTACAAGTGCATTTTTTGCGCACCATCCTGGGCGGCATCGAGCGACATCATCGCGCCCCAGCCTCCCAAGCGGTGGAAGGTCAACCAGGCGACGACCAGCCCCGCAGCCAACAGCAGCACCGATTGCAGTACGTCGGTCATGATGACCGCTTTGAGTCCACCTTGAATCGTATACGCGGCGGCGACGACTGCTAGCGCGATGACGAATCCGTAATAGTAGTTTGTATTGACCTGGATACTCGTCAGCCCCTCGTCGGCGCCGTCCGCTTCGACTTCATGCACCGCGTCGCCCCCCAGAACGAGGCAGATCGAACGGGCACCAATGTAGAGACCCGGCCCCATTTGGACGACGACCATGATCAGCACCATGATCACGGCGTAGCTGATGCGGCTGCGCGCGTCGTAGCGTTTTTCCAAATATTCGGAGAGCGTGTAAAGGTTCAATTTGCGATAGACTGGCAAAAACCCGTAACAGAGCAGCATTAAACCGCCGATGGCTCCGAGCTCGAAATGGCTTTGAGCGAAGCCGATCGTAAAGCCGACCCCCATCATGCCGACCATGTGGTTGGCGCTCACGTTGCTGCCAAAGATCGACCCGGCGACACCCCACCAGCGGACGCTGCGACCGGCGAGATAATAGTCACCTGAGGTCTCTTCCTTGCGTCCGGCATAGAGGCCGACCCCCATCACCACGATCAAAGCCCCAAAGAAAATCACCAGATCAAGTGTGGTAAAGACGTCACCCATGAGGGGAGGGGACCTTTCGAAGGGGGAGGCGGTTGCGTGGGATATCCTAAACGAACATTTCGAAAATTGAATTTCCCATTACCAGTATTTCTCAAAATGTATATTGCCCGGTTCGCCGGTTTCGTCGGCTTGCAAGCCGCGCTGTTCTAGAATTTCGATCACACCGGTCGGCTGCGGATAAACGCGTTGACCGTCGTTGATTTCTGGAATACCGATCATCGCCGGATTGCCGCACAAAAAGACGTGCGTCTTGGCAGGGTTCAGCGGGTGACCGAGCGCGTCTTCCAGCTCACCGGACGTGATGAATTTTTGCAGGTATTGCTTGCCGACATAATCAGGGTGCGCATCGTCAAGGTTTTCCGGCTCCCGGGTGGTCATCGGGCAGTAGGCGTACGTCGGATTGTCGGCGACGACCTGCTTGTGGGTGTCGAGATAGGCCAAATCGCTACGGTACCGCACGCAGACAGCGCTAACGATTTTGCCGCGATGCTCACGCTGTAACAGTTCAGCGAGCATGGCGTTGTGCGGGGCTTCACCGGTTCCCGTGGCCAGTAGGATCACGTCATCGTCGTCAGCGACCTGCTCCAGCGTGTAATGTCCGGTGATTTTGCCGCCGAGGAACAACCGATCGCCGCTGTTAAGCGCAAACAGTCGTGGTGTCAGCGCGGGTGGTTTGCGATCAGCGACACGCACCAGAGCAATATAAAATTCGAGGTAATCCATATCGTGAGCGGCAACCAATTTGCCATTCGCGAGTACGGGACAAGAGATCGAGTAGGCCCGTTTGACCACTTTTTTCAGCTCTTTTTCGCTCAGCTGCTCCGCTTGAGTATCGGAGGTCCGCGGTTCCCAATTCCCCAGGCCGATGACCGTGTATTGTCCGCCACTGAATTGCGGGAATGGCTCGTCGGGGCGGATGCGGATGATCATCAATTCGTCATGGATGAGCCGCAGGTCCACCACTGTGGCGTTGTAATGTCGGTCCCGCCATTCTTGAATGCGGGTTGGAGAAAGAGAGTCGGCCATTCGATTGTTGGATTCTTAGAGAGGTAGGCAGCAAGTCGTGTTTGCGTCGCCGAATGCGAGGGCACATGCCGGGCGTTGGCGGATCGCTGAAAGGAAAGCGCCGAGCCTTGTTTTCGTTAGAGAAACCACGAAAATACGCGTCGAGTGCCAAATTTTGGCGAACAAGGATTATCACGACCCCCGCACATGTTGTCTACCGATAGGAGCGTTACTCGGTTGTCGATTCGGTGGAATCGAGGCTGTCAGCGGCATTTTTAGGACTATCGGCGGTGGCAGCACCTTCTTCAACGGTTGGAGCAGTGTTGGGGGGCGAAGTCGCCAAAGCGCGGTCGATCGCCTCTTTCATGCTTTCGATGTGCTCCATCCCCAAGTTCCAAGTGACCTTGCCGTCGCGGCCGATGACCCATGCAGCGGGCAAGTAGTTATTGCCGTATTGCAGCATGGTATCGAAGGCGCCGTAACCGTTGGCCCACGGATACCCCGCCTGTTTGACAAACTCTCGCGAGTCGCTCAGGTTCGCTACACCTTCTGCGGTCAGTCCGACAAAAACGACGTCATCTTGCCTCTCATAAGATTTGTAGAGAGTGATCAATTCCGGTGCATCCTGCATGCAGTAGCCGCACCAATAGGCCCAGGCATTTACAACAACCACCTTACCGCGGAGTGATTCCTCTGTCGGGGCTTCACCGTTGATCCAACCTTCAGCCTTGATGGCCGGGGCGGGGGCTCCCGGAGCGAGTCCAAACCCGGGGTGGGGCGAATTCGAGGAGGGGAGTAAATTCGCGGCGCGCATCATCCACAGCAACATGACCAGCACGCCACCCGCCATTAACACCAACACAAGTCGGTCAGACTTTTGCATTTCCCAGACTCCCTTCGCAATATCGTTTTTCACCACACATATGCAGACCCGACCATGGTCCGAGTGAATCATAGTCACGCGGGCCTGAAGATCACTGTGATCTGCTTCACGCAATCCTTGCGTTAATCGCGATCTACCGCCTTCTGCATTGCGGCTGCTTTACTTTTTGTTCAAAAGGCCGCGATCTTTCATCCAGGTCGTACACAAGGGAGGCCAAGCCGAAACGGACTCGTCCGGTTTTCCCAGTCCTAAGCCGTGACGCCCTTTTTCGAAGATGTGTAACTCAACCGGCACCCCTTTTTCCTTGCATGCCAAATAAAACGCAATACTGTTTTCAGACGGCACGCCTTTGTCGCCCGTTGTGTGCCATAAAAAGCAGGGAGGAGTTTTCTCCGTGACTTGCTTCTCACTGGAGACCGACTCCATCAGCTCTGCTGAGGGTTTATCGCCTAAAAGGTTTCTCCGCGAACCTGTATGTGTCATTGCTGCATCGGTCATGGAAATCACTGGATAGCAGAGGATGGCGAAATCGGGCCGGCTGCTCTCACGTTGAATCGGGTCAGCCGATTTGCCTTCGCCGTTGTCAAAATGCGTGGCAGCTGTAGAGGTCAGATGGCCACCGGCGGAGAAGCCGAGAATGCCAATCCGTTCGGGGTCGACACCCAAGGACTTGGCCCGCGCACGAACGGTGCGAATCGCGCGTTGGGCGTCCTGCAGTGGGGCAGGGTGGTGATAGCGTGGGCCGAGTCGATAACGCAACACGACGCCGGTCACCCCCAGGGTGTTGAGCCAACGTGCAACGTCGTCCCCCTCGTAGCCGGCTGCCAATCCGCCGTATCCTCCGCCGGGACAAACCACCACGGCAGCGCCGTTGGCGATGTCCGCCGGGGCAGGAAAAATGGTAATGGTCGGTTTGTCGAGCGGTTCATCGCCCACCGCACCGGGAGCACCGTCAGGCCACAACAATTCCGGAGTCGGTTCCGCCGCGGTCACAGAGTGCGAGAAAATCACCAGAGATGCAGCGAAGAGGCTGCATCGTGTCAACCATGTTGTGGAACTCATCGAACCCTCGTTGAAATCAAACAAAGAAAGTGGTGCATCATGAAGTACATTGCAAAAACGGTAGCCGGGGTTAGACCATTAACAAAATCGTCGGTCTTTGGCAAATGCTTGACCGGTGTGACAGCCGATTCGATTGATTCAGGGACGAGGGCGGCGTATGGTCTGGGAGGAGAGACGCAGTATGGGTGGTTGTGCTTCTCGGTGGGTACCAAAGCAGATGACTTGCGCCCGCGACTTACGCTAGTGACAGCAACGAGTGAACGACATTGATGACAACGATATCTGAGACGATCCATCGGAATTACGAATCGGTACAGCAGCAAATTGTTGATGCCTGCGCACGCGCGGGACGTGATTCGGCATCGGTGACGTTGATCGCGGTGGTCAAATATGCCGAGTGGGAATGGGTGCAGGCGTTGGTTGCGATGGGGGTGACTGAGTTGGGGGAATCACGGCCGCAGCAATTGATCCAGCGGAGTCCGTTGCTGGGTGACGAGGTGAATTGGCATTTTATCGGGCATTTGCAACGCAATAAAATTCGCAAAACATTGCCGGTCGCCGGATTGATCCATTCGATTGATTCGCTGAAGCTATTGCGGGCAGTCGATCGCGTGGCGGAAGAATTGAATCTCACGCCCCGGGTGCTGCTGCAAGTGAATGTCAGTGGCGAGACGACCAAGGGGGGATTTGCTCCCGAGGAGTTGCGCGCGTCTTGGGATGCCGTTGCGGAGTGTCGGCATGTCGAGGTGAGCGGACTGATGACGATGGCGCCCGAATCGCGTGATCCTGGTGAAGCCCGGGCGACGTTTGCCGGTTTGCGGAATCTGCGTGATGAAATAATCGCCGCTCACGAAGGACTTGCGTTGCCGGAACTTTCAATGGGGATGTCGGGCGATTTAGAAATCGCCATCGAAGAAGGGGCGACGATGGTGCGTATTGGCCGTCGTTTGTTTGAGGGGTTGAAGCCATAGTCGCGCCGCTCGCCGGTGGATTAATCTTCCGGCTGCCAACTGGGGGACCGTTTTTCGAGGAAAGCAGAGAGTCCCTCGCGCGCATCGGTTGTTTTTCGCGCCGCTGCGGAGGCATCGACGGCCGCTTCGAGTTGTTGGACGACATTAGCGCCGGCAGTGGCCATCAACTGGCGTTTGGTTTCGGCCAAGGCTTGCGGTGATCCGGTCAGTACCGCGGCGATCAGTTCTTCCAGGCGTCCGCTCAACTCTTCGGCCGTGACCACATCGTGGCAGAGGCCGCATTCCCGGGCACGGGTGGCGGCGATGCGTTCCCCGGAAAGTAGTAGCGACGAGGCCCCGCCGGCGGTAGCGCGATAGGCCAAGAGCGGGGTGACGATCGAGGCGACAATGCCGCGCCGCGGTTCGGGGAGCGAGAAAAAGGCGGTGTCGGCGGCCAGCACCAGATCGCAGGCGAGAACTAATCCGACTCCGCCGGCAAGGACTGGACCTTGCAGCATGGCGATCACCGGCTTGGGGGCGGTGAACAAAGCAGTGAGCAAGTCACAGAAGAGTTGTGCGTCTTGCTGCCAAAACTCTTCCGCGTCGGGACTTTGAGCGACCTCCTGCATTTCGGCCAAGTCCATCCCGGCGCAAAACACCGGGCCGGTTGAGTTCAATACGATCACCCGAACATCAGAATTCGCCGCTAATTTGCGGACATCGACCAACAACTCCGCCAGCAATGTCCGAGTGAGGGCATTACGTTTCTCAGGGCGGTTCATGGTGAGCCAGGCGACGCCGTGCTGGGCGATGGTGCAGAGATGGGAATCGGACATATCGGGGTGTTTCAATCAGATCGGATTTCAACGGCAGTGAGATATATAGTTACAACAAGTTAGACGCTGTTCTAATGGAATTTTTTCGGTTGAGAAAGGTTGCGGTGAATGACGCTGAAAATCCGGACCTATGGCTTCAAAGCATCGCGTGGTGACCTCTCACCGTATCTCATCTGCGGTGGCGGACTGATGGCGGGTCATCGGGGAAGCCCCCGGACTCATGATGAAAGTATACGCGCAGCCGGTCCAGATCAATGGCCCAGAAATCCATATGCTCATCACTCTGACTCGTTTCATAGGAGACGCCATTTTTTATTTGCGAGACATCCCAGTGTCGATGTTGTAGGTTCTTGAAGTAGAAACTTGGACCATGCTGATTCACCGCGAATTTGGTTTGAATGCGATTGGCGAATTCGGTTTCATCTGGTGCACGGAATTCACGGACAGCCGCCCAGCAATCCTCAAGCGTCTCGCATTGAAACGACACGTAATACATCATGCCACCGAAACTACCACCATCGTAGACCCAGAGGTCAGTCATTGATTCGGGGAGTTGCTCCGGATCGCAAAGTGACAAGTACGATTTCGCTTCTTCGCCGGTGAAACTGCTGTCCTCCGGTTTAAAGTCCGCGACATCGCATCCAACGAGAGCAATCACCAGAATTGCAGATGTCAGGCGTCGCATTGATTCACATTTCCCTAACTAACGGGCAAGGTTTTACTCATCGTTTCCTGTCGTTTTTAAATCTGCTCCCGGGGCCTGACTGAAGAATTCCGAGGGTTTAAGAATCTTCATTGCCCCGGAGGGTTGCTGGACGAGGTAGACCAAACGGGATTCGAGAATGCTTTTATCGCCGGAGAGCAATTGGCCGGCGCGGTTGAAACTGAGTGGTGATTGGCGGCGTTCGTCGTGGGGGGCTTCCATCGTTTTTGTGTCGGCGACATAGACCGCGACGGCGAGCACGGCACCGGATTCGACATCGATCACGCGGAGCATTCCATCCCATCCGCAGGTGACCACTTTTTTGCCGTCGGGGCTGAACGAGACACCCCAGCAGGGGGCGGAATGCGGTGGCAATTCGTGCAGCAGACTGCCATCGGTTTTCCAGACTTTAACGCTCGCATCCCAACTGGCCGTGGCAAAGGCCCGGCCGTCGGGGCGCCAGTCGAGTCGCAGCACCGCGGCGGCAAACCCGGGGATGACCGGTCCGGCAGTTCCATCGGGATGCCACAATCGTGCCGTGGTGGAGTGTCCCGTGGCGATCCATTTGCCGTCGGGGCTGAATTGTACCGCATCGACATCGCCATCGGGCACTTCGAGCACTGCTCCGGGAGTACGGCGGGTCGCGTCGTCTTTGAGTTCGTGCAAGCGGAGGTGACTATCGCCGCCGACGGTGGCCAGTTGAGTGCCGTCAGGACTGAAACTCACGCCATGGATTTGGGCGTTGTGCAGCGTGAAGTTTTGGATTTCTTCCTCTTCATCGAAGAGAAAGACTTGTCCGCCGCTGCTCGTTACCGCGGCCAAATGTTGCCCTTCGGCCGTCCAAGCCAAGTCGCGGCTGACCGAACCTTTCAAAGGGAATCCGAAAATATTTTCGCCGGAAGTATTCCAGACTTTTAACGCATGATAGGCCATGGAGGCCAATTGTTTGCCATCGGGACTCCAACGGACGCAAGTGACGGGGGTTCGAAAGGCTTCGATGGTTTGGCGGACTTCGAAATCCGACGACCAGATGTCGATAGTTCCGTCGCGGCCGGCGACGGCGATTTTATCCTCCAGAGGATTCCAATCGACGAACATCAGTTTCGAACCGCGAGGGCGGATCAATTTACTGGGGCCGATTTGGCCGTTGAGCGTGAGATAACGGACAACAAACCGGCCGCCGACGATGAAATAATTGTGCACCGGATGCCAGTCGATGGCAAAAATTAGATTCGTTGTTTCGTCGTCTTCTTCTACGCGTCCCGCCCGTGTGCCGTCGACATTCCAGATCAAGGCCGATCGGTCTTCTGCGGCGCTGACCAACTGCCGGCTGTCGGGACTCCAGGCCAGGGCATTGATTTGCCGGGAATGTCCCTGCATGACCGGCCCGGCTTTGCCATCAGGGCTCCACAATCGGACGGCAGGTGCGACTGATTGCGGCGCATCGCCGGCGACCACGCCGGAACTTCCTGATGCGAGCCATTTGCCATCGGGGCTATAACGCACAGCGGTGATTGGACCGACGTGTCCGTTGAGGACCGGTCCCGGTTGGCCGTCAACAGTCCAAATGCGAACCTGTTGTTTCTCATCTCCAGCGGCGAGTTGTTTTCCGTCGGGATGCCAATCCAACACGCGCACGGGGGATTCGTGCCCGCGAATGATCTGTCCCGGACTCCCATCGGATTGCCAAAAGCGAATCGTGCCATCGAGCGAAGTTGAAGCGAATAGCGCGCCCTGAGGCTGCCATGCGACGCCGGTAACCGTATCGGTATGTCCCTTCAAAACCGGTCCAGGAACACCATCGGCCTGCCAAAGTCGGATGGTGTTGTCTGTAGCGGCAGAGGCTAACCACTGGCCATCGGGACTCCAGTCGAGCGCGGTGACGTTCCCCGAGTGACCGACAAGCACGCCGGTCAGTTGCATGGAGTTTGTATCATGGATCCGCACATTACGTCCGTCGCCCAATGCAAACGATTTGCCGTTGGGACTGAACTTGATTGATTTGACATAGCTGCTGATTGGCAATGGCATCGCCTGCCAGCGTTCGATGCCGGGAATCTCCGCCGGAGCTGGAATGAGTCCCGGCAAAACCTGGGCCGGATCGCCCGGCTGCCAACGCTGTGGTGGTTCACCACTGGCAGGGGAAGTGATTGCGAATGACAACAGCGTGAGCAGTACGGTTGTCATGATCCTTGAGCTGCTGAGCGGATGCATGGAGTTTTTTCCCAAAGGTGTCGGTGCAAGTGACCAACGCACAGTCGCCGAGTTGACGATATGCACTGTACTGGGATTCGCCCGTTTCTGGAAATGGCAAGTCTAATTTTTTCGCCCGACGGACCGATTGAGCGTGCGCGGTTTCCAAGAAAAAGCGGTTCGCAGACCTGTCGTTTTTTCGTGCAGCCGATTGGGTGGGAAACGAAAACAGCCCTCGAAGTAGGTCCGAGGGCTGTAATGCTTGTGCCGTTTTCATCGTGTCACGACGATTATTTATTTTTCGACTATTTGCTCTTGAGCGGCTTCACACGGATGTTGCGAAACTTCATCACGCTTTTGGGATCGTGCGCCTGTAGGGCGAAACTGCCCCCTTCTTCGCGGACGCGGCGATCGTCGGTGACTCCGTTGGGCTGAATGTAGTCGATGATCATTTTTCCATTCACGAATGTTTGCACATGATTGCCGACGACTTTGACGTGCAGTTCGAACCATTCATTGTCTTTAGCGGCCGACTCAAACGCATGCGTCACACCCCACAGGCTGCCGGTTTTACGCGGGTCGCCGTGTGTGTTGTTGAGTTGGACTTCCAGGCCCACTACCGGCCAAGTTTCGACGTAATCGGCGTGGAAATAGACGCCCGAGTTACTGCCCGGCTCGAGTTGGCATTCGGTCTTGAATTCAAAATCTTTGAATTTCTTGTCGCTGAAGACGTGCGAACGATTGCCGCCGCCGACGATCACGCCGTCTTCGACCTTCCAGTTTCCGTCTTCGCTGATCCGCCAGCCAGTGAAATCTTTTCCATTGAACAGGCTGATCCAGCCTTTTTCGTCCGCCTTTTCAGCAGCACCCGAGTCCAACGGGACAACGAGAAACAGGCACATTACGGCAACAGCAGTCAAACTTACGGCTTTCAACATCGGTATCTTCTCCCAAGTGTACATTTGGAAAATGGTGTGCAGGTACGCATCAGCGCTGTTCGCGCTTCGGCATTCTGTTCTGACAATAATCAAAGCGCGTGTCGGCGGCAATTGGTCGCGAAAAAAAGTGCACCGAAGTTATTTGGCTTTGGCGGGTCGGATTTGGCGTATGAACGCCATCAGATCAGCCATGGCTTGGGGCGGGATGTCTTTTTCGAGGCCTTCGGGCATCAGTGAGACGCCATTTGACGCCAACACGTCAATCTCCGCCCGCAGCACGACATCCTGTTTGCCTTCGGCACGGAGCAGGGTAATGCTGTTGGCGCTTTCGCCGGTGACAATCCCCGAAAGGGTTTTGCCAGCTGAGGTCACGACACTGTAGGTCGTATATTGCGGCAAAGCTTCGCGGTTGGGGTCCAGGATATTGACCAGCAGGTCTTGAGGCGTTTTGTTTTGCGTGGAGGCCAAATCGGGTCCCACTTGCACGCCGAGTTCACCTACCTTATGGCAAACAGAGCAGGTCTTCTCGAAGACTTTTTTACCGCGCTCGGCATTGCCTTCCAATTCAAGTGCTGCTTGATAATCGGCAACGACCTTGCCGCGATCTCCAGAGACTTCGCTGCCAAACAGTTTGCGAGCGGCGGCGCGAATCTTGTCGTTTTGGTGATTCAGCAGTAACTGTTTTTTATCGCGCGGTAACTCGGCCGAAGTGACCTCGCCATCTCCCATGGCGACGAGCAGTTGCTGGGTCCGGTCGTCGCTGCGAATCAAAGCTTCGATCACAGCGGCTCTGACCGCGGGGAAATAACCGCGCCAACCCTCGAGCAAGACACCGGCAACTTGGGCGTCGTTTTGCGTTGAGAGCGCATTTACTGCGGCGATTTGCAAGGCCGTTGGTGTTTGCGGCGTGATCAATTCAGTCAGCGTGTCCGCCACTGTGTCGAAGTCGGCATAGGCCAAGATCTCGACAGCCGCACTGCGGTTGGCGGGGGGCGCGTTCTCGTCTATCGCTGTTTCACCGGCCCGAGTGAATAAAGCAGCGACGCTTTGTTTCACGTCGTCGGGAACCTTGCGTTTTTTATCGCCAGCCAGCAATTTGCCGATTGTTGATTTGTTACGAGCCAAGCCTTCGCCAATGGCTTTGAGCATCCGCCGCTGCACGTTGAGCGAATCTGCGGAGAGCGTGCTGATGGCGGCTAACAGCTTGACCGTCTCCGCGGGGTTTTTGCCCGAGGCCACAATTCCGGCCAGTAGCGATAAGATTTCACCCGACCGAGCGGTGTTACGGAATGTATCGTTCGCTAGCAACCTCAGCGCCACGACGGGGGCGTTGGCGGTCATTGATGACAGGATGGCAATCCGCATTTCCTTATCGTCGGAGTATTGGATTGACATTTTTGCGAGCGCTTCAGCCGCTTCTTCGTGAGCGATGTCTCCTAAGGTGAATGCCACTTGCAGACGGACGCGATAGTCGGGGTCGTCGACCAGTTCCACGAGTTTGGACATCACCTCCGACGACTTGTCAGCTACGCTCGAGGAGAGGCGGACCGCATGCTGACGGACACCGGCATGCGGATCAGACAGCCCAATCAGTACATCGTCGGCTTTGAGGGACTTGATACCGTCCAACGTGCAGAGCGCGTGCAGGCGGCCCAATTCGGAGGAGGATTCGCGTAATAGTTTTCGTAAGGGGGCGACGGCCGATTTGTCTTGGCGTTCCCAGATGAGCCGCTGCGCCGTTTCGCGGTTCCAGATGTTCGGCGATTCCAGGTTTTTGACGAGTTCTTCGACGGGGGCTTTACCCAGTTTGGGAGGCGTGATGCGCTGCATGTCGGGGCTCACGAGGCGATAGATCCGTCCGCGATCGTGCCCGCTTTCCAGGTCGAGGTGCGCCTTGATGTCTTCGGGGATCGAATAGGGGTGTTCAATGGTTTCGCGATACATATCGAGCACAAACAGCGTACCGTCCGGAGCATTGACGAAATTGACCGGGCGGAACCAGTTGTCGGTCGAGGCGATGAATTCTACATTGTCATCGGCGCGGGTGGCAACGAAACTTGCGCCATCGGCCTCTACAGTTTTACGATGAATTAAATTGCCGCCCACATCGCCAATGAAGGCGTTGCCGCGATACTCGGGTGGGTAGGCGCTGCCTTGATAAATTGTGGGGCTGGTGGCTGACGTGAAAAAGCCGATGGCAAACCGTTCGGTTCCCGCATTCTTAGCGAACTTGGGATTTTCCATCCGTCGTTTCGTGCGGACCACCCGCCATGGCTCGGGTGGGCTGCGGCGAAAGACTGGAGCCGCTCCCCCTTCTTTGGCGATACTCCGCGTGACACTGGGGACCGGTAGATACGGATTTCGCACTAAATACTCATAGGGATAGACCACGTGAATCATATGATTGCTGTTGGTGGCCAAAAAGCGATTGCCCCAATCGTCAAACGACATGCCGAATTGTGCGCCGCCTGACTGCGGTTCCAGTTTTTCGCTGACCGGGTCGAAGCGAAAGTCTTGTTGGCCAATCTTTGCCATCTTCTCACCGCGATTGGTGATTTCCGCCCCCAAGCTTGCGCCGGCGCCGTAGATTCTGTTATCCAAGCCCCACTTCAAATTGTTGGGCAAGGCTTGCACGTTGCCGCGGCCGAATCCGGAATAAACGATTTCACGAATGTCCGCCACGTCGTCGCCGTTGGTATCTTTGAAGTAGTAAATGTGGGGTGGAGAAATCACAAACACGCCGCCGCGATAACACAGCACCGACGTGCACCAACTGATCTTGTCGGCGAAAACCGCGCTGCGATCATAGATGCCGTCGCCATTGGTGTCTTCCAACATCCGCACGATGCCTGCATCCTGTTTGCCGCCCCCTTTAGGATTTAGTTTGGTCGGTTCCTGCGAGTAGGGATATCCATGCATTTCGGCGACGAACATGCGTCCATTTTCATCGAAACAAGCACTGACTGGATCGGCGACGTTAGGTTCGTGGGCGACCGTTTCCAGCGAGAAGCCGCGTTGGACCTCAAACGTGTCCAAAGCCTTATTCGATTCGGTGGCTGGGATGCGGGGTAGGCGGTCGGCGAGTGGCTTTTCCTCGTCGTCAGCCGAGAAGACAGATAGCGGGGCTGAGGCCAACGCGAGCAAAACGAGGGAAGCAATTAACGGCAAGTGGCAAGTCCGGGTGTTCATAAAGACAGATTTCCTTGTGGCCTTCGTGCGAGGAATGCGCCGGCGGATGACAGAGTCGGAGTCGGCGAAGCAAAAGGGGCGGGAGACATTCAGTTTAACCGCGGCTCCGAGGAATCGCTACCGCTGCGGTCCATAAGATCGGCCGCCCACCGCCCTTGCTTTTCGACAATCGATTCGCTCGAATTGACGGCTCCCTAAAATCCCATCTTGCACACTCGAAGATAGCCAAGGACGAATCTGCCATGAATTTTCAATTGGTCACACAAAATTACGATTCTGTATCGGCGGATTGGCTCATTGTAGGAATTCCCGAAGCCGACGGATTACCGGCAACCGTTTCGTCGCTCGACGAGACTCTGGGGGGATCGATCTCTCGGGTCCGAGAGGCCCAGGATCTGACTGGAAAAAATGCCGAAACCGTGTTGTTGCTTGACGTGGCGAATATCGCCGCGAAGCGAGTTTTACTGCTGGGGGTCGGGAAACCGGAAGAGATCACAAGCGCGTCGATGGACAAAGCAGTGATGACCGCAGCGAGATTGGTATCGACGAAGGAAACAGCAACGATTGCAATTGCGCTGCCCGATTTGTCATGCGACGGTTTTTCGCATGCTGACCAATTGGAAACGGCGGTTGCCGCATTGGAAGTTGGCTGCATGGGGCAGGGGATTTATCACCGGGAGCCGAAACGTTTTGCATTTGAAAACGTGACCGTCGTGATTGCTCCGGCAGATGATGAAGCGGCGATGCAAACGGCCGTTGATCGTGGGCAGATTTTTGGCGAAGCGGTCAATCTTACACGCGATCTGGTGAACCGCCCGGCACAGGACATCAACCCGATCAGCTTTGCCACCGTCGCTGAGGGCTTGGCGAATCAATACGGACTGGGCTGCGAAGTCTTTGACGAGGACCGGTTACGCGAAGAAAAAATGGAAGCCCTACTCGGCGTCGCCCGAGGTAGTGACCAACCGCCGCGGATGGTGAGTCTCAAACACAACGGCGGCGCGGAGGGCGCTCCGACGTTGTACTTGTGCGGCAAGGGGGTCACGTTCGATAGTGGGGGATTATCCCTCAAGCCAAGCGCCGGGATGTTGGATATGAAAATGGACATGGCCGGGGCCGCTACGGTGTTGGGGGCGATGATTGCGATTGCGCGATTGGAACTTCCCGTAAACGTCGTGGCGCTGATGGGGCTCACCGAAAACATGGTCAATGGATCGTCGTACAAGTTGGGCGACGTACTCACCGCTCGCAACGGCGTAACGATCGAAGTGCACAACACCGATGCCGAAGGCCGTTTAGTTCTGGCCGATGTGCTGAGTTATGCCGTGGATCAGAAAGCGGATTGCATCATCGATCTGGCGACGCTCACCGGTGCGTGCATGGTGGCGCTGGGCAACGACGTCGTCGGTGCGTTTACGAATGATCAACAATGGTGCGACACCGTTCTCGCTGCTTCGCGAGACCGCGGAGAACTGTTGTGGCAGATGCCGATGTACGAACTGTACGACGAATTGATCAAAAGCGACGTGGCGGACATCAAAAACGTCGGCGGCAAATGGGGCGGAGCGATCACTGCAGCTAAGTTTTTAGAGCAATTCGTAGGGGACACCAAATGGGTCCACCTAGACATCGCCGGCCCGGCGTTTTCGGACAAAAACCAACCCCATCAAGAGGGGGGAGCGACAGGCGTGATGGTACGGTCATTGGTGGAGGTGGCGGGACGATTTAAATAATCGGTCGTACAACGAAAGGGTGGCAGTGTTTGCGAAGCAATCGGTGTGCCGTCAGGCACAGGAATCCACAATTAGACGGTCCAGGGTGTCGTCGGTCTCCCGACTGCAAGTTGTTTGCGGTAATAGCGGCCTCTTACGGGCCGCGCCCGCCCCGATAGCGGAGCTATCGCGGCCACCCCTGCTATCATTTAACAACTGTTAGCGTAGTTCCAGTTCGACCAGCGTTCCGTCCAGGGGTTTGGTGGAGACACCTGCTTTGGCGGGGTTTTCTGGATGGAGGGCTTTGAATTGAAACACTTTGACGAAGGCTCCCACGATGAGGGCGACTTCGAGTTGGCCGAGGTGTTTGCCCGGGCAAACGCGGGGGCCGTGGCCGAAACCGAAGTGGAGGGTTTCTTTTGATGCCCGCCCCGCTGCGGCCAATTCCGACCAGCGCTCGGGGACGAATTCGTTGGCGGGATAACCAGTGGCTTCAATGCCCCAAAAGTCGTCGTGCCGGTTCGCATGCCAGACGTCTAACAGAATATGCGTTCCCTGGGGAATGAGCAGGCTGCGGCCGTCAGCTGTTTCAATTCGGGTGTCCGCTGTGGCCCGGCGGGGAAGAAAGTACAGCGACGGTGTGAGACGCAAGGATTCATCCAAGGCATGCGTCAGGTAGTTGGCGGATTCTAGGGTTTCGGGCGTGTAGTTCTCGATTTTTTGAACCGCTTGATAGACTTTTTCCTGTGCCGGTAAATTTCGCGCAAGATGCGAGAGTGTCCACGTCGCATAGGATGTCGTCGCTTCTAAGGCGCCGGCCAGAAACACCTTAATGTTGCTCCGCAAGGCTTCGTCGGGCGCGTCGGACCGAAACTGCTTCCAAAGTCCGGTCGCCTTCTGTCGTGCGGCAAGGACCCGCGCGGTCAATTCTTCGAAACTGGCGTAGTCCTGTTTTGTTTGTGCGATGCGGGCGCTGATATTTGGCATTTTTGCGATCGGGATACCGACCTGATTGATGACGGTATCACGGACGATGTGGTCGATGACGCGTTCCAGTGCCGGAACGAACCGATCGCGCAACTCCTCATAAGCGACCTCGGCGCCGAAAAAATTGTTGACGATCATCTCCAGCATCACCACTTTGATTTCCGGTTCCAGCGAGATGCTTAACGTCTTTTGACCGGATTGTTCGAAGTGGTTGCGCAACACGTCCAAACGGAGCGTGATGGTATTACGGAATGTTTCGGCAAATTCATGGAACATCTCCGGTTGAAAGAGCGTCGTCTTGCCAAATGGCGAGGCGGCAAGTTTGCGTTGCCGTTTCCAGATCGCGCCGTTTGCAAAAAGCAGCGTATCCTTTCCCGTGGCCCTCGCAATGCCGGTGGAGGGAAGGGTGTCGCGGTCGAATTGTCCCGCGCGGTCGCCGGTGTTGGTCGTGATTGCCCGAATCACACCGGGATCGCGGGTGACCAGAATCGGGGAAAAGCCGGGGAAATCTAAGTAGCGGTTGTGTCTTCCCGACCCTTGTTCGCTCTCTGAGCCCCAAAAGTAGGTTTCGAGAATCCGAATCGGTTCGTCGAAATTCCAAGGATGTGGAAACGGCAATGCGGGGCGACCGGAACCTGGCTGGAGAATCGGAACCCGCGTCGGCTGAATTTCGCCGCCGAAAGGGTTGACGCCAAAAACTTGACTGGGCAGGCGCGTCATACGCCGATAGCCGGGGACATGGTCGTTCAAAAATGCCGATAGCTTTCCTGGCACGGCGGCTCTCCTTAATTGTTTGCGAACTTGAATAACCGTCCGCCCCGATCACCAAATCTCTAATGAATCGGCAAATAGCGACGCCAATTCTTTGTCTCCGGCTGGTTTAGGGGCGAGTTTCGTCACGCGATGTTGCGGCAGCGTGCCTTGAACCAAGGCGGGAATATCGGCGTCCGTATAACTCACAGCGGCCAGACCGGACGGCATGTTTAGTTTTTGCATGTAGTCGATGATCGTGGCTGCGAGGATATCGCCGGCGTCGCGTTCGTCGCAGTCGTTCACGTCGGCTCCCAAGGCAGCGGCGACCTGTAGGTGCCGCTCCGGGCAAGCGGAAGCGGTGAAGCGGACGACGGCGGGGGCGTTGAGAATGACCGACATGCCGTGCGGGACAATCGGGTGATCCGTCACGTAACCAGCGGGCATAAAATCACGGACCATACCGGCCACCGGATAGGACATGCCGTGCGGTAGGTGCACCCCAGCGTTGCCAAAGCCAATTCCAGCCAGCGCCGATGCGAGAATCATTTGTCCACGGGCGTGATCGTCTTCGGGATGCGCAACGGCTTGCAATAACGATTCGCGGCACATTTCCAGCGCTCGCATCGACCAGAGGTCGCTGATGGGGTTGTTGCCTTGATAGGCCGGGCGCTCGATCGGCCGCGCGGGTTTGGGGCGCGATGTGTAGGGAATCGCTGTGTAGGATTCCATCGCGTGACACAGAACATCCAACCCAGCCGCCGCTGCCACCGCCGCCGGGAGCGTGCGGCTGTTATCGGGATCGACGATGCCGAGTGTTGGTTTCAAGTAGCGATGAGCGATGCCGGTCTTCGCATGATGTTCGACATAGTCAAAAATGGCGACACCGGTTGTTTCGCTCCCTGTGCCTGCCGTGGTGGGGATGGCAATCAGAGGTTTGCAGCGACCGGGGACGGGGCGGCCGCGACCGATGGGTGCGTTGACATATTCCAAAAAGTCGGCCGGGTGCGAAGAATACAGATTAGCCGCTTTCGCGGTATCGATCGTGCTACCACCGCCGACAGCGACAAACGCATCGAAGTTGCCTGCTGTGGCAAACTGGGCTGCGTCTTGAAAACTGGCATCGGTCGGTTCAACGCGGACGCGGTCGAATCGTTCGTAGTCGATCCCGTTATCGTCCAACGAGGCGAGCACCGTTTTGCCGGTCGGCAAGGAGACGAGAGCGGGATCGATGACCAACATCACCCGTCGCATTCCCATATCGACGAGATCCATGCCGACTTCGCCGGTGATGCCGGCGCCGAAACGGATATTGGAGGCTGCCATTTGAAAGGCTGTGTCGTGTTGCATGTTCGGGGTTCTCAATGAGATTTCAAACGGTGTATTTTACGGCGCATTAACCATTCACGCATCGGATCGAGGCAGTTGCTGCAAAAACTGTGCGATTGCGGCAACGGATTCTTGCGGCTTGGACTCCACGATGAGGTGTGGTGCATCGATTTCGACGACCTGCACATCGGGACGCAAACGGCTGAATTCCGCGACCGCACGAGGACGAATGAGTCGTTCTCGCAGTCCAACGAAGACCAGCGTCGGCACCGTCAACTGGCGATAATCCTCACGCACGTCGACCATGCTAGTGGACACGATACGATCGACCATTGTCGTTTTGGGGAGTAAATCGACCGCCTGAAACACTCCTTGCACCAACTCAGGCGGTGAATCTGGGGATAATAAAAATCGCCGCAGCAATAAACGAGGAAGGGGCGCGATTCTCAACAGAGGTTTAGCGACGCGGACCAGCCACTTCGGCAGGGGGGACACCGGGTTTGAGAGGAATGTTCCGGTCAAAACCAATGCTCGCAGATTGGGTGGTGGCGTTGCGGCAATTTTGACAGCGATTGGTCCGGAGAAAGATTCTGCGACCATGACGAACGGTTCCCGCTCGGGAAGAGTCTCACGGATTTTTGCTGTCCAGTCTTCGTAGGAACGCACCGCATCGAGCGGATACTCGAAGGTACGTGTCGTCCAGTGCGGCGGCATGGCGGAGATGAAGGGAGGAAACAACGAGCCGACGCCGTGTAAGCCGGGAAGTAACAAGAGATTTTCGTGGGACTCGGTCATTGGCGGCGCTGTCGGGCTTTCCACGTCATGCGAGTACAGTTACAAAGCAGGGCGATTGATTTTTTTGGATTTGTCTTCGAACATCGTTCCGACATCATATGCAAAACGCCCGGCCAACAACACCATATCCCTACACCACCGTGGTCACGGTTGAAAACTACTTGGATCGCGAAAAGATCGATCGGTTTTTGACGCGGCATTTTCGGAATTATACGCCGCAGCGGATGCAGCGGTTGATTCGTGGGGGCTGCATATGGATTGATGATGTGCCGGCTGAGCCGCGGTTTCGGGTGCGGGCGGGACAACAAGTGCGTGTTCGGCTAATCGAGCCGCCCGATAAGCTGATCGAAGCCCAGGACCTGCCGTTGGACATCCTGTACGAAGATGAGAACATCATCGCCGTGAATAAACCGCCGCGGCAAAGTGCGCATCCGGGCGGCAATTATCACGACGGCACATTGGCCAATGCGTTGCAGTATTACCTCGATCGACAAACGCCGCTGCTGGGCCTGTTGCGGCCAGGGATTGTGCATCGTTTGGATCGGCTGACCAGCGGGGTGATTGTGGTTTGCAAAGACCACCATGCGCATCGCAATTTGTCGATCGACTTTCAGTCGGGGCGGGTGGCCAAGACGTATCTGGCGCTGGTGCATGGTCACGTCGCCGACGACGCGGGCGAGATTGATGCGGCTATTGGACGGGCAGCCGAGAACGGACTGATGAGCGTCGCCCCGACGGCAACAGGCAGCAAAGCCGCGGTCACCCGTTTTCGGGTGCTGGAGCGATTTCAATTGCCGTATTCGTTGGTCGAGGCAAAACCGCTGACGGGGCGGTTGCATCAGATCCGCGTACATCTGTCCAGCGTCGGCCATGCGATCGTGGCGGACGAGTTTTACGGTGCTTCTCACGGAGAGCATTTGCTGGATCGACAGGCGTTGCATGCGGCGGAAATCGCGTTCACGCATCCGCTGACCGGTGACCCATTGGTCATTTCGGCACCGTTGCCCGTCGATTTCCAGCAGGCGGTTGAGCCATTGCGTCGGAATCGCGGTTGAGCGAGTTTGCGTGCTGTTCCGATTTTCCCGCCTGATTGGGCCGACGACCTGACCGGTTTTAGTGGGAAGTCGGACGAGCGGATGTCGTGTTGAATGTGCGGCGCAGTCCGGTCGATTTAAGAAAAGGACAGACTTATCGTGATCGACGCGCCCCCATTGGGAAAACAGTTTCATGACGACATCGACTGAACAAGATCCAGCATTGCAATTGATCAAGCCGTTCGCGGAATCAACGATTTCGGTCGTGGAAATGATGTTGGATAGTGGATGTACGATGGGGGAGATCCAGCCGGTTTCCGTAGGCCATCGGATGCATGAAGTCACGTCGGTGATTGGTATCAGTGGCGGAATGACTGGGGCGATTTCCTTCAGCATTCCCGCTGAAGGAGCCATGGCGATTTTGGAACGAATGACAGGGATTCAGCCAACCGAAGTCGATGCGGATGTTCTGGATGCGATCGGAGAAATGGCCAATATGATCGCCGGTTTCGGTAAACGGCACATGGAGACATTGGGGCTGAATATCAGCTTGCCACAAGTGATTGTCGGAGGTGACTACACCATCTATTCGCCGCGCTGGGCGCAACATTATTGGTTGCCGATGACCACCGACTTTTCCGAATGCTCAGTCGACGTGGGATTTGATATCCCCAAGTCGTAAAATCACTGCTGTGATGTCGCTGTCACACAGCCATGACGTCGATATTTGCCTCGCGCGGCTGGGGTGTTTTTTCGTCCTTCTCAGACGTGGACGGCGCGGATTCGGCGAACTCGACTTCCAGCGACAGCTTGTTTAATCCATCAAAGGCGGCGACTTTGTAGCATTCCGCCATGGTGGGATAATTGAAGACCGTGTCGCGGAAATAATCGATGGTGCCTCCCAAGGCCATCACCGTTTGCCCGATGTGAATGATCTCCGTGGCGGTGGCGCCGATGCAGTGCACGCCGAGAATTTCGCGTGTTTCGCGGTGGAACAACATTTTGAGCAGTCCCGTGTCATCTCCCAGAATCTTTCCACGGGCGATTTCGCGAAAACGAGCAACACCGACTTCGTAGGGGACGCGTTCCTTGGTCAGTTCGTCTTCATTTTTTCCGACCATCGAAATTTCGGGAATCGTATACAGTCCGTAAGGCAAGACGTCACAGCCGTGAAACGGTTGATCGAACGCGTGGCAAACCGCGCGGCGGCCTTGTTCCATCGAGACGCTGGCCAGAGCGGGAAAACCGACGACATCACCCACGCCGTAGATATGCGGCACCCAGGACTGTTGATGCTCGTTGCACCATAAACGGCCCCGCTCATCGGGAGTCAACCCGGCGGCTTCGAGATTCAGGCGTTCGGTGTCGCCGGCGCGACCGGCAGCATAGAGCACGCTTTCGCCGATCAGCTTTTTGCCGCTTTCCAAATGCAGAGCGATCCGGTTTTCCTGCAGGCGATCAATTCCCACGACGTCTTCACCCAGGCGAAACACCATGCCCAACGAACGAGCGTGGAACATCAGCGAGTCGACGATTTCGGCGTCGGCAAATTCCAACAGACGCCGCCGGCCATCAACCACGGTTACCCGCACTCCCAGTGTGGCAAACATGATGCCGTATTCGATGCCAATTACGCCGCCGCCGATGACGATCAATGACCGCGGAATCTCCGCCAACTTCAGAATCTCATCCGAATCGAAAACAGTTTCGCCATCGAACGGGATACTCTCCGGCCGCGCCGGTCGGGTGCCGCAGGCGATCAAAACTTTTTCGGTCTGCAAGGTAACGGATTCACCGCCGGCGCGGGTGACGGCAATCTCGTGCGGGCCGACGAAACTCGCGTCACCGACGTAACTGTCGATCCCGTTGCGCTCCAACTGGTCTTGAACGACATCACGCTCATGCTCGACGACATGCGCGACCTGCCGCCGCAGATCGTCCATCGTGATCCGACGTTTTTGGCGGTACTGCTCGCCGTAAACGTCGCGATGGCTATAGCCACTGAGATGCAAAATGGCTTCCCGCATCGTCTTGGAGGGGATTGTGCCGGAGTGCAGACAGACACCGCCAAACTGATTGAAGTCGCGTTCGACAATGGCGACGCGCTTGTTGAGTTTGGCGGCAGCTATGGCGCCCTTTTGTCCGGCAGGTCCGCTACCAATAACAACCAGATCGTATTTCATCGCTTGTGACCAACAGTCTTAGGGGAAGTCCGTCCTGAGCGGACTCGTATGGCGGCCCCTCCGTTGGCACTCAGGTTGCAAATCATTTGCAACGCACATTCATGTCTCACGTTCGCAATAGGTAGATCGTACTTTGGGGAAGCTGACCAGTAGTTATTGGTTGCGAAATCTCTCCGCACTGAGTCATCAACGTAGAATCTGCAAAATGTGATGATCAATGAGACGGAAAGCGTGGTAACGACCCTACCGATTGACGGGGTCGTGGCGTTAACTCGCCGATTACCGCGAATACAAGCAGAGCGACTTAAACCGTTTCAGGCAGGGGACATAGCAGCCAAGCCCCATAGAGCGAGGGCGAGAACAGTCCATTCAGTCAACGCATTCGCGACAATGCGCGATGGCAACAGTTATACGGAAGCAGTGAAGGGCAGGGGGCGTATGAGATTCGGCAGCTGGAGGGATCGATCTGGTCAGAGAGATTATGTAAAAGATGCGGATTCTCCGATATCGCTATATCAATAACGCAAACCGCCTGTGCAGAATAAACGCGTGGCGTGCAAACTCCACGCTGAATCTTTGATCCGACCTGCTTGAGCCGCCGTTAGCAATACCGTAGCACCATCCAGAAGCTACGTTGAGTCGATTCGAAGTCTTCTGTTGGCCCTAGTTAGAGAGGGATGATTGATGTCCCGCGATATTTTTCTTCAAGACGACAAACCACAAAAGCGAGTGCTTTCGGTACTCGTGCCGTTGGGACTAGTGCTAGTCGCGGTAATCGGAGGCATGATAGCGTTCTATCAAAACTTCGTGATCGACGTTCCCGGCAAACACGTGGCGATTTTGATCAAAAAAACCGGCGTGGACGTGGAGAATGGCGACGAAGTCGCACCGACGTCGGAACACAAAGGGATTCAAAAAGAATTGCTCCGTGAAGGCCGCTACATCTTCCAGTACACGACCTACGGTTGGGACTGGAAGGTGATTCCTCAATTTGAAATCGAATCCAATCAGCTGGGCGTCAGAATTCGCTTACACGGGGACGATTTGCCGTATGGGGAGTTTCTCGCTCGGAAAGAAAATCAAAAAGGAATCGTTCCTGGTGTCCTCCGACCAGGTCGCTATGCGATTAACCCCTACCTAGAACGTGTGGAGCTCCATGAGCCGCAGATTATCGAGGCGGGCTTTAAGGGAGTTGTGACGAATCTGGCGGGAGAGATCCCCACGACATCGGATCATTTCGCCGAAGATCCAGAAGGTGGGTTGCTGCACAAGTTGATCGTTAAAGACGGATTCCGCGGCGTGCAGTCGACGACACTCGATCCGAAGCGTTATTTCTTCAATCCGTATGAAAAGCGAATCAGCAAAGTCGATTGCCGTAGCCAGCGGTTTAATTTAGCCGTCGAAGAGGATATGGGGTTTCCGTCCAAGGATGGCTTCTGGGTCAGCTTGGACGGGATCATCGAGTTCCGCGTCATGCCGGAAAAGGCCGCGCAAGTTTTCGTGACCTACAACGAAGACAACAACGGCGAAAAGATCGACGACGAAATCATCAACAAGGTCATTCTGCCGAATGCTCGCAGTTTTTGTCGGCTGGAAGGCTCGAACAAGCTGGGGCGTGAATTCATCCAAGGCGGCACGCGGACGCAGTTTCAAGAAAAGTTCCAGGAAGCAATGAAGTTGGCCTGCGAACCGTTGGGCATTGAAATTATTCAAGCGTTGATCACCGAGATCAAACCGCCGGAAACAATCGCTGAACCGGTCCGGGATCGCGAAATTGCCAAACAAGAACTTTTGCAATACGAACAACAGACGTTGCAACAACAGTCTGAGCAAAAACTGGCCAAAGAGACCGAATTGATCAAACAGCGCGAAGCATTGGTTAAGGCAGAGCAGGACGTTGTCAAAACAGTGACCGAAGCCGAGCGGGCCAGGGAAGTCGCCACGACGAAAGCCAATCAGGATTTGGCCGTCGCGCAATTGAAATTAGACGCTGCCAAGGATGAGGCGGAGGCAATCCACTCCAGAGGTCAAGCTGCCGCCGATGTGGTTGGTTTTCAAAATCAGGCAGAAGCCGCCGGCTGGAAACGGGCCGTTGAGGCCTTCGGCGGCGATGGCAATCAGTACTCGCAGTATGTGTTGTTTGAGAAATTGTCGTCGGCCTATCGCAGTCTGATGATCAATACGGCCGACAGCCCGATCATGAAGGTTTTCGAGGAGTTTGGTTCCGTCAAACCGACATCGCCCGGATCACCTGGATCACCACCGGTCGCGAAGGCATTGCAGACCGACGAGCCACCCAAGTCTGCATCGACTGACGGCGGCGACAATTGACAGCACATTGAACAACCCAATGCATTCATTCCGGCACTGCCGGCAAAACGTCTGCCATCAACCAATCGGCAGGAGAGAGATATGAGCGAAAAACGAAAATTCCCGCAACTTTCCCGCAGCCCTTGGCTACGAGTCGTGGCATTTGTGGCCATTATGGCCATCGTGGGCTGGTCCGCGTTTGAGTGGACTGTAAATCGCATTTACGTCGAGCAAGGAAAGCTTGAAATCAAAAACGGCAAGGTCACCGTGATCAAGCCGGGCCAAAGCCTGCGATTGCGCTACAAAGGCCTACTTGGCTCAGCCCAGAAAGCGGCACCGGGACAGTTTGCTAAAAAACTCGATGGGGGCGGATGGGAAGTCGGCGTGCTAGAAGAAATGCTGGGACCGGGGCGGCATTTCTATTGCCCGTTGTGGTGGGACCGCACAATTGTTGAAGATGTCGTCGTGAATCCGGGGCAAGTGGCCATTTTTACCAGCAAGCTAGGAAAGGAATTGCCGGACGGAGATTTTTTGGTTGATGGTGAACTAGGCGAGACCCAATATAAAGGTGAACTTCGAAAAGTTTACGGGCCGGGGCGATATCGCGTGAACGACTATGCCTATAGTCATCGCATTGTCACGGGTGAAGAAATCAAAAAAAGCAGCAATCAAGACAAGCATTCCGGCTGGGTGAATATTCCCACTGGGTATGTGGGTGTTGTCACGAATTTGACCGATAACCCGATCACCGGTGCCAAGGCGGGCATTCAAGAGTACACGTTCCCGCCAGGCCTGTATCCGGTTAACCCCAAAGAACAAGAGATTGACATCATCGAGATCGGTCTCCGGGAAAAAAGCATCGTCGTCGGAAAACAGCGGGACCAAGACGGAAAATTGAGCGTCGACGAGAGTGGCGAGCCGATCATGGCCTCTGTTCCCGGTGGCATCAGTTTCCCTTCGGACGATGGATTCAAAATCTATATGGACTTCACCGCAATTTGGGGATTGATGCCCGACCAAGCGCCGCAAGCGGTCAGTAAATTTGGCAACATCGAAGCGGTCGAAAACAAAATCGTCGCCCCGCAAATCGAAAGCATCTGCCGCAACATGGGTTCGCAGCTGGGAGCGGTCGAATTGCTGGAAGGGGATTCGCGGCAACAATTTCAATTGGAGACCTCCACAGCGTTTCGCGACGCATTACTCAAAAAGAACATCACGCTGGAATATGGTTTGGTCCGTTACATACACATTCCTCAAACCGTCCGCGTGCCGATTCAGCAACGGTACTTAGCGGACGAATTGAAGCTAACCGCCGACCAAAAACAAGTCACGGCACAAACCGAAGCGGAACTCCGCGAAGCAGAGCGGCAGGTTGAATTGAGCGCGGAGCGGGTCAAAGCTGAAACCGCCAAGTTGGTGGCTGAACGGATCGCGCTTGGTGAAAAAGAGGCTCGTGAAATCGAGGCGGAAACCTTGAAACGGATCGCCGAGATCGACAAGAAAACGGCGGAGTTGGAGGCACAAGCGACGGTCTTGCTAGGACAAGCCAACGCCGAAGCGGACCAATTACTTCAGGAAGCCAAGGCAGACAAATTTGGTTTGGCCGTCGCCGCTTTTGGTTCAGGAGACGCCTACAACAAATGGGTCTTCGCCACGGGATTGCCGGATGATATTGAACTCAACATGCTTTATGCCGGCGAAGGAACCTTCTGGACCGATTTGAAAGGCTTTACCGCCACAGCGTTGGGGCGGCAACTTCAGCAGTCGAAAAAAGCGAGACCGACGACCAAACCCGCTGTGACACGCCCGGCCAAACGTTAATAACGTTATGGCGACGAGATGGATGTCGGGATGCGAATTGCCGAGTAAACGATTAGAATTCGCGGATGACGAAATTCTTACAAGCACAATCAGCATTGACGGCTTTGCTCGGCGATCGGCTGACGCTGGCCGATGGTGTCCGCGACGTCCATGGCAGTGACGAGTCTTGGCAGCCTGCTGTGGCGCCTGAGGCAGTTGCGTTTCCACAAAGCACGGACGAAGTAGCAGAAATCGCTAAAATCTGTTCCGGGCATGGGGTGCCGATGATTCCCTACGGCATCGGTTCTGCCGTCGAAGGAGGAATCGTGGCGACACGGGGTGGGCTGTGCATTGACCTAAGCGGGATGCATGCGATACGCGCGATTCATCCCGAAGACCTGGACGCAGTTGTCGATGCGGGTGTGACGCACGTTGCGTTGAATGAGCGACTGGAGGGCAGCCAGTTGTTCTTTTCAGTCGATCCAGGAGCCGCAGCTACAATCGGCGGCATGGCGGCCACGCGGGCGTCGGGATCCAATGCGTTTCGTTACGGCACGATGCGTGAAAACGTGCTGGGCCTGGAAGTCGTCTTAGCCGACGGACGGGTGATCTACACGTCGCGCCGCGCTCGTAAATCGGCGGCGGGATATGATCTCACGCGGATGTTTGTCGGTTCGGAAGGAACCTTGGGGATCATTACTGGCGTGACGGTCCGCCTGCATCGCGTTCCTGAGGCGTTGTCATCGGCCGTCTGCCCGTTCCCGGATGTTGCTGCGGCGGTGAAGACTGTGATCCAGACGATCCAAGCAGGAATCCCCTTGGCGCGGATGGAATTGCTGGACGAAACAGCGCTGCGTGCTGTAAATGCTTATTCCGGCCTCGACTACGAACCGGCGCCGACGTTGTTCCTTGAATTCCAAGGAACGGAGCAGGGCGTGGTCGAACAGTCCCAGCGGGTTGCACGGATTGCTGCGGAGCAGGGGGGGACAGACTTTCAATGGGCGACGGATGCGGCCCAACGCAATCAATTGTGGCAAGCGCGGCACGATGCGTATTACGCCATCATCGAATCGCGGCCGGGCAGCCGAAGTGTTACGACCGATGTCTGCGTTCCCATCTCGCGGTTGGCCGAATGCATTGCGGAAACACGGCGGGATTTACAGGAATGCTCGTTGCCCTGTCCGATGTTGGGACATGTAGGAGACGGAAATTTTCATGTGCTGTTTTTAGTCGATCCGAATCGCCCGGAGGAATTGGCCGAAGCGGAACATTTCAACAGCCGCATGGTCCAACGCGCGCTCGACATGGAAGGCACCTGCAGCGGCGAACATGGTATCGGTTTGGGCAAACGCGATTTTCTGCGACAAGAGCACGGTGCCGCCTGGGACGTGATGCGGGCGATTAAAGCGACACTTGATCCGCAGAATGTGATGAATCCGGGAAAGGTGTTTGCGGATTGAATTGTGCGGTTGTCGGCGGTGATATTATGGCGGCAAGGTGAGATTTTTGCGGTTTATGGGCGATCACCGCTGTTTCTTTCCCCCATTTCACGGGTCTCCGTGATAATCTGTAACATCGACCTTCCGATTTTCTGTTGATGAATTCCGCGAACCTGATTTGAAACGACCGTGTCAAACTGACCGAGACCTCTATGCCGAAAATTGAACAACAGATACTCGAACTTCTGGCCAAACCCGAGTACAAGCCTGTCAAAGCGATTCCGCTGGCCAAACTCCTTAAAGTCACCAAGAAAAATCTGCCCGCGTTTCGGGAAGCGATGGACGACTTGGTGGAATCTGGGGCGGTTTTTGCCACCCGCAACGGACTGTTGCGAGCGACTCCTCCGCACGGCTTTGTGACGGGCGTGATTAAAAAGGCCGCCGGGGGATTTGGATTTCTGATCCAGCATGCCGAGACGGCGCGGTTCAAGGAAGACATCTACATCGCGCCCAAAAACCTGGGCAACGCGCTGACCGGTGACGAAGCGATTGTCAAATTGCTCAAAGGGAAGGGCCGGGACGGGGATCGTGTACGGGGACGCGTGGAACAGATTCTACAGCGGGCGACCAACGCGTTTGTAGGAACCTATTTTGAAAGCGGCGGCCGCAGCTACGTGCAGGTCGACGGCACGAACTTCAGCGATCCGATTTTTGTAGGGGATCCCGGCGCCAAGGGGGCGCAACCGGACGACAAAATCGTGTTTGAAATGGTCCGTTTTCCCAGCCATTTCCGCCAAGGGGAAGGGGTCATTACCGAGGTGCTAGGCGCGCGGGGAGCACCGGGCGTCGATACGGCAGCTGTCATTCACGAATATGGATTACCCGACGCTTTTCCCGAAGAGGTGTTGGAAGAGGCCCGGATTCAGGCTCAGCAATTCGATGAGTCCGAATTGGGAGATCGCCTGGATTTGACCGGCGAGACAATCGTGACCATCGATCCCAAGACCGCGCGGGATTTTGACGATGCAATTTCCCTCTCGCGGAGCGACGACGGACATTGGCATTTGGGCGTGCACATTGCCGATGTTTCTCACTTCGTTCAGCCTGGAACACGACTGGATCAAGAGGCACAACAGCGATCGACGAGCGTCTATCTGCCCGACCGCGTTTTACCGATGATCCCGGAAGTGATTTCCAATTCGCTGGCCAGTCTGCAACAGGGCAAGGTCCGCTTTACAAAGTCGGCGATGATCGAGTTTTCCCCTGAAGGGATGCCGATTCATGTCGAACTCAAGAATACCGCCATCAAAGTCGTGCGGCGATTTGCCTATCAGCAAGTCTTGCCGATAATTTTTCATCCCGAGGAGCACAAATCGCGAGCGCCGGCCCGAGTGCGGGATTTACTGGCGAGGATGTACGAACTGGCGATGCTGTTGCGAGCGCGACGCTTCGCTCGCGGGGCGCTGGAACTCTCGATGCCGGAAACGAAAATTGTGCTCGGCAAAGATGGCGAGGTCATTGGGGCCAAATCGGTCGAGCATGACGCGAGCCATCAAATCATAGAGGAATTTATGTTGGCGGCGAATATCGCCGTCGCTGATAAGTTGGCCGAAAAGGGGATCGGCTTCCTCCGCCGCGTGCACGATGCGCCGGACGAAGCCAAACTCAAATCATTCGGCGAATTTGTGACTTCGCTCGGATTTGAGCTGAAGCAATATCAAAGCAAGTCGCATGTTCAAAATTTGCTCAATGCCGTTCGTGACCAACCGCTGATGCGGGCGGTGAATTACGCGTTGCTCCGCAGCATGAAGCAGGCGGTCTACTCCCCAGACGAATTGGGGCACTATGCATTGTCCGAGGAGAATTATTGCCACTTTACCAGTCCGATTCGGCGTTACCCCGACTTAACGATCCACCGCATTGTGGACCGCCTGATCAAGGGAGACAAACGGCATGAGGACGCGTTGGAATTAGTGGCGTTGGGGCAGCACTGCTCGTTCAATGAACGCCGTGCCGAACAGGCGGAGCGCGAACTGATCAAGGTGAAGCTGCTGACGTACCTCACCGATCACATCGGATTGGAATTCGATGCTGTGATTACCGGCGTGCAAAAGTTCGGGTTTTTCTGCCAGGGACTAGAGCTTCCCGCCGAAGGACTGGTGCATATCTCAACATTGGCCGAGGATTTCTACGACTACGAACAGGAATCGCATCGAATTGTCGGACGCCGCTCGGGACAGGAATACCGTTTGGGAGGCACGGTGCGGGTGGTGGTCACGCACGTCGATGTCGATCGCCGTGAATTGAATTTCCGCGTCTTGGCAACAACGGAGAATTCGACAGCGACTAAAAATTCGTCTGCAAAGAAAAAGCAAACAAAAAAACGGCAGCCCCCCCCAAAAGGCACCAAGTCCTCGTCGAAAAAAGCGGGTAAGCAGCCCCGCAAGAAATCGAATAAGAAGAAGGCGGCGGCAAGCCGGGAAAAAGCCAAACGAAAGAAAAAGGCCAAGAAGCAGATGGCTGCTCCGAAAAAGGGGGCACACAAAAAACGTTCTCCCGCAAGCGGAAAAGTCGGCAAACGCCGTCGTAACAAGCGGGGCGGGGCATGACTAGTGGGTGGCGGACGGCTGCATGTCTGTTTGTCGGCGGTGGCATTGTGCACGGATTTGATCTCCATGCCGCATGGTCACCCCACAGCTTTGCATTTTGTGAGTCTAAGCAAAACTCACAGTTCATTGCCGCCGTTTTCTTCGCGTGACAAGAACAATTGCCGGTACGATTGAAAGTGTACCCGGTTGTCCTATAATCCTGAAGAATTTCTGATTTGGCGGCAATCACGTCGGTAACGCGCCTCCGGCTGAATTGCTGATCAGTTCCACTACTTGACGCCCCAGTAAACATACTTGGGCGAGACACCTTCGGGGAGACGGACATTGACCTCGCTGATTCGAGCCTTGTCGTCGTCGATCGGCAAGAAGCTCTTGATGGGCATCACCGGTCTGGCACTTTGCGGATTTTTGGTCGTACACCTATCGGGAAACATGTTGTTGTACGTCGGTGCTGAGCAGTACGACGCCTATGCCCATGCGCTGCATTCGCAAAAGTTTTTGCTGCCCATCGCCGAAACCGGGTTGTTCATCCTGTTGATCATGCATATCGCGCTGGGAATCATCACAGCCCGCGAAAACTGGGCCGCCCGCGCAGTGCCGTACGACATGCAACGCTCCAAAGTTGTTGAAACAACCTCTAAAGGGGCGCCGAATTTTGCCAGCAAGTACATGTTCCTCACCGGACTCGTCGTGCTGATGTTCCTGCTCGTTCATATCGGGCATTTTAAATTGGGTGTGATCTCACCCGGTCCGGAAGGGGCCACGGAATTCGCCAATGCTGCCCGAATTCTCAGCCAATCCTTTACCCACGTTGTGTATCTGGCCGGGACCTTGGTGTTGGGATTTCACCTTCTGCATGGATTTCAAAGTGCGTTTCAATCTTTGGGAATCAATCACCCGAAATACACCAAACCGATTAAGATTTTTGGGATTCTGTTTGCGATGACGATCGGCTTGGGATTTGCTTCTTTTCCACTGATGGGAATCTTGGGGTATTTTTCGGAGAAGACCCCGCCGCCGGCTGTGGAGGCATCTGAAACCACGACTCCGGAAGCAGCGACAGACCCCAAATGAATTAGCAAGAGATGAGTCAGCAGCGATTGGCGATTCATCGAAACAGACAGCCGCTAGATTTTGCGACCGAAAACGGATAATACGAGCCCGCACTGCGGGAGACACCAACCCGCACGGCGGGTGCTGAAGAGGATTGGCCGATGAGCGTCGTCTCGGAAACGACTTTGGATGCGAAAGTTCCCTCGGGACCGATCGAAGACAAATGGGAGAAACACCGCTTCGAAATGAAGTTGGTGGCTCCCAATAACAAACGCAAATTCGATGTCGTCGTTGTGGGCACCGGTTTGGCGGGCGCATCGGCGGCCGCCTCCTTGGCCGAATTGGGCTACAACGTTACGAGCCTGTGCATTCAAGACTCCCCCCGCCGGGCACATAGTATTGCCGCCCAAGGGGGCATTAACGCCGCCAAAAACTATCCCAACGACGGCGATAGTGTGAAGCGGTTGTTTTATGACACCGTTAAGGGGGGCGATTATCGTAGCCGCGAAGCCAATGTCTATCGCTTGGCCCAAGTCAGCGGCTCGATCATTGATCAATGCGTCGCACAGGGAGTCCCGTTCGCGCGTGAATACGGCGGGTTGCTGGCCAACCGCACCTTTGGTGGGGCACAAGTCTCACGGACGTTTTACGCTCGGGGCCAAACCGGACAACAACTGTTACTGGGTGCTTACGGATCGTTGATGCGGCAAGTGGGGCATGGCAAAGTCAAAATGTTCCCCCGCCGAGAAATGCTCGACGTGGTGGTCGTCGATGGTGTCGCCCGCGGAGTGGTCGCCCGGAATCTCGTTACGGGTGAGATCGAATCGTACGCCGGTCATGCGGTTTTGCTCTGCACAGGCGGATATGGCAACGCCTATTACCTCTCGACGAACGCCAAGGGCTGTAACGTCACAGCAGCATGGCGAGCTTATAAACGGGGCGCGTATTTCGCCAATCCTTGTTACACACAGATTCATCCCACCTGCATTCCAGTATCAGGCGATTATCAATCGAAGCTGACGTTGATGAGCGAAAGCTTGCGGAATGACGGCCGGGTCTGGGTTCCCAAGGATGCAGACGACAAACGCAAACCCCGGGAAATTCCCGAAGAGGATCGCGACTATTATCTGGAACGGCGTTATCCCGCCTTCGGCAATATGGTCCCCCGCGACGTCGCCTCACGCGCCGCCAAGGAACGCTGTGACGCAGGTTATGGAGTCGGATCAACCGGCAAATCGGTCTATCTGGACTTCAAAGACGCGATTGCCCGCGATGGCGAAGATGTGATTCGTCAAAAGTACGGCAATCTGTTTCACATGTATCAAAAGATTACCGACGAGGACCCGTACCACGCGCCGATGCGAATCTATCCCGCCGTGCATTACACAATGGGCGGATTGTGGGTCGACTACAATCTTGAAAGCACGATCCCGGGCATGTTTGTGCTGGGCGAAGCCAATTTCTCAGACCATGGTGCCAACCGCTTAGGGGCCAGTGCACTGATGCAAGGACTGGCGGACGGATACTTCGTCGCTCCCTACACGATCGGCAACCATCTGGCCAGCGTCAAATTACCACGGGTCACGACGCATCATCCGGCGTTTCAAGAGGCGGTTGTTGATGCCCGCAATCAGACCGAAGCGATGCTCAACATCAACGGCAATCGCTCAGTTGACAGCATTCACCGCGAACTGGGACACATCATGTGGGACCATTGTGGCATGTCTCGCAGCGATGCCGGCTTGAGAGAAGCGATCGAAAAAATCCGTACTTTACGCGAGGAGTTCTGGCAAAACGTCAAGGTGCTCGGTGAGGGAGAAACGCTCAATCAAAATCTGGAATACGCCGGCCGATTGGCCGACTTTCTGGAGTTCGGCGAATTGCTTGCCAAAGATGCACTGGAGCGTAAGGAATCGTGCGGCGGGCACTTCCGCGAGGAATATCAAACCGGTGAAAATGAAGCCCGCCGGGACGACGATGACTTCTGCCACGTCGCCGCTTGGCAATACAACGGCGCGGCCTCAGAGCCGACACGTCATACCGAGCCGCTCAGCTTTGAAACCGTGAAACTCACCCAGAGGAGTTATAAATAACGATGAGTGAACTGAATTTGACGCTCAAGGTTTGGCGACAAGCCACGGGCGACGCACAAGGTGAGTTCAAACTGTATCAACTGCGCGGTGTTTCGACCGAAATGTCGTTCTTGGAAATGCTGGACGTACTGAACGAAAAGTTGATTTCTGAGAACGAAGAGCCGGTGGCGTTTGACCACGATTGCCGCGAAGGAATTTGCGGCACATGTAGCTTGATGATCAACGGTCAAGCGCACGGTCCAGACAACGAAACTACGACCTGCCAATTGCACATGCGAAAATTTCGCGACGGCGATACGATTGTGGTCGAGCCGTGGCGGGCACGAGCCTTTCCGGTTGTGCGGGATTTGGTCGTCGACCGCAGCGCGCTGGACCGCGTGGTTTCTGTCGGCGGTTACGTATCGGTCAATTGCGGCAGCGCTCAAGACGCCAATGCCCTGCCGGTTCCCAAACAGGACGCCGACCGTGCCATGGACGCCGCGTCGTGCATCGGCTGCGGAGCCTGTGTTGCCGCTTGTAAGAATGCTTCGGCCATGTTGTTTGTCGGCGCCAAGGTCTCGCAAATGGCGTTGTTGCCGCAAGGCAAGCCGGAACGCGCAAACCGCGTGCTGAACATGGTGGCCCAAATGGATGAAGAAGGCTTCGGGGCCTGCACCAACACGGCGGAATGCGAAGCAGCTTGTCCAGCGGGAATTTCACTGGAAAACATCGCCCGCCTCAATCGCGAGTACTTCAAGGCATCGCTCACGTCATCGCGGTGAGCCATGCAGCCCTGGCTAGGTTGCGCGAAGTCGAGAGCAGCGAGTTTTTTAGCCGCGATTGTCGGATGAGGGTGTAGATGTTCCCCCGCTCTTAGAATTTTGATGAGAGTTCGGGGGTAAAGACGTAGTACGACAGCATCAAAATCCCCCAGACGGCCCCGGCTACGAGTGCAACGGCGCGCGACCGATGGGTGATCCCGGCGATGAACGGCAGGATCATGGCGACCAGCAGCACGGGAAAAATGAAGGAACTGCCGGCATGGCTGGGTCCGTCGCTGTTCCGCAGGTCCAAAATACTCCGCAGAGTGAGGATCGCTAAGGGGATCATCCAGACGACTCCTTTGATGATGACCCATACAAATTCCGGGATGTCTTTCATCGCGCTGTCCCTCGCCTTTTAACGTGTTCTCAATACAGAATTCACGAAATATTCGTCGTTGGCCCAGCTACGTAGTCCTCATTAGTATGCCACAGTGAAGTTCCGACAACAACAACAACCGATATCTAAATTAAGCTTCGGGCTGTACGACTGGCTGATTCTGAGCGATTAATCTGATTTCGGGTCTGACATACCACGCAGAAAAGTGCATTGCGACGGGACCTATAAAAATGCACGCTGGATGCGTTAGAATCAGGTGGTTAGATTACCGGGAGCGCTGCGGGGAATAATAAAGGAAGACCGGAAACGCTGATGTCGGACGTGATTGTGATTGGCGGCGGGGTAATCGGATTGTCGATTGCCTATGAACTATCTGGGCGGGGCGCCTCGGTGACGGTTGTCGATCAAGGTCCGCTCGGTCGTGAAGCGTCGTGGGCCGGTGCCGGAATGTTACCGCCGACCGCCGAGGCGGGAACCGCCGAACCCGCTTTGCGTTTGCAATCCGCCAGCCATCGACTCTGGCCGCAATTCAGTGAGGCGTTGCAAGCGGAAACAGGTATCGACAACGGATACCGACGCTCCGGCGGGCTGGAGGTTCGCTACGGCGGACCGTCGGACGCATTGCACAACGACATCGAATTCGCCCAGCAACGCGGCGTCGAGGTCGAGGCCTTAACTCCTCAAGCCGCACGCCAGTACGAACCGAATTTGGTGGACACTATTTCCTCCGCCTATCGACTTCCGCAAATGGCACAGATTCGCAATCCGCAGCATGTCAAAGCATTGATGGCCGCTTGCACGGCGCGCGGCGTGCGGATTATGGCAGGGACACCCGTTTACGGATTTGAGCGTAGCGGTGAGAAAATCATCGGCGTGAATACAAGTGACGGTATGCTGAAAGCCGGCCAGTTCTTGGTCTCCGCCGGCAGTTGGTCGCAACAGATTTTGCAGACCGTCGGCTGCAATGTGACGACTCAGCCAGTGCGTGGGCAAATCGTTTTACTCTACGCGCAGCCTTTGCCCTTCAGCCACATCCTTTTGTACGGTAGAAAGTATCTCGTGCCGCGACCCGATGGTCGAATTTTAGTGGGCGCAACCGTCGAATCGGTTGGCTTCAATAAAACCAACACCGCCGAGGGGTTGAGCGAACTCTTGGATTTTGCCAAATACCTTGTGCCGTGTTTAATGGAAGCGACATTCGAACGCGCCTGGGCGGGTTTGCGGCCGCGTTCGGCGGATGGGTTGCCTTATTTGGGACGCGCGCCCGGCACGGAAAACCTGTTCGTCGCCACAGGGCATTTTCGTGATGGCCTGCAACTCTCTCCGATTACTGGAACAGTGATGGCCGCATTGATGCTGGGGGAAGAACCGGTATTGTGTTTAGATGATTATGCCTGTGATCGGCAACGACCGACTGTGGATGTGGGGAGCGAGTCATGACTGTGGGTTGGGGAATTGTGGGGTGCAGTGACATTGTTCGTCGACGTGCCGCGGATGCGATTCTCGCACAACCCGATAGTCATATCGCCGCGTTTTATTCACATAGTGCTGCACTGGCCGACGAACTTGCCACACGTTACGGCGGACGCGGTTATACGAATCTCGACGCGCTCTTGGCCGACGAGGATGTGAAGATCGTTTATGTGGCTTCGCCGGTGGAGCGGCATGCCCCCGAAACAATTGCCGCTGCCAAAGCGGGCAAGCATGTGCTGGTTGAAAAACCAATGGCGCTCACCGCCGCCCAATGTGATGCGATGATCGCCGCCGCCCAAGCGAACAACATCTATTGTGCGGTCGCCTACTACGCCCGCTGGTTGCCCAAGGTGCGGGAGATGAAACGATTGCTCAACGAGCAGACTCTCGGAACAGTCGTTCGCGCGCACGTGGCGCAGTTGAGCGAATTCAACCCCGCGGCCGATGATCCTAAAATTTGGCGTGTGCGGGGCAGGGCGGGGGGTGGGGCGCTGGCCGATGTCGGCAGCCATCGCTTGGATCTATTGCACTATTTGCTCGGCCCACCTGCGGCTGTTTGGGCGGCCTGCGATACGACGACACACCTCGATTGGCAATCCCCCGACACCGAAACCGTCTTCGTCCGCTACGCATCGGGCACACATCTCACACTTGTCTGCAACTGGAACACGCCGCACGGTCTGCCTGCCTGGGAATTGCATGGCACGCAAGGCAGCATTGTGAGCGATCCTTGGAATGCGGAGCCGCTGGCCATTATGGGCCGCGATGACATACCGCTGCTTGAATCGACCTATCCCGACAACGCGCACTTCGACGTGGTCAATGATTTCGCCCGCGCGGTCATCGAGAATCGTCCCCCGGAGTTTCCAGCGGAAGATGGGGCATGGGCGACGCGGATTATTGATGCCGCACAGACAGCGTCACAGACGGGGCGTGTGGTGGAATTAGCATGATTGGTGGTAATAGCGGTCATAAAACCGTGATGTTTGTCGCCCCAAGACGTCCCAGGCGAGGTATTGGGAAATGGGTTGCTGACGATTCACGGAGAGATGTGATGCGGAAAAAACTCGAATGGAGAAATATAGTATTTGCCCCATGTTTGGCGTGCCTGACATCGATTCTGTCGGTTATTGTCACGAGCGTCCTTTTTGATCCAGAGACTCTCGGAGCAGGCCTCATTATATGGTTGTTCACTTTGGTGCCATTGTCGGGATGGATTTTTGCGAAGTGGTGGTGGGCGGCCAAATATACGCCGCATTTGTGCTTTGGGGTGGTGTCAGCGCTATTTCTAGTTTTTTGGTTGCTGTGCGCTGCCTACGCTAAGGCGAATAGTACAGAGGCAGAGGTTGTAATTGAGATTGTGAAATATGTGATGACGGTCAATGGAATCGCTTGTGTTGCTGCTTATTTGACACTTGTATTGTTTGATCGCACAGATAAATCAAAGGTCCGATAATCTGGCGTGTGACGGGTGACGGTAATGATTGCGAACATTTTTAGAACTAACTTTCTCATACGGAAAAGGCCTCGCGACAAGACGCCAAGGCGCAGAGAAGGAATTTAGGGCCGGTTTTACCGGCCGTTGATCGTTAACAACTGCTCTCAGAACATGGTCCTGATTTTTAAATGAGCCACTGCAGCAATCGTCCGGCACAGCCGGACCTACTAGATCTGGTTGATGTGATTGCCTTTGCGGCTTGGCGTGAGGTTTCTTTTGGAGAATGTGAGTCTTCTGTCCTACGTAGAAAGGTGCGTCGCGACGCACCCTACATTTGATCATTGAAGGTTTTGTGATGAGCGAAAAATGTTTTGATGGGGCGACGGCCTTGGTGACCGGTGGGTCGCGGGGGATTGGGCGGGCTTGTTGTGTCCGCTTGGGGCAGGCGGGTGCGAATGTGGTTGTGAATTACCGTTCTCGCAAAGAGGACGCCGAAGAAACGGCGCGGCTGGTCGAAGCAGCCGGTGGACAGGCGCAGATTTTGGCGGCGGATGTTTCGGATGAAACCGCTGTGGACGGTATGGTCTCCGAAATTGAACAGCGGTTCGGGCCGGTGGAGTTATTGGTGAATAACGCCGGCATTTTTGAGCTATTGCCGCACGAACAAACGACAGCTGCGCATTGGCGACTCACGATGGACGTGAATCTCACCGGGCTGTACCTCGTGACCTGGGCTGTGAAGGATCGCATGATCGAGCGGGGTTACGGGCGTATTGTCAACGTAGCCTCGATTGCTGGAATCCGTGGACGACCGATGGCGATCGCCTATTCCGTGAGCAAAGCGGGCGTAATTGAATTCACGAAGAGCGCCGGCGAAGCGTTGGTGAAATACGGAATCCGTATGAATGCGGTTGCTCCCGGTTTGGTCGGCACCGAGATTTTGGACGGTGTCGACGAAACGCTGCTGGACAATATGGTTGCCGGCACCCCGATATCCCGCATGGGGCAGCCCCGGGAAATTGCTGACGCTGTATTTTATCTGCTGTCGGACCAGTCAAGTTTTATCAACGGACAGACGATCGTTGCCGACGGTGGACGGGTGATGTTGCCGTGAGTGCGTGGCGACCGGATGCCTAAACGAACTCTCCAGACTTTCGCCCGACTTTCGCTAACCGTATTATAGGACTTTGTTGCATTCAAACATTCACCCGCACACCGAGGACTCACAACATGTCACAGTCCACTACGCGGCGGCAGTTTTTGGCCGTTTCCGCTTCCGTTACTTCTGCTATGGGGATCGCACACTTGACCGGTTTGAAACTTAACGCCGCAGACAAAAAACCGCTTTACGAAATCTCATTGGCACAGTGGTCGCTCCACAAGATGCTGTTCGACGGAAAACTCGACAATCTCGATTTTGCCAAAACGACCAAAGAGAAATTCGGCATCAATGCCGTCGAATACGTGAATCAATTCTTTAAGGATAAGGCCAAGGACATGGCCTATCTGGGAGAGATGAAAAAGCGTGCGAGCGACTTGGGTGTGGCGAATGTGTTAATCATGATCGACGGCGAAGGCAACTTGGGCGATCCCGACGAAGCGGCGCGGATTAAGGCTGTGGAGAATCATTACAAATGGGTCGATGCGGCCAAGTTTCTCGGCTGCCATTCAATACGTGTCAACGCTCGCAGCGACCACAAATTGTCCTATGGCGAACAAATGGTTTTAGCAGCTGATGGCTTGCGACGGTTGTCGGAATTCGGCGCGAAGAAAAAGATCGGCATCATTGTCGAAAACCACGGTGGGTTGTCATCCGATGGTGCTTGGTTGGCGGGCGTGATGAAGACGGTCGACAATCCGAATTGCGGCACGCTGCCCGACTTCGGCAATTTCCGTATCGGCGACGACAACATGTACGACCGGTACCAGGGCGTCGCGGAGTTGATGCCCTATGCCAAGGCGGTCAGCGCCAAGTCGCACGATTTCGACGCAGATGGAAATGAGATTCACACTGACTACCTTCGCATGATGCAGATCGTGCTGGACGCCGGTTATCATGGATACGTCGGCATCGAGTATGAAGGCAGCAAACTGAGCGAGCCGGAAGGGATCATGGCGACCAAGAAGTTATTGGAACGTGTCCGCAGCGAACTTGCATGAATGAGAGACGGACGTTTGGGAGGGCGAGACTCCCGCCGAGCCGTTTTGCTTTGAATGAGAGCGAATCTGTCAGAACTTGTTAGCCTCGGTCACACGTCAAAGTAAATCGCGGCTCAGCAGGAGCTTCGCCCTCCCGGAGCGTCGACTGTTACCTTCAAGTGACACTACAGGCATTTCTTCGAGGGGAAATTGCGATGCGTTGGACGTGTATTGTTGCAAGTGTTTTAGTGTTGGCGATGGCCGGTTCTGCGGCTGCACAACGAGACCGCAAGAAACAGGCCTACCCACCCACCCTCGACGGTGCGACTGTTGAAGTCTACAAGACGGTCGGCGATGTGGCGTTGAACATGTACGAGTATTTCCCCGAGGGACACAAACCGACCGACCGGCGGCCGGCGATTGTGTTTTTCTTCGGCGGCGGCTGGCGGGGAGGATCGCCGAAGCAATTTGAAAAGCAATGCCAATACCTCGCCTCGCGGGGCATGGTCGCCATGGCGGCCGATTATCGCGTGCTGTCGCGGCAGAAGGTGAAAGCGGATCGCTGCGTCGCTGATGCGAAATCGGCCGTCCGTTGGATTCGCGAAAACGCCGAGCGGTTGGGGGTTGATCCTGAACGGATCGTTGCATCGGGGGGATCGGCCGGCGGGCATATTGCCGCTTGCACCGGCACGATCACCGAATTGGATGAGCAGCACGAAGACGTAGCCGTGAGTTCACAGCCCAATGCGATGATCCTGTTCAATCCCGCCGTCGTCTTGGCACCGGTGAATGGCGAATTCCCTGTGCGGAATTCCGAGCAACTTCCCAAGCGGACCGGCGTGGAGCCAAAACGGATCTCCCCCTATCACCACATACGTACGGGCGTGCCGCCGACATTGATCCTACATGGCGAAGCGGATGACACGGTCAAATTTCAGACGGTGCAGTGGTTTACCGATGCCATGCAGGAGGCTGGCAACCGCTGTGAGTTGGCCAGTTACGCGGAAGCAGGGCATGGGTTTTTCAATTACGGCCGCAAGGGAAACCGCTATTTTTCCGAAACCATGCACCGGGTCGATCAGTTTCTGCAGTCGCTAAAATACTTACAGGGAGAGGCTACGATTGAGGAGTTCGTATCCGGATTAAACGGTTCGGGTAAATCAAAGTAATTTCGGTCCTCAGGGCTGTCATCTGCCCAACCGGGGATGGACGAATTTGGGAACGCACAGTTGAGAAACGACAGTGAGCCAACCCTCTACAAGAACTATCGATTTGTTTTTTGAGGAGACCGGTCTGGGCATTGACGATGTCGCTGCAAAATCGGGACTGTCTCCCCAGCGCGTCGAGGCGATCGCCCTGGGACGGTGGACTCCCTCTCCCGCGGAACGTGAAAAAATCGCCGCCGCTTTCGGTATTGATGTTGTGAGGATCAGTTGGGGGCACACAATGGATCCCCGCAACGTCCGCTACCGCCGTTACGGATTGAAGGAGGACTTTTAGCCATGGCCGCCAACGTCGCCGACCTCTGCCAACAACTTGAACTCACCGTCGCCGATTTGACCGCGCGCACCGAATTAGAGGAGTCGCGGGTCTTGGCGATTGTCATGGGACGCTGGACCCCCAGCCCAACGGAACGGAAAAAAATCGCCGACGTGTTCAACCTCACACCCGATGACATCGCTTGGGGGCACAAAACGCCGATCCAACATATTTATGGGCATGGTCCGGGGTAGCGAGGCGCGGGTGATCACGGTGTGGGCATGGAAATGTTCCCTTAAATTACGTCTAATAGAGAGAGCACTTAATACAACTCCGGCAGGCGGGAGCCTGCCCTACGCATAAACGGGAGAAATGATTGATGAACGACACCCTACGCTGGATGGTTTTCACGGTTGGTCTCGTAGGTATTTGCAGTTTTGCGCACGGCGCCGACGAATTACCAGCGCCTGCGGACGTCACCACCGAGAAGGTGTTGGTTGTTCCCAAGTACTGCGAAGGTGTAGTGTTTGACCACCAGGGGTACGGTTACATTTCCTGGGGCGACACAATCACGCAATTTACGCCCGACGGCGAACATCGGGATTGGGCGAAGACCGGTGCACCCAACGGGCACAAGGTATTGGCCGATGGAACGCACTTGGTGTGCGACGCTTCTCAGCATGCGATGTTGCATTTGGATGCCAACGGCAAAATTCTTGGAGCGGTATCCTGGCAGTGCGAGGGCAAACCGCTTCGCGGGCCGAATGACCTCTCACTCGATCCGCACGGTGGGTTTTATTTCACCGATCCGGGAGGTTCGAGCGACACCAATCCGATCGGCACCGTGCACTATGTCGATACAGCTGGAAAGACGCATTTGATCGACGAGGGTTTGGCATTCCCCAACGGCATTGTCTTGCGGCCGGGTGGAAAGATTTTGCTGGTGGCGGAGAGTAAAAAGAACCGTATTTTGGAATATGAAGTCCTGGGGCAAGGCAAGGTGGGCAAGCGTCGTGTGTTCGCCGATTTGCCAGCTAAGGATGAAGCGGCAGGGCAGGTCGATAATCAGCCCGACGGGATGTGCCTCGATGCGGCCGGCAATTTATACGTCGCGCACTACGGCATGAAACAGGTCCAAGTATTGGATCCTACCGGAAAACTGATCGCTCGTTACGACGGCGGAAACCTCACGACCAGCAACGTGGCCTTCGGCGGCGCTGAATCCAATACGCTTTACATCACCGGCGGACTCGGCCCGGAAGCCGGAGGCGGCGGCTTGTTTCGTATCCCCTTGGGAGTCAAAGGGTTGGTGATTTTACCCCCCAAGGCGGGAGAATAGGGTATAATCGAGACGTTGGCCGCTGCCATCATCCACTTCGAGGATCCAACGAACCCCCATGCCACGCCACCGCGCCTTTTTGATCTTCGCCGGCATCATCCTGCTCGGATGCGCATGGGAAGCGTTCGTAGCGAAGCCACCGCGACCGGTTTGTGAAGCATGCCTGATGAATCCGCCCAAACCGGTGTCCGCCCTCGAGCCGTGATGGCACAGTGGTCGTACGCTGGGTGCCGCGAGTTTCATCGTTGCCGCCGCTGAGTTATGATGCATAGATCGGGATTTTCGAATTCGCATCATCCAGGGAGAGCAGCATGTTGGTGGGTTTTGAGCGATGGGGATTGCGGTCTCACAGTCTCGTTGGCGCGGCATTGTTGTGCGTAGCGACGGTGAACCTCGCCACGGCCGATGACTACCGGTTAGACCGTTTTCAAACGGTTCCGCTGACCGATGTCTATTTCTCCGAAGGCATCTCCTTTGGGGATATCAACGGCGACGGCACGAACGATATCGTGTACGGCCCGTATTGGTTCTCCGGTCCCGACTTCAAAACCAAACACGAAATCTATTCCGCCCAGCCACAACCCCGCGAACGTTACGCGGACAATTTCTTTTCCTGGGTGCATGATTTCAACGGGGACAAACAGCCCGACGTGTTCGTGGTGGGCTTTCCCGGCACGCCGGCGTCTGTCTACGAAAATCCCGGCCCGCAAAATCTCGATCAATTGTGGACCAAGCACGAGGTCTTCGACCAAGTCTCCAACGAATCCCCACAATTTGTGGATATTGTCGGTGATGAACGCCCCGAGTTGATCTGCACCCACGACGGCTATTTTGGCTATGCCGTGATTGATTGGCAGCGTCCGTTTGCGAAATGGACGTTTCACAAGATCTCGGAAAAAGTTACCCCCGGGCCGTTCTCGCACGGGTTGGGAGTGGGAGACATCAACGGCGACGGCCGCGCGGATGTGCTGACCAAAGATGGTTGGTTCGCCCAGCCACCGAAGCTGAAGGGGGATCCATTGTGGACATTTCATCCCGCCAAGTTCAGCGGACCGGGCGGGGCGGATATGTTTGCCTACGATGTCGACGGTGATGGCGACAACGATGTGATTACCAGCCTCGAAGCGCATGCCTACGGACTGGCCTGGTTTGAACAGGTCAAGGAAAAAGGCCAGATCACGTTCGAGCGCCATTTGATCATGGGCCGCGAGCCGGATGAGAACCGTTACGGTTTGGTCTTCACAGAATTACACACAGTGAATCTGGCCGATATGAACGGTGATGGCTTGAAAGACATCGTCACCGGCAAGACGTATTGGTCACATCACGAACAAAGCCCACTGTGGGACGCCGGGGCGGTGGTGTATTGGTTTGAATTGGTCCGCAATCCCGACGGCACGGTGAATTGGATTCCGCACAAAGCGGCGGATGACACGGGGGTGGGGCGACAGGTGGTTGTCGGCGATGTGAATCACGATAATTTGCCCGATATTGTAGTGGGCGGGATGCAGGGGGCGCATGCGTTGTTGCATGAGCAACAAACCGTCGACAAGCAAACGTATTCAGATGCGCAGCCGCAGGAAATCAAGCGGTTAGCCGCGGGATTAAGTCCCGAGGAAGCAGCGGCACACATGACGGTCCCCGAGGGATTTTCCGTCAAATTGGCGGCGGGAGAACCGCAGGTACATCAGCCGGTTGCGTTTGCGATCGATCCGCGGGGCCGAGTTTGGGTGGCCGAAGCGCACACCTATCCCGTGCGTGCTCCGGAAGGGCAGGGCAAAGACAAAATCATCATCCTGGAAGACACAACCGGCGACGGCGTGCTCGACTCGCGAAAGGTGTTCATCGAAGGATTGAATCTCGTCAGCGGCATGGAAGTCGGTTTCGGCGGCGTGTGGGTGGGGGCGGCTCCGTACTTGATGTTTATCCCCGACACAGATGGCGACGACGTGCCGGATGATGAACCGCAAATCCTGCTGGATGGATTCGGCTATCGCGATACGCATGAAACACTCAATGCATTTATTTGGGGGCCGGATGGGTGGCTGTATGGTTGCCACGGCGTTTTTACGTACTCCAATGTGGGCAAGCCAGGAACGGCTGATGAGGATCGCGTTCCCCTCAACGCCGGCGTGTGGCGGTATCATCCCACGCGACATGAATTCGAGGTTTTTGCTTGGGGGACGAGCAATCCGTGGGGCCTTGATTTCAACGATCGCGGGCAAGCGTTCATCACTGCTTGTGTGATCCCACACCTGTGGCACATGATTCAAGGGGGCCGTTACCAACGACAGGGGGGACAGCACTTCAATCCGCACATTTACTCAAACATTCAGACAATAGCCAAACATCGGCACTATGTCGGCAATATCCGTGACCATGCTTGGTGGGGCAAGGAACCCGATGTACCGCAGGACACGCTGGCCGCCGGAGGTGGGCATGCGCATTGCGGGGCAATGATTTATCTCGGTGACAATTGGCCGGATAAATACCGCAACCAAATCTTCATGCACAACATCCACGGCAATCGCATGAACAACGACGCACTGCAGCGGGCCGGTTCGGGTTATGTGGGGGATCGCGCGCCCGATTTGATGTTGGCCAACGACAAATGGTTTCGCGGAATCAATATGAAATATGGTCCGGACGGGTCGGTGTATGTGATCGACTGGTACGATCGCAACGCCTGCCACCGCACGAATCCCGAAATCTGGGACCGTACGAATGGGCGGGTGTACAACATTTCTTATGGTAAGCCAGAATGGGATCACCGCGATTTGCGCACATTGAGCGACCTGGATTTGGTCGAGTTACACAATCGCGAGAACGAATGGTATCCACGCACCGCCCGGCGAATTTTGCAACAGCGCGCATCTGAGAGAAATCTAGACGCGGGCGTCCGCAAGGCGCTATTCGCAATTCTAGAGTCGACCAACGACGTGGCACTCAAACTCCGGGCGATCTGGACGCTGCACGTCATCGGAGAATTGACCGAGGAAGACTTGCAGAAATTCATGCAAAATGACGACGAATACATCCGCGGTTGGGCGATTCAATTGGGACTGGAGAATCGTCAGGTCTCACCGCGCATACTCAGCCAAATGGCCGACATGGCGACATCGGACCCGTCTGCGGTTGTGCGGTTGTATCTAGCGTCGGCACTGCAACGTTTGCCGTTGGAACAACGCTGGCCAATCGCTCGTTCGTTGGTGCAGCATGCGGAGGATAGCGACGATCACAACCTGCCAGTCATGGACTGGTATGGCATCGAGCCGTTGGTCACAGCGGATACGGACCGGGCGATGGAATTGGCGGCGGCGACGAAAATTCCGACCGTGAAGCATTTCATCATCCGCCGGGCAGCGTCGGAGAATGGGAGTATGGGAGCAGTCACTCAGCTACTGGCAAAAACCGCAGATGCGTCGACCCAGAAATTGATTCTGGGCGAAATGCTGAAAGCGTTTCAGGGACGGGTAAATATTCCCATGCCTGAATCGTGGAAGCCCGCCTATGACCGGTTGTCGAAAAGCCCTGATCAAACCGTCCTTGACCGAGCGGACCAGGTGGCAGTCGTGCTAGGGGACCAGCGGATCTTCCCACGGATGCGCCAACAACTAGTTGATCCCCAAGCAACTTTAGAAAAACGCCAACAGGCACTGGCCATTCTTGTGCGTGGTCGCGACCAACAGGCGGCGGATGCGTTTCAGGCGGTGCTTGGCGAGCCGGAATTGCGCGGCGCTGCAATTCGCGCGCTGGTGGCATTCGACAATCCAAAGATCGCAATATCTGTACTCGCTGAGTACGGCAACTTGACCGAACAGGAACAACGGGACGCGATCAACACATTGGTCGCGCGGCCCGGTTTTGCGATGGCGCTGTTAGATGCGGTTGAACAACAAAAAGTACCGCGTACCGATTTGCATGCGTATAACGTGCGGCAACTTTTACGTTTTGATAACAAAAAACTCAACAGCCGCCTCAAGCAAGTCTGGGGCGAGATTCGCGATACGTCAGCGGATAAAAAAGCATTGATCGCGCGCCACAAACAGCTGCTCAGCAAAAAGGCGTTGAAAGCGGCCGATGCTAGTAATGGGCGGCGAATCTTTGCCAAGACCTGTGCATCGTGCCACACGCTGTTTGGCGAAGGGGGAAAAATCGGGCCCGACATCACGGGATCGAACCGCGCGAATCTGGATTACATTCTGGAAAATGTACTCGATCCCAGTGCGGTGATGGGCAAGGATTACCGCTTGACGGTCCTGGTGACAGTGGACGGGCTAGTGGTTTCAGGCTTAGTGGAAAAAGAGACCGACAGCGCCGTGACGATTCGTACGATCAACGACACGGTGGTGATCGCCAAACAGGATATCGAAGAGCGGATGTTGTCCGATCAATCGATGATGCCCGAAGGTTTATTGGATCCGCTCAAGCCGGAAGAAGTTCGCGACCTGATTGGTTACTTGGCGAGTCCGCATCAAGTATCGCTCCGCGGCCCTCGTGCTCCGATCAACGCGAAGTCGGGACGCGTGCCGGATGCGCTGGAAGGGGAGTCGCTAAAGATTATTGGTAAAACTGCCGGGAATGCTCGCAGCCAACCGATGGGCGGTTTTCATGCCGACCGCTGGAGTGGCAATGATCACTTGTGGTGGACCGGTGCTAGTCCCGGCGCAAAATTGGAGCTAGAAATCCCCGTCGAAACGGCCGGTGCGGCCGAGTTGGAAATCGTCCTGACCCGTGCACGGGATTACGGCATTGTGCAATTATTGTGGGATGGCAAAAAACTGGGCGCGCCGATTGATCTTTATAACGGGCCCGATGTGGTAACGACTGGCGTCTTGTCATTTCCAGTCAGCGGCTTAACGCCCGGCAATCACAAACTGACGATCGAGATCCTCGGCGCGCATCCCAAAGCGGCAAAGGCGTATATGGTGGGGTTGGATTTCGTGCGGTTGAAAACGCCGTGATGTGTTTTCGGCACGACTTATCAACACTGGCAAAGACAGTGGCCCACAACCTCCAAATAAAGTCGTGACAAGACGCTGATCAGGACCACCGCATGCCATTTACGCCGTTTCACTTTGGGCCGGGATTGCTGATCAAAACCCTGACCGGCCGCATGTTTTGGCTGACGCCGTTTGTCACCGCGAACGTGTTGATCGATGTCGAGGTGTTGTATTATTTGTGGATGCGTTCGCGACCGTTTCACCGCTATGCTCACTCGTATCTGGGTGGAATCGTCGCGGGATTGTTGGCAGGCGCTGGTACGTTTGCTGTTGCGATGTTTGTTGCACGCGTTTGGCCGGGGCGGTGGTCCTTTCTCCCGACGGCGAAATCCTCAAAGCCTCTACTGCTGTTTCAATCAATCACAGCCGGCTTGGTGGGAGGGATCTCTCACATTTTTCTTGACAGCCTCGTGCATGCAGAAATCGAGCCGTTTTGGCCGTTTGCCACAGGGAACGAACTCGCGGGGTTGGTCTCTGGACGAATCGTCTATCTGAGCTTGGTGCTATTCGGTCTGCTCGGTGGTTGTATCTGGTTGCAGGAGTATCTGGCAGCCGATCGATGAGTGGGTTTACGCTGGGATAATCTCGCTGCCCGGATTCCGCCGCATTTTCCCGGCCGTGTCATGGAAACTCTCGACGCGGGTTGTTATCGTCGTGACCGCTCTCATTCCCATTAATTGTGTACAAAATCTTTCCTATCAGGCGGCTGCCTGACCTGCGAGAAGTTGTTGACTGCCTATGCCCCGCCGTCGTAAAAACTCGACTACTGAAGTCAAAACTCTTCCCACGCCGGTGCAGGAACAACTGCTGATTGATGCGGTTTGCCCGCTTCTCGAAGAGCAGACCGCTGAGATACGCGTGTTGTGCACAACACTCAGCCGTGGACAGGCAGCAGCGGCGCTTGCCGCGGTATGTCCTACTGCGCTGGTCACTTGTCATTTTTTAGACGCCTACCTCGCCGAGTTGACGCGTGAATTTGCAGGGGCTTCGCTCAACTTCGAGACCGCATGTTCGGCCGAATTCCCCGAGACTCCGATCGACCTGGCTGTGATTCCCACGCATTCGGGTGTGGAACCGGAATTAACGCGGGACCGTTTACAATCCACGCATCAAGCGCTGGTCGAGGGAGGACGATTGGCCGTCTCGACCAACGACCCCAAAGACAGTTGGCTGCACGAGTTGATGCAGTCGATGTTCGATAAAGTCACGCGGATTGCGACCAAAAAACGAGGCGTGGTGTATATTGCTCGTAAAACCGCGCCGCTGAAGAAACTGAAATCCTTCGAGGCCCGCTTCACGTTTCCCGATCATGACCGTCTGATCACAATTGTCAGCCGTCCGGGAGTCTTTTGCCATCGTCGTTTAGACGACGGTGCGCGAGCGCTGCTCAAAGTTGTTGAGGTTCGCGATAACGATCGGATTTTAGACATGGGCTGCGGCGCCGGTGCTGTCGGTCTGGCACTGGCGGCGCGTAACGCCAAGATTTCCGTAACCGGCGTCGATTCCAATGCACGTGCAGTCTGGTGTGCGGAGCAGGGAGTGGCCGCAAACGAACTGGCCAACTTCAACGCAGTTCATACCGCCGACGGCAGTTGCGAAGAGGAGGGGAGTTACGACCTGTTCTTAGGAAACCCGCCTTACTTTTCCAACTACCGCATCGCCGAGTTATTCCTACAAACCGCGGTGCGGATGCTGAAACCGGGCGGCGAAATCATGATCGTGAGCAAAAGTATCTCCTGGTACAAACAACGCATGGCGGAGCTGTTTGACGACGTAGGAACGGCCGAATCGGGGCACTACATCATTGCCGGCGCAGTGAATCGACGGCGGCGGAAATAGCGAATTTTCGCAAAAAACGAAAAAATCTGCTAAGATTCCCAAAGTTGGGCCGAATTACGTGTGGGAGAATCCGTCTCCTCAAGTCCTACTTCGATCGTAATTTTAGGGAGATAAACGCATGTCTTGGATCCTCGCTGCCGCGCTGCTGACAGCGCAGCCGACCGAGATGCCCGTTGAAGAATTGACCGCCACAAAAGCCGTAGAACGGATTGAAGCACTGCCCACCGGCACGTTGATCTTCAGTGCCGGCGATTGCTTAGCGATACGGGTCTATACGCAAAGTCGCTTCACGCACGTCGCTGCCGTAGTCTCGGATCAAGGCAAAATGACCGTCTATGACAGTGACAACGGGGTGGGCGTGCGACGACAAGACTTGGCGGCGTATTTGAAATCGCAGTCGCCCGGCGAAATCCACATCGTCCGTCCGCGCTGCCCATTCTCGAAACGGCAATGCCGCCGATTTCGCGCGGAGTTGGAGGAACAACTCGGGCGGCCCTACGGTGTGAAACATCATCTCACCGGCAACCGGGCCAAAGGACTGCATTGTGCGGAATACGTGATGGATGCCCTGATGGCGGCCAATGTGATGACGGCCAAGAATCCCCCCCGCGTCTCCCCGGCCAGCCTGCATACCGGTGCGCACAAGAAGCAGACCTACGTCCCAGAGATGACGGTAACAGTCTGCGATCTCGCCCCGGAGAAAGGGGACGGCTGGTGCAGCCAGACTTGGCTCGACACCAAACGCTGTACGAAGCGCTGCTACCTAAAAATGCGCGGCTGGTTTTGCTGCTATTGAGCGACGCGGCAGCGACTTGTTCCCCGTAGGTCGTGCTGTGCATGACGAAGCGCAGTTGACCCTGCCATGAAAATGTCATGCAAATCATGACCTACGAGTGCATCCGTTAGCGTTCGCTCACCGGCACGTAGGTGCGTTCTTCGCTTCCGATGTAATTGGCTGAAGGGCGGATGATTTTGTTGTTGGACAATTGTTCCAGAATGTGTGCACACCATCCAGAAATGCGACTTGCGGCGAAGATACAGGTGAAGATATCACCAGGGATCCCCATGTAGTGTTGCAAGCTGGCCGAATAGAAATCGACGTTGCAATTCTTATTGATGGCTTCTTTGACTTGGCTCTCGAGCTCGATCGAAATGTCGTACCATTTGGTCTCTCTCTTTTCGATGCCCAAGCGGCGGGAGAGTTCCTTGAGATGTGCGGCGCGGGGGTCTTCGACCTGATAGACGGCGTGCCCGAAGCCCATGAATTTGCCTTTGGACTCTCGGACACCTTCCACAAACTTGGCAACATTGGCAACGTCGTCAATTTTATGCAGGGCTTTAAGCACCTCGACATTGGCACCGCCGTGTAATGGACCTTTCAGAGCGCCAATGGCGCCGGTGACGGCGGAATAGATGTCGGTGAGTGTCGCAATGATCACGCGTGCGGCAAACGTACTGGCGTTGAGCCCGTGTTCGGCATGCAAAATCAAAATCAGATCCATGGCCTTCGTCTCGTCGGCCGAGGGATCTCGTCCGTTGAGTTGCCACATATAGTTCCCAGCATGGCTGAGTTCCGGTTTGGGCGCCAGCGGTTCTTGGCCGTGGCGAATGCGGTGAATGGCGGCGATGACTGAAGACAGGCGGGCGATCAGGTCAATTGATTTTTCGAAGTTCGCTTCCGGGTCGTTATTTTCAGCATCGTGATCGGCCATTCCCAGCGCTGAAATGGCGGTTCGCAGTGCCGTCATCGGGGGAATGTCTTGCGGAAATGATTTGATCAGTTCCAGTGTTGAAGCCGGGATTTCGCGGCTGTCGGCCAACATCTTGGAAAAGGTGGCCAGTTGTTCGGTATTGGGAAGTTCCCCTTTGAGCAGCAGGTAGGAAACCTCTTCAAAGCTACTGTGTTCGGCCAGTTCGTGGATGTTATAACCGCGATACATCAACCGGCCTTCCAGGCCGTTGACCTTACAAATGGAACTGTCGGCTGCAATGATGCCCTTGAGACCTTTAGTCGACACTGATTTCCCTTTCAGAACTTCCATAAAACACCCAGTCATTTGATAATCTGCGCGGCTGCCGACAACGATCCCCTTGCAACATGTTCCGCAGGTTTTGCCTGGAGCGCATCAATACCGTCGGAATCTTTTTTCGTAGGGGGCCACTCAGCCTATCCCACGCTGGACCATTGAACTCGCATCATCCAGCCGGTGGCGGACGGCAGCGGGAGTCAAAGTTGCTGAACTCGCTTGTTTCGCAGGTTCTTTCACCAACCCGCCCGTCTACCGTGTCAACACGATGGGCGTATAAAAGCGATCTCAACACGCACTCGCATTATAACAACCTGCACAGGGAGTTCAACGATTGCCTAAGGGGTGGAGTCGCAGTGGGATTGTCCCAGAATCCAGCCAGTCATTTGCCGTAAATACGTGCAACCACTTGTCTAAAACAGATTGTTTTTCAATCATTCTTCGACGAGACGTGCGGTTGTGATTTCGGGGCGCAAATGGCTGTCCATCCAGGCATAAATCAATGCCCGGGAGGCGTGCTCCACGGAATGCTTTTGGCCATGCACGTAGAATCCAAAGTTCTCTGGAACACCTTCCAACTCAAAGACCTCCATGATCTTCAGGTTCATCAACACCCGCTGCCGCTGAATTGGCGGGCTGCCGTCGTTGAGTGCCGAGACATCCAAAAAGGCGCGGGGGGCAACCAGGGCGATGATTTCGTGAAAATCGATCGGCGGCAAGTTCCCTTTCAGCAACTCGGGCCGCAGGTGCTTAAAGTAGACGTACCAATGGTCACGGGACCAATGTTCGACGCCGGGATTGTGGCGGAAAAAACTCGCGCCGCAATTGCAAGCAGCGACCTTGATGCGCTCGTCGTAGGCCGCTAGGAAAAACGTGCCATGCCCCCCCAGCGAATGCCCCAACGCCCCGATGCGATCGTCGTCTACTTCGGGAAGCGACTGCAACACGTCAACGGCGATCGAGTGCTCGTAAGTGAATTTCCCGACAGCTGTCCACTCGGGGTGTTTTTTGTGAAATGCTCCGGTTTCATAAGCCCCTTCCGCGGGAATTCTCGTGCCGGAGACAAAATGTTCAGGCGCGATGACCACATACCCGCGGCGAGCGAGATGATCGAGGTACGCCTTGTTGGGATTATCTGCGAGTCCAGCTGCTCGTTTCATCCCCTGTGCAAATGTGCCATGCAAGGCGACAATCGCCGCTGATGGTTCGCTGAGTCGGAGCGGGATTCCCAAATAGGCATGCGCGCGCTCGTCCGCTTCGACGTTGTAGCTGATCAATTTGCGAATGTACTTCCCATCGACCTCGACCGTCTCATGGACCTGCAAATCGAGCGGCGGTTTGGTTGGTTTTTGATCGTCGCGGAGCAGTTCCAGATAGCGTTGCCTCAATTTCTTTTTATACGCCAACCATTGCTCCGGGGTATTGATGCCTTCTAAGAGGTCGTCCCAGGAGGAGTGAATTGCGGGCGGATCGGAGCGTTTGCGGACCGGCGAGGCGTCCTCAGCTGCATGTAGCGTCCCAATCAGGCAGAGCAGGGGGGCAGCACTGAATAGGCATCGGCGGATGAGTCGGTCGAACATTATGTTGTTTTCTCCCACGGCGAATCATAGAGGGTCGGACTGTTTCTTCTCGTTCCCAAACTCCGCTTGGAAACGCAACTTCGCGAAGCTCTGCTCCACTTGTATGATAGCGTATGCGTCTCGCAGCGGTAATGAAGCACAGGTCTCGAAGCGAAGCTTCGAGAAATTGGGTTCCCAAACAGGAACCGGGGAATGCAGAAATGGGCGCGCAAAGTTAGCACCAGAAATCCTCTTCCTTTCTTTGCGCCTTCGCGTCTCTGCGCGAGACCTTTTTTTGACTTCCAAATGGAGCGAGGATCATCCGAGGAAATCAGCAAATCTCGAAATCGTTGGATGTGTATTTGCGCATGCGCCTTGCCTCCGGAGGTCGGGATATCTAAAACAATTGCGAGGCCTATAAAGCGCCGTTTCTGAAAAAACGAAAAACGATCAGGAGAAAAACACCGTGGGAAAACTCACAATTGGATATGGGCTGATTCTTGTCGTGCTCGGAATCGCCGGGTATTACGGTTCTGGACAGGTGAGCAAGACGGCGTTGATCCCCGTCGCCTTGGGGATTCCAGCGATCATTTGCGGTGTGCTGGCAGAGGCCAAAGAGAATCTGCGGATGCATGTCATGCATGTCGCCGTGTTGATCGGGATCGTCGGCTTTGGCGGCGGTGTGCCGGGACTTATCAAACTGTTTGGCGGCGATACGGGGGCTGGTCCGATGGCTCGTGGAGCATTGGCAGTGATCAGTGCAATATTTGTCGCTCTGTGCGTCAAATCATTCATCGATGCCCGGCGACGCCGTAAAGCACGCGAAGCTAGCGAGTGACCGACGGGCGGGGTTGCCAATGCGGCCACATCGCACCGTGCCCGCTGGGGACGTCGGTGACCGCATGCACTTTTCCGCTCTCCAAGTCCATGACATACAGTTGGCGTGTCCCGCTACGCGTTGAGCCTAACGCGATCCGTGCGCCGCTGGGGTGGACCACGGGATGGTAATTCAGCGTGCCCGGCTTGGAATGCGTGAGCTGTTTGGTTTTTCCATCCAACGTTGTGCGGAACAATTGCGTTCCCGCTTTGCCCGTTTGTTTTGCAAAAATGACCGACTGGCTGTCAGGGGTCCAGACCGGGAGGTCGCTGCTGCCACCATGGAAATCAAACACGTCGAAGATGGTTACCACGCCGCGATAGCCGTTGCGGTCACCGATTTTTTTCAGCCCGCTTCCATCCCGCCGCACAATGTGCGGATGACAGTCGTAATGCTCGCCTGAGACAAACACTAGCGATTGACCGTCAGGGGACCAAGTGGGGGCGAAGTTGAATGGATGGCCGGTTTCGACGTGAACCGCATTCGAGCCGTCGGCATCGGCCAAATAGACCTGGTAGTTCTTGTGATAGGCGATCCGCTTGCCATCGGAGGACGCATTGAATCCGTAGGTGAAGCCATCCGCTCCGCTGCTCAAATCGACTTTATTGCGGCCGTCCCGATCCATGCGGTAGGGATGCGAAACGCCGTCGATTAAGGCTTGAAACCCGAATTGTGTGGAATCATTGGGCCAGTAGAACAGGCCCGAATTGTAGGGACTGACGCGTTCAACGGCCGTGACGTTGACGATCTTACCGGTGGGCAGATCGAGCGTGTGCATGTCGTACGTCCAACCGCCGGTCGCCATGCGGAAGGTCTTGTGTTCTTCTTCCCAGGCGGCATTTTCGGGGTCTTGCCAGCCGCTGCCAATGATGGCTGTCTCTCCGTCGGGGGACCACCCGGCGAACTGCGTCCACGTGTCGGCATTGGGAATTAATTCAGCAGCGACTTCGCGCGGAGCACTGCCGTCGCCGCGTACGACATGCGCCCGCATTGTCGCAGCGTTGGTGTGTCGGCCGCCGGGAAGATTCACACGAAATTGCGTATAACCAATCAGCGAATCCGTAGCAGCCGCATCCTGGGCAAGCACCGGCGAGGAAATGACGCAGAGCAGAACTGCGGCGGCAAGTATTGATCGCCCATAGTAATAGAGACGCTCCACAAACCACTCCTACGGCCGTACAGACTACAGCATATGGTCTCAATTATAGTTGCCCACGCCAGCGGGCAAAACCTTCGAGCCCGTAGAACTCAGGTAGCCCGAGGTTGTTGTAGACATCGGCGGTCTTTTTAGTCCGTTCCTCGGCACGCAACCAAAATTCGCGTTTGTCCGAACCGGGGAAACGAGCGGCGTCTTTTTGTGACTCGTGTCGGAAGATCGCCAATTTCTTGCGATGCATCAACTCGAAGCTGAGCGGCACAACGCGGTCGATTTCGTGCGGATCGTATTCCTGCCAAGCACCCCGGTACAACCAGACTTCCGGCTTGACCGCCTCGTCGACTTCTTCCAGAGCGGCAAGAATGGCTTTAGCGCACATCCGGTGTGTGCCGTGCGGATCGGACAGGTCGCCCGCCACATAGATTTGTCCCGGATTCAAATCGGACAACAGATCGGCAACAATGTGCACGTCGTCTTCACCGATGGGCCGTTTTGTGACTTTACCAGTTTGGTAAAACGGCAAATCCAGGAACCGTAATTTTTCACGCGGCACACCCGCTTCGACAGCCGCGGTCGTGGCCTCGGTTTTGCGAATCAAGCCTTTGATGTTCAATAGCTCTTCGGTATCGGGATCGCCGGACTGCTTGGTCGCCAGGCTGTCGCGACAACGTTTATGAAAGGCGCGTGTCTCTTCGGTGGCGAGTCCGAAAGTTTCTTCGTATTCATCGACATAGTCAATGTGCCGTAGGGCATCGTGATCGAATACGGCGATATTCCCGCTGGTCATATAGGCAATGTAGACATCGTGTCCCTGGTCGACCATTGTGATCAGCGTGCCTCCCATAGAAATTACGTCGTCGTCCGGGTGAGGGCTGAAAACGATGACGGTCTGTTTTTCCTTGTTGGCCGGATGCGTGCAAATGCCTTGCATGAACTCGTCAAAGATTTTCATGCAGATCGCTTCTGCCTCACCGTTGTGGCGGAGCAAATCGTGTAGGTGGTTTCCCATGAAATCATCGCGGTTCAATTTCAGCAACGGTTTGCCGATCTTCTCCGACAGACCGATGACGGCGCGTTTTGTCAATTCCGGCGTCCATGCGACCGGGCCGACAATCCACGGGGTTTCGACCGCAGTCAACTTGCTAGCGGCGGCAACATCCACCACGAAGACGGCTTGCGGATGTTTTTGCAGGAAACTGGCAGAGACCTCTTCTGTGATTTCCCCTTCGACCGCCCGCTTCACGACCGGCGCTTTGTGTTCGCCCAGGGCCATGATGAAGATTTTTCCAGCGGACAAAATCGAGCCGACCCCCATCGTGATGGCTTCCATGGGGACGTTTTCCAGCCCGAAAAATGAATCAGCTGCGTCTCCCCGCGTGACGGGATCGAGAGTGACCTTGCGGGTCAGACTCTCACGAGAACTTCCCGGTTCATTGAAACCAATGTGCCCCGTCCGGCCGATGCCCAACAGTTGAATATCAATGCCGCCGGCGCGTTCGATTTGGCGTTCGTAATCGTCGCAGAACGCTTCCACTTCCTCGCGAGGAATGTCCCCTTTGGGGATATGGATGTTCTCTTCGGGAATGTTGACGTGGTCGAAGAAGGTTTCGTTCATCCACCGCCGATAACTGTGAATCGACGTTGAATCCATGGGGTAGTATTCGTCGAGATTGAACGTTACCACGCGCGAAAAATCGAGGTCTTCCTCGTTATGGAGCCGAATCAACTCACGGTAGACACCGATAGGAGTCGAGCCGGTCGGCAATCCCAGCACCGTGGGGGTTCCTGCGGAATTGTTTTCACGGATGAGACTCTCGATGACAAGCGAGACATGCTTATCGGCTTCAGCCGACGTCTCAAACATCAACGTGGGAATCTTTGTTTGCCGTAAATACTGGGCGGATTGATTTGAGCGCGGACGTTTGACAACGTTGGTGTCCATGTGATCAAGACTTCTTAAATATAACGGTGGTGGGGGGGCAGTTTTGCCGCGAAGTGACAACGCGCATGTGAATAACATACGAAAACCGAGCCCGAAATCGATGTCGCGACAGATCGTTCCGCTCAGTAATAACAAATCGTGTTGGCAGCGCACAATTGATGGAACCGGGGTTCCGAATTGACTTGAAAGTCGATTTTACCAAAAACAGCGGTGTTTTGCTCAAAACCGGCAAGGATTTTCTTGAGAGTTTATTCAAAATTCACGAAACAACCTGAAATAAACTTAGCTTTGCCTAGTCCGCACAAATGCCACAAACGTTAAACCCGTACCGGACGAATCGGAAACGATACGCTACAATGGCCGCGTAGACCCGTTTTACTTCAATCAACCTGGAATCCGTTTACAGATGTCAGACGAACACTTACCGCCCCGCATCTTGGCCATTCATGCCCACCCTGATGATGTCGAAATTCAATGTGCGGGAACCTTGGCGTTGCTCAAAGAGCAGGGCTGCCAGATCACGATTGCTACGATGACCGCCGGCGATTGCGGGAGCGCTGAGATGGGACCGGAGGAAATCGCCCGCGTCCGTCGCGGCGAAGCTCAGGCTGCAGCGGATTTGTTGGGCGCGGATTATATGTGTCTGGAATTCCGCGACTTTTGCATCATCATCGACCATGAAGGGCGGCGGAAAACAACCGAAGCCGTCCGTCGCGCGCGGCCCGATATTGTGCTGACGGCGCCGCCGGTGGATTACATGAGCGACCACGAAATGACCAGCCGCTTGGTCCGAGATGCCTGTTTCATGGCACCGGCACCGAATTATTCGACTGAACAGTGGGATCCCGCCCCCCCGATCGACGCTATTCCTCATCTGTATTACACCGATTCGGTGGAGGGAATTGACTGGTTCGGCAACGACATTCCGCCGGATTTCATCGTCGACATCAGCCGCTCAATCGATTTGAAGCAAGAAATGCTAGCTTGTCATGCGAGTCAACGGAATTGGCTGCTCCGCCAGCATGGAATCGATGAATACTTGGAAAGTAGCCGTCGCTGGAGCGCTGCCCGCGGTCAGCAGAAGGGAGTCGCTTACGGCGAAGGGTTTCGCCAGCACAGTGGTCATCCCTATCCTGGAGACAACCGGTTATGGGAGCTGCTGAACTCCTAGTCTTGCAGCAATATTTCGTGACAGCACTCTGAAAACTGCCCAATAATTGCTGCAGTTCTTGTCTGAGGACGACCAATCCTGCCTAAAATCGATTGAGTCATAGAGGCAAAAGAATTAAACTGCGTGCTTCGAGGATTCGATATTACGAAATGGTTCCGCAACCGCGACCATCTCTCAGTGGATTTTGAAGGTTCAGAAGTCAGGAGTTTTTTCGTCATGTCAGATGAGGCGACCACTGTAGAGCAGAGCGTTTCGACGGAAACCGAGGAGGCCTCGACATTCCCCGGCAGCGAATTCGACCGCCAAGAACTTGCGCATTTTTCCTCCGACGACACTGAAGTCACAGCGAATATCGGGAAGATGTTGACGATTTTCTTCTTCTATTCGTTAGTGGCCATGATGTGCGTCACCCTTTGGGCCTGGTGGATTTCTTCCAGCAATTAGGCCGTATCTCCATCGATCAACGCTCGTTTCCGACGCTTGTTACGCCATAAGCCATCTTGACTTAGGCGAGCGATCGTGCAAGAAACGATTGGGCAGATCCAACCGCAGCATCGAAAGTGCGCATGTTGGGGATTGTTGACGACATTCCACGATGCTGAGGAGACTCGACCGTTGGATAAGCTTTTTGCGATCGCCGGGAAACTCAAATGGCCTTTTGCCATTGGCATGTTGGGCTATTTGCTGTTTCAACATTGGGATAATTTCAAAAGCCTGCTGCACGGCCAAAAAAACTGGGGCTTTTTTGCTTTGGGATTCACACTGGTCGCCGGCTGCGCTGCTTTAACGTTCGTCCGTTGGTACCTGTTGGTCTGGGCGCAGGAATTTGACTTCACGCTTAAAGACGCTTTTCGGTTGGGCGGATTTGGACTGCTCTGCAACTACGGCGGACCGGGCATTGTCGGTGGGGATTTACTGAAAGCGGCCATGGTCGCTCGGAATCAACAGTCACGCCGTGCCGTCGCTGCCGCCACTGTCGTTTTGGATCGCATCTTAGGACTGCTCGCGCTGTTTATGGTCGGCGCTTTGGCGACGCTCTTCGTAGACTTCGACACCGCCGCATTAAATGAAGCGGCTGCGACAGCTGCTGCGGCCGATAAAACCCAAGACCAAGGCTTTTTAGCTTCGGTGCCCATGATGTCGGTGGTTGGCTGGAGTCTGTGGGTCGGTTCGATTGTGGGTGTTGCGGGCCTGATGATCATGCTCACTCCCGGTTCAACCCGCTGGCCGATCTTGCAAAAGCTGGTTGGACTCAAATACGTAGGAAAAACGTTGGCGGATCTGCTGAACGGGATTGCCCTCTATCAAACCAAACGGCGTGTCGTCTCTCTAGCTGTCGTGATCAGCCTCATCGGACATGCAGGACTGGTGGCGGGCTTTTATTGCTGTGCCCGATCGCTGAATGCGTGGGTTCCGAATCTGTGGGCACACTATTATTTCATGCCTGCTGCGGAGTTATTCGCATCGGTCATTCCGGTTCCCGGTGGCGTGGGACCATTGGAAGGAGCGATCTCGTTCTTCTATGGGCTGACGGCTGTAGGACACGTCACCAAGGATACCGCTGAAGCCACCGGTGTGGCGGCGGCGTTGGTGTTTCGGGTCACAAGCGTCGTGACGGCGGTGATGGGAGCAGGCTATTACATGCTCACCAAACCCAAGTCGGAGCCAGACCTGCTGTCCAGCGATCCCTTGGAGCCGTCGCAAGAGCCGACTTCGGCCACGAAATTGCCTGCCTAGTACCGCGTCCATTGCTGGAATAGATGGCGGCAGGGCAGGGGGGGAGGGTCAGTTTTGCTCGACAGAATAAGGGAGAGGTTTCCCCTGTAACCCAGCGTGAAGATTCTCCACCGTCATGCGCAGCATCCGTTCACGGGTGCGGTTTGAGGCACTGCCCAGGTGCGGCGTGATGATCAGATTCTCCAGCGCCAACAGTTCATGCCCGCGCGGCAACGGTTCCGGATCGGTGACATCGATCCCCGCCGCGGCAATTTGCCCGGTCGAGAGCGCGGTATAGAGTGCGGCCGGATCGACCACCGGGCCGCGGGCCATGTTGATCAAGATGGCCGATGATTTCATCATCGCAAACTGTGGCCCGGAGATCAGTCCAGTTGTTTCCGGCGTCAGCGGGCAGTTAAGCGCTACGAAATCACTCTCGGCTAGCAAATCGTCTAAGCTGCGATACTCCGCTTTGTAGTCGCTTTCCGCTGAGGAGTCGCGATGGCGGTTGTGATAAATGATCTGCATATCGAAACCGGCGGCGCGCTTGGCCACCTGTTTGCCGATACGGCCCATGCCAACGATTCCCAGCTTGCTGCCGGTCACTTCCTGTCCAATGAGAATGGCCGGATCATAGTGGAGAAACTCCGGGCTATGCGCATACTGGTCACCAACCACCACATTCCGGGCCGTCGCCAACATCAATGCCATTGTCATATCGGCGGTCGCAGCATCGAGGCAACCGGGCGTATTGCCAACCGGAATACCGCGCTGCAGGGCAGCGGCCACGTCAATGTGATCGACGCCAACGCCATGATTGCTGATCACCTTCAGCTGGGGCGCCCGGTCCAGCATGGGGCCATCGACTTGGGGATGTCCGTACGCAATGATCGCTTCGGCACGGGCCAGGGCAGGGGAGTCAGGAGCGTCGTCCCAGGCGAGCACTTCAAATTCCGCGCCAAGCATCTCCAACAACGGTTGCGGCAATCCGTCTCCCATAATGGGGATTTGAGTCATGATCATTCCCTGTTCTATGATTCAATCTCAGCTAAAGGCCATTGGCATTTTCGTAGGTGGTTTAGATGCGGAGGAAGATTTTACGGCGGTACATCCACAGACAAATCAACCACATAACCAACAGGATCGCGGTATGCTCGACCAGCGATGCGTATTGTTCGCCGAAGATGTTGAATATCTCTTGGCCGAGGTGTGTTTGGTAGGTCTCACGAATCCAACCTTTGAACAACCAAGTCATAATATAAATGGCGATGGAATTCATGCCGACAACCACCGCCGGCCACGCCCAAAACTGGATGCCTGCCAGGTCGATGATGCCGTAGAACGCCGCCAGGATCAATAAGCAAATCCCGCTGCTATAGATCGTCCAACTCGGCGTCCAAATCCGCTTCACGATGGGGCAGATGTCGAAGTCATCCAACGCATAACCGGCGGCCATGGCCACAGCCCCGGTGCCGATGAGGATCAAGAACTTGCGTCCGCCCCCGCGCGGTCCGCGGAGCAGTTCTCCCGCCATCAATCCAAAGATCATCGTGGCTAAAGAGGGAATAAAACTGAGCGTGTGATACCCACCACCATTGTTTTGAAACGCGGTACTGCGTGGAAAGAGATTCAAAAACCAAACGTCAAACGCATGTGCCGCGTTCGTGTTTTTATTCCAATGTGCGGCGAACCCTGAGAGGTTGTACTGCCAATCGGGATCCACACCGGCGGATGCGTAGTCAAAATCCGTACCGGGTAACGGCCAGACGGCAAACAGTGTCCAATAACCAATGAGCACCAACATGGCAGCGGTGAACTGAACTTTGGCGGAGCGGCCCCAGAGCAGAAACAAAAACACGTACCCCAGCCCGATCTGTGAAACGACATCTTCGAACGTCCAATAGGTTTCGGGCTTATGGTTCGAGCGGAGAAACACGCCCAGCAGCGTTAAAGTGATGCCGCGAAACAACGCATGGCGAAACATCTGGCCGTGAGAATCGCCACGGCGTTGCCGACTGGCGTACGAATAAGCCATCGAGACGCCGACCATGAACATGAACGAGGGTTGAATCAAATCCCAAGCGACGCAGCCCACCCAGGGAAGGTGCTCCATCTGCCGAGCAATTTCCTGCCACATTGAACTGTCGGGATGATGTGTGGCAACCTCGGCCAATCCCAATCCGCCCGAAGCCATCGCCAACATCGTGAAACCGCGATAGGCATCTAAAGAGACCAAACGCGGCGCGGGTGTCAGCGAGGCGGCTGGCGTCGTGGTCATGTGAAGATCGGTCGTCCTTGTTGAAGGGAAATCAGGCACATCCGCCGCTCGGGCTCGTGCATCGTCACATAGAAGTATTAGGATGCCATTGGCAAAGTCAGTGTCACCCAAATCCCAAAAACAAACCGTGACAAACCGCTAAGATTTCACCGGCTGGTTAGAGGGAGGATCAGTCTTTCTTCGCCTCGCGTTTGGCGCGGACTGCCTTGCCAACCGCTTTATCAAGCGGACGCAGGCCTTCGTCGGGATTGATGTCGTAAAACCCAATACTGTAGTGCGCCACTTTGCCATCAGCTCCGATGACAACCCACAGTGGAAGTTTCGCGCCCACGCGTCGTGGATCACCGAATTTTGCAACCAGTTCCCCGGCGTCGATCGCCAATGGATAACTGAGATTCATGAAGGACTTGAATTTTCGCGTACTCTGCAATGCGGCACCGCGGGTGTTGGCATCAGAAAACAGGCTATTCACAGCCACGCCGTAGACTTGAACGCCGAGTTTTTTATACCGGGCGAATGAATAGTCGAGGTAGGGGGCTTGGCCGTACGGTTCGACGAGCGGATTGTATTTGTAGTCCCAAAAATGCAGGACGACAACATTGCCTCTCATCGCTGCGGCATCAATCGCTTCGCCGCGCAGTGGTTGCAGAGAAAATCCAGGAGCTGGTTTGCCCACATAATTTGCCGAGAGTTTCTCGACATCATCATATCGTCGCATCTGACGTTTGAGATCGCGACGAATGGAGGCGGCCAACCGGGCATAGGGGGTGTCCTCTGCTTCTTGCTGCAATTGCTCGGCGATCAATTCGGTGACCTTGAGTTGATCGGAGGTCAATTCGGCATTCATTTCGTTTTCCGGACGTTTGAGGTCCGCTTGCAACTTAGCCAGCGTGCTGATCGGCTTTTGCAATTTGTCATGATCCGCTTTTTCAATCGGCTTGTGTGATTGCAGCTCAAAAGAAAGAGAGAAGGGGACCCCTTTTCCACGAGTCAAATCGCGACGGGCACTGATGATCAGCCCGGTTTGTTTTTCCACGGCAAGCTCTTCTCGAAGGCCAAAGTTCGTGACTGATTCCACGCGCCAGCAGTCCCAATCTTGGACCTTGGCTGAGCCGACGACCGAATACTTGGAATTGCCAACGGTCCAGTTGGCGTCTTCGGCGAGTTTGGCGTGATGTTCAAACAGTGGACGCCGAACGCGAATCGAAGTCGGTTCGCCTTCATGCGTATAGAGCAAACGAATTTGAGCCGGATTGGTGGGCCGCAGCGCGGCATCGAGATCAATTTGTCCGTATTGTTCGGGCCAAGCCCAGGAACCGCCACCGCTTTCATCAACAAGAAACGCTAAACGCTGCCCATCTCCTGCGGCCTTGCTCACGAGGCAGTAGAGATTGAACCGTTTGACGGTGTCGCCGTTGGATTCTCGTCCCGTTTCGATCAAAGCTCCGCGATAGCGTAGTTCGACGGCATTAGAATCGGCCAAGGGGGACGAAAGGACAGACAGGACGACGAGGTGGGACAACAAAGCGGTCATTTCGCGCGCCTCCCTAGGCGAATTCATCAATTACAGAGGTCATTCGTGGGACAACTCCAGCTGATGCGGGTTTGTCCGAATTGCACGAAACCCATTCAGGATAGCACAATAGGAGTAGATTTCGCCATCCTGCAATAGGGGCCAGCGGCAAGAATTTTTGACGCCACGCGCGACCGGCAAAGTGCGGTGGGGCCCCCTGCCCAGAAGCACCAGCCACCTTGACAAATGTTGACACACCCTCACTGGCGCCCGTATCCTATGAATAGACGGCTTAAGGAGTTAATCAGCCGGGCTCCGCGTCATGCGTGGAGTGACTGAAAGCGCATGCGCAGTAAACCAGGAGTCAAATAATCGTGAATTCGAGAAGCATGGCGTTCAAAATCATCACGATATCGGCCACGATTTCCTGTTTGGGACTTGTTGCTAGTGTTGCACAAGACCGGAATTCGAATCGACGGGCTGCGAATGAGGCGGACGCCGAGGAAGCCCCGGCGGCGTTGGTGATCAAACGCCGGGCTGTGGTGCTCGAAGATCCACGCACCTATCAAATTCCGATGCGTCTGGAACCGGTACGTTCCATCGCTGTCATCGCGCCGGTGGATGGCATCGTACAAAGTGTCCACGTCAAACCGGGAGATCTGCTCCCGTCGCAGGGTGACGTGGTTCGCATGGATGATACGCGTACGGAACTATTAACACGCAAAGCCAAAGCAGAGGTGACAGCGCGGCAAATTGAAAGAAAAATTGCCGGGGCAAAAAGCGGTGCGGCCGATGAAGTCGCCTTGGCCGACGCGAATTTGGAGGCAGCCAAGGCGGCGTATGAATTGGCGGAACTCGACCAGAACCAAATGATTGTTCGCGGCGCATTTGCGGGAACGATTCTTCAAGTGCACGTTGTCCCGGGCCAATTCGTGAGAGCAGGGGAGGCTGTGGCGGAATTGGCCGATTTAAGGAGTCTGGTAGCGGAGATTCCAGCGGGTCGAGCACAATATAAAGCGGGCGACAAAATTTCGGTCACGGTGGAAAACGAAGCGGTATCGGCTGTCGTGGAATCAATCTCCGCACCGCCACCGCGATTCGAGTCATTACGCCCACTGATCGATTCGCTCTCGATGGCGAAGATTCAAATTCAAAACAGCGAAGGAAATTATCACCCCGGCCAAGCGGTCTATGTCGATCTGATTCCGACCGAACCGGTGGCCGTGGTACCAGCCCTGGCGATATCCAATTCTGACGACGGGCAACGCAAGGTACAGGTTGTTCGAGAGTATGTCGTTCGCGACATCAAGATATCTCCGTTAGCCCAAATCAATTCGGAGCGGATCTATGTATCGGGAGAATTTTCGCCAAACGACGAAGTGATCGTCAATGCGTCGATGGAATTGACCGATGGAACAAAATTGCGTCCGTGGGTTCAGGAATTCGACGCACCTGAAGAAACCGAGAAGAGTAAAAAGCAGTCGCTGCCGCGCAAGACAAAATCTAGAGGTTTGTAGTGGCGTCACCACGCGTGCTGGTCATGTGGCCCACTGCGATGTCCGTACAAAACGCTGCGGGATAAGCGCTCAAGCAACTTGACTCGACATCACAGTTCAAAATTGCCCAAGCAGTTGGGGCAATTGCGGACTCCAGGTTGTATTCCGCACAACGACGCAGGCCGTAGGGCAGGTCGGAATGCGTCGCTCAGTTTATACGCCTGAAGTAGGCACTAAGGAAGGAAGAGTATCCCGTGTCAGAAAATGAATCATCTATCGACAACTACAAATTGTCCAACTGTCTGTCGCAAGGAAGGCACAGCCAAGTCTGGGAGGCAAACGATTCCGGGAGTGGGCGGACCGTTGCACTGAAAGTGTTGCTCCCCGAGGCATTCGCAGACAAGGAACAAAAGCAGATATTGAAGTTGGAAGCAAAGGTGGGCAAGTCACTTGAGCATCCCAATATTATTCGGGTCTACGAATGCATCGTGAGCCGCAACCACGCTTATATCGCCATGGAGTTATTCCGCGCCCCTAATGCCAAGGTCCAATTGGTCAGCGACAAAGCATCCATACAGCGGCGAGCGCACAAACTGATCGAACAGACAGCGATGGCGCTGGCCCATATGCACGAACGAGGTTGGATCCATAAGGACGTCAAACCAGAGAATATTCTCATTAACAAATCCTCCGAAGTGCGGCTGATTGATTTTTCGCTGTCAGGCAAGCCGGCCGGTTCGTTGGGCAAAATGGTCAACCGCAAAAAGAAGGGGTTCGTGCAAGGTACGCGAACTTACATGGCTCCTGAACAAATTCGCAATCAGCCGTTAACACATCTCGTCGATATGTACGGCTTCGGAATTACGGTTTATGAAATCCTGGCAGGGCGGCCCCCGTTTCGTTCGCCGCACCCTGACAATCTATTGATGGACCATCTCAAGACCACTCCCGCCCCTCCTTCAGAATTCAACGACAACATCACGGCAGAAATGGACCAGATCGTGTTGAAGATGCTCGCCAAATCGCCTAAGAATCGTCAAAGCGGCATCGATGAATTTTTGTCCGAATTCCGGAACGTCCGAATCTTCAAAGAAGCACTCCCCGAGCAGGCGCAGCGGACGGAACAAGAGATCAACGAGGATAAGCTCAAAGATCAAGATGCGGGAATAGAGTCACGCATCGACAGTCGGTTGGACGCGATGCGAACCGAGGCACTCAAAAATAATCCTGGTGGTGTCAAAGCACCAGAGAAGACCAAATCGAAAACCGTACTCAAAACCGAGCCAATTGAAAAGCCGAAAGCTCCTGAGCCTCCAGCACAGCAGCAACCGCAACAACCTCCCCAACAGCCATCAGTTCAGCCGCCGCAACCTTTTCCGCAACCAGGCATGCCGCTGCAGGCGATGACCCCCGAACAAATGGCCATGCATCAGCAAATGCTCCAACAGCAACAGGCGTATTACCAGCAGATGATGCACCAGCAATCCATGCAGAATCAAATGTATCCGCAACCAGGGATGCAGCCGCCCCCAGGGATGCAGCAACCGCAAATGCCGGCGCCACCGCTGCAGCAGCAACCTCCGCAACCAGCTGCGTCCCAACCACCTCAGCAACCCTCGGCGCCGGCTCCAGTTCAAGAGCAACCGCCCCAACAGAAACCAGCCCAAAAGAAACCGGCCCCTTCCAAAGAGCAAAAACCTCCGAAAAAAGAAACTGAGGGAACGATCATGAGCATCGACGATATGGAAGATATTTTCAAAACGCTTCCCGATGTCTAAGCGGCCAGCGTCATCGGAGGACTGGGGGCGTTTGTTGCCCGCACCCAGCGAATCGAAAGTCGTGCGAACTGAAAATTGCGGCTTGCTTGACCTGGGGCGATGAAGTCGCGACCATCTGAGGCGTACCGCCCTATTCGGCATGTCACAATTTCCCCCCGCGAACAAGAATCAGTGATGGCGACATATCAACCGCTCCCTTTCGAGCAGCCGATTCAAGAACTCGAAAAGCAACTGGCCGATCTCAATGCGCAAGAGAATTCGACGCCCGAACACGCCGAACAGATCCGCCAATTGAAGTTGGAAATCACGCGATTGACGCGCGAAATTTTCGACAATCTTAGTGCCTGGGAAACGGTGAAGGTGGCCCGGCAAACCGGTCGGCCGCAAACGCCCGATTACATCGAACTGGTGTTCGACGAGTTTGTCGAGTTGCACGGCGATCGAGCTTTTGGGGACGACCGCGCCATTCTCACCGGACTGGCCAAACTCAACGGCCGCAAGATCATGCTGATCGGTCAGCAAAAAGGCCGGACGGTCCAGGAGCGAAGCGAATGCCTCTATGGCTGCGCTCATCCCGAAGGATATCGCAAGGCGCTGTCACGGATGCAAATGGCGGCCAAGTATGGTCTACCGATCGTCTGCTTCATCGACACACCCGGCGCCTACCCTGGGATCGGCGCCGAAGAACGTGGCCAGGCCTACACGATCGCTTACAACCTCCGCGAGATGTCCCGGATTTCGACACCCATCACGGCGGTCGTGCTGGGGGAAGGGGGGTCCGGAGGAGCTTTGGGGATCGGCATCGCCGACCACGTGGCTGTCTTGCAGCACGCCTACTATTCGGTGATCAGCCCCGAAGGCTGCGCGGGCATATTGTGGAAACATGTGGAACATGCCAGCAAGGCGGCCGAGGCGCTCAAGTTTACCTCAGCTGACCTTTTGAGAATGGGGATTGTCGACGAAGTGATTCCCGAGCCGCTGGGAGGCGCGCACCGCAATCACCGGCGGATGGCGATGGCTCTTAAAGCCAGTCTGACGGAAAGTCTCAAAGCGCTGGATGGACTCTCGAGCGAGGAACTGCTTGATCGGCGTTACGAGAAATTCCGCCGCATCGGAGTGTTTGAAGAAACCACTGTCACGGAAACGATCGCGGCCACCGACAACGTCCCCGACGCTGATGCTGAGATTGCTCCCGATGCCAACAGCTAATCGGCCGCTCAGAGTGGCAAGCGACCATCTCGATGGCCCGGTGCGCGAACAGTCGCCAGCGAACGTCGCATCCCGACAGGTGAGTACGCATTCACGAAACACCGGTATTTCAGCATATCCGCAACGTCCGATAATGTCCGTTATGTTTCATTAACAATACCTCGAAAACCCTGTATAATAAGGGTTTCGCGAGAATCATCGTGCATTCGCCGACCCAATGCGGACGTTGGTTTTGGGGGCGAACTCCCCTGCCCAAAGTGGTGGCCACATTCCGAATTCACACATCAGAATTCCTTGCGGCTGTCGACCAGGATCGTCACCGGCCCCTCGTTGACCAACTCGACTGACATCTGTTCTTGAAACCGACCGGTCGCCACTTCGATTCCGTGACCGCGAACCTCAGCGACAAAACTTTCGTACAGCGGATTCGCAATTTCGGGACAGGCTGCTGCAACGAAACTGGGGCGACGACCTTTTCGGCAATCACCCAAAAGTGTGAATTGACTGACGACCAACATCCCTCCGCCGACATCGGCAAGCGAGAGATTCATTTTGCCGGCCTCATCTTCAAATATCCGCAGCCCGGCAATCTTGGCTGCCAGATAAATGACGTCATCCTGACTGTCATCGGCGGTGACGCCCAGCAGCACCAAATAGCCACTGTCGATCTCTCCCGTAATTTCACCCGCCACGGAAACCTGGGCACGGGAGACTCTTTGCACAACTGCTCTCAATTGATCGGTCCTTTGCTATTTTAAAACGGCCCACGGCGACGTTCTTTGCTGGGCAACACTTCCAAACATGTCGTCCACCAACCGGTTTGGATCGTCGCCACAAATTCCTCCGGCAAACGTTCATCACGCATCTCTTGCGCCAGACGCAGGTGGACATATTCCAGCGGCACGAATTGTATGTCAATCCCCCCTGCAACGGCATCACCGCCGGTACGAATTTGCGCATACCAAACAACGGTTTGGCCATCGTTTTCGGGCCGGCCCAGGACGCCCACATTGACGAACCTTCGCCCGCCGGTCAATTCGCGTTGCCAATGAATTCCGGTATGCGTTGCCAGAATCAGATCGGCCTGATAATCATCGGCGAGCTTATCCAGAAATTGCGTACTGGTTGTCGACTCCCAGAGAAACTCGTTCGTCTTGCGCGGACTGCCGTGGCACATCAGAATTCTTAGGCCATCCACTTCGATACGATGCTCGCTCGGCAAGTCGCGCAACCAACGACGGTTCTTAGCTGCGGTATGGGCGTACGTGTAATCGTAACTCAACTTGGCAAAATAATTGTCGCGGGGATCGGTGTAGCCGCATTGGCAATCCTGCAGGTCGTTGCCGATGCTGTTGTCGTAATTGCCTTGAATGCAAATCACCCTATTGTCGCGCAGCGGCGCGAACACCCGATCGGGGTACGGCCCAAACGCCCCCATGTCGCCCAAGCAATACAGCGATTCAGCGCCGGCGCGATGTGCATCCTCTATCGCCGCTTGCAGCGCGAGATAGTTATTGTAGATGCCACCAAAGACCGCAAGATGCACCGCGCGACTCCCCGACTCATTCGTTTCAGTTTTTGCTATCCGCGGCGCGCTGTTGTTCGACAACCTGCGACGAAGGATTTGTGCAGATCGCGCCGTACTGATAACAGGTGTAGCATGCGCCGTGGGCAAGTGGGAAGGGCGATGTCGATTCCGCTAACGTCTCCCCCAATTGCGCGGCTGGAGAGTCGAGCAGGATCGGACAAACGCAGACCCCCCTATCGGTGATCACACGACTGTGTGCGCAGATCAATTGGCCCACATCGTAATCGCTCAGCATCTCGTGCGTGACGACATCCTCTGCATCATAACCGTGAGTCCGTTGCACCTCTGCCCCGATTTGTAATCGCGGCAAGATCTTTAACCGTGGCCGCGTATAACCTAGCTCATGCAGCGCTGCGCGAAAGGCGCTGATGATCCCAGGATCGTCCGCTTCGTCCCAGGTGCGCGTCATCGTGATGATGGGTAGAAAGCCATGCTCAACGAGAAGTCGAACACCCTGCATCGCGCGTTTGAATGTCCCTTCGCCGCGAATCGGATCGTTGATCGCAGCGGTGGGGCCGTCGATGGAGACACGGATTTCTAAACTGTAGACCGCCCCCTCTTCGGCGCGGCGAAGTTCACGCAACCACTCTGGTTTGAGAACCGTCGCATTCGTTAGCACGGTGGCGGGACCGTAAGCTAACGTCGCCTTGAGCATGGGGATCAATTCTTTATTGAGAAATGGTTCCCCCCCGGTGAAGTAATACTCTTTGACACCAAAGGCGACCGATTCCTCAAGACGCCGCTGCACTTCGTCAAGCGATAGATAGCCGAAGCTGTCATTGTGCGGACTACAACTGATGAAGCAGTGTGTGCACTGCAGATTGCACAATGTGCCGGAGACTTGAAACCAAAGTTCATCCAACGCTTGAAGTTCGACGGACGGAATGTTTGCGATGCTCATTGTTGTAGCTGCGCCCCCTGCTCACCCTTTCGCGACATGGGTGTTTCCGATTCCGCGGCCAAGAAATCATACACATCGACAATCTGTTCCAAACCCACACGAATCAAAAACCGCGAATCGCGTCCATAACTTTTTGCCCCCAAGATAAAAAATCCCGGCTCGGGATTGCGCAATGTTTCAACTCCATTGCTGGACTGATTCAGACAATCGGTTGACGTCTCCCCCATCAACGCGGCCGCTAACTTGATCGGACCTGAGGTGGCATAACATTCGTGCATTTGTAGTTCGCTGTACAACGACCGGTCGGGCTGATATCCGACATTGGCAACGATGCGGTCGGCAGAGAGCATTTCATGCTCCTCGCGATGACGAACAATCACGCGAAAGCCCCCCTGCCCATCTATCAATTGAATTCCCTGAATGATGCGTTGCGGCATCAATGTGATGGGCGAGTCCGCTGACATTGCCAACCGATTGGCCTTCGCCGTCAATGTACCTCGCTCGGGTAAGGGATCCTCATCAATAACCGCCAGCGGCGGTGTGCGCTCGGAGCGGGTGATCCAAATCGCCCGTGTTTTTTTATCCGATTCGGCAAGTCGTGCCAATCCTGTAATCGCTGTCGCTGCCGAATATCCACTCCCGATGACCAATGTTGTTTGCCCCGCGTAAAATTCGCGGCGGCTGCCCAATATGTCCGGGACGCCGTATTCGATCGCGCCGACCGCTGACGTCTCCCCCACTGCCGGCAGCCCCCCTGCTCCGAGCCAGTTGTGATGCGGATAGACGCCCGAACAATCGAGCACATAATCAGCGGACACATCACGTTCTATTCCGCTTCGATCCCGCAAAAGAAGTCGGAACAGATCATTGCCGCGCGCAGGGTTTTCGATCAGGTCCGCTTTCCAAGAGTTCATGCGACTGATGCCGACGACCGTCGTCTGTTCGTGCAAACTTTCAGACAGTATGGGGAGTCGACTCAACGGGAGCAGGTAACGGTCGGCATATTCGCGGCCGGTAAGAAATTGATCGTCACCGGGCAGTCGCACGCCTGGTTGTTGCTCGTCGATCGCGCGTTGCGCCCAATTGGAGGCGTTCATGCGAAACGGGCTGAACAGGCGCACATGTCCCCAGTCCCGCATATTCGCGGCCAGCGGACCTTTTTCGTAGAGATCAACATCAAAGCCCGCCAAGCGTCCGTAAAGAGCGGCCTCCAACCCAATTGGCCCGCCCCCAACGATGGCAATGCGTTTTGTCGCTCTGGATGTATGTGTGTGATTCAAGTAATCGCTCAGTCTGAGGAAGTATTAGGTTGATCGTAGTCTAGCGGCCCACCCGCTGGGAACTGTGAATCGCCATACAACCTAGAAGTAGTATTGTGGAATGACGATTCGCGGTACCGCGTTATAATGCCCCCCTGCCCTCCAACTGCTCAACCGATACGGAGCAATTTCATGCCTGTGATTCGACCGGCACAACACAGCGATCTAAATGCGATCAACGACATCTATAACGCCGCGATTCGCGACTCGACGGCGACGTTCGACACCGCCGAGAAAACACTCGAGGAACGACAACAGTGGTTCAACGACCATAGTCCGCGCTATTCCATTCTCGTTGCCGAAGTCGACAACCAAGTCGTGGGTTGGGCATCCCTGTCCCGCTGGAATCAAAAACCGGCGTACGACATCAGTGCGGAGACGACATTCTATGTGGCCGTCGAACATCGCGGACAAGGGATTGGTCGCGCGCTGAAAGTAGCAATCATCGAAGAAGCCCGCCACCACGACTTCCATTCGCTAATCGCCCTCGTGACAGCCGAAAGCGAAGCGAGCCTACATTTGAACAAAATGTTCGGATTTGTCGAAGTCGGCGTGCTGAAGGAGATCGGCCGTAAGTTTGATCGATTGTTGGATGTGGTGATACTGCAGAAGGTGTTGAACTGATCTTCTAAAAAAGTGTCACTGAATTTTTCACTCCGAAAAACACCTCACGCAAAGGCGCAAAGATCGCAAAGCAAAGTAACTCACCATGCCCGGCTCTTAGCGGCCTTTGCGACTTTGCGTGAGGTTTCCTGCATGGAATGCACGTCTCTTGTTTGATCTGTGCTTTACTCGTGTTTCATCTGTGGCTAAAAAAACACTTCCACTTAACGCTGCCCCACCGGTTGCAGCGGGCTTTTGGCGATGTCGAAGTTACGGCACTCCCCTGCTGCGAATTCGACAGTGACGGTTTTGCGGCGGCCGAAGCCGTCGATGTTGCGGACGGTGCCTACGCCGTACTGCGGATGGCGGACGTCCATGCCGATGCTGAAACCGCGCGGGATTTCTGTCGGGGTGTTGGTGCCATTGAGCAAGTCGGCGGCGGTCATCATTTGCGGTCGGGGCGCATCTTCTTCAGGGCGCTGCTTGATGATCGGTTCGAAGTCGTCCAGTGAATGGTCGTGGGCATAGTCATCATCCCACGCGATATATTCACTGTCGGTTTCCACGACGGTGGCGGCGAGGTCCATCTCGAACAAAAACGGGCTGGGGATCGTCGACAGGCGCTGGCCGCGAATATCCCGCACTGCTGTTTGCGTGAGCATCAACTGCTCTTCCGCCCGCGTCATGCCCACAAATAACAACCGCCGCTCCTCTTCCAGTTCATGCGGGTCGTCACTGTTGATCGCCCTTTCGTGCGGCAATAGGTTTTGTTCGACACCGACGACGAAGACCACCGGATATTCCAATCCCTTGGCGGCGTGCAAGGTCATCAACGTCACGCTTCCCGCATGTTCATCGAGACTGTCGACATCGTTGATCAGCGAGCTTTCTTCCAGGAATCCTTCCAACGTGGCGTCGTCGCCGTGAGCTGCATCGTATTGCCGGGCTGCGGAGATCAACTCATCCACGTTGGCGGCGCGCTCCATGTTTTGTTCCGTGGGGTCATCCAACCAGGAATGATCATAGCCAGTTTGTGTGACGACCTGCGTAATCAACTCGGCGACTCCTTGCGCCGTGCGTTGCGACAGTTGGGAGATCAATTCGTAAAACCCATGCAGTGCTTTAATGGCGCGCTTCGTTAGCTTGGGGACCTCCTCTGCTCGCGCCGCTGCTTCCAACAAACCGCCCCCCTGCCCCGTCGCCCAAGCGGTTAAACGCGTGAGTGATGTTTTGCCGATACCCCGCGCGGGGACGTTGACGACTCGTTCAAACGCGGTGCGGTCGGCCGGGTTAGCGATCAGCCGTAGGTAGGCGACGATGTCTTTGACTTCCGCCCGGTCATAAAACCCGACCCCGGCGGCGACTTGATACGGAATGTGAAAGCGGGCCAACGCTCGTTCGATGCTCCGCGAAAGCGCATTGACGCGATAAAAGATTGCGAAGTCCGACCATGCTCTGCCTGCTTGATCAACGAGGTCTTGAATCCGCAGCGCGATCCCTTCCGCCTCGGCGGCGCCGTCGGTGAACGTCAATAACTCGACCGGCGGCCCTTCATCATTCTCCGTCAGCAGCGCTTTAGCTTTGCGGTTGAAATTGTGACCGATCAACAAATCCGCTTGCCGCAAGATGGCCTTGGTACTGCGGAAATTATGTTCCAAGCGGACGACTTTTGCGTCGGGATAATCTTGCTCGAAACGCAAGATGTTGCCGATCTCCGCTCCCCGCCAAGCATAGATCGATTGATCGGGGTCGCCGGTGGCGCACAGATTCGGAAAATCCTGTGACAACGCGCGGACGATGCGGTATTGCGGCAGGTTGGTGTCCTGATATTCGTCGACGAGAACGTATTGAAACCGCTCGTCCAGCTGGCTCCTTAAAGCGGGGTTTTCTTCCAGCAAGCGTGCCACGTGCAGCAACAGGTCGTCGAAGTCGACCGCATTGCTATCTTGCAAAGCGCGTTGATAGGCGGGGTACGCCTCTGTCACAACCCGCAACATTGTATCGCCGATGCCTCCCCCGGGGTTGAGAGCGAATTCCTCGGGGCCGACGAGGCGATTTTTGCTGGAGCTGATCCGTGCCGCTACTTTGGCCGGCGGAAAATGTTTGACGTCGTGCCCCAACTCGGTGAGCACCGATTTAAGCAACCTCCGTTGGTCGGAGGTATCAAGAATCGTGTAGTTGGGTTGCAGACCGACGCCGCGTGCGTGCTTTCGCAGCAATTGTGCGCAGAACCGGTGAAACGTGCTGACCCAGATTTTGGCATCCGGCAACAGAGCGTCAACACGCTCGCCCATCTCACGGGCCGCTTTGTTCGTGAAGGTGATCGCCAGAATGTTGTAGGGGTGCACGCCGCTTTGCACCAACTGGGCAATGCGGTGCGTGATCACCCGCGTCTTGCCCGAGCCGGGTCCGGCAAGCACGAGTAACGGTCCCTCCTTGTGGTCGACCGCCTGTTGTTGGCTGGTTGTGAGATTGTTCAAAGTCGCTGCTTGTAAAAATCGGAACTCGAGGCAAGGGCCGCGCTCCGTCCACGGCCCGTGCGAGCAATCATAAAGAATCCGCTCGCGTTTTGACCAGCCAATTGTCATTCCGACGCGTAAGGAACACTCCCCTGCCCCGTTCACCGGCGTCGAAAACTATTTCAGAGGGACAATCGGCCAGAATCGAAAGTTTTGCCATTTTTTGCGCCTTTGATGGAAATTTGCCTGTAACAAACGCCGCTGATTTACGCTTCGGTTATTATGTGACCGTTACCAAAACACCATAGCTGCGCGCTATGGGCTAGGATAATCATTCGGAGGGGGGGAGCGACAATGAGTGGCCAACCGAATCAAAACGGCGCAGAACTCGCCAATGCAAGCGTTCAAGGTAACCCGGATCGTGGCGGGTTTGCGACGAACTTTGGCTTTATTATGGCAGCTGTCGGGAGCGCCGTGGGGTTGGGGAACATATGGAAATTCCCTTACATCACCGGCGAATACGGTGGCGGTGCGTTTGTGTTGGTCTATTTGATCTGCATCGCCCTGGTCGGCTTGCCGTTGATGTATGCGGAGTTGATCATCGGGCGTCGCGGCGGCAGTGATATTCTGGGAGCGATGCGAAATCTCGCCGCTGAGGGGAGCGTGCTGGGGCGGATACTCGCCTATCTGACCGGCGGCATGGCGGTAGCCTCTGGGTTTTTGATTTTATCGTTCTATTCTGTCGTCGCTGGATGGGCGCTGCATTTTCTGGCAGTCTCTTTGGGTGCCATGCCCGATGCCCAATTGGGCGCCGAGGGAACGTTTGCTGAGGTGGCGGGTAGTGCAAACCTTTCTTCGCTTTGGCATACGATCTTCATGGCATTGACGATCACCGTAGTGGTGGGTGGGATTCATGGCGGGATTGAGAAACTGTGCAAAATCCTGATGCCGATCCTATTTTTAATGCTCGTTGCCCTGCTGTTCTACGTCGGATACACCGGTGGCTTGGAACAATCGTTGACCTTCTTGTTCAAACCCGACTTTCACAAATTGAGCGCTGCGGCCGTATTAGAGGCATTGGGGCATGCGTTCTTTACGTTGTCATTGGGCATGGGGGCGATCGTGACGTACGGGTCGTACCTCAAGAGTGAGCGGCACGTGATTCGTGACGGCATGGCCATTGCGTTTCTGGATACGCTCATCGCTTTGATGGCCGGAGCGGTGATTTTTGCTGTCGTGTTTCACGCTGGCCTGGAAGCTGAGGGAGGTCCGGGGTTGCTGTTCAAGACGCTACCGGCCCTGTTCATCAAAATGCCATACGGCGCCGCCCTTTCCAGCTTCTTTTTCCTGCTGGTGGTGTTCGCTGCCTGGTCCTCCGCCGTTTCATTGTTAGAAGTCGTGGTTGCGTACTTCGTCGACGAATGGAAGATGAAACGATCCATTGCCACTTGCCTGTTCGGGGGGTTGGTCTGGGGATTGGGCATTGCTTCGGCCTGTGATGGGAACGTCTTGGATTTCCTCGACAACTTAACAACTCGCTACATGCTGCCGCTGGGCGGATTAGCCATCGCAATTTTCGCCGGCTGGTTTGTCAGCTACGAAGATCGCAACAGTGGCTTCGCCCCGTTTGGCGAATTGGGAAAGAAGTTGCAAGCGGTCTGGTTGTTCACGATTCGTTTCGTGTCACCGGTGTTGATCGTGATTGTGATTCTCTCCAAGACAGGTGCGTTGGATTCGTTCATCAAGTAACCGGCGGGTATTCACCAGCGGCGCGTTCGCGTCTGTGGATCGGCAAGTGTTTGCACACCCGGGCCCCATTGGGGCGCGCGGTGTGCACTTCTTTGCACGTTTCACACGTGGCCAACGGACGAACCAATTTCGCACGCGATACTGGAAGAGCTTTTCGTCCTCCGTTTGCCTGTTTGCCGACGATGTCCCTATAATGGCCCTCTGCCCAGACGGCTCCAAGTGCATCCATGGCTTACCAGGAGGAGACGAATATGTCGGCGACCAATCGGCGTGGTTTTCTGAAGAGTTCGGCAGCCGTGGCCACCAATACCGCTGCCGCAGCGGTCTTGATGAGCGAAGCGCAAGCGGCAAAAGCTCCCGCCAATGAACGTCTGCGTGTGGGATGTATCGGCACCGGTGGGCGGGCGCAGTTTTTGATCACTGCATTTGCCGGCCTGGCGGAATGTGATGTTGTCACGGTTTGTGATCTCGACCCTGAGCGACTTTCACGTGGCGTCGAGGTGGTCAAAATCGCCCAAGGCCATCCGCCAAAAGCCGAGACCGATTTTCTGAAGTTGATCGACGATCCGACACTGGACGTGATTGTCGTGGGCACTCCCGATCATTGGCACGCAATTCCCACCATCATGGCCTGCCAAGCGGGCAAGGATGTCTACGTCGAAAAACCGGACGGCCATAACATGGTCGAAGGGCAACGCATGGTGCAGGCGATGCGCAAACATGGCCGCATCGTCCAAATGGGGACGCAAGCCCGCACAGGCGAGCATTTCCAAGCAGCGATAGATTACATCGCCACCGGCGCGCTGGGCAAAGTGCTCGTGGCCAAAGCCTGGGAAAGTACACGACAAAGTTCATTGGGGCACCCACAAGACAGCAGCCCGCCGGCCGGAATTGATTACGACCGTTGGCTCGGCCCTGCCCCGAAACGGCCCTTTAATAAAATGCGGTTTCATGCCAATTGGCGATGGTTCTTTGAACTGGGCGCCGGGGACCTCGGCAACGACGGCGTGCATCGCTTGGACTATGCGCGTTGGGCACTCAGCACAGCTGTCGAAGCCCAAGGAGGAAAGCCACTGCACATGCCCACAAAAATCTCCGCACTGGGGGGCAAGTGGTACTTCGATGACATCCAAGAGTGGCCCGACACCTTGCAAGTGAATTACGAGTACCCCGGTGAGGAGGACGGACCGGGAAAAATCCTCACATACGAAATGCGAGTCTGGACACCCTACAATCATGAAGGGGAAGGCGAGGGAGCGGTGATCTATGGCGATCAGGGTTACATCGTAATCGGCAACCGCCGCTGGCGAGCTTACGGACCGAAACACAAATTGTTGGCCGAACATTCAGGCAACAACGACGGCCTTTCGCACATTCAGAATTTCGTGGACTGCATAAAGAGCCGAAAAAAACCGAACGCCGATTTAGAAACAGTCGGCCACCCTTCGTCAATCCTCTGCCACGCCGGCAACATCGCCTGGCGCGTCGGCCGACAAGTGCAATTGGACCCGGAAACGGAAACGTTCATCGACGATGACGAAGCGAATGCGCTACGGACGCGCCCGGAGTATCGTAAACCGTGGGAACTGCCGGTGGTGTGATTGGGCGTGCGCCCCCGCTCCTGGCTTTACGGGATGATGATTTCACGACGGCGAAACTCAAGTGATTTATAGTTCAAATTATTCAGTAGCCCCTAGACGGAAAGCAATTCATGGCACTGCGGTTGATGCAGATTTTTTTACCCGACGATGCTGACCAAGAGTTCGACGAATTGCTAGAGGGGCGGGAGGTGATTGGGCGGTGGCGCGATGAGGATGCGCAACAGATTGTGCTGCATCTACTCGTCCCGGCTGAGGAAACTGAGCCGATCATGGACCGGTTCGAGGAACGCTACGCCGACCTCGAAGGCTTTCACGTGATCCTCTCCCCCGTCGAAGCCGTCCTGCCCCGCCCCGAAGCGGTGAATGGCGATGAGGACGAGGAGGAGGAGTCCCTCAACGGTGAATCCGAAGCCACGCTGGGTGAGAAACAGCGAATCAGTCGCGAGGAACTGTATACGAATGTGGTCGAGGACCTCGGCGTCACTTCTGTTTTTCTGGCCATGACATTTCTCTCAGCCATCGTGGCCGCCGTGGGACTGATTCGCGACGACGTGGCGGTGATCATTGGGGCGATGGTGATTGCACCGTTGCTGACGCCAAATGTTGCTCTGTCACTGGCGACAACATTGGGAGATTGGAAGTTGATGCGGCGGGCATTCGTCGCGAATGTGAGTGGCGTCGTCGTGGCGTTTGTGGTGGCTGTGATCATCGGACTCATTTTCGGAGTCGATCCAGACAATAAAGCCATCGCCGCACGGACGAATGTGAATCTGGGAGACATCCTCTTAGCATTGGCCGCCGGGGCTGCTGGGACATTGGCATTTACCCGTGGACTTTCAGGTGCGGTCATCGGCGTGATGGTTGCGGTGGCACTGATGCCGCCGCTTGTTGCGTGCGGCATGCTGATTGGTTCCGGCCAGTATCGTCTCGCAAGCGGTGCGATGTTATTAACCGTAGCAAACGTGATCTCGGTAAATTTGGCCGGCGTCGGCACATTTTTGATCCAAGGGGTCCGACCGCGGAGTTGGTGGGAAGCCAAGCGTGCCAAAACAGCGACACGGCGGGCGATTGCCGTCTGGATTGTGCTGCTAATTGCCCTGGCGTTGTTGTTTTGGTTCAGACGGTAAGCCCGGCGGGAATTGTTGTAGTGTTGCGTGACAGGAAAACGTAGATTATAGATCATTCAACGCGGGAACTGGGCGACGAATTGGACGATCGTTACTGCTAGCGGTCATCAAAATGGCATTGAGCCATCGCTACGACATAGGTAGGTCGTGATTCCCAGATAAGACTCACCGATTCATAGGCGTTCACCATGGCGATCGATATTACTTGCCCCGATTGTTTTCAAACGTATCGCGTCAAGGACGAACTTGAAGGGCGGCGGGTGCGTTGTCAAGAATGCGGAGCGGGGATTGATGTGGAAGTTGAAGAGGACTTAGAAGAGTTGGCCCCCTTGACGACGAAAAAAGTGCGCCCGCGGAAAAAGGCTGCTCAGTCGCGATCGCCCAAACCGGCGGCCGCACCGATGTCACAATCGACCAAAATCCTGCTCGGATCGGGAGCCACTGCGTTTCTTATCATGGCTGTGATTGGTGGATTGGTTTTCCTGGCTTGGAAGAGTGATGAATTCGGGGGAAATGAGGATCCCTACAATCTAGCTGCCGTGACGATCCCCGATTTTCCGGACCCGGAATTGAAAACAGTTGGTGAAGATTCATTCCAAATCGCCAAACTCCAACTCAAAAGCAATTGGGGCGGCCCGGGAACGGCGATGCAGTTGTGGCTGTACTTGCCGGTGGGAGAGCATGCGGACAAATCGCTGCCGTGCGTGTTAATAGCGCCTGCGGGAACTAATTTACTCAGGGGAAGCAATGTGGGCGAAGGTTCGGCGCCGGAACACATCCCCTATGTTGAGGCGGGATTTGCGGTCGTCGCCTACTCCTTGGATGGAAATATCGACGACCCTGAAAATGCGGACGGCTCCGACTTGGGCGATGCTTACGACGAATTTGTGTTGGCACGGGCCGGGCTCGTGAATGCGCGGAATGCCTTGGAGTTTGCACTCACCAAGGTCCCCGCGGTCGATCCTCGGCGAATTTTCACCGCTGGGCACAGTTCGGCCGGCACGTTGGCATTATTGTTTGCAGAACATGAACCGCGTTTGTGCGGTTGTGTTGCCTATGCTCCCGGATCAGACTTTACGGAAATGGAGGTCGAACTCGAAAAGAATCCGCTTTTGCGTCTGGTGTTCCCCCACGTCCAAAGGTTTTTAACCCGCAGTTGCCCGCAGACGCATGTGGCGGAATTTCACTGCCCTTTGTTTTTATTTCATGCCGAAGGAGATCAAGTTGTCCGCATCTCCGAGTCGCGGCAGTTTGTCAGTCTCTTGGACGCGCAAGGAAAAAATGTCACGTTTGAGACGATCCCCGGAGGCGATCATTATTTCCCGATGCTGGATCAAGGAATCCCTCAAGCAATTGAGTGGATGGAGAATTTTGAGTGAACCGGCAATAATTCATGTCACCTTATTGAACACGCTCACGTATCCATCGGCATAAAACATTACGCACTATTTTCGAAAAATGGATCCGCACATCATGACCTCCCCCACCTTCAAACAACTCACCGACTATTTCATCGCCGCTGGAGCGAATGATGTGGCGCATACGAAGAAGTCGTACATCGCCCATGCCATCGGCGTGCACAATGACCTCCGGGCGTGGGGCTGTAGCGATGAATTGTGCCGAGCAGCGATGTTCCATTCGATCTACGGAACCGAGCTTTTTCAAGACTTCACACTTCCCGTGGAAAAACGGGACGAAGTGGCAGAGTTGATCGGCGAGCGGGCGGAACGGTTGGCGTTTTGGAATTGTTTTATGGATCGCTCGACGTTGGATGCTTGCGCCAAACGCGGCACGCCACCGTTCATCATCCGGAATCGCGTCACCGGGGAAGAGGCGGAATTGTCGACCGAGGATTTCGACGATCTGTGCCGGATCCATTTGTGCGATTGGCTGGAGCAGGTCGCCCGGGCCGATCATTGGGATTACCGCCGCGAAGCCTATCGAGATTTCGCCGAGCGGTTGGGCGGTGTGGCGCTAGAGTCGTATGACCGCGTATTTGCTAGCGAACCGAAGGTATAATGGTTCATTATTTACCAGTCCTGGAAGAAGCGGCCGTTTCAGGGGTTGGCGAAATCCGGCGGTTTGCTTAATCTAAACCTTTGTTCCCTCGGTTCTCAGCCCCGGAACAATCTGAACACAAATTGCAATTTTCGCCGCGGAGCCGTCCTATGAGTGTCGAACACGAATTCATCGTCTGTCTGGGCACGATTCGCAGAGGTTTTCAATTTTTCGGGCCGTTCGTCTCAGAGCAGGCCGCCAAGGATTGGGCCGATGTGGCGGTGGAAGCTTCGTATACGATTTCTCCGTTGCTCAAGGATGAACGTGTCGCGGAATGCAACTGTGCCATGTCGCAGGGTGACGGGATTTAATTTCGCCCTGGCAGCCGCCCCCCCTGCCCTGCTTTGAATCGTGGACGATCTGGCAACCAAACCCCAAAAAAGTGACCGCGGATGGCCGGACGGCAGAGTTCTTTGAAATCCGTGTTTCTGCTGAGCGCCGGTTCGTTTGGGCATTTGGTGTTGCAGTTTGTGCTGCTCAAAATCCTAGCGGATCTGTACGGCACGGGGGAACAGAAGGCAGCCTATTCGGCGGCCCGCGCGGTGCCGTTGGTGATCAGCACGATCTTGATTGGCACCCTGAGCTTTGCCTTCGTGCCGATTTTCGTCGAACGCCGCGAACGACTCGGACGCCGCGCCGCCTGGGAAACCGCCGGATCCGTCGTGGGATTGATGCTGCTGGTGACGACCAGTTTTGCCATTCTTGCCAGCCTGGCTGCCCAACCGCTCATAGCGCGGCTCAATCCAAATTTCTCCGGAGAACAGTTGAAGCTGACCGTCGGTCTGTTTCGGATTGTGGTCTGGCTAACGGTCACCAACGGAATGATCGGTGTGCTGCAGGCGCTGCATCAATGTCACCACCGTTTTCTATTGCCGGCACTGAGCCCGATTCTGGGAAGCGGCATCGCCGTGCTATCGACGTGGCTGCTTCACGAAAAATTGGGGATCGCCGCCACCGCCTACGGCGTGCTGATCGGCGCCATCCTTGGGGCCGCAATCCAGTTACCGTTATTCCTACGGCATGCCCGTATACGAATCGGAGGCGATGCGGGGTTATCACGAATCCTCCACATGATGGCGCCCCTGGTCGCAGGAGCGGCTTACTACAAACTCGATCCGTTGGTCGACCGCTATTTGCTGCAGCCGACCAGCATTCCGCTGTTGGACTATTCTTGGGCCATCACCAGCGCGATGCTGATTCTCACATCCAGCGGCCTATCGGTGGTGGTCTTTCCTGTGATTGCCCAACATTCGTCGTCCGGAAATCGAGCAGGCCTCAAGGATGAGTTGGCGTATGCAATGCGGTTTTTGGCGTTTGTGCTCACACCGGTCGTGGTCGGTCTGTTGTTTTTCAGCACACCGGTCATCAAGGATTTATTCCAAGGAGGTGAGTTTACGCCAGCCGATACCGAAATGGTTTCGCAGCTAGTAAAAATCTACACATTGGTCATGATCGCGGGGAGTTTCGGCGAGATGCTATCTCGCGTGTTTTATGTGCTCAACGACACATGGACACCGGTACGGATTTCGGTCGTCGGCTTCACGCTGGGCGCAATCGCTAAATACTTAGTCGCTCCGCAGTGGGGAGTCATCGGCGTGGTTTCGGCAACATCGACCTATTATCTATTCAACGCAGCCAGCATGTTGTGGCTATTGCGCAAGCGGATTCAAGGCGTTGGGTTTGGCGGAGTGTTGCGCATGGTCCGCGATTCCCTGTTCGGCGCTGCTGTCGCCGCAGCAGTGGCGTACTGTGTTATCCAACTGGGATTTCGATTATCTTCCATCGTAGCCGCTCTCCTGGCAGCCGTTGCCTATGGAGGAGTGATGTACGTTATCCGCAACGAATTTGCAGTCATGTTTGTGTCCTATCTGGCAGGCTTCAGAGATCGCATTCGGCAAAATGGAGACCACAGTGATGCCGACCAGTGAATCAACCAAGTCGAAAGGCGTGGAGTTAGACGTCGACTGGGAACAAACCTGCTGCCCGTTGTGCGGCGCGGACCAACCCCACTTGATGCTGACCGGACCGGATCGCTTGTTGGGCCTGCCAGGTACGTTTCACTTGGTGCAGTGTGGCGTTTGTGGACACGCTTACTTAAATCCACGACCAACGCAAGAAACGATCGGCGCGTATTACCCTCCCGAATATGCGCCTTACCACGCCCCGGATGATGATTCTGCGAAACCGCAAACCACGGCAACCCAACGTGTCGGGCCGCTACGCCGCTGTCTGCGGTGGTTCTTGGATCCACGGGGAGAATACATTCCGCCCCTCACCCAATCCCAGCGTCGGGCGTTGGAAATCGGGTGCGCGGACGGAGGTTTTTTAGAGCGACTAAAAACACAGGGGTGGGAGGTCAGCGGCGTCGAATTTTCACCCGATGCGGTCGCCACCGCGCAGCAACGCGGTTTGAACGTACAACTCGGCACGCTGGAGTCGGCCAATCTTCCCGCAAACCATTTCGACGCTGTCTTTCTGTGGATGGTTTTAGAGCATCTCCACGATCCGCAGGCGACGTTGCGAGAGATTCGCCGCATCCTGAAGCCGGATGGTTGGCTGATGTTCAGTGTTCCCAATTTCGGTGCCTGGGACCGACGTTTTTTTGGTCGGTTTTGGTATGCACTTGATTTGCCGCGCCATCTGCAACATTTCACACCCCGTACCGTAAATCGGTTGCTGAGTGAAACAGGTTTTGAAACCGATCGGATTATTTACCAGCGGACGGCCAACAATCTTGTGGGCAGTCTTGGCTATTGGTGGCGCGACCGTTTTCCCAACTCGCGCTTAGCGGCGACTTTGATTCAACATTGCGCTGCACCGCGAACCGGATTGGTACTGCTCTTAGCGATACCCGCTAAGGTTTGGGCGTGGTTGCGGCAAGGGGGCGGATTGACCGTTGTAGCACGGCCGAAGGCCAATTTCCCCACCTCCAGCGATTCGGCGGAATAGGAACACGATGCGGATATTGTTTCTTACATCCGGCCGCGAAGTCCCCAGCAGTCGCTTCCGCGTTCTGCAATACGTGCCGTATCTTGAGCAGCGGGGGCATCATTGTGTCGTCGCACCGAGCAAGCCTCCCAAATACCGTGGTTGGCCTTGGCTGGGGAATCGACTGAGTGAGTTGCCCCGCGCGGGTGCGCGCACGCTCGACTTATTGCGGGCCGCATGGTCACGGTTTGATGTGGTTGTGGTTGAACGGGAATTGTTTAGCAGCGGAATCACGTTCTTTGAAAAGCAATTCCGCCGCATCGCTCCGACGCTCGTATTGGATGTCGACGACGGCGTTTTCCTGAGTGCTCCGCAGAAGTTCCAAGAATTAGCAACACTTTCCAATACCGTCGTCGCCGGCAATCGTTTGATTGCAGCCTATAGCGAAAAACAGAATCCGCGTACTGTCGTAATTCCCACCTCGTTGGACCTGTCGCGTTATGAATACCAACCGCCGACGCATCGCGTAGATCGCCCCATTGTGCTCGGCTGGACGGGCACGGCGGGGAATTATCCGCAACTTGGTTTGATCACAGATGCGCTGCGGCAATTGCCGGCAGACCGGGACTATGAATTGCGAATCATCGCCGAGCGAGAACCGCCGGCGGAATTGACGTCGCTCGACAATATTAAAGTCCGATTTCAGCCATGGAATGCGGAGCGTGAAATCGAGGACTTGCGAGCATTCGACATCGGCCTGATGCCGCTGCCCGACGATGAATGGGCACGATACAAATGCGGCCTCAAGGTCCTGCAATATTTGGCGCTGGGAATTCCGGCGATTGCTTCTCCGGTGGGAGTGAACAGCGAAATTCTCACGCACGACCAAAACGGTTTGCTGGCGGATTCGACCGCCGCGTGGATCGATGCGATTGAGCGGTTGGCTGACGATATCGATTTACGTCGGAAACTCGCAACCGCGGGACGCACAACCGTAGAAGCAACCTACAGCGTGGAAAAGAACGTGACGCTGTGGGAAGAGGTGCTCAATTCCGCCGCAGCGACATGAGCGGATTCTCCCGCTTTGGAGAGAATCCGCTCGCTGCGTGAATTACGCTTGTTCTTCGGGCATATGCGATTGGTCCAACTCGTTGGCGGGGACCATTTTTTCGTTCTTGCGATCCCAACCCATCATTTGGTTGGTTCGCCACGATTCGTTGGCCATGTTCACAGCCACAACGCCGGCAAGTCCCAACTCGGTCGGGCACTTCAATTCCTCACCATTGCGGAGGTGGTTGTGCAGGTTGTTGTGGTGCAGCACGATATCTTCGCCGCCGGATTTCTTGTGTTGAGCCAAGATCTTTCCATCCTTGTCCTTGGCGACCCAACCGCTGCCGGTGAAGTACAATGTCCCCCGATAGCCGCGGACCAAATGGTCGATGCCAACACGGTTGCTCATGGTTCCTAACACGTACACCGTCATGCCGCGGGGATATTCGCAGATCATTTCGAAGTTGTCCGGCAGATCCCGTCCATCGGGCCATTGCCAAATGCCTCCCATGCCGACAACACGGCGGGGATACAGCAAGTTGCAGGCTTTCATGATCCGCGTGATGCGGTGGATGAACAAGTCGGTGCAAATGCCGCCCGAATACTGCGAATAGTTCCGCCATTCAAAGTAGTGATGCGGATTCCAGTCCAGCTTGGGAGCATGCCCCAGCCAGGCATCCCAATCCAAATCGGCCGGTTGCGGTTTCCCTTCGACCGAAGGACGTTTCCGCCAAGGACCTTGCGTATCGTAGCGGCGGACGTATTCGATTTGCGCCTGCACGACCTGTCCGATGACACCCTCTTCGATTGCCTTCGCCGCCGAGCTGTAACTATCGTCCGACATGCCTTGCACGCCGACCTGGATAGCTTTGCCGGTCTCTTTTTGCTTTTTGATGACTTCCTGTGCTTGTGGAATCGAGTGCGTCATCGGCTTTTCGCAATAGACGTCTTTGCCGGCGTCCATAGCATCGACGGTCATTGTCGAGTGCCAATGTTCGGGGGTGGCAATCGTGACGTAGTCGATTTCCTTGATGTCCAGCACTTTGCGGTAGTCGCTGTAGCTATCGGTATCCAATTGCTTGGCGGCTGCATCGGCGCGGGTCTTCCAGCAGTCGGCAACTCCAAGAAACTCCAAATTGTCCGATTCTTTTAATTTCAAACAGGCCTTCACATGCCCACCGCCCATGCCGCCCACGCCGATAAAACCGACCCGGATGCGGTCGTTGGCGCCCAGGACTTTGCCGTAGCTTTTAGCAGTCATGGCCACTGTTGTGGCGGCAACGCCGCTGGTGGCCAGGAATCGGCGTCGTGAAACGTGTTTGTCGTGTTGATCGGCAGCCATCGAATGGGACTCCTCGCGATTTTATCGCGTGTATTTAGGGCAAAGTTGCATGTTCATACATATTTAACGCGGCTTATATCATAGCAAGCGGCAAAATCGGCGGCAATTGACTTGGGACTTGCCTACGGCCGCCGCAGAAGTCACCATGATCAACGTGCGCGGACGCCTTCGCTGCTATGGTTTTACGTTGAATGAAGGTGATACGTTGAATATTTCCGCGCGCGTCGGGTGCCAACCTGACTGTCGTAGCAAATCACCATTAATACGGTAAATCCATGCAAAAGGCCTCCCCAGATTCGCCACGATTCATGGTGTCAATTTCGGAGTGGCTTTCTGTGGTTGCGTTCCTTTCGACTTTGTTCGCAATCGTTCTTCCAGCTGTCGACGCCGCACGTGACGTTGACCAACTACCACCAGTGCTGCCGCTACTCCACCCATTGTACGAAGACACTCCACCGTGGCCATTCCTGATCGGTACTCCGATCATCGTCACCGCGTCTGTCGCAATGCTTTGTGGTGTCGTTAGGATTTTCCTCCCTAAGACAATTCGCAGGTATTTCGTGTGGAGGAAACCCCCGTAGATTCGGGCAATATCCACGCAAAACTGACCTGCCGACGCGGTTCAAAACGATGCCCGACGTGATTAGTCCGCGTTGGCTGCCACCGCTGGCTCGTTAGGCAGTGTTCAGTGGCACCCAGAGTTTTTGTTTCTTAGGATAGATGAAATAGACGCGTTGAGTTCTTCTTTGAACGCGAGTCCCGCAGTCGTACTGTACTGCATTTCAATCAGGCGGACCTGTCGTTGAAAGCCGACTACGCCGCTGAGGAAAAACACGGCAGGGAGGGTTGTTTTGGGGAACAGTAGAAACATCTTGCTCACCAACGACGATGGAATCTTCGCGCCGGGATTGGCGGCGCTGCGTCAGGCGCTGGAAAATCTCGGAAACGTGCAGGTGGTGGCACCGGCGAGCGAACAGAGCGGCGTCAGCCATTCTATCACCTATCTTGAGCCGTTGATTATCGACGAAGTCTATCACGACGACCAGCTTTTCGGCCGCGCCGTCGGTGGTAGCCCGGCGGATTGTGTGAAGGCGGCGATGTTGGAATTGTGTGATCCCCCGCCCGATTTAGTCGTCAGCGGCATCAATTCCGGATCGAATGCGGGAATCAATGTGCTGTATTCCGGCACGGTCGCGGCTGCGATTGAAGGAGCCTTTTTCGGCGTGACATCGATTGCAGTCTCGCTGTCGACGCATACCCGCCCCGACTACGAAGCGACCGCTGCGTTGGCGACCGATCTCATTGGACAGTTACTCGCCGGTAACCCTTCGCCCGGTTCGCTATGGAATATCAACTTTCCCAAATGCCAAGCAGACTGGCCGTTGGGGGTGAAAGTCGTCCCCATGGGGTTGGAACGCTATCGCGAGATGCTCGAAAAACGGACCGATCCTCGTGGACGGACCTACTATTGGAGCGGTTTGCATCCTGAACAAACCCCGCCTACCGAACTAAACTCCGACGTCGCCGCACTGACGGAAGGCTTCGTGACGATTACTCCATTGAATTTCAATCTCACCTGCACCGACGAAATGCAACGCGTCAGCGACATCGAATGGCAACTGCCGCCCCATTAATTATTGAAAGTTGGCGACGGGTTGGGCTCCCTATTTTAGGGTCCGACGCGCTCGATCTGTCGATTGGGCTTGAATCTTGGGCCTAGGCCGGAGATAAGAAACGTTTGAGGGACGCATCAAATCACCTCCGCCCATTCGATTCGCGCAACGTTATAATCGATTTCTAAGGACCAGTCCGCCATGCGATTTCTGCTCGCCTGTTTGTCGTTATTGGTTTGTCTGGGCTGCGAAGACTCCAAGAAGCCCAAGCGCGAGAGTAATATTAAAAAGCTGACGCAGGAGGTCTTCGACGCACAGGTCGAATTGCAGAACAAAGACATCGTGGAAGTGGAAAATAAAGTCGGGGGCAGCGACCCGATTTCGCAGTCGATGTCAGCCTACACCGCCGTAACCAGCCAAGTGAGTACGATGCAAGCACAACAACGCGTGATTATGTACGAGGTCGAGAATAATCGCTATCCGACCTACGAAGAATTCATGAAACTCGTAAAGGTGGAAGGCATGAAATTCGCCATGCTCCCCCCCTATCAAAAATACGGCTACGATGCGGAAACGGGCCGCGTGATGGTTCTGGAAGACAAAAAAGACAAAGCAGAACGCTACAAAAAAGCGGGCGTCAACGAAGATGGGGAATGGGCAAAGGATTGACGGGACGATGACAATTCGAACACAACTCGACAACAAAGGGCCAAGTATGCGATACGCAATGATAGCGGCGATATTAACCGTCTGTGTGGGCTGTGACGAAATGAAAAAAATGGGCGAAGAAAAACGCCAACCGGCCGCCCCACCCGGCGTTGCTCCCCCGGCTGGCGGTGGGGGGATCATGGGTATGGAGGCTCCCCGAAAAAATGCCGTAGAACGCCGAAAGCCCAATGCGATCGGCGGTTCCGGCCCGGCCCGTAAATCCGATTCAATAATCGGCAAGAAGACCGCCGAAGTCGTCGACATGACGACCATCCGCGACGATCCCAACATCCAACCCGTCTTGGAGCAAAAGCTGAACATCACCGATCCAGTTTCCGGCGTCGCGACGCTTTATTTTCGCATGGCGGGCCAAGCCAGTACGTTTGGAATGCAAGGTGCGATTCGACTTTATCAAGCGCAGCACGAAAAATTCCCCAGCCTGGAGGAATTCAAGAAAATCATGAAGGATCACCGTGTCGAATTCGCCAAACTGCGGCCGTACGAAATGTATGCCTACGATGAAGAAACAGGCGACCTCGCCGTCATGCAGGATCTCAAATTGAAGGCGGAAATCTATGCCAAGCATGGTCTAGACCCGGCCGATGACTAAGCTTGCCGAAATCGCGAGGGAACTGGCGTTCCCTATCAAGTTCGCTCTAGGACCGCTAAACTCTTGGCGAATCAACTGATCACCCGCCCGTTGCAAGTCACTTCGACTTTTGGGGTCGCCACGCGCCCAAAACGCGTATGAACCGACGTTGCAATTGGTGGGAGTCGCCAACAGCGAATGTCGAGTTTGTCCATGAAATCTTTGCCGATTGTTGACCAGCCAGCCCCCCCCCTGCCCCAGGTCGCCGACCCCGAAGGGGAAACGCGCTATTCCAAGGGGACGTACGCGTTTGTCAGCTTAGGCTGTCCTAAAAACCTGATCGACAGCGAACGCATGCTCGGTGCGTTGTCATTGGACGGTTATTCCCTCGTCTCGGAACCGGACGGAGCCGATTTTGTGATCGTGAACACTTGTGGTTTCATCGAAAGCGCGAGAGATGAATCCAAAGGCGTGATCCATGAGATGTTGGATCTCAAACGCCGTGGCGGCACCAAGGGATTGATTGTAGCCGGTTGCCTACCGGAACGTATGGGGGGCAGCCTTCTGGAAGAAATGCCCGAAATTGATCACGTGGTCGGGGTCTTCGGTCGTGAAGAAATCACCCGGGTCGCCGATCGTTTGATTGGCGGAGCACGCGAACAACGTGAGGTCTTCCGCCCCGCCCCGATCCGTGCACTGGACGACCGCTCGCGGCTCCGCATCACACCGTCGCATTTCGCATATCTAAAGATCTCCGAAGGTTGCGACCGGACTTGCACATTTTGCGCAATCCCTAAAATGCGCGGTAAGCATGCCACCAAACCCATGGACTTGGTGATCGCTGAGGCCCAGGAATTGGCCGCCGACGGGGTACGCGAATTGAATATCGTCGCTCAAGATACTACGTACTACGGATTGGATTTGTACGGCGAAGTCCGCCTCACCCAGTTGCTCAAAGAATTGGAGCAAGTCGACGGCATTGACTGGATCCGGCTGATGTATTTGTATCCCATCAACTTCACGGATCAACTGATCGACACCATCGCCGCATCAAACAAGATCATCCCCTACCTCGACATGCCGTTGCAGCACATCAATGATACGATGCTCAAACGCATGCAACGGCGCGTGAACAAGGCAGACAGCGTGGCGCTGGTGAAAAAACTGCGAGAACGGATTCCGAATGTTGTCATGCGGACAACATTCGTCGTTGGCTTCCCGGGCGAAACGGATGCGCAATTCCGCGAACTCAAGGATTTCGTGAGCGACATCAAATTCGAACGCATGGGTGTCTTCACGTATTCGTTAGAGCCGGACACCCCCGCAGTGAAGTTGCCCGACCATCTGCCCGAAAAGGTCAAACAGCAAAGGATGGGTGAATTGATGTCGACGCAACAACAAATTGCCTTTGATTTCAGTGACTCCTTGGTCGGTTATGAATTGGACGTGCTCATCGACGCGCATGTCGAGGACGACACCTGGCTCGGACGCACGTATGCCGATGCTCCGGAAATCGACGGCAATATCTACGTGACGGGAACCGACATCAACGTTGGAGACATGGTACCGGTCGAAATCACCGCGCGGCATGACTATGATTTAGTGGGAATTGCATCGGAACTGGAAACGGCATAGGCAATCGGCGAATTTATGGCTACCACAAAACCGGAAAAGACGTCCTCTGCACCTGATAATCATCTCGGCCGAAATTCGTTGAATTGGCCGAATGCGATCACCATGAGCCGGTTGATCTTGGCGATCGTACTTTTTGCGCTGATTGACTATCGTGGGTATTGGAAGACGAGCGTCGTTGTCTTCGTGATCGCGGCTGCGACCGACGCTCTCGATGGATTCATTGCTCGCCGATACGGTATGGTGACCGTGCTGGGGCGGATCCTGGATCCCTTCGTCGACAAATTCATCATCTGCGGAGCGTTCATCTTCCTGTTGGCCAAATCCGGATCGGGGATCAATGCCTGGATGGTGATGATCGTGATTGGCCGCGAAATGTTTGTCACCGGTCTGCGAGGGTTTTTGGAACAACAAGGTAAAGACTTCTCCGCAGCCTGGAGCGGTAAAATCAAAATGGCCCTGCAGTGCGTCGCTGTTGCCGCCAGCTTAATGTCGCTGGCGCCCGAGATTACCGAATCGGCCTCTGCCGACCAGTTTTTCCTCCTCCGCGATATCCTATTGTGGGGTGCGATCATTTCCACGGTTTGGAGCGGGCTGATTTATATCGTCCGCGGAGCCAAACTGCTGCGTCAGGGGTGACTTTCACCCGATTCCCGGATTCCAAACACTCAGCGGCCGCACGCGCTACCAGTGTTTCGCAAGCATCGCGCAGATCTAATTTTGCACTAGCACTGCCGATTGCACCCCACCCCAAGTGTCATTTGTGATAATGCATGCGTGCTGTTGTTCGGCACATAGCTTGGCCATTAATGCGTTCTCGGTTCACCTGTTGACGAATTCTCTAGCCTTTACACTAGGCTCATTGCTTAAAAAACGCGCTTGTAACGTCTACAACATAACAGTGAATCTGGGGATAGACTGAAAGCTCGGGATTGCTTCGATTTTGTTTCAAACCCCAGCGAGGTAGGTCCTTCATACATCCTTCATAACAGGTACAAACTCTAAAAAGAGGAATAGCTCATTGAGCAATTTCGAGTAGTGATCGTACGCCCGTTGCATACCAGGGAACTTGCAACGGGACGGCATTCACGTTAGAAATATGACACTGTCCTCTATCCGCAGATTGGGCCAAAGGCGTATCACATCTAAGCACCTCTGGCAGTTGCAACAAAACTCATTTCTTTTTGGAGACTAGACGTCATGAGGTCCCTTATTCGTACCTTGTCGCTTTCCATGTTGGTCCTGACCGTGTTTGCGATCAGCGTATCTGACGCGCGCGCACAGGAGAAGAAGCCCAATATTCTCGTCATCTTTGGTGACGATATCGGGCAGACAAATGTCTCCGCGTATACGATGGGACTTGTCGGTTATCGCACACCGAACATTGACCGCATTGCCAGAGAAGGCACCATTTTCACTGACTACTACGCCGAGCAAAGTTGCACGGCTGGCAGGTCGACGTTTCTGACCGGACAATGCACCTACCGCACCGGACTTTCCAAAGTAGGCCTTCCCGGCGCCGAACTCGGCCTACAAGCCGAAGATCCTACAATTGCGGAGCTTCTCAAACCGCACGGTTATGCGACGGGTCAATTTGGTAAAAACCACCTGGGAGACCGCGACGAGTTCTTGCCTACAAATCATGGCTTCGACGAATTCTTGGGGAACCTTTACCACCTCAACGCCGAAGAGGAACCGGAAAACCGCAACTACCCCGTTGATCCTGCTTTCAGAAAAAAATTCGGTCCCCGCGGCGTGATCAAATCGAGTGCTGACGGCAAGATCGAAGACACAGGTCCGCTCACCAAAAAGCGGATGGAGACCATCGACGACGAGACGTCCAATGCAGCCGTCGACTTCATTGAACGGCAAACGAAGGCGGATAAGCCTTTCTTTTGTTGGTGGAATGCAACGCGGATGCACTTTCGCACGCACGTCAGGGATGAACTCCGCGACAAACCCGGTTTGACGTCCCGCACGGAATATGCGGACGGGATGCTTGAGCATGACGCCGATGTGGGCAAACTGCTCGACAAGCTCGATGAACTGAAGATCGCCGACAATACGATCGTGCTCTACACGACCGACAACGGTCCCCACAAGAACACCTGGCCGGACGCCGGACTGAGCCCGTTTCGTAATGAGAAGAACTCAAACTGGGAAGGCGCCTTCCGCGTCCCCTGTGCGATTCGCTGGCCTGGAAAGATTAAACCAGCCACCGTTTCCAATGAGATTGTCAGCGGGCTGGATTGGTTGCCGACATTTCTCGCCGCCGTGGGTGAAGACGATGTCAAAGAGAAACTCCTCAAGGGACATCAAGTCGATGGCAAGTCGTTTAAGGTGCACCTCGACGGGTACAACCTGCTTCCCTACCTCACAGGAAAAGAAAAGGAGTCTCCGCGGGAGTCATTCTTTTACTTTAACGATGATGGCCAAATCGTGGGGATGCGGTTTGAGAACTGGAAACTCGTATTCCTTGAACAGCGTGCCCGGGGAACACTCAAGGTATGGGCCGAACCGTTTACTACATTGCGACTCCCCAAAATGTATGACTTGCGCGCCGACCCGTATGAGCAAGCGGACATCACCTCCAACACCTATTATGACTGGCTGTTGGACCACGCTTTTCTGCTTGTCCCGGCGCAACAGTACGCTGGCAATTTCTTAGCGACTTTCAAAGATTACCCGCCGCGGCAGAAGCCGTCGAGCTTTAATCTGGACGAGGTCATGGAAAAGCTTTCAGGTGCAACGCACTAGCCCCTTTGTAGGTTGGAACCGGGCGTCTGATCAGGGCGCCCGGTTCTTGCTACATTGTGCCAGCACTGTGATCACTAATCCCGCAATCGGCGAAAAACAAGGTGGTGATTTTGCTGTCTTACGGATGTGCTGGTTGCAAGACCATGCAACCTCTCTTCGAGAGACTATCGTTTAATTATTATCGCCTACGACTTTGTAAATTAGGCGAAGCTCATCGATTTGTAGACGGAGTGTGGAATGGAGCCCCGTGAGGCGGTATTGAAAATCGCGGATGCCATGAACGCTTCGGTGATTGGCCAACGGGATGTTGTCGAGCGGATTCTCATCGCCCTACTGGCGGACGGGCATGTCTTGATGGAGGGTTTGCCCGGTACCGCAAAAACCCGCAGTGTGAAGACCCTTTCCAGTCTCGTCGAAAGCGAGTTCGGCCGCATTCAGTTCACCCCCGACTTGCTCCCCTCGGACGTGACCGGTTCGGAGATTTATCGAGAGCATACCGCTACGTTCGAATTTCAACCAGGACCGATTTTCGGCAACTTGATTTTGGCAGATGAAATCAACCGGGCGCCCGCCAAAGTTCAGTCGTCCCTTCTCGAGGCCATGGAAGAACGGCAAGTCACCGTGGCAGGTGAGACACACAAGCTGCCGGATTTATTTCTGGTGTTGGCTACACAGAATCCCATCGAACAAGAAGGCACCTATCCATTGCCCGAAGCGCAAATGGATCGCTTTTTGCTTTATGTTCGTGTCGACTATCCCGCCAGTGAAAACGAAGCGGCCATTTTGCGGCTGGTCCGTGGCGAGAAATCGGGAACAGCTGCGGCACCGATTTCGCCGATTCCACAAGACGTCGTTTTCGAAGCGCGACGGCAAGTGCATGCGGTTCATGTGGCCGAAGCGGCCGAGCGGTACCTCGTCGATTTGGTGCTTGCGACGCGCAATCCCGATCAGTATGAAGGGGAATTGTCCAATTGGATTCGCCTGGGCGCCAGTCCTCGGGGGACATTGGCCCTTGATGCGGCTGCTCGCGCACATGCTTGGCTGCAGGGACAAGATTTCGTTTCTCCCGACAATATCCGGGCGGTCGCTCCCGCCTGCTTGGCTCACCGCATTCACCTCACATACGAGGCCGAAGCGGCCGGAGTCACCCGCACCGAAGTCATTGAGTCCCTACTGAAAAACGTGGTGCCGGTTTGAGGCAAACCCTATGCAAGCACGCGTCACTGTCACATTAGAAGAATTAATGCTGCTCAAGGCGGATGCGCGCGGGTTTTCATTGCTGCCACGCCAACCGGCCGGCTCATTGTTATCCGGGCGACACGCTTCCCGCCTGCGCGGACGGGGACTTGCCTTTGCGGAGCTACGCCATTACCACCAAGGTGATGATGTTCGCACGATCGATTGGAAAGCGACGGCGCGGCTCCGCAAGCCGCACGTTCGTGTCTACAATGAAGAACGAGAACGTCCGGTCCTGCTCGTTGTCGATCAACGATCCAGCATGTTTTTTGGAAGCCGGCTGTCCATGAAATCGGTTGCCGCAGCGGAATTGGCCGCTTTAGGGGCTTGGCGAGCGCTCGATGGAGGCGACCGCGTCGGCGGTATTGTCTTCAATGACGAGGAACTCATCGAAGTCCGTCCGCATCGCAGTCAAACCCGTGTACTGCAGTTGTTGCATGTCATCGAACAATCCAACAATCAACTCACCGAAACGGAATTCACCGGCGGAGAAGCCACGCTCAATCGAGCCCTCAAACGTGCATTGCATGTTGCCAAACATGATCACCTTGTGGTACTGATTAGCGACCTCGACGGCGCAGATGACGAAACGCAACGATTGGCGGCATTGCTTTCCGCTCATAACGATGTCCTGGTAGTTGCCGTCTACGATCCGATGGGCATCTCCCTCTCCGGTTCGCCCGGAATGCTCGCGAGCGACTCGACAACTATTCACGAGGTCCCTGCGGGTGCGGAATTTTCGCGGCGTTTTCAAGACGCGTTTCAACAACGGTTGGATCAGTGGAAGGAGACCTTCCGCGTGCTGCGCGTTCCCGTGATGCCGATCTCAACCGCACATTCCGTCCCGGCACAAGTCCGAGCAATTTTGGGAAACCATCCCCACTTTTCATGAATGGCTCCGCCACCAGCCTTGATCGCTTGCACGATATCGTCGTGCCCCCACCGGTTCCCTGGTGGCCGCCGGCGCCCGGATGGTATGTGCTGTTCGCCCTATTCGTGGCAATACTGGGATTTTTCATGATTCGGGCATGGCAAAAGTGGCGGGCCAATGCGTATCGCCGCGCGGCGCTTCGAGAGCTGGATTCTGCGCATACGGCGGCGGCCATTTCGGAAATCTTAAGACGCACCGCGCTGGTCACGATACCACGAGCCACATTGGCCGGTTTGTCAGGCCCACAATGGACGGAATGGTTGGCCACGCATTCTCCAACTCCCCTGCCCCAGCAGGTCGGAGAACAGTTGGCCAACGAAATTTACCGTGATGCAGACGAGACGCACGACGTGGAAGCTCTGCGACACTATGCAACCAACTGGATCCGCCACCACCGCCGACCAGTACCAACCGACACGTAGTCCGGGACGACGTCTCTCAAAATGTTTGCATTCGACTACCCATGGATTTTTCTCCTCTTGCCGCTACCGTGGCTAATCCGCGCCTTCGTGCCGGCTCAGAAGGCCCATCAACGGGCAGTACGCGTCCCCTTTGGTGAGCGTATTGCTCAAGCCTCAGGCCGCAATGCCAACTCCGACGCATCGTCCGGAGCAACGCAAAGTTTGATCATCCCCTGCTTGTTGTGGTTGCTTGTCTTGAGTGCTCTGGCGCATCCCCAATGGATCGAGCCCCCGATCACTAAGGAATTTCCCACGCGCGATCTGCTGCTCCTTGTTGATCTCTCGGCATCAATGAAACAAAAGGATTTCACTAACGAGGCGGGGCAAAAAGTGGATCGCCTTGCCGCTGTCAAAGAAGTCCTGGGGGAATTCCTAGAGCGGCGCGACGGCGACCGCGTCGGTCTAGTGGTCTTTGGTGATGCCCCGTATCTCCAGGCGCCTTTCTCCACCGACTTGGATTTGTCGCGACGTCTACTCCACGAATGCCAAGTCGGCATGGCGGGACCACGGACCGCGTTTGGCGATGCCATCGGCCTAGGTGTGAGTCTATTCGAAGAGAGTCAAGCGCCAGCCAAAACGATGATTGCTCTCACCGACGGCAACGACACGAAAAGCCAAGTTCCCCCGATTGAGGCGGCACGTATCGCCGCACAACGGGGCATCCGCATCTACACCGTCGCCATCGGCGACGCGACCACGGTGGGTGAAGACAAATTGGACGAACAGGCACTGCGCGACGTCGCCTCCGCAACAGGCGGATCCTATTTTTTTGCAGCGGACCGTAAGCATTTGCAGGAGATCTACGCGGAGCTCGACCGGATCGAGACCAGCAAAGTCAAAACCTTCAGCCATCGTCCCCGTCGCCAACTGTATTATCTCCCACTTGCCGCCGGGTTGCTGTTGTCGTTGGTTCATACAGCCTATCTCCTGTTTTCATATCGCAGTTCCATTGCGCCGGTACAGAAAAACCTGGTGATTCGGGTCAATCCAGACACGGGCAAACTGGAGTTACAGAGATGACCCAAATATGGGCGAATTTTCACTTGCTGCGGCCCGAATGGCTGATACTGGCGCCACTATCAATTGGTTTGTGGTGGCTTTGGCAGCGGAGCCGGGACCCTTTGCGCGGATGGCGTGCGCAAATGCATCCGGATTTATTGAACGCACTGATTGTGGGTGAACACTCGAAGCGAGACCTGGCGCGGTATGTCTTACCCGTTGCATGGCTGCTCGGCATCATTGCGATCGCCGGCCCGACATGGAAGTTGGAACCGAATCCATTTGTTGAAGACGCTCAACCGCTCATGATTCTTTTGAACTCGGATAAGAGCATGCTGCAGACCGATTCCACTTCGACAACGCACATGGAACGTGCGCAGCTGAAAATTGCCGACCTCGCAAAAACGCGGAAAGGCCAACCGCTGGGGCTGATAGCCTACGCCGGATCCGCCCATTTGGTCCTTCCGCCGACAGCTGACACCGCAGTCGTCGCCGAAATGGCCGCGGAGATTAGCCCCGACATCATGCCCGTCCCGGGGGATCGTTTGGACTTGGCCATCCAGAAGGCCGCTGCATTGTTACGCGAAGAATCTCATGGGGGATCGTTGTTAGTCATCGCCAACACGGTCGCTGCAGATCCACAGACAATCGCTTCTGCAAATCAAACGGCCAGCCCCGTTCCGATTCAGTTTTTGGCGCTCGCTGATGCGGACTTGCCGGAAACTAAAACATTGCAAGATGCAGCAGAGCGACTAGATGCGAATGTTCAAGAACTCACAATCGACGACCAAGATGTTTCCGCCATCACCGAGTCTGCCGAAAGAAATGCATCCGCCGGCATCGCAGGCGAGAGTAGTCGTTGGCAGGAAGCGGGCTACTGGCTGACCCCACTCTTGGCGCTGGTTGTGGCATTATCATTTCGTCGTCGTGAATTGGCTGAAGCGGAGAAACCATCATGAGAGGATTCTGCATGGTCTTGGCAGTCTCATGGCTGGGATTGTGGTTCACGCCCGACCAACAGGGACAACGGCTGATGAGTCGTGGTGAGTTTGCCGAAGCGGCCAAACGGTTTGAAGATCCGCTGCGGCAAGGAGTCGCTTGGTATCGTGCTGGCGAATTTGAAAAGGCGACACAAGCCTTTTCGCGCGTCTCCTCACCAGAATCAAAATTCAATCTGGGGAATGCTTGGCTGATGCTTGGTAAATACGACCAGGCAATTGCCAGCTATGACGAGGTGCTCGAAAAGCGCCCCGATTGGAAAGCAGCTCAGGAAAACCGCGATCTCGCCGCAGCACGGGCGAAATTGATTCATGGCATAGGCGGCGATCTCGGAGACCAACGCGAGGGGGCCGACAAAGTCGTCTTCGATCAGGATAAGCCCCCCGGCGGACAAGAGACCGAGGTCACCGGGGCACAGGCGATGTCCGATGCGGCGATCCAGTCGATTTGGCTCCGCCAGGTTCAAACCAACCCGGCTGACTTTTTGAAGGCCAAATTTGCCTATCAACAAGCCGACGGCAAAGCTGGGGACGAGAAATGAGTGGGCGACGCCTCAGACAAACCATGTGTGGTCTCGCTGGCCTGTGTAGCGTGTTTGTATTCCTCCAGTCGGCGAAAGCAGATGTGAAACTCGTATACATTTCTGCCCCCGCGAAAAAAACATGGGTCGGCCAGCGAACGACGTTTTATGTCGAATTAAGAAGCCCCGGTCCATTTGTGGGCGCGGCTGGATTTTCCCTGCCGCAAATTCCACGATGCGTGATCGTCAAAGTCAGCAATCCGGTGGTCTCCTCCAAAGTCATCGAGGGCGAGACGTGGTTCATTCAAACGCACGAATTTGCCCTGTTCTCTCAAGCTGCGGGAGACATCGAACTTCCCAGCTTCGAAGTTCGCTTTACCAGCCGCAACGACTTCGACGGTCCGGGTATCGAGCATGTCGAAAAAGTGCCCGCAATGCGATTCACAATCCAGCGACCTCCCGACAGTGCCGACATCGGTTTCTTGGTGACCACCGATGAGATGACCGTCACCGAGACATGGCAGCCACAACCTGGGCCGTCCAACCGGGGAGCGATTTTCCACCGATCCATCACGCAAACTGCTGACCAGATGACAGGCATGGCATTGTCGCCGCCACCGACAGATGTGCCGAGTGGGATTCGGGTCTACATCGGAAAACCTGAAGTCACCGATAAAACCGAACGAGGCGCGTTCAGCGGAATGCGCCGGGACACGATCACATATGTACTTCAGCAACCCGGAACCTGGACTCTTCCCACCATAAAATACATTTGGTGGAATCCGAAATCCGAGCAGTACGGATCAAAAGTCTTGCCCGCAGTCACCTTCCAGGTCGCTGCCGCGCCGCATGAAGAGACCGTCAAGCAAGCCCCAGACCAAAATGGCCGATGGGGGCTGGGAGTACTGTTCGTAGCGGCGCTCGGTGGAATTCTCTTTTGGCAGCGAGCACAACTCGGAAAGTGGGCGCGCGCATTCTGGAATCGATTGAACCCGCCGGAACAAATGGCAGCCAGGAATCTAAAACACGCCTGCCGACAACACGACCCGCATGCCGCGGAGGCGGCGTGGCTGGAGTGGAGACTCAAACAGCCGACCGACTTTCAACCAGCCCCTCCACTTCGTGATGCCGCAATGGACTTACAACGCCACCTATATGGGCCCCTACCCTCTACCCCCTGGCAAGGGGACGCAATGGGGACCGCCTTCCGCAGACAACTAGCCACCAGTCCTGAGCAAACTGCATCACAACGAGTTGACTTGCCTGCGCTCAACAATGTTGCCGATTGAAACCAATTCCATAGACGATATCGGCTTCGGTCCTAGGAATTGCCGTTGAGCTTCTTGTTATTCCAAGATTCGAAACAGGAGCAATCTTCTCGGCGTGGGTACCAACACCTTCACTATAGCAATTGTAAAACCCGTGACCGCGTGATCTTGCTATGCAGTATCCGCAAAGACGCCCGGTCCGGGAACAGACACCGGCCGGGCGAATCCTTGCAGCACTGAGGTCCTTAAGCGGACTTCAAAACGGGTTTGCAGGGCATTTCGACGAGAACTCCCTCGGAGAGTTGCATCAACCGCTGTGCGGTACGTGCAGCGGCAATGTCGTGTGTGACCATCACGATGGTTTTCCCGTCTTGATTGAACTTCTCAAAATAAGACAGAACCATCTGCCGCGATGCGGGGTCGAGGTTTCCGGTCGGTTCGTCCGCCAGGATCAAATCGGGGTCGTTGGCCAATGTGCGGGCCAAGGCGACTCGCTGTTGCTGGCCGGTGCTCAATTCGCACGGTTTGTGATCCATCCGGTCCGCCAAGCCAACGCTTTCCAATAATTCCGTCGCTCGTTCTTGCTGCGCGGCAGGCTTTGTGCCTGCCAAAAACAACGGGACTTGCACGTTTTCGCGCGCTGTCATATACGGCACGAGGTTAAACGTTTGAAACACAAACCCGATCTTCTTCTGCCGCAAACGGGCGCGATCGACAATCGGCAAATCATAGACCGATTCGTCGTCGATCCACATCTTGCCGGTTGTGGGGGCCAACATGCCTCCCAGCAATGACAACAACGTCGTTTTTCCGCTGCCACTGGGGCCGATGATGGCCACGTAGTCTCCATCGGGAATTTCCAAATCGGTCTCTTGCAGCGCGGCGATTTCTTCTTGCCGTTTGCGATACAGTTTGCTGACCTGTTCGAGTCGTAACATGCGATCAAACCTCCTGGAAGCAAAGACAAGGATCAAGGCCTGCCGCACGGCGAGCCGGAAAGTAACTAGCGGCGAAGGAGACCAACATCGCGGTCCCCGCGGCAATCAGTGCCAACGACGGAATCGGCTGAACGGCGACTCCCGCAAAGTTGGGACCAAGGACAAGCGCCAAAACGCTACCCACCAGGTACCCGCCGATACCACCCACCAAGCCCAACAAACCAGCTTTGAACAGGAACAGGCGGGTGACGAAATGCGGCGTCGCTCCCAGTGCCATCAAGGTCCCGATTTCGCGACGGCGTTCCATCACATTTGCATACATCGCACTGGCCATGCTCGCACCGCCGACGGCGATCAAAATTGCCAGAAACAAATACGACAATCGCGTCATCATGCGATTGATGGAGACCTGTGTCTCGACGACATTGGCGATCGTCACGATTTTCGTATTGGGCAACATCGTGCTCAATTCGGTCACCAGTCCATTAGCGACATCCTCGCAACACCCCATCACCTCGATGACGTTGACGACTTCCCCCGCATTGGATAACCGTTGTACGGAGTGCAGATGGGCGAAGACACGCGTATCGTCGATGGTCCCGGTCGGTTCCAGGGCGGCGATCACGGTGAACGATTCGCCCAACAGCTCAATGGAATCACCCGTTTTTAGCCCGGTGTGGGCGGCTAGGTCCGCGCCGAGAATGGCATCGTTTTCCTGCAGATCCTGAATCGTGCGTCGACGTGCTAAGGCTTCCGGGGCATCGTCTGCCGCATTGGCCACGTTGATCTTGGCTTTGCAACCTATATGTTTTTTGAACAACTGGCCACCTTGCCAGGCAGCCATGGTTTGCAGATCGGCCTGAGGCATAATTCCCGTCAGCGTGGCAGATTTCTCCTGCAATGTAATCGGCACGCACAGTTTCGGCGACAAGCCCTCGACACCGGTCAGTCCGGCCATCGCCAATTCGGCCACATGCTCTTCGGGAATCGTTTCTTTGTGCATGTCGGCTGCGTAGTAATCTTGGAGCGTGACCCCTTTGGGCAAAACCAACACGTTGGCGCCCAAGGTATCCAGCTTGCCGGCGACTTCCTGTTCAGAGAAGACAGTAACATTGCGAATGGCCACGAGTGCGGTCACGCCCAGCAAAATCGCCAGCACGCTGGTGAACATGGCTGTCGGCCGTTCTCGCAACTCTTTCCAGATGATGGATGTGAGTGTCATATTGGAATCCTTTCCAGAGTTGGTTTCAGAGTTACGGCCGGCAATGTTTGCAGTTTTTGTCTCCACAGCCCTTTCCAGCGGCCCGTAGTTTGGAAATCAAGTGCGCCTTGGTCACGTTGGCCGGATACTTACCGAGCAGCACACCCGGTGGTGCCATGAAAACCGTCGTTGTGGTTTGCGACGTCCGCGGGATTTCCAATTCCTTGAGGAATTTCGTTTCCGCAGGATCGCTGACATGCATGTGCACGATTTCCGATGTGTTTTGATAACACGGGATCGATTTAAACTCGGTCACACCCGCCGGCGGGGCTGTTTGATCGTCGCCATGGACGCAAAGCAAAACGACCTTGCGGTTCTGCATCGCTAACATACAGCGGGTCATCGTCGGTGTGACAAACGCGTTGTCGATTTTGGTCGTGTCCAACACTTTGGCAAACGATGCAGTCACGGCTCCATTGGGAGCGACGGCAAGCATCAATGGCATCGGAGCACGGCTAACGCCGAAGCGCTTAACGATTGCCGCTTCTTCGGGAGCATTGACGCGCACTGCTACGGGATTGGCTTGTTGCGACCGATCCGCCAGACCGGCTTGTAAGTTCTTCCACATTGTGTTCGTCGCTTCATCCTGTTTTTTCCAGAACATGATGAACGAATATTTTTCCTGCTGCGAGCTGGCAGCAATGGAGGTTTCGGTCTTGCTGCGAGTTGCAATTTTCACGGGATCGGCCGCTTCGCATTGGGCCAATGCGCCGAGAATGCTTCCGCACGTCAAAATGATCCGCAGTGGTCCAAAGGGTTTGGAATTCATGGTGGTGACTTTCCACATTAATGGGAGTAAGGGGGGCTCTATTTTTTTCAGCGATTCTCGATTGAGCGGCGACTATCCGGAGAAATCTCCGCCCCCCAACATCAGTTGTGTGCGATTTAGAAGACGCGGGCTGAAGGGGATGACACTAACAAGGCATGTCCCACTGGAGGTCATCAAATCCCAGCGTCAGCAGCAGAGGGATCGCTGAATCGGCGCGCGATCGACCTCAAGTTCGCTAGAGAAGCAAAGGCAACGATATTTCATCACGGTTGGGGAGCGCTACGCGTGTCGTTTCAATGATTGTTCGAAAAGTCAACTGCGTGCTATCGACTTCCTGAAAACCCAACAAGGTCCCTTCTTCCGCGCCATTGCGCGGCAGACTGAACGTTGAAGTGACCCGTGCGGCCCAAATATTAGTGAAGCAGCAAGGACACGAATGTTGAGCGGGCGATTGCTGCGGCGCATGATGATGCCCACGACGATGAGGGCGCGGGCATTTGCAAACATCTTGGATTGTATGGGGAGATAACGTTCCAACCGCCTGCGGCGTTACAATCTCTGCGACAACCTCATTAGCCAGACACGCCGGACAGGGTCGCAGTATCAGCAGCAACATCAATAGGTGGAAAAACTTCATAGCTTGTTCGAGTCCACCGATCCGGTGGACCTCTTTCTTAAAGCCATATAACCAACAACGCGCGAAGGCTCTTCGAACCGCCCAATTCCGAGAAAATCGTGTGGACAATTTTCGCATCGATTCGAAGGCATTCGTTTGTTTTATCGACCTCTAATCCGCGTTTACTGAAGGGATTCCAACGATTCTACGGAACATGCGGATTGGCAATCAGTTACAAAAAAACAGCCACCCTGAGAAATCGGGGTGGCTGTTTTTGTTTGGGGATGCGAGTCTTGACTCGCAAGAGACGATTCAACGCTTAGGCAGCTTCAGAGAACGTATCGTCCAATTCGTCGTCGATTTGGGCATCGTCTTCGATTTCCGCATCGTCCATTTCTTCATCCTCGTCATGGATGAGGTAATAGATGCTGTTCAGAGCATCGTCGAGGTAAGCCTTGACGTTTTCACTGTCAACCGAGGCGATCAGTTTTTCCAGGGACTCCACGACGCGATCGACTTCTTCGCCGGAGATCTCTTCGTACTCTTCTTCGCCGTCGATTTCTTCGAAATCCATTTCGAGGTTTTGGTCTTCGGGCACTGACTGCTCCTTGTGTCGATTTCAGCTGAAACGGGGTGTTGGGGAATTTGCGAATAACACTATCGGCAATTTGACCGAGCGGGATGAAATCCTTTTCTCCGCACGCAAAATCACCGACAGAACAATTCGGAGCGGAATTCTCTCGAAAGTTGGGAATTAGTCAAGACGAACCTGCCGAATGACCAAACTTCGGGGCGCCAGCGTTTCGAGATAACATCGAATTTCCAGTTGTTGCCGCAAGAATCACTTCTTCAGAAACGGCAATAAGCCTGCGTGGTGGCCAATCATCTTCCAGGTCCCGGATTCCTTGCAACATACGCTGGTTGCCCGAATAGAGACCGTTTGAGGCACATCGACGTCAGAGGTGCGATTAACGCCCGCATAGCCCCCTGCCGTTCACAGTGAACTGTGTGCCATTGGAATGAACCGCAGTGAATACCCCTTGAGCAACCGTCGGGCGAGATCGATCGTAATGGCGACCTTCATTTCGGGTTTGGCCGCTTTAGCCTTGCTCCCGGAGGCGGCGTAGAGTGAGCCAGCTCATGCGCCGATCACTGTGACACACATCGTGATATGCGCAGAGAGAGCCTCGATAGTCCTCATCATGAGGCATCGTTAATCAGAAGGTGAGGCTAACAGCTGACTACCGGAATCTTATCGCGCTATCACGGCAACTGCCAATGAGCAGGGGCTGAGGAATCAATACAACGACGGCACACGACGAATACCGTCGATCACTCCGCCATCGCGTATTCGTCTTCCTCGACCCCTTCGACGATCGCTCGCCATTGTTCCGGAGTGTAGAGCACCTCGCGGGCTTGGCTGCCGTTGTAATCGCCGACGATGCCGTCTTCGGCCATGTAGTCGATCAGCCGCGCACCCCGCCCGTAGCCGATGCCCAGAGCCCGCTGTAACAACGAGACGCTACCGCGGCCTTCGCGGATGACGACGTCGATTGCCGATTCGTACAGATCGTCACGCTTCCGCATCGCTTCAATGCCACCAGTGGCGCCGCCGCCCGAGGTACTGATCTGCGCCAATTCCTGGCTGTATTGCGGTTCTTGGTCACTGAAGAATTCAATGACTTTATTCACTTCATCGTCGGATACAAATGTCCCCTGTGCGCGGGTAACCTTACTCGTCCCCGGTGCGAGATACAGCATATCGCCATTACCCAACAACCGTTCGGCCCCCATTTCATCCAACACGACGCGGCTGTCGGTCTTGCTGGCTACCTGGAACGAAATCCGGGCGGGCAAGTTTGATTTAATCAAGCCGGTGATGACGTCCACAGTCGGCTTTTGCGTCGCCAAAACGAGGTGGATACCGACCGCCCGCGATTTTTGCGCCAGGCGAATAATGTGTCCTTCCACGTCTTTGCCGGAAGTCATCATCATGTCGGCCATTTCGTCGGCGATGATCACGATGTACGGCATTTTATCGGGAATGTTGTGCGCTTCTTCCGATTCGGGGTCTTCACCGATCCGGTTGAGCACCTCTTCCTTGCCAAGTTTATTGTAGCTATCCAAGTGACGCACGCCGCAACGAGCCAACAAGTCGTAACGTTCTTCCATCTTGTCGACCGCCCAAGCCAGAATTGCTTCGGCCTTTTTCATGTCGGTGATCACCGGATGCATTAGGTGCGGCACCCGTTTGTACGGGCTGAGTTCGACCATCTTGGGGTCGATCATCAACATCTTGACCTCCGCCGGGCTGCGGGTCATCAGCATCGACAGGATCAATGTATTCAGGCAGACGCTCTTACCGGTTCCGGTCCGTCCAGCGATCAACAAGTGCGGCATTTTTGTTAAATCGACTGCCAGCGGGCGTCCGCTGACATCCTTGCCCAAGAAAATCGGAATACGATGTTTTTCCGTTTGCTCAGGCGAGGACTCAATCAGTTCTCGCAACCGCACCATGACTTGCTTGTCGTTGGGGACCTCGACACCGACGGTGTTTTTGCCCGGGATCGGCGCAACGACACGAACCGCCGGGACGCGCAGCGCCACCGCCAGATCATCGGCCAATGAGGTAATCTTGTTCAGCCGCAGTCCTTTTTCCAGTTCCAATTCAAACTGCGTAATCACCGGTCCGGTGTCGATTTCTGAAACACGAACATTCAGGCCAAATTCCTGAAACGTCCGCTCCAGCACAGCCGCCGCTTTGCGGGCCTTCTCCGAAAGATATTCAAACGGAAAATCGTCCGCGTTTTCCAACAGGCTCGTCTCGGGCAACGCGACCTCTTCGACCGAGTCCGCATTGGCATCGAGCTTGACCATCAGCCGATCGCGATCGCCGACCGCTGAAACGGGCGGGTTGATGCGAATTGGTTTACGCGGTTTTTCAGTGTCTTCATCGGCTTCGTCTGTAAAGGGATCTTCGACGCTTGCTTCTTCTTCCACGGCATTGGCCGCCGCATGAGTTTCCAACTGCTCTTCCCAATCCTCGTCCGTCTCCATTCCACGACGCCGAAACGGTTCGGCAATTCGATTTGCGAATTTCTTGCTGCTGGAGAAACGGGACACGAGATTCAATCGCCCCCAAATCTTGCCCGGTCCGGATTTCAGTAGCGTCATCAGTCGCAGGATCAACCCGTCACAGACCAAAATCAATCCAGCCGCCATCCCGGTGGCCACGAAAATCATCGTCCCCCCCGTGGAAAAACGACGGTCCAACAACGTATAGCCCCATGCCCCTAGATAACCGCCGCTACCGACGGCAGGAACATTCCCCAAGCCAATGCTGATCGTACGAAAAGCGACCGACAAGGAGAGCAGGATCAAACCGAAACCGGTCGCACGGACGTAGGGATCCGAAAAGGGACGTCGCGCAAGCAAACGCACATCCAACACCACCAGCCCGACCACCAGCGCATAGGCGGACAGTCCCATGACGCTAAAGAGCATATGGGCCAAATGGGCTCCCGCGATGCCACAGATATTGCTGGCATGTTCGTGGGGCGGATAGACGTTCTGCCCCGGGGCATCAGCCGGGTCATAGCTGACAAGGCTGAGTGCCGCAAAGACAGTGGCCGCCAGCATCGCCAGGGCCGTCAGGTCGGTTCTCAATCGTGAAAAATTCATCGGACGCTTCGTTTGTTCTGTAGGATCGAAAGTAAACGCCGCCTGCGGCAATTCCGTAGGGACATTGTGAATTCGCCAACATCACGAGCCATAGACAATTCGCGTCCTCCTAAAAATGGAGGCGCATGTCCACGCATGGAAAGCCTATCACACCAACTGTCGCATGTTGCCAAAACGCAACATATGGTGTGGTATTCGAGCAACGTCCTGACCGACAGCAGCGATTGGGTAAGAGGCTCCGGCACTGAGCCGTCTGCTCAGTCAGCAAGAGTACCGACAATCCACGCGATCAGCCGGTGGGCAATGTCGATTTTACTGCCCGTCCATTTTGCGACGGTTGTATCGGTAGAATCGATCAATTCGATGGAATTGTCGTTCGCTCCGATGGCTGTCGTGCGATTGAGTACGATCGCGTCGCAGTTTTTCTTGTGCAGTTTCTCGACAGCCCGCCGGTGAGGATCTTGTGCTTCCAGCGCAAACCCAACCGACCAACGCTGTCCCTTTTGCCGTCCCAGTTCGGCAATGATGTCGGGCATTTCCACCAACTCGATCGTAATCGGCAGGCCGGTTTTGACCCGTTTTCCTGAGGTCCGTTCCCGCGGTCCATAATCACAAACCGCCGCGGAAGCGATCACCCCGTCGCATTCGGCAAATCGCGCGAGACAAGCGTCGTACATGTCCCGCGTTCCTTCGACCGAAACCAACTCACAACCCGCCGGAACCGGCAAGGCCACCGGACCGCTGACCAGCACCACCTCATGTCCGGCGTCGATTGCCGCTTGCGCAATCGAATACCCCATCCGCCCGCTACTGGCATTGGACAGAAAGCGGACGTCATCTAGGTATTCCCGTGTGGGGCCGGCAGTGATGAGAATTTTCATAACAATTCAGGTTTCCAAGTCGACACGGCAATAGTACGCCTCCAGCAGTGTTCTTTCCATCGATTCGCTGAGAATCACCAGAGAAACCAAGGATTCCTTCACCCCCAAATGCCTCTTTCACCGTGCTGCGCTTCCCATCATCCACCGCATCGGTCATCATACCCCTACAAGCCGCGGCGGATGAACCGTCTCGCTGGGAAGGGAGCACAGCAGCACGATGGAACCGACGCCGGTCATCGACGAAATCTTAAGTACACTCAACGAGCAACAACGCAGCGCCGCCATACATGGCCGTGATCCGTTGTTGATTGTCGCCGGTGCCGGAACAGGCAAGACCACCACCCTGGCCCACCGCGTGGCGCATCTCATCGCCGACGGTGTGAATCCAGCGCGGATTCTGCTGCTGACCTTCACCCGCCGCGCCGCCGGCGAAATGGTCCGCCGTGTAGACGGTATTTTGAGGCAATTGAATCATCTCTCCGAAAAGCGAGGCGCGCGTGTTGGCAAGTACAGTGGAAAACAACTCTGGGGCGGCACCTTTCACGCGGTCGCAGCACGACTGCTACGGATGCATGGTCGCTCGATCGGTTTAGAACCGGAGTTCACAGTCCACGACCGCAGTGACTCCGAGGATTTGATCAACGTACTCCGCACGGAGCTGGATCTCGCATCGGCCGAAACCCGATTTCCTCGCAAGAGTACCTGTATCGACATTTATAGCCGCTGCGTCAATTCGCGGCGCAGCCTGCAAGACGTGTTGACGAACTCATTCCCCTGGTGTGTGCAATACGCAGACGACCTCCGCCGGTTATTCGCCGCATTTGTCGATCGCAAAGAACAAAACGCCGTCCTGGACTACGACGACCTGCTGTTGTTTTGGCATGGATTACTCAGCGACCCGGCAGCCGGCACAGCAATCCGCAGCCGCTTTGATTGCGTGCTCGTCGATGAATATCAAGACACCAATCTGCTGCAGGCGGAGATCCTGCAATTGCTGCGGCCCGACGGGCAAGGTGTGACGGTCGTGGGCGACGATGCGCAATCGATCTATTCATTCCGGGCAGCCACGGTCCGCAATATCCTCGATTTCCCTGAGACATACGCCAACACCCGCGTGATTCCACTGGAGCAAAACTACCGCAGCACACAGCCGATTCTGGATGTCACCAACGAAGTGATCGGCCAAGCCCAACAGCGGCATGAAAAGAAGCTGTGGTCGGAACAAACGCAAGGGGAACCCCCGGTCTTGGTGCATTGCCAGGATGAAGACGAACAGACCGAGTTCGTGATCTCCGAGATTTTGGCGCATCGCGAAAAGGGTGTCGACCTTCGCAAACAGGCAGTGCTATTTCGCGCATCACAGCACAGTATGACTTTGGAACTTGAACTGGCCCGCCGCAATATACCGTTCCATAAATACGGCGGCCTAAAATTTGTGGAAACGGCGCATGTCAAAGACTTGATGGCCTATATGCGGCTGGCCGAAAACCCTCGCGATTTTGTGTCAGGAGTCCGCGTCTTATTATTGCTACCCGGCATCGGCCCCAAGCGAACGCGAGATCTGATGTTGCTGCTCAACGACGCAGGCGGCGATTTTCGCGTCTGGGAAGAGTTCGATCCACCGGCGGCCGCCAAGGATTACTGGGCCAAGTTCGTGGAACTGATGCGCAACCTCAACGGCCCGAAGCTGAAAGACTTGCCGCATCAAGTGCACTGCGTGTTTGAGTTCTATGGAGACCTGTTGCAGCGCAAATACGACCACGCCGATGCGCGGCTGCGGGACCTGGAGCAACTCGAACAACTGGCCAACCGATTCCCCGACCGAGCGACGTTTCTGACAGAAATCACGCTCGATCCCCCCGCTTCGACGCAAGACCTCGCCGGTCCGCCGACGCTGGACGACGACTATCTGGTGCTCAGCACAATCCATTCCGCCAAAGGCCTGGAATGGGACGCCGTGTATGTGCTACATGCGGCGGACGGTAAGATCCCCTCCGACATGGCGACGAAGAACGAAGCGGAGATCGAAGAAGAGCTGCGGTTGTTTTACGTCGCGCTCACCCGGGCCAAAAACTCGCTGTATGTCTGCTTCCCACTGAACGACTACATGCCGGGACGCGGCTTCGGCAGACATTCCCTGTCGCAGCTCACACGCTTTTTGCCCAAGGGCATTCGCAAACGCTTTCACGAACGCACCGGCATCGCCGCCCCCGCAGCGGATGAACAGGTCGAAATGCAACCGCACATTACGTCGGAAATGATCCGCCGGCAAAGCCGCTCGATGTGGAGTTGATTCCACGCGCTGCTGCTTACTCAGCGATATGAGCTTCTGCGCGGAGTTGTTTGTATCGACTAAACAGCAGGCTGCCTGAGTAGCAGAGGAAGTATGCCATGATCAACGGCATTTCTGCGTTCCCCCAGGGTGGGCGCATTCCCAACAGCAGCATTGCGAGAAACATCAGTCCCAATAAAACACCCTGCCACAAACTCTGCTCATCCGCCCAACGCGCGAAGTATCGAAACCCAATGGCAAAAGGCAATTTATGCATGCGCCATGTGACGCGGCGCATGACCGCTAGAAATTCAACAATGTTAGAATACAGCCACCCCAGGTCATTGTGTAAAAGTGGATCCCAAAGAAGACTCCCAACGCTGTCGTGACCGCGGTGATCCCCAACGAATACAACAAGAGTCGTTTGTGCGCCGAACGGATGATGCCGCGATACGCTTGTTTGGACAAAAGGTATCCCTGGAAGGCGCCGAGTGGAAAAAATGCGTGTGGTCCTTCTTCAGGGCCTAAAAATCTGCGCTGTTCCAGTTCGTCAAGCCAATTCGTCGTCATTGTTGAGCACCTCGACCAAGGCCGGATACAATACCCGCGTTGCCGGGAATCCATTATAAAACGGTTCCAATCGTTCGCTAGATGAACTTGCCTTCCAGCCCCTGCCCTGCTACTGGTTGATGCAGTTAGCTTTCGCTCGAAGAACCTTCTCGGCCGCGTGCCCGCGTCCATTGCTATAGGAGCCCCAATATGCCCAACGCACAACCGCTCGCCAACAAACGGATTCTCATCTTTGTCGGCGACATTTACGAAGACCTGGAACTGTGGTACCCCAAACTGCGGCTCATCGAAGCCGGAGCAACTGTCACCGTGGCCGGGCCTCAGGCTGATACGTCGTATGCGGGAAAGAACGGCTACCCTTGTGTCTCCGATGCGAAGATCGACGACATGGAGGCGGCCGACTTTGATGGGTTGGTTGTGCCGGGTGGATTTATGCCGGACAAGCTCCGTCGCGATCCCAAGGTGCTCCAGCTGGTTCGCGATTTCGACACCGCCGGCAAACTGGTCGCCGCTGTTTGCCACGGGGGTTGGATTCCCATCTCCGCGGGCGTCTACAAGGGAGTCCGCGTGACCGGATCGCCCGGAATCAAGGACGACCTGATCAACGCCGGTGCCCTTTGGGAAGACACAGCTGTCGTCGTCGATCGGCATTTCGTCTGCAGCCGCAAACCGGACGACTTGCCCGATTTCTGTCGCGGAATCTTGCAGGTTATGGCGTGAATCTGGAGTTCCTTAGATTTTCAAGAAAATTCTTGTGAACCGGCGTGATATACGACAAACGGTCGCGTCTGAGGGAGAAACTTCGCCTGCGGCAACCGAATAGCGGAATCCGAATCACCCGAGGATTTACGCTTCTCGCTGCTGCGCGCACTTCCACTGCCGCAATATTTGGGGAACCGACCGATGAAAGTCCACCACAGTTGTTTATTGATCCTGCCCGCGTTTTTGTTGTTACATCCAGCGGCCAATTGCGTTGTTGCCGCAGGCGCGGTCCCGCAGCCACCGGTGGTGGAGAGCTACCTGGAAAAAGGGGAACTGACCGAGGCAGCTGTGGCCTTGGAGAAATTGATCGCGCAACAACCGGACGACCAACAGGCACGCTTCAGCCTCGGTGTGGTGCAGTTTCTTCAGGCGGTCGAACATCTGGGGCAATCGTACCATCGCTACGGTTTGCGGACGTCGCGGTTCGTTGCGGGGCAGATTCCGCTGCTGCGTTTACCAATTCCCAAGAATTCCCATCCCGAAAAAATGACTTACGAGGCGGGAGGCAAGATCATGGAGAGCTTTCTTGCCAAGCTGACAGTCGCCGAAGCCACGCTGGCGAAAGTCGACACCACCGATGTCAAACTGCCGCTACATTTCGGCCGCATTCGATTGGATTTGAACTCCGATGGAAACGCCAACCAAGACGAAGCCCTCTGGAAGCTGCTAGCCACCGTCACACGCGGCGGAGATCAAGCCGCCGGCGAAAAATTCTTGATTGCCTTCGACGGCGGGGACGTGCATTGGCTGCGGGGGTATTGCCATTTGTTGTCGGCGTTTTGTGACATAGCATTGGCGTACGATGGCCACGAGCTTTTTGAACGGGCTGGGCACCTGCTGGTCTCCAACAACAAAACGCCCTATGCGTATTTGACAGAAGAAAGCAAGCCGCAGACCGGTTGGATCAATAATGGTGTCTTCGACATCGTCGCATTTATCCACCTGATCAATTTTCCGGTCGTCGCCCCGGAACGAATGGAAAGCGCGCTCGCGCATCTCGAAGCGATGATCGAACAAAGTCGACTGTCGTGGAAACGCATTCTGGCCGAAAAGGACGATGACCGTGAATGGTTGCCCAATCCAAACCAAACCGGCGTATTGCCCAACGTCCGCGTGCAGCAGGAAATGATCGACGCCTGGCACGAATTCTTGTACGAAATGGAACTCCTCCTCCAAGGCAAACGGTTGATCCCCTTTTGGCGGGGGGATCAGGAGTCGCAAGCCCGCGGGGTCAACCTGCGGCGTGTCTTCACCGAGCCGCGACGATTCGATCTTGTCCTTTGGGTATCGGGAACCGCAGCCGACCCGTACCTAGAAGACGGCCCCCTGACCGACCCCCGCGTCTGGCAAAGACTCATGCGCGTCTTCGGCGGAGAATTCTTCGGCTTCGCCATCTGGTTCAACTAAAACAGCAAACAACCTCAGCCGTCTGTCTACTGCCTACTGCCGACTGCCTACTAATAAAAAAAAGGCCCGGCTCTCACATCGAGAACCGGGCCTCTGTTGTTTCTCGTAAATATGGATCGATGTTGATCCTTACGAGTCGGTGGCTGCCATCAACTTCGACAGCCCGCCGGCTGTCGTCTAGGCGGAACCACCTCGCTGGCTATTACAACAAACATATTCCACTAGACCACCTCCTTTCCCCAACAGAACTTCCCGCTTCGACCGGTGCGCCAGCCCCGACCATATCACGAGTGGATAGTCCGTCGTGTGCGTTTCCACGACCCGATAGAAGTATCGTTGCAGATGGGACACACAGGGTCAAGACGGGTTCGCGTAAAATCAGTCTCGATTTCTCACAAGTTTGTTTGCCACTTATGCAATAACTGCTGATGGGCAAAGCTCTTTTGCGGGCTCGGCCACTCGACACTTTCTACAATGACCGAGTGGGGCAAGCGGCAGATTGAATTCCGCGCAATACTCGCCGTCGAAGCGATTCAGAAATCGATAGCCGTCCAAGTGAAGTCGTCCACCCTGAATGGGGACGTCGGATCAACGAGCGGCTTCGCGTTTATCGGCACTACGTATGTCGATGGTCATTGTCGCTTCCAGACCGGCACGCATAATACCATCGGCATTCTCCACTTCAGCGGTGATCAGCACGTCTTTGGCAACGCTGTCGATTTCCAGTGCCACGAATTTGATACGTCCCTTAAACGAATTTTTCTTGGCTGGCAGAATTTCTTCATCGACGTCGAGCGTGACAGTGACCGGCATGCCTTGCTTGATTTGCCAAGCATCCTTGTAGTGCAGCATGCCTTCGACTTTCAGTCGCCGCGTGCTGGTGATTTCCAGGATGATGTCACCCGCGCGGACTGCTTCGCCTTTGGACTTTTTAACGTCCGTCACCATCCCGTCAAAGGGGGCCACGACGGAAAATTCTTCAAGCACAGCTTTGGCGGCATCGGCTTTTCGCTTGTTGACATCAAACTGCCATTTGGCCTGTTCGATTTGCAACTCGGACTTGTCGGCTGCCAGTTTTTTCTCTTGGATATCGATGTCCGCGAATGCCCTCCGAGTTTGTTTATTGGCTTCTTCGCTTTTTTCGAGATCTTTTTTAGCGAACTCAAAGGCTTTGGTGGCGTAACGGACTTCGATATCGTTTTCGGCCTGTGCCTTGGCTGTGTCGTATTCCGCACGTGCCACTTCGTCCTTCAGTCCCGCCACGACCTGGTCCGCGTGTACGATGTCCCCTTCACGAGGCTCGACGAATTTTAGAATTCCTTCGCGAGCTGAGGCTAACTCCACTTGATCAATCAATTTGACTTGCGCGCGTTTGATGATGACCACACCTGGCGCGGTCTGCGGCGTTTTTTTTGCCGCTTGATCGCCATCCTGGCCTGCAGCGGGAATGGCCGTAACGGCAAGTAGTCCTGAGCTGAGCAGGAACGTCGACAGAATCGTCAATCGAATGCATCCGCGTGACATTACGTGGTTCTCCGTCCAGTACTGTTCGCGGTTCACGACCGCATTGAGGGACGCCGATCGTGGAACGATCCGTGCGTTGTGGGAGGCGGGAGGGCTGATTTGGAGGGTCCTCTCAGCTGGTAAGTCCCCAGACTCTACCGTTAGCGTAGCGGGGGATTCGTCACCTGGCAACATTTTCCACCGCATCGCGGGCAGTTTCCCGTCAAACGGGACCGCACTGCGTAGTGGTGGTTGAGCATGCCGGTTTCACCGAATCCGCCGGAAAGGGCGAACGCACCGGGAATTCGTTCTGTGCACGATCCCGTCGAACCGTTTAATCTTCGAGGTCAGCAGTGCGAACCGCTGGCGTAGTCTCCGCGCATTCCTGGTCGGAGATCTGTTTGAGCAAATCCCGAATGACCGCCTCGGCTTGTGCTTTTTCCTGGTTCCATTGTTGCTGCTTTTGGTGCCAGGTTTGTTCGCGGCTCTCGAGCGTCTGTTCCGCCTCCGCGGCCCGCTGCTCACGCTGCTGCAACTGTGCCGTCCGTTCGGTGACCCATTCGGCTAGGGCCTGTCGCTCTTCGCGGAATTCATCCCGTTGTTTCTGGTACTGCGTTTGCGCACGCTCCAACTCCTGACGGTGTTGGATGAGGTCTTCACGGGATTGCTTGTAATGTTCGGCCAACGCGGTTTGCGCTTCGTCGACCCGCTGCTTGGCGACATCCGGCCCAGTGGATTGAGCGAGTTGCGCCCAAGCCTCTTCGACCGACAGCCGCATTTCTAATGTCTTGCGGTGCGTGTCTTCCAACTCCGCCCGCAACCGGTCAAGCCGTAGCCGCCGAGCTTCGAGGTTTTCGGCGTGCAACTTGAGCATGTTCTGTTGGCGCCGCAGCTCGGATTGCTGTGTTTCTTGGTCCCGGTCCCAAGCTTGACGTTCGTTGAGCAACCGCTCGCGGTCCGCGTCATTTTTATCTTGACTGGCCAGTCGATGTTTTTGGATCAGCTCACGTTCACGGACTAGTGATTTTTCTCGCTGGTCCAACAAATCGCGAAACCGTACGGCTTGCACCCGTTGGGAGCGGAGACTTTCCGCCGTCCGCTGACGGTCCTGGACAGCCTGTTGTTGTTCGCGACGAAATTCCTCTTGATGACTCTCCAGCTCGTGCCGCGCCTTCTTGAGATGCTCTTCTTGAAAGCGAACACGGTTTTGCAGCAGCGTTTGTTCCCGTTCGAGCTCAGCCGTCTGTTCCGTGTGCTGTGCAGCCAGTTCACCTTGCGATCGAAGCAGTTCTTGCCGCTGCTGCTCCAATTCGTGTTCAAGCTTGGCGCATTGTTGGAGCCGTTCGGTGCAGTCCGATTCCTGTTGATGCAGTCGAGCGTCGCGTTCTTCGGCCTCTTCCTCGAATTGGCTCACCCACAACCGCACACTGCGGCGCTCTTGGTCCAACAAGGCCAATTGACCATTCAGCCGTTGTTCACGGCGGTCCATTTCGGAGAATTGCGTCCTCAGACGCTCGGCGATCTGGCTGGCCTGCAACAGCGTGCGCTCTTCGCGCAACAGTCCCACACCGCTAGCTGGTTCCACCGCCGAATTCGCTTCAATTTGCTGGCCGGCGTATTGATCGACATCAACACTCGACGTCTGCGACTCAGCCGCTGGTGCCTCAGACGCAGTAACTGGAGTCTGTGACGCGGCAGCCGGGGCCATTGCAGCGACGGTGCTGGGAGACGCGGAGGAACGGAGCGCATGCGGCCCGTCCACACGATGTTCACCGAGGCGTTGCGGAGCGCTATCGCTCGGTGTTTGTGCTGGCGGCGAACTGCTTGTGACGTCTTCGCTCATTCCGGGAATCCTTTCCCTGGAAGCATTGAAAAACCCAGGCAACACGACCTGCAGCGGTCATGTCGCCGCGGGGGGTCAGCTCAGGTGCGTATCCAAAGCGGCGGAGAACTTGGCTTTGTTGGCCACGCCGACAAACTTGTCAACGACTTCGCCCCCTTTGAACAACAGAATCGTGGGGATTCCTTGAATCTGATAATTCGTGGGAGTCGCTTGGTTTTCGTCGGTGTTGACTTTCCCGATCTTCACGCGGCCGGCATAGTCGTTCGCCAACTCGTCGATCGTGGGGGCAATCATTTTGCAAGGTCCACACCAAGGGGCCCAAAAGTCCACCAGTACCGGCACGTCCGATTCGAGAACTTCCGATTGGAAATTTCCATCAGTAAACTCAACAACATTTTCAGCCATGGGGGCGTCCTCAAAGTCCGTCTGATCGATAATGAGATGTGGTCCGTCAGTCGCACACGGCAAACGCCGCCACAACATGCAAAACCATCTGCCTGTACGGGCATCGGTAAGTCTGTCGCAACCCGGTTCGCGCCCACGGGCTTTGACGTTAGAAAATCTGTTTCAAAAGTTGCGGGAATTATAGGTAAACCACAGAACGTGTCAACGGCCTCTCAAATAGCCCCTCCTGACACCCCTTGAGAAACAGGTCGTTTCTGAGAACCAATTGCTCCAGCAAACAGCCGCTCGCATCGACATTCGTCCCCGAAACTGCGAAACTGGCCCTGTGGCATCGAGGATGCCTCGACGAGTAATCGCTTCTCATCTCAGCGGAATCTTTGCGAAACCCTTCAAATTTCAACATGGCGACCCCTGTCTCAAAACTCCTTGAAATCCCTCGCAGCCGGCCACCCTGCCCTGCCAGAGGGATCGTCGCGCTGCTGGCCATACTGATTTCGCTCGCCCCTGGCCTCACTTCGGTGCATTTGGCCATAGCTGAAGACGCCCCCGAGGGTCTCCCGGAACTTAGCAGCGTGCAGGACAAGACGCGGGGGATCGGCGACGATGAACGGGACGCCTACTTTCAACTTCTGGATTACGCCGCTGCCGGGGATTACAAACAACAGCAGGCCGTCGCCGAAAAAAACTTGGCCAATTTTGAACAACAGTTTTACGACAATCAGAAACTCGCACTCGAAAAAGACCCGAACGGTCCGCGTTATCGATTTTCTCTGTACGCCGATATGCTCAAGAACCCGCAAGCCTATCGCGGCCAACTCGTCCCGCTGCAAGGGCATGTTCGTCGGGTGGAAGAGATGCCGATCATCGATGGCGACGTCGATTTAGGGGTCGCATATCAAGCCTATCTGTTCACCGAGGACTCGCGCACCCATCCCTATATCATTGTCTGCCGTGAGGTGCCCCCCGGAATGCCCCGTGGAGGAGACGTGCTGGAGGAAGTCGCTGTGACCGGCTATTTCTTCAAGCTGTACGCCTACGACGCTCAAGATGCGGTCCGGATTGCGCCATTGCTCATCGCGCAGCGGATCGAATGGTTTCCGCGCCAAGAACCCGCTCCGGTCATCTCACCTTTCTGGGGAAGTGTTGTCGCCACGGTCGCACTCTTGATTCTGATCGCGTTCCTTTGGAGAATCTCCGCAAAGGATCGTCGCATCCGGCAAGAACGTCTGCGGAAAATGACTGACGATGCCACCCCGTTTTCCCCACCCGAAAGCTAATGGAATCATGCCTGTCGTTCGCCCCGTTGCACTGCCACTGAACCGCCCGATTCGGTTGGCTGTCCTACTCTCCGGGGGCGGGACGACTCTCACCAATCTGCTGGAACACAAGGTCGCCGGTCAACTCGACGCTGAAGTTCCACTGGTGATTGCCAGTCGCGCCAATTGCGGCGGAGTCACCAAGGCGCAAGCAGCTGGATTGGACTGCCGTGTGATTTCGCGTAAGGATTTCGAGGAGACCTCCACATTCAGCACCGCTGTTTTTGATGCCTGTCGCGATGCTGAAGTCGACTTGGTGGTTTTGGCGGGCTATCTTTCGCTGCTCGAAATCCCCCAGGACTTTGCGCTGCGGGTGATGAATATCCACCCAGCATTGATTCCGGCATTTTGCGGCGCCGGTTTTTATGGCGGCAACGTCCATGAAGCCGTGCTGGCCCGCGGAGCCAAGGTGAGTGGCTGCACGGTCCATTTCTCTGACAACATCTATGACAACGGACCAATCATCTTGCAGCGCCCCGTGCCGGTGTTAGACGATGACACACCGCAGACCCTAGCTGCCCGGGTCTTTGAGGCCGAACGCGAAGCCTATCCCGAAGCGATTCGCCTCTTTGCCGCCGGTCGGCTGGAAGTCGACGGCCGCCGCGTCCGCATTCTGCCTGCGGCGGACGCACTCGATTCGCCCGCTTAGACGCGGGTTCAGACGCTCATTTTCGAGACTTCCTGCGTCCCAGGGCCTGCGCGCGCTTCGCGCCAGTAGATCACTGTTGTCTCCCATGTTGCGTGAATACCACGTCTCTGCACATATGGCATGACTGGTTTTGGAGGACTACCTGTCACAATAGTTCATAATTGCGCGTCCTCTATGACAGTTTATGGTTGATAATGAAAGATCGTGACGCAATAATGGTGTGGGGAACGCGTTACTCTGAATGGATTTCGAGCATATGTTATTGGACGAACGACGGCACCGAATACTGCAAACCGTTGAAAATATTGGATTTGCGTCTCTACAAGACCTTGTCGAGCAGACCGGTGTCAGTGAATCTACGATTCGACGGGATCTGGAGCATCTTGACCGATCCGGTCATATCCGCCGCACGCGTGGTGGAGCGGCCTATGTCGGGGAATCATTAGCGGACTTAGCTGAAAGGGGCACCCGGGCCCTCTCAGAAAAACAGGCGGTCGCCAAAACCGTGGCGGCCATGATAGAGGAGGGAGAGGCGATTTTGCTCGATGGCGGGACGACGACCTACGAAGTCGCCCGGCACTTGATTGGCAAATCGCTGCAAGTGGTCACCAACTCGCTGCCCATTCTCAATTTGTTGGCCAACGAGCCAGATATCGAATTGGTGGCAATCGGCGGGTATCTGTACCCGAAAACAGGTGTGGCACTCGGGCCGGTGGCGATGGCGTCGTTGGCGCAGATTCATGTGCGGCGGTTAATTATCAGCGTGGGAGGCGTGACTGAAATCGGGTTGTTCAACAGCAACACCCTGCTGGTCGAAACCGAACGACGCATGATGGAAGTGGCCGAGGAAGTCGTGGTCGTCACGGATAGCGGAAAACTGGGTCATCGTGCATTGGCCCATTTGGCTCCTCTGGAGCAAGTCGACCGCGTTGTGGTCGATGCGGGAATTACGGATCAATGGCGGACAATTTTTGCCGACGCCGGTGTCGAAGTCACGATTGCCGAGTCGTAATGGACCGGCGAAATCATATTACAACAGGTTGATTCTTCTATGACGCAACTGAGCAACGGATTTAGCAGAACACAAATCGAACACGTTGTGCGAGACATCCTGCTCGCGCGACTGGGTGACAAATCCGCGCAGCCCAATCCGCTGGTGGTGAATATCTCCGCCCGGCATGTGCATTTGACCGACGAGCACGTGGAAGTGCTGTTCGGCCCAGGGGCCAAACTGGAACCGATGCGCGATTTGTATCAGGACGGCTACTACGCCGCCACGCAAACTGTGGCGGTTGTCGGCCCTCGCCGACGGATGCTGCCCGACGTGCGGGTCTTGGGACCGACTCGCAATGCATCGCAAGTCGAATTGGCGTTTACCGATGGTATTTCGTTAGGCATCGACCTGCCCGTCCGCTGCAGCGGCGATCACCACGACACGACCGGCTGTGTGCTCGTCGGCCCCAAAGGGGTTGTGGAATTGACCGCGGGCGTGATTCGCGCAGAACGACATGTCCACATGGGGCCAGCCGATTTGGCCTACTACGGCGTTGCCGACGGCGACCGGTTGCATTTGCGGATTGAGTCCGAAGGCTGCACGACAACCTTGGAAGATTTATTGGTGCGTGCCAGCGACGACGTCAAGTTGGAGGTCCACCTCGACACCGACGAAGGAAACGCCGTCTCGCTCGATCGGGCGACCAAGGTCGAATTGATTGTCCCGCACGCAACATCGAGCGACTGCGCTTGCAAGCATTGATGAAGACATGGCGATGAAATTCGCCGCCGAATACAGACACTGAAGCGGATGTTTTTAATTGTTTTTCAAACCGCGGATCTTTGGATCCGCAGCACTTAGTCTCACAACACGAGGAGATGAGAGAGATGGCGAAAGCGATGGAAGCCTTAGGCATGATCGAAACGCGGGGGTTGATCGCCCTGATCGAGGCATCGGATGCGATGCTCAAAGCGGCCAACGTTGAGTTGGCGGGCTGGGAAAAAGTCGGGAGTGGTTTGGTGACAGTGTTCGCCGTTGGTGATGTGGCCGCAGTCAAAGCCGCCGTCGACGCCGGTGCCAGTGCTGCCAGCAAGATTGGTGAAGTCGTCAGCGTGCAAGTCATTCCGCGTCCGCACGAAGAACTGACGGGTATCCTCCCTTCGACCAAAGCAACCAAATAATCTCCGCCTCGGCATCTATGCATGATGCGGCGGATTCAAATCACAAAATTTTGTTAGGACAAGTGAAGACCATGAGTGGAGAAGCAATCGGGTTGATCGAAACCAAAGGACTGGTGGCCCAAATTGAGGCAACGGATGCCATGCTCAAGGCGGCCAACGTGACTTTGGTCAAGCAAATTCAAATCGGCGGTGCCTACATTACGACCGTCGTCCAAGGTGACGTGGGTTCCGTGCGTGCCGCTGTGGACGCCGGTGCTGATGTCGCAGGACGCTCAGGAGAACTCGTCAGCGCCCACGTCATCGCCCGCCCCGAAGCAGCCGTCATGAAAATGTTCGTCTAGGGCCGCGCTAGGACAAGCGAAGTGACTGCCTACTGTCTACCGTCTACTGCCTACTAATAAGAACGGATTCGAGTCCATGAAAGTCCTCGTCGCCAATCTCGGCTCTACGAGTTTTAAGTACCGGTTGTTTGACTTGTCGTCCGATGTGCAACTTGCGCGGGGCGGGATTGATCGGATCGGTTCGGCGGAGAGTTCGTGCCAGGTGGAAATCGGAGATTACTCCGACACTGCCACACGGCACATTCCGGATCACGCCGCGGCGGTCAAAATCTGTTTAGAACAGTTGACCGACGCGGAGCATGGTTGCTTAGGCGCGGTGAGTGAGGTGGCGGTCATTGGGTTTAAGACGGTTTTCGCCGGCAGGCTCAGCGGTGTACGCGTTGTGAATGAAGAGTTGTTAGCGGCGATGGAGGAGTTGTCGGATATCGCACCCGCGCACAATCCCCCGTATGTAAAAGCCATGCGGCAGTTGCGCGAGGCGTGTCCGGAAATTCCGCTCGTGGCGGCATTGGAAACAGGCTTCCACGATACGATTCCGCTGGCCAATCGCAGCTATGCGGTTCCAGCAGCTTGGCGAACGGATTACCAAGTTCAACGGTGGGGATTTCACGGTGCCAGCCACCGTTACATCACCACGCGGATTGCTGAAATTCTGGGCCGGGACGACCTGCGGGTCATCTCCTGCCACTTGGGAGGCAGCAATTCGCTCTGTGCAGCCAAGGACGGCGTCTCGTTGGCCAACAGTTTGGGCATGAGTCCGCAATCGGGCTTGCCGCACAACAATCGCGTCGGCGATTTCGATCCCTTTGCCTTGCCGGTGTTAATGCGAGCAACGGGAAAGAGTTTGGCAGAGTTACTAGAGGATTTGGCCAACAAGAGCGGCTTGTTGGGCGTGAGTGGATTGAGCGGAGACGTACGGGACTTGGAGGAAGCGGCTGCCGAGGGACATGCAGGAGCGCAATTGGCGCTCGACGTCTTCGTCGCCTCAATTCGGCAATACGTCGGTGCCTATTTAACGGTACTCGGTGGTGCCGATGCGATCGTCTTTACCGGCGGCATCGGTGAAAACAGCCAACTGATTCGCCAGCAGGTCTGCGACAACATGGCCTGGGCGGGAATCGAGTTGGATACGGAATTGAATCAAAAGGTGGACGGAGAAACAAAGATCTCAACGGCCGGCAGTGCGACGGAGATTTGGGTCCTGCAGACCAACGAAGAAATCATCGTCGCTCGCCAAGCGGCCAAAGCGATTTCCTAATTAACATTTTCTCTCAGCCCTCGGCTTCGCCGGGGGGTAACTGACAAAACGGTAAACAAACACAACAAGGACACGCCATGTTTTTGGCACGCATTACCGGTAGCGTGGTCTCGACGCAGAAGGTCGCGGAAATGGTCGGCCAAAAGCTGCTGATCGTCGAACCTCTGCGTGTCGACGAAGAGGATCAAAGCTCCCTCAAACCAACCGGCCGCACGTTTATTGTGGTCGACACAGTGGGAGCCGGCGAAGGCGAAGTGGTGCTCTGCGTACAAGGTTCCAGCGCCCGCTTCACCCCGCAAACCAAAACACTCCCCATCGACGCGGCAATCATCGGCATCGTGGATCAGGTGCATGTGAAATCTAAATCAGTGTTCAAGGCGGGCGATTGAACGGAGACCGTAGGTCAGGCAGCCGCCTGACAAACTTAAGTTTGGATATTCCCCGATACAACCTACGACGAATCATAACAGCTAATTTCCAAAGAGAATTTCAATCATGCAAGCCACCGAACAAGCAATCCGGCAAGTCGTGCAAGAAGTCCTGGCCCAACTAGGGAACGGCGGGCGGTCGACAAACGGCACCCATCGCAACGGCGATTGGGGCGTATTCCAAACCGTCGACGATGCCGTCGCTGCTGCGGGCGATGGTTTCAAAGCACTTAGCCAACGTCCAGTATCCGATCGCGTTAAAATCGTGCAGTGCATCAAACAACTTTGCACGGCGCAGGCTGAGGAATTGGGGCGGTTGGAACTTGAAGAAACCGGGATCGGTCGGCTGGATCACAAGATTCAAAAGCTACAAATCATCGAACTCGTGCCGGGTGTCGAGTTTCTCAAGTGCGACGCCCTCAGCGGCGATCACGGCTTGACCGTCACCGAATATGCCCCGTTTGGCGTGATCGGCAAAATCACCCCCGTAACACACTCACTGCCGACGCTGGCCAGCAACGCGATTTCAATGATCGCCGGCGGCAATACGTTGGTCTGCAATCCGCATCCCGCGGGACGTTTGATTGCTTGCGAAGGAGCGCGGCGGATCAACCGGGCAATTTATGAAGCGACCGGTTTAGAAAACTTGGTCACGATCATTGAGAATCCGACGATCGAAACCGCCAACGAGATCTTCGCGCATCGCGGTGTTCGACTCATCTGCGTGACCGGGGGACCATTCGTAGCCCGGGCCGCTATGGCCAGCAGCAAGCGGGCGATTGTAGCCGGACCGGGGAATCCGCCCGTGGTCGTCGACGAAACGGCCGACATCGACAACGCCGCCCGCTCGATCATCACCGGCGGAGCCTTTGACAACAACTTGTTGTGCATTGGTGAAAAAGAAGTCTTCGCTGTCGAATCGATCTTCGACGAACTCCTCTCCGCCATGCCGCGTCACGGTGGGTATCAATTGAACTGCCAACAGATCGACCAACTGACGAAACTGGCCTTTGATCCGCCCAAAGATGGCTCGGATCACCACACGCTCAACCGCGATCTGGTCGGCAAAGATGCGTCGGTCTTGGCCGAGTTGATCGGCGTTCAGGTTCCAGCCGGAACGGATCTGTTGTACGGCGAAACCGATGAAAGCAATCCTTTCGTCCCCGAAGAACAGATGATGCCCTTCGTTCCATTCGTACGGTGCCGCAATGCGATGCACGGGATTGAACTGGCCAAAGAACATGAACACAACTTTCGGCACACGAGCATCATCCATACTCGCGAAGTGCGGAATATGACCACGATGGGCCGGGAGATGGACACAACATTGTTTGTTAAAAACGGGCCGAGTTCCGCGGGATTGGGACTGGGAGGCGAAGGCTACTTGTCATTCAGCATCGCCACGCCGACCGGCGAAGGAATCACCAGCCCGTTGACGTTCACCCGCCAACGCCGCTGTGCGTTGGTCGATGACTTGCGGATTATTTAATGGTGATGGGGTCGCACAGTACGACGGCGAAGCCGTCGGTTAGGGAAACAAGTTTTTGCCGTGGATTAACAACAGATGAACCTGGCACAAGTCGTGGGCACTGCCACTGCCACGGTCAAACATGAATCGCTGGCGGGTTGGCGACTGGCTGTCGTCCAAATGTTGGACGCCGCCGGTGGACCGGATGGAGAACCACAACTGGCGATCGACCCGCTGGGGAGCGGCCAAGGCGATCAAGTGATTTTGAGTAGCGATGGAAAGTCCATTCGCGATCTCGTCGGATATGAAACATGCCCAGTCCGCTGGGCGGTGATTGGACTTCCGGACTGATGCATACGGACCAACAGACACTCGAACAGATTGTTGCTGCTGTGGTGAAAAAACACCTAGCGGCCCCGGTCGAGATGCGTCCTGCCGAGACGGCCGAAACGGCGGTCAGTGTGACCTACCTGTCGGATGCGATCATCACGGCGGATCTACTCAAGGAACAAATCAACGGCGACCGGCGGTTTCAAATCTCTGCCCAGGCGATCTTGACTCCCTCGGCGCGGGACCTGATTCGCGAGCAAGGTTTAACTTGGACACGTGTGACGGCAGCTTCGACGGTGACGTCCGCAACGTTTTTAGCGGCTGTGGTCACTGCCGGTCCCCAAGTGATGCGTGCCATGGAACAACTGGGGGGCGATTGGAAGCTAGAGTTGCAGGAAAGTCCGGCCAGCGCGGCACGTTTGGCCGTTTCGGCGGTGAGTCGCGGAGAATACGCCGGTGTGGCGATCGTCAGCGGGCAGCCGCGTTTGGCCGCCTGTTTAGCGAATCGCTCACCCAAGATTCGTGCCACCGTCGTTAGCCACAGCGAAGATGTCGCCACAACCATGAATGAAATGGGGGCCAATGTGATTGCCCTCGATCCTGCCAACATCGGCATGTTCGCAATGAAGACACTGTTACAACGTTTTAGTAAACAAAAACCGCATCCACCGGCAAATTGGGAAACAACCAGCCGCCTGTGGTAACCCATATTCAAAGCAGCAACACGTAGGGTAGGCTCCCGCCTGCCGCCGGCATCGTTGATCGTCGATGTTTTACGACGACAGTCGGGAACCAGTCCTACGAAAAAATCACAAAACCATTAAGGAACCAGCCATGCGAATTGCGGATGTGATCGGCAAAGTGACCTTGTCAAAATGTCACCCCGAACTAACCGGCGCCACGTGGCTGGTGGCGACGTCGTTGTCGTTGGAAGGGATTCGCGGAGACAAAGCGGGCCGTGGCGAACCGTTTGTGGTCTTCGATGAACGCGGCGCCGCTGAAGGCAGCCGCATCGCCATCAGCGAAGGAGCCGAAGCCGCCGCACCGTTCCACCCCGGCGACAAACCAATCGACGCCTACAACACCGCCATCTTAGACACGATTAATATCTAACCCGTATGTCATGCTCGGCATGACTTCCGAAAACAATCGATAACCAACACCCGATAGGAAATACCCACCATGCAAAACCAATGGAACTCCGGTGTCAACGACCGCAAACTCAAAGAGCAAATCTGCGAGATTGGGCGACGGATTTATGAAAAGGGCTTTGCCGCCGCTAACGATGGCAACATCTCGATCCGCGTCGGTGAAAATGCCGTGCTCTGCTCGCCAACCATGATCTGCAAGGGGTTCATGACTCCCGAGGATATCTGTGCGGTCGACCTGGATGGCAACCAAATCGCCGGGACCCGCAAACGGACCAGCGAGATCCTGTTGCATCTGGCGATTATGAAAGCCCGTCCCGATGTTAAATCGGTCGTGCACTGCCACCCCCCGCACGCGACCGCCTTTGCCGTCGCCCGCGAGCCGATTCCACAATGTATTCTACCGGAGATCGAAGTCTTTCTGGGCGAAGTCCCGATGGCGCCTTACGAAACACCCGGTGGCCAAGAATTCGCAGATACGGTCTTGCCGTTTTTGGGCAAGGGAACCAACACAATCATCCTCAACAACCACGGCACGGTCAGCTTCGATGTCGATCTGGAGAAGGCGTACTGGAAGACCGAAATCGTCGATGCCTATTGCCGAATTTTGTTACTCGCCAAACAACTCGGCCCGGTGAGCTACCTAGACGAGCGCGAAAGCCGCGAACTGTTGGACCTGAAGAAAAAACTTGGCTTCGACGATCCTCGTTTCCACGCCGACGATTGCGACCTGTGCGGCAACAGCGCGTTTCGCAAAGGTTATGAAGAGAAACTTCCGGAAACCCGTGCGTTCAATCCCCCGCCGGCTTTCCCCGGTTACCTCAAAGGCAATTCGGGTGCCACAACAAACGGCGGGGGTCACAACGGTTCAGAAGGCGGCGACATCGAAGCCCTGGTCAAAGCCATCACCAGCGAAGTCATGGCAGCAATCGACAAGAAATAGACTCAGCAAGTCGTGCGCGGGTCTCCTGACCCCGCACCCAACAAGACCGCAGGTCTCCCATAAAAACATCCCGGCCGAACAAACCGGCCCTACACGAAATACTTGTGAGTTAAAGCATCATGAAAGTCAGCATTGTCGGTGGCGGCGGTTTGGTAGGGTCTTGTGCGGCATTCGCGTTACAGTGCGGGGGCATCGTTCGTGAAATTGCTCTGGTCGATGTCAACGCCGACCTGGTCGGTGGACAAGCCTTGGACCTATTGCACGGGAGTTGTGTAACGGCCGACCAAAAGATCTATGCCGCCGGTCCCGAAGGCAGCGCCGATGCCGACGTGATCATCATCACCGCCGGATTGCGACGCAAGCCGGACGAAAGCCGCCTCGATTTGATCAATCGCAACGTCGCCCTCTTCCGCAACATCCTGGCCGACTTGCGTAAAGTTGGCACAAAACCCGGCGCGATTGTCTTCGTCGTTTCCAACCCCGTGGACGTGCTCACCTATTTAACAACGCGCGAGTTGTCCTTGCCGCCGGAAAAAGTGATCGGACTGGGCACGCAACTCGATACCATCCGTTTGCGCAGCATGTTGGCCGATCGGTTGGACGTTCCCGCGACGCAAGTCTCGACGCTGATCTTCGGGGAACATGGCGACAGCATGGTGCCGATTTGGTCCGCCGCGCAGGTCGCCGGACTGCCGTTGGACAAATGGCCCGGCTACTCCCCTTCCCTTGTCAGCGACGTCGAGAAACGGACGCGGGGCAGCGGAGCGGAAGTGATTAAGAAAAAAGGGGGCGCCGGATTCGCCGTCGGCTTGGCAATCACCGAAGTTGTGCACTCCATCGCCTTAGACCAACGCCGCATTTTGCCGGTCTCAACGTTGCAGTCCGGAGCCTATGGGTTACGCGACGTTTGTATTTCCGTACCGACCGTCGTCGGCCGGGAGGGCGTGCTGGGGCATATCGAATTGGACCTGTGGCCCAAAGAACGGACCGGACTGGCCAACTCGGCCCGTGTACTTCGCGAAACGATCGACAAAGTCCTCGCCGGATCATAATCCGACCTCGTCCCCAACCGACGGGTCCGCTGTCGTACACGATGTGCATAAGCGGATCCATTGCCAAATGTGAGCGCACGCCTTTAAAAACACCACCCAATACGACAGCGAAGCCGTTAGCTTGGGAATGGATTGCTACTATCATGCAAAAATCGCTGGATCAAAAACTCGCCGCTATCCATGCTGATCCGTCGGGATGCAAGGAATTCATCATCGCCGACGCCAAGGATGCGGATATGGCGTTCGGCATCGGTGCACCGGGAAAATCGCCCGAGCGGCATGATGGTGAGGTGCGGTTCAAAACGTTGGCCGAATACCGTAAGCAGATCCGTGAAATCATACACCAGGGCGTCGTCGACATCATGCTCATGTCGGCTAGCACCAGCGAAGTCTTGACGATCAACGAACGACTGTTCGACAACTCCACCATCACCCCCGCCGCCCGCGCGAACGACACCACCGATGTGCATGTGGTACGTGGCGGAGCGGTATACCAGGAACCCGCGCAGCCGTTTCGTTCGGCGTCACTGGATCACATTCAATGCGGACATCTCGACTGCAAAACCGAAGAGCGCTCGCGCGGGGCGGACTTGGGTTTATTCTCGGTTACATTCAACAACGATCTTCAATTGGACCTGCACACGCTGGAGCAATACAAACTGTTTCGCGAAGAAGCGGAGCGGAAAGGGTTTCGGCATTTTCTGGAGATCTTCGACCCCAACGTTCCCGGCGCCGTCGCCCCCGAATTGCAGGCTGGATTTATCAATGATCTGATTGCCCGCACGTTGGCCGGCGTCGCCACGGCTGGTCGCCCCATCTTTTTAAAAATGGTCTACCACGGCCCACAGGCAATGGAGGAACTGGTCACCTACGATCCGCATTTAATCGTCGGCGTATTGGGCGGCAGCGCGGGTACGACACTCGATGCGTTTAAGTTGATCGCCGAAGCGCAAAAATACGGAGCACGGATCGCCCTATTCGGCCGTAAAATCAACAACGCCGAATGCCAACTCGCCTTCGTGCAATTCCTGCGGCTGATCGTTAATGGCGACATCGGTCCCGAAGAAGCGGTCCATGCCTATCATGCGGTGCTGGAAAAACTGAGCATCCGCCCCAATCGATCGCTGGAAGAAGACCTGACGCTGCAAACCGCCGTGATGAGTTATGCCGGCAATGGGACAACCATTAGCTTGCCGACGTCCACCACACCGTCAACGACACAGACCAGCACCGCTGCTCCGGCGTCCACGGATGCTACCGCGCCTGATTTTGCATCGATGACCTCCGCTGAGCGCGCTGAATACCACCGCACGCGGTTGAATCGGTCGTTGCGGTAGGCGTTTCCAACCAGGCGGCTGGGCCATTCTTCCTCCGACTGGGCCGTGGAATCTCAATCCACAACTTCTTCTCCCAGATAGCGATACACCAATTCGTGCCAACCTTCGCTGGCTCGGTAATTCAGCAACGACTGATTTAACGGCTTGCGCAATGGACTGCCGGGTTGTAGGGCAATGGCATAATCTTGGGTATGGAACGAGACGGAAAGGACGTGGATCCGTCCGTAGTACTCGGTATTCGCCAAGTATTTCAATTGCGCTTCATCGTAGACCAACGCTTCTGAGCGGACTCCGGCGAGCGCTTGCGCCGCCTCGGCGATCGTGGGATAACTGCGAAATGGGATGCGTTTGGCCCGCAAAAATTCTGCGCTCGTACTCGGTTCGACCGTAATCGTTTTGATGCGCCGCAAATCACCCGGATGTGAAATGCCCACGTCCATATGTCCGATCGTGAGTGCCGATGTAATCACGCCGGTCAGGATTGAAAACAGCAAAATACTGGCCAGCATCGCGCCGCAGGCCAGTACCCGACCGGAAACGCTGACGGGAAAAACCCCCTTATGTCCCAGCAATACGATCGTGGACCACCACATCCCCATCCCGATCCCCTTGCGGCGTTTCCCGCCGAACATCTGTTCGTTGGATTGGCGTTCAAAGAACCAAAACAAGATGCCGCAGACCAAGACGATCCCGATCATGATGCTGACAATTGTGAGCAAACGTGTCGAAATGATCCGGCGGAGAACTCTCCAACCACCCGAAGAGTGCTCAGCGTTAACCGCGACTCCTAAACCGGTTGTGAAATAGGGATGGCAGAAATCCACGCGTTTGTGGCGGTCGGCTGTGACGCTGATCGCTGCGACAGCGATGTCAACGTCCCCCTTTTCCAACCCCTCAAACATTTCGTCCAAAGGCATTTCGCGGAATTCGTATTCCAGGCCCAATTCGTTGGCCATATGCCGCCACAATTCCACGCTGATCCCCTTCCACTGCCCGTCAGCGCCACGAAACGAAAACGGCGGGCTTTCCTTCGTCGCCACGACAAGCGGTTTTGTTTCAGCCGCACCGCCGTCCGGCGTCTCCGCTGGATCGACCTGCCCCAGTGCGAGTAGTACCAAGAGTAAAGTTGAAGTCGCCAATGTATTACGGCTCCCTGTCGTTTCGTAAAAACTCCCACAACAACATCATCTACGGCATGTCAGTCGCCCAGATAACGCCGCAATGTCTCATCCCATTGTGGTGTTGTGATCACCTGCAATATGGCTTGATTGAGCGATTCGCGAAACGGACTCTCGGGAGGAATCGCGATCGCATAATCTTGTTTTTCAAACGTCGCTGGCAAGACTTGGATGAGGCCCGGATGTTCGTTGTGCACCATATATCGCAGAATCGGCGCGTCATAAACCACTGCGCCGAATTGGTTGCGTTCGAGACCGGCAAGGCATTGATCGACCGCCGGAAACGATTTGAAAGCAATGCCCTGACGTCGCAAATATGCGGCACTGGTCGAATCAGCCACGGTCGCCAAACGGACGTTGTGCAAGTCGCGCGGACCACGAACGTTTGACTCGAGTTGTGACAACGTGAGAATTGAGGTCACCGACGCAGTAAAAATCGAGATAATGATGATCGCCGTGTACATCCACAACACGGCAACCGCTCGTCCACCCGGAGACTTGGGGACCTTGTCGCCATACCCCACGGTGGTCATGGTAACGGCGGCCCACCAGATGCCGCTCGATAGTCCTCTAAAGACGCTGCCCCCGAAATCTGCCCGATTTCGTCGTCGCTCAAACAGATAAACCAGCGTGCCCATCGCCATTAACACGAGAAAGATTGTAAACACGATCTTCAAGAATACCGTGGAAAAGATTCGCTTCACCACTGCCGACCAATTAGTCGTTTGACGCTGCGCAACGGCAATGCCCAGTCCGGAATTGAAATAAGAATGCGAAAAATCGAGGAGTTGCTCACGTTCGTGCGTGATCGTAATCGCCGCAACGCCCGCGTCGAGTTCTCCCGATTCCACTCCGGCAAGGATTTCATCCAGCGGCAGATTTTCGAATTCGTAGCGAAGCCCCATCTCGTTGGCAACACCCCGCCACAATTCAATACTGATCCCGCTCCAGGTGCCATCTTCATTGAGAATCGAAAATGGTGCCGCTTCTTTTGTGCCGATTCGCAGGACGCGTTTCTCGTCCGGTTGAGCAAATGTGATCGTAGAAGACAGCAACCACATCGACACAAACGCCCAGAGCTGTATACGAAATTGGCGTTTGCCGTCGATCATCGGTTTGCTCCTGGATATCGGAATTTACGTTCCGTTTGGCGGTGGATCATCTCACGCGCCCGCTTCACGGATCGTCGTCCTTTCCCGGAATGTTCTCGTCGTCATCGCGATTCCAAATCCAACCCTTGCGATAGAAGTAGAATAGCATGCCGCCGGCCACGAGGAACATGGTAGTCCATATCACGGGATAGGCCCAGGGGACGTGCAATTCGGGCATGTAGTCGAAGTTCATACCGTAAATGCCGGCCATGAATGTCAGCGGAATGAAAATCGCAGCTGTAATCGTCAACACCTTCATGATTTCATTTTGACGATTACCGACCGACGCGAGATACATGTTCATCAGGCCGGTAACCATCTCGCGGTACATCTCCACCACTTCGGCCGACTGCACGCAATGATCATACGTGTCACGGAGGTAAACACGCACGTTGGGATCAATCAGCGGATGCTCGTCGCGGGCCAGTGAATTAGCGACTTGTCGCTGCGGCCAAATAGCGCGGCGGAGATTGATCAGACGGTTCTTGACGTGATTCAGATTCTTGAGCAAGCGGGGCGTGGGTTGTTCGATGACCGTGGTTTCCAAGTCTTCTAAATAGTTACCGATTTGCTCCAAAACCGGATAGTAAGCATCGACAATCGTGTCGAAAATGGCATAGGCGACATAGTCGGGCCCTTCGGTACGGATCGGCCCCTTGCCACTACGGATGCGTCGACGGACTGGATCAAGAACATCGCCATAGCGTTCTTGGAAGGTTAAGACATAGTTTTTTCCGAGGATGATGCTGACTTGCTCAATGTCGACATCGGCCTGCCCGATCGAATTCACCATGCGAACGATGATCAAAATCTGATCGTCATACGTTTCTGCTTTGGGGCGTTGTGGGACATTCACAATGTCTTCGATCGCCAGCGGATGAATCGAAAATCTCTCGGCGATCCGGCGGATCAACTTTTCGTCGCCGAAGCCTTGCACGTCAACCCAGGTGGTCGTGTTCGGGTCGTGAGCCGCGTGTAGTTGATCGGTATCGGCGACGTCCGCTTCCTTCAACTCCTCGGGTGTAAAATGCATCACGTGAATTCTCGGCGATGAGGCGTCCGCGGAAATGACCAATGTCCCCGGCCGCGCGCCAATATCCGGATGCCTCTTTTTGAACAACGACTTGCCTCCCAATGCGTTCAACCACATACAGTCCGTTCCCCATAAATTGGGCCGGGTGAATTATCGAGCCGAGCATCCTTACTCGTTAGTTCACAAGCCGATAGGGAGTCAAGAGCGAACTACTTGCATCGGCCTATTGCTCAGGAATCTGCGACGAATCTTGCGGCGGTTCAGAACTCTCAACCGGAGGACGCGTCACACGGACCAGCGCTGCCCAGTCGTCGCGAACTTCCACCACGTCGACGATAAATTCACCCAGTTCAATTCGGTCGCCCACGGAAAGCAATCGTTGAGCGCTATTCACCAGGACCCCGGAAAACGTATCAGCGTCGGTCACGTCCAGGGCGATTTTGAAATGGCGGCTGATTTCATCAACCGGTGTCGTCCCCAATACCAGCCACTCATTCGCCCCTTGTGAGACGATATTCGGTTCCGCATTATCGAATTCATCGTCCACTTCGCCGATGATCTGTTCCAACACGTTCTCCAACGTGACAATGCCGATCACCGTGCCGTATTCGTCGACGACAAACGCCAACAACTGGTGCGTTGCCTGAAAATGCCGGAGCAACTTGCTGATCGGCATGTTCTCGGGCACCTTGCGTGGAGGACGCATAATGGTGTTCCAGTCAAACGCGTCGTTGACTTCCAGCCCGACCAAATCCTTAACATGAATCACGCCCAACACTTCATCGAGCGAGTTATTGCAAATGGGGTAGCGCGTATGCTTCGTGCGACGGGCCAACTCGATGCACTGCCGAGGAGGATCGTTGATGCCAAAGAACTCCACCTCGACCCGCGGCACCATGATCCGTCGGCAGACCATATCGTCGAATTCAAACACCGCGTGCAACAGCCGGTGTTCCGCCCGGCTGAGATGTCCGCTCACATGCGATTGCCGCAACAGTGCGCGAATTTCATCCTCACTGTGCGGAGCATCGTGCTCCGAGACCCCTTCTAGCCCGACTTGTTTAAGCAATAACGCCGTCGAGACGTTCAGTGCCACCATCATTGGGTAAGTCAGCAAATAGAACCACTTCAACGGCAAGGCACACCACAACAACACTTGGTCGGCGCGACGAATGGCGAAGATCTTCGGTGCCTGTTCGCCAATGACCAAGTGCAACGAAGTGATCACACTAAACGCAATCACAAACGCGGTCGTGTGCAGCACCGCTTCTGAGTGAATCCCCAATGTTTCCAGCAGAGGACGCAATAAGTGTGCGAAGGCCGGTTCGCCCACCCAGCCCAAAGCGAGCGAGGCCATGGTGATGCCCAACTGGCAGGCCGACAGTGCCCCTTCCATGCGTTCCACCAGCCATTGCCCCGTTCGCGCAAAGGGGCGCCCGGCTCGCACTAACTCGTCCACCTGACCGCCACGAACTTTCACCAACGCAAACTCCGCAGCCACAAAAAATCCGTTAAGCAGCACTAACGCAATCGCGATGAGAATCTCTATGACATCCTGCATCCACATTTCTATTTTCCTACGTGTCCATTTTTAAGGTGCCTACGCCGACGGCGCGAAAACCGCGGACGGTGTCGTGAGTTGGCCGAGCGGTCGATAATTCTGGATGATTCCACGCTACAACATCCCTCCCATTGAGGAAATGTGCCAGCGATCTCAACCGAATAAACATACTCATCCGCGGGCGGATTATAACGTTCCTCCGTAGGACATGGTACTCGCTCCGCATTCTACAACCGCAAAAATGGGCCGTCCCGGGTGGTATTTGCAGGACATTCCTAGACAGTCTACGATCGGCCTAGTGACAAATAGGGCCGTCCCTTCACCTGCGGGGGCGTGAAAAACAGACTTAGAATCTCGGGAAACGCGATTGCACCATGTACGACATTATCGGCGACATCCACGGGTATGCGGACGAATTGATCAAACTTTTAGAGGAGCTGGGATATAACCGCCAACGCGGATACTACGCACATCCGCAGCGAACGGCGGTCTTCGTCGGCGACTTCATCGACCGTGGTCCGCAAATCCGCGAAGTGCTGCAGATTGTCAGACCGATGGTCGAATCCGGGAGCGCCCGAGCGGTGATGGGAAATCACGAATTCAACGCAATTGCCTGGAGTACGCCCCACCCGGCCGATCCGCACCGCTACCTGCGTGAGCACAGCGATAAAAACAACGGTCAATTCGCCGCGACCTGCAAGCAACTCACCGACGACGAACGTGCCGAGGCCATCGACTGGTTTCGGAAGCTACCCATGTGGCTGTCGCTGGAGGGGATCAACGTCGTGCACGCCTGCTGGCAACCCAGCCACCACGCGACAATCACAGCGGCGCTCAAGCACTATGGCGGAGTCACGACGGATTTCATGGTCGATGCCACCAACAAGGGCTCGGACCTTTATCTAGCCGTCGACGATGTGCTCAAAGGCAAAGAATTCCCCCTGCCCGAGGGGATCACCTACCGGGACAAGGACGGCAACCTCCGCACCAACGTCCGCGTCCGCTGGTTTGAATCGCCAGAAGGCAAAAGCCTCCGCGATTACGCCCTCCCCCCTGCCCCGCTCGCCCCCGACACACCACTGACAACCGCCATGGTCGACACCCGCGCCGTCTACGCCGCCGATTCACCACCCGTCTTTCTAGGACACTATTGGCTATGGGCCGACCGCCCCAGCCGCCTAGCCACGAACGTCGCCTGCGTCGACTACAGCGTCGCTAAGAACGGAATCTTATGTGCCTACCGTTGGCATGGGGAACAGGAACTTGCTGACGAGAATTTCGTCTGTGTGGCGAGCCGGTCGTGAGCGATGGTTAATGGGGATTTACCTACGCCTTCGGTGTATAGACAGATACGATCCCCTTGCCGGTCAAGCCGTAACGTCCTAACGACCACGCTGGCCTCGGTACTGAGGTTTTCCGATGCCTGCTTTCAAGCTACCGTCTTCCAACTCTTCGGTGGTGACTCCCAGAATGATGTCAAAGTTAGCGGCCAGTTCGCCAATTTTGGAATCGGGAATTGGTTTGAAGTCGACCAGCACCGTGTCGCGGGACTGTTGATCGATTCTGCGAAACAAGCCGTCGCTTTTGTTCTGTTTTTCGCCTTTGATGAGCATCTGCGTGGTGAAAATCCGCCTGCCGTTTTTGCTAACGCCAAAGTGAATGTGCGGCGTCCGTCCGGGATACGGAACCGGTCTGACGGTGCGGAAATAATACTGCCCCTTCGCATCGGTCAAAAACCGTCCGTAACCTTGAAAATTCGTGTCCCGATTCCCGGCCCCCGCCGAATCGGTATGGATGTAGACACCGTTGTGATCGACCTGCCAGATTTCCACAAACGCATTGCGAATCGGCGAGCCGCTAGCGGTGAGGATGCGGCCTGATAGATGCGTAATATCACCGATCGCCGGCGTGATTGCATCGTTGACCACCAACAGGTCGTTGTCGGTATCCAACGGCATTTTGTCCGGATAGAACGGGCCTTCGCCCATTTTGGCCGTCACCGCTAATTCTTCAGCAAACAGTCCCGGTACAGAAAACGAAACCGCACCGAACGCCAACGTACTCAACACGCCACGGCGTGTCGGTTTCCAAAGTGACGACATAAGACTTCTCCTGAATGGCGTTGGGGGAACCCTTGTTCCGTGATCGTGATACTTTATAAACACCGACGAAGGCTTATTGTTCCGCAAGAAAGTCTGAATCGGCCAATCCATATCGGCCGACAGGTTTCAGTCTTCTTATCAAAACGAAAACGATCGCCGCGAATTCACTAATTGCTGCAAATATGAAAGCAGAGCGGACTGCGGTGCTCCTATTCTAAATCGAACGATTCAAACTCTCCCTCTTTGGTGAGGCGAGTTCCCCACACTCGATCTGATGCCTGGTGTCGTGAGGGACTGAAGGAAAGCAACGGGCCGATCCCGATGTCGAGTTTGTTGATGCGGTGCAAAGCATCGATCAATGTTTCCGTGGTCAAATCCGGTCCCGCCAACTGCAGACCTTCTGTGAAGATTTTTGCGGCAATAAATCCTTCCAGCGATACGAACCCCGGCTCATATTCCGGATTATATTTTTGCAACAGCCGGCGATATTCCAACACCCCGGTGGCATTGGACATAAACGGCGGAACAACCTGAGTCACGATGACTCCTTCACCGTCCGCCGGTCCGTTTTCACGGAATTCCTCGGCAATAGCGCGGCTGCCGACAAACGAGACCGCGCCGAACACCATGTCCGGTTTCGCAGCCTTCACCCGTTTGACGAACCGGGCTGCCACCTTGTAGGTCGAGACCATAACGATGGCGCGTATCTCGTTCTTGTCATCAACAATCGTAGAAACCGCTTCGTCTATGTTAAACCGATTGCGGTCATAGCCAACACGCAGCAGTTGATCGACATCGATACCATACCCCTTCACCGCACGGGCAACGCCCGCAAACCCATCGTCACCAAAGGCATCATTCTGCGCGAACACAGCAATCTGTTCCGGGGGGATGCGGAGCGTCTCGACAAAATACTTGACCAGCGCCGCTGTCTCGTCTTGGTAACTGGCCCGATAGTTAAAGATATACCGGTCCGGCGGATCTTCGCGGAGCAAACTGGCGCCAGTGAGCGGCGAGAAAAACAGATGCCCATTCTGGCTGGCAAAAACCGACGTCACATTGGCCGTGGGCGTGCCAACGTTTCCAATCACCGCAAAGACCTTACGGTCCTCGAAAAGCTGCTTCATGTTTTCTAGCGATTTATCGGGATCATACCGGTCATCCAGCACCGTGAGTTCGATCCGGCGGCCGTGTACCCCTCCCGCATCGTTGACGCTATCGAAGTAGCTCTTCATCCCGATGACCATATTCCGGCCCAGTTCTTCGTTGGGCCCATTGAAAGCGGTCGTCGTTCCCAAATGAATCGTATCGGCCGTAACGCCGCGGAAAGTCGGGACGTTCTGATTGGCATTTTCAGCGACAACGTTGCCGTTCTCCGTATTGAGGCCGTCGTCCGATCGGTCGTTGAACAAACCGCTCAAGGCGAAAAGCACAGCCAACGCAGCGACCACCATTGCCCCACCGGCGGCGATCTTCCAAGGAAAGGGTTTCGCCGCTGGTTCCTCTGGGGCTGCAACGGGCGGGGGTGCTTCTTCGGAAAGCAGAGCAGCTAAATCCTTACGCAACTCTGCCGCCGATTGATAGCGATCTTCCGGTCGTTTGGCCATCGCTCGCTGAATGATCCGATCACAACCGGCCGGAACTTCCGGATGTTTTTCGACCACGCTTGGCACGGGTTGATTGCAATGTGCGAACATCACCTGCAATTGCGTGCCGCTCTCTGTAAACGGCGGATGCCCGGTGAGTAGGTCAAAATAGGTGGCGCCCAATGAATAAATGTCAGACAGTGGGTTGATCTCACCGGCGCTGCACTGTTCGGGACTCATAAAATCCGGCGTGCCCAGAATCGTCCCGTGCTGCGTTAAGGCCTTCTCGGAATCCTGGTCAGATTTCGCCAAACCAAAGTCCAACAGCTTCACCGTCGATTCGACGGTGAGCATTATATTCTGCGGCTTGATGTCGCGATGAATCAGGCCTTGGGAGTGCGCAGCAGTCAAGGCGTCGCAACAATCCATGGCGATTCGCGTTGCCAGTTTCCAGTCCAAGAATCCGCGCGTCGACTTTTTGAGCACCTCGCTGAGATCATCGCCCGGGACCTTTTCCATGACAACGTAATAAGCACCTTCGACCTCCAAAACGTCATAAATACCGACAATATTCGGATGGTGCATCGCTCCGGCTGTCTGCGCTTCTTGCAGCAGCCGCGACAAGGCATTTTCATTGGTGGAGTGCTTCGAACTCAACAGCTTGATGGCGACTTCACGACGAATCACCGAGTCGTAGGCACCGAAGACAATCCCCATCCCGCCAATGCCGAGGACCGAACGGATTTCGTACTTCCCCAACATTTCGCCGACAGCAATATCGACTTCGGTACTCCCCAAGTCGGGTTCCCGTTTCGACCCCTCCGTGACAATCGTATCGTCAATCGCACTGAAGGCGGCGGAGATGGTTGGTTGATCTGCTGGAAATCGCTGGATGTAGTCGGTGGGCGAGGGATTTTCGCCCAAGCTTCTGCGCCGCCGCAAGTCGGCATTGATCAGTTCCGCGAGCACTTCCCGGCGAACATCCTCAGGCGCACGTTTCGCATAGTCTTCCAGATTGGGCCGCAAGCCGGCTTCCCAATCGTCTTGAAACTCGCGAAGTATCGCCGTCGCAGCCACATCTCGTTCTCGAGCTGAATCCGATTCTGTCACTGGATGTTCCTTCGGTCGTTCCTAGCGCAGTGTCCTGACAACCCACAGGATAAGGCATCCAGAAACCTGCGGGAAGCCTGATATGCTTGTACCAATCACGACTAGAAACCAACCTCAGCGTCACAAGCCTTAGCTAATATCCTCTGTAATTATTCGTGCGACTAACGTTTTAATGTTTCGTCTGTTGCGAAGATTTGCATTTCCAAAAAAGAAACCACGAAAGCAACGAAAGACACGAAATCGACATTAGGAATGACGGCAGTCGCAAAATACATGAGATGACTGTTTGCGGGAGCAACCTTCTGTGCCTTTTTCGATACAATTGGTCTGACAGGCAAGGTTCTAGCCACGGAGGACACGGCCTAGCCGTGCTGAATGCTTCGCGTCTTTTGTGATTTATTTTTCACTTGGGGAACAAGCTAAAGTTTTGCATGTGCCGCCATAACTTTGGACGTTCGTTCTACGAAGCCGGTCCGGAAATCGTTGTCCGATGACAACATCGCAAAATGTCACTTCGGCTTAGCGAATCGCCGGAGGACGACATAGAACACCGGCGTCAAGAACAGTCCGAATATGGTGACGCCCAACATGCCGCTGAACACAGCGGTCCCGAGGACACGACGCATTTCAAATCCAGCACCGGTGGCAATCAGTAAAGGAATCACACCGAGGATGAAAGAAAATGCCGTCATCAGAATGGGACGTAACCGCATACGACAGGCATCGACCGCAGCTTGAAACCGGTCTTTGCCGGCGTCTTCTTCGGCCTTCGCGAACTCGACAATCAAAATCGCGTTCTTGCAAGCCAGGCCGACGAGCACGATAAAACCAATCTGCGTCAAGATGTTGTTGTCCATGCCCCGCATCCAGATACCGACAATCGCAAACAGCAAGCAAAGCGGCACGATCAAAATGATCGCCAGCGGCAACAACCAGCTTTCGTACTGCGCCGCCAAGGTTAGAAATGCGAACAGCACCGCCAGCGGAAAGAGAAACAGCACCGTATTGCCGGCCTGTTTTTCTTGATAGGACAGTTCGGTCCAAGCATAGCCAAAGCCCGGCGGCAGGTCCTGGTCAGCTAGTTTTTCCATGGTCTCCAGCGACTGGCCGGTACTAAAGCCGGGCAGTGTCGCTCCGTTGATGTCGGCCGAAGGATACAAATTGAAACGGACCAGACGATCCGGCCCAACGGTCCGTCGGACCTCCACTACCGAGCCGAGCGCGATACTAGTCCCCTGGGCACTGCGCGTTCGCAATCGCAGAATGTCACTCGGTTCATCCCGGAATTCCGGCTCCGCTTGAGCGGTCACGCGATACGTCCGCCCCAGCAGATTGAAATCGTTGACGTACGCCGATCCAAGATACACCTGCAAAGCTTCGAAGACATTGCTCATCGGAATGTCCAGCATCTGTGCCTTCGTCCGATCCACATCAGCGTAAATCTGAGGGACGCTAAGACGGAAGTTGGAAAACACCTGCACTAGTCCCGGTTGTTGATTGGCGTCAGCAACCATCTGATTAGTGACTTGACTCAGTGCGTCGAGGCCGGCGCCGCTCTGATCCTGCACGTACATTTTAAAACCACCGCCACGACCGATTCCACGAACCGGTGGGGGAGGGATAACGAACACTTCGGCCTCGTTAATCTCACTCACGGCCATCCGCATATCGGCAGCAATCGTTTCGGCCCCCCGCCCGCGTGCAGCGCGCTCTTTAGCGTCTTCCAAAGGAAGAAATGTCACCGCCGCGTTGGGACTGATGGTAAACGTCGAGCCCGACAGCCCCACAATTCCCACGGCATGGGCCACTCCATCCATCTGACTGCCAATTGCCGCCACCCGTTTTGTGACTTCGTCCGTTCGTGCCAATGAGGCCCCGTCTGGAAGACGAATGCTGACAATCAAATAGCCTTGATCCTGCTGCGGAATGAATCCCGTCGGCACCATCCCAAAGCTATACCAGGTACATCCCAGCAATAAGGCATACACGAGCAAAGAAAATACGGAAACACGGATCAGCCGCGACACCATGCCAGCATATGCGTTGCTTGTGAAATCAAAACCACGATTGAACCACCGTGACGGTCGCGACAAGAGTCGAGAAATTCGCCGCGAGAATCCAGAGCGGGGCTTCGCATCGCCTCCTTCGGCGGACTCCTGTTCTTGGTTTCTTGGTTTCAGCAACAAAGCACACAGTGCCGGTGTCAACGTCAATGAAACAAACGTCGAAATCGCCGTCGATATCGAAATCGTCAGAGCGAACTGCTGGTAAAACTGCCCACTGATACTGGAAACAAACACGGTCGGAACAAACACCGCAATCAACACCAATGTCGTTGCAATCAGTGCAGAACCGACTTCGTCCATCGCCTTATGTGCCGCTTCGCGCGGTGACAGACCCTCGCCAATCAGCCGCTCGACGTTCTCGACCACCACGATCGCATCATCCACGACGATGCCGATCGCCAGTACAAGACCAAACAACGAAAGGGTATTCAGCGTCACTCCCAACGACTGCATGGCCGCAAAAGTACCGATCAATGAAATCGGAATGGCAACCACGGGAATAATAGTCGGCCGCCAGTGGTGCAAAAACACAAACACCGTCAGCACCACCAATGCCGTGGTGATCAATAACGTGACGAACACTTCATTGATGGACTCTTCCACAAATTCCGTGGGATTGTAGGCAATCTCATAGCCAATCCCTTGGGGAAAGTCCTTCTGCAGACCGGCCATCGTCTGCTTCACTTCTTCAGCCGTATCGACAGCGTTCGTGCCGGGACGCTGGTAAACCAACACGGCAACGGCTGGCTTTCCGTCGAGGTAACTCAACCGAGAATAATCCTGAGCGCCGAGTTCAACACGAGCCACATCGCTCAATCGCGTCACACGACCATTCTCGCTTCGCTTGACGATAATGCTACCGAATTCCTCCGTCTCCTTCAGACGCCCCTGAGTCGTGACGTTTAACTGAAATGCGCCGGTCTCACTGGTGGGAGGCTGTCCGATAACCCCGGCCGCCACCTGCACATTCTGTTGACGAATCGCCTCCACAACATCGCCAGCCGTCAGGTCGACATGCGTCATCTTTTCAATGTCCAACCAGACGCGCATCGCATATTCATTACCGCCAGCGATACGGATATCACCCACTCCGTCCAGCCGCATCAACGCATCGCGAATCTGCAGAAAGGCAAAGTTGCTGATATACAAGTTGTCGCGACTTTTATCCGGCGAAGTTAGGTGCACCACCATCAACATGTCTGGAATCTGCTTCCGCGTCGTCACACCAATTTGCCGCACCGCTTCGGGGAGTCGCGCTTCGGCAACCGCCACACGGTTCTGCACCAACACCTGCGCATCATCCAGGTCCGTGCCGAGCTTGAACGTGACGGTCAACTGCATAGTGCCGTCGGCACTGGACGACGACTCCATGTAAAGCATGTCGTCGACACCGTTCATTTCCTGCTCGATCGGTGTGGCAACCGTGTCGGCAATCACCTGGGGAGTCGCGCCGGGAAAGCTGGCGCGGACCACGATTGTTGGCGGAACGACGTTGGGATACTGCGATACCGGCAGCGAGAAATAGGTGAGCCCTCCGACCAGCAAAATCAGGAACGAAAGCACCGTGGCGAAAATGGGGCGTTCAATAAAAAAGTGTGGAAATTTCACTGCGAGTTGCCTCCTTGATCCGCTTGCTGATTGAGGCGCGAAACCTCTGATGCCGGCAAGGGATCCGGCGAGGGGGAGATCCACTCATCCGGGGGAAGCGGCGCATATTGGTCCGGCAATCCATCCTCGATGACTTCGATTTCACCCGCTTTGGTTTTTACAGCCATCTCTGGCCGCGCTTGCAACAAGCCCTCGATCACCAGCGATTCGCCTCCACTGAGACCCTCGCGAACAACACGCAATCCATCGACAATCGGACCTAGCTTGACCCCCCGACGCTCAATCACGCCATCAACGACGATATAAACATATTGAGAGGCCTGATCGGTACCAATCGCCGAATCCGGTATGAGCACCGCTTCGTACGACGCGCTGCCGGGAATACGAATCCGCGCGAACATTCCCGGCACTAAGACGAAATCGTCATTGGGAAATACGCACCGTGCCCGCATCGTCGCCGAGTTCGTATCGAAGCGATTGTCAACAAAATCCATATGCCCGAGATGCGGAAAAGCAGTTTCGTCGACCAGCCCCAGATACACCGGATTCTTGGCCTCGCGGGAACTGGTCCGCGTACCCGCTTGGTCCAACCGCACATACTTCAGCACCTCTTGTTCGTTAGCATCGAAGGTGCAATAGATCGGATCGACTGAAGCAATGGTCGTCAATAAAGTCGACGTCGCGGTTCCCCCACTCACAAGGTTACCTTCCGTGACATTCTCACGGCTAATCCGTCCGCTAACCGGTGCGCGAATGCGCGTGTATTCCAGATTCAACTCTGCTGTTTCAACTTCCGCCTTCGCCGACTCAACGGTTGCCATTTCGGTTGTAATAGCAGCTTCCGCAGAAGTAATCCCCGCCTTGGCCCCTTCAAGATCCGCTTCTGCTTCAAGATTCGCCGACTCATCTTGATCCAGGTCGGCTTGTGTAATCGCATTTTGTGATTTCAATTGCCGCGTCCGCTTAACACGGGCATTGGCCAGTTGCAGCCGCGCGTCGGCTTGCAACTTCAATGCCTTTGCGACCGTCAATTGTGCCCGCGACTGTTGCAACCCCGATTCCGCCTGACGCAAAGCAGCCGAGGCTCGATTCAACTCCGCTTGATAAGGACGTGGGTCAATGACAAACAACAGATCGCCTTCGTTGACGACCTGCCCTTCATCAAAGTGAATCGTCTCCAGATAACCACTGACACGAGCGCGTACTTCCACGAAGTCGACCGCTTCAAGCCTCCCCGTGTAAGCGTCCCACTCGACAATTTGCTTCCGTACCGGCTGAGCGATCGTCATGTTCGGCACAGGGGCCTGCTGCGGCTCCGCCCCTCCCTGATTGCACCCCAAGGCCCCAGCGCAGAGAGCCAAAAGTCCGACAAGTTGGATTGACGGGCATTGAGTTTGGATTTTCAATGTACTAGTGTCCTCGTGATTGAAAAACGACCTGCGGAGTGACAATTTGCTGCGAGGACTGCCGCACAAACCGGCCCAGCAACTTAGTAAGCTAGCTAATAATTGACACAACATCTATTTTCACGTATCTTATCCTCGCAAGCAGGACTAGACAAGACGCCGAACGTCCGTCCCTCGCAAGAATTCAATAAGAAATCGCAACCCGAGTCGCTGAAACACAGAACAAGCCGGATCGTTTTGTGTTCAATCGACTTGCCGCAAAACCTTTGGTGGACAGAAATAAACGCCCCCACGCCCCCCCCCTGCACACCATTTTAGACAGGATCCACCGCATCAAAGTTCGCAAAGCTGATGCACGCAGCAACGGCCATTCAATTCCAAGCAGCGAACCCAGAGCACCATCACAACTGTCCAAAGCCCCCACACCCGGCGCACAAAAAAACGCCCCAGTGGCAATAATTGCCAACAGAGGCGCAATGACCGAACGGTTGAATTGGACAGTGCAAAAAATAGCGGTGGAGGGACTCGAACCCCCGACACGCGGATTATGATTCCGCTGCTCTAACCAACTGAGCTACACCGCCAAAATCAGATTTTGCCGACCGAATCGCGGGTGCACTGGGGCACCGTTTGGTCGGAAGAGAGTGGATATTATCGACTTGAGACGGACGCTTCAACACTACGGGACCAATTCTTAATCCTCAGATTCCTAGGCTCCGCCGTTCGCGGTCGACCATCTCCTTTTATCCGAAAAACCGGTTGTCCACACGTCCACTGCTAAGACACAACAATGAAAGGACGGGTTCTTGTCAATTTCCGCGCAGACCGGTCGAGGAAAGATCGCTACGGAAATCTGTTTCGGCGATCTCCGCAAACAAGTCCGCAAACGCTACCGGCAGCTGGATATCGCTGAGTGTGGCGAATTTGTTGCCGACGACGCGGCCGGCGACTAAAAATCTGCAGCCCTGGTCGCGGATCGTCGACAGAGCGTTGTGCATCTGGGCTGTGCTCGCCTCATAAAATCGAGGATTTACGATGCGCACAGCGGTGTCGATGCCCACGATGAACGTGGTTTCGGGCAGCAGCGCTGCTTTTTGCACAAACGTGGGAGCTGCCGTGATTGCTAGGACAGACTTTTCGAACTGTCGGCTGCGGGCGAGCATCTCCCCGTGCGGTAGCGACGGTTTATCGACGTTGTGTGCTGATAACTCATATCCAACTGCGCCGACCAATAACCGTTCAGCGACGGTCCGTAACTCGCGATGACCGTTATGCAGCGGATTAAACGCCCCGCACAACAAACCGGCGGGCCGCACGTCGATGTCCACGACGAATCGATCATCGGTCGACGACCAAACGACCTCCCGCGTTCCGGAGAGTAGTTCGTGTAACAAGTATTCCATGGCAGATCACGAAATTGTCGCCGCTATTTTCATGCGGCGCTGCTTACGACGGCGAAGCCATCGGTTTGGGACTGGCCACTAGCCACCGGCCACGTGCCTACTCCCACTCAATCGTACTGGGAGGCTTAGAACTAATATCATAAGTCACGCGGTTCACACCGCGGACGTTGTTAATGATGCGTGTCGAGATGCGGCCTAGCACTTCATAAGGCACGTGGAACCAGTCGGCCGTCATGAAGTCATCGGTGGCGACCGCGCGGACAGCGATCACGTCGTCGTAGGTGCGGTCGTCGCCCATGACCCCCACGCTTTGTATCGGCAACAGCACGGCAAAGGCTTGTCGAACCTCGCGATAAAGGCCCGCTTTGGTTAGTTCGTCAATCACGATCGCGTCGGCTTCGCGCAATGTTTCCAAACGTTCTTTGCGGACTTCCCCCAAGCAGCGGACCGCCAAACCGGGACCGGGGAACGGGTGCCGCCAGACCATTTCTTCAGGCAAATTGAGTTCCAACCCCATCGCACGCACTTCGTCTTTGAACAGATCCCGCAGTGGTTCAATCAATTCAAAGCCCAATTCCGCCGGCAATCCACCAACGTTGTGATGCGCTTTGATGGTGGCCGCCGGACCGTCGGGATCGGCGCCGCTTTCGATCACATCGGGATACAAAGTTCCTTGCGCGAGGAATGTCGCATCGGGAATGCTTTCCGCTTCTTTGCGAAACACGTCGATGAACAACTTGCCGATGATCTTGCGTTTCCGTTGCGGATCGGTGACACCGGCCAATTCCTTGAGGAACAATTCCTCGGCACGAACCACATGCAAGTCGGTCTTGAAATGGTCTTGAAAACACGTCACGACCGATTCTGCTTCTCCCGCTCGCAGTAGGCCGTTGTCAACCAGAATGCACGAAAGCTGCGAACCGATCGCTTCGTACAACAACGCGGCCACGACGGACGAATCGACGCCGCCCGATAACCCGCAAATGACGCGGTTGTTCCCCACGCGTTCCCGCAGCAATTCGACTTCTTGCTGGATGAACTCACTCATCCGCCAGCCGCCGGTACAGCCGCAAATCGTGCGGACGAAATTGCCCAACAGTGTGCCGCCATGTTCCGTGTGCGTAACCTCCGGGTGGAATTGCAGCCCGTAGATTTCTCGCGTGTGATGTTTGACGGCGGCGAACGGGCACGTGTCGGTGGTCGCCAGTGCTGTGAAGTGGTCGCTTAGATCCTGGACCTGATCGCCATGGCTCATCCAGACAATGGACTCTTCGGGGACCCCGGCAAAGAGATCCCCCCCCTCGACTACGTGGCAAGCCGTCCGGCCGAATTCACGGTGCTGGCCGGGTGAAACTTCGCTTCCCTGCGATCGACAGGCGAGTTGCATGCCGTAGCAAATGCCCAAGATGGGTATTTCCAGGTCAAAAATCGCCGGATCGGGTTGTGGCGAGTTTTCGCCGTAGACGCTCGCCGGACCGCCCGAAAGGATCAATCCGCGCGGATTGAGTTCGCGAATGCGTTCGACCGTCAGGTCATGCCGCACGATTTGGCAGAAAACGTGTTGTTCGCGCACGCGACGGGCAATTAATTGTGCCGTCTGCGACCCGAAATCCAGGACCAGAATCACATCCTCGTCCTCGCGCGTCGCACCAATCGGAGTGCTTTGCGCCGCTGTACCTTGTCCGTTCATCCTGTGTCCCGCTAAATCCTTGGCAATGCCGGTGAGAGCGAAAAGGGAAAACCCACATTTTTGCAGGTGCTGAGTCGGAAATCAATTGGTTAAGTGCCGAAGGAGGTCCGCCGAGCCGTTTTCACGAACTCAGGCGGTCGTATTGTGCCTTTTGAGCTCTTCTTTCATTGACGGTTCAGGAGTTCTGGGGCCCTTAGGCGAAGGAAAATGCGACTAGCAGCCCCTCTGACGGGCAACGCCCTTTGCGCGCCCAACCGGCAAGGTTTCCCTGGCTGTCTCTCGACGTTAGCATACGGCGAATGGATGCCATGACGCTCTGCAGCGATTGAGAGGACACCTTCAGATCATGTTAGCACAAGGTTCAGGTCTAACCGTTGGAGCTGTGCGAGAGAGTTTCCCTGGCGAACAACGTGTTGCCATCGTGCCGGCAGCGGTCAAGACGTTTGCCAAGTCGGGATTGCAAACCGTTGTCGAAGCGGGTGCCGGACAGGCGGCCGGATATACGGATGAGCAATACGCCGCTCAAGATGCGTCGGTCGAACAAGATCGTGCCGCCGTGTTTGCCGCAGCTGATGTGCTCCTGCAGATACGCGGCGGTGGAGGAAATCCGGAGTTTCTCGATGCAGATTTGGAACTCCTGCGCCCCGGACAGGTCCTGATCGGCGCTTACGATCCGCTCTCTGATCCGGAATCGATTGTCCGTTTGGCTGAACGAGGCGTGAGTTGCTTTGCTTTGGAATTCTTGCCGCGAATCACTCGCGCGCAGTCGATGGACATCCTGTCCTCGATGGCGACGATCGCCGGCTACAAAGCCGGGTTGTTGGCGGCGGCGGCGCTGCCTCGGATGTTTCCGATGATGATGACGGCTGCCGGCACCATCACACCGGCGCGCGTGCTGATCATTGGCGCGGGTGTCGCAGGACTACAGGCGATCGCCACAACCCGCCGCTTGGGAGCCGTCGTCAGCGGTTACGACCTGCGCCCCGCCGTCCGAGAAGAAGTGGAAAGCCTCGGCGCTCAATTCGTCGAATTGCCGTTGGAGTCGGGCGAAGCAGCCGAGTCCGGAGGCTACGCACGCGAAAAGGACGAAGAATTCTATCGTAAACAACAAGAATTGATGCACCGCGTCGTTGCAGAAAGTGATGTCGTGATTTCCACGGCAGTGGTGCCCGGCGCCAAAGCTCCGGTGCTGATTACTCCTGAAATGGTAGAAGCGATGGCGGCCGGTTCAGTGATCGTGGACCTAGCTGCTGAGCGGGGTGGAAACTGTGCCCTGACAACACCGGGTGAAACCATCACGCATGGAGGAGTCACGATCATTGGCGAAACGAATTTACCGTCCATGATTCCATATCATGCGAGTCAAATGTTCGCCAACAACGTCGCCAGTTTTTTGCAGGCGCTTCTCAACGAGGAGGGTCAATTAGAGATCAATCTCGAAGACGAAGTGATTCGAGAGACACTCGTCTGTCGCGATGGTCAAGTCACCCACCCCCGCATGCGGGAACGACTCGGCCTTGCGCCCCTGGAATCCAAGTAGGGAGAGAATCACAGATGGAAATACTGGTCATCGGCCTCACGATTTTCGCATTAGCATCATTTGTCGGCTTTGAGGTCATCACCAAAATCCCCGCGACATTGCACACCCCGTTGATGTCCGGTTCGAATGCGATTTCGGGAATCATCCTCACCGGAGCCGTGATTGCTGCCGGATCCGAAAAATCTACGACCGCCACGGTGCTCGGATTCATAGCCGTCATCCTGGCCACCGTGAATGTTGTGGGTGGTTTTTTTGTAACGCACCGCATGCTGGCCATGTTTCGGAAAAAGGATTGAGAACGTGTCGAACGAAGCGCTGGATGCTTTCATTAATTTTGCATATTTGATTGCCGCGATCTTTTTTATCGTGGGACTCAAGGGGCTGACACACCCTCGGACTGCGGTGCGGGGAAACTATCTAGGCGGCACAGGCATGCTGATCGCCGTAGTGGCGACGCTGCTGCATCGCGATATCGTCGATCCCAAGCTCATATTTGCGGGCATTGCCATCGGGGCGGTGATCGGCGGGGTTTTGGCCGTTAAAATCGACATGAAGGTCGTCCCACAATTGGTAGCGACCTTTAACGGTTTCGGCGGAATCGCTTCGGTATTCGTGGCCGGCGCCGAAGCAGTTCGCGATACGGAGTCTGAGGTGGTTGCCACACAGACGTTAGTGGCACTGGTCGCCTCGGGAATCATTGGCGCGGTAACGTTTTGGGGGTCGCTGGTCGCCATTGGCAAGTTCAGCGAGTTGGATTTTCTGGATCGCCTGAAATTCCCCGTAGGGCAATGGCTGAATGCCTTTCTCGCCCTGCTGCTACTCCTTCCCGCCGCTTGGTGCATCAACGGGACGCAACCGGTTATGGCCTACTGGCTGGTGGTATTGGTCGCTTCGATCCTGGGTGTCTCACTGGTAGTGCGAATCGGGGGCGCCGATATGCCGGTCGTCGTGGCGTTGTTGAATTCGCTCTCCGGCTTGGCCGCGGCTGCGACGGGATTTGTACTGCAGAATAATATCTTGATCATCACCGGGGCGTTGGTCGGTGCGTCGGGTTTGATTTTGACGCAGATTATGTGTCGCGCCATGAATCGCACGCTTGTGAGTGTGTTGTTCACCTCATTTGGAACGGATGGGTCCTCCTCGCAAGATGACGCGGGCTTGTATGCGACGACCAAATCGACCAGCGCCGACGAAGTGGCGATGATGCTGGATACCGCGCGACGAGTGGTGATTGTGCCGGGATACGGCATGGCGGTCGCTCAAGCGCAGCACGCGGTCCGCGACCTGTCCGATCTGCTGGAGTCCCGTGGCATCACTGTCGAATTCGGCATTCACCCCGTTGCCGGACGTATGCCGGGCCACATGAACGTTCTGTTGGCCGAAGCCAATATCCGCTACGACCAAATGCTGGAAATGCAGAAAATCAATCCGACACTGGCACAGGTCGACATGGTGATCGTGATCGGCGCCAATGACGTCGTCAATCCATCGGCCCGCACTGATCCCAGCTCCCCGATTGCCGGCATGCCCATCATCGATGTCGACAAGGCCCGCACGGTGGTCGTCATCAAACGCAGCCTCAGCCCGGGTTTCGCCGGAATCGCCAACCCGCTGTTCGCCGCTGAAAACACGCTGATGCTATTTGGAGACGGTCGACAGGCAGTCCAGGATCTCGTCGCGGCGATTGAAGAGGGGTGATACTGGTATTTTTACCAATTCTCCCGCTTTTTTAAGCAAAACAGGCTCGCCTTGCAGAGCGCCCAACGAAAAACTTGGCCAATTCCACTTTTCTTGTTCCGTCGTCGTGCGTAAGATTGGACAGGACCGGTACATAACGGTTCTCACCTTCCTACCGAGCGCCCCGAATCACAGTGTACTCGCAGCTGATTCCGCTCGAATTCTTGCCCGGAAAGCCTACGGCGCGATGATCGCGCCCGAAAAATGAACACCGATACGACAGCTGAATTACATCCCGACCCTCCCGCTACTATCTACAATCGAACATTCTGGACCTGTTACGTCTCCAATGTGCTGTTGGTGACTGCCAATGCGCTGACGTTCCGATTTGCCGAGTTTGTCGCATTTTTAGGGGGCGATGAAGCTACCGCTGGAGCGATTGTCGGTGTCGGCATGCTGGCGGCTGTCATTTGTCGGTTCGGAATCGGGCAAGCCATCGACCATTACGGCACGCGGCTGCTTTGGCGGTTGTCCTCGGTATGCTTGGCGATCAGCAGCCTGCTGTTTTTGGCTCCTGACCAACTGAGTTGGACCATCTATCCCGTGCGGATTTTGTTCGCCGTCAGCATGGCTTGCATGTTTTCCTGTTCGATCGTTTACGTCCAAGGAATCGTACCCGCCCACCGTCGAACGGAAGTCATCGCCAGCCTGGGAAGCAGCGGTTTCGTTGGCATGATTATCGGCCCCTTGGTGGGAGACTTGGTCTTCACCACCCTTCCCTCCGGTTGGCCGCAGTTCTCCGCTTTATTTGGGACCGCCGCCGCATTGTCGACTGCGTATTTCTTGATTGTCTACCGTCTCACTCAGAATGATCGCCATACCCAACCCCCGCAAAGCATTGCCGCCCACAAGCTATTGATTCAATACTGGCCCGGTCAAATTTTACTGATTGCCGTGGTGCTGGGAGCGGCGTTGACGATTCCCACCGTGTTTCTCACCCGCTATGCAACGCATTTGGGATTAGCAGGCATCGGCACGTTTTTCTTGGCCTACGCCGGCTGCGCATTCACCTGCCGTGTCTTAGCCGCTCGCTGGATGGAATTGATCGGGTTGCGCCGCGTGATTTTGATCGGCATGGCCGCTTTGGGCAGCGGACAACTGCTGTTGTTGCTCGTCAGTAAAGAATGGCACTTTTTGCTACCGGCCGCCGTCTGCGGCGTGGGACACGCACTGTTGTTTCCAGTGGTCGTCTCGGTCGGTTCGGGCTGTTTCCCGCTCGCCAATCGCGGCACGGGGACCACGTTGATTTTGGGATTCACCGAAGTGGGCATCTTCATTGCTGCCCCCGTGTTGGGAATGATCATCGACGAATTCGGATTCGCGACGATGTTCACAGCAACCGGTATCACGACCTTGGCATTCGGTGCGGTCTATTTTTTGTCGACGGAACAAGAGCGCGAAGTCGTTGCCGACGAACAGAACGCCGCCGCCCCATATTCAACCGCAGAAGATCCGATCGCCGCGCCGACCACAGCTGCCAAAACCCCCTGTGGAGAGCCGGTCACCTCAGTCTGCCGGTCCGCTTAAGCCAGCGCACAGTATCTGTCGCAGGGAACTAAACGGCCGACGACGCGTTTCTTCAGCACCATCTGCTGCCGGCGCTCGACTTGACCCCACCGTTCTATGGGATCAATGCTAGTTTGCCGGAGCACCGCCTTCTGGTGCTGGTTGTTCGCCGATATAAAAGACATCGTCCACCAGGCCGTCTTCTCCATGCGAACCGTAGTAGACGTAAATCTCCCGATTCTGTATCAAGCCCTTGAATTCGTACCGGTCCATTCGTTCCGCCAACAATTTATTCGCGCCGATTTTATCATTTTTCTCATGAATGGAGTGGCCGGTCACAAGTTTGGCTACGTCTTCGTCCGTCAACGATTCGCCACTCTCTTCGGCAGCCTGAAACGCATCCATGACTGCTTGGTAATTGCTGTTGTAGGTCGATCGGGCCTTAAACTCATAGAACGCGAGGCCGACGAGAATGAGAATCCCACCCCAGATAATCGCCATTTCAACCGGCGACCGGGATTTGGAACTGCCTGACTTTTTCCTGCTTCGCGAATTGCTCATCGTGCTGCTTCTAGTTGGACGGTGCAAAAAAAGGGTAACAGCGAATCATGCAACAGCTCCGTCGACGCCAGACGTGCAGTTGGGCCATGGGTGCCGCAGGCAATGAACGAAGATGCTCTTGTCTGCGCAGCGCCGCACCTTTCTACCCGGAGAAACTTCCGCAGGGAACGAATCATTCACGGATTCATTTGTTGGTCTTGGGCCGTGGACGATGTATCCCGCCTTCGACTTCTTTGACCACTTCAGCCAAAATGGCCGGATCCGCCTGAGCGACAACATGATCGACACGGCTTTGGGGAACTCCCAATCGTAACATCGTTTCGCTAGCCTTTTCCCACAAGGTCGCGCGCTTCTTTTTGCCTTCCGCCAGAAAAAGATTTGTGACCAACTCGCTCAAGCGCTGCTGGTCAATTTGCTCTCGATTGTCGTAAAACCGTTTAATGACTTTTTGTTGATATTTAGAGCGGTCAGCCATGGAATGTTCTTTCGCGTCGCCAATTTAGAAATCATCATGATTTCGGCTTCCTTGAATCAAGGAAGCCGCAAGGAAATCCCCAGGCGGATCGCCATCGCCCGCCGGGGACCGTTTAGGTTACCAATATCGGTTCGAGAATTCGAGAAGTTTGGCCCCAAGGCTGCGCGTTTTCTCCTCACGCAAGATCAGGCAATTCTCTTGTGATCCGGCAAATTTCATGACCTTTTTCGATTTTGCCGATCAGCGGCGAGTTGGAGACCTGTATAGGCCTCGCCGTGCACCACACGAACTATGCCACCGCTGGTGTCGATGGATGACAGGATTCCTTACGGTTTTGAACGCCGATAAAACGGCAAAGCGACGACGGTCGCCAATGCCCGCTTTCCACGAATGTCGACTTCAAGCACTGTACCGACATCTGACCGCGACTGGTCAATGTAGCCCATAGCAATCGATTTTTGCAGCGTAGGCGAGAACGTTCCGGAAGTGACTTCTCCGATTTTAGCGTCCCCTATCAGTAATTCAGCACCTTCGCGGGCAATGCGGCGGCCTTCCAGCTCTAAGCCTACGCGTTTACGCCGGTCCGTAATTTCTTTGGCGGCAGCCAGGGCCGGTTGGCCGATGAAATCACCGACATCCAATTTCACAGCGAATCCCAACCCCGCAGTGTAGGGATCGATCTGTTCATTCAGCTCATGCCCATACAACGGCATGGCGGATTCTAAACGAAGCGTGTCACGGCACCCCAGTCCGGCCGGAAGCAACCCCTGCTCTTTCCCGTCAGCAATCAACGTTTCCCACAATTCCACTGCTTGTTCGTTGCTGACAATCACCTCGAACCCATCTTCGCCGGTGTAACCGGTGCGGCTGACCAGCCCGGGATGCCCCAACACTGACGTTTCAACCGCGGTGTAGTATCCCATTTCGGCAAGATCGACTCCCACGTGTGGGGAAAGGATCTCTAAGGCCAGCGGGCCTTGGATCGCCAGCATGAATTGCTGTAGTGTTGCATCGTCGACTTCCACGTCGAAGCCTTCACGAAAGTTTTCGATCCAACTGACAATTTTTTCGCGATTCGAAGCATTGACCACGAGTAGATAGAAATCCGGAAACCGATACACCAGCACATCGTCTAAAATACCACCCGCGTCATTGGTGACGAGCGCATAACGCACTTGGCCGACTTCCATCGAAATCACGTCGTTGGTGACGATCGAATCCAACACCACCGCCGCATCGGGTCCGCGAAAATAAATGCGTCCCATGTGTGCAATGTCGAACACCCCCGCTGCTTGCCGGACGGCGTTATGTTCATCGATGATCGTCGAATACTGCACGGGCATATCCCAGCCCGCAAAGTCGACCATACGGCCTCCGGCAGCAACATGCCAAGCATGACAAGCGGTTTCATTCACAACGAGATTCCATTTCGTTTAAGTTCTTTTAATCGACGATGCCAAGATAAATCACTGGAGAGTGATCGTCAACGCGACGGCGATGATCGTTACCCGGTAACGCCGTCTCGTCGCCCTTTTCAAAACACTCAAGTGCCCGCGCGACCACCCAACCGCAACAGCAACTGCTCCAACACCGCCCGCTCGGACAAAGCGCTGCTTCCCTTGAGGTCCATATCCGCGTCCGCTAGCCAACCGTAGATCTTCTCCGCACGGGGGCGGCCGATTCTCCGCATATAGGAGACGATCTTCCCCACGACAAATGGTTGCATTCCCGTCGACTTGAGCGCATCGGCCAACGGCATACCGTGCCGGGAAATCTCCGTCGCCTTAGCGATGCGGCGATACGTATAATTGATGCCCCCCAACAACTTCATGGGAGCTTCCCCAGCGGCCAAAAGTTTATCCAACAATCCGATCGCCTGTCCGACATGGCCATCGCGAACTGCATCCAGCATGGCCCAGGTCGTCTCCGCGCGCCACCCCCCGACCAGAATCCGCACCGCTTCAGCGTCAATGTTTTCAGTCTCACCGACATACGTCGACAGTTTGTCCAACTCGGTGTCCAACTGCGCCAAACTGGTTCCGGCCAGTTCGACCAAGATCTGCGCCGCTGGGCCGTCAATGGTCTTGCCATACTTCTGCCGCGCGTGGGCGGAAATCCACCGCGGCACTTGCGCCGGCTTGAGCGCTGCGCAATTGATGTCCAATCCGACCTTGGCAACTTTCTTGGCTAGCTTTGTATTCTTGGGCCAAGACTTGAGATCTAAAACTAGCACCGATTTTTTCGCCGGTTTGTCGAGATACTTTTCCAAACCAGCGCGATAGCTCGAGACAAATTCGTCCGCAGTCTCGACGATCACCAACCGGCAATCGCTCCACATCGACACCGTGCGCAGTTCGTCCAACACCCGCACCAATTCGGCATCATTGCCGGTAAAGCGGGTGGGTAGCGCATCTTCGTCTTCGTGCCCCAAAACCTGATCGGCAACCACCTTGAGCGCCGCCGATTTCAGGTATTGCTCCGCTCCATAAATTGCAACTACGGTTCCGTGATCTTGCTTGGCCGGAGATTTCAGGTATTCAATCGCATCCATATTATTTCTTGCGGCGCATTAACCCCATACGCCGATGATGCCCCCCATGATGGTCAGCAACACAACACGATATCCGACTTGAATCAAAAACAACTCCAGCGAGTTGCCGCTGAACAGGTAATCGGAAAACATTGAAGTCGCCACGATGCCTACCCCTAAAATGAATCCTAAGCGGGCCCCCCGAAACAAGCTGGGATCGCCCAAGGCGTTGATCAATATCGCCAAAATAATGGCTGTGAAAAATGTACTCACAAACGTCAGAGACATCGCCACCGCCGGGCTACCTAGTTCATTCTTCGACTTGCCGATCGCCGCTAACCAACTGCGGCCAAAGCCGGACGCCGAATACCACCACCCGCCCAACATGAAACTAGCGAGGGTGGCCACCAGCACGGCCCAATAATTCACGTGCAAAATATGGTAATACATCAAGGTATCTCCGCAGGAAATGGTGCGTCTATTCAAGCAAAGCTGTGACAATCCTCTTTACATACCCTGCCGACACAATTCGAGCAAGCATCAGTTGCCGCAAACTTCGGATTTCGCCAGACGAGTTGCATCGACCCGCAAAATCAGCTCAGCGTGAGAACGCAGTTGCCAACGCACGAATGTGCTCCGGCCCCGTGCGACAACACCCGCCGATAAGCCGCGCTCCCGCCGCACGCCAACGCTGGGCCGCTCGCACAAAATCATCGCAGCTTGCCGTGCCGGTCCAACACCGGCGGCCCGCATCCCATGTTTCTCCAGAATTGGGATAAACCACGATCGGCTTGTCGGTCTGCGTACGCAAATTCTCAATCAATGGCTCCACGAATTGTGGAGCCGTGCAGTTGACGCCGATTCCCACCACTTGTGGCACCTCATCCAGCAATTGACCACAGTCCGCTATACGTTCGCCGTGACAGATGTGTTGTTCATCCCGGCACGAAAAACTCAACCAAACTGGAGTCCCCGGTACCTCAGCCAACACCTGCACTAGCGCTTGGGCTTCCAGCAACGAAGGAATCGTTTCGCAGGCCAACAGGTCCGCATTACTGGCGGCAAATTGGTGTATTCGCTGGCGATGAAAATCGGCAAGTTGCGTCTGGCTCAATCCGTAGTCACCGGTGTATTCCGAACCGTCGTGCCGATACGCGCCATACGGACCAATCGAAGCCGCAATCAAAGGAACCGGTTGGGCGGAGCTTCGTGGTGGATCGCCTACGAAAAATTGCCGTGCTTCAACAGCCATACGAACTGCGAGATCCAATCTCTCCGCCGCCTGCTGCGAATTCAAACCTGCTTCCAAGAGGCCCGGTATCGTGGCTTGATAGGTCGCCGTGATCAAGCAGTCTGCACCGGCCCTCAAGTAGTCCAAGTGCAATTGCCGAATGGCTTGCGGGGCGTCCGACAACAGGCGCGCGGACCACAGCGGACCGCTGATATCATACCCTCGTTGCTGCATTTCCGTGGCCAATGCTCCATCCAGCAACAACGGATCGTCGATGTCGAGTCGATCGATGATTTCCGGGATGGTACGATGCATCGACCAACGCTCCCGCGAAAAAAGTGCTGGGGAGGAGTACAGATATCCGGACCGGTCAACCTCACATATTCTTCAAACAACGACTTCCGTTATTATAAACAGTGGCGGTCGAGTTACGGAATCAACCGGTCGACGCAGGTTGCCAGTGACATGGAATTTGAGGTTGCAGGCAGCGTTTTTCATGGCACAGAGAAGAAAGACTCGCCAGCCAGCCTGGCGTTAGCTACAATAGCGAACTGAGACTCCATCGTTGCGGCAGGGCTGACAAAAACCTGTTGCCGAATTTATACAACAGCGATTCAACATAAGACGCTCACCACGACGAGCTGTTTGAAGACACAGAAGGATTTTTATTTCAGAGCGAACCTGGCATCGTTTGATGTGACATAATCCGGCGCGCCGTGCTTCACGTGAAGCAGTGCTTTTCCGGATAATTCATTCATGGGAAGGGATGTGGCATATATGGCTACGGATGCGTTAGATCGTACGACCGGAACCCCGGATGGAGAACACCACGAGTCGAAATTCCAATATCCAGGAATTCCGACGACGTGCGACGGTGCCGAAGCGGTCGTCTGGGTTGAAACCAAAATCTCCCAAGGATCGGGAGCCTTTCCGATCACCAGCTCCACGACCATGGGCAGCGGCTTCAACGCGGCCATGATGAATGGCATCCCCAACATGTGGGGTGACCAGTTGGTCTTCGTCGAGCCGGAAAGCGAACACTCCGCTGCCACATTTTGCGAAGGCTTTGCCGTCGCCGGCGGTCGCGTGACCAACTTCACCTCCGGGCAAGGTCTCGTGCTGATGAAGGAGGTCCTTTACACCATCTCCGGCAAACGCCTGCCGGTGGTCTTCAATATCGGGGCCCGCGCACTGACCAGCCACAGCCTCAACGTGCATGCTGGGCACGACGACGTGATGAGCGTTGCCGATTGCGGTTGGGGCATTTTATTCGGCCGCAACGCGCAGGAAGCGGGTGATTTATGTCTCATTAGCCGCCGCGCCGCAGAAGCGTCCGTCACGCCGTTTTTGAACGTGCAAGATGGTTTTTTGACCACGCACACTGTCGAATCGGTCCGTTTGCCAGAAGAAGAATTCATGAAAGAATTCATCGGCAAACCTGAAGACAAACTGATGAATCTGATGGACACCGACAATCCGCTGATGTCGGGCGTCGTCCAAAACCAAGACTCCTACATGAAGGGCAAATTGGCGCAGCGTTGGTATTACGACCAAGTCGAGCCGGCCTTGGAAGAAGCCTTCGAAGAGTTTTATCGCAACACCGGGCGGAAATATGATTTCGTGGACGGCTATCGCTGCGAGGACGCCGAGTACATTCTGGTCGGCATCGGGTCCTACATGGAGACCGCGCAGATCACTGTCGACTATCTCCGCGATGAAAAAGGGATCAAGGCGGGCTGCCTGAATATCTATTGCTTCCGCCCCTTCCCTTCCCGACGGATTGTAGAAGCCCTCGAAAATTGCAAAGCGTTTACGGTGATTGAGCGGATGGATGATCCACTCTCCACGACCGGGAACCACCTGACCCGTGAAATCAAAGCGGCGTTTTGTGATGCGATGACCGGTCAAAATGGCATCGAGAAGATCGATCGTATTCCCAAAATCTACCACGGAGCCGCTGGACTCGGCAGCCGCGATGTGCGTCCGGGAGACATCATCGCCATCTTCGACAACATGATGACTGACTCCCAAGATTTCTTCTCCGTCGGCATTAAACACTCTTCGTCGTTGGCAATCAAAGAAGACCCCGATTTGCGTCCCCCAGGCGCCTTCTCGATGCGCGGCCACTCAGTCGGCGGATTCGGCTCGGTCACCACCAACAAGGTGATCGCCACCATCGGCGGACAGGTCTTCGGCAAGGACGTCCAGGCGTATCCAAAATACGGCTCCGAAAAGAAAGGTCTGCCGACGACTTATTATCTGACGATTGCCGATTCGCATATTTTTTCCCATAGCGAATTGGCTTACGTCGACCTGGTTGTGCTCAACGATTCCAACGCACTCATCAGCGGCAACCCGCTCACCGGCATGGTGGACGGCGGGGCCATCGTGATGCAAAGCCCCTATTCCGATCCCGCCGACGTCTGGAAACGAGTCCCACCGCATCATCAACAGACCATTCGTGAAAGGCAGTTGCGGCTGAATTTCTTAGATATGGTCAGCATTGCCCGCGATGTGGCATCTGTTGCCGACTTGGAAATGCGGATGCAAGGCATCGTGCTGCTCGGGGCGTTTCTCAAGCTGACCCCGTTCTCACAAGACGCAGCGATGTCCGATGACGAAGTGTACGCCGGTGTCGAAAAGGCCCTGCGAAAATATTTCGGCAAACGAGGCGAGCAAGTCGTGCAGGACAACCTGACTTGCGTCAAACGCGGTTACAGCGAAATGAATGAGGTCCCGCGGGACATCATCAACAACGGGAACCCCTGATGTCCGGCGACTTCGGCATTCGCAGTCTCAGTACAACCGACTTGTCTCCCACGAACAAACCAACCGTCTGAATCTCCTCGTGATTCGGGGAGGAAAGGGAAATCACATGGCGACCGTCGACGAAACCGCCACCGCCAACATGAACGAGGCGAGTGAACGCGATCCGCAAAATAACAATTCCTACGGCACGCTGGTTGACGCCCCTTACATTTCTGTCGACCTGCCGATTCTGGATGTCAACGACTTCAATGATCGCATCATTCATGGTTACGAAGTAGGCGGCGCTGAAAAATCACTTCCCGCCGATTTGACGACCGCGCGTTCCTTGATTCCCGCCGGGACAGCCACTTTGCGCGACTTCAGCTACGTGGCTCCGGAAATCCCCGAGTACGTCACGGAAAACTGCACTGGCTGCATGGATTGCGTGACTCTCTGCCCCGACACGGCGATCCTCGGCAAGGTTTTGGCCGAATCAACGTTGGAAGAGAAACTAACCGGCCTCCCTGACGAGACCGAGCGCGGGATGTTTGAAAAACAATGGTCCAAGACGCGCAAGTATTACGACGGCCCTATCAAGAAGGGCAAAGAAGGCGGACGGTTTGCGATCATCATCGATCCCAGTAAGTGCAAAGGTTGCGCCGAATGCGTGACCGTCTGCGATGACTTGGCGCTCAAGATGGTCCCCAAGACCGAACAGGTGATGACCGACATTCGTAAAAGTCATCGCCTGTTTAAAAACATCGGCCCCTCCGATGAGTCGTATATCAACGACAATCTGTTGATCGACATGATGCTCAAAGAACAAACGCACATTTACACCGGCGGTGCAGGGTCCTGCGCTGGGTGCGGCGAAGGCACGGCCCTGCGAATGCTCTGCTCGGCGACTGGAAATATGCACGGCGACAAATGGGGCATCGCCGCCGCGACCGGCTGCAACACGGTCTATACCTCAACCTATCCGTATAATCCCTATCTCGTTCCTTGGACCAACTCGCTGTTCGAAAACGTGGCCGCCGATGCAATGGGCATCCGCAGCCGCTGGGACCAGATGGGTTGGCAAGACCGCCCCCTGTGGTGTGTTGGCGGCGACGGCGCGATGTTCGACATCGGATTTCAATCGCTGTCACGCATGCTAGCCTCGGGGATGAACATCAAAGTCTTTGTGCTTGATACGCAGGTCTATTCCAACACCGGTGGACAAGCCTCGACGGCAACATATGCCGGTCAGAACACAAAGATGACCATTCATGGAAAACTGCATGCCGGCAAACAGGAACGCCGCAAAGAGATTGCGCAAATCGCCATGATGCATCCCCGCACCTATGTGGCGCAAACCACCTGCGCTCATACCAATCACTTCTACAAGTCCGTCATCGGCGCAATGGAATTCGACGGCCCGGCGATCATCAACTGTTACACAACCTGCCAGCCCGAACATGGCGTCGCTGACAACATGGCCACCGACCAAGCACGGCTGGCGGTCGACACGCGAGCCTTTCCGCTGTTGATTCATGATCCCACCAAAGGGGACACGATCAAAAAACGGCTGTCGCTGCAGGGCAATCCGTCCGTCAAAGACGATTGGTGGAAGAATCCCAAGACAAAAGAGGTTGTCGATTTCATCGACTTCTGCCGCAGCGAAGGCCGCTTCTCCAAACACTTCGACAAAGACGGCAACCCTTCGGAAACGTTACTGGCATCTAAACAAGACCGACTAGAAAACTGGCACCAACTCCAAGAACTCGCCGGCCTCAGATAAGCAAGGCCCCGCAAGGTGCGTCGCAACGCACCTTGCTTGTCTAGCACGAGAGATGAGTCTCTTCAAAACAGGCTCACCCGTTAACGGTGCTGTTGCCCTTTGAGCAGCGGGATACGATTCCAATTGGCGTTGGGATCGAATCGCCGATTGATCCCGCCATGCCCCACGCGGGCGTCGCCGTAAACGCTGCGCAGGCTTTTCCGCTCGATGAATGGCACAGTCGCAAATAAAATCAGCCCCAACACCGCCGAACCGAGCAGCCAGCGGTTGAAGTTCACTTCGCCGTACTGCCGGACCTGTTCCCCTTCCCGCGGCAAGAGCAGCACCAGGACGGTCGCAATCACCGCATTGACGATGATGATCCCTTCGGTCAGCAATCGCCCTTCGCCAAAATAGGCGAGCGCCTTGGCAAAATTCCCCAACACAAACGCCCACAGCAACAGAAAATACAACAACTGCCCGCGACCGATCCAACTCTCAGGCACAATCGCCAACCGCCGCCGCGTGTGTGCGATCATCAAACCGACAAACGCCACCGTGGCCAACGTAAAGAAGAAATTGAACCACCCCCCGGCCGACATTTCAAAGTCGATCCACGGTGCTTTCATCACGTTCGGCAACAGCTTTTTTGCCCCCTCCAGTGGGGACCAGTCCTTGATGTTTTTGTACATGTTCACAAAGAGCAATGCCGGCAACGCGAACGTAATGGAGACAATTTCTGTCCACCGTTGTCGCGGGACAACATCGTCATCCAACTTTGGAACCCGTGGTAGCAGAATCGCCATCGCGAAAATCACCGCCAGTCCGTTGACGAATCCGTACGACTGTTCCAAAAAGCTGTGCCAATTCTGGCGATGAAAATGCTGCCACGGTGCCAATTCTTCTTTGCGTGATTCGCGGAGTTCATTCACAAATGCCGGCGTGGGCATTTTTTGTGTCTTGTCCATCCAATCCGTCGGCTCCCATTCCGTTTGCTGCCACTCGGTCCATTTCTGTTGAATCGCCAGATCGGCCGAAACCCGTTCATTGCCCACCGACAACAACAGACCCTGCAACAAAGAGATCCCCGAAAACCCAACCCCGCCAATGATGCCGCACACCACGCCCGCCAGAACAACCGCCTTGAGCTGATGCCGCAACAGGTAGATACTCGCCCCCAGAAACGTCCCCAACACGCCCGCCCAGTTGTCCCCCCGCGGAGGCGTCATTCGCAATCCACCAATGTCGGCAAAGGCATAGCGAACTCCATCAATGGTGATGAAAAGTAAGCTGCCCAACACAGGCAGCGCCAAAAAGCAAACAAACCAACCGACGGCCATCCACAAGAACAAACCGGAGTCATCGCGAAACTGTCCGTACATAGCAAAATAGACAGTGATGCCCACCAGCAAGCCCAAAAGAATTCCCAACAGATCACCAGTACAGAGGAATTTTTCATGGGTGGCAAAGTGCAGAATGATCGGCGGCCAATTCGTCACAGCCAATTGGTCGGCGGTGAAGCGATCGCCGTAGACGCCTTGATGCTGTACCAACGTGTTGTAGATCGCTTCCGTCCAACCCAGCTGCGTCAATCCAAATAGCACTCCCAAACCCACAACGGCGCCGATCGCCGAAAACAGCAACAATTGAGGCCATTGGCTACAGCGGCGATTGATAAAATCAAACAGCAACACACCGCTCAACACAAACAGCACGGTGAACCAATCGCTGTCAAACCAATACAACCCCGATTCTTGTCGCTGCATGGGGGCGGGAAAGCCATCGATCTCCAGATACGCTTGGACAAGCCGCATGATGGGAAACAGCGCCACGTACAGCACGACCCAAATCGCTAACAGACTGACGAGCGGTTTAAAGATGTTATTCAGTCGTTGCTTATCCATCACAGCCGGCAGCGCCGTTCCCATACCGCCCAGCGCAGCCCATAAAAAGCCGATCAAAAACAAACCGGCAAATCCAAACAACTGCGTCGGCGCATGCCCCGATTGCGAAAAGCCGATCACCTGCATGTAAGACATCGACCCGCCAAAGCCCCAACCCAACATGCCAAACAGCGCGAACTGCCCTACCCGCTGCCGCCAATCCTCGCGCCCCGACAGCAAACAGACAGCAATGGCTGTCAAAGCTCCGGGAAACATGGCGCCGGTTTCATGTCCATAGTTCCCGCGAATCCCCCAACCAATGGCGAGCGAAACCCCGGCGAGCAAAATAGACAATGGACGCAATAACGGATTCGATTCTTGCGGCGGCATGGCAACTCAGACTTAGGAGGGAACGTGGGGAGGGACCGTCGGAGCTATTGGCAACAATAGTTTTTTAATTGCGGATGCGATTGTAAACCGCCCGACAGTGAACAACAAGCAGCGGATAGGCTTGAGACCTGAGGTGTCAGGCCTGAGGAAGTACGGCTTGCGCACTGCGCCGATTCTCGTCAATTGCCTCACGCCTCAAGCTCGTTCGCCCTGTCCCCTTCAGCCGCTTCGCGCCGGTCGCGTGATTTCGCCAAATACCGCAGAAGCAGACCAATACAGACAAACTGCACTATGGGAATCTCGACTGTGGTAGCGATACAAAAGAGCACGCGTTGACCGAAATAAATCGGATGCAGCGCGACAGGTAACCAAGTCCAACCTTGGATGAGGGTCACAATCAAGACCGCCGCCGCCCCCCAGCCGGCCAGCAGCGTACCGATCAGTCGCACCTGGCGCGTAGGCAGCGCCGCACAGAAAATGATTGTCGGGGGAGCCAGCAGCACCAGCCAAAACCCATGACAGGCAACCAACGCCTGCAACTTTGGACCGCACCCCCATGGCCCACAAATCCAATGCCCCCAATCGCCGGGGATCTCCGTCACCCGCAACACACCATACAGACAACCACACCACAGCAACAACAACAGTCCCCATTTCCAAACGGCGAGACTGCGCAATTGTGTGGTCATGTGGAGGCGCCTTCAGGAAGACTGAGTCCGAACGACGGAAGTTGGGTTGCATGCACTTTCGACTATATCCCAAACCAAGCGGCTAGTCTGTAAGCGCGCCCACACACCCAGAATTGGAACCGATCGAACACAGCGAGAAGAGTGACGTCAACCAAAGTGCCCTATGACCGAAATGACGACCTCAGAAAAGCACTCAGACTCTAATCGGGTGATTAAACAGCCACATGTTGTCCGGTCATACGCAGATAGGCGACTACCATCATCAGCGTCCCATAGCTGGCGGTGAAAAACACGCCCACACAACAGGCCAAGATCCCAACGATCATCAGACCGAACAGTGCCAGAAACAGAGTGAACAGGCTCAGCTTGTTGCCGTTCGTGATTTCACGTGACGTTTGCAAGGAATCCATCACCGACAGATTTCGATCGGCGATTAAGGTAAGATTCTGACTAAACATCAACGCGATGATCACCCCAGGCACAATCAGCAGGATAAACCCGATCATGTACATGATTGTAAACAGAATCTGCGCGCCCAGTGCGTTTGGCAACATCGCGCCACCGGTAAAGACTTGGCCGATCGTCGCTTCCTTGCCGCGGGCTACATTCAAAAAGAAGATCATCTGCCCCACGGTAAGCCACGTTTGAAAAACAAACGAAATCAAAAAACCGATGAGTTGAACGACGATTAACAAGCCCATCTGATTCCCCGCCTGGTCACCAAGAATCAGCGTCTGCACTCCGCCAACTCCCTGTTGCACAAATCCATTGAGCATCAGCACGACAATGGTCGCCCCCACACAAGCCCCCAAATTGGCTTTAAAAATGTCCCACGACGTCCCCATCACCTCACCAACGTCAATCACCGTCGGACGAATCTGGCCATCGGTTAACGGCTGCGCACCAAATTCCTCTCCACAAAACCGGCACTTAACCGCCGCCGCTTTGACCTCTTGTCCGCACATTGGACACGTCTTGGTCTCTTCGGATATCACGTCGACATCGCCGTATTCAATCGGGCCGGTCATTTCGGCATCGGTTTCCTGGTAGCGAAAATCCGAGATGCTTGGCACTTCGATCTGTTGGCTGCAACCGGGACAATCCGCCATCCGTCCCGCTTTGTCCTCCTTGGTCTTGAGATACTTATCGCAGTGAGGACAATGAAACTCGATCGACATGTCAGCGGCTCCTTGCTAGTGGATTCAGACGACGGCGTTCGTGCGGTCGTAACCGGGGGGATATCGGGTCGCCGGTCAGGCGGAGAATTGTTTTCAATGCATAGATCATTCCGCACAAACGCCAGCGCGTCAAGCGACTGTCGCCTGACCGGTCATTCGTAGATAGGTGACGGCAAACAATACCGCCAGATAGGGGACCGTGAACAGCGCGCCGACACCGCAAGCCAGAAATCCCAGCATGTACAGCAGCATGCCGACGAACCCCAACAGAAACAACTGCCCGCGATTTCCCGAGGTGATAGAAACCGATGTCCGCAATGACTCCATCGCCCCCATATCTTGGTCGACAATCAGCGGCAGGACTTGCGATAAGACCGTCATCATCAAAATACCAACGACAAACGCCACCGGAAACACGATCAACATCATGATTCCTTCATCGGCTCCTAACGCGCTGGCGATGCCAATCCCCGCAAGGATCGGTCCGTACATGAAAACCAGCATCAGCATGCCGATTAGAAAATTGGCGACGCAAGCCCGGAACAACCAACGTCCTGATTTAAACAGTTGCCCCAAATCGGCCGGTTCACCTCGCGCGACCGCCAACATTATCCGCAGCCAGCCCAACATGACCAGCGTCTGCACAACGAACATCGACAGATACATAATCACGATGGCGATAACCATGACAGCAATTCCGCCCTCGCCCAAACCTGAACCTAACACCGAAAAGCCCACGAATACAAGTTGTAGCAAGAATTGGCTACCGATATACACGAGCGCCGCGATGACCATGGTGGCAATGCACATTCCCATCTGCTCTTTGAAAATCGTCCAGGCACTGCTCATCACCTCCCCCATGGCAATGGGCGTGGGCACGATGGTCCCATCCGTCGTGCCAGGTCCCCTGCCCCCCAACGCGCCGAATTCTTCGCCGCAATATCGGCACTTAATGGCGGCCGCCTTAATTTGAGCGCCGCACATCGGGCAAGGCTTAGTCACTTCCAACGATGAATCTTCGCCCTGTGGATCCTGCTGCACGGCTGCCTGGCCGCTTTCGGCCGACGTATCACGGGAGAACCCTTGATCCGGCGTGTTCGTCTGAACTTCAGAACTGTCAGGGACGATCACGACCTGTCCACAATCAGGGCAATCCGCGCGATGTCCCGCCTTATCATCCGAAGTAGCCAGCAACTTGTCGCAAAACGGACAGTGAAATTCGATCATCGAATGCGTGCTCCCGGACCAGTGGCTTATCCCGTCTACGACGACCTATAACGTAACGCGGAAATCACGCTCGCACCACTAACGTGCCGCAAATCATATCGTGCAGCGCCTGATGCCGTTCTGTGAACGCCGCCAAGATATAGCCAAGAGAGCACATCATCCCCGACAGGATTTTGGCAAATGCGCGCCCAGTCGCCCGCCAAAAAGTAATCCGCCGCCCTTCCGTGTCGGTCACAATCAACCGCATCGCCATTTTCCCCAATGTCGCCTGCAGCGACGAACTTTCCATCACAGCATGGTACAACCAATCCACGACGAACCCCAGGATCATAGAAATAAACCAAGTCTCGTCGGCGGGATCATCAAAGTCGCCCGCAAAGTCTCCGACTTCCAACAGGGCGCCGATCGCAATGCCCGGTATCAATCCAGCAATCACGTAATCAATCAAGAAGGCCAAGAAACGCACACCAAATCCCGCGTAAACCAAATCCCGCTTGGCCGACTCCGCTGCATCAACACCGAAGCGTTCTCCGCATTGAGCGCAACGGCCCGATACCGAATAAACCGCCGCGCCGCACATGGGACAGCAACTGCCATCCGAGGGCGTCGTATCACCCACTGCCGGGGCTGTTGGGCCAACGACCGGGTCGAGGACCGCGGGGGTGTCGGGATTGAGCGGCACTGTCACCAAAGTGCTGCATTGGGGACACTGCGCCTGCCACCCCGCCCTTTCGTCCGATGTGCTGAGCAATTTGTCGCAGCCGGGACAGTGAAATTCGATGCTCATTTCAGGCGACTTTCAGCGATGAAGCGACTCAGCAATTGTGGCAATTCCCACCGGGGAATGGAATTCGACCTGCCCTCAGTGCCCGATGGAGTTTGATCCTTCTGGTTTAAAGGACCGACTTTCCTAATTCGCGTTTAACGGGCGAGTATTGACGAATCGTGCGCCAATTTGTGAGATCCGCAACACGACCGCGCATCAGCCCGTAATTCCAACGATGAACCGTGCAGCGAGTCGATCACCAATCCGGAGCAGCGATCGCTATTCGCTCTCGACTTCAGCCATGACATCATCGGGAATGTCAAAGTTCGCAGTCACGGACTGGATGTCTTCCAACTCTTCCAGCGCATCGATCAATTTGAGAACCTTACGGCCTCCCGCCACGTCGAGCGTTACAGTGTTGGAAGCCACGCGCGTAATCTCAGACATTTCGGTCGTAAATTTTGCGGCTTCCAAGGCGGAGTCGACATCATCGAACACCTCGGGATCGCAGGTGATCTCAAATCCGGGGCCGACTGCTTTGACATCCTCCGCCCCCGCTTCCAGGGCTGCTTCGAACAACGATTCTTCGTCGATATTTTCGGCCGGAACGAGGAACAATCCCTTGCGTTCAAACATCCAAGAAACGCAGCCGGTTGCGCCCAAATTGCCGCTATGGACCTCAAAACATTTGCGGACTTCACCAGCGGTGCGGTTGCGGTTGTCGGTGAGCGCATCGCACAGCACGGCCACTCCCTCAGCACCGTAGCCTTCGTAGAGAATCTCGGTGTAGACCACACCGCCCATATCGCCGCAGCCTTTTTTGATGGCGCGTTCGATGTTGTCTTTGGGCATACTCGATTTGCGGGCGCGGTCGATGGCGTAGCGCAGCGTCAGGTTCATGGCCGGGTCGCCGCCACCGTTCTGGGCGGCAACGATAATCGCGCGGCTCAATTTCCCGAACAGGGCACCCCGTTTTTTATCGGCGATGCCTTTTTTGTGTTTAATCCCGGCCCAGTGTGAATGTCCAGCCATGTCAATCGTCAGATGATAGAGAAAAACCTATGCAAAAGCCCGGTAATGCATCTCAGCAATTCCCCATCTCGGAGGAAACCATACACCACAGCGGGTTTTGAAACTGGTTGAAAATTGTCCGTCCTACCTGCAAATTTATCTCACTGCCCGTTGTAAACAAAGTGCTCCCCAGAAACGGAGGCCAGTGCCGCCATTCACAACGGGTTGCTACGGCGAATCGGGTCGCTCTGGGCGCAACTCACCAGGAGGCGACTGATGATTCTTGAGTTTTTCGTTCAAACGCTCGATTAGCTTCTTGTTAGATTTCGCATCGACTTTGGAGAGTTCCAATGCCTTTTTCCACGCCTCAACCGCGAGATCAATTTTCTCCAGCCGTTGATAGACGTCCCCTAGATGATCGTAGATCGTGCCGTCCTGGCCGAGGTCATCTTCCGATGCCTTCTTCAGGTAAGGCAACGCCTCTTCAAATTTTTCCCGTTTGTACAGTACCCATCCCATACTATCGAGGTACGCAGCGTTATCCGGGTCGGATTCGATCGCAATGCGGATCATTTTTTCGGCTTGTTCCAAGTTCTTACCTTGGTCGGCGTAGAGATATCCTAAGTCATTGTTGACCCCCGGTTCGGTCGGGTGCTTTCGGTAGACTTCCTCCAGAATCTCTTCACCCTTCTGCTGATCGCCCATCTGCACGTAGAGGTTAGAAAGGTTGGACTTAGCGCTGCGGACGATGGTGGCATCACTGGCAAAGTCCTTGATGATCGCCTCAAACCGCTGAATGGCTTCGTCGTTTCGTTCACTATGATAATAGACCCAGGCTTCGCGTAATTTCAAAATTGCATTGGGTCGCCCCGCTAGTTTCATGCCTTCACCAATCGCTTTCAAAGCCGCTTCGGTTTGGCCGGCAAGTTCCAAGTTGTAGGACAGCCAATAATAAAACAACACCCGCGTCTGCAAGTCGGCGATGAACGCGGGATCATCCACACCCTGCTGCAACGCTTCAGCCGCTTCGTCGAACTTTCGTTGGGAACGCAACAGGTCGGACAGTTCCAGATACACCGAGTTTTTTTGTTCGGCAACACGGGTTTTGCTCAGTGCCGTACGATAAAACTCTTCGGCCTGCGCTTTCTCGTCAGCCCGTTCCGCCAGATTTGCCAACACATAGGCGTGGGCGAAGTCGAACTCTTCCTCATTAAGTTTTCGCCCCTCGGCGATTACGCTGGCGGTCAGCTCCTTATCTTCGGCAATCGCCTTCAATTCCGCCTGGATCGCGTTGAGTTGGTTGCGCCCCGCATAAGCCCGCGCCAGTGTATGCAACAATTCATTGGGCCGGTTTTGTTTATGGTAGATCCCGGCCAACACTGCGAACCCTTCGGGGTCCTTGGACCGCTCAAGCGCTTGGGTCAATACTTGTTCCGCCTCATCGAGGGCATCGGCCGACAGTAACGTTTCGGCCAAGAAGAACTGCAGCTTTTCGTTACGCCGATCCCGCTCCGCCAATTCGCGCAGCTTAGGCAGAAATTGGTCCGACTTGCCTTGCGCTTCTAAAATCACCCCCAACAGTTTATAAGCTGCGCGCCCTTGAGTTTGTCGCTGTGCATCGAAGTATGCCTGCAACTCTTCCATCGCCTTGTCCGGCTGACCGGATTCCAAATAGGCCTTCGCAAGATGATAGATCACATTGCCGATATTGCCGGTCTTGGTCTCGATCGCCCGCTGGTAAGCAGAAATCGCCAACTTATAGTTTTTGCCTTGATAAAACGTGTCGCCCAACTGCTCATAATTGGTCATCACGTCGGCCATCAATTGCCGCCGCACATTGTCCGGCAAATCGTATTGTTCGGGATGCTCAATCGCATCGAACACCACTTCATAGGCTTCTGAGGCTTTGGGAGCATTGGATGTAGCGCGATACAAAATCCCCAGGTCGCGCATGAGCCGCACATAGTTTTCCGAATGCTTGTTGAATTCAACAGTCGCAATGGCCCGTTCCAACATCTTGATCGCTTCGGGAATCTTTCCTTGTTGGGCAAGATGCCGTCCCAAGATTTGTAGCGAGTGGAAATGGTCCGGGGCGACCTCTACTAACTTCTTTGAATAATCGATCGCGTCGTCGACCCGATTCAGCGTGATGGACATCGCAATCAACGATTCCAGAATCGCCACCGATTGCGGATCATGCTTGTAAGCATTTTGAAACGCCTCGAGCGCTGTCTGGTTTTGCCCCCGTTTCAGACGCATGCGGCCCACTGAGAACCATGTCAACGCTTCGACTCTCATCTGCTCATCGGCCGAGCGCGGTTTAATCGGTTTGAGCAATTCCAACTTGTCTTCATTCGGCTGTATCTTCAGCCCGTTGGAAAGGTCGACTTTCGGTTTCTCTGGTGGGACCGGCGCATCGTCGTCGGATTCGACCGCAAAGGCGAGTTGATCGCCGTGCAGCGTTTCATCAGCAAGAATCTCAAGTGGGTTCCCGAGAAAAACAATCCCAGTCAGGAAGAGTAAAACGCTACGATGTCCCATGATTCCCATGTTTCGGTGCTCCCCGATGTGTCGAGCTAATGAACGTCAAATTGCGCGTTGATTCCTCAACCAGATTTCCGTGATCACAACTATTGGCAGACAAATACCGTGTCAACTTGTCCAACGGCGCGGTCGGCGCAAATAGCCGCTTTAAAAAACGACCGCAATGTCGTCTGCTATTGTACTCGCAGACTTCCCCAACCACCAAGTCCGTTCTGCCACTGGCAAGGGGCCGGACAAAAAGTGCCGCGAGTGGTTGGCACGATTAGCAACGGCTTTGCGGGCCGGTTTCAGCGTGTTGGCTTTTTGCGGGTTGTCGTTTTTTTCACGCTTTTGGCCTTACGCGACACCTTCTTTGTTGCCTTGGGCTTGGCAACTTTCACTTTTTTCACACCGGCCTTTTTGCGGGGAACCCTGGCTGCGGGCTTTTTCTTGGTCGCTGAACCAGTCGATTTTTTCTTTGCGGTCTTGGAAGCTGTGCCGCGTGCCTTAGTTGTTTTTTTGGTGGTTTTCTTAGTCGTTTTCTTCGTTGTTTTTGAAGTCTCGCGTTTTTTCTTCGGTTTTAGGAACGCAGAAGGACCGCGTTTGAATAGTCGATCCAATCGTTCCACGCCGGTCTCCAAGTCCCAACCTTCCTCCGGCGCGTGTTTATTAATGGTCTCGAAGAACTTCGCGTACTTAGGGTCAGTCGCCAGACAACGTATTAGATGGCAAAACAAGGGCGAGTCCGATTTGCGGACGGATGACTTCAAAATATTCGAAACGTCTTCCGTCGGCGTACCCGGTGCCGCTAAACCCAGCCAGACGATCGCATTGCTCATCCGATCATCGACCGGCAACAAATGACTGCCCAGGGCGTGTTGCAAGGTGAACAGCCGCATGAACGGAGTCATATGCGAGATTTTGTTCAACTGCTTATTAGCCGACTCCAACGTCTTGCGTTTAAGAGCATCGTATTCGAAGGAATACGTGTCCTCGAACACAAATTGCAAGACGCTACGGACGCGCAGCGCCCGCCAATCGGGATGGCTTAAGTTCGAGAAAACCGTCTCGGCCTCTTTAACCGAACTGACGCGGATTTCATTGAGGTCATGGAAATCCGCATGCAGCCGCTCGTGAGCCGCCTCTGCTTCCTCCCAGGTGGAATTCTCCAAACTGGCGGAAAACAGCATCGTTTCTAGCACGGGTTTCTCGAACTTTGGCAGCTTTCCCGTGTAGCGTTTTTTTAAATTCGTCAGCAACCGTTTGCATACGGCCTGCCGGTCGGAAGCTTTGGTTTTTTGTGCAGCAGCCATGAGGTTCCAGAATGATTTGTAGCAATGACACCGATGTGGGGCCGTTTCAAATTTCAATCACAGCCAAGTTTCGTGATTTATAAGGTGGGTACCAGCTTGTTCGCCATGACAGCCTGTCGCAACAACAAGGGGCGCCACCGAATCACGCGCCTTCACGACTCACTGGTGTTATCAAGGCGGGCCGACTTCGCCGTCGGGTGCGGGGGGAGGTTTATCGACTGGACTGGCTGGCAAGGGTGTGCCGTCCTGGACGGTATCCGATTCCTCATCGAGGTCGGGGACGTTGGATTCATCCGCCGCATCATGCGCCTCCTCGGTTAGTGGTTGCAAATTCAGATCGCGGAGAATCGCTGATGTTTCGATACTCAATTTGACCCCTTGGTCGAGGACGAATTTCAGGACCGGAGTATAACGAGTCTCTAATCGCTCGGCGACTTTGGCTTGCAGAAACCCCCGTGACGACTCCAACCCGCGCAACGTCAAGGCTTGCGTCTTTTCGTCGCCCAAAATCGAAACCCGGATCTTGGCCGAGCGTAAATCCGCGCTGACCTCCGCTCCGGTCACGGTGACATTTTTCACCCGCGGATCTTTTAATTCCAACAAAATGGTGGAACTCACGCATTCCAGAATTGCTTGCGCGACTTTCGCCGAGCGTCGAGAACTCATGAATCAACCGTCCAAATGTCAGGGGAACCATCCTCGCGCCACTCTCGTTCATTGAGCAAACGCGGTCGGTTTGTGGTCACTAGTGCTGCGGCCTGCGCAACCCGGATCGTACGGAACCACGCCCACCTGCCGGCGGCGCGGCTGTCGCCGTTAAGAGCCTGCCGCCGTGGACTCAAGCGTCCGTTTGACTTCTTCGACCCGGTAAGCTTCCAACAGGTCTCCTTCTTTCACGTCGTTAAACCCTTCCAGACGAATACCACACTCCATCCCGTCGCGGACCTCCTTGACGTCGTCCTTCTCTCGCTTCAGTGACGCAATTCTATAATTGTTCAGCACTTTCTGGTCACGGATCACGTGCATGCGATTATTCCGGTCGATCGTGCCATTCAACACGCGGCAGCCGGCAATCGTTCCGAAACGGCTGATACTGAATGTTTTGAGCACCAAAACACGTCCGGTCGGTACGTCCCGCAATTCTGGTCGCAACAACCCTTCCAGAGCCGCCTTGATGTCATCGGAGACTTCATAAATGATGCTGTAACGGCGAATTTCGACCCCCTCTTTGTCGGCCAATGCGGCGGCGCGGTCTTCCGCGACCACGTGGAACGCAACGATGATCGCGCCGGTGGCACTGGCCAACGTCACATCGCTTTCATTCACACCACCGACCCCTTCGTGCACAATTTCCACACGCACTTCCGGGTGGTCCAATTTCTCGATTTCGCTTCGCAGAGCTTCGCCCGAACCGGGGGTGTCGGCTTTGATAATCAATGGCAGATCCTGAACATCGCCCTCTTTGGCCTGATTCAGGATGTCTTCCAGCGTCCGCGGCAACCCGCGTCCTGCCAGTGATTCTGCACGGCCCCGTTGACGACGCGACTCCGCCGCTTCGCGGGCTTCGTCAATATCGGCCATCGCGAAGAAGTGATCTCCCGCACCGGGTACGACATCCAGACCGGAGACTTTGATTGGAGTACTGGGAGGCGCCTCCTCCAATTCGTTTCCATGATCGTCATATATCGCCCGGATCCGACCGTAAGCCGGTCCGCACAAGACATCATCACCGATGCGCAACGTCCCTTGTTGAACAATCAACCAAGCCAGCACACCGCGTCCTTCGTCTCGGAACGCTTCCAGACAAACGCCATGCGCCGGGACATTCGGATTGCCTTTGTATTCATGCAATTCGGCCGTCAGCACAATGGTGTGCAACAACTCGTCCAAGCCCTGACGGGTCGTGGCGGAGGTCCGTATGACTTCGTAGTCCCCACCCCATTCGGCGGGTAGGACGTTATTCGTCGACAATTCTTGCAGCACGCGCTGTTCGTCGACCCCTTGCAGGTCGATCTTGTTCATCGCCACGATGACCGGCACACCGGCCGCTTTGGCATGGCTGATGGCTTCCTTCGTCTGCGGCATGACGCCGTCATCGGCCGCAACAACCAATACGACGATGTCCGTAACGTTGGCACCACGTGCCCGCATCTCACCAAACGCCGCGTGGCCCGGAGTATCGACGAAGGTAATCTTCTGCCCTTCGTGTTCGACTTGATACGCGGCGATGTGCTGCGTAATTCCTCCGGCTTCGCCATCGGCAACGTTCGCCGAACGCAACGCATCCAGCAAGGTGGTCTTACCATGGTCTACGTGACCTAGGATTGTGACAATCGTCGGGCGGATCGTTTCGCCTTCCACGTCGTCGTCACCGCCGGTCAGTTTTTCTACCAATTCCAGTTCGATGTCTCGCTCGTGACGCACCTCGAGATCAACGCCGCATTCCATGGACAATTCGATGGCCGTCTCTTCATCCAAGCCGGCATTGATTGTCAACGGCTCGCCCCGCTGGAACATCATCGTCATCAGCGTTTTAGCGGGCCGGCCGATGGCTTCGGATAGCGAGCGAATTGTGATCGGGAATTCGATCTTGGCCGACGTCTTCAACGGGATCGTGGAAGTGGGCCGCGACTTGCGACGCATACCACGCCGGGGACGCCGGTCGTCATCATCTCGTCCACCGCGACGTTTCCGCTTACCTTGACGGGTTTCGCGGGTTTCGATCAGCCCTGCGCCCCGTTTGTTCTGCTTGCGCTCGTCAGGAGATATCGGCGATACGGGGACAATGCCCGATTTCTTTTTCTTCTTATCTTCCGCGTGCTGTTTGACGTATTCTTGCAGCGGCCGAGACTGCGTCATTACATCAGTGGGCAAGCGGATATCCGGTTTTTGGGCCGGCGCTTCTGTGGGTTTAGGCGGCGCCACGGGCGGCTTTGCCATAGCCGGTGCGGCCAAACTCGGCAACCGCGGAGACTTGCGCTTGCGTGGTTGCTTTTCTGTCGCGGGTGGTGCCGCATCCGCAGCACTACCAATCGGTGCCATGGGAGTGACAGACTTCATTCCCCCGCGACCATGACCGGCAGGCGGAATATAGTCTCCGCGACGCATGGGAGCCACGTCCGTCGAGGAAGCATCGGCTTTCACCTCCTCCTCAACGACAGGCGGTTCCTCCACAGGCTCATCCCCGACAGTTGGCGGTTCTTCCGCTGCTGGGGGTGGCTCTTCGACCGCGTCTTTCTTCGCTCGCATCCCCGCCAGCGGACCGGCGGCAGCAGCCTTACCTGCGGCGGACCGCATCGAAGCGCTTTCCACCGGCACCATCATCTGCTCGGCAGCCAGATCGCGAGGCTTGGAGATCGGTTCCTCAACGACAGGTTCAGGAGCCTCTTCCGGTTTTTCCTCAGGCGGTTTTGCACGGGGCTTCGCCGGCTTTGAGGGAATGACTTTAATTTCCGGGACTTTGGTCGATGAACCCACAGGTGGTTTTTCACGGACCGGCGCCAGCGGACCGGTAGCGCTGGACGGCGCCGCTTCAACGGAGTCGCTATTCTGAACAGCTGCCAAAACTTTGTCTCGCTCTTCTTCCGAAATGCTGGCAAGGGCTGAGTTTTTGATCTCAATCCCCACCTTTCGGCAAAGATCGATCAGCTCCTTGCTGTCCATTTTCAACTCTTTGGCAAGAGCGAAGATCCGAACCTTCAATCCAAACACTCCCCGGATAAACCGTCCAAATTACAGCTTCAAATCCTCGTTTGCCTTTGCTCCGCACCCGGCATCAGCCAGATGGAACTTGGCGTTCCTTGGATCTCAAAGCGTTTTGTAAGTGACCGGCACGAGTAGCTCGTACCGCTAAAGACCTCTTTGCGCCGCCTGAACCGAGGCGGCTTCGCCCTGTCTGGTCAATGACAGCGATCAATTGTAATCGCCAAATATCCTGACAACGGCGTTGATCCAAATTCCCACCTTGCGAATGCCGTTACCACCCCGTCTTCCGAGATGCCCAACGGCTATTTGCAAGTTTTGGAATCGCTACTATGTTTTACTCTTCCGGTGTCGACGCCTCCGCTTTTGTCAAAGTCTCGTCGTCGACGCCGTCTTCCGGTGCCTGAACTTCCTCACCGGAAGCCACTATCTTCTGCTCCTCATCAGCGACTTGCTCTGCGGAATCGACACTCTCCTCCGCAACAGTTTCGCCAACTGCTTCCTCGTCATTGGCCGCAACTTCGGATTCGGCATCAACCGCTTCTTGGGTTTCCTCAGCAGCCGCCTCGGCCACTTCCGTCTTCTCTGCTTCTTCAGTTGCTTCGGTTGCTTCGGTTGCTTCGGTATCGGATGCCGCTTCCGCGCCCTCAGCCGTTTCCGTGTCAGCCGCTGTTGTGGTTTCAGCAGGCGTCTCCGCCGGTGCTGCCGCAGCTGCCATGCGAGCGTCTGCGCGACGCTTCTGTAGTTCTTTTTCCAGCCGTTCGCTTTCCTGGTCCGCGAATTCAACGATCGTTTCACACTGTTCTTCGGTCAAACCGCCCAATTCGGCCAATTGATCCGGCTCGATAATTGACAGGTCGTCGAAGCTCAAAAAACCCTGTGCAACAAGGCTTTCCGCGAGTTCATTGCTAATATGGGGAACTTCCCCAAATGCCATCACAGAGCTTTCCAGTTGATCGTTCAGCTCATCCTCGGTCATGATTTCGATGTCCCAGCCGACCAACTTGGACGCCAATCGCACGTTTTGACCGCGGCGGCCAATCGATAGCGACAATTGATCATCTCGGACCAGCACCAGCACCCGTCCCAACATCGGGCACAGGATAACGTTTTCCACCTCCGCCGGTTGCAGGGCATTGGGAACCAGGACTTGCAACGAATCGTTCCAGCGGACGATATCAATCCGCTCGCTGGCCAACTCATCCACGATATTTTTAATTCGCGAACCACGAACTCCAACGCAGGCCCCGACGCAATCGATCTTTTGATCGTTGCAGGAGACAGCCACCTTCGAACGATATCCCGCTTCACGAGCAATCGAGCGAATTTCGATCACACCTTCGCCAATCTCGGGAATTTCTAATTCAAATAACCGCCGCACAAGGTCAGCGTGCGTCCGCGAGAGAATAATTTTGACTCGGCTCCCTGCTTTGCGAACATCCATCACCACAGCCCGAACACGTTCGCTGGGACGGTGGGACTCACCCGGGATTTGCTCTCCACGCGGCAAGATGCCTTCGACTTTGCCCAAATTCACCGCAGCCGTACCACCCGAGAGGCTTTGGATCGTACCGGTGACAATGTGCCCCCGCATTTCCTGATATTCGTCGAACAGCGCATCTCGCTCAGCTTCGCGAATCTTCTGAATCATCACCTGCTTCGCCGTTTGTGCAGCAATGCGGCCCAGCAAATCTCCCAGCTCGTCTGAATCTAGTAGCTTTTCGTTAATTTTCAACGAAGACTCCCCCGTCTCACGATCGATATTGATCTCGAAGGTCTCTTCTTCGCCATAGTGTTTGCGCGCCGCTGACAGGATCGCCTGTTCGATCCCCTCGAACACGATCTCCTTGTCGATATTTTTATCGCGATGCAAGGCATCGACGATTCGTAGTAGCTCAGGGCCGTTCATGTTTGTCCTTCCTCGTCAGTCTCTCGTTCCGATGGGCCATCCCAGTGCCGGAAGTACCGACGATTTCGTTCATCTTCACCCGCCGTCGTTCACGATGCCACGCGTCCAATCCATGCCGCACCGCCAATCATGAGTTAGTGCGTCCCAGGCAATCCTCTCAACTAAAATTTGAGCCAAACAACGCTGCGGCCAGAAAAACCGGTCGCCGTGCTCACCATATCTCCGCCGACAGCAACACCCCGACTTCGACGACTCACATCATTTCCAAACCCACCAACGAAAAAAAGTGGGCACTAGTCCCACTTTGTCACCGCCTTCGCCAAGTTCGCACAGCGCGTGACAACACTTACATGTCGCCGAAATCGCACAATGCGCCTTTGACTTAAAGGCACGGGCCAGAGATGTCGCTAAACACTTACATTCTCGAAACCCCATGGAGACAAAGTAAAAGGCCACACGAGAACGATCCCACGAAACCTTGGACTCTTTGTCTTCATTTGCCGGACTTCCTCATGACTACCTACGCGAGGAGATTTCCGGGAAATGACGTCAATTTTGATTCCCATTCCAACAGCCGTTTTGCTCAAATAAACCGTGTCCCGGCCGCAAATGACTGCCAAAACCACTCTAATAACTTTAACAACTTTCCAAGAAATGTCATGGGGTACGCTGTAACGCGACCTCTTGCCCAACCGCAAAAATGCAGCAGGGCATCCCACAAACGTTCCACGACTCGTTGACAATAATGTCCCGAAGTCAAACTGTCAAGGAGTTTAGGACTTTTACGACTGCGAATTCCCACCAGAAATCGAGATTTCCTAGCCCCCTAGCCGACGTCTCTTCACCGGTCTGCCCCGCTTAGGTTCCAACTTCTTAGCTTCCAGGACACTCTGCCGCAGTGATCGCGTCGATGACTTGTGATTTTTTCAACTCAATCACCCGTCGCATTGACATTCGCGCTGTCGCATGACACAAAACAACAACCACAGCTTCCGCATTGTTGCTCATAGGACCAAGTCACCATATCCACGGAAAGAATTAGTTTCGATGAACGATCTTCAACAATCCACCGACGGTTTCGGTGTTTCCAGAGTACGGCGACTGTCAACTTGGCACCGAGGTGTGATGTCCGTCGGCCGCTGTGCCGCGTTGTTGGTCATTTTAGCATCGCTGCAATCTTCGGCCGTCGCGCAATTTCCGTTTCAACAACCCAATAACTTTCGACAACCACAGTCACCTCACGAAGCGATCCGCCAACGCGGCTTCGACTACTACCAAAAAGGACAATACCGCGAAGCCATCAAGGTTGCGACGCAGGTCTTGAATGTCGAGCCGAAAGATCCCGTTTCGTTTTATCTGCGTGCCAGCGCGAAAATCGAATTGGGACGGCAATCCGCGGATCGCTTACTGATTCGCGAAGGGATTCAGGATGCCCGTCAGGCTCTCGCGATTCGGGGTGGAGATGACAAATTCACAAATCTGTACATCCCCTATCTGTACGGAATGTCCTGCTTGGCGATCTTGGAGCGAAAACCATCCCATGCGGATACGTCGATCAAAACCGCTGGAACAATCATAGATAGGCCCAATGTCGAAAAAAACGACAAGTCCAGCCTGCTTTACCAACGCGCGTTTGCACGCGAGCAAGCGAACCTCGTCGATTCCATGCTGTTTGACCAAACAGCTGCCACGCCTGAGGACCTGCGAGCCTTTCGCGCGGAGCAAGCCGAGCGTCGGCGGGATGCGATTGCCGACTATGCCCAGGCAGTTAAATACAACCCCAAGCAAATGGGGTCGCACATCAACATGGCCAAATTGTTGGCCGTCTCCGGCGATGTCGCGGGGGCCACGGCCGCCTATACCGCCGCTGTCCAGGAATTTCCTCGCAATGCGACGATCTTTAACGAACGGGGCGTCTTTCTCCGTCAGCAAGGCCAGTTGGACGAGGCGATTGCCGACTTTACGCAAGCGGTGGCAATTCAAAGTGACTTTGCCATGGGCTACATCAATCGTGGATTTTGCCTGATCGACAAAGGAGAAAACGAAGCTGCCGAGACCGATTTCAACACGGCTGTCGGCCTCAATCCACGGATGTCGCTGGCATTGAGCCTGCGGGGTACAGCCCGCATGTCGCTCGGGAAATCCGAACCCGCCATCGCCGATTTTTCCCGACAACTCGAACTCAATCCCAAAGACGCCACCGCTTTCGCCAACCGCGGTTTCGCAAGATTCTTCGCCAAGCAGTTCGACGAATCGGCCCGGGATTTTCAACAAGCTCTCCAACTCCAACCGACCGCCCTCCATTTGTCGGTGTGGCGCTGCTTGGCATTGGAACGCGCCGGAAAAACGGAACAGGGCCACGCGGAACTCCAAGCACTGCTGGATTCTGGAAAAGGCCCCCAAGGCTGGGTGGCAACCGTCAGTCGTTTTTTGCTGGGCCAATCCACCGGCGAAGAAATGCTCGCCGCAGCCACCGCGGTACAGGACAAACGCATCTCCGCAGCTCAACAGTGTGAAGCCCAGTTCTATATCGGCCAACGCGATTTGATGGCCGGGAACACAGAAGCTGCCAACACGCACTTCGAAGCCGCTCTCGCCACGGATGCCAACTACCTCTCGGCCTTCCGCGGAGCCAAGTACGAACTCGGGAAATTCAGCGGCCAGTGACAAGCATTGGGGGCCGGTGACAATTCACACGCCCCCAATCAGCAGCGCATGGAGGCTCACCCGTGGTGGCGCATCATTTCGCCGCCACCACAATCAACAGGCTCGCACAAGGATGTCCCCATGGGCAACAGCCGCCTAAAGAAGATGTTCGCCGGTGCGATAGGCAATGTCCTGGAATGGTACGACTTCGCCGTGTTCGGCTTTCTGGCGCCTTTTATGAGCAGCCAGTTCTTTCCGTCCTCGGATGCGACGTCCGGCCTGATCAAGACCTTCGGCGTGTTTGCCGCTGGCTATCTGGCGCGGCCGATTGGCGGGATGTTTTTTGGGCAGATAGGGGACCGTCTGGGACGCAAACGCGCCCTGCAGTTGTCCGTCGCCGCCATGGCGATTCCCACCTCGTTGATGACCATTCTGCCCACGCACGACGAAGTCGGCCTGTTAGCGCCGATCCTGTTGGTGCTCTTGCGCCTCGCACAAGGGCTCTCCGTCGGTGGCGAATTCATTGGATCCTGCACCTATCTGGTCGAGGTCGCTGAAACAGATCGCCGTGCATCGTCGGGTAGTTGGACGATGTTCGGAGCGGTGGCGGGGATCCTGCTCGGGTCAGCGACAGCCACCTTGATCCACATGCTGCTCACGACCGAGCAGATTACCGACTGGGGTTGGCGACTGCCGTTTTTGGGCGGACTACTGATCGGCATTGTCGGCTGGCGAATGCGTCGCGGGCTGGAAGAGACCTCCGATTTCGTCGCCATGCAGTCCTCCGGAAAAATCGAATCCCGGCCTGTGATCCAAGCGGTCAAAGAAATGCCGCTCCGCGTACTCCAAGTGGCGGGCATCTCCCTGAGCCTGGGCGTGGGGATCTACACACTGTTTGTGTGGATGCCGACCTACCTCACGCACTTCGTCAAACCGTCGATCCCACACGCTCTGCTGATCAACTCGTTGACGATGCTCCTGATGCTGATCTTAATGCCGTTTTTTGGTCGGTTAGCCGATCGAATCGGGTACAAGTCCGTGCTCAGTTTCGGCTCGCTGGCCCTGGTCCTTTCCGCCTACCCGCTGTTCCGCTGGATCGATGGCGGAACGATGATGGCGACCATTGTCTCCATGAGCGCCTTCGCCGTTTTCGTCGGCGCACTGCAAGCCACCCTGGCGGTCGCCATGGCCGAACTCTTCCCACCACGTCTTCGTTTCAGCGGCATGGCTCTGGGCTACAACCTCACGCTCGCCATCTTTGGCGGCACCGCTCCCCTGATCAACACCTGGCTCATCGCCCAAACCGGCGACCTGACCTCCCCGGCGTGGTATATCATCGTGATTGCGGGTGTCTCGTTACTGTTTACGCTCGGGATCCGCACAGGCGCCGCTGAGAGTGAAACGTCAACGTAGTGCTCCTTGAACAATGCGACCGCTATGGGGCGGCGCAATCCAACTAGACTGCTTCTCCACAGCCATCGGGCCCCCACAGCCGCCCTGCTCTGCTGGAGGCATTGAACGGAGGAATTTTGCCGATGCTGGTGATCGGAAAAACCGTATTTCTGTTGCTGCTCTCCAACGTGTTTATGACATTTGCCTGGTACGCTCATTTGAAAGAGCTCAACACCAAACCATGGATCGTAGCCGTGCTGGTCAGTTGGTCGCTGGCATTTTTCGAATACCTGCTACAAGTCCCCGCCAATCGCATCGGCTACACCGCCCTCTCGCTGGGGCAACTGAAGATCATGCAAGAGGTCATCACGCTGACCGTCTTTGTCCCCTTTTCGCTGTACTACATGAAACAACCGCTCAAACTCGATTACCTCTGGGCAGCTCTGTGCCTAGCGGGTGCGGTTTATTTCGTGTTTCGCAAATGATGCTGCTCAGACAAATCATATTTTTCATTGCGAAGTTGCAACCCAAAACCGCAACACAGTCGTCCCCTGCCAATCGACTTCGTCCACAAATTCACCACCGCTATTTTCGATGATCTTGCGCGAAGCCGTATTGCCCGCAGCGCACGTCACTAGTGCACGTGGAATGCCCAAGGAGTGCGCAATTGGGAGAGCGAACCCCAAAATCGCTCGCCCATAACCTTGGCGATGTTTCGACGGACGGACGGCATAACCGATGTGCCCGCCATGTTGCTCAAGCGCCGGATTGAGCTCATGCCGGATGCTCGTATGCCCAATGAATTCCCCGCCATCCACCAACCAATAAACACTCGCCGGAACCGCATCACCACTCGCACCGCTGCGATGCGTGTATTGAGTGATTCGCCGTAAATATTCTTCCGGATCATCAATCACCCCAAACGAATACCAAAACCCGGAGATGCCCGATTGCTCGAATTCCGCAATCGCCGAGCGGTAACTTTCGATGTATGCCGTGTTCGGTTCGATGAGTTTCATGAACGTGGTCCTACTCAATCACCTATGGTCTCAAGCTTCGTTTAAACGACTGCGCTCCATTAAGCATTTAAAGCCCCCAATTCGGGGTGCCACTGGCGGCTTGCCCGCCAGTGCGCACGTAGATCGACGTCCCTAAACAAGGAAAACCCAGCCTGACACGGCACTGGCGGACGAGCCGCCAGTGGCACCCATTCGCCGGTCCTTATTGTCCGCTTGTGGCTTCAAGCCTTGTTGCCGTTGTCCAATTCTAATCGCATCGGTTGCTCCAACAACTCAGCCCCGGGACGAATCAGTTCCGGCGCGCCAAACGGGACAAAACCCGAGCGGTCATAAAGTTGCCGCGCCGGTGTGTCGCCGCAGGTCACGCTCAATTCCACTGCACCGACACGTTGGCCTTTTGCCCAGACGAGCACGGATTCGAGCAACAAACGTCCCACTCCCCGTCCACGTCTATCAGGTGCGACCCACACTTGATAGACGTATGCTGTGTCCGGTTGGTCCGGTTCGATACGCCCCCAAGATAGCCCGGCTGGCTCGCCATCTACCTCCGCCACAAGCGGCAAATCGGTCACCGATGCCACCCCCGCCAACAACCGGTCCACCCACCACGATTCCGGATGCGCCTGTTCCCCCGCCAGCGTACTGCCGAAAGCCTCGGGCGAATCGGCCAGCGCTCTTAGGCGTATCTCGCGGTAGAGCGGCCATTCATTGGCTTGAAATTCACGGGTGTGGGGGGTGGGCATGTCGCGTTGTTTCCTTTGCCAGTTTAGGAATACCGGCTGGGACACCAGCGAAGCGGAGCTTCGCGAAAATGCGTTCCCAAACAGAGTTTGGGAACGAGGGGGAACGCGGTCCTACTGCATTATTTCGTTTGTTCCAACTATTGGGCTGACAGGCGACGCAGCACCAAGGCCGAACCACGCTGTTTAAGATTAGGTCATTTCTTATCATCGCCATCTGCCCTTTCACGCATTGCCTGGGTGGCTTCATCAATCGTCATATAATCTGGTCCTTTGAACGGAATGCCGTATTGATTGTCAACTCGTCGATATCCGAACAACTCCATATCATAGAGTGATTTTTCCGACATCCACCCAGCATCGCATTCCACGTGTTCGCTTATGAAGCGGGTGATCGCCTCCAAGATCGCCGACGAGGACGCCCAATTGTGATGGAAAACAAGCTTATGTGCCAAATCAGCATCACCGACTGAAATCACCTGTTTATGTGATTTGCAAACAAGGTAAACCTTCATGAATTTCTCTCATGCAGCAACTCGTGCCGATTGATTTTCTGAACGGCGATTCTCCTGGGGAGGTAAGCAGGACCGGATGGTAGGCCAGTCAAATGCCGCTGGTCTTGATCAATTGTTTAGGTCGCCACGTTATGCGATCCAACTAGTGCCTACATCGTAAGACCAAATGCAGTTGCCATTGGCTTGGTAGCAGCCTGGAATCCCTTCGAAGCGAAGGTAGGCCAGTCCATCCCATGTGAACTTCCTAGGCTCAACACCACATTCGGCTGCAATTTCAGAAATCTTTGCTTCGGAAGCGATCATGTCGGTGATGAGCTTGAATTTCTGAAGGCCCCATTCGACTCGATCAAGCCATTGCCCGTACCAAGTGCCAAATGAATCACTACGCAGCAATCGATCCCCTGCGTTCACCCACATCGTCCCGGGTTGTGGCCCATTGATTTCAATCCACCAGTCATGACTGCAACCCGACGTCGAGATATTTAGCAGGCCCGGTAAATCCCATAGCGGATCATCATCGTCGTCGGGCCATTCTTGGGAATCGGTGAGATGAAATCGTCTCTCGACACCGGCCGATTCGACTTTACGAAAGTCGTACATGCCGTAACCCGGCCCCGCGCCGCCTGCACCGAAGGATGTTAAGAACGATCGATACTCAGCGGGAAGCTGCAGTTCGTTTTTCGATTCAAATTCTAACAGTCGTTCTTCAGATACACGTTTGAGTATTTGGTACTTGTGGCCATCGCTGCCAAATACCAAATTATGGCGCGAGTCAATGCAGCGCATCTCAATGACACGCTGGCGAGCTTCGTTCCAATATGCGGCATCTTTTGTCATGCAACGTTTGCCAGTCGAGGAATAGCGGCCACGATTCCAGCGAAGCGGAGCTTCGTGAAAATGCGTTCCCAAACAGAGTTTGGGAACGAGGGGAATTGGTACCTTAGACCGTCAACCAAAGAAAAAGGTTCACCCCCACCCCACTGACCACTGGCCACCGGCCACTCCTTCCTGCCTTTCTCCTCCGTGCCCTCCGTGACTCCGTGGTGAATCCCCTCACGCCAAAATCGGCTCCACCACCTCCCCATGCACATCCGTCAACCGATACCGCCGCCCTTGATGTTTGTACGTTAGCCGCAAATGATCAATGCCCAGCAGGTGCAGAATGGTCGCTTGGAAGTCGTGGACGTGGACGCCGTTTTCGGCGACGTTGTAGCCGTATTCGTCGGTCGATCCGTAGCTGATGCCCGGTTTGATGCCGCCGCCGGCCGCCCAGGCGGTGAAGCAACGGGGGTGGTGGTCGCGGCCGTAGTTGTCGGCGGTCAATTTGCCTTGGCTGTAGTTCGTACGGCCGAATTCGCCACCCCATAAGACGAGCGTGTCGTCGAGCATGCCCCGCTGTTTGAGATCGGTCACCAGGGCGGCCGCGGCTTGATCGGTGTCGCGGCATTGATTCTTGATCGCACCGGGCAGCCCGCCATGTTGGTCCCAGCCTTGATGATACAGTTGTATAAACCGCACATTCCGCTCCGCCAATCGCCTGGCGAGTAGACAGTTGGCGGCAAAGGTGCCCGGCTTTTTCGAGTCGGGTCCGTACAGATCGAAAATGTGCTGTGGCTCGCTGGAGAGGTCGGTTACTTCCGGCACCGAAGTTTGCATGCGGTACGCCATTTCATACTGCGCGATGCGAGCATTCACGGCCGGGTCGAGATTTTTTTCGTATTCCAATCGATGTAGCTCGGCCAATTTGTCCAACATGCGGCGACGTCCAGCGGCGGAGATACCGTCCGGATTTCCCAGATACAACACCGGATCAGCGCCCGCGCGGAATTGCACGCCTTGATGGACCGACTCCAAAAACCCGTTGCCCCACAGCCGCGCGTAGAGCGGTTGGCCCCCTTTGTCTTTGGTCACTAGGACCGTGAAAGTCGGCAGATTTTCGTTGTCGCTACCCAATCCATAACTCAGCCAAGCCCCCATCGAAGGACGGCCGGCAATCTGCGAACCGGTTTGGAAAAACGTGATTGCCGGGTCGTGGTTAATCGCCTCGGTGTGCATCGATTTAATGAAACATAAATCATCAGCGATCTTCGCCATGTGCGGCAGCAAATCGCTCAACCAGGCGCCGGATTTCCCATGTTGCTTGAATTTGAAGGCCGATCCGGCCAGCGGCAACGTTGCTTGATTGGCCGACATGCCGGTCAGGCGTTGTCCGCCGCGAATCGAATCCGGCAATTCCTGCCCGTTTTGTTCATTGAGCACCGGTTTGTAATCGAACAAATCCAACTGCGACGGCCCGCCACTCATAAACAGATAAATCACCCGTTTGGCCGTGGCGGGAAAATGCGTCGACGGCAGCACACCGCCCGTATCCCCCGCCATCGCGGAGTCGCCACCCCCCAACAATTGAGCCAACGCCATCCCGCCGATGCCGGCGCTGGTACGCGAAAAGAACTGCCGACGGTTTTGCAGTAGGCCCGGTTGATTGGCAGCGAGATCGTGCTTGAGCATGTTGAATGTCCCTTGTACCGAAAAGCAGAACGGGAGGGCGAGGCTCCCGCCGAGCCGCGATGACACGTGTTGCGTCATCTGCGGGCTGATATATTTACTGGCTAAGTCTTTGGTTGAGCGCGGCTCAGCAGGAGCTTCGCCCTCCCGGTTCCCGGTTATGTTTGGCTGTTATCGTTTTGTGACCGTCTCATCAAAATTCATAATCGTTTCGACCACGACCGTCAGCGCCGCCAATTGAGCGGGGTCTAACGTCTCATCGCTGCGGTGATCGCCAATGGCGAGTAGCTTGGCGGCTTGATCGGGATGTTGTTGAAACTCGGCGAGTTGTTCTTCATAGAGTTGCGACAACAATTCCAATTCACGCTCTGCCGCGCGGCGACTGGTGAGGAGCTGAAAGGCTTGCCCCACTCGATCTTGTAAAGTCGCGTCTTTCTTCTGAAGCATCCGCTCAGCCAAACCGCGTGCCGCTTCGACGTATTGCGGGTCGTTGAGCAATACCAACGCTTGCAGCGGGGTGGTCGTGGTTTGCCGTTTGACGGCGCAGACGTCGCGCTTCGCGGCATCAAAGGTGAGCATCGCAGGCGGCGGAGAGGTCCGTTTCCAATACGTATACAAACTGCGGCGATGACTCCCCTCCCCTGCGTCACGGGTGTATGTCGCGCTCGATTTTTCTTTCCACAACCCAGCGGGCTGAAACGGTTTCACGGGGGGCCCGCCAATTTTTTCGACCAACAGTCCGCTCGTGAATAACGCATTATCGCGAATCATCTCCGCCGAGAGTCGTTGTTGGGGACCGCGGGACAACAGCAGATTTTGCGGATCTTCCCGACGAAGTTCCGGGCGCGTTCGCGAATCTTGCCGGTAGGTTGCTGACATCACGATCAGTTTCTGCAAGGCTTTGATGTCCCAGCCGGAGTCGATAAATCGTTTAGCCAACCAGTCCAACAGTTGCGGATGCGTTGGAGCGGCGCCTTGATTGCCAAAATCCTCCGGCGTTGTGACAAAACCGTTGCCGAACATCGCTTGCCAGAAACGATTGACCGCCACCCGCGCTGTGAGTGGATGTTGCGGATCGGTCAGCCAGCGTGCCAGCCCCAAACGGTTGAGCGGTTCGTTTTCCGGGAAGGGCAAGATCGCTTCCGGGACTCCCGGTGTCACCTGCGCCCCAGGCGCATCATACGCCCCCCGCTGCAAGAGAAACGTCGCCCGCCGCTGCGGCAGTTCCCGCATGACCATGATTTCAGGAACCGGGTCGATTTGCTGACTTCGCTCCCGGCGGAGTTTTTGTAACGCGGCAAGTTTCGCGCGATACGGTTCGTCGTGATTGGCCAGGTAATAGGCTAACATTGCCTGCCGCTGCGCGTCGGTCAATTCGTCGGCAGCGACATCGGAAAGCGCGGCCAATGTTTCTCCGTCATAAATCTCCGCGACTTCCAACAGTGTCAGTGGACGGTTGAAGACTTGAAATTCATCCACCAATCCATTCTTAAAACCACGATCCCGAAAACGCTGGCCAATCGTTAGTGTATCCGCACCACCTCCGGTGATTTGCTTGCTCAGCTTATCGCGCACAACTTCGCATTCCGCGTGTTCACCGTTGACGTAAAGCTTCAGACCAGCGGCGCGGCTGGAGCCATCATAAGCCATCACCACATGCACCCACTCGCCAACCGGCATTGGGCTGGTGGCGCGAATTCCAATGGCATTGCCGGGCCAAAAATGGATCAGAGCGGCGCTCAAATGCCCCTCTTTCAACAACAACTGATAACCACGGCTGCCCGAATCGGTCCAGGCGCGGGACCGATGAAATATTACCGCGCGCTCTTTCACATCGGGGGTCTGCACCCACAGCGCGATCGAAAACGGGTCGTCGCGGGTAAAATCGCCGCCGAGTTTAAAGGTCACGTTGTTTTCGCCGCTCATTTTCAAAGCATTGCCGATTTTGCCCGGCACGATTTGCGGACCGTCGGAAGTGTTGCCCGGTTGAGCTGCATCGGCGCGATTGGCGACCTTGTTGTCATCGAAACTTTCCAAAGGAAAATCACCGATCAACCCCGCCACCGTGGTCGGCCGCGGCCTCTGCGCCAGCCATTCCTGAAATGCGGACTCACGTGCGGCGGCCAGTTCCGCCAATTCGGATTCAGCGGCCTCAACGGCGGCTTGCGTCGTTTCAATGCGACTGGCCTGCTCGTCAGTCGGTAGCATTTGCGCCGGTGTCGGCACGGCCGACGTGAAGTGCGAATATAGCCCGGATTCATCGATGTTATTGAAGAAGCCAAACAGCTGATAAAAATTCTTTTGCGTGATTGCATCGTACTTGTGGTCATGGCAGCGGGCACATTGCAGCGTCAGCCCCAAAAAGGCAGTGCCGAAGGTTTCGACGCGATCGGCGACATACTCCGTACGAAATTCCGCTTCAATGCTGCCCCCTTCGTTCGTTTGCCGATGATGCCGATTGAAAGCAGTCGCCAGAACTTGGTCGCGGGTCGCATTGGGTAGTAGGTCGCCGGCGATTTGCCACGTAATAAATTGATCGTACGGCAGATTGTTGTTGAAAGCCTCGATCACCCAATCCCGCCAGGGCCACATCGCACGATAGACGTCCGATTGATAGCCGTAGGTATCGGCGTAGCGGGCGACATCCAACCAATCCACGGCCATTCGCTCACCGTAGCGTGGTGATGCCAGCAGTCGGTCGACCACCTTTTCATACGCCTCGGCTGAGTCATCGGCCAAAAACGTGTCGATCTCTTCCAACGTGGGAGGCAGGCCGGTTAAGTCGAACGTCAGTCGGCGAATCAACCGCTCCTTGTTTGCCTCCGCTGCGGAGGCAAGACCTTCGCGTTGCAAACGGGCCAACACAAAGTGATCAATCGCATTGCGCGGCCAAGTAGAATCGGCCACTTCCGGGATCGTTACCTCTGCTATGGGGAGTAGTGACCAGTGCTTGTCCCAGACCGCACCTTGTTCGATCCAGCGTTTGATCAGATCAATTTCGCCCTGCGTAAGATCCAAATTCGCATCGGCCGGCGGCATACGCAGCGTTTCGTCATCGCTTGTGATCCGCAAAAAGACTTCGCTGTTACTGAGATCGCCCGGCTTGACGACGTGCGTCCCCTCGCCCGCTTCCACGGTCGCCAGCAAGCCCTCGCGGCGATCGAGGCGTAACTCCGCTTGCCGCTGTTCTTCATCGGGACCATGACAGGTATAACAGCGGTCCGAGAAAATCGGCTTGATGTCACGATTGAAATCGACCGGTTCCGCCGCATCGTCCGCGCGGAGTTGCGTCGCACACCCCAACAGCAAGGCGATCATCCACAGCAAAATCGACGCTCCGCACACCCGGCGCCGCAGCCATTGCTTCGTCCACACAGCCATCCCACGTCCATCCACTCACGCATTCCGGCAGCGCCTACCAGGATCGCCAAGTCGGCCGCTGCCGCTGAAAATGTCATGTACTATCATACACGCATTTCTCAAAATCTGCGCGGTTTTAGAGGGATGTGCCGTGATTTCGTTGACTTGCCGCACCGGTTTTTTGTCCGAGCAAGCAACTCAAACAAACTCTTAAGTGGCACCGTTGTTGCTGGAAATGTTGGCCAATTCCAATTCCATAAACACGCGGATCAGCCGCTCCAGTGATTGCGGGCGGCGGACCGGTTGTTTGGCCAACATGGCGGCGACCAATTCTTCCAACTCACGCGGCACATCGGCGGCGAAATTCCGGACCTTAGGCGGCGTTGCCCCAAGCTGGCTCCGCAACAGGTCGCCCGGCTGCTGTGCCTGAAACGGCAACCGGCCGGTCAGCATTTGAAACAACGTTACGCCCAAGCTGTAGATATCGCGAGCGACTCCCCAACTCGGCTCCGCTGAAAGAGCTTCGGGCGCCAAATACTCCGGTGTGCCGGTCAGGATGTCGACCGTGGGAATTTGATCAGCGTCGATTTTTCGACAGCGGCGAGCGAACCCCAAGTCCAGCAACTTCAAACTTCCATCCGCCGCAAGCAGCAAGTTGGCCGGTTTAATGTCACCGTGGGTGTAACCAGCCTGACGCAGACATTCCAAACCCTCGGCGCATTGGCGGGCAATCCACAGAGCATCGATGTAAGCTAATTTTCCCCGCTTGTGCAGCACGCTCTCCAGGATCTCTCCATCCAACCATTCCATCAGCAGATAGGGAGGCGAACTCTCGAGATCGGCCGCAAATACCTTGACCACGTACCGGCTATTCACCGCCGCGCCCACTTCGGCTTCGTTTTCTAACAGTCGTTGCGTGACCGTATAGTCCGCCCAGTCCGCTCGCAACATTTTCAGCGCAAACATTTCACCGGAATCGCGATGCGTCACCCGCCACACATCGGCCATCGCCCCTCCGCCGAGAAATTCCATCGGCACAAATTCTTCCGGCAGCAAGTCCGCTGCGCTTGCGCGACGCTCATCCGGCCTAGCCGTGCCCTTGCCTGCCCTGGAATTTACAGTAGAAGCCATACAAAACCCGATTGAAATGACGAACGGACTTAAGATCGGAACGGATTGGCCCAATCCGCCGTTTTGAGAGAACAGTGCTGGCAGTCACACCAAAGGTGACCAACAACGCCCGCTTGTTTCCTTATCGGTCCCGAAGAGGCTATGGGATAAGCGGGTTGGGGCGATTTTTACCAGGCAGCCGCACCTACGAAAAAAGCCGCGACCCTGCGGCCACGGCTTTTTCGTATTTCCTGGTTCACGTCGACATGTCAAAACCATCAATCGACTTCAATCGTGACCCAACCGTCGAGCGCCTCGATATTTGAGATGTTCAACGGAACTTGTTTGTCCTCAAACTGAACGTCGCGTTGTCGCTTCACCGTCCGTGGAGGTGTCGCCCGTTGGAAAATCCCCCGCATCGCGGAAGCGAAACCGAGTTGTTTCAACCGGCTGTCGGGTGATTCGACCGGCACGACACGAATACCACCTTCGCGTTCGATCTGAATCGCATCTCCGTCGACGGTAAATTTGACTTCGATGGTAATTTCCTGGGTCGGAATGTCATCGTCGTCCTCACGTTGGATACCCGCACGAATACGGATGATCAACAGATTATTGCTGACCTGAACACGAATCGGATCCTGGTCGGCGAAGATCAACGTCGCCGGTCCGCTCTCGTCTTCTTCGTAGTCGTCCTCACCTTTTTCAGGTTCGGGGAATTTGAAGTCGTCTCCCAACAGCTTTTTGAGACGCGTTTCGAACAAGATTTTCAACTCGTCTTCGTTCATCGTCTTGCCGGCCAAATCCATGCGATCCACGCTGTTATTGATCCACGTTTCGTGGACTTGAACCAGCGCGCCGTTGGCCGGTGCAGAGACGGCGTAGGGAGATCCAGCCCCCAATTCACCCGATCCCATCAATCGTGCTTCGACGGTGACATCGTCTTCAGTCGTACGAAACGACTTGGCGTCAGGGAATAATCCCAATTCGCGAAGTGGTTTGTCGACATTTTCATCCATGTCGGCATTGGCCGCCACGAAACGCGCGTCAGTTTCGTCATTCAATCGCGGCAGCACTCGACTGCTCACGCGTCCCCGGGCAATAGCTTCGGATTGCCCTTTTCGCTTCTGAGCTTCACCGACGGCAATGTTGTCGGCAATACCCCCGAAAATCGGGATTCCGCTGAAGTTGGTGCTGGCACCGACAGTTTGGTTGTTGGCGTTGACCGCAATATCAGCGTTTTCGGTGTAAAACAGATCACCATCGAAGAGCACCGGCTTATTCGCCCAGAAGTAATGCGTACCGTGCGTAAAGATTGTCGCTTGATCGGTCACACCCTGCGTGTTGGAGTTGATGCGTCCAGCGAGTTTGATGTTGAACCGCACTCGGTTCGGGTCCGGTTTAAAATCAAACGAGACATCCGTCGCTGTCACTTGGCTACCGCTGACCTGAGCCCCCAAGATGAAGTCCCGTACCGGGCCATTTTCCTGACGCGCTTCGGCCACGAATTTATTGACGAATGCCTCAGAGGCGATCACGCGGACATTGAAATTGAAGTAGTTCGCCCGTAGCGCCTCTTCGATCCGTGCGCCACCGTCAATCGTACCGGCCCGCAAACGGTTGTGTGCTTCGCGGATTTTTGCCGAGGCCACAGAATCGGGTTGGGCTTCGAAGGCGTCCAGACTTTGAAACAATGCCAGCAGGTCGTCGCCCGTGCTATCAGCATTCGCAGTCGTGTTGGGATTGGCAGAGTACTCGACATAGTTCTCCGCAGCAGCTTTGAGAGACTGGAATTTACCGCCGCTAACAAAATCGCGAACGGTGGCATCCTCGCTCGCTTCGGCGGTGGCAAACCGTTTGCCCACGTCGGCCAAAACCGTCGCAGCCTCCGGGCCGCCTGCTTTTAGCGAAGTACGAATCTTGGGAGCATCCAAGTAGACCAACCAGCTCTCACCGTTTTTGATTTCTTTGAGTTGTGTTGCCAAAGCGTTCAGCGCTGAGGTTACACTTTTCCCCAAACTGTCCAACCGAGCCGTACGGGCTTCCGGTGTCAGTTCTAAGGTATCCAACGCCGCATCAATGATGCTTAACCGTCGGCCAAGTTGCCCATACAAATTGCGGAGCGGCGCCTCGATCGAACGGTAGGCGGGATCCGCCAAAGCCTGTTTGATCACAGCCATCCGACTGTTGAGCGTCTTGACATGCTGCCGCAACGCAGCGGTGTCTCCTTTGTCCGCGGCATACAGTGCCGCGATTTCGGCCCCGACCTCATCCGACCATTGTTTCCAATTGTTATCCAATGGAACGAGCGCGGCTTGAAGTTCGTCGGGAACCTCAGCCGGAGTTGAGGTTTCATCCTGTGCCACCAAACTGACGGTCGCACAAACGCCGAGAATCGCGATCCCGGCTGTGGCCAAAATGAATGTTCGCGGAATGGAACGTGAATGGCCGTGTGAAATCTGATCAGAAGGTTTCTTCATAGTGCTTGACTCCGTTAAAAGCATCGGGCTGAACCCGTCGGCCCCGTCATACATGACTGAGTGACTGAATGGATTGCATAGATGGAAAATTCACGACTGCCGATGGCAAAAATAAAACGTAATCATCGTCAGTTTGAAATTCAATGTGTCGCGCAGCATCGGCTGGAATCGACGTTTTGAGACGGCCACCGTTCTTTAATGGCAAAACCGTGCAATCGTCCTCGTTTCAGTCATAGAGGCTTTTGTGATCTCAATTGTCAACAACCTTGTCGACATCAATCACCCACATGCTGAATCGACCAGCCTTTACGAGGGTTTCCACGAGATCCCCTTCGAGCGGTTCATCTCGTCGGAAACGGTATCGGTGGTGACAAAAAAAACGATTACTCGCCCTGTCTGCGCCCAAAAGCACCTGCAGGGCCATCCCGTCGTGGGATCGGACTCCCCCATCCTGGGAAAAGTCTTCACACAGTATTGGCCACACGGTTAAGAACGAGCAACATGACTTAGACACCACAACCTACCGTAGCGCAACTGTTCCTCCCTTAACGCGTGCTTTGCCGTATCGCCAGCAAACCAGTACATTTTATTCATCCTCGCTAGCACGCGCAGTGTAGTTCACCGCATCAACCGATTCAATCGTCCAACTTAGCATCTGTTGCCAAATCGCAAAATAATCGCGAAGCAGATCCTTTCCGCGAACGGACCGTCCGGGGCTTTTATAGCGAAGCGACGCAACCGAATCGTGCAAGCATAGCAAGAGCGGCCGCTTGCTCTGAGCAATCGACGAGCCAGGCTTTTAGATTCGCTCATCCGGTGAAGGATTGTGGACCTAAAGAAAAACTTACGCGCATGGAACCCTGCTCAAATTGCTACAATACCCGCGACTGGCGACGGAGGCAGCCAGCAAAAAACGTCGAATGGAAACGGAAAAGGTTAACCCATGCCAATCGTTCACGACACCTTTCGCGATCTGCTGGGACTGGTTGGATTTGCTCTAAAGACTTTCGCGTGGGCGGCGTTGTTAACCGCAGTAGGCTACGGCTTGTTGATGGCCCTCTTCGCTTATTACCTGGCCGATGACGGCTCGATCCTTCCCGGCATCATCGCCGTGGTCTTGTCACTGGTGGTGACGACGGGATTCGCCGTTTTTGTAGCAGTGCGTCTGACAATCGCGCGAACGTTTTACCGGGCCGCGAAACAATTTGGTATCGGACGGAAAATCTTCAACAGCCTTTTCGACATCATGTTGGGCATCACAGACGAGAACCCCGCCGGCAACTCCGCCATGACACAAGCCTTGCACGGAGTCAGCCGCGATGAATTAAAAAGCCGCCTAACTGCCGCCGGGGAACAGTTGCTCCGCAGCGAACGTATCGAATCCGCTCTCCCCAGCTTAGTTCGCTGGTTGATGCGAAAAATCCAAGCTGCGATCATCTGGACTGTGGTCAAGGTGGTGATCATTCAAGCCGCCCTCATCAGTGACGGCCCTGAAATCGATCTCATTGAAATCCGCGACAAACTAACCAACGTCATCGACGATCAAATCGTCGGATTGATTCGCAGAAATGCCCCCCGCACGATCATGAGTGTTGGCGCCGCAGTGACACTCGGCATCTGGTTAATGGCCAGTGGCATACACAACGTTGCCACATGGTGGGCCACTGCGGATTTTTCTGTTACAGTCCCTTAATCGACTTCTTGACGACGAAATAAGAACGGAGCAGACTCGATCATGCACACATGTCGCAATTGGTTAACATCCTTGGTCTCCATGCTACTAGTATTGACCTTCACCGAGGTTGTACTTGCCGCGGATGCGCCCCGCGATCGCCCAAACGTGCTCTTCATCGCCGTCGATGACATGCGTGTCGAACTGGGCTGTTACGGCAATGCTCCCGTGAAATCGCCCAACATTGACCGGTTGGCACAACGCGGCTTGCTGTTCGAACGGGCCTATTGCCAACAGGCGCTCTGCAATCCCTCGCGGGCATCACTGCTGACCGGGTTGCGGCCCGATACGCTGCAAGTGACCGACCTGCCCACGCATTTCCGCCAAAACCATCCCGACATCGTCACGTTGCCGCAGCTGTTTAAAAACAACGGCTACCACGCGCGGGACGTCGGCAAAATTTTTCACAATTGGCGGCAGGATGACTACAAAGGTGACCCCGATTCTTGGAGCGTTCCAGCGGTCATGCACTATGCGTCGCACGGTATGGACAAGGCAAAGGTCGAAGGGGACCTCCCCCCCGATACGGCCGGCGTCCCTCGCGCCGAGAACCGCGACGTTCCCGACGAAGCTTACTTCGACGGCCGTGTCGCCAATCTAGCGGTCGAAGCGCTGCAGGAACTGAAAGACGAACCCTTTTTCCTCGCCGTCGGTTTCTGGAAACCCCATCTGCCGTTCAATCCACCCAAAAAATACTGGGACATGTACGACTTCAGCGACATTTCGCTGCCGATCAACCCCGACGCCCCCCGTGACGTCCCGGCGATTGCCATGCACGATGGCCGCGAATTGCTGCGAGGATTCGACAGCGCCGTGAAGGATGAACAAACCCGCAAGTTGCGACACGGTTATTATGCAGCCATCAGTTATGTCGATGCGCAAATCGGCAAGGTGCTCGACGAATTGGACCGTTTGGGACTGCGCGAAAAAACGATCGTCGTGTTTTGGTCCGACCACGGTTTTCATCTGGGCGAACACGACCTATGGGGCAAGACCTCCAACTTCGAACTCGACGCCCACGTGCCGCTGATCATCTCCTTGCCCGAGCAAAAAACCGCCGGCGAGCGCACCGAGGCTTTAGTCGAATTGTTGGACCTGTATCCCACCCTAGCCCAACTGTGCGAACTCCCAGCTCCCAACAACCTGGAAGGCATAAGCCTCAAACCACTGCTCGACGGCACAGCAACTACCGTCAAACCAGCCACCTACACCCAACACCCCCGCCCTGCCTACACCCGCGGCAAGCCCCCCAAAATCATGGGCTACTCCGTCCGCAACAACCGGTACCGCTACACCGAATGGCGAGACTTCAACACCGGAAAAGTCACCGCACGGGAACTGTACGATCACGTAGAAGACCCACGAGAAACAATCAACCTCGCCGGCAACCCCAAGCAAGCGGAGACAGTAAAAACCATGGCCACCCAACTGGCCAACGTCATCCACCCACCGGCCGCCGACTAAAATCCAAAACCGACCGCTTGCGGTCGTACACAGCGAGCCATGCCCAAAACGCCGGTATCAACGACGAGCGTTGAGGAATCGGACGTGGAGGTCGCAGCGAACCATTTAGCCATAGAATTTCAGTCAAAAGCCTGAAGATAATGCGATTCATATCTGGATTCTTGTCCATAATGACTTCGATGATTATCGGCTGCGGCGCTACTGCGGGAGGTGTGAATATTTGGACGGCTGTCGAACAAAACGACCCTGTCGCGATTAAGGCGTACTCCGACGCGGGTGGATCACTTGACGCTCGTAGTTGGGATGGGAGCACACCCTTGATTGTCGCAATAGACCTAGAAAAACGAGATAGTTTCAAGGCACTCTTGGAGCACGGCGCTGATCCGGACATTATCACGAGTGGAAACCGATGTGCGACACACTTAGCGGCGCTAAAAGACGGCACGTATTGGCTGAAGACCGCCCTAGATTTAGGCGCGGATCCCAACTTAGAAATTATGATTGATGATCGATTTCGTTCTGGCACACCATTTCGTTATGCGATCAGTAACAGCTCACTTGAGAACGTAAGGTTGCTAGTCGAACACGGTGTCGACATCGATAAGACTGATAGTGTGGGGCGCCATCCAATTGCACAGGCAGCGGCGCAAAACGATTTTGAGGTCGTCCTATACCTCTTGAATCAGGGAGCCGATTACAAGAATGCTCGCCGTGGAAATAGGGCTTTTATCGAGATCATAGAACAGAAGTGGAGGGATCGAAGCGATTACAGGAAAACCGAAATTCGTAAACAAGTTGAGACCGTCCATGCTTGGCTGAAGGAGCACGACTAAGGCATTGAATCGTTGCTTAGTTCAAATCTGCCCATGAAGTGGTTGCATTGTACGAATGGGACGAGTACCGGCAATCGAGTGTGACCAACGGGTGCGGAGAGGCTGAGTTTACGAAAAACCGCCGAGTAGCCGCGATTGCAACGCAATCGGGGCCGGCGCAGTCGGCAAGAAGCCGCAATTTGTGCGTTGCCTGAATCTCGACGGTTCTCACTCAGAGTACCGCCGAATTGCGGCGTCCTGTGCCTGCGGAACACCGATTGCTGCGCGGTCGAACCATGCAAGCATCAAAGCATATCCTCGTAATTTCGCGCTGCATGCAGAATCCGAAGAATGCGGACCGTCTCCTCTCGGTGATCATAGAAGATCAAGTAGTTCCGCTTCACGGGCTTGCAGCGGATGCCCGGACGGATCATGTCGAGTCGAAAACCGATATCCGGTGTCGCAGCGATAAGGCCAAACGCGGTGTCAATCTGCCCGAGAAGTTCATCGGCTGCGGCGGGATTGTCTTGAGCAATGTACGACCAAATGTCGCCCAAGTCGATTTTTGCTTGTGGCGTGATGAAGAGTCGAGCCATTACTCCGATTTCGCATCGCCCGGACGGCGTACATCCTTGAGGAATTCTTGAAGATTCCACTCCTCCAATTCACCCCGATCAGCCTGCTCGATAGCCGGCTGCAGTTCAACGCGCAGTTGGTCAGGTGTGTAGCCGAACCAATCCAACAAAACATCGTGTCGCATGAGAAGATACGATTCTCCCTGGACAACTCCATTCCCCTCTTTCAGGGCCTGCTGTTGTTCGTCGGTCAGTTCGGGGATAGGGGAGTTGGATTGGATCATGGTCACATCGTAACACGTCGCCGCCAGGAAATGCCATCTCAGTTTCCTGAGGTCGTAAGGAAAAACAACCAGGTAGCCGCGATTGCAACGCAATCGGGACCGGCGCAGCCAGTAAGAAGCCGCAATTTGTACTTGCCTGAATCTCGACGGTTCTGACTCAAAGGACCGCCGAATTGCACCGCCCTGTGCCTGCGGCACACCGATTGCTTCGCAATCGCTGCTACCACTGATCACGATCCCCACCGCGAAACTAATCCCCATCCGGCATCCGCGCCGCCACCTCCTCCATCGTCAGGTCTTCCTTGTGTGTCGAGACCGTCCAGACATGCCCGAAGGGGTCTTCTAATGTGCCGCTGCGGTCGCCGTAGAATTGATCCGCTAACGGACGGAGTTCCTTGCCGCCGGCGGCGAGGGCTTGGGCGAACAGCGTGTCGCAATCCTCGACGTACAGCATCATGTTGATTCCCGCTCCCCCCAAAGACTTCGGACCGCGAAATCCCATGTCGGGGTACTCATCGGACATCATGATCCGTGAATCTCCGATCTGAATTTCGGCATGCCCAATCTTTCCATCCGGGCCGGGCATCCGCATTAACTCCGTTGCACCGAACGCCTTCTCGTAGAATGCGATCGCCTCACCGGCGCCGTCGACGATCATGTAAGGGGTCGCTGTGTGATAGCCATCAGGAATCGGTTGCACAGTCATGGGATCGCTCCATTGGGGGGTTCAAAATTGACTTTGAAATATTGGATAACAGTGATTTAGCCGCCGAAACGTTCTTCAGTCCACGGGTCGCCGTGGTTGTGATAGCCCGCTTGCTCCCACAATCCGGGACGGTCTTCGGCGACCAGTTCAATCCGCTTTAGCCATTTGGCACTTTTCCAGGCATATAATAACGGAACCACCAAACGCAGCGGCCCACCGTGATCGGCACTGAGCGGTTGGCCGTCGTGCCGGTCGGCGAAAATCGCGTCGGGCGAGAGAAAATCGGCCAGCGGCATGTTTGTCGTCCAACCGTCGTCGTAACCGTGCGCGACCACATATCGCGCCGCCGATTGCACTCCGGCGCGTTCCAGCAGTTCCCGTACGGCAACCCCATCCCACAGATTCCCCAGCCGGGACCAGGTGGTCACGCAATGAAAATCGGAGAAAACCTGCGCGCGGGGCAACTCTCCAAATTCGCTCCACGAAAACTTCAACGGCTGGTCAACCAGGCCATCGATGGTTAGCTCCCAAGTGTCCAATTCGACGTGCGGCACACGGCCGTAATGCAAAACGGGCCATTTGCGCGTGCGGGTTTGGCCGGGGGGAACGCGGTTTTCGCGGTGGGTATCGCTACTGATGATGACTTCTTCAGCGTGCGTATGAGGACCGGGAGCGTCGCCGGTTTGGTATTTTTCCGCTTCAGACATGTCGGTGCCCTGGAGGGAACGAGTACTTAAAGGCCCTCTGCCATGGGCCAGGGCCACGTTTTGAGATGCTTCCCAAGTGCCTATCATTCTAGGGATCCGCGTTTCAAAATCCAATGTTCCTGCCGGACAGCATCACGGCGAATTTTGGCCGCCAGTGACGGCATTGACCCTGCGAGCGGCAAGATATAAACTTCGCGCTGCAGAGAATTTACAAGAATTTAGCGTTTCCCGGCGTGATTTGTTCGCGCTGGCAGCGCGATGGGTTTGCTCGCACTTTCCGAGACACGGGGGTCGCGTCAACGCGGCTTGATAGGCAGAGCTATGGAATTTTTAGACAAAATCGGTGAGTCCGTCAGTAGCTTCATCGGATGGTTCCTGGGTTTATATACCCGGCTATTTGGTTCCTCCAACGATCGACAAATGCGTCGACTCGGCTTTGACCGCCGCGGCGAGGAAACCACGATCGTCCCTGGTTCCTTGTTGGACACGATCAACAGTCTGGAACCAGAAGTCCAAAAATTGTCTGACGAGCAACTCCGGCAAACGGCGATCGACTTCCGCGCACGGATGGCGACGGGAGAAACACTCGATGATCTGTTGCCCGAGATGTTCGCCCGTGTCCGCGAAGTGGGCATCCGCATCCTGAAGATGCGGCACTACGACGTCCAGATGATCGGCGGTTACGTTCTGCACAACGGCAACATCGCCGAAATGGTCACTGGTGAAGGAAAAACGCTCGTGGCAACATTGGCGGTTTCGCTCAACGCGGTCGCCGGTCACGTCCACGTGATCACCGTCAACGATTACCTGGCGCTGCGCGACATGGAATGGATGGCGCCGTTGTACCAAGGACTCGGACTGACCGTCAGCGCCATCCAAGGGGGCATGGACCCGCACGAACGGCAACCCGCCTATGCCTGTGATATCACCTACGGAACCAACAACGAATTTGGCTTCGACTACCTCCGCGATAACATGAAACCGACGAAGAAGCTGCAGGTGCAAGGCCCGCTGCAATTCGCCGTGATTGACGAAGTCGACAACATTTTGATCGACGAAGCCCGGACGCCGTTGATCATCTCCGGCCCGGCTTATGACGACGTCACCAAATACGCCAAAGCCAACCGCATCGCCGCTCAATTGAAAAAGGGTGAGCACTTTGAGGTCAAGGAAAAAGAACACTCGGCGCATCTGACCGACGAGGGAGTTCGCAAGGCTGAAGAATTAGCCGGCGTCGAAAGCTTTTACACGACCGGCAATATGGAATGGCCGCACTTGATCGACAACGCGCTCAAGGCACACTTCCTGTACAAACGGGACACGAATTACGTGGTGCAGGAAGACGAAGTGGTCATCGTCGACGAGTTCACCGGGCGCCTGATGCCGGGACGGAACTGGAGCGACGGTCTGCACCAAGCGGTCGAAGCCAAAGAAGGGGTGAAGATCAAGGAAGAAAACCAGACGTTGGCCACGATCACGCTGCAAAACTTTTTCAAGCTATACGACAAACTCGGCGGCATGACCGGAACGGCCATGACCGAAGCGGGCGAATTCTGGAAAATCTACAAGCTGGATGTCGTGGCGATTCCGACGAACCGCCCCATGCAGCGGATCAATTCGCCCGATATGATCTACCGCACCGATCAGGAAAAATACCACGCCATCGGCGAGGAAATCCGCGAAGTGCACCAGACGGGACGACCGATTCTGGTCGGCACAACCTCGATCGAGAAGTCAGAACTCCTCAGCAGGCAGCTCGGCAAATATGGCGTGAAGCACGAAGTCCTCAACGCCAAACAACACGGTCGTGAAGCGGACATCATCGCCCAGGCGGGTCGTCTCAGCGGCGTGACAATCGCCACCAACATGGCCGGTCGTGGAACGGACATCATCCTGGGAGGAAACTCCGAGGCGATGGCCTGGGAAGTGCTCAAGCACAAATATGAGTCACGACTAGATGTTCCAAAAGCGGAATTTGAAGAGGTCGCCAAGGAAATCGCCCAACGCGAAGGCATGGCCGATGAGGGCAAGAAGGTCTCCGAATTGGGCGGCCTGCACGTGATCGGCACCGAACGCCACGAAGCCCGGCGGATTGACCTGCAGTTACGCGGACGGAGCGGTCGCCAAGGGGACCGCGGGTCGAGCCGCTTTTTCCTGTCGTTGGAAGACGATCTGATGCGGATCTTCGCCGGCGATTGGGTCAAGGACATTTTGACCCGTTTAGGGATGCAAGAAGGCGAAGCCATCGAGAGCCGCATGGTCAGCAAGCGAGTCGAAGGCGCTCAGAAAAAACGCGAAGAATACAACTTCGAAGTGCGTAAAAACCTGCTCGAATATGACGAAGTCATGGACGAGCAACGCAAACGCGTCTATGGATATCGCCAACATATCCTCGACGGGGGAAATTGCCGCGAACTGATCATGGAGATGGTCGCCGACCAAGTCCGCAGCATGACAGCAGAAATTCTTGACCCCGCCTACGGACACCAAACCGCTGTGGTCTGGGCCGGTCAGGAGTTGGGCGTCGATCTCGACTTCCGCGACGTCAAACAGATGAACTTGGATGATTTCGAAAGCTACGTGACCGATCAAGCCCAACGGCAATCGGAAGTACTCATTCAAGATCAAATCGAAGAGAACCTGCCCGACGATGCTGAAGACAAACGGGAATGGAACTGGCTGACAATTTCCAAATGGGCCAATGCCCGTTATGGATTGAATACCAACGACCGCGAATTGCGCAAGGTCGGCCGCGATGACCTGTTCGAATATCTACTCAAACGGGCCCATGAGGCCATCGAACGATTCGACCTCACGCCGCTGAAGGATTTTCTCTCCGATGATTGGAGCCAACGCTCACTGGCGGGCTGGCTGGAACATCGGTTCAGCCTGCGTATGGATCCCGAAACGTTCAAAGAGATCGAGATTCCCGACGCAATCGACGTGATTCTAGAAAAACTAGAAACGCTCTACCACGAAAAAGAAATCAACTTCCCCGTCACCCTGGGAATCAACAAATTCCTCGCCGGACGCGGATCGAACGACCGCCCCGACCGCGAAGGCTTGATCAGTTGGGCCAACGAACGGTTCGAGTCGAAGCTCGACTTTGAAGACATCAAGAGCAAATCCCGGGACGAAGTCGTCGAGGTCCTCAACACCGCCAGCCGCGGATTTTATCGCAACGGCGAATTGCTCGAAGAAGCGGACGAAATTCTCAAGGAAGCATACGGCGACGACGATGACGCTCCCGATCATCCGCCGGAAAATATCCAACCACTGGAGAAACTCTCACAGTGGACGCAGGAAAAACTGCATGCGGAACTCGACGCCTCGCAATTACAAACTCTGCCGCGCAGCGATGCCCGCCGGGACGTACAAGGCAAAATCGACGAACGATATCGCCCCGAACTCAGCCAAGCCGAACGAGCGCTGATTTTGGAAGTGCTCGACACCGCTTGGAAAGACCATCTGTACTACATGGACCACTTGCGGTCGGGCATCGGACTGCAAAGTTATGCCCAGAAGGACCCCAAAGTCGAGTACAAAAAACAAGGTATGCGGGCCTTTGAAACCATGTGGACCAGCGTCGCCGACCGCGTGACGGACGCCATTTTTCGGTTGGAAGAGGCGAATCCGGAATTCCTCGGCTCACTGTGGAAGGTCTCTTCGACGGTTCATGAGTCGGCCCCCACACCGGAGGCGGACACCAGTCCCGGCCAAAATGCCGGCTCGGAACAAACAGCCATCGAACCAATTCGCAACCACGGAAAACGTGTCGGCCGCAATGAACCCTGCCCCTGTGGCAGCGGCAAAAAATTCAAAAACTGTTGCATGCACAAATAACAAACGGCTCCCCCTCCTCGGCTTTCCCGGGGAGATTTGCCAAACAATCAATTCGCTCCACCATCGGGAAAGGATGCCCCGTGCCAGGTTGGCTGCTGAATCACCTGAAAAGTTGGTCGCTGAATCTCACGTATTTGACGATGCTGGTCATCATCTCGCCCATCGTCCTGTGGCGGATGCTGACTCAAGGCAAATACTGCGTCGGCTGGAATGAACGCTTGTTGGGCTGCGTGCCCCAACCCAAGGACAACAAGCCCTGTCTGTGGCTGCATGCCGTCAGTGTGGGCGAAGTCATGCAACTCCGCCCGGTCGTCGCCGCTCTGCGCGAGCAACTTCCCGATTACCACTTCGTGATCACCACAACAACCGTCACCGGCCGCGACGTCGCTGACAAGTCATTCCCCGACGACACGGTCTGCTACTTTCCATTCGATTTCACCTGGTCTGTCCGACGGGCCATCCGACGACTCCGCCCTGTGGCAGTGGTGTTGGTCGAATTGGAAATTTGGCCGAATTTGATTCTGGAAACCGATCGCACAAACGTCCCGGTAATTTTGATCAACGGCCGCTTGAGCGCAAGCAGTTTCCGCGGCTATACCCGCTTTCGTTACCTCGTGCGGGGTCTCCTGGAAAGCGTACACACATTTGCCATTCAAAACGAAATCTATGCCCAGCGGATGCGTGCACTCGGTGCGCCGCCTGAACGCGTGCACGTGACCGGCTCCATCAAATTCGATGCCGTCGAAACCGATCGCCACAATCCCCAAACCACCGAAATCCGCCGCGCCTTTGCGATTGCCAACGACGCACCGATGTTTATCGCCGGAAGCACCCAATCGCCCGAAGAGGACTATGCCTTGGCAGCCTATCGGGAAATTCGCAAGAGCGTTCCCAAGCTGCGGTTGATCCTGGTTCCACGACACAAGGAACGATTCGAAGAGGTCGCCCGCTTGGTCCAATCGCAAGGCTTCGCGTTGACTCGCCGCAGTACTGTAACCAGTGGCGATTCGACTGGCGGCGATTCCGCCAACGGGCCTCCGGTACTTTTATTAGACACACTGGGCGAGCTTTCCGCTTGTTGGGGCTTGGCCGATATTGCCTTCGTCGGCGGCAGCCTGACCAAACGCGGCGGGCAAAACATGATCGAACCGGCCGGCTACGGGGCAGCGGTCCTGTTCGGCCCCAACACTCGCAATTTCCGTGATGTTGTGGAGATTTTGCTGAAAAACGACGCCGCTGCGGTTGTCCACAATGCAGAAGAATTGACGACGCGCATCCAAGCGCTGCTGCAATCCAGTTCCACGCGACTGGAGATGGGTCGCCGCGCTCAACAATTGGTCTTAGCCCAACAAGGAGCCACCGCCCGAACCGTTGCTTTGATATCCCAGGTCTTGCCGAAAACGGCATCCTGCGAAGCCTCATCCGGCAAGCGGGCAGCTTAATTCCCCTTATCACCAGTCCCCCTTTCACCAGGGTCAGTTGTTGCCATTGCAAAAGTTCCCTACAATCGGCCAACTTTCTATGCCCTCGATATCTGACGATACGTTGGCTCAGACAAGAAAACGATCCGCGGGTCAGTTCATTGATAATCAGTGGCTCCAATTCGGCTTGATTGAGCAATGCTCGACTCGGTCACTGAACTTTCCCACTTCCCCCAAATAATTCACCACAACGCTTTTTGTTACGGAGTGCCGCATGGCCAACTACTTATTTACCAGTGAATCGGTCAGCAACGGACACCCGGACAAAGTCTCCGACCAAATCTCCGACGGCATCCTGGACGCCCTGCTCGAGCAGGATCCCGCTTCGCGCGTGGCTTGCGAAACACTCTGCACGACCGACTTAGTCGTCCTGTCGGGCGAAGTGACCTCCAATGCGAACATTCACCACGAAGAAATCGTCCGCAACGTCTGCCGCGATATTGGCTATACCGACACCGACATTGGCTTCGATGCGGAATCGTGCCGGATCTTCTTGGCACTGCACAGCCAAAGCGGCGACATTGCCCAAGGCGTGGACCGCGACGGAGCCGGCGACCAAGGGTTGATGTTCGGCTACGCCTGCGATCAAACCCCCGAATTGATGCCGCTGCCCATCGCGCTGTCACACCGAATTTTGAATCGCCTCACCCAGGCCCGCAACGACGGAACCGTGGATTGGTTGCGGCCCGATAGCAAAAGCCAAGTCACAATCGAATACGACGGCAGCCGCCCGGTCCGCTGCAGCGCAGTGGTCGTTTCCACGCAACATGCCGACAGCGTCGAACAAAATGAAATCAGCGACTTCGTCATTTCCGAAATCATCGCCAAGGAAATCCCGGCGGAGTTGATGGAAAAAACGCCGCAATACCACATCAACCCGACCGGACGTTTCGTAGTCGGCGGGCCGCACGGCGATACCGGATTGACGGGCCGCAAAATCATCGTCGACACCTACGGCGGTTGGGGACGACACGGTGGTGGCGCGTTCAGCGGAAAAGACTCCACCAAGGTCGACCGCAGCGCCGCCTATATGGCACGGCACGTCGCCAAAAATGTGGTCGCAGCCGGTTTGGCCAAAGAGTGCGAAGTGCAATTGGCCTACGCCATCGGCGTCGCCGATCCGGTCAGCGTGCATGTCGAAACCGGCGGAACCAACACTGTGCCTGAGGAAAAAATTGTCGCCGCTGTTCGCGAACTCTTTCCGCTCACCCCCAAAGGCATCATTGAATACCTCGACCTGCGACGACCGATCTTCCGCAAAACAGCCGCCGGCGGACACTTCGGACGCAACGATCCTGACTTCACCTGGGAAGCCACCAACAAAGCCGCTGACCTAAAGAGCGCCGCGAGCGCATAAGAGTTTGTTGAAAGAGGGTGCCACTGGCGGCTTGCCCGCCAGTGCAAATCAAGCGACTGATAGGATCAGTGCTGAAGCAGTACCCAATTGAATTCTGGCCAGCACAACGGCCAGTTGCCGCGTTTGACAACTTCCACATCCACAACCACGGAGGCGAGGGATGGGCGCGTTTATCGGACAGTTGATCGACGGACGCGAGCGATGGCTGACTTGGAAGTCAGCCGTGGCTGGCACGTTCTGGTGCGGGCTCAATTTGATTGCCTTAACCGTCTTCGCCCGCTGGTTAGCCGGCGCATTTTCCGCCGGCCCCCCCACTGCAGTGGTCTGCGCGACAGCCGTGCTGTTAACGGTCGTAGGGCTCGGCTCTAATGCGTTGTTCCATCAACTCGATTTTCGCGGCGAGCACTGGTTGTGGGGCGCCTTACCGGCGTTTCTAACACTCTTTCCTCTCATGGTGCTGCTGATCGTGATCCCCGATAGTGCCGCCAGCGCCTGGTGGTTCTCAGCCACCGTCGTCTGCGTGAGCGTGGTCACAGTGTTCGCGTTGGAAACAACGTTTCGACACCGACAGCAAAACACCCGTGAAGTAGCCGTCCCCAAAATCCTGGACACCAAAACCGAACCTATCGTCGCCGACAACGACATCGATACCCAACTCGAAGCACGACTCGCAGGAACGATTTCCACCGCAGGCCCCATCGAAACGGAGAACGAAGAAATGCCGTGGCACGCCCCTGAAGTTTCACAATGGATGACACGTAGCGACGCCGACGATGGGAGCGTCACCGTAGAAGGGGTAACGATCGCCAAATTCGCCGCAGGACAAAACCGTGCCAACGTGCACCTCACCTTTTGCCCCCCCCTGCCCGTCTCGCCGCAAATTGAATGCGAAACGGTCGACGGCGACGAAGTCCGTATCAAAGTCGCCGCTGTCTTCCCGCACGGCGCCCGCATCGAACTGACCCGCCCGGCACACGACAATCAAGACGCCCCAATCGCCATTGGTTACTTCGCGCACACCGAGCAAAATCAATCCATCGAAGCAGCCGCCTAACTCACCGGCCAGCATGGTTCGTCAGACGCATTTTTTTTGGCCAACGGCCAATTCACACCCTAGCCCTGGGAAATGGGTCGACATAGATTGCGATAGCTGAAGGCCACACACAAGATTTCGCAAATCGCGAAACCGACCGTCGGCCAACACACTGGGTCAATCGATCACCCACCACGGATTTCCAAGGCCACCGCAGCCCACAAGCCCCCCGGTTGTTCGTTCCCACCATGGAAGGTCACGTCGACGGTCAATAAATTTCGCGGCTGCAACAGCGATTTGATTTCAAACTCAAACGGCCCCGCTGGGCCGCCCCCCGCTGTGCCCAACTGCGTGTCATTCAAGTGGACGACCGCATCCCCGCCGATTTCTTCAAAAATCACATACACCCGCTCGTGCGGATCGAGGTTGGTCGGGCAATTGAAATGACGTTCGTACCGGACTCCTCCCCGATAATCGGCGAAACAATCTTGCCAACTGGCCGGCAATTTAATGCGGCCTTCAACGGCCGGCACGTTCGATTCGCTGTCGCTATCATGCAAGCGATATTGCCACGGACCTTTGAGATGCATGCGGTGTGCGTTGGACATATTGCTGTGACAATTCCCTCTCGGTGAAAAATCCTTCTTGACCGCTGATTTTCGTTTCGCCTACAGTTCCTGGCGTTCCCAGCAGTATCCCAGACTATAAGACAGCGACTCCGATGCCCACAACCGAGCCAACCACGAAATACCAATGCCCCGGCGAACGGGGATTGATTTCACAATCGGTGCATCTGGCGCGGCTGTCGGCGTTTTATCCCGCTTGTCGCGAATGCGTGCATCGTCACGATACGGGACAAATCCCGCCGCGAACCGTCGTACATCTCAAAGAAACGGAAAACCGCGTCCAACGTGCCAGCTTGCTCACCGACGAAGGGGTTCGCGGAATTTACTTAAACGAACTCAACCGCGAACGCGCGGCGGCCTATGCGGCGGGGTTGGCGGGATTGTTGTGGCGCAGCTCACCGCTCAAAGCCCGCGAAGGTCTGCACGCACCGATGGACATCTCTTCGGTGAGACTCGGACCGATGGTGGTGGTGGGATTCGACGAGCGGCCCAGTTCGCCCGATATTGCTGTCGGCGTGGTGCGCGCCCTGCGAACAATGAGCTGCCGCGTGATCGACGTCGGCCAAGTAACGCGGCCCTGTTTTTCATTTGCCGTCAATCACATGCAAGCCACTGCGGGCGTCTTCGTCACCGGAGCAGGCTGCAGCCCTGTCTGGACCGGATTGGAGTTTGAAGCCGCCGGCGCCGTCCCCATCTCTACCGGGACGAAGTTAAACGAGATCGAACAATTGGCCGACGGTCCCAACCCGCGACCGAGCCGTCAAGCCGGACAACTGCGTGCGTTTCATGCGGCCCTCCCTTACGAAGCCGCACTGGGAAAACATTTTCACGCGCTGCGACCACTAAAAGTCGTCTGCGGTTGCTGTAGCGACTTGGTCGGAGACCTGCTCACCCGCACCTTTGAAAAACTCCCCTGCGAATTGTTCTTCACCAAGACATCGCTACGGCAACGCGGTCCGCTGGCGGCCGGGGATGCCGACTATGAATTGCTCGCCGACGAAGTCCGATTACACCGCGCGCACCTGGGCTTGCTCATCGAAGACGATGCCCGCACCTGCCATGTTTTGGACGAACGGGGCGAAATCATAGCGCCGCTCGACATCACCCGCTTGCTCCTCCGCTATATGCAAACGCAACATCCCGGGGAACCGGTTGTTGAGGAGGAATCCGTTGCCGCACAAGTCCCCGGCGCGATTGCCTGCAACGCAACGTCCGAGTCGATGTCACGCACCATGACCGACAATTCAGCGGTCTACGGCGGCAGCGCTACGTCGGGGCGCTACTGGTTCCGGGAATCCTCTCCCACCTGCGACGCCGTCTTAACGCTCGCCCGATTGCTGCAATTACTTAGCCGCAGCGATGCCGAGTTTTCGCGCGTGGTCGAGTCCCTGGAACGCAACGCGGCCGTTTAGCCATTTCCGATAGCCTGCATAGCGCATCGGCGACAAATCAAAAATCGCTGCCGCCTACGGCGTGACCGGTTTCCCCAAATACATTCTCATCGGCCGCGAAGGCAAAATCCTCGCCACCAACGCCGGCGCCGTTGGCAACGCGCTTAAGAAAGCACTGGAGGTCGACGGCGAATAGCCGCTGCGAAATGCCTAGCGCCGCTGTGAAATAGCCAAAGTCCTATTTCCCGGTTCCCAGCTGTTTCATTTTCGAGGGACGCACATAGCGAATCTCCCGGCTGCCAGAGAATTGGATTTTGGCCTCCCCGTCCGAGCGCTGTCCTAAATAGATCGCCCGGAAGTGTTGATTCATCGATTCATCAAAATAACCAACCGCAGCACCCTGACGAGGCATGCGATTTGCGGAATAGGATTCGCGATAAGTCGAAGCCAGCGGCTTGCGCATCGCTTCCACCGGCAAGGCGGCGTTGGGCATCTCTTGCATGTCTTGTTGCGCTGTCGTTTTGGCTTTCGCTAACCCTTCGCCGGAAAGCCGCTGGACATTGATGGACACCGTCAACTTCTTGCCACCTTCGACAAGCGTATACGTCCCCCGTAGACTGGCCATCAATCCACGCGACTTATCAAAAATTCCGCTAGACGAGTAAACTGCGGAGAAGTTGTCCGCTTTGTTTTCAAAGCCTCGTCGTATGTTGAGTTGCACACTCGAACCTCCCAACGGTTTGGCGGTGACTGACGAGAACGATTTGCCTTGGCTTCCTGACCCTGTGAACCCGCGCCAGATTGTCGGCCCATCCGCAGAGTGCGTCAGTACGGCATTCTCACTCTTGCCTTCCTTGCCGTCTTCGGCATAAGGCAGATGCGGTATCACAAGCTGGCGAAGGGTCACGAATTCATCCATCAGATAGGGCAAATCCACGTCGCCGACCGCCGGATGTCCCCCTGCCCCCAGATTTTTCGATTCCAGATTCTGCACCGACTGGAGCCAATAATCTTGCCGCGCGAGATGCCGAAAGTTTTCCTCATCAGTTTTTTTGCGCAAGTGCCGAAATCGTCCGACGACCAGCATGGTCGATTTGCTCCCATTTCGATATCGCACTTGGTACAGCGGTTGCCCCACGATCCGTTTCTCCACGCCACCCACCCTCCAGGCCAATTGGACGGAGTACGCAAATTTCTGCCCGGTCGCGACGCGATAACCAAACGCTGGTCCTGCTGTGCTGACTCGGGAGGTCGACCGTTTGCGTGTCAATCGACTTCGCGTGGACCGATTCCTCGTGGAGCGACGACGACTATTTTTTGAGCGCGACTTTTCCATTTCGCGCTGCTTCTTTTCCATTTCCCGCCGCGCCTTCTCAATTTCCGCGCGAATCGCATTCCGATCAAGCTTCTTGCCCGCCCCGCCCAGGCCTTTGCCAAGCTGTCCTGGCAAATCGGCTTGAACGCGTATGTTGATCGTGAGCGTAAGCACTATGGCGATGCAGACCACTAGGCTCACTCGACGCATGCGCAGATTCCGCGAAGTCTTGGCGTGTCGTTTCACAGCTCATTTCTCCCACTCTGGAAATTAAAGGGCCCGACAACATCAACCGCTTGATCCGTTGCCCTCTAAGCAAGTATCAGCCGAGATTCTGCAGCGACACCCAGTGAGCCAAAGTCTGATCACAGATCGGATGTAATCTCAACGGGTATTAACGGCATTAGTGGTTCTATGGCGCCGCTGAAGAGGACCGTGACCTGGAATGACCACTAAAGTCGACACGATTTCCATCGCTGATCAAGTAGGTCCGGCTGTACCGGACAATAGCGGGTTCGAAGTATAGTTGCAGAATGGGACAGCTATTCTTCAGAACGCCCAACCGGGAATGGCCGGTGAAACCGGCCCTACTTCTACTGCATTCGCCGCATACGTTACGGTTCAGGGTCGAAGCTCATGCCATCACCATCTTCGACAGAAAACTTTTCCGTGTCGACAGCGGGATCACAGTCGTCGCGCTCAGTGATTTTGATAACAACTTCATCCCCGACCTGTAGGGGCAACTTCTGCCATCGGCGCATTTCGCCGACCTTATGCACGCCGAGCACATCCGCGTAAATTTGCTCGACAAATGTCGTACCGTGATCTTGCAGATGTATGTGATGCACCGTCGCCTGTAAAGCCCCTGCATCGCCGATGCCGGCAGTGTATTTGTGAGTTCCATTCACTGACACGTCAAAAACGACCATGAGCTGCTCCGGATCTATGTTTTCGTGGGTCCAGTTGTGCCGGAGGAATGCGGGTTCGACACGCAATTGTGCTTTTTAAACACGACTCGTCAGGCCGCCCAAACGATAACGGCCGGTGAAACCGACCCTACGCCTCGTCTTGCAAACGCTCGACAACTGCTGCCACTGCAGCGGCGTATTCGGAGGTCGTCGCGTTACCGCCTAAGTCGCCCGTGATCGTCTTGCCCTCGGCCAAAACCGTATGCACCGCATGTTCGATATTGGCGGCCGCTTCCAGCTGCCGTAGATGCCGCAGCATCAATGCCCCACTCAATATCAGCGCCGTCGGATTCGCGATGCCTTGGCCGGCGATGTCCGGGGCCGAGCCATGAACCGCTTCAAAGACAGCGCAGTGGGTCCCAATGTTCGCGCTCGGGGCAACACCCAACCCACCCACCAGACCGCTGGTCAGGTCCGAAATGATATCGCCAAACAGATTCTCCATTACCAACACATCAAAACTCTCCGGCCGCATAACCAGCCGCATAGCCGTCGCGTCGACGATGTATTCCTCCAATTCGATTTCGTGATAATCCTTCGCCACGACCCGTGCCACATCCAAAAACAACCCATCGCTCAGCTTGAGAATGTTAGCCTTATGGACCACGGTCACTTTTTTGCGGCCGTATTGCCGAGCGGTCTCGAATGCGAACCGCACGATCCGTTCCGAAGCTTCATAGGTGATCACCCGCAAACTTTCGATCACCCCGGGAATCACCTCGTGCTCCAATCCGCTGTAGAGCCCTTCGGTGTTTTCGCGGATTACAATCAAATCGACATTGTCATACCGCGATTTGACACCCGGCATCGTTTTGGCGGGGCGATAGTTCGCATACAGCTTCAGTTCTTTGCGGAGCTTCACATTCACCGACGAGAACCCCTTCCCCACCGGCGTCGTAATCGGACCTTTCAGAGCGACGCCGTTACGACGAATCGAGTCCAGCGCCGGTTCGGGCAAGGCCGTGCCGTACTTCTCGATCACATCGCCGCCCGCTTCCTGCACATCCCAATCGATGGTAAAGCCGGTCGCCTCGATCACAGTCCGGGCAGCCGCGGTCACCTCCGGCCCAATACCGTCCCCGGGAAGGAGTGTCACTGTATAACTCATCGTTGTCTCTCCAGCACGAATGCGGAATCACGAAATGCTGATTCCGTGCAAGAAATGGTCGCAGGCAACATTGTATGACGGACCGCGTGTCGCGTCGACCAGGCGGTCTCGGTTTTTATTAGGCGCTGATGCGTGTCATTCACCGCTACGAATGACGACGTGACTCTCGGATTGGCCGCGGGGTCCGATTGTGCCAGGTTCGATCGACACGTATAATCAAACTTAGATTTGTTCTCGTCCTCTATCGACGCTGGATTGCCCAAGGACTCTTCATGGCGAAGTCGCAAAAAATTGCTCCCTCGATCGGCGGAGGCTGTACGCCGGTTGTCTCGCGGCGGCATTTGTTGCAAATCGGCGGACTGGGAATGGCGGGGCTGTCGCTACCGCGATTATTGCAAGCCGAAGCGGAGAGCGTCGACATTCCCCCCCAAGCCGATGCCTGCATCCTCATTTTCTTAAACGGCGGCCCCAGCCATCTCGACATGTGGGACATGAAGCCGGATCAAGCAGAGGGAATTCGCGGTGAGTTCTCTCCCATCGCCACCAGCGTACCGGACGTACAATTCAGCAATATGCTCCCCCGCTCCGCACAGTGGATGCACGAAGCAACCTTGGTGCGGTCCATGCACCACAGCGTGAACAATGCCCATGCGGCGGCCGTCTATTGCTCGCTCACCGGACATGATCGCGGCGAAATTGGAGGCGGCGCCAAACCGGACGACTACCCCGCCCCCGGCTCAGTGATGGCCATGCTGCGGCCCTCGGATCGTTCCATTGTGCCGCAAGTCACCTTGCCCTACATCACCAAGGAAGGAGCCAAAGGTCCGCCACAGCCCGGATTTTTCGGCGGCTTCATCGGTCGCGGTTATGACCCGCTGTTCGTACTCAAGGACCCCAATCAGAAGAACTTCTCGATTCCCGAATTGACATTATTGGCCGACGTTTCCAACACACGTCTCGATTCCCGCCGCGATCTGTTCCGACGCTTGGACGACACGGTCGGGAAAACCGTCAACGACCGCGGTGTGATCGGCATGAACGACTTCCAACAAAAGGCGTTTGACCTGCTGTCCTCGAAGGCAACACAAGCCGCCTTTCAAATCGCCGACGAACCCGCCGCGGTCCGCGACTCCTACGGACGCAACATCTACGGACAAAGCGTCTTGCTCGCGCGACGTCTGCTCGAAGCTGGAACGCGGATGGTCACCCTCTCCTGGGCGCCCGATGCCAATGCCACCTGGGACACGCACGGCAACAACTTCGGCAAACTAAAAAACACGCTGCTGCCCCAATTCGACGCCGCCTATGCCAGCCTGTTGGACGACCTCAAACAACGCGGCATGTTAGACCGAACCATCGTAGCCGTCTTGGGCGATTTCGGTCGTTCTCCCAAGGTCAACGCAAATGCCGGCCGCGACCATTGGAACTATTGCTATTCCGTACTCATGGCCGGTGGCGGATTCCGCCGCGGTTATGTGCATGGCGCCAGCGACGCGACCGGTGCGTTTCCCTCCCGCGCGCCGCTCATTCCCGGCGACATCATTGCCACGATCTATCGACTGCTGGGCGTGCAACACAATCGCATGATTTACGACCTGCTCGGCCGCCCGCATCGCCTCGTCCCGTCCGGCAACGTGACCAACGAACTGATCACGTAATGCCTCCCGGTGCGCTAGATGCCAGGCCCCTCAAAAATCCAGGGGCGAATGCTATTTTCGTCTATTCACCGATCTGAATCCCTATCAACAACACGAATTATTCTTGCGTATCCATCATGCATCACTTTTCCCGTCTGATACTCGCTGTTCTGCTTGTTACGGCAAACTCTTACTTCCTCACCGCAGCCGAGCCAAGCACCGGTGAGATTTATGATCCGCCCGTAGCCAAAGCGTCCAACGCAGGGGCCGCGGCGATTGAGGGCATGGAGATCCCCGCAGGATTCCGCGTCGAACTATTCGCCGCTGAACCACTGTTGGCCAATCCGGTCGCGTTTTGCATCGACGAACAGGGACGATTTTTCGTCGCCGAAACCTTCCGGCATCACGCCGGCGTGACCGACACGCGTGGACACATGTATTGGCTCGACGACGACCTCGCCTGCCGCACCGTCGCGGATCGCGTGGCGATGTATAAAAAACATTTCTCCCCCGAGGTCTTCGACAGCTACGGCCTAGAACATGACCGCGTGCGGATGATCGTCGATAGCGATGGCGACGGACGTGCCGACAAAGCCACGGTCTTTGCCGACGGATTCAACGACCGCGCCGTAGGCATCGGCGCCGGTGTCCTCGCCCGCGACGGCAAACTTTGGTACGCCTGTCTGCCCGACCTGTGGCAATTGGAGGACACCGACGGCGATGGCCGCGCGGATGTCCGGGAATCACTGCACACCGGATACGGCATTCACGTTGGATTTTTAGGGCACGACCTGCACGGATTACGCTTCGGTCCCGATGGTCGATTGTACTTCAGTATCGGCGACCGCGGCATCAACATTCAGACCGAGGGGCGGCATCTGTTTTATCCCGACACCGGCACAGTCCTCCGTTGTGAGCCGGACGGTTCAAACTTAGAGGTCTTCGCCAGCGGCCTGCGCAATCCGCAAGAATTGGCATTCGATGATTTTGGAAACCTGTTCACGGTCGATAACAATTCCGACTCCGGCGATAAAGCGCGGCTGGTCTATATCGTCGAAGGGGGCGACAGCGGTTGGCGGATTGGATTTCAATTCATCACCTCCCCCACGTCGCGCGGACCCTGGAACGCGGAAAAACTGTGGCACCCAAAATTCGACGGACAAGCCGCCTACCATCTGCCACCACTGGTGAATCTGGCCGATGGACCATCCGGACTGACCTATTATCCCGGCACAGGTCTGCCGCAGCGATATAACGGCCACTTCTTCCTCTCCGACTTTCGTGGTTCAACAGCCATCAGCGGAGTGCGTTCATTCGCAGTCGAACCGGACGGAGCGTCCTACAAAATCGCCGACGAACACAAGTTCCTCTGGCAACTATTAACGTCCGATGTCGAATTCGGCGACGACGGAAATCTGTATCTGCTCAACTGGGTCAATGGCTGGGAAAAAACCGGCAAAGGCCGCATCTATAAAGTCTTCGACCCCAAAACCCGCGCCGAGCCGATCGTGGCGGAGGTCCTCGCCCTCACCCGCGCCGGCATGTCGTCGCGATCCAATGAAGAGTTACAAACGCTGCTCGGCCATCCCAATCAGCGAATTCGCCAAGCCGCACAATTCGAGTTGGCAGCGCGTCCCGCCGCAGAAGCAGTTTCCGTTTTCACCACTGTCGCACAAAACCCCGCCAAACGCCTCGCGCGGCTGCACGCGATTTGGGGACTCGGCCAGATCCTCCGCGTCAAACACCTCAAGCCGGCGTTCGCGACCTTGGTCGCGCTGCTGAGCGACGACGATGCGGAAGTCCGCGCCCAGGCGGCAAAGACGATTGGTGACACCAAAGACAACACCTCCGCCCGCAGCGCATTGATCACCTTACTGAGCGATCCCGCCCCGCGCCCTCGTTTCTTCGCAGCGCTGGCACTGGGAAAAATGTCTGGTGAAAACAAGACGATCCAACCGCTGCTAGAAATGTTGCGCGCCAACAACAACCAAGATCGCTATCTGCGGCACGCCGGTGTGGTCGGCTTGGCAGCCCTTGAGGAAGCGGATTTATTGAAACATGCCGATGACAATTCCGCAGCGGCACGGATGGGAATTCTCTTAGCGCTGCGGCGGTTGGAAAGCCCGGCGATTGCCACTTTTCTAAATGATGCCGACCCTCTACTGGTCGTCGAAGCAGCTCGCGCCATCAACGACGTGCCCATCAATCCCGCCTTCCCGGAATTGGCCGCTGTAGCGGGATCGCAGCGCCCCGAATTCCTGACCGACGAGGCACTGCAAAAGCGGATTATCAATGCGAATTTCCGATTAGGCGAGCTGTCGAACGCCAAAGCGCTTTCCGGCATCGCTTTGAACGAATCGCTGCCCGATGTGATCCGCACCGAAGCCCTCTTGGCACTGGCCGATTGGCAATCTCCCAACGGCAAAGATCGCGTCACTGGCTTATGGCGGCCATTGCCTGCACGGGCTATCCAAGACCTAGCAGCCACGATCGACACGGACCTCAGCGCGCTACTGCAAAGCAATGCCTCCCCAAACGTCAAAGTCGCAGCGGTGAACGTGCTGAGCAAATTTGGCGGCCCGACATGGGGGCCGCAACTCCTGGCACTCGTCAGCGATTCCGCACAGCTGGCAAAGTTGCGTGCCGAATGTCTACGGGCGTTGGCAGCCATCGATGCCCAGGAACTCCCCGGCGCCGTCGCCTTGGCCATTGAGGACAAAGACGCAAACGTGCGTAACACCGGCCGCGAACTATTGGCCAAAACCGCCCCCGACCGAGCCGTCCCGCTACTCGCCGAGACCGTCACAAACGGCTCACTACGGGAACAACAGACCGCCTTGGAAACGCTCGGCCACATCAAATCCGCCGCCGCCGATGATCTGTTGCTGAACTTACTCGCCGAGGTAGCGGCCGACAGTATCGCCGAGAACATCCGCTTAGACGTCCGACAAGCAGCCGGCCAACGTCAGCGCGCGGACGTAGTGGCCGCAGTGCAACAACACAACGCAGCACTCGGCAACGAGGATCCGGTTGCGTTGCATCGCGACGCACTCACCGGTGGTGATGCGGGGCGAGGTAAAAAAATCTTCTTCGAACGCACAGCGGTCTCCTGCATGCGTTGCCACAAAATCGGTGGAAAAGGGGGCGACGTCGGTCCCGATTTGTCAGCGATCGGTCAGCAGCAAAAGCGGCAATACATTCTCGAAGCCCTTGTGAATCCCAATACGGCGATTGCCAAAGGCTATGAAACTTCGATTCTGGTCCTAGAGTCGGGCAAGACGCTCGCAGGGATCGTGAAGGAAGAAGACGCCACCCGGCTAAAACTGATGACCTCCGATGGCAAAACCATCACGGTGCCAATTGCTCAAATCGAAGAGCGCGTGAAAGGCAAGTCAGCCATGCCCGAGGATCTGACCAAGCAGCTCACGCCATTCGATCTCCGCGACCTCGTGGAATTTCTCGCGACACAAAAGGACAAATAGACGGCACAGTTTTTTTTGAAAAAAACGCAATCCGGCAACATCTTCTCATTTGCCGCGCCGCCAAACGTGGCCTACGGTTTAGTTAGATAAGTCTGTCAACTCTCTAACTTCACTTCACGTTCTTTACGGGCCATACTTCGAGGCCAGTGTCAGATATGAACGCTCCCTGTCAACAGTGGGTGTTCTGATCGGCCAATACGTTTTGGTCGCTGGTATCACCACTTGGCATCGGCCTCACCCATTGAGGAGAAACTCCGATGAGAGTATTCCGTTCACGTATTCACCAATTGGCGGACTGGCGCAGGCACGGGGTTGTCCATTGCGTACTAGCAACCAGCTTATTCCTCGCAGCCACGTTGTGCAGTCTTTCGCTCGAATACTGGTCAAATCGCACATTCCATCTCGTGGCAACAACATTCAACGGGATGACCTGGGAATCATATCGTAACTTGGCGTTAATCACAGTGTTTTTAGGTTGGGTGTTATCGCGGACCCCGGAACGACAAACGACCCATCGTCGCCCGTTCCGTCCCTAGCGGCGTCTCGTCGCTAGGCCATTGTCGGAATGCAGTTTCTGACGGTGGCCGCTGCTGGTCGGCCGAATTCTGCACCGGTCTAAAAACCGGGAGCCTGCTACGGTCGCCCGCCGGCTATCCTCCGCGCGCGTATAGACTTTCGATAATCTGCACAGATCGACAACTACGGTAGTCAACAGTGGGTGCCACGGGCGGTTCGTCCGCCGATGGCATTGCAACCCTAACATTAGGGTGGCTGGGGGAAGGATGCAGTTCGTCCCCATAGGCTGGACCGGGACGCACTAGCGAACCTCTCCCGCCGCCCGTCGGCGGACACGCCGCTCGTGGCACCCACTCTGACGGTTTTGAAGAAACCGCTCAATGCGTCCGGCAACCTCAGGCAGATCACCAACCATCGCCTGAAGGTCAGCACGGCGACGCCCTCCGGCTGAAATCCCCCAAGCCGGTCTAGTATCCCTGCCTGAGCGTATGGTAGAGTGATTCCAGATTTGCCGTTCACGTGAGGCGGCCCCAGACAAGACTGCTATGAAAGCCTGGCCGCCGTTGTGTAACGGCTACCGGGCTATTTTCGTTTCAGCAAGACCGCGAGCATCACATTCCCCCCGCGATCCGAGAACCGCACTGGAAGGAACACCCCATGACCAAGCCTGCAAACCAGAACATATTGGCACAAGATATTATGCAAACCGATGTCATCACCGTCGCCCCGACGGATAGCTTGCAAGAAACGATGACCATCTTGACCGAAAATCACGTCACCGGATTGCCGGTCATCGACAGCAAAAGTCGCTGCGTCGGCGTTGTGACCGCTGGAGACATTCTCAATTTCGAACAGGAACATGCGGAATTTGCCCAAGAAGCCAATTCCGACATGGCCCGGCATTTCGACCCGGAACGCCAACGCTGGGAAAGCGTGCGAGTCTCCGCCTTCGCATTGGAAGAATTTGCTGAAGTCCCCGTCAGCGAAGTCATGACCCGGGAACTCATTTCAGTGGGTCCCACAGCAACCGCCACCGAAGTCGCGCAATTGATGCTCGACAAAGACATCCACCGTGTATTAGTCCTCGACACGAATCAACGGCTGTTCGGAATCATCGTGGCCTTCGACTTTGTCGGTCTCTGGGCGGACTTCAAATCGCGCGCGTGACAAACATCGTAGTCCCACGGATTGCAAATCTGAATGGCGATCCGTCACTTTCAATAGCTGGAATTCTCCGAGTCATTTGATGTGCTGTTCCTGGCGCGGAGAGTGCGGACTTGCGGCAAACCGTTCGATCCTTCCATCGCTCAAATCCGACACAATCATCATCATCCGGTCGGACTGTCCCACATTGTCCAACAGATTACCGGCAACCAGTCGCCAAGCCCCCATTTTTTCCAGCAAACCCCCGAAATTTGCCCGCCACGCCCCATTTGAGATGCCAAACTAGTTTTGGAAGACCGGCATTCAAGGTGGATTGCCTCATTCGCAAGATGAGGCTCACAACCCGTGTGCGGTCAAACGGTCAAGAAATCACAATTCCTGCACGGATGTTGCGACCTCGATCCCAACCCCGGTGAAACCATGTTCGATTCCCCTGGCAAACTTTTGTTCCTCGTGGCTGTCTGTCTCGTCTTTGTGTTTTTCTTTGGGCAGATATTCAACATCGATGTCTTCGGTTCAGCCATCAAGTACATCAATAAGTGGACGAGCTAACACTCTGCCACAACAACTCAAAGCCCCCAGTTGCCCGTGCCCCCCCCTCCGCTTGGGCACCCGCGCAATCCATATCGGCCTCGCTGCTCTACCGCGCATTTCGCGGATTTGGGGGGAGCAGGCAGTTCCGATTGGCCAAAATTCCGCCGATTCCATCTTAGAACAGCATTTTTGCCAAAAAACCTCTCCTTTTTCCTCCAAACGTCTTAAAAGCGGGGTTGCAACGAATCCCGATTTTTAGTTTTATCCCGACCGGTCTTGAATCCTCGACTGTGTCGTTCAGGATGCAAGAAGCATCGTCCACGTTTTGGACAGGGTGGCAAAAACGGGACATGGAAAAGATGCACACTAGTATCACGGACGATTCGAGTGCTAAACCAGGAGAAACAAGGATGACGGAATTCCAGACGGAACTGGACAACGCCTGGCAAATGTCAGACGAACTGTGGCAACAGATTCACCCGCTGTTGCTGGAAGACTCGCCCCCCAAACGCACCGGACGCAAACGCGCCGATTGGCGGCGGATGATCAATGGCATCGTCTACCGCGTACAAACCGGATGCAAATGGAACAAACTGCCCAAACAGTTTGGTGACGACAGTACCGTGCACCGCTGGTACCAGCGGTGGTGCAAAAGCGGTATGATTCATAAGGTTTGGTCGAAAATCACGACGCATTGCGCCGAGCTAAGCGACCTGACTCCCGAATGGGCTGCGATTGTTTCCGCTCCGCCAGCAATTGCCGGCGTGGTGGGTCAAACAACAACGCCCGCAGCGATTCCCACAGCGACACCGGCAGCCGCCGAAGTCACACCCGAAGTCGCCGCCAGTGCCCCTTACGCACCGACTGTCGCCATCGCCCCGGAAACAGTTTCCGACAGCGAACCCTCGACACCGATTCCGACGCAAATTCCTGCAGCGGCATCGACCCCACAACCGCGTCCGCAGATCGCGGAAGAAACGCGACACGACTATCAACCCCCGGGCCATACGCCCGCCGCGAGTACTCCGGCTCAACCACAACACCAGCCCTACTCGCCAGAAGAATCCGATCGCCGCGCCGCCTAATCGGCCCAGCAATTGGACAAATAAAAAACCAAAATCCCACGCTAGCCCCCTCGGCCTGCGTGGGATTTTTTTATTGTAGGGTGCGTCGCGACGCACCTTTCTATGTAGGACAACAGATTCCCCCAATCAAATCAGCCCCCCAAGTGCCTACGATGGCTTGAGTGAACCAATCTAAAAGAAAAACCTCACGCAAAGCCGCAAAGCTCGCAAAGAGATATGCAATGTCAAAGCAGCTAGCAGCGGTTTAAATAGCTCACGCCCTACCTGCTCAAGCAATTTCCTTTTAAAAAAGTTATCCCCACCACGCAGCCGTCGTTCCTAAATCAGTTTATCCCGGTACCTCCTTGGCGAGCTTGGCGGCTTTGCGAGAGGCTTTTTTAATTCCCCGAAGGCAACAAGTCCCTATTAGAACAATCAATGACGCACACCGTCAGGCAGTTGCAACATCGGACGATCCGCTTTGCGACGGATCCAGCAGATCGGTCGCCAGACAATCGGATTCCGCAGTAAGGCGATCTCCAACCGCCGTTTGCCCGGAAAATTCAACAGGCTCAAACCGATGAACATCGTCAACAGCCCCTGCCCCGGCAAAAAGATCATCGCGATCCCCGCCGCCAACAGTACAACTCCCAGCAAATTCTTCAGGATCAGCAGCATCCAACGGACCGCGGGGTGCTGAGCCCGCCAACTTCCAGCGGCCGGTTGATCGGAAACAAAATAATCCGCCCGCATCCGCGTCACTAACACCGGAATGATGAGCAACGCCCCCACAAACGACACAACGGAAAGCGCGCCCAACCACCACCACAATTGTTCGTGGGCCGCAATCTGTTCCCACATAACCGTTCATCCTCCGTGCTATACACGCGGCACAACATCAACAAACCCCCCTCTCCCCCTGGGAGAGGGCTGGGGTGAGGGTTTTCGCCCAACAGAGGACACCCCATGTCTCACCCAAAGAGCTAAACGCCTTCTGAGTCGTTCCACAAATGGTAAAAAAAACTCACGCAAAGCCGCCAAGTTCGTAAAGAGATCTGCATAGCTCCATGAATTCACAGCCGCCCCTCGTAAGCCCACACGGTCGGTTGAAAACAATTGGTTTGAAGTCTCCCCAAACATGAACCATCCATCACGAACACCTGTTCGTCCCAGCCAAAACCTCTGCGGCTTGGCGGCTTTGCGTGAGGTTTTCTTTTTCAATGCTGTTGTGTGATGTATTGTCCGTCTGTTGTCCTACGTAAAAAGGTGCGACGCGTCCGACATTTGTCACAGCTGAAATCCCAGGGCCCGTAGTTCGTCGCGGACTTCCGCTTCTTGGAGCAGATTACGAAACGCGCGAACGGCGGCGGACTGCGCACGGTCCTCTGGCACGGCGAAATCGTAATGTTCCTCCTGCAGCGGAATGAACGCCAGATCGTACAGACTGGCCACCGTCTCGATCGCCACGCCCCAGTCGGCCGATTCACGGGCGACAGCGGCGGCGACGGCGTTGTGGGACTTCGCTTGAATGCCATACCCGGCCGGCGGCGCCTCGGCATCCGGGTGCACCTTGGCCAGCAGTTGGTCGATCAAAATCCGCGTCCCGCTACCGGTGTTTCGATTGACCATCGCACACGCAGCATCCGCACAGGCAGCGGCAACGGCTTGTTCCGCCGTTTTGTTTTCAAACCGCGCATCGCCCCGGCGATAAACAATCCCCTGCAAGCGGCGGTAGCCTTCGATCAACGTCAGTCCCGGTTTCAAAAACGGACGGTTATACGCACCGGTCGCGGCATCCATCAGATGAATGCCGGCTATATCACATTCCCCGCGGGCCGCTGCCGTCAGTCCCCCCAGGCTGCCGACGTTGAGCACCTTGACCGCAAACCCGCGTTCTTCCATCCGCGACAACAAAAAATCCAAGCCGACACAATGGCTGCCAATGGCGACGAAATCCGCCGGCCGCAATTCGCGGGAAAGAAGTTTCACTTCAACGCGCGTGTCGGCATCCAGGATTTCCGTTTGCGAATCAATCGTGAGAAACCCATCCGCCCCGCTGAACGTCGTGACCGACCCCGAGCCTTTGCCCATTGGATACGCCGCCAAATCGTCGCCGCGGCGCACTAAACTGACAAGCAGATATTCCGTACGGCCCCGTTCAGAGTTCACCCGCAGTGGCAACGTAGCGGTCACCGTCGCCGCTTGGGCATCTTTGCGGGCCGCCAGCGCGCGAATCACGGGGGCGACGAATTCGTGAAACGTGAAAATCGCCGACGTGGGAAATCCCGGCAAAATCACAATCGGTTTGCCGACGGTGACAGCGAGACAGATCGGCTTGCCCGGCTTCAAAGCCACGCCGTGCGCGACAATGCCGGGGTCTGAAAGTTCGCTGACCACGCGGTACGAGAGATCCCCTGCCCCTTTCGACGTTCCACCCGAGAGCACGACAATATCGCAATCAAGCCCCTGTTGGACAGCCGCCCGCAATTTCGTTTCATCGTCGGCAATCACCCCCAGCGGAACCGGTTCGCCGCCCAATTCTTCCACAGCGGCCGACACGATCGCAGCGTTGGAATCGTAAACCGCGCCGGGCGTACTCGGTGCGCCGGGAGGAATGATTTCGCTACCGGTCGAGATCACTGCCACGCGCGGTTTGCGAAACACCTCGACACGGTCCCGCCCAATTGCCGCCAAGACACCGATCTCCCGCGAGGTGAGCAATGCCCCGCGCCGCAAAACCGTTTCTCCCTTGGCAATGTCCGTACCGGCAAACGTAATATGTCCGCCCGCCGCAACAGCGCGGTTGATTTCCAACCTGCGATCCGCAGCATCAGCAACGACATCGGTATGTTCAATCATCACAATCGCATCCGCACCGCGCGGCACAACGGCGCCGGTGGCAATAGGCGTCGCCGTCCCCGGCTGGACCACGATCCCCGCTTGCACGCCGGGCGTGATGACTTCGTCGTTGAGTGAAACGGACCGCGGTGCATCTTCGCTGGCACCGAATGTATCAGCCGCCTGGACCGCGAAACCATCGACGTTCGCCCGATCAAATCCCGGCACATCAACCGTTGCCCGGATCTCATCCGACAAGACACGATTGAGCGATCCGCTGAGTGTCACGGTTTCCGTACCCAACGGTTGCAGCGTCAAATGGGCATGAAATCGCGCACGGGCTTCGTCCCGATCAATCACATCCAAAAACTGCTGCTGCCGTGCGGCCTCATCAAGATTGTGCAAAGACATGTAATCCGCCAAAGGGAAGCTTACGAGATCGAATCATACTGATAATACGTCACCTCACCACCCGGCGCGACGCCTTCACTCGACTCGGGAACAATGACAAAGCCATCCGCCCGCGTGGTGGAGGACAAGATCGAAGCGCCGCCGACAGCCAATGGTTCGACGCGACCATCGACAATGGCCACGCGGACATAATCCATACGGCCGACAGCCGAAACAATTTTACGTCCCACCGGTACGCTTCGACGAGCATACGGCCAGTCGGCACTGCGTCCGCCCAACAACCGGATTGCTCGGCCGGCGAAAAAGTCATACGCACAGAGGCACGAGACCGGATTGCCAGGTAATAAAAACACCAACCGCTTGCCGATTGTTCCCATGCCGGCCGGACTGGAGGGTCGCATGGCAATGCCGTGAATCGCCAATTCGCCTTCGGCCGCTAAAACCATCGGAGCATGATCCTCCGCACCGACACTCGACCCGCCGGTCACCAACACCACATCGGCGCCCGGGGCGATCAGCGCTTCTCGAATCGCCTCTCGCGAATCGGCAAGCGCGGAACAGGATTCCAGCTCGCCGCCATCTCGGGCAATCAGTCCGCCGAGTAGGTGCGAATTAGCATCGAAGATCTGATGCGGCTTACGTTCACTCCCCGGTTGTACGATCTCGTTTCCGGTCGCCAGAATTCTTACCCGCGGTTGTCGAATTATCGGCACAGTCGCGCAGCCCACCGACGCCAATAAACCGACATCCTGCGGACGCAAGCGGCGGCCGGCGGCGGCAATTGTTGTGCCCTGTTTGACATCTTCACCACGGGGAGCGACATGCTTCTGCGGAGCGACGGCGGTGCTGATCTCGACACGATTGTCGTTCTCGCTGGCATACTCCGCTGGCAACACAGCATCGGCGCCGTCGGGAATGGGGGCTCCGGTCATGATCCGCACCGCTTGTCCGGCTTGCACACCGCCCGCGAACGCATGTCCCGGCAACGATTCTCCCACGATGTCAAAGGCAAGCCGGTTATAATCCCCCGCCCCGGTCGTCTCCGCGCCCCGCAATGCATAACCGTCCATCGCCGCACGGTAAAATTCGGGGACGTCGATGGTCGAGACAACATCGGCCGCCAACACCCGACCATGCGCTTCAGCTATCTCCACCTCTTCGCCGGAGAGCGGAATGCACTGTTGATCGATCCACTCCCGGACCTGCGCAACGAGTGCCCGCGCGGAAAAACCGCGCATGCGGACATCGAGATGGGAGGAAGAACCGCCGGTCATTGTTGTTCCATGGCAAAGCCCGCTGCTGCAAGGGCAGCTTGATAGTCTTCAGGGGTATTCGTATTCCTCAGCGAGTCCAACGCGGGGTCCGTGCAGCGCAGGTCCTCGACGTCTATCTCACAAACGTCCGACGATTCCAACAAAAAAAAGGGCCGCAACCGGTGTTCAGCAATCAAGGCACGGACTTTCACCTCGACGCTGCGGCGATAAACGGCCGCTAAGGGGTGATGATATTTTCCGTCGCGGGGAATCGCGATGTCATGGTATTTCAAACGCCCAATGATTTCGACGACGAATTCCGGTTTGAGCAACGGAGCATCACAGGCGGCAGCATAGGCCGCCTCGATCGATGCGGGCAACGCACGCAAACCGGCAGCCAATCCCCCCAACGGACCGAGCGCCGGCTGTTCATCGCGGGCAATGATCACCTCCGCAGGCAATTCAGGAAGCTCCTGCCCCTGAGCCGCAACAACGACAACCGGCGAGACAACCGTCGACAGCACGCGCACGACACGTTGTAACAACACCTCCGGCCCAAAGGGCAACCACGCCTTGGATTGCCCCATTCGGCGGCTTTCGCCCCCACAGAGAACGATTCCAGCAACATTTTCGGTCGTTTCAGCTTCCACGCGTTCTCTTTTCACTTTCGGCAACGACAGCTGGCGGTTACCCTGACACGGGCGGTCACTCCGCCTGCGCTCATTTCAGCAGTCTATCCCGTATTCTTTCAAATAGCATTATGGCCGGTCGGTGATGTCGAAGAAACCCTGGTACAGCGATGGTTTACGATTCGAGTGCACAGGCTGCGGCAATTGCTGCACAGGAGCCCCGGGGGTGGTTTGGGTTTCCGACGAGGAGTTGCACCAAATCGCCGAATTCCTCGACGAGCCGGTCGGTGGGGTTAAGATCGAACACACAAAGCTCTTCGCAGGTCGCCGCACGCTCAAAGATTTTGCCAACGGAGACTGCACGTTTTTCGATCCGGAAAAACGGGGCTGCACAATCTATCCGGTCCGTCCCATCCAATGTCGCACCTGGCCCTTCTGGGAATCGAATCTCGAAAGCGAAGCGGAGTGGGAAGATTTGAAGCGAGAATGTCCCGGCGCTGGGCAAGGGAATTTCTTCAGCCTAGAGCAGATCGAAGCGGAAGCGGCGAAGATTCAGATCTGAATCCACCGGTCGCGCACAGCCGATATCTTTTTAAATCAAGAGGTTGTGTCACGCTACTGCAACGACGATCGAGCCAATGTCGGGCTCAGCCGGCAGGAAAAATGGCGAACTTCTGCCAATTTTATCGGTTTTGTTGATTATGCGTCCACCCCCTGACCGATGATCAAGACAAGGGTGCGTCAATCCTCTCTCAGCGATCCTGGGAGTTTGGTTGACGAACCGTGAAATACGAAGCGAATGACAGGCAACGCGGACCAGAAGAATCACCGTAACCAACTACTGAATAACGAGTTAATCACAACACGCTATTCACGAACGTCGTCGCCAGCAGAACCAAACGGCACAACAACTTTCGGTGCAGTGTTTTCAGTCACAACGTTGTTTCACGTCAAATACAAATACAACTTTTGGGTAAAATTAGCAGCAGATACGGGCCGAAGCGTACGGTCCACAGAGAATCCACTTGACACTAAGTCCGTTTTGGCATTACAGTTGAGACATATTCCTTTGGCTCAATGTGAGGCCGGGACCGTCCGGCGGGCACTCTTTCGGGAGACTTCAGTCGTGACCAAAAAAGAAATCGTCAAAGCCATTTCCGAGGAAATTGGGCTGACACAACTGAAGACGAAAGAGATCGTCCAGAAGACCTTCGATGCCATCGTAGAAACCCTAGTCCGCGACGGGCGGATTGAGTTGCGAAACTTTGGTGTTTTCGAGGTCAAGAAACGGGCTGCGCGTAAAGCACGCAATCCGCGGACCGGCGATAAAGTCTTTGTGCCAGAGAAGTTCGTTGTCACGTTCAAACCGGGCAAGGAAATGGAAGAGAAGGTCCTGCAGTTGGAAGTCGAAGCCGCGCAATCGGCTTTGGCGCAACAACATGGGACACAAGCGGCGGGCGGAGAAACACCTCCCAGTACGAATGCGTCGAATACCGAGTCGGGCAACACAAATTCCCTGCCGGGCCAAACGGCCTATCCCAATTCGGTCGCCTCGGTCAGTTCGCACGATTCGCACAACCCGGGCTAGCAAGCCTACTTACAAACATTCAATTCACAATTACACTTTGGCGGTGAGACGAAAATCCCCCCAGTGATTCACAAAACTGGTTTCATCTCAATTACGCCCGCCAACCGCGTCCCTAATTTGACCCAAAACACGAAGACACTTTCATTGGAACACCCACTGGGCCGTTCCGGCAAATGATCGTAACGAGTCGACTAGTGCGGGAATTATCTCCCGTGTTAGCGAAATGGATTTCAGCCGTGATGCTCCATCTGTAGCAAGCACGGAGGTTTTGTGTCATTCAGGAGGTTTGACATGCGGAAGGCAATTCTTGGTGCGGCTGTGGCCGTACTCTTTGTGGTCAGTGTGGGTTGCGTCACCCCGATTTATTCGTCAAGCCCCGACCGTCGGGCCCGCGAGTTGATCTATACGTCGGAAAACTTGCGTCACATTCCGAACACCTGGGAACGTTTTTGGTTTCTGGACATGCCCGACCACACGACACCCTACCGTACGCACGGTGGTGTGCTCTAAGACACGCAGTAGCAAAACGCCCTGCACACTTGCTGTGTGGGCACAACACGGGGCCCCCATTGAATTCACGGGGCCACACAACCGGGCAGAACCGTTCTGGGATTGCCTGATTGTCCGCGGACAACCATGGATCCAACCGGCATTTCGCGCCACCTGCGCGAAGTGCCGGTTTTTTGTGCGCAGACCGAAATCCTCGTGCCACAGCCATCATTGCCGACCCATTCGTTGGTAGCTACGATGAGCAGACATCCGGCAACGTGGGGTGCCATCTCACTTCGCCCCTGCCCTCAAATAAGCCTGTACCAAAATCATCGAAACTCTCGTGCCTCAACTCAGCGTCCAACTCAACCGCCTTAAATTGGCAAATCCGATTCTCGTGGCTTCCGGCACCTTTGGATATGCCCGCGAAATGGCCGCTTTTGTCGATTTCAAACAATTGGGCGGCATCATTCCCAAAACGCTCACAGCTGCGCCGCGAATCGGCAATCCCCCCCCACGGACGGTCGAAGCCTCATCCGGGCTGCTCAACTCCATCGGCCTGGATAATGATGGGATCGACGCCTTTCTCGCCAAGACGTTGGATTATCTTCTCGGCTTAGAGACCGCCATCATCGTGAACATTGCGGGGCGGAATACCGAAGAATTCGTGCAGATGGCTGCCAAGGTTGGGCAGCACAAGCAGGTTGCCGGCTTGGAGTTGAACATCTCCTGCCCCAACGTCAGCGGCGGCGTCGATTTTGGCACCGATCCCCGACTGGCAGCTGAGGTCGTCTCGCAGGTTCGCAATGCGTGTGACTTGCCGGTCATCGCCAAATTGACTCCCAACGTGACGAGCGTCGTGGAAATCGCTCAGGCTGCCGCCGAGGCGGGTGCCGACGCGGTTTCGTTGGTGAACACCTTTCAAGGCATGGCAATCGATTGGCGGCGTCGCAAACCGATTCTGGGAAATGTCATCGGCGGCCTGAGCGGCCCGGCGATTAAGCCGCTGGCGCTGCGGATCATCTGGCAGGTGGCACAAGCCGTCAATGTTCCCATCATCGGCATCGGTGGAATTCAATCGATCGACGACGTCATGGAATTCCTGATCGCCGGAGCATCGGCGGTTCAAATTGGCACGGCAAATTTCTACAATCCAGGACTAGCGCAGCAATTGGTCACCGAATTGACCGAAATTTTGACCGAGCAAAACTGTCAATCTCTCGGCGACATCGTCGGCACATTGCAGATTCCCGCACGTTAAATAGACCGGCACCTAACCATTCTCTCCCCGCCACCGGCAATGCTGGTCGCCGGATTCAAGCATTCACCACCGCACACGATATCGAGACGTAATTCATGCGAGTTCTTTCTGGAATTCAACCGACCGGCCGATTTCATTGGGGCAACTATTTCGGCGCCATCTCCCAATACATCGCCCTGCAAAACAACGATCAAGCGTTCTACTTCATCGCCGACCTGCATGCGCTGACCACGATTCGCGATGCTGAGTTGTTACAGGAGCATACGCACGATGCAGCGGTGGACCTGCTGGCCTTGGGCCTCGATCCCCAACAGGCGACGCTGTTCCTGCAATCGGACGTGCCTGAAGTCACAGAACTGACGTGGTTGCTGATGACGGTCACGCAAATGAGCCTGCTGGAAAAATGCCACGCCTATAAAGACAAAAAGGCGAAGGGTCTGTCAGCCGACGCAGGCCTGTTCACCTATCCGGTCCTGATGGCCGCCGACATTTTGCTGTACGATAGCGATGTGGTCCCCGTCGGAGCCGATCAAGTTCAGCATATCGAAGTCACGCGCGACATCGCGCAGCGATTCAATGTGACCTACGAGACTGAAGCATTGACGCTGCCCACCGGACACACACTCGACGCCACCGCCAAGGTCCCCGGCACGGATGGCGAAAAGATGTCGAAGAGTTACGGCAACACGATCGAGGTCTTCGAAGCGCCCAAGAAAATGCGCAAAAAAGTCATGTCGATCAAAACCGATTCGAAGACGGTTGAAGAACCTAAAGATCCTGAAACGTGTCCGGTGTTCGCTTTGTACCAGCTCTTTGCCGAGGAAGCCCAACAAACCGAACTGGCCGGGCGGTATCGCGCCGGGGGAATGGGTTACGGTGATGCAAAAAAAGCAGTGTACGAAGCAGCCTTGGCCTACTTTGCCGACGCGCGTGAGCGCCGCGAGGAATTGGAGAAAGACCCCGACACGGTCCGCGATATTCTGCGCGACGGCGCAACCGTGGCGCGGGCCAAGGGACAAGAGGTGCTGGAACGTGTGCGATCTGCTTGTGGGCTCAGCGCGCAAAAATGATTGACCCGCCAGCGACTCCTTGACCTGACAAGGGAGATGGACCATGGACAAGCCTCGCGAGTCGGCGACAACAATCGCCGGACGTTTGACGACGTGGCTGATGTTGTGCGTCGTCGCACTGTCGGTGTTGATGGTCGCCGCCGCTTACATACCGTCGCGACTAAAATTACTCGGGCTGTATAGCATCGTCCTAGGCCTAGCCGCCGGTTGGGTGATCGGCCAGATCGCCCGCCAATGCCGTATGCACTATCGTCGCCTATTGCCGCCAGCCGCGCTGCTCATGACCATCATCGCCCTCTCAGGCCAGATCGGCGAAAGCTACCGCTTATGGCGCAATTCAGAACGCGACAGGCTGGATGAGCAATCTCAGGCGGCCTTGATTTTCGACAACCCCGCCTTCGGTGAAACCCCGCCTCCCCCCGATGCATTCGACGACTACCTGACCCTCCGCTTTTCGCCGCTCGCGAAATCTTCTTGGTCCCTATTGCAGTCAGCAGCCAAATGGCCGCGGTTGTTGCTGGGGTTGGAAGTCTTATTGGGCGGCCTAGCCGGCGCATTAGTAGCAGCACGTTTGGTCAACGCACCATTTTGCGTGACGTGCGAATCGTGGCATGAACCGCAACGGTCGGTCGTGCTGGGATCAACAGTGGGAAACCGTTGTTTGCCTTTGCTCACCGACGAAGAGCAGCCGGCGATTCCCGAAGGGGGCCGACTCCATTTGGAATACACCTCCTGTCGCTGCAGCACAGCCATTCCAGTGATTCGCTGCACCCGCGAACAACCAGGAGAAGCAACCCGCGTCGTAACCACCGTCCAGCCCGATCGAGAAACGTTGGCGCAACTGACCACCCTATTGGACGGCAACGACAACGCACAGTAAGCTAAAAGCTGGGACGACCAGCGCCCCGGTCGGGTGCGTCGCAACACACCTTTCTAAGTTGTACGAACGATTCCCAATAAAAAAAACGGCTCAGCTGGAGCTTCGCCCTCACGGGCTACGCGATGCCCGTTGAGAGACCGATCTTGCACTGAAATACAATTGAGGCGCGTCATGCACTGCATGACCTACACAAGCTATGAACATCTTGGGCATTGGAACGGACATTACGGAGATCGTGCGGATTGGGCGCATGATCGAGCGGCACGGTGAGGTGTTTTTGAATCGCGTTTATACCGAAAACGAAATTCAATATTGCCAGCGCCGCAAAGAATACCTGCAGCACTATGCCGCGCGGTGGGCGGCTAAAGAAGCTGTGATGAAAACACTCGGCACCGGTTGGGTCCGCGGTATGAGTTGGCGGGACATCGAAGTCAGCAACCATAAGTCCGGTCGACCGGACATTCTCATGAGTGGCGGCGCGAAAGAAGTCGCCGACAGCCTCGGCGTGACGCAAGTGATGGTGACGCTCTCCCACTGCCGAGCCTATGCCACAGCCACGGCAATAGCCGTGCAAGGTTAACGTGCGAAGGTAGACAGTCCCACCATTTTCCCTCCTAACAGAATACAACAGACTGCGGAGCAATGGACGCCATGACAACAACTCCCGGCGCGCGATTTCGACAGGCCTATGAAAACAGTCCGATCATGATTCCCGGCGTGTTCAATGCGCTGGTCGCGCGGATGGCGCAGCAGGCAGGTTTTGCAGCGGCTTACCAATCCGGTGCTGCCCTGTCGGCGGGATTGGCGGCGGTGCCGGATGTCGGTTTGATTTCGCTGACAGAGTTCGTCGATCAAGGCCGTTACTTAGCGCAGGCGGTCGACATACCGGTGATTTCCGACGCCGATACCGGGTTCGGCGAAGCACTCTCCGTGGAGCGGACCGTGCACTGCTTTGAGTCGGCAGGGATTGCCGGAATTCATCTGGAAGACCAACAACTCCCCAAACGCTGCGGACACCTAAGTGGCAAAACGTTGGTGAGCGAGCTAGAGATGGCAGGTAAAATTAAAGCAGCCGCAACGGCCCGCAATGATCCGTCGTTCGTGCTGATTGCCCGGACCGATGCCCGGGCTACCGAAGGATTTGATGCGGCAGTCTCCCGCGCACGCGCCTATGTCGAAGCGGGGGCCGATATGATTTTCCCCGAAGCACTGCAAACGCCGGAAGAATTTGCCCAATTTGCCGAAGCGGTCGAAGTCCCTTTAATGGCCAATATGACGGAGTATGGCAAGAGTCCACTGTTGTCGTTCACAGAATTATCACAAATCGGGTATCGGGCGGTGCTATTTCCCGTCTCGATGTTCCGTATTGCCATGAATGCGGTCGAATCGGGACTGCGGGAATTGGCTGCGGAGGGTACGCAACAGGGACTGTTGGACCGGATGCAAACGCGGTCAAAGCTTTATGAACTTTTGGAGTACGAGGGTTACGATCAACGGGATCGCTCTTACTTCGGCGGTTCGGCGACGGAATAACGAAAAAACCAGAACGTTGATTTCCCGCACCGCTTGAATTCCCCGCCAACTCGGCGAAAATGATACCACGCGAATCGGCGAGCGGTTCGCAAGACGAAACGCAACGGGAGGGCGAGGCTCCCGGATTCCAATTTTACTTCTTTGAGACCCTGATATTGAACTGGTCGTGGCTGTGACGAATGCGGCGATGAGCACTGAAGATTCTCCACACAAAGACGCCGATGAGCGGTCGGTCGGTCTGGTCTCGACGCAGTATGTCGACCTGTTTGCCCCCCCGCAAAGCCTGAAGGTGGCCGAAGGGAACCTTCTGGGGCCGGTCCATGTCGCCTATGAGACCTATGGCACACTGTCGGAAAAACGGGACAACGCGATCTTTGTCTGCCATGCTTTGACCGGCGATGCCCACGTGGCGGGACGGCATTCGGCCAAGGATGAGAAAACCGGTTGGTGGGATGAATTGATTGGACCTGGCAAGGGCCTGGATACCAACAAGTATTTTGTGATCTGCGCGAATGTACTGGGTGGCTGCCAAGGGACGACCGGGCCGCTCTCCCCTAAACCGGGCACGGAGACCCCTTATGCTTTGGAGTTTCCGTTTGTCACGATTGGCGACATGGTCGAGGTGCACGCCGCCCTGGTCCGGCATTTGGGCATCGAGCGGTTGCTGGGAGCAATCGGCGGCAGTCTGGGCGGGATGCAAGCCTTGGAATGGGCCGCGCGTTTTCCCGACATGTTACGCACGGCGGTCATATTAGCATCCGGTCCGCGACTCTCGGCACAAGGCATCGCCTTCAATGCAGTCGGGCGACGGGCGATTGTGACGGATCCGCATTTCTACAAAGGCAACTATTACAATCAGGACGATGATCCACATTTTGGACTCGCACTGGCGCGGATGGTGGCGCATATCACGTACTTGTCCGAAGCTTCCATCGAAAAGAAATTCGGCCGCCGCCTGCAACACAGCGACCAGTTCGCCTATGAATTGATGCGCGAAACAGAATTCCAAATCGAAAGCTACCTGCATCACCAGGGAAAACGCTTTGTCGAGCGGTTCGACGCCAACAGCTATTTGTACCTGACACGGGCGATGGACTACTTTGATTTGGCCAAAGCCTACGGCTCATTGCCCGAAGCTTTTTCCGCCACACAGTCACGGTTTTTAGTAACAAGCTACACGACCGATTGGTTGTTCCCGATCGCGCAAAGCCGCGAAATCGTCAGCGCCTTGATTCAGGCGCGGCGGCATGTGACAGCCGTGGAACTCGAAAGCCCCTACGGTCACGATTCATTCTTATTAGAAGTCGACCAACTGGAAGAGATGCTCAAACCATTTTTGGCCGAAGCGTATGCCGCCAATTGACGCGACATATTCACCTCGATTTTTCTGCAGATACCCCCACGATGTCCACAAGTCGAACTAAAGAAAAACGCCGCTACAAGATGCCGAATCCGTCGGCCGCGCTGACGGACCGTGTGATCATGGAGCACATCGACGAGGGGAGTCGAGTGTTGGACTTGGGGTGCGGGGATGGACTATTGCTCTCCGAATTGCGGCGGATCAAAAGTGCTGAGATTTTGGGCGTAGAAATGAGCCGCCGGGCGATGATCCAATGCATGACCGCCGGCGTGCCGGTCATCCAGGCCGACTTGGATCTCGGGTTGGAGGCCTTTCCCAGCCAATCATTCGACTTCGCCGTGCTCAGCCAAACCTTGCAACAGGTGCGGCATCCGCATGTGATTTTGGAAGAAATGTTGCGTGTCGCCAACCGGGCTTTGGTGGTGGTGCCTAACTATGGGCATTGGCGTGTCCGTTGGAATCAATTGCTGTGGGGCCGCGCGCCGGTCTCCTCCTCGGAACGGTATCAGTGGTACAACACGCCAAATTTGCATTTGATGTCGATGCCCGATTTTCGCGATCTGGTGGACGTGGTAGAGGCGCGGATCGTCAAGGAGTTGGCCATTATCCGCGGCCGCGCCGTCGAACAGGCCTGGGCAGCTAATGTCCGTGCGGACAGTGCTGTGTACATTCTGGAACGTAAGTCGGCCGACGCGCATGCCCCAATGCCCTAACCCGCCGTTGTCAGGTCCCCTTGTCCGTACACGCCGGAAATGCCAGAATGACCTGGACCGTTGGTGCGGAATTATTGTACAGACGCTTTCAGCGGTGCGCCGGAACGTCCGGCGCCGTCTTGCCCTTTGCGGATCATCAACACAATCTGAGCATTCATGAACCCATTGACGGCTGCCCTCGGTAATCTCTCCGCCCTGTCGACGTTCATCATCGCAGTTGCCTGCGCGGTGCACGTTGTGTTTTTCATATTGTTGTGGATCTGGTTTCGCCGCGACCTCAAAAAAATTGCCGCCTCCCTAGATGAATTCACACGAGGCCTCAAACACCGCAGTCTCTTCGACGGCACCAGCCATCTTTCCGATCAGATTGAAGCCTTTCTGGCGGATGTCGATGAGGTGTTGCAGGACCCCAATGGCGATGCGGACCGGCGGATGTTGATTTCGCGGATCAACGTCCTGGATGAACGCCGACGGTATTTACAATCGATGGCGTTTGAAACCTCCTACAACATCTGCCGCACAATGATTGAAGCCTATGCGTTGGCGGGCGTGTTGGGCACGATTCTCGCCATCGGTGCCGCCCTGCAAACCGGTGGGGATGCCAACACCGTGGGCGCAATCGTCAGCCGCTTCGGCGACGCGATTTGGTCGACCTTCGCCGGACTCTCAGCCGGAATCTTGCTGATGTTCTTAAACAGTGTCCTGGAAACGCGGTTCGAACGTCTGGCGGAAAATCGTGAACATGTGCGGGACACCATCGTCCGCGCCAAACGCGAACTCTCGCTCGTGCCGGAGGAGCCGGCATGAAGTTGTCTCGACGCAAACTCTCGTTTCAATTGACACCGCTGTTGGATCTGCTGTTGATCGTGATCTTTGCGCAATACATGGAAGTCCAAGAGACGGCCGAGACGCAGGCGGTCGAAGTTGCTCAGAAAATGAATGCGGCGCAAGACACAGCGGAGTTGGCCCGTTTGCAGCTATTGGCCAAACTAGAGGTTGCTGAGCAGGAGCGGAACCAATTGCAAATTGAGCGCAATCGGTTGCGCTCGACCATGCAAGAACGCGAAACAGAAATCAGCGATGAGTTGCGACAATCGCGTGAGGAGATCCAAGAACTGGGGGAAATCCTCTCGCGGCTATTTCGCTTGCCGCAGGAAACCATCGAACGCGTCTTGGCAGCCCGGTCCGAAGCGGAACGCGACGAACTGCGCCGCGAAATCGAAACCATGGCCGGCAACCGCGCCGCAGAGATGGTCAAACACCTGCGGACCTGGCGGGAATTGCTCAAACGTTGTGACGTGTGGGACATCCATATCGGCGACGACAACTTGACGACCATGACCGCTGCCGGAAAAACGTTTAAGTTTCGCGCCGAGACCCCCGAGCGCTTTAACGCCGAGATCTATGCTCGTTACAAAGCATTGCCGCAGCCAAAGAACTTGGTCATCTTACTCGTCTCATGGTCCGACGCGCAGTTCTCCGTGCGTCAGGCAGCCATCACGGGTGTCGCCGAGGTCACGCAAAAGATGTACGATGACAGTGATCGTCGCACTCGTTTTGAATACGCCATCTTAGGGTTTTCGCCACCACTGCAATAACGCCTTCATTTTTAAAAGTTGGATTGAGGCCGGAGTCCGATGACGATTACCAAAAAAGTCACCCGCGGCGTAAAGATCAGTAGCGGACTGGTCGTGTTGGGAGTCGTTGCCGGAACGTTCCTCGGCAATTGGCTCCCGAAATTTGATGGCGGCGATGGCGTGATTCCCGTGCAAGGATCCAAGCCGGACCTCAACGAGAAAGAACCTTCCCCCTCCGACGATGAGCCAAAAACCACCCATGCGGGTACGCGCAGCGACCTGCAGATTACGATCAAAGACCGTGGATATTGGATTGCTGCCGAGACGGATGGCACGCTTCGAGAAATCACCTTAGAGCAAGCCGTGGAATTGGCAACCGCAACCACGGGTGACGAAAATGGGATTCGTGTTCGCGTAATCCGCGCCCCAACAGCTCGTGCTCGTGCAGAAGAAAACCTGGAACAAGCATTGCTCGATGCCAAGATCCCACGGGATTCCATCGTCGGCTTAGGCCCCACGCTCCCATAGCACGTCTCTGCCAACAAATAAAAATAGCCACCATTGTTGCAGAGTGCGTCGCGACGCATCTATCGAGGTCGGACGCTTGGTACCCACCATCGGAAAAAGTCCTCACGCTAAAACACCAAGAGCGTGAGAACCTTCCCTAGCTTGAAAACCCTCACCCCGGCCCTCTCCCAGCGGGAGAGGGTGTTCTTGTGGTGGGGGGCGTTTATTTGCGCCTCTAACTCAATACCCACTGTCGATCACGGGCGCGTCGGAGAAGTTGACCTTCTCATATCCCGCGGTCTCCTGGTCGCTTTGCGTGTCGAATAAGGCTTTAGCTTGCTCTTCTTCGTAATCAGCGTCCCAGTTGATGCTGGCGTCGTTGTCGTAATTTCCCTCAGCCGGTGGCAGGGCCGGGACAGGTTCGCCATAGTCGATCGAGCCTTCTCCCTCCAGTTCCCCATCCAGCGGAGGGGCGGGAGGGGGTGGGACGATACCGTTCGGATCGGTCAGCGGAAGTTCCATCGACTCACCCCCGTTGGCCGGGCCGGGCATGTTGACCGCTTCAGAGGTGAATTCCACTGGTCCCATCACACGGCCGTCGTTGACGAATGGAGCCGGTTCGGTGTGCATCAGATCCGACTCAAAGGCGTAGCTGCGAGCCCAGGCACGACGCAGGGCTTCTTCATAAGCTTCAGGACTCCAGGCCCCTTCAGCCAAGTGAATGTTGTTGTATTCCAACAAGGTTCCTTTGCGGAATTGAATGTTGGTGATCGACTTGGTGTATTCGATGATGGAGCTGAAATATTCAATTTGGGCGCGGGCCAAACGCGTTTGGGCTTGAAGTAACAAGTCCAACGTCTTCGTACCGACCTTGTACTCCGCTTCGAAGGCTTGCAACTGCAAATGAGCAGCGCGGCCTTGGTTAAAGCGGGTTTGAGCCGTTTGGTAGTTGAGATTCAACGCTTGGAAGCCGTTGGCCAATTCGTGGCTAATATCAACTTCCTGAGTCGCCAACAATTCGCGGGCCTGGGCCAATCGCAACTCAATGTTGCGGACTTGTGCCAAGGTACGCCGTAAACCAAGCGGCATCGAGAATTGGAAGCCGAGTTGCCAACCGGTTTGGCTACCTTGTGTCAAACGTTCGTAGGCACTGTTGAGTCCCTGCGTCGTTCCCACACTGTCATTGTCATTGTTACCGAAGAGGTTGTCGCCAAACATATTCACCTGGTAGGCGGAGACAAAGTCCAGCCGTGGATTCGCCAGGTTTTCCGCTGCAATCAACTGCAGATCGAGACTCTTGATATTCCATTTTTGGCGTCGCAATTCCGTCCGGCGGGTGAGTGCCTCAGCCAAAGCCACGTACCAGTCGGGAATGAATTCGGCGGTAATCGGCACATCGGAGGGGCGAATAATCCGACCATCATTGACCGGCAGTCCCAACATCCGCCGCAGTTCGAGCTCCATGGAGTAAATGTTGTTCAGTTCCACTTCGGCACGGGCTTTGGCGTCGAAGTATTGTTCGCGCGCTTGAGCTTCGTCAGCGGCACTTCCCCCCCGTGCTCCCACTTCAAATTTCGATTTGACTTCCCGCCAAGTTCGCAGGGCACTATTCCGGGCAACGACTTCAGCGTCGTAGCGGCGATAGGCCAGATACAGGTTCCAATAAATATCCTCAACATCTTTGATCATATTGCGGACTTGGATTTCGAAGTCGGCAATCGTGATGTCATTGTTAATCCGGGCGATGACCACACCTTGGCTCACACCGCCGATCCCTGTAATGTTTTCTGAAGCCGGACCAGCGATCCGCGTGAACTCCGTTCCAGAACCGGCCCACATTGGCAAGCGATAGCCAAGTTGCACGTTGCCGGTATACACCGACGGGAACAAGTTCCCGGGAGAGTTGTTGTAGTTGTAGTTCACAAGGTGGCTCAACGACAGTTGTCCACCGTTGGCTTGAACCTTTGTCAACTCGGCTTGCATCTGAGCGGTGTCAGACTGCAAAGTCGCCCCGTCGGGAATACCGCCGGCGAGGAACAGGTTGTTTTGAATTTGCTCGTCACGGCCCCAGACCATGCTCGTGGTAAACTGGGTGTCAAACTCGGACAGGGCCGATTCCACACCGCGACCGCCGAAGAGCACACCCGTTTCTTGAATAGCCGGATCATAGACGGACGCCACCGCTTGCGGAGAGCTCACGATAGTGCTGGTCGATGTACCGCCTGCCGAGCCAGCCGCAATAGCGCCGGTTGCCGTGCGATTGGATGTTCGCACAATTTTGTTGTGCAACAGCGCCAAGTGAACGGCCTCTGCCAACGGCATATCCCACGCCTCGTCGTGGTTCCGGTCCCGTACATTGCGGGGCGGATTGGCAAACGTCGCGGATTCCGGTGCGACTTCGCACGAATCAGGATAGGCAATCCGTTCAGCGTCGGCACGATAATCTGTCAACTGGGCGTCGCCCAGGTAGGACAACGTGGGGTTGCTCGCACAGCCGGTGAACAGGCAGCTGATCAACAACAGGCTGACAAATTGCCGGAATGATCGCTTTCGCATGGTGCGTCCTTGCCGCAAAAGTACCGATGAATCTGCTTCTCAGTTGTCGCGTGCGAGCAAGGTCCCCCGAACCCTCCAGGACCAACTCGTCGCTGACGGTTGAAAAACCCGCCACACCCCGGATTGCGACCCGGAAAATGGAGAGCTCCGCGCATGCGTCTCAATAAAACGACACATCGGGCGCGTTAAAACCGTCATAAGCAGTATCGGCGCTCTAATCGTCAAACTTTGACTCTTTTGAACGAGGCACGACCGCAATGTACGGCTTGCCCAAAAGTTTTTTGACGACAATCATCTCCCCCGCGTCGTTGCCCTCGATGGCATGACCCAGGAATTGCAGCGCATAACCGGCAATAAATGCCCCCAACGCCCACTGCCAGTTGTGATGCACTAAAAAATACACCGGCAGGGCGAATGTGATCGGCAACCCAATGAGATGCAGAAATTGGTTGCCGGGATGCTGGTGCCTTTCGAGATAATTCTTGAAAAAACTCACGATCGGCTCACCTGTCCTTCAGAGAAATTTCGACTGGGAACGACTTCGACCACCCACCGCGAAGCCGCGTCCCACAGCGTTTCAACATAGCAGCAGCTCAAACAGCATCTCACCCCTGCTCGGCTTCGAAGCGTTGCATGAATTCAATCAACGCGTCCACGCCGTCTACGGGAAATGCATTGTACAGGCTGGCCCGCATGCCGCCCACGCTGCGGTGCCCTTTCAGTCCGCTAAATCCCGCCGCTTCTGATTGCGAGATAAACTTGGCATCCAAATCCGCATCGCCCGTGACAAACGTCACGTTCATTTGAGACCGGCTTTCCAGATCAGCAGTGCCGTTAAACAGACGACTTTGATCCAGGTAAGCGTACAGTTTGCCCGCCTTGTCACGATTCTGTTCACCAACCGCTGCCAGTCCGCCGCGGGCTTTGATCCATTTGAAGATCAGCCCCATGATGTAAATGCCGAACGTCGGCGGGGTATTGAACATCGAGTCGTTGTCGGCGTGCGTGCGGTATTGCAGCATCGTGGGAATGTCTGTCGGTCCCTGCTGCACCAAATCGTCGCGGATGATGACCAACGTCACGCCGCTGGGGCCAAGATTCTTCTGCGCACCGGCGTAGATCACACCATATTTTGAGACGTCGATCGGCCGGGAGAAAATATCGCTACTCATATCGCACACCAGCGATTTGCAAGCGACATCCGGAACGGTTGCGAATTGCGTCCCGAAGATCGTGTTGTTCGACGTGTAATGCGTGTAGATGGCATCGTCGCTGTAGGCACAATCGCTGGGGATATAACAAAAATTGCGATCCTGGCTGCTGCCGGCGACATGCACATTGCCAAATCGCTGCGCCTCGGTCACTGCCTTTTTGGCCCAGGACCCAGTGACCAGATAATCAGCCGTGCCCTCCTTAGGCAGGAAATTCATCGGCAGCATAAAGAACTGCGAAGAGGCGCCCCCTTGCAGGAACAAGACGTGATAATTGTCGGGAATCGCCGCCAACTCCCGGCAAAGCGAAACCGCCTCCTCATACACGGCAACAAACGCCTTGCCGCGATGGGAATGTTCCATGATCCCCACACCCGTATCGCCCAAGCTGAGCAGATTTTCGCGGGCTTCCTCCAAAACCTCCACCGGCAGAACCGCGGGACCAGCAGAAAAGTTGTAGACACGTTTCGTCATCAGTCCAGTTTCCTAAATCTATAGAGTCCCACTCCCGGCGGGAGTTGGTTTTCGACGGCAAGGTGCGCGTTGGAGCGGTGATCGGTCCCGCCTGCTTCAAGCGACGCGCGAAATGCCGACATGTCTCGTTTTAAAACAGCCCATTGCGTATAGCGATTGACAGGGCGACTCGTCAATGGTTCGCCCATGTTGCTACGACCGCCCAGAGACTTGCAATTCTGCAGGCAAGCACTGAGGATTAACGCCTCAGCAGTAAAATACGCCTCATCGCCAGACCACTGGCGAAAATATATTGATATCGAGTCAGGAATGCCATGACGGAGCGGGAAAGCAGCAGTCTGCCGAATGCGTTTACCTTTTCACCCCAGGCATGCACACCGGTCGAGACACCGTTTCGCCGGATCACGACAGCATTGCCCGCCCCCGAAACAGCGCCAGTTCTGGCCGATGCGGTGCGGTATTTCCCGCAGGTAAATTGCTATCAGCCGCCGATTGTCTGGGACCGTGCTGAAAGGTATCAGGTTTTCGACGCGGCCGGGAACTGCTGGATTGATTTCAGCTCCACCGCCGTCGCCTGCAACAGCGGCCACGGACATCCGGCCATTCGGGCCGCCTTAGCAGCGCATGTCGAGCAAGGATTGTTGGCGCAGTTCAGTTTTGCCTCCGAAATCCGCGTACGACTGGCCCGCCGCTTAGTAGAGTTGGCCCCGCCCGGCATGGATAAGGCTTACCTGTGGACGGTCGGCTCCGAAGCCATCGAGGCCGCTTTGCGAGTGGCGCGGGAATGGGGGCAGAAACGGGATCCGCGCAAATATCACCTCCTCGCCTTTAGCGGCGATTTTCACGGTTGGACATTAGGGGCGCACCAACTCTCAGGCACATCGGCGGCGAAACCCTGGCTGCAACATCCCGACACGGCGATTCACCACATTCCTTTCCCCAGCGACAATCGGGACGGACCAACGCAACTCGACGAATCAATCGCCGCACTGGCTGAACGTGACGTCCACTCCGATCAGATCGCGGCCGTGTTCATCGAGACCCTGCAAGGTTGGGGCGCTCTCTCCTTCCCGGTGGACTATATGCAAGCATTGCGCCGTTGGGCGGACGCCCATGAGGTTCTATTAATATTCGATGAAATCCAAACAGGATTCGGACGAACGGGTAAACTGTTCGCCCATGAACATTACGATGTGCGCGCCGATCTGCTATGTGTGGGTAAAGGAATTTCGTCGTCGCTGCCCTTAGCGGCGGTGTTGGGACCAGCGGCGATTTTGGATACGCTGAACCCCGCCGACATCACCACCACACACGCCGGACACCCTCTCTCGTGTGTAGCGGCATTGGCAAACTTGGATGTCATTTTTGATGAAGGATTGATCGAAAAAGCGGACCGAACCGGACTGATCGCCCGCGAGGAACTGCGAAAGTTACAGCAACGCTTTCCCGAGCACATCGCCCAGGTCAGCGGATTGGGCCTACTCAACGCAATTCACCTGCGCGATCCAACCACCGGCGAACCAGACAAAGCACTGGCACGCGATTTGGTCTGGGAAGCGGTCAAACGGGGGGTGATGTTATTTCATACCAATCGCGAGACAGTCAAAGTCTGTCCGCCATTGGTCATCCCCACCGAGGCTGTGGTCGATGGAATTGCTGGAATTGGCGAAGCCTTGGAAACATTGGTGTGACCGATAATAAGACAACCATGAGTGCGAAGAGGAACGAAATGACGAACTGGCAAATTCTAACGGCAAGCATAGTGGTGGCCGCCTTATCTGTTTCCCCATGCCGTGCAGACGACACCCGCATCTCAGTGATCGAAACCGATCCGCAAACCGGGCTTGCCGTTGCCGTCAGCATCGACAACGTGGCGTTGGCCCACACCTCGCAGCTGTTGCCTTTGGACGACGACGGAAAACTGATCGGTCCAGACGATGCACCAGCCCAAACACAGGCGCTGCTCACGCAACTGCCGGACGTCCTCAAACTAGCCGACACGGACCTAACACGCGTCGTCAAACTCAACGTCTATCTCGCTGATGACGCACAAGCAGATGCCGTGCAAACTGTGCTGAAAAAACAACTCGCCCACCACGCCCAACCGGCGATCACATTCGTCTCGGGAACCTTGGCACAACCGGGCGTATTAGTCGCGCTGGATGCCGTCGCAGCTATTCCCGGCGACGGTCCGCCACAGGTTTCACATATTTCCCTCCCCGGCGCTGCCCAGGAACGCCCGGCAACGGTTTCGATTCTGCCGCGCGGCGGTGTGGTGTATATCTCCGGACAAGCGGAAAAAGGGGACGACCTCGCCGCTCGCACGCGCAACACATTGGCCAATCTGGAGAAGACCCTGAAGTTTCTGAGTTTGAAACGCGCACAAGTCGTTCAGCTCAAATCATTCTTGAATCCCATGACCGACTTGGCCGTCGTCGAAGATGAAATCGCCGCACACTTTCAAGGCGGCCCTCTTCCCGCGCATGTCCCTGTCGAGTGGACTGCAACCGATAGCATCGAAATCGAGTTGATCGCCTACCTCCCCGCAGCCAACGGCGATGCCGATCAAGCACCGTTGACATTCTCCACACCACCCTGGATGACCTCCTCGCCGGTATTTAGCCGCGTCGCGACTGTCGGCACTGGACGGCGGGTGTACATTTCCGGACTATACGGAAACAGTGCAACAGCGCAGGTTCCTGAAATCTTCAAACGTTTAGCGACCATTCTGAAAAAATCGCAGAGCGACTTCGACCATCTAGCCAAAGCGACATATTACGTCTCCGATGCGGCAGTCAGCAGCGCGTTGAATGACTACCGTCCCCAAGTCTACAACCCCCAACGTCCGCCCGCGGCTTCTAAAGCGGCAGTGCGCGGCGTGGGCCGCACGGGGCGAACCATCACGCTCGACATGATTGCCGTCATTCCCAACTAATATGTCCGTTGGCCTTCCTCGCCGATCGCACAGCCGTGAACGCAACCCGCTCATCGACAACTGAACGCGCCTTGACCGCAAACACCTCTTCACAGTGGGGCGGATGGACCGCCGTTTACCGCTTGGGAATCGCGGTCATCGGCGTATTGATTCTCGTCGTTTCCTTCACATTGCGGGATCATATCGGTGCCGTACTGTGGAGCACCGCAGCGGCAATTGGCACCTTGATGGTCATCTCGTGGCTGGTCCATTTTTTAGTGGAGCGCCGCATGCGCCAACCTCTGCAGGACTTGGCCCTCGTGCTGGAAAAAATGACCGAAGGCCGCTTTGACATGCCCCTTTCCGCCACCACGGCGGTCGCCTACCCGGGCTTGGCGGAATCTTTGGCCAAAATGTCGGTCCTCGTTGCCGGACGAATACGTCAGCTGAAAACCGAACGGGACCAATTACGGATTGTGATCGACAGCCTGGCCGAAGGTGTCATCGCCGTCGATTCGGAACAACGGATCATACTCGCCGGCGGCGCAGCGTGTCGCATGTTCGGCTTGACCGAAGGGACCGCGCTCGGCCGCCCGATTTGGGAGTTGATTCGCAATCCGCCATTGCAGGAATGGATCACAACAGCTCTCAAACAATCGGCGCCCATTCAGGGGGAGATGCAAATCCATACTCCCAAGACGCGAATCTTGGCAATGAGCGTCGCCCGCTTGGCCGGGAAGCCGGCGCCGGGAGCAGTGGTCGTCGCGCACGACATCACTGAGATTCGTCGCTTAGAAAAAGTCCGGCAGGAATTTGTCGCCAATGCTTCCCACGAACTCAAAACACCGATCACCTCGATCCGTGCCTACGTGGAAACACTGCTCAGCGGAGCCATCGATGACGTCGATCATCGCATCGGGTTTTTGAATACGATTGACGAACAAGCGGGGCGTTTAGACGCGACCGTGCGGGACCTGTTGACGTTGGCACATATTGAAGCCGATGATGCAAATCCAGCTCCTGCGCCCACCGACATAGCCCACATCGCCCAGCGCTGCAAAGAACACCATCGCCCAGCCGCTGACCGCAAGCATGTGACCGTCACGCTACACGCGCCCGAAACTCCGGTAATCGTGCCCATTGGCGACGAAGCCCTGGATACGATCCTATCCAATCTGGTGGACAACGCCATCAAATACACGTCGGAAGAAGGTTCTGTGACGGTCTCTTGGTACGCCGAAGAATCGCAGGGAGTGATCGTCGTCGAGGATACCGGCATCGGTATTCCCCAAAAACATCTCGACCGCATCTTCGAACGCTTCTACCGCGTCGACCGCGGCCGTTCACGCGACCAAGGGGGAACCGGCCTGGGGTTGGCGATCGTCAAGCACATGCTGCAGTCGGCCGACGGCCAAATCGAACTCTCCAGCACAGTCGGCCGCGGCACGACATTCACATTGCGATTTCCATTGGCACAGCCCTCGTAAGCACTCAGCCAGACCTGTTCGGTAACACCAACCCAGACCTGTTCGGTAACACCAACAACGGGTCCCACCACTGGCTCGTTCAGCACTGCTAGTAAAAGCGGGCGCCACTGCTGCCTTGTTGTTCAGCAGCTTAAGACTTTTTACCCGCCATGCGGTTGGTGACTGCTAGGATAAGAAACAACGCCGCCCCGGCTGTGGTCATCATAATGCGGACCGTGTTAAAGGGCGGATCGTCGGCGGCAATTTCGATCTTGTGGGGGGCCAATAACAGCACTGCCGACACCAAGGCGATCATGCGGGTTTGGTCGCTGAACCGCTGAAACATAAACCCGGTAATCCCCGCCGCCAAGGCAACCGTTCCCAGCACGGCAATCCCGACTTCGACCACCACAAGTCCCCAGTTTGCCGGTCCTCCGTTGATATTCATCAGCAACAGTTCCGGGCGATAGATGAACATGTAGGGGAGCACAAACCCGATGAGAGAAAATCGAAAAGCAGCAAAGGCGGTCCGCATGATCGTCGAACCGGCAATCGAAGCACTGGCGTAGGCAGCTAGCGCCACCGGGGGAGTGACCATGGACATCATGCCAAAATAGAAGATGAACATGTGGGCGGCCAACAACGGTACGCCCAATTCACCCAACAGCGGCCCCATGAGCGTCGCCATCAGTAAATAACAAACGGCCGAGGGAACTCCCATGCCCAAAACAATCGAAACCGTCATGATACCCACGAGCGCGAAAAACAGATTGTGCTCGACCACCTTGGCAATCTCGCTATTGAAATCGCCGGCAACACCGGTGGCTTGAACAATCCCGATGATGATCCCCACACAGGCACTAGCGGCAATCAGCGATACCCCGCCGCGGGCCGATTTCACGAGTGCATCGCGAATCATCCGAAAATTGATTTTGCGCGGATTGTCCCGAAAAAGCCAATTCCGTAGCAACAGCCATTGCTCAGGAAAAACTCGACTGAACAGAAAAACCCAGAGAACTGGAAGGAGTTCCAAAAGTGTGATTGCGCCAATCGTTGTCGCTTGGAATCCTTCGAAGTGATTCCGAGTCAAGAGAATGACGGCCACGGTCCAAAGGAGGATAAAACTTGCAGCGATCGGCAATCGGCCCAAAACAAGAATCACCCCGAGCGTGAAAGTTACTGCTCGGAACGCAGAATACGGGACAAGTAAAAACCCGATCAGCGAACCTAAGGCCCCAAAGAACACGATGCCTTCAAATGAAAACAGCAAATGCCAAATCGTGCGGTCTTTGCTTTCAGACTCATCGACCTCATGCGCACCGATGCGTTTGGCCGAAAAGTGTACGATCATGAAGATCGAAAAGTAGTAGAGGATTGCCGGCACAATGGCCGCCCTCATGATTGAGACGAATCCTCCTTTGGGATTGACGATCTCCAGCATCATGTAAGCACCCGCGCCCATAATTGGCGGGACCAATGCTCCTCCCGACGCAGCGGCGGCCGTGATGCCTCCGGCAATGTGCGGCTTGAATCCGGCGTTGCGCATCATGGGAATCGTGAACGTGCCGGTGGTGACGGCATTGGCGACCGCACTGCCGGACAGCGAACCCATCAACCCACTGCCCAAAACAGCGATCTTGGCCGGACCACCGGCGCTGCCGCCGAATATTTTTTCGGAAAAGTCGATGATGAACTGCGTGCCGCCGGTGATTTCCAGCATCGCGCCGAAGATCACGAACAAGAACACGTATTTGAACATCACATTCAGAGCCACACCGAAAATACCGGTGCTTTGCAGGAATGTACTTGAGGCTATTCCGTCTAGGTCTAAACCGGAGTGCGGAAACGCCCAATCCGGCAATGAGCGACCAAAATACGCGAACAACAAAAAAGCGACGGCGAGAATCGGCAACGCCAATCCGATCGAACGACGAGTGGCTTCCAACACCAGCACCAGACCGACCAGTCCCACGTACATGTCGACCGGAAGGTTCATGCCCGCGCGATTGCCCAACGACTGACCGTCGATCCACCAGCTCTCGAACAACGGCTCCATTTGCACGACCACATACCCGCAGCACGCCACCGTCCCAGCCGCCAACACGAAATCGAACAGTTGCGAAATTTTCGAATGCTCAAGTTTTTTGTGCAGTGGAAAGGTAAGGAAACAGAGCACCATTCCCAGCATGGCAAAGACGGCCAGCTTGGATTGTTCCTGCTGTAACAAGTGCGTGAAGCTGTTCACCTCCAGCAACGTGAACAGACACAACACGACGGCTAATGTCGGAATTAGCGCGCCCTTAATCCGCTCAATCATCGAGTGCGTTTCCTATTCAGCGGATTCTTCTTTGGCAGCGGGTTCTTCACCGGCAGGCTCAGCGGCGTCTGCATTGGGCCAGATGCCGATTTCCTTGTAGTAGCGAATCGCGCCGGGGTGGAACTCGGTGCCGGTGTTACGCACGACAACCTTGGGATTAATCGCTTTCCCCGCAGCATGCTTCTTTTGCACTTCGCTGGCGTTCTCATAGATGGTCTTGGTGACCTGATAGATCATTTCCTCATCGACGTCGGCGTGTGTGATGAGTTGCATGCTGCCGACATTCAAGCCTTCAAAGTCCTCCGTCAAATCGGAATAAACATCCGCTTTGATGGTCGCCGGATGGAAGAAGGGATACTTTTCAATCAGCGACGCTTTGGCGGCTTCATCAAACGGGATGAAATGGATGTCGTGCGTCGAACAAGCCTGTGTGATCGACGCTGTGGGGACCGCTCCGCCCAAAAAGGCTGCGTCGACAGCGCCATCGCCCAGTTCGTCCACGGCGGCCGATTGAGTGTTGTTCGAAGGAATAAAATCGTCGTAAGTCACGCCGTGCTCTTCCAGCAGCGGTTTGATAAAGAATTCAAATCCCGCGCCCGAGGGACCGACCACAACGCGTTTGCCTTTGAGTTCGGTAATAGTTTGGGGGCCGCCGCCCTCTTTGGAAATGAACATGGCCACATTGGGGGCCAGCGTCATCACCGATTTGATGGGATATTTTTTGTCCCAACCCTCTTCGCCGCGTACGGCAAAATAGGTAATCGCAGCATTGGCCAGACCCAATTTCAACTTGCCGGAATCAATCCCGCGAATGTTCTCCTGCGTCCCTTTGGTCCCTTTGGCGGTGACTTTCCAGTCGTTGTCCCCTTTTTGCGAATTGAGCACCTCAGCCAGCGCGTTTCCAACGGTGAAGAATGCTCCGCCGGCCGGGGCTGTGCCCATATCCAAAAATTGCCGTCCACCGCCGCTGCCATTTCCTCCGCCCGTCCCATCGCCGTTACCGCCACCTCCGCAACCAGCCATGAAGAGCGTCGCTGCCATCGTGAGACAAGCGCCGACCGGGACGCACCATTGGGTCAGAATACGTTTATGATCTGTCATACAGCCGCCCGTGTTTTTTTAAGGGAAATTTCGTTCATTCGACTGCTTTAAACTAGCAACTCCCCGTGCGACTTTCCAGCAACCTGCAGTTGAGTCCGCAACGCAACGTGTTTTCCCAGGCGACACATTTGGCCGTTAAGTTCTGCCCAGATTCCGCCGTCAGCTTCTGTCGATTGCCGCCCGTCCTCCCCCCTGCACTGCAAACGGTCAAAGCGTGTCTGCGATGCGCGAAATTATTGCAAAGACTTCTGTTGATCGACCCAAATACGTCCACCCAGGCAAATCGCCCTCCCACAAAAAACCATATTGTTTCGTATCACAAATTAAGCGGGCGCGTTGTCCGGTCGAGATCGCACAATGCGACCGCAAGCGGTCGGTTTGGGATTTTTGATCTCACCCCGAAAAAATCTGTGTTTAATCTGTGTTCAATCTGTGGCTAGAGAAAAAACGGCCACGCTTGGTTGGAGGTCTGCCACGCTCAGGTTGTTGCAGCGGTAGCCTTTCGAGCACGGTGACTATAGGATACAGATCGAAATGTCTGATTTCTCGTTTCCGCACATCTTGTTCGCGGGTCCGTTCAATTCTATTTGCCCAAAAAAAACTCCCCCATGCCCACACAGACTTCCATGAGTAATTCCGAGACTGCGTCTGACGAAAAAACAGGCCGCGTTGTCGCCGTGATGCCGGCCTACAATGCCGCTACGACACTCCGTAAAACCTTGGCCGATATTCCCGCTGGGACCGTCGACGAGATCGTGCTGGTCGACGACTGTAGCAGCGACAACACGGTCGAACTCGCCCGCGAATTGGGACTGACGGTGATTGAGCACGAGCACAACCTGGGCTACGGAGGCAACCAAAAGACCTGTTACCGCTACGCTCTGGAACATCAAGCTGAGTTTATCGTGATGATCCATCCCGACTATCAATACGACAGTCGCGTGATCCCGTTGGCCGTTGAAATCCTGCGGTTGGGAATCTGCGATTGCGTACTCGGTTCGCGGATTCGCACGCGAAAAGAAGCCCTGGATGGGGGCATGCCGCCGTACAAGTATTTCGCCAATCGGATGCTGACGATCGTGGAGAATATCGCACTGGGGCAGAATCTGGGCGACTTCCACAGCGGCTTTCGCGCTTACCGCCGCGAAGTCATAGAAACCATCCCGTTTGAGCGCAACTCGGATGACTTTGTCTTCGACAGCCAATTTCTCGCACAGGCTGTCCGTTTCGGATTCAAACTGGGAGACATCCCGGTTCCCGTCCGCTACTTTGCCGAAGCCTCAAGCATCAACTTTCAGCGAAGTCTCAAATACGGCATCACCACGTTGGGTGTCTTAACGCAGTATTGGGCACACAAACTACGACTCACCCGCAACCCGCTGTTTCAACCAACCGATCCCGCCTAGACCGCCCGCAGCCTGCGAATTCGGCAATTCCAATGCGGCGAATACCTTTGAGTCGCGATAAGTCCTTGATCACACCAAAGACCGAGTGTGCCACTGGCTCTGCCAGTGTTTTGCAATTCGCTAAGAGGTTGGGTTTTGCACTGGCACTCGCCCGTATCCGATTAGTTAAACACACCAAAGTAGAACGCGAACAACTGCCGGTCGTCGTACGGTTGGTCGGCCACAGGCACAGCCCAGTCGAGGGCCAACGGCACGGGTCCCAAGGCGGGAACTGTGATTCGCAGACCGGCACCCACCGAGGCTCGGAAGTGGCGGAAGGTGACGTTTTCCTCAACCGTACCAAAGTCGGAGAAGACAACCGCCTGCACACTGTCGTTGGCCATCAACGGCACCATGTATTCCACCGTTCCCAATGTCAGGAATTCCCCACCGACCGTTACGTCGAACTCCCGCGGTGAAACGCCGCGAAAACGGAAACCACGAAAGCTTTGGTAACCCCCAGCATAGAACTTCTCGAAGATCGGCGTATCTTCGCCGGTGTATCCAAATTGGCCCCGCAGAGTCACGATTTGGCGACCACTGCCATCGGCACGCGAGCCCACTTGAAAATACTGGCTGCCTTCGAGTTCAAATTTCGGGTAACTGTAATCGCCAAACGCCTGCTCATAGGCGGCTTCGACGAAGTGTCCTTCGCTCGGCAAGAACGCCGCATCACGCGTGTCGTGAGAAACGCTGGTGCGTACGGTCGACAGAAAATTGTTGCCCACTGCTTCTGCCAACGAAGGGGGTGTCGGAACGTCGGGATTCGAGATTTCGACATCTTCCAAACGGAACGCCGTTCCAATGGACCATTCGCGATCGAGTTGCATCCCCAGGGTGACGCGGCCCCCTAAACGTTGTTCATCCCAGTCGTTATAAATCCGATTGAAGAAGAATCCGCTGACTCCAAAACTCACGTCACGGTCAAACAATGTAAACGCATAGGGATCGCGCCAGTTGGCCAAATACCGATTCACGACCGTACCGGGCACGGCTTCCAAACGGAATTGCTGACCCGCTCCTCGCCAGGCCCGTCCGGACCAGATGTCATCCCAACTGGTCGGGGGACGAAAAATGTCAAAGTTGCGTTCATCCAACACCACCGATCCAACCAATCCGCTATCACTGTTCACACCAGCACCGATCATCAACCGTCCGGTCTGTGCTTCTTCGACTCCCACTTCCAAGTCCAACATCCGAGAATCGACCCAGTCAGCCTGCGGAAGTCCCAAGGAGTCGCCAAAGGGATCCCCTTGCGGGCTGTTACTCACGATCGGATTCTGTGCGGGTGCATCGGTGTATTGGGCGCGAACCACCTCCCGCGCGGCATTTTCAACTTGTTCATTGTCGATTTGTTTGACTTCCAACGAGGGAGGCGCCCCCGGTTGGCCTCGGCCGGCAAACAACTGCGAGCCTTCCAATCGACTTTTTGCCAACTTCAACACGGCCGGATCGGCCAAGTCGCCCGGTTTGATCGGAATGCGATCTAAGACCGTCGACTCTTTAGTCGTCGGATACTCGCCTTTGAATTTGACAATAATTTTATTGATGCGATATGGCTGATCTTCGTTGACGTCAAACACCAAATCCATCTTGCCCGGTTCGTCGTAATACTTCGACCCGGTATTCACGACCGCAAAAATCCGGCCCAATTTGCCGTAGGCCGCTTTGATCATGGCGATGTCGGTGTTCAGTTTTCGTTCGTCGAACTCATCCCCTTCGCGCAGTTTGAGTTGTTCGCGAAACGTCTCCTCGGCAATCACGCGAGGGCCGTTAAAGCGAATTTCGCCGACCTTATAACGAATTCCTTCGTCGATCGTATAGGTGAGCTGCACCTTCGAGCCGTCCTTGGACTGCTTGACGTCGTTTTCAATTTTGACGTCAAAGAATCCCAGACTAAAATAGTATTCCTTCAGGGCCACGATATCGTCGGGAATGCTGGCCGGGTCGAATTTCCCGCCGAAGAATCCCAACTTACGTGTTTTGGTAACGACTTTAGTTCTCAACAACGGTCCGGAAAAGAAATCGTTTCCTTCGAATTTGATTTTGGTGACGACAACCTTGGGACCTTCATCGATCACAAAGACCACTTCACGGTCATCCTCGTGGTCCCCCTTCTCCAACGTCACTTTACAGTGAATGAATCCTTTTTCTTGGTAGTACGATTCAATCGCCCGCACCGAATCACGGTTCAAGCTGACGTCGAACGCACTTCCTTTGCGCAGATTCGTAATCGCCGCAAGCTGCTTGGTTTTGATTTCCTCGTTACCTTTGTAGACCACGTCCTGCAAGATCGGTCGTTCGCGAACTTTGAACACCAATACGTACCCATCGCCATCGTCCGCCTCGCGGAGATTCGGCTTCACATCGAAGAACCAGCGTGTCTTGTGTAACGATTGAACTTCGGCGCGGATTTGTTGTGAGGTGACCTCTTGGTCCGGGCGGATCATAATTTTGCGGGCGATCGCATCGACGGGAATGGTGCGGTTGCCTTCCACTTCCACGCGACGAATCTTGAGCAGACCCTGCTCGCGCACGGATGTGGTTTCAAACTCCTGTGCGGCGGCGACGCGCAATCCCAATTCCGGCGAGACCGAACCCGCCGTAACAAACACCAGCACAGCCAGAGCGCATAACCAAGCGCACCGTCGGCGCCCTAAAGTTCGCCTGCCGTGGGTGTCAATGTGGACACCGTTCATTTGCTATATATTCCCACAGGGCGGACTAGCCGCCAACCAAACGAGCAGAAACCGCACCGCAGCTAGAACCTAGCCCCGATGTTGTCGCTGATGCTTGTCGAAGATGTGAACTCGATGTGTAATCGCAGAAGTGTTGAGAGAATCTGACTGTCGCGAAATTTGAAAAATGCGAGACCGTCACGTCCATTCCACCATGCGGACCGAGCCGCCACGGCAAATTACACACTGGTCTCGCGCATCAAACCGCGGAGAGTGGAAGGTAAATAGCCGAATCGGACGATACCGGCAAGCCGAAATCAGCGCTAGCCGTGCCAATTTTTACGTCTCAAATCGAGATTGCTCACTGAGATGGGCAAATCGATTTGTGCGAACTCAGCACGCGCGATTCTGAGAGGCGCGGGCCGCCATTTGCCAGCGAAATGAGATGCCGGTCGAAACATGCGCAGCCCCCGGCGTCGTCTCCCAATGGCTTCCTGCTTCGACCGGTTTGTTCGGTTGCAATTTGAGAGGATCTTGCGCGCCGCGACGGACCGGACGATCCAACAGATGGCAGACATTGCAAGATAGGACCACTTCATAAGCGTTGAACTCGCGGTCGGTCTCATCTTGTTTTGAGAGCATGGCCACGCTGGTCCGTGTACAGGTCCCCAGCGCCGGGCCGCTGGCACGGTATTGTCGCGGCGGTTGTGCATTCGATGCGTCTTCTTGTTCGGCCAGGAACATGGCCAGGGCGAACATCGGTGCCAATAAGGCGACCGCCAACCAGCGATTGCGGCGCGTCCGCTGCTGCCGGTCGTTGCGCGCCGATAAACCGCTCGCTGCCTCTTCCGCCACACGCACCGCCTGTTCGGTCAAAAACGGCTGTGACCGTGTCTCCGGGTCCGCGACGTTTGCAGAGAGCTCCCACGCCGACGTCGACCAATCTTGCGCAGCATCGCCCGTGACAAATCGCAACGCCGGTTCGAGAATCTCCGCCATGTCACGACAACGCGGACAGTGATCGAGATGATCCTGCAATGCGGAATCGTCGCCGGTTTCAGGATCGGTCAGACATTCAAAGGCTTGGTCACAATTCATCGCTCTTACACCGCTCAATGATTTCGGTTGGGAAGCACTATCCGTTTCGAGATGTATTCCTATTCAACCCCAAGGCCCGCGCCCCGGCGGACCTTCGTCGTCGTTTTGCAATTGCTGCGTCAATTCCCGCAGGCCGTTGCGGACACGAACCTTGGCTGTGCTGACCGCACTTTCCATGGCAGCGGCGATCTCGTCGAATTTCAAACCGGCAAAAAACCGCAAACGGATCGCGTCCCCTTGCGGTTCGGGAAGTTGGGCAATCATCCGCAGCACATTTTGACGTTGCTCCGTCTCCAACATCTGCGCCAATCCGCAGTCGTGGCAAATCGGTTCTTGAAACCCAGCCTGCCCTGGTTCGCTTGGCCCGCGTTCGGACTGAAACGCTTGTGTCAGTTCCTGCCCCTTCACAGCGCGGCGTTTCCATTGCCGGCGGCAAAGATTCAGCAGAATCGTCCACAACCAGGTGCGAAACGAAAAGTCGGGGTTGTAGGTCTCTCGCGCGGCATAAGCGGCCAAAAAGGCCTCCTGCACCACATCCTCAGCCCACTCGCGATGTCCCAATTTACTCCAAGCAACATGCAACAGCGGCTCGCGATAACGGCGCACGAGTTCGTCAAACAAGGCGACATCACCCGTTTTCACCCGCTGCATGATTTCCGCATCATCAAGTCGCACAGCCACACCTGTACCGCTTGGACATTGATCAATTCCACAACACATCCAGTCTAACATCCCCCCCACCCCCTCGCCAGCCGAAGCCGCTGTAGTGGTGGTTGCTCGGAAATTAGCCACAGATTGAACACAGATCAAACACAGATCCAACAACGTCGGAATCGAAACCCCCAAACCGACAGTTAACTGTCACACAAGGCAATCCACGCCAATAGTCGCACGACGATGAAATCCGGTTCGAAAATTAGAATTTGCGCAAGAAACAAAACTTTGCAATGAAAGGACACCGACAGATGAAAACGCAGCAAAGAGAACAAGCGAAGCCACTCATTTAGGAGAGATCCCCCCTGCCTCGGAATCTGTGTTTCATCTGTGTTCAATCTGTGGCTAAGAACCCCCCCCGACGAACGACAGACTTCCGCAGCGACAGAGGTTCTGCGATGATTACCCTCCTCTTCGACAAATGAATCACAGACCGGACCGGTGGAACGCGGATGATTTTGGAAGGTATTGTTACAACGCTGGATACCACGGGGCGGCTGAATGTGGCTCCGATGGGACCGATTGTGGATGAGGCGATGGCCTCACTCATTCTCCGGCCTTTCAAGACGTCGCAGACCTATCAAAACCTCCGCCAACGCCCACAAGGTGTCTTCCACGTAGTCGACGATGTGTTGTTGCTGGCCGAGGCCGCCATCGGACTCCCCACCGCTCCGCTCGTCACACGGCCGGCCGAGGTGATCGAGGGCACGATCTTGGAAGATGCCTGCCGCTGGTATGAATTCGAAATCGACGACTTCGATGATTCCCAAGAACGGACCACTCTCCAAGCACGAGTCGTACACACAGGCCGCCTCCGCGATTTCTTCGGCTTCAACCGCGCCAAACATGCGGTCTTAGAAGCTGCAATTTTGGCAACGCGGGTGCATCTGTTGCCCGCTGCGGAAATCGCCACACAGATGGACGCATTAGCCATCCTCGTCGAAAAGACCGGCGGCGACCGGGAGCGAACGGCCTTTACGCTGCTGCGAGATTACATCGAAGGGGCGGAAGTTTCAGAGGATAGTTGATCGGCGGCGCGTAAAAAGCCGTAGGTCATGCTGTGCATGACGCTGCTTGGAGAAACGTCACTCTTTCGCGATTCGTCATGCACAGCATGACCTACGATGACTGCGGAGACATCACACAAGCTTACCAATCGGGGAACGCCTTCTTGACCCACACATGCGTGATATGGTCGCGTTCCTTTTGAAACTCTTCGTTAGACACAGGAATCGCGCGCACTTTTGTTTCGAGCGACGACAGCCAAAACGCGGTAATGACGTATAATGAGAACATGAGCATCGCCACGAAGAAAAACATCCGCCCATAGAGAATGGTGCCGGTAATCGTCACCAACAGCGTCAGACAGATCAACGCGATCCCCAACAAGGCCCCATGCATCTGCACGCGCACTTCAGCCTTGAGATCATACAAATCGTCGTAGGACTCGATACAAGGCACGTCACGCAACAATCGCTTGAGTCGGAGGCCGAAGACGATCGCCAAGATGTTGGACATGACCATCAGCCCACTCATCAACGCGACCAAGCCGATCGCTAACCGTATGTCCGTCATCAAGAGACCTCCGCGGGAATTGAAATTCGACCGCCAGCATCGGTGCATACGGCGATGACCGTATTCTTCAAGATCCGCCTCCCGAACGCAAATTAAAAAATCCGAGCAGCACCAATTATTTCTCCGCCTGCCCCATCGCCCGCAACTGCGGCAGATCAAAGTACTCCAGCAATCCGAAACAATACGTCTCCGGCGTGCGATTGTATTTGCGGCCTTCGCGGAGATAGGCTTTGAGCGTTTCCGGCAACTCAGCGGTCTCCACGGCGGCAATCTGGTTGTCTGTATCCAACGCATCGGCGCAGAGTGCGGCAAGACTGCTACGTGGGCCACGCGCCAGCACGTTTAAACCTTGGGTTTCGAAATGCTGATTCGCTAAACGGACGGCAGCCAGAATCTGACTCGCTTGGATACCCAACGGCCGCGCGCCGACCGTGGCTATCAACTGAGCATGTTGATAAAGCGAACCCGGTGGCTGCGCTGCACCCATCAACACCGGATCGAAACTGACAACACGTTTGCCCTCGCCGGCCAATTTTGCGATCTCGTCAGCATGGTTGGCAAACCCGCTGTCGGCGATGAACATCACGGACGCGGTGAAGTTTTCCGGAGCAACCATGACAGCGGGCAGACTCCAGTCTTCGTCGCGGATTAAAACGCGGCTGACCGTCAGATCGCCCACGGTTGTCGGTTCCCCCTGGGGCTCACCCGCAATTGTTCGATCGTCCCAGCGGAGAATTTGTTTGAGCAGTTGCCGTCGCTCATTCGCCGTGCCGGGCAATTCGCGCGGTAGTCGCTGCGCGACCTCTTCGGCCAAGATGCGAAAGTTGGTGTTGTTCGCCGGCACACCGACGGTCAGTTCCTCGGCGGCCATAATTTCATCGTTCGAAGGAATCTCCGCCGCGTCGCTGTTCTCCAGCGACCAATGTTTGGTCAAAAACCGGTACAACTGCTGTCGGTTGTCGAGTTCATAATTGTGCGTACCGGGGTCGGTGTTTTCATAATATTCAAACGCCTCTGCAGCCCCCGCCTGCTGATAAAACGGGACAACCGGTTCATAGGTATTCGGGCGGACCGTGGGCGATTTGAAACAGCAGTTGTCGGTGCGATTATAAATCAGCAGCGCCGGCCGCGGCGTGAGCAAGGCGGTCAGGTGCACGTAGTCGGCAGACTGGACCAGATCGGTCGGGTTTTGTTCCAGATCACCAATGCTGTCGTGGTGAAGGACCCGTTGCGTCAATGAACTGTAACCGGCGACCGGGATTGAAACCTTGATCCGCTTATCGAGTGAACTGAGGATGATCGTTTGCCAACCGCCCCCTGATAGACCCGTCATAGCAACGCGGTCGAGATCAGTGTGGGGATGAGTCGTCAGTACATCCAGACCCCGCGACATGGCCAAATAGAACACGCTCAGCCCACTCACACCGCACAGATCAAGGGTCGCCAAATCATCGTGCGAATAGGCCGAACCTTGTAGCTCTCCCATCCGCAACCATTCGGTGTTCAGCGCCAGTATGCCCCGTTTGGCCAGATTGATGCAGCGGAGTTGTTTGTAGTCGGCCGACTTGCCGTTGCTGTCGTGCCCATTGACGTTGAGCACCGCCGGCATTTTTCCATGCAACTGATCCGGTTCATACAACAACGCCGGAATCCACAGCCCCGGTAATGCTTCGTAGCGCAACTTCTTGATTTTGTAACCGCGTTCCGTTTCGATCACATCCAGCCACTCCACCCGCGGCTGTCCCCCGCGCCACTTGGCGGGTACCCCTTTGAACACAACCTCCTCCAGCACCTTTTGCCGCAAGGCCTCAGCATCGCGTTGCCAAGCTTCAGCGGAATCCGCTTGCTCCAACTTGGGAATACGTTTCACAACGAATTCCGCCGCCTGCTTGGCCGATTGTTCCAACGTAAGAATCGGCTGCTTGAGCGCCGTCGCCAGATCATCCGCCGCGCAAACCGGAACGGAGTGCAAAGCCACAGCAAGCAGCGGCAACAAAGTCAAACGCATAGCTACGTCTCCTTGTCGTAGGGTGCACCACAAACCGCGCCGTCCCGAAACCACCTATTGCCCGATCTCTCGCCCAATCTCATAAATCGCCGCCGTATCCAACACCTGCGCGTTGGATTCAAACAACCGTCGCACAGCGGCTTTGTGGATTCTCATTTTGAGGCCGCCCACGCCGATTGCGCCGTAGCAGATCACGCCGTCGACTTCCTTCCCCGTATCCATCATGTCGACACCCTCCAATCCGACTGGCGGTACGGCGTTGAGGTCGATGGCGACTTTCAGAGCTTCGAGTGAACTGCGTTGTTCGGCAGAAAGGAATTGCACGCCCGCTGCCCCAGCGGCAATGATCAACCCGGCCCCACTGCAGGCCGCCATGATTTCCGCATCGTTCCCAGTAGCGACCGGCTTGAGTTGTGCATCTTCAACCTGCGCGCGAATCGTGGCACACGCTTGTTCAGCCCGTTCGACCGAGCGCGAGGCTAAACGAACATTTGCCCCCAAGCCGGCCAGAATCTGCGCTGCCCGCAATCCCACCGGACCGGTTCCGCCCAAGACCATCGCCTCACAGCCTGCGGGGTCCAGGTGCCGTTGAGCACACAGCACAGCCGCTGCGGCGGTTGTGTTGGAGCCGTTGGAGTCCATCATCACCGAGACCCGTACCGGACCGAAAAACGTTTTTTGCACCTGGGCCAACACAGATTCGCCAGCGGACACGTCACTGCCACCCACAAATATCGCCGTGCTTTTGAGGTCCTTCGGACCGCGTGTAAACATCGCTCCATGCACGAGTGGTTCGGCATTTTCGATGGTGATGCCACCATAGCTAAACAGCTCGTCGACATCGGAATCTACCGCAACCACGCGATCGAAGGTACTCGGCTGCGGGTCCGTGTCGAGTTGGATCAGAATGCGTTTCATGGTGAATTTCACATGAGTAGGCGAGTCGAAAATAAGGTGCCACTGGCGGCTTGTCCGCCAGTGCCATACGCGCGGCCGATCGAAACACGGCTGAACAAGCCAGCAGTGGCCCCCGGCATAATTTAAAAGGACCGCGCAATTAAGAAGCGGAGCACCGCGCCAAGGCGATACCCCGCTTCGCAGAGTTTTGCTGTTTACGCCGGGACCGCGTTACACACCTGAGAACGGGTGGCTGGCGGCGCTTTTTTTGGCGACCATTTCGTCGGCGCTCGGCTCATTTTTCATGGCGCGGGCGATCGATTCCTTGGTGGCGGCGTAGTTGTATTCGAAGATCTTCTTGTCGTCTTCGGCTTCCCAGTGAATGAAGACGCCGCAGACAATCACCAAATCTTCGCATTGATCTTTGGGGATCACACCTTCTTCGACGCTGTCAGCCACGGCTTTGGCGACGGCAAATTGGGCGGGGCCGAACATTTGCACGGCTTGCTTGGCACCCTTGATCGTGACCTTGGTGATCATTACGGTCGAAGGTTTGACGGCCAAGTTCGGTTCGAGCACGGCCAGCAAGTTGCTGTGTCCCATCGACTGATCAGCCAATGCACTGGCAAATGCCGCACCGACCGGACCGGTTTTGTCGCCGATCAACAGATCGATATGGGCCACTTCATTCCCTTCGCCGACCAGCGATTCTCCAACGTACATCGACATAAGCTTCTCTCCTAAGTTTGACTGAGGCGTCGTATCATCAGTTTCGTACAACTAGAAACAAGAATCCTAGCGTGGCGCGCCAATCTTGCGTTCGACAAACGAAAACACCTGTGGTAACAACCACAATCCGGCGAGACCGGGCTTTCGAAAGAAAGCAAAATCTTCTGCTCACGCAGTAACGACCTGACATGAATCACAAAAAAAGCAGTGTTACTCCGGCATCTATACCAATTCAGACCCCGGAATTCCAGTATCGCAGACCGCCAAACCACACCGATGCCCAAAGAACGCCCCCCAACCAATCCACAGCCGCTGCTGATTTGCGGCGCCAGTGCCCGTGCAGCGGCTTTCTCGGCTCTCCGCGCGGGCATCGGGCCGGTCTGTGCGGACCTGTTTGCCGACACCGATCTGGCCCGCGCCGCCACGGTGGTGCGCATTCCTCATTACCCCAACGATATCGCCGCCACGGTCGCCCAATTGCCGCCGGCAGACTGGATCTACACCGGAGCATTGGAAAACTTTCCCCAAACCATCGCTGACATCGCCAAACAACGGACGCTGCTCGGCAACAGCCCCGCCACATTGGCTCGAGTGCGCGATCCGTTCGCCTTGTCACACCACCTGCAGGAACAGGATTTCCCGGTGCTTCAGGTCCGCGATCAACAAGATCAACCGGAGCCGGATGGAACATGGGTCTGCAAACCGCTCCACAGCGCCGGCGGCGCTCGGATCAGCCATTGGAACATCGCCGCCGCAGTTTCATTATCACGACACCCCCCGGTCTATTTTCAACGCCGGGCCGACGGAGAGGCCTATTCCGCACTGTTTATGGCGTTTCCCAGCGGAGCGGAACTGATTGGTGTCACGCGGCAATTGGTCGGCGTGACGGAGTTTCATGCCGCTCCCTTCGCCTATTGCGGCTCGATCGGCCCCACCACGCTGCCGTACGCCGTGGAACGTCAAATCCAAGAGATGGGACAAACGATTGCGCGGTTTGGAGAAATGCGAGGCTTGTTTGGCTGCGATTTTTTATACGATGGAGACACAGCCTGGCTAACGGAAGTGAATCCCCGTTACACCGCATCGGTCGAGGTCTTCGAACGGTGTTGGGACCTCCCCCTGCTGGATTGGCATTGCCGGGCCTGCCGAGCGGACGCGCGTCCGACTGAAGAGCAGCATTCGTCCCACGATGATTTTCGCCGGCAGGTTGCCCTATCCCGCGTTCAACAAACGGGCGTCAGCGCCAAGGCGATTGTTTTCGCCCCGGAGGCCTACTCGGTCCCCGACTTGGAAAGCCGTTTTGCCGCTCCGCCACTGCCCTGGTCACCCCAAATCGCCGACATCCCACCGCCGGGCAGCACGATTGAAGCGGGGCATCCCATTTGTACCGTCTTCGCCGACGGGGCAAGTGAGGACGACGGTTTCGCGCAACTTGTGAACCTCTCGCGAACGATCAATGCACCCAAGTCAGGCGGAAATAGCTGATTCTGTTAACATTTCTTGATCATCCGCGCGCCCGCGGTTAAGATCAGTCAGTCCGATTTCCCCAATTTTCGCAGAGTTTGATTTCACCCGCATAGGAACCATGTCAAAGTCCACCGACGTCAGGATTCTTGAAGCCCGTTGTACATTCGAATCATTGGACTTCCGCACGCCGCTCAAATTCGGCGGGCGCGTCGTGGAATCGACTGAGTTGATCAATGTCGAGGTCGACGTGGAAAGCCGGGACGGCCGGGTGGCCACCGGGTTCGGCAGCATGCCGTTGGGCAATATCTGGGCCTGGCCTTCCGCTGAGGTCACGCCGGATCAATCGGCGGCGGCCATTAAAAAAATGGCCCAACAAACCGTCGAACTGGCCGAAGCCTATCCCGAGTTCGATCATCCGCTCGACACGATCTACCGTCTCTCCGGCGAATACTCGCACATGGCTGGCAAGATCGTGCAGAAAATGGAAATCGCCGGCGAATTCCCCGAGCTAGCGCAAATGGTCGCCGCCAGTCCGCTCGATGCCGCCTTGCATGATGCCTACGGCCGCGCGGCGGACATGAATAGCTACGACATGCTTTCCGAAGAGTTCATGAACTACGACCTCGCCGAATATCTCGACGAGCAGTTCGCAGGGGAGTATTTGGATCAATACACGCTCCGCACACCCAAACCCAAGATGCCGCTGTATCATCTCGTCGGCGCTCTCGATCCGCTAACCACGGCCGACGTCCAAGAACCAATCGGCGATGATCTGCCGGAAACGCTCGAGGAATGGATTGCCGCCGACGGATTGACGCATCTGAAAATTAAGCTCAACGGCGACGATCTCGACTGGGACGTCGCTCGCGTGGCGGCCATCGATCAAGTGGCGGCGCAGGCGCAAGCAGCACGGGGTTGCAGCGAATGGTTTTACTCGCTCGATTTCAACGAGAAATGCGCCGACGTGCAATACGTGCTCGATTTCCTGGCCCGTATCCGTGACCAACGGGGCGAAGCGTGGGACCGCGTGCAATACATCGAGCAACCGACGCACCGTGATCTCAAAGCCAATCCCGAAAACCGGATGCACGAAGCAGCCAAACTCAAACCGGTCGTCATCGACGAATCGCTGATCGACTACGACGCCCTGCTGCTCAGCCGCGAACAAGGCTACTCCGGCGTCGCACTCAAAGCCTGTAAAGGGCACACCGAAGCCCTGTTGATGGCCGCAGCGGCACAGAAAATGGAGATGTTCCTCTGTGTGCAGGATCTCACCTGCCCAGGTTTCTCCTTCCTGCACTCCGCCAGCCTAGCCGCCCGCATCCCCGGTGTCGCCGCCATCGAAGGCAACGGACGCCAATACTGCCCCGCCGGCAACAAACGCTGGGCAAAACTCTTCCCCGCCATGTTCAAAATCACCGACGGCACAGTAGCCACATCCGAGCTGGACGGCCTGGGACTGGGGTTTTGAGGCTGCGGTCGTTCAACCTCAAGTCGAACACCCCGTAGTGGTGTCCTCCGCACGCTGCCTTTTGGCACTGATGCCAGTTTGAAGGAAATCGCCCTTTTATGGTCGAGTCCATCAAGGTTCTCACTCCCACACGAGAGCGTTTCTTTTGGGCACTGGATCAAGATACGGTGCAAACCGGTCGCTACGTGCACCAAACTGGTGGACCCGGGAAATTCGCAGTCGTACGCCTTCGCTTCCAAACCGATTTTGATGGACCAGGTGTTGTTCTGGCAAATGAAGTTGTCGAGGAAGATTTCCCGCATGACGATTTTGAGTTAGATGAGATCGTCGATGCCATTTCCCAAGGCGTGTTAGTGGGCCTGAGCGAAGCATCACCTGATAGTGAGCCAATTCAAGCGTTGAAAATCACCGTGATGGACATCGCTGTGCAACTAGTTGATACCTTACCGCAGCATTTCATCGAGGCCGCCCAACGTGCGGTGCAGCAAGCGGTCGATGAAGCTGGATTGGTATACATCAGGCCTTCGTGATTCCATCCTCACGTTTATCAGCCAATTCTGCTGTAGGTGATTTCAATTTGAGATGGCTTACGGCACCGCTGATTCACGCTAACAGCTGCCTCCCTATCTGATTTCGCCACGAATCCGCGCCGCAATAAGCGCATTCGTTTCAACGAGTTCCACCCCTGAACGTGTCGCAATCCCTAAAGTCCCCTCGCGAGAATGACGAAGTATGTTCCTGTCAGCAACGGTGACTTCGACACGGGTCGAACCGAAACCGTGTTCCTCAGGTCCTTACCGTGTTGAGGGAGACAGCTGATGCCGGCCGCGGATTTTGTGGTGAAGAACGGGGCAGAAACAGCCCTCTAGATTACCCAGATTTCGCAGCTGACGTTTTCAGAAAATTTTGCCTGCAACAGGCTTGACCCAAAACGGGGACAGCTCCTATCCTGCTCGGCAGATCGACCTGAAGAGAAGACGACACAGAACGATTCAACAAGGCGCCGTAGCCAAGTGGTCCAAGGCAGCGGATTGCAAATCCGCCATTCGTCGGTTCAAATCCGACCGGCGCCTCTACTCAAACCCCTGCTGCAAATGACTTTGCGGCGGGGGTTTGTTTTTTTGTGGATGCTCACTCTGGCCAAAGTACCAGGGTGGTTGTCTCGATCGACTTGTGCAGCATCAACTCTTCCAGTACTTGCGACATGACTTTGGTCCTCCAACGGTCGCCAAAGGATCGCCTCAGGTTTTGCACACTGCCAAATTTCACTATGCCATGGTTTCTTGCTTTGTTGTTTGAAGCCTTGCCGGTGCCGTAGACAATTTTCCACGGTGGGCTGTAGAGCATCCTCCAATCTTCGACAGATCTGGACTCCTCAGCCTTGGGGACTACACGAACCCGGTTCTATTGGCGAATTGGCACTGGGGCAAGAAGTCTTGAACACCAGTGCGAGTTGAAGCCTGTGATTCGCTGCTGAAGTTTGTCCAACCTCGGCGCGTTCGTCGCTCTACGACTTGCAGGCGGGTTCTGTGACCGCCACACCTTACGCTGCGTGCTTCAAGCAGGTTCAACTGTCGGGTACCGACGCACCGGACCGCGATAGTAGCAGGAGGCCCAAAACGCCGAATCCGAGTTCCATCATCAAATATACGAGAAGTAGGATGTGAGGTATTCCGTCCATTATTAAGCTCAATGTTCTGCCAGCGGCCAACCCCAACATGAATACGACAAGACTCCATAGGGCAGCTTGCCGTAATTTCCCATTAAATGCGCCAAAGAGCCAAAAAACAGCCAGTGCTAGATAGAGCCCCATGATGGCGCGGAATATGTGCTTCTCATTCGTGCTCTCCACAGAAAGATCTAATAAATACTCAAGGCTGGTTTGCGGCATCGCGCCATAAGAAATCGCTATTGGCGTCAACCCCACTGCCGCCACCACCAAAAATATTTGACTTGAATTCAAGGATGCAGCCCCTTTCAATCGCTAAGGATGTTTTCTTGGCAGATAACCTCGGAAGCATGCCCACTGACCGACGTTGTCCTCTTGAATCTGTTCTTTGATTTCGTCAGCGTTTGAGTTGGAAGACTCCTTACGTGACGGGAACGCTTCAAACGTAGCCAGATGCTGTTGGACGATTCGCTTGGCCGGCCCAAATGCCCACATTTTCTTGCCTAGAAATTTCACGTAGTTGCCGGACTCATCTGCAGCTTTCTCGTACGGGTCTCGACGCAAATTAAACAGCAGCGGAGCGCCGAGCTTTAGCTTCGGTCCAAACCATCCTTCATTCTGGACAATGAAGTGGGCCTTCCAGTCGGTATATCGAACAGCCTGCACCGTTGCTCCTTCGTAATAGATGATCTCCTTGCGTTGTGATGGCCCCTTCCCGACTAAGTGATCGAGTTGATTGCAAATCCGCCATTCGTCGGTTCAAATCCGACCGGCGCCTCTACTTAAACCCCTGCTGCAAATCGTCTTGCAGCGGGGGTTTGTTTTTTTTTGATGGCTGTTTCTGGTTAAGCGTACCAGAATGCCTGTCTCTGTCCAATCGCGAAATTCAGCGGTACCCTCGACCGATGTGGCCTCTGCACCTAATTCACTATTGCTTCAAATGGCTAAACGCTGGCTCTTGCAACAATGCCGCAAATCTCAAGTTCCAGTCACCAACCCAATCTGGTGCCTGTGCTTGGTCTCGTAATCCTGGATCGCAGGCAAGGGCTGCCTGAACTGCGTCCGCTGCTGGTCGCAGTAATTCCGGATGCTTGATTGGATCACCTGGAATCCACTCGTATTCTTCTGTTTCCCGCTCTCCCGTTGCGATCTCAATGAATGCACCCGCTTTCAGGAGATGCCAAAAGGCCGCCGGACCGATTTCTTCGGCAATGTACGCGTCACACGAACTGAGGAACCCTGGAAGGTCTTCAAGGTACGCGTTATGGATGTATGTGCGTGCATCGGAGAGCCACTCGCTACTGTGCGGTGTACGGATGAGTCCAAGTTTTGCCGTCTCCAATGCCTTTTCGTTCTGCCCCCACCAGTTGTAGCCCTTGGCAAGCAGGAGCAACTCCTCGGATGATAGTTCCGAGGCAGCACGACCGGCCAACAGGACTTCCACGACCCGTTGCCCTTCTGCCCTTGTGTCACTGGACGAATGATCGAATATCCAGCGTGCGCGGTCCGCTGGTGTTGCATCCTCAAGTGCTTCCGGCAGCATTTCAGGACGATCAAAGCCCACCAAAAACACGATGCTTTCGGCCTTTGAATCGATATACACTTCACGGTGATGGTGATGCGAGCCACAAGCCATGCCGATCTTCAACAGCCGCTTTCCCACATAGGGTTCAAAAGCGTCACGCTTCGACTGCCACCATTGCCTTGCGACGTCTGGCAGCTTTCCCGATGTCAAAAAAACATCGATAACTTCCAGTGTGTCTTGCGTGATGTGTTCTTCAACCAGATAGGTGATCTCGCCGAGTTTGCCGACACGGACAACCTCCGAATCATTGCTCGTCACAAGCAGCCGTCGAACCATCGACACGTGTTCGAGCAAGATGTGCGCGTCTGTCATCCAATCAATCTCAGTTCAATATGGGGTAGCAGCTTGCTGGGGAAATACGTCGACGAAACAAAAAAACAACTAACCTGAAATGATTCAGCCTATCGTCTGGTCCTGCGTTAACATCGAGACGAGACGGTTCAGTCAATTCTAACTTGCCCCAGTATAACCGACCACTAAAAGCACGGCGTTCCGTCAAATGTTCATTTACCCCAATCGCATGAATTCCCGTCAACCAATTTCGCCAAGTGCTGACCACCCTTATACACGAGAAATGCGCCCAGCTTCCTGGTGTGCCAGCGGGCAATCTTCTAAATTGTGGATGCCCTAAAACCATCCGCGTCAAACTTGCAAGCCCCCATGACCATAGCTGATTCTCAAACTGGCGATGCGGTGGTCAAAGCGACTGCTGCTCAGACTTCGACCGTGATCGATATCATTGCCCGTGCCTTTGATGATGATCCGGCTGTGAATTGGTTTGTGCGGCAGGATCACCGGCGTTCGGCGGCGGTTCGTCAGTTTTTTCAGATGATGGCCGAGACGCTCTATCTACGGCACGACGAAAACTACCTCATGAGCGACGGCACCGGGGCGACGATGTGGTTGCCGCCGGGGATCAGCACGCAAGTCGGCTTGCTGGAAACGCTCCAACAACTCCCCGCTGTGTTGCGCACCGTCCGTTGGCAGGGCTTGCGGCGGCTGTTGCAGGTGCAAGCGGTCGTCGACGGAAACCATCCGCACGAGCCGCACTATTACCTCTTCGCCATCGGCACACTCCCAGAACTGCGCGGCCAAGGAATCGGTTCCAAACTGATGCAACCAATGCTCGAGCGCATGGACCGCGAAGGAATGCCCGCCTATTTAGAAAACAGCAAAGAACAGAACCTACCGTTTTACGAACGGCACGGCTTCGAGGTCACGCAGCAGATTCAATTCCCCAACGGCGGCCCGCCGCTGTGGCTGATGTGGCGCAAACCGCGCTAGCAGAGCTGTTGAAAAAAGGGGTTCCACTGCTTTGCCAGTGTTGTTGCATCGTCAGCCTGGGGTAAGTACATCGGCACGCCCGCTTTATGGTATGAGATCAAACAACTGTGCCCCACGACTTAGATCCCTCCTCCGACCATCGTCGCAAACCGCACTGGCCGAGCCATTGGCACCCGAGCAGAGCATCCATTTCTTTCCTCGGTGCACTCTGTGACCTCTGTGGCTAATCCCTTTCGTTCATGCGGGTGCGGCGGATTGGTCAGGGGGATGATCAATCGTCCTACGTGAGACAGGTGCGGCGCGACGCATCCTACGGGCTGGGCGAGACCATTGGCACACCAATGTTGCTGTTGCCTTGTTGGGGGATTGGGCAAGGCATTAGAATCGCCGCCGTCGATTCGTCGATATCAGCATTCTCTTATCCCAGGCGGATCATCGCCGCAAGAAAGTCCCCCGTATGTCACGCCGTACCGTTCGTGAATTAGTTGACGGAGAGTCCGTCGAAGAAATCTATGTCATCGCCGACAAACAACTGCGGGCCAACCGCAACGGCAATACCTATCTATTGGCCAATCTCCGCGACAAAACCGGCGCGATCAGCGGCTTGATGTGGAACGTCAACGAACCGGCGATGGCTCACATTGATTCCGGTGACTTCGTCAAGGTGCAGGCCAAAGTGCAGATGTTCCAAGGGACGCTGCAAATGATCCTCACCAAGATCGAAGGCGTCCCAGCCGACGGACTCGACCCCGAAGAATTCGCCCCGCAAGCGGCCTGCGACGTCCAGCGGCTGACCGTACGGCTCACGGAACTGGTCGCCGACTTGGACGACGAGAACGTGCGGTTGCTGCTCCAACGTTTTCTGGCCGACGAAACGTTTATGCAAGGCTTCACGCAAGCCCCCGCCGGCACCAAAGCGCATCATGCGTACCTGGGGGGATTGTTGGAACATGCGGTCAACATGATGGAGGTTGCCGACCGGATCGCGCCGCTGTACCCCGATGTCGACTTCAATCTGGTCAAAGCGGGTGTCCTGTTGCACGATTCGGGAAAAATCCGCGAGCTGGGTTACGAGGACAGTTTTCTCTACACCGACGCCGGACAACTGCTGGGCCACCTAGTCATTGGCGTTGAGATGCTGAATGAAAAACTGAACGACTGGAACGCCGAAAACGAAACGCCCTTCCCTGAAGAAACCGCCCTGCGGATCAAACACCTGATTCTCAGCCATCATGGCACACACGATTTCGGCAGCCCCAAGGTGCCGATGACGCCCGAAGCGGTTGTGCTGCATCACATCGACAACCTCGATGCCAAGGTGAACGAATTTCTCCGCGATATCGACGACGACCCCAACGTCAAATCCCGTTGGACAGCGTACAATCAACGACTGGGCCGCAAGTTGTTTAAGGGGTCCAACAACGGCGAGGCGAACGAATAATTCCCGGTCTCGTTGTTTCCTCCTGAGCAAGCTACAAACGACTCCTACACCCCTTGATTTTTTCGAAAACCTTCATGAGCTACACCTCAGCTGAGAACGATATTGCTTGGCGGCATTGGCGGCGGGAATGGTCGTTGCCGCCCGACGTGATCTATTTGAATCACGGCTCCTTTGGTCCCGCTGCCCGCGAAGTTCAAAACGTGCGGCACAGTTGGACCGACCAGTTGGAATCCCAGCCGTTCGACTTCTTTGTGCGGCAGATGGAATCGGAACTGATGCATGCGGCGGAGTACCTGGGCGAATTCGTGGGGACATCGGCCGACAATTTGGCGTTCGTCGACAATGCCACCACCGGTATGAACATCGTGGCGAAGTCGTTGGACTTAAAACCGGGCGACGAAGTCCTCACCACGAATCACGCCTACGGCGCGGTGCTCAGAATCTGGCGGACGATCTGCAAACAAGCCGGCGCGAAGCTCATCGTCCACACCTTGCCCGATCCCCTGACCGACACCACCGAACTGGTCGACTCGCTGTTTACGGCCGTCACGGAGAAGACGCGGTTGTTAGTCGTGGATCACATCGCCTCGCCGACAGCGGTGATTTTTCCCGTCGCAGAGATTTGCAACCGCGCGCAGAAACGGGGCGTGCCAGTTTGTATCGACGGGCCGCATGCGTTGGCCATGTTGCCGCTGGACCTCGATACTTTGGGCTGCGACTATTACGTCGCCAGCGGGCACAAATGGTTGGCAGCACCGTTTGGCTCCGGCTTTCTGTATGCCCATCCGCGGGTTCAAAAACAGCTCGAGCCGTTGGTCATCAGTTGGGGGGGCAGTCTGGCCGGGGCCGAGGCGCGATGGCAGGACGAATTCCACTGGCCGGGCACCCGCGATGCAGCAGCCCAATTAACGATCCCCACAGCCATCGATTTTCTGTGTCGAGCAGGTGTCTGTAATTTCCGCCGACGTTCGCATGACTTAGCGCAATACGCGCGTTTTCGCATCGCTGAAGTGACAGGATTGTCCTGCGACCTACCCGACAGCCCAGCGTGGTACGGATCGATGATCGCCCTCCCCCTCCCCGCAGGCGATGAACCCCCACTGAAAAAAGGGGTCCGCGATCCACTGCAAGGATTGCTCTGGAAGAAACACCGCATCGAAGTCCCGGTGATCCATTGGCACGGGCGACGGATGTTGCGCGTCTCTTGCCACCTCTACACCACCGCCCGCGACATCGACACCTTAGCCAACGCACTGCGGGACTCGTTATATCACCGCACAGGCGGCTGATGGCCATGACCTAAAATGAACGCGACACCACGCCGGAAAGGGATACCATGCCGTTTATTGATATCAGCACGATCCAAGCCATCGAACCGGTCCCCGGTTGCCGAATGCGGACTCCTTATGGCGAAAACCTGATGCTCTCGTATCTGGAAATGGACGAAGGCGCCGTCGTCCCGCTGCACGACCATCCGCACGAGCAAGGGGGCATCCTGCTCAAGGGGCAGGTCGAGTTGACGATCGGCGACGAGACGCGCATTTGCGAAGCGGGCTCGCTGTTCATCATCCCGCCCAACACACCGCACAAAGCCGTCGCGGTGAACGGCCCCGCCGTGGTACTAGACGTCTTCAGCCCGGTCCGTGAGGACTATGCGGAGTTGTTCAACAAGTACATTCCGCAGGTGTGAATAGCGCCGTTACGCACAGCTCGCGCAGTCACAAGCCGTGTTCCCTCTAGTAAAATTCACGCCCCCTGCGACTCGGTTTTCGCTCATGCCAAACGTGCGCAGCAAAAATGTGCTGCCTAAAGTGGGACTGCGCTCTAATCGAGAAGTTACAACACTTTTCTTCAGTTCCACGGCCTAGCTATACACGGGTATACCCTTAGTCACTGTTTTTTTATTTATTGCTTGAATTGTCGTTAGACAACGGTACTCTGGAACAACTGGAACGGTTATGGGGATTTCAACGCCTGTGCCAGCCTATAAAGTAGGATCAACATCCTTTGAAATTCCCGAGGGGGGGAAACATCATGAAGCGAATGGCTTTGCTCTCACTAGCGTCTACACTGTTGCTGGCTGTTATGGGGGGAGCGGTGCAGGCGGGGGTCGTCTTCGACAACGGCGCGCCTGATCAATCAACCGGCAACGAGATGACAGCATGGATACAGGCCGAAGATTTCGTGCTCGCCCAGGACACGACATTAACCGACCTTCATTTCTGGACCCTTGAGGGCGGGACCTGGGACGGCACGCTCGACTATTATCTCTTCAACGACGCCGGTGGCACGCCGGCGGCCGCCCCGTTTGCAACGGGAGCCGGACAAAACGTTCAGAAAACCGCTACGGGAAATACCGCGGTTGGCTTGACGGAATACGCCTATTGGGTCGACCTGCAGAATCCCCTTGCGTTAACGGGTGGCGTCACGTATTGGATCGGATTGCACCTCTCAGCCAATTTCGACCGCGACGAAATCTATTGGGAGACCACTTCGGGTGGATTTGGCATAAACGGCAACGAATCAGAAGGGGGCACATTCGACAACTGGTCGAATAATGGCCAAGAACATGCATTCTATTTGACCGATGACGCCGTCGGAGTCGTCCCCGAACCCAGCACGTTCGCCCTACTCGGCATCGGTGGCTTGGCTTTGGTCGGTTATGGCATCCGTCGCAAACGGCAACAAGCTGTTTGAGGCTTGAATCGCTCAATTGAACTTCCAACCGTCGACGTGAAAACGTCGGCGGTTTTTTTGTTGCGCTGGGCACCTACCGGTCAGCCCATTTCAGTCTGGGTCGGCGGGAATTCTGGTTGTGTTCCTCGCCGCACTTGCGAGAATTCTCTTGAAATTCGAAGTGGGGAACTGTAGCGTGGAAGGGTTGGGGCTACAGACTGAGGAGACGACCATGAATGTATCAACTGTCTCGCTACGTTGTCCGATGTGTACCGTTTTGTTGAATATCAACCCGGAGATCGCTGCGGAACGGTTCAACTGTCCAAAATGTGGTAAGCCGATTCGAATTCGGCAGATCGACCCGGACGAGGATATCCTCGTGTCCTCGACTGATCCCTCCGATTTGTACCTGAATGTGGACAACCCACTCCCCCCACAGCAAGACGCAGAACGGCTCTCATCATCCAGCGTCGAACCTGTTGCCGAGCCTTTCTCATCCAAGCGGAGACGTCGGGCGATCAGTCCGCCGAATCATCACGGTTTGGCCGTGATTGCGGGAGCGTTTCGAGTGACCGGCGTTGTCGTGTGGATCATGACGTTAGTCGGATTGGCGATGTCTGTTTCCGGCGTATTCGGGACTCTCAGCACCGAATCCGCAATGGGAGTGGCCTTCTTCAGCATGAGCACGTTGGCCTATACAATGACGTGTGGCGTTGCCGGTTTTTGTATCGGCTTGGTGCTCGTGGCAATCGGCAGTCTCATTCGCCTAATTGTGGGGATGGCTGATGATGTGCATTTCCTGAGCTCCACCACAGCACAAGAAGATGAACTGTAACGGTCAGGACGGCTCGTGAGATAGCCGTGTCATTCTCCGGCAGCACCCACGCAGCTTCAAGTTGCCTACGGCTGGCGACACAAACGGCAACAGGGGGCGTGATTGACAACATTGATCCTGGGGGTAGGACAACCGTCGGCGCGAAAGCGTCGGCTTTTTTTTGTTGGCTACGACGTAAACCATTGGGCTCTTTTACGACCACGTCGGGGCCAGCGAGTGGTACACAACTCCATCAAGCGTCCCGTGCGGCTGCCCTAGTCGCCCCATAAAATGTGATTCTGTTCGCTGCTGAAGTCGACACACCCCTTCTTTCGCAATCACGTTGGTCCGGACGCGCTCCTCAGCTTGATGGACTGACTCGAAGGTTGTAATTTGCTGTCATGTTGCACTTGGCCTCACATTTCGCTGTGCCCTTAATCGTGGCGCTCACCTTCTATCGCAGCCGCTGGCGATACGTTCTGCTGATTCTGATAGCGACAATGCTCGTCGACCTGGATCACTTGCTTGCCGATCCCATCTACGATCCCGAGCGCTGCTCCATTGGCTTCCACCCGCTGCACTCAATACCCGCGATTGCGGTCTATGCCATGATGTTTGCACTTCCGCTCATGCTGGGCGGCAAGGAACGCTCTTTGGGTTGGCGACGCGCAGCCGACTTGGTGCATCTCGTGGGACTAGGACTGCTGATTCACATGGCGCTGGACGGGATCGACTGCCTAATTTAGCGCAGCGTGGGGAATTCCACATCAACGCGAACGTCTGGTTGAGTAACCTGCTGGCCAGGTCGTAGTGCATCACGCAAGTTGGCATCCAATCACTTGGAAACGATGTTAGCAGCCAAACGACCTACGCGTTCTCAAACGTGAGTGATACGTGGTTGGGCAATCAGGCGATTGCACTGACGACAACGAACCATGACGGTTCAGGGGTCAATTTTCATTCGATCACGGTCGAAACGAATTTGGCCAGCGTCCCTGAAGCGAGCACATTCGCCCTGCTCGGCATGAGTGGTTTAGCCTTGGTCGGATACGGTGTCCGTCGTAAACAGCGACAAGCGGCTTGAGGCTTGTATTGCTCGATAGAACTTCCAACCGTTGGCGAGAGTGCGTCGGCGTTTTTTTGTGCGCTGTGGAAACCCACATCCCGATCCCGCTTTTACTGGCAAATAACCATCTTGCGCATTAGCGCAAATCTATGTGGGTATCCGCAGATGGCTCGTATTCTTGTTGACGACTTGAACGTTGATGGGCGACACTGCGGTAGCTCGCCATTATCCGGTTGAATTTGATCCAATATAGATATCGTGGAGATGGTGTTTTGAAGCGAACAATTCGAGCCTTAGCCACATGCTTGACGATGCTTCTCGCTGGGGCAATCCAAATTGCAAACGCCGGTCAAATTCTGCCCGATCCCAACCTAGCTGGGAATACGATTTATGTTTCTGGGATGGATCACAATTCGTTGTATCCGTTCTACAACTATGGCGAGATTGAGATTCAAGTCGGCGGCACGCTGTCAAATTTGGGGGAACTCAGCAACGATGGCGACATCGGCAACAGTGGTCTCTTCGATAACAGCGGTACAGTCAGAAACTATGGCACGCTGACAAACTCTGGGCAGATTGAAAATGGTGGAGATCTCGAGAATTCCCAGGATCTCTACAATGACGGGGATCTCTACAACTACGGCAGCGTCAGAAATGACGGCACGCTAACGAACTCCGAGAACATTCACAACTTCGGGGAACTTGAAAACCAAGGAGACCTCGATAATGGCGGAAATCTCAATAATGATGGTACAGTCAGAAACTACGGCACGCTGACAAACTCTGGGCAGGTTGAAAATGGTGGAGATCTCGAGAACTCCCTGGATCTCAACAATGACGGGGAACTCAATAATAACGGCACCCTCAGAAATGACGGTACGCTCAGAAATGACGACACGCTGACGAACTCTGGGCAGATTGAAAACGGTGGAGATCTCGAGAACTCCCAGGATCTCAACAATGACGGGGATCTCTACAACTATGGCAGCGTCAGAAATGACGGCACACTAACGAACTCTGGGCAGATTGATAACGGTGGAGAACTCGAGAACTCCCAGGATCTCAACAATGACGGGGATCTCTACAACTACGGCAGCGTCAGAAATGACGGCACGCTAACGAACTCTGGGCAGATTGATAACGGTGGAGAACTCGAGAACCAAGGAGACCTTGATAATGGCGGGGAACTCAATAATAACGGCACCCTCAGAAATGACGGCACGCTGACGAACTCCGAGAACATTCACAACTTCGGGGAACTTGAAAACCAAGGAGACCTCGATAATGGCGGAAATCTCAATAATGATGGTACAGTCAGAAACTACGGCACGCTGACAAACACTGGGCAGATTGAAAATGGTGGGGATCTCGAGAATTCCCAGGATCTCAACAATGACGGGGAACTCAATAATAACGGCACCCTCAGAAATGACAGCAGCGTCAGAAATGACGGCACGCTGACGAACTCTGGGCAGATTGAAAATGGTGGAGATCTCGAGAACTCCCAGGATCTCAACAATGACGGGGATCTCTACAACTACGGCAGCGTCAGAAATGACGGCACGCTAACGAACTCTGGGCAGATTGATAACGGTGGAGAACTCGAGAACTCCCAGGATCTCAACAATGGGGGCGAACTCTACAACAACGACACCCTCAGAAATGGAGGCACGCTGACGAACTCCTCTGACGGATCTATTCACAACTTCTTCGAGCTCGAAAACTTTGGAGAACTCAACAATGACGGGGAACTCTACAACGAAGGCTTCGTCAGAAATGACGGCACGCTAACGAACTCTGGGAACATTACCAACCACGATTACTTCGACAACAACGGCACGCTGATTAACGATGGTACGTTGATAACCTACAGCAACTTTGAGAACTATGGTGTTCTCGGCGGGGCGGGGACACATTTGGGTGACCTTTCCGACTCAGGGACGTTGGCTCCAGGCAATTCACCGGGCGTCTACTCTATTGACGGTAACTATATGAAGTACGACGGTGTGTTTGAGATTGAACTGGGTGGTCTATCAGACGGCGACGGCGATAAAAGTTCAACGCAATACGATTGGGTCGATATCACTGGGGACATCAGTATCTTCGGCAATACATTCGTCAACCTATCCTTTGTTGATGGATTCAGCGTCGGCGAACTTTCGGTAGATGATCGTTTCGACATCCTGCGATTCGGTGGCAACCTAACCGGTTTCGAGTTTTTGAATCTCAATGACTCACAGGCTCAACTGTGGAATGGCGCCTACTGGAGCTTGAATGCCGATGACTATTCGGTGTTCCTCACGGTCCATTCAACCGCCCCCGCCACAGGAGTCCCCGAACCATCCACGTACGCCGGACTCATCGGCATCACTTGCGTGTCACTGCTCGCCTATGGCTGGCGGCGCAAACGGCAACAGGCTGCGTGATTTAAGAGCTATCACACTTCGTCAGCACCAAGGACTACAACACAAGGGTTCGACATGAAGCGAGCGATCATATCGGCTGTGGCTAGCGTGGTGGTGCTGCTGTCTTCTGAAGGACGGATAGAGGCTGAAATAATCACCTTTGATCTCCCATCCAACACCTGGCAAACAGATTTTGACACTGCAGAAGTGGATATTGAGTTTCGATCCCATGTGTTCCCTTGGCCCACCGGCTACAACGATCTTACAAACGTTGCATATACCGACAGTGGCAGTTCTCTCATCATCGATCTCAGATCAATCAACAATGCTCTAGTCACACTGAATCAATTCGATCTTGGCAACTCGCTTGGTAATGGCGGCAATACTCAGTATCACATTTACGATTTATCAGACCTGAACAATCCGATTCTTTCGGTAACAAATCTTCAAGTCCCCTATTCGACGAACAGTCATTCAACTTTCTCCGTCAACCTATCGAGCAATCACGGAATCCGGCTACAGGTGGGACCAGACCTGAACAACATCGGTATCGATAACATAATTTTTAACGAACCCATTGCAGTGGTCCCCGAACCATCCACCTACGCCGGACTTCTCGGCATTACCTGCGTGTCACTGCTCGCCTACGGCTGGTGGCGTAAAAGGCAACAAGCTGCTTGAAGCTGACATCGCTCAATAGAACTTCCAACCGTCGGCGTGAAAACGTCGGCGGTTTTTTTGCGCGCAAATGGGGGCTAATCAGGTGAAGCGTGGGCTGGGGCAGTGACGGTGACGACGGTGACTCTTCACAGTTCCCACGTCCCGTTAGGCTTCCGCTTTCCCCCCCAACGTCCACGAAAACGGCCAAAAGAGCGGCATAGACGGTTATTTTCAGAAATCCACAACAATTCTCCAGAATTAGTGCCCGGCATTTTGACGTTTTGGGTATCCCCCTTGTGAACTCGCATTTTCAATCATTATCCATAGGATGACACCGACACCATCTTGGCGCCCAATAAACGACTACACGCGAGTCAATAAGATACTCGCATGTGGTTTGAGTCCGCTGCGACGGAGGCTTGTTAAGTGCTTTCTTAGATTGGCTTTACAAGTTGTTGACTACCCTTTTGTTACTTTGGCACACCCGTTGCTTTGTGTTACTTGCATATCCGGCAGTCGAAACGATCGGGTAGGCAAGCATCACAAAAGGTCGCCAATCAACAGCGGGTCGTGGTGGTCACGGGCACGAAACGGTGGCGGGAAACACACGAAACACACAAGGGGAACAACGATGAAGGCTTTTCAAATCTTTTTAACAGTGGCGGTCTTGGGTGGAATTGGCAACATGGCGGTCGAAGCGAAAGCTCAGAACCCCATCGTCGGCGGCGGCAGCCAGACCGATGTCTACTACGATCCGTTCAACGATCACACCTACGTCAAACGCGAACGCGTCAGCGTGCGTGAGAGTGCCTTCGACCCCGGTCGGATGTACGTCGATCCCGGTTCAAAACGTTACATCGATCGCTACTTCCGTGACAACAACGGTCAGTTGGTTCGCGAATTTGGTTGGACCTGGACCAGCAACGGTCGTCCGCACGGTAAATTGACCCGCCAACGCGTCCGTCACTATTCGAATCCTCGCCCCGGAGGCGGGCGGCCGGGTGGCGGAGCAACCATCGATGATCAAGATACCGTGGTTTTCAGCGTGGGGGGAAACAAACGTCGTCCCAACAACAGCCGACGACCTAAGTACAACGGTCGCCCTGGAAACAACCGTCGTCCCGGTGGCACGACCATCGATGATCGCAAAACCGTGATTTTCGATGCCAATAGCCGCAACAACAACCGCAATCGTAACAACAATCGCAACAACAACAGCAACAAAAATCGGAAACGTACCGGGCGAAATCAAACCCGCAACGGTCGTCCCGCAATGTTCGGATCTTCCCGTTAATTCCGAATCAACTGTAGATTGGCAACAGGACAATTTGACGCGGCCGGCGAGACACTGTTTCTCGCCGGCCGTTTTTTTTGAAGCGTCTCTCAATTCGATTCTCGATACGCAACGTGCGCAAGGGGCTTGGCGACTATCTTGCGAAGGTGGCCAAGGCGGCAGGTCTCGACATGCTGGCGCGGTTCTACGAGGGGATGACCGGCAAGGGCGGTTTTGTGCCGGTGAACGCCATGCCGCATATCCCGTCCGACCAGTATCCACCAGTCTTGGGCCATCGCACTCTGGTTCCATAGAATTTCGTAACTATTTGGGCTTCGATTTGTCGGGAGTTTCGGAGCCGATTATCGCTGCCGAACTCATCCTGGATTCCGCCGCCGTTTTAGGCACGAATCATGATTATGAGTTACACCAGGTTGTGACTCCCTTTGCGAATCTTGGCAGTCATTCTGTAGCAACCTTTGATGACCTGGGCAGCGGTACGGTTTATGGTGCCAGAAAGTATGTGTCGAGCGACAGGTTGCAATTGAGGTCTATCCTGTTGAATGCTGCTGCATTGACAGATCTCAACTCAGCTGCAGGAGGCAGTTTTGCCATCGGGGGCAGCATCACGTCCGTGCCTGGAAACGAACAAGGCATTTTTGCCGGATCCAACAATACGAATTCCGTGCAACTGAAATTGACGACGGCCGCCGCCGTCCCCGAACCGAGCACCTTCGCCCTCCTGGGCATCGGTGGCATCGCCCTAGTCGGATACGGCTGGCGGCGCCGGCGGCATCAGGCTGCGTGAGGCTTGATTTGAAAATTTGAATCTTCCAACCGTCGGTGCGGGTGCGTCGGCGGTTTTTTTGCGCACAACTGCTGTGTTTAAAGTGAGGTCTGGATATGGCTAGCCATGTGGTGTGGACAGCGAGGGAAGTATGCAGCGGGGAGCGAAGTCGCTGGTCGGGCAACAGCCGCAACAATCGCAAGAACGTCAACTCTAACAATCGGAACAACCGCCGCAGCAACAATCAGCAGCGAGCAGGTCGCAATCAATCCCGCAACGATCGCCCTGCGATGTTCGGTTTTGCTCGCTAGTTCAAAATCAGCGAGGCGTTTAACAACGGCCGGTGAGACAGTGTTCTCGCCGGCCGTTTTTTGCATGACGCGTATCTCATTTCTATTCTCAATTCGAACCGTCCGCAGGGGCTCGGTGACGAACTTGCGAAAGTGGCCAAGGTAGCACGCCTCGACAAACTGGAGCGGCGGCCTCGCCCTGGTCGCCTACGGCTGCCGACGCAAACGGCAACAGGTTGCTTGAAGCTGACATCGCTCTATAGACCTTCCAACCGTCGGCGTGAAAACGTCGGCGGTTTTTTTGTGCGTCTCTCAGCCATAAGCAGCCACCACGTCGTCTAGGTGGCTGCCTGATAGAGCACGTTTGCCTCGATGGCGAAAAATCGGGGGATGTGAGCCGAAACGCGGTTAGGATATGGGGCCACGTGCCCTAAACGGTGGTTTTTCGGCGTGTGTCACTGCAAGCGGGTTTCTGAGACGAATTCAGAACGGTTTCGAGCATCGCAGTCAGAGTTCACCAGCGGTGGAACCAATCAACGTCATTGGGTTTGCCGACGCATCAACATTCAATCTTGCTTCTCTTTGAGTCCATACTTCTTGTTGATTTCGTCATACGTCGGCTGAATCACATCCTGTACATCGAGTTTCCCATTCACAATTTCTTTCGAATACGGAATTCTCTGGCTTGCATCGGGAAGCTGAGGCTTCTCGGTGGCCGGAGGAGGCCAGACATCTTCGTCGACTACTGCCATCCGTACACGAATTTCATCCGGAGTGATGTTCCATACCATGTAGTCCATGGAAAGACTCAGTGGGCCCTTGTAGGTTTTCCGAATACGATCATTGATCGACGCGGTCGTGTCAAAGTCCTTGAAAAAGTGATACGCCACGGCCATTCGCGGTTTGATGAGCGACATTACGCTGCCGAACGCTTCAGGTGCTGTATGAATCTGGGTGCCCACCGCGAGAGCGCTTTGTGGCGTGAATTTGAACTTGGTAATCATGTCCGGCACTGCGATGAAGCACTCGTGAATTGCTAGGTCGGCATCCTTCGCATACTTCGCAAACCACTTGTTCGGATAGGTATCACCTCCGAACACGAACTTCAGGCCGTTCCACTCCAAGCTGTAGCTCACGGGACCATCAAGGGCATGGATGGCCGGGAACGAGCGGATCGTCACGCCATTTTCCTGATACACGATCTTATTCATTCCCCGGTAGTCAAATTCGTTGACTTCGATATGGTATCCCCGTGGATCGGTGATTCCCTTGCGACCGTCCAAGTCCCATGTAAGCGCTTTGCGTAAGTGGTCCACAGCGTATTTGGTGCCTCTTTCCGGAGTGCCGCCACTCGGTCCCCATACTCGCAACGGTTTCTGACGGCCGGCCAGAGCCCCGCCGACAAACAATGCATCGAGATCACCAAAATGATCGGTATGCAGGTGGCTCAGAAAGACCTTATCAAGATAATTGTAGGGAATCTGGAAAGCAGAGATGCGCTCTGCTGATCCGGTCCCAACATCGAAAATAAACTTGTCTCCATTCCCCAATTCGAGCAGCCAGCATGAGGCTGCTTGTTTGGGACGAGCTGTAGGCATGCCGGTTCCGCAGGCGAGTAAACGCATCTCGTTGGGTTGCAGGGTTTCGCTATTCGGTGTGTAGAAATCACGGCCACGTGCTTTGACTGGTGAATACTTTTCGGTGGAATTGGCATCCGCCGCAAGTGCTTTAGGTTCATATTTCCAATTGTTGTTAGCCACGATAAAACCCAGAAAAAATCCAATCGCCAAAATACTCAAGATCCCGAGTTGCTTCTTCGTTTCTTTAGACATTGACGTAGTCCCTTGGATTCATTCTCTGGATTTATTCCTAGTGAATTGATTGATTCATCCTAATTGATTGATTCATTTCAGTCGAGCTAATTGAAAAAATCCACTTTTCTATTGTCTTTCCTCCGGAGAAAACAGCTCTTCCAGATAGCAGGTCCCAGCAGACCGTTCCATTTTTTCTTTACGTCGCGCGTCGGCTGATCACGTCGCTATTCGGCACAGTTAGAAGTCCGAGAAACTCATCTCATCGATCAACGTGCCATATTCCCGTGCGATGGGCTCGAATCGGCACACACTCGTTTGCCATTGATTTCAACCCGTATCCCTCACTGCCTACCCCAACGCCACGCCAAGACAGTAAGCATGTCGCGTCGCAATCCGGTCACGATCAGGCAATCGTCTCCCCTGGGTATCGCGGGAGACGAGGCTTGACCCGGCGGCCTGGCCCAAGGTTGGTTAAGCCTGGCGGCCTAAGCGGCAACAAGCTACACGAGTTTTGATTGGCACAAATGAATCTTCCCACCGTCGGCGTGAAAGCGTCGGCGTTTTTTTGCGCGCAACTGCAACGTTAATGGGTGAGGCGTGGTGCGGAATTTTTTGTTGCGCGGACAGCGGGGAACTTATGCAGCGCAGAGCGAAGTCGCTGGTCGGGCAACAGGCAGATGTTGAGTTGCATTTGATTGGTTGTTTGCTGCTCAATGAGCAGCGGATTGACACGGTGCGTAATCTCGTGGGCAGCGGCGATTTTGCCAGTTCTACTTGCGAAGCGATCTATCGCACCGCTTGCCAACTCCGTGGTGAAGGCCAGCCGGTCAATCCGTTGGCCATTGGAACGGCACTGGGCCAACAGCAGTGCTCCGAGTTGAACATCATCTCCACGCTCGCAGAGGCGCTCGAAGCGGTGCCGCACGATACGCATACCGATTACTACGCCGGCCTAGTTCGCGAGTATGGCACCCGGCGAGCTCTGCAATCCAAACTCCTCGACAAAGCGGGCCTAGTCACCGATTGTTCGCAGCCGCTGGACCCCGCCAAGCTGAATTTTGAGGACTATGCCACCTTTCGTCTCAACGGTGCGTCCTCTGGATTGAAAACCAAAACGCTGGGGAGCGTCGAGCCGACCGAGACCGCTTGGCTGTGGCCGGGCCGCATTCCTCTGGGCAGCCTGACACTCTTTAGCGGTGAGCCGGGGATCGGCAAGACGTTTGCCGCCGCCGACTTTGCCGCACGGGTGGCGATGGGTTGGTCCTGGCCGGACGGGTCCCCGGGCGGCGAACCGCGGGATGTCGTGTTTCTGTCGGCCGAAGACAACGAGGAAACGCTGTCGCGACGCTTCGAAATGCTCAGCTGTGATCGTGAGCGGATTCATATTTTGGACAGCGGGATTGAAGAGTTCATCGACGGCAAGTTTCGCGACCGGTTTTTGAATCTGCAGACCGATATCGGCCACTTGGAGGAACTGTTCGAGCGGGTGCCGGCGGCCGGGTTATTGATCTTGGATACGGCAGCCGACTTTATGGGCAACGCCAATCAAAACCGCAACGACGAAGTCCGCGCCGTTTATACCCCCCTGGCCCGCTTGGCCAAACGGCAGAACATTGCCGTGTTGCTGTTGGCGCACTTCAATAAAAACACCGCCACAACACAGGCGATTTATCGGGGAATGGGTTCGCTGGCGTTTGTGGCCTTGGCGCGGGTCTCGTGGGGTCTATTTCGCGACCCGGAACAAAAGCAACGGATCCTCTTTTCACAAGTCAAAAACAACCTCGGTCCCCCGCAACCGGCTTTGGCGTTCGAAATCGTCGAACCGGGACTGCCCGCCTGGGAACCGGACCCGGTGGAGGTCGATAGCGATCAATTACTGGCCGAACGCAAACCGGCCCCGGCGAAAAAGTCGCAACGGTCGCGGGCCAAGGAATGGCTGACCGAACAACTGGCCCAGCACCCCGTCTCGGTCGTCACGTTGCGCGAGCGGGCCGCGGGGGTGAACATTTCCTGGAGGACCATCGAACGCGCGTCGAGCGATTTGCAGGTTCAAAAATACAAGTTCGGAGCGGGTGAGGAACAAGCCTGGATGTGGACACTTGAGGAGCTGCGAAGTTTTTGAATTCGGACTATGCGTCAGGCCAGAGCCAACTTCATGAATACCTTGGCTGCCTTGGCGTTCTTGGCTTTCTTGGCGGGCTACCTACACCCCGTATTTTGTCATGTTCAACGGATGAATACTCAAGATAGCCAAGACGACCAAGGCAGCCACCAACTTGTTGTCAACGCGTAAGGAGAACAGACCATGCTGACGGATCGCCAACAACTGATTTGCCCGTGGGAATTGTGTCGAGAGATCGCCGATTGGCTTCCCCCGGCGGAACGGGTTCGCGCGCAGCGGATCATCGAATGGCACTGGCAACGTCTGGCGGAAATCGAGCGCCGCGAATTGGCCGAAGGGGCGGATTGAATCGTGGCAGCCGCAGCCGTCCCGCCCCAGTTTGGGGGGATTATGAGAATTACGACGATTTTGCTTGATATCCAAATTGTGACGAGGCACAATGGTGACTTGAACTAGGCAAGCGGCTCATTTCCAGCATCACATTCGATTCAAAGATTCTTCACTATGAAACACATTCTACTTGCCGGTTTGGTCAGTCTGGGTTTGGCTTCGTCTGCTCAGGCAGGGATTTTGACGGGGGCGAACCCGACGTTCAATTTGTTTCAGGCGCCGCCGATATCGGGCAGCACCCACATGAATATTGCTTATCATGCAGGCTTTAATCAATACTATGGCGGAATCGGCGGGAGTCCTGATTTTACTGCTTTCGTCTGGAGCGCGGCGGGTGGTGCTCCGATTCAAGTGATTCAGCCGAATAACGCTGACATTCGTGCATTCAACTACAATTCAAATACCAATGCACTGGAATTGATCACCTACAATGCCCAATCTGGAAATGGTGGCGGGGATCGAGGCCTGCTGACAGTGGGGCTTGATGGAGCGGGCCTGCTCACCGGTTCGCATACCAATACGTTAGCGTCGCTGCCGGGGTTAAATGGCGTGCAGACAATGCCGGCCTACGACGCTGCCCAAAACCAGTTTTATTCGCGCGACAATGGCGGAACAGTGAACGTTGTCAGCCGCGTGGACGGGACTTTGAGCGGGACGATCAATCTTGACTTGGCTGCCGCCGGCTCGCCCTTATTACAAAGTTACACCCTGGGTTTTGACGAAACCCAAAATGCCTTGATCGCGATCGATTATTTGAACGCCCAAGCGTTGGTTTTCGATTTGAGTGGAAATTTCCTGGGAGCGTCTCAACTGACGGGATTTGCTGGTTCCATTCCGAACGCTTACAATACTGGATACACGAACGGACAACTGTTTGTGTACGACGGACAAATCGAAGCGTGGCGAGGTTATGAGATTTTCAGCAATATGGCCGTCGTCCCCGAACCCAGCACCTTTGCCCTGCTCGGCATTGGCGGCTTGGCCTTAGTCGGCTACGGCTGGCGGCGCAAACGGCAACAGGCTGCTTGAGTTTTGATTGGCACAATTGAATCTTCCAACCGTTGGCGTGAATGCGTCGGCGGTTTTTTTGTGCGCTACGATCGCCGATTGGCTCCCCCCGGCGGAACGGGTGCGCGCGCAGCGGATCATCGAATGGCGCAGGCAACGTCTGACGGAATCGAGCGCCGCGAATTGGCCGAAGGGGCGGATTGAATCGTGGCAGCCGCTGCCGTCCCGCCCATCAGTTTGGGGGGATTATGAGAATTACGACGATTTTGCTTGATATCCAAATTGTGAGGAGGCAGAATGGTGACTTGTACTAAGCAACCAATACATTTCCAACATCCCATTCGTAGCCAAGAGTCGTTTCATGAAACATCTTTTTCTTGCCGGTTTGATCAGTCTAGGCTTTGTCGCATCTGCCCAAGCGGGAACGCTTTATGCGGTTCGGGAGACTGGCGATGTACTAGTCAGCATCGACACAAATACTTTGGCCTTCACCGACATCGGTGCATTGGGAGTGACTTATGATTTTGGGGGACTTGCTTATGACCCAAATAGCGACACGCTCTACATGATTGACGGGCGGGGCGCGGAGAGCCTCTATACCGTCGATCAGAATACCGGCGCCGCCAGCCTGATCGGCTCCCACGGTATTACAGACCTCTTTGGACTGGCATTTGATTCAACAAATAATGTCCTGTACGGAAGCGGGGAATCCCCAAGTGGCTTGTACACCATGAACATTGCGACGGGAGCTGCTTCGCTGGTGGGTGATCCCGGCGTGGGCGCGGATGGATTGAGCTACGACTCGAAGAACGATCGGCTCGTCGGTAATGAGGCTGGACCGGGGGATCTTTATGAGCTGAATCGCTCGACGGGAGCTGCCACCCTGCTGTTTGATGGTGCGTTCACCAACAACAATGGTATGGCCTATGACCCGGAGAATGATCTGTTTTGGGCGATTGACTGGAGTGGTAATCTTTACACGTATGATCCAAACAATGGTTATGCCCGCACAACACAGCTGAGCGGACTGGGCGCCTACGACGGCCTGACTTATATAACGGCGTCTGTCGTCAATCCCGTCCCCGAACCGAGTACCTTCGCCCTGCTCGGCATGGGTGGTTTGGCCCTGGTCGGATACGGTGTCCGTCGCAAACGGCAACAAGCTGCTTGAAGCTTTGAAGAGTTCAATAGAACTTCCAACCGTTGGCGTGAATGCGTCGGCGGTTTTTTTGTTGCGCTGTTGTCTTTTTTAATCATCTCTGGAAATTTTTGCAGGCTAAGGGATTGTTCCTACTAAACCTTTCCAAACCGTCTGATGCGTCTCTCAGACGTAGCCTGTGGACACGAAATCGTAAGCCTTTGGAACAGATTTCACCCGGTTTTGAAATCAGTGCAATGTCCCAGGGAATCCCTGCGGGTTGAGCGAATTTGACATGTGGAAATCTGTGGACTACGTTTGTAATGGTTGTTCAAGATGGACTGAACCGGGCTTTCGACAACACGCCGGTCACGCTGCCGGGGCTAGTGCGGTGAGGTCGATCTTGCGGCGGCGATGGTTCCCATCCGCGGTTCATCCTTCCATCCTAATCAAGTTGCGAGAAGCAAGGCGATGGTACATTCAACGCTCAGCTATGGCGTCAAACAGGTCCTGCGGCAGGATGTGCCCGCGATCCAACGTTTGCTCAAACGTATTCGTCATGACGACCGGTTCGCCGAACTGTCTCTCTTCAAACGGCGTGCCCCGAACGACCAACTGCGACAGGATGAACGTCGTGCTCGGGATCGCTATCCGCTGTGTTGGCCCATCGAAGTGCTGCCGGTGAATTTCGAGCAAGGCGAGATTGAATACGTCGATTGCCCGCTGGGCGAAATCCAAGTCTACTCGCAGGACGTGACATTACGGGGGGTCAGTTTTCTCCACTCCGAGCCGCTGCAAACGTCATACGTCGTGCTCACCTACACTCCGGAAACGGAAGAGAACATTTCATTGCTGTTAGAAATTTGCTGGACGGCCGCGGGATGGGAACAGCCCTTTCCTGGTTGCGGAAAGTTTCTGACGAGTGGCGGAAAGTTCCTGGGAATCGTGGAATCCCTGGACCACGAGTGAGTTCCCGACGAGTCGTTGCCAAAGCCTCTGACGCCTCCGCCTGAAACTGCTCTGCAAGTTTCGCGAACAAGCGACGGGAATCCGATAGCGATTTCAACGCCCAACCGTCGGCGGTTTTTTGTGCGCTGTAACTCTGTGTTGGAATACGAGTGTTGGGAGACATCTCAACGGGGCAGCTCTGCTCCCGCGCCTGTGCTTGCGGATGATTCCGAAGAATTCTGCGATTTCGTGGCTCGTTTTTAGGCTGATTGGGCATTGCCCAATAGAGCGGCCTCTTCCTCTGCTGCTTTTCGCGAATCACGCTATGCGTTCGACCAATCCTTCGTAAGTCGCAGGCTCGGTTTGAAACAACGGCAATCGGGGACTCACGATTTCACGAGTAGCCTGAGGTATTCCAGATATTCTTACCTAGATATGTAACAAATGGGGATTCTCGTCGCTAAGCAGACTATCACCCGTGGCTTACACGGTACTTTTTAATACTCTTTTTGAACGAACTGAAAGGTAAAGACAGATGACGATCCCCCAAGTACGCAAGATGGACATTGAGTCCCTGGAAGATCGCCGATTGATGGCGGCGTCGATTGAACTCAACGGTGGAGTGATTGAAATCGAAGGGTCCAATTTTGACGACGTGGTCCAGGTGCAAGAGCAGCAATTTGGTCAAATCCAGGTCACCATGACCGTCAATGGAGCTGGGCAAATCACGAAAACGTTTGACCCGTCACAGGTCAATCAAATTAAATTTGTGGGCGCCAACGGAGATGACTATTTCGTCAACAACACGGACATCTCTTCGATTGCCTACGGACAAGCTGGTAACGACGTTCTGATCGGCGGGTCGAACAAGGACTTCCTGTTTGGCGGTGAAGATAATGACCGGCTGTATGGTCGAGACGGCAACGATACCGTCTTCGGTGAGGCCGGAAATGATGTGCTCTATGGCGGTAACGGCGCGGACACAATGAATGGTGGTAGCGACAGAGACGCCATGTTCGGCCAGGATGGCAACGACATCATGAAAGGTGGAAGCGGCAACGATCAAATGTACGGCGGCTACGGGAACGACGACATGTTCGGCGAAGCTGGCAACGACAATCTGTACGGTCAAGCCGGGAACGATGACATGTGGGGCGGAACCGGAACCGACTCCTTCCGTGGCGGTAGCGGCTACGATCGCGCCCACGACTGGTTCTTCGAATATACCGATAGCGTGGAATCGAAAAGAGGAGGTTGGTTCTTCTAAGCCAAGGCCTTTGGACATAGAACGGTTTGTGGAAACCGCCGGCGTAAATGCGTCGGCGGTTTTTTGTGCGCTGTGCACACCGCAGTGCATTTCCCGACAATCTTGTTCACATGTCGAACTGGGAGAATTGTACGAATTGGAGGGATTTTTCTTGATTTAGGGGTTTCAACGATTCAGGATGGAACGAGATAGATTCGGTTAGACAACTTTAGTTGGGGCAGACTTAACAATATTTTCGTAACAGTATGGAAAGTGGGCAAACCAATGAAGCTGAATACCCTTTGCGTTGCTTTTGTGATTTGGGTCGTGCCGTTGAGCGCAGATGCTGGAATGGTCCATATGATTTTGGAGCGGGATACAAACGCACAGGGAGGCAGCGAGGTCTTTCTGGGCAGTTTCGATTCCATTGCAGACTTCCTCGCTGGTAGTCTCTCCAGCTCTAGCTTTTCGCAACTCAATCTCGGTGTCAATTTTAGCATCGGTGGATTCGCTTACGACGGGAGCAGTTACCATATGATTTTGGAGCGGGATACAAACGCACAGGGAGGCAGCGAGGTCTTTCTGGGCAGTTTCGATTCCATTTCAGATTTCCTCGCTGGTAGTCTCTCCAGCTCTAGCTTTTCGCAACTCAATCTCGGTGTCAATTTTAGCATCGGTGGATTCGCTTACGACGGGAGCAGTTACCATATGGTTTTGGAGCGGGATACAAACGCACAGGGAGGCAGCGAGGTCTTTCTGGGCAGTTTCGATTCCATTTCAGATTTCCTCGCTGGTAGTCTTTCCAGCTCTAGCTTTTCGCAACTCAATATCGGCGCGAATTTCGGCATCGGTGGAATCTCTGCGGAGATTGATGATGTCAACAATGCCGTCGTCCCCGAACCGAGCACCTTCGCCCTACTCGGCATGGGTGGCTTGGCCTTGGTCGGATACGGAGTACGGCGCAAACGGCAACAGACGGCCTAAGTTTTGATAGGTACAATGGACTTCCAACCGTCGGCGTGAACGCGTCGGCGGTTTTTTGTGCGCTGTGCCCGAAGCAGCCAGCACCTTGTCTGGATGGCTGCCTAATCGAGCACCTTTTTCTTAGCCGGCAAAAACCAGGGCGAGTTCGGGCGTTGTGAAGCGAAACACGGTTTGAATTCGTCGCTACGTGCTTTAGTTCGAGAAAACGGTCGATTCTTGGCAGGTCTAAACCTCGATGGGTTTTTGACACCCCCCCGTTGGCACTGCATTTTCGCGCGGTGTCCGTCGACGATTCCTCACTGCGGTGTACTTTCTGCGGAGGGTTTTTCCGGGATGACCACGTACGCATTGTGCTGAAACAGTGATCTCAACTTGTCCCAAAAACCGCTGCCAAGCACGAACAGGCTGATCAACAGCAGCACGTCAAAACTAAAGCTGTAGACCAGCTGTCCAGCCGCAAGGCCTGGGAAGTAATGTGCGAGATAAGGTGATGCCCAACCGAAGGCTAACGGCGTCATGAACATTACGAGTCCAATCGTGTAGCGAGTGCGGCTCACTTCGCTAGGCGGGCCATACGACTTAAAAAAGCCGAACACCATGGCTTTAATGAACGCAAGGCCCTCTTTGCCAGCGACTGCCGCTGCGGCGATCAACAGGAATTCCGCCGCGACAACCATAATACCGCTGAAGACTGCGGTCGTGGTTGCTGACACTCCCAATAGTACCAAGAGGGGAATCAAGACCGGCCATCCGATACTCACCACGAAGATCGCGAATCCAACCTTAGTCCGCCAACCCGCCTGCGACCGTTCGTCGCTCATAATTGTCTGTTTGTCCCTCAAATAAAAGGTGGATTGTCGAGCAGCAAAAGATCGGATTTCGCGGCACTGGGTTGGTGAGAAGCACAACGCTTAACCAGGCCCAGGAGATGCCTGATCAGATGTGTCCGCAGTGACGTCGACCCCTGTTTTTACGTCGACGCCATTTCCCAAAAATGTGACTTCCAGCGGACCTTGTTCATCATCGTGCTTCCAATAACTGTGACGCAACGGCAACGAGAACTGGATCCCGTGTTGATCGAACACCTTAAAGATCTGCAGATTGACTTTCTCACAGAACGCGTAGTAGTTCCACAGGTCTGGCGGCGTATACCAGTAGAGGATACGGATATTGAACGAGTCTGGATTGAACTCGTTAAAGTACACCCGAGGAGGGTACTCCGGGTCCATCCCCTCATGGTTGTCCAGGATCGCACGAATGGATGTGACGGCCTGATCGACTTTTTCGCGAGGCGTATCAATGGGAATGTGCAGGTCAGAGATCCTGCTAATATGCTTCCGTTTCCCGACATTCTCGATCTCACTTTCAGCCATCTGGTCATTCGGGATGGAAATTAAATGGTTGGATAGAAACGATCGAATCTTGGTAGAACGTAGTCCGATTTCCTCAACCACACCATCGTGACCGTTGGCGACAATCCGGTCGCCGACTCGAAAGGGTCGGTCGAGAAGAAGCGTGACTGTCCCGAACAGTCCTTTGACCATTCCCTGCGCTGACAACGCAATCGCTAAACCACCGATTCCTGCGCTTGCTAATAGAGTCGTCAGCGGAAACCCCAGATACCTCCCCCCTTCCAAGAACACAATCGCGGCCGCGATAATGCCAAGCACCCGAAAAAGGATGCGGACCAGAGTTGCGTCGAGTTGGCGCGAACGAACCTTGGGCAACGCAACCACTGAATCTGCCAGTCGACTGCTCACCGCTAAGATGACCGCGATCAACGCCATGAGGAAGACAATATCCGCGGAAAACTGAGCGACGTAAAGTGCCGTTCCCCGGATGGAAAGATACTCCCAGATGACATGCTTGAAGACCAGCGGCACAAACATCGCAACGATTGCGAACAGCGTGGTGATCCAATAGCGCAACAAGCCCCGCTGACGCATGCTCTCGCTACGGATCCCGCCGACCCAATAGATCGTAAACATGATGCCAAGCCCCACGATCATGGCCAGTAATAATCCAATCCATTGCCAAATGGCCAGCCCCAAGGTGCGGTGTCGAAATCCATCGGGTAACCAATCGACCCAATCCGCCACAGTTGGATTCGCCGGAACCGATAGATACCAGTCGTGAAAGCCAACGGAGACTGGGCGGCCCTTGGTGCGATAGGGTTGTGATTTGACCTCCTCATACATTTCAGCGGCGCGTTGCACTGTCCCCACCGTGAAAAGGTACTCTCCACGTTGCGGCCCCTCTGCAACCCGCGCGATCGTGATTTTGGTGTTGGGAACCTGCCAACGGACAAGCGGCTCCCCCCCTTCCATAGCCTGAAGATTCTCCGGGCCCGGAATTTCCTCAGGAGGAGGCACAGTGACGCGATCAAGAATTTCCTTAAGACAGACTGCCGCCTCGCCTGCATAATAGTCGCGAGAATACTCAGGAATCTCACTGAGGTCGAGACAGCGATAGACCTGTGTTACCAGCGGGAGGAATTTCGGATCGGTCCGATCGATGTGCTTTTCCGCGCGGATCATCTCAGAAATTTGATTGATTGTGTCGAGGAAGAGAGTCAGCGTGCCACGCGGACTTGAAGTGTCTGCAGTCAGTGTAGGCTGGCGTTTTGTGAGAGCCACGTAGCGATCATAGAACCTGGGAGAGACCTTGGGACCGTCCTTCCGATACGGCAGTTGCTCAGCGGCACGATAGATTTTTGCGGCTTGCCGCACCATTTCCGGAGAAAAGAGATATGCCCCCTCTTGTGATCCGTCCTGAACGCGCACGATGCTGAGCCGGGTGCCGGGAATGCGCCATCGAGAGAGCGGTTTACCATCGGCAGTGGTCGCACCTGGAATGTCGTCTTCCTCGGGCAACTTGACACGATCCAACACCTCTTTCAGGTAGACGGCCGACTCAATCCCTGCTGTATCACGCAACTCGCCGGGCAATGCGCTCAAATCCAGGCAGTCCATGATACGTTCAGAAGCAGGAAGCACCTTGGTGTTAAAGTCTGCGGCGGTTTTTTCTGTATCGGCCAAGCTGTAAAGTTCGTTGCACGCAGCAAGGAAGCTGTTCAACGTTGTGCGGGGGCTCGAAGTGTCCGATGGCAGAAGTGGGTGTGGTGTTGCCGTCTCCTGCGCCACACTATTCGATAGTCCAGCCACAAAGCAGGTTGTGAAAACCGTTGCTAAGAACAACGCTCGTTGCATCCGTCTGGTCCACGTCTTCCTATGGCAGTTCCCAACAATCCCCAACAGCTCTAGCTTGTCGCGCAGATCTGATTCGCAATCGTCACGAAAGGCTAAATTCTCACTGCCAATTCGATAAAAAAAATCCCTCCTGGCGATCCATACGCGCAGAAGGGCTCCCATAGCCAACAGTGCCTACCACTCAAAGGCAGCACGACTTGATGAGTTCTATTGTACCGAACGAGTATCCCAGATCAAACAGCAAGCGTTGCTGGCGAGTTCCAGTGTGCTCGGATGCATCAACATCGGTCCTTTGTCATGGATTTCAAGATCCGCGCGGCCCGCGACTCCGGGTTCACCGCGTGGTTATGTTGCTTCTTGTCGTAGTGAGGCGAGTTCAGTGTTCCAAAAGCAACCATCGGCCAAAGCAGCAGAATCGATTCGAGCAATTTCGGTTTCAAGCCAAAGCAAGACGTCCTCGGGAATGTCACCATCAAGATAAGCGTCCTCACCATTGCGTTCCTGAGTTTGCTGCACAAGCGATTGGTATACGAGTAGCGACTCCGCAAGTTGTGAAACGGATCCGTTGATAAATACGCAATTGAATTTGGCATCGTGATCCAAGTACACAATCGCATCGAGTTTAGTGCCATCGAAGCAGATCGGGTTGCCCGCATCATCAGAACCGATTTTGTGATAGCAATCGAAGTCTGAGGCAAGGCTATACTGTTCAGCTACCGTGTGAAGTGTGCCTTCGCCAAGCTCGCCGAAGCTCAGGAAAGGCGCCGCATCGGCGGGTAATCCGGCAGACGTAAGGAATGCAACTGTGTTGTCCGATATAGACAGCCCAGCTAGCGAAGCGGTAGATACGGAAATTAGTTTTGACGCGTATGGCGCGGCAGCCCAGCGGTTGCGAAAGTCATCAGGTGAGATCATTTGAGTGCCTTTGAAACATAACGACCAGCGTCACCAGGCTACGGCGAACAACTTTGATTTTAATAACTGCGCGGCCCGCAGCTCCGGTGCAACGGATGGTTAGGCGGTTCTATGTACAGCACTTTGCCGCAAGTTTAGTAAGTCCCAATTTTTCGATCCACCTTTTCGGCTGATTGATCGCCTGCCGATCAGCAAAGAGTTCACAGAGTTGAGTCACTTCATTCCACGAGCCATCCAGATCACCCAGGATGTAGAGAATCTGGGCATTCACTGGCTTTGGGCGAAACTGATCAAACCACCGATGAGTGCGGTATGCCTGAAGGCCGTCAATTGACTCCAGGTCTTTGGCCAGTTGTTCAATCGCCGAATTCAGGTACTCGGCAACGTGACTCGAATCCTCATTGGCGCGTACTGACCATCGGTCAGGCACATTGTCCAAGAGTCTTTCGAGACGCTCTCGCGTCCCCCGGGAATCGCATTCGTATTCTTTGGGCTTTTCGAGGATCTCGATACTGGCCAGTTGGCAAACAGCGTCGAACGCAAGGCCAACGTTGATGTAGAATAGCTTCTTGTCCCAGGACGAACTGTGGCTGGATTGAAAGTTGACAACCTGAACGACGTCATTGTGGCGGCGATGAAAGTTTAGCGCGGACTTGCGGAATCCCAGTGGTTTAAGGACCGATGTCACCGCACTTTTGATGATGTCGTCGAAACGTGTTTGTGCTGGAGATTTTTCACGAGCCATATGAGAGGCGACCTTTATCGCTGAACGTTCCCAGATCACAGGGCCGCGGGGAACGACGTTGATTTCAAGCCCCGCGCAGCCCCGATGCAACGGATTGTATTGTCATGCCTTTTTCGACTTGTTGAAGCCCACGTCCGGCTTTTCTTCGCTGGCTAGCATGTCCATGAATTTTTCAAATCGCTTCTGTCTGGTTTCGGATCTCTTCGCACTTGTCAATCCGTACGCGATGACATAACGGCTCGATTTATTGAGCGTTTCAAAAAACTGCTTCGCCTGCGGATTGCTCTGCAGTGCTGCTAGGAAATCCGCTGGCACTTTCATTTCACTGGCCGCATAGGCGTTCTCCCACCGGCCGTCCGCTTGGGCGGCACGAACATGCACGAGTCCTGACTCCATCATCCGGCCCTCTCTGATCAAACGCTCCGCATGCTCTCTATTCCTTTTTGACCAGTTGCTGCGCGTTTTTCTGGGAGTGACCCGCTGGAGATAGGCTTGGTCATCGATTGACTTCTTGACGCCGTCGATCCAGCCCCAGCACAGCATCTCAATCACGACATCGTCCCAAGTCACGCTCGGAATCCCAGACTTCTTCTTGAATATCTTCACCCACAATTCACTTTCGGTGGCGTGATGCACCTTGAGCCACCGGCCGAGATCTTTCGGCGATGCAAAGGTCTTGATACTCGCTGGATCGGGTTGAGGCATGAAATCAGACAGACTCTGGCAGAACGGTTGAATTCACCCGGCACGTGCGGTGAACGTTGTCATAGCCAATTTACTTTAATCGCGTGCTTCGGTGAACCAATCCGCATACCGTTGCTGTACACCCCTGTCGCCTGGGGACTCCTTAAGCGCTGCGATAAACGAGCTTTCATCCATGACAGGTCCTGAGTCTGTGGTTGATAACGTCTAAAATCACCGGACCAGGGGTTGATGTGATCGAGCAAAGCGAGCCAGCCTGGCTTTTCTGTCTCGCGTTTATCCGTTTGTTATCATGCCATCCAGTCCGATCGACCGGTTTCCCGCAAGAGGTCAATGGCAGTTTTACCTTCGTCGTTTTGCAAATCTGGATTTCCCCCATGTTGGATGAGTAATTGCCAGATTTGCTTGGACGAGACCGTCGACGCGCAATCGTGCATCGTTGTGTTTCCCCAGTTCTGTATGGAATTAGGGTCGGCGCCGTTCGCCAGTAATGTTTTTACGTATTCGACATTATTGTTGCCGACAGCGTAGCCAAGTGCGAGTTGTTTGTTGTGATCCAATTGGTTTACATCAATACGATTTGCCAGATACTCGACAGCGTTTACGTCATTGACGATGCATGCAGAGCAGAGTTCGCCAAGCAATTCACCCGCTGGTATCCCGGCAAGTTCACTGTCAGTTTTGAACAGCCGAGGATCGTCTGGCAGTAGATCAAGTTCGTCTGCTGCACCCGCGATAATCCAGCCATATTCTTCCTGGTCCTCAAGATGGTCGAGTTGCTCCGCGGTAACACCATCAAATAGTGAACGAAATGAGTTCAAAGCGTATGAATCCTGTTCGAGAAGATCAACCAGCGTCTCCGGGCCGAAGTAACCACGGGCGGGTTCAAGCTGTTTTGCAAACGTTACGAGTTGTTGAATCGTTTCAGACATTTCATGCATGTTAACGACCACATTCACGGGGGAAGGCGAGTTGATTTTCCATTCTTAGACGCGCGACGCCTTCCTTTGTGTACACGGCAATGTTATCCGCTATCTTGAGCTTCGCTATCATCGACGTCGGATTCGAGTGTATCAGGATCGCGGTCAGCCAACACGACGGTTACGATGAATCCGTATAACATCGACCCCCAGAGAGCAATATTTGCGTAGATCACCAGAGCGAAGGCAATGTAGCCGAGCACACCTTCGGAGCGAAGGAACGGTATGGCAACGAATACGGCAGGGAAAGCAGTTAGGGCTAGTATCTGAAGTCTATTAGGTGGTGGTGCAAATGGAGCGGTCATCAATCAAGCACAGACGTCAAATGAATTTGGGGTTTCGCGCTGTCGGTGCGACCAGTACGCGTGAAGGAAGTGAATGCCGCTCGTCTCACGAGAGATCATCCAACGGCTTTCTTTACGGATGGAATCACGGGTGATGCATCCGTCCACCTCGAGGATTCCCAGTCGGATAAATTTATGATTAGTTTGATCATCATATCACTTGTAGACTGCGAGTTTGCAGCCCAACGCAAAGCCACTCGATTCTCGCAAGTCATATTGTAGTAAAATGTTTCTCGTTTGGGTGGCAGCGTCGCTTAACTTCACCCCTTGGGTTTCATCCCGCCACGGATAGCCCCGGCGGCGGTGGCGCCGTAGTTGGCTTCGAAGAGGGGGTCGAGGGGGCGGCTGTTGGGGACGGCGAGCCAGATTCTTAATAGGTGCCGGCGTAATTCCAGTTCTTCTGCGTCCTGGAATTCGTCGCGGCGATGAAATGTGACCCAATTGTTTAAGAACAACAGGTCACCCGCTTGCTGCCGGAACGTGATGTGCAATTGCGGGTCGGCAGCTGTCTCCTCTAAAAAGGCCAGTGCTTCGCGTTGTTCGTTGGTCATGTCGGGTCGTTCGGGCAGCGCATAGGCGCGGTCGATCAATACGCGCAAATAGGCGGCGGCGAAATATCCCTCGTGGTAGGCGAAGATTGGTTGCCGGCAATAGGGGAGTTCATTGCCCTGATCGACATTGTGCCGCGCGTAGTAAAAGGGCTGCATCAACACCCGTGCCAAGTCGGGCCGTTTCTCGCGGATTACGTTGTATAACGTCGCTGAGCTGACCAATTGATTGTCGCCCCCCTGTGCAGCTGGTTGCAGGCAGAGGAATCCGATGACATCGCAGCGATCGGTGTGGAAGCTGAGCCGCTTTTTGGTGTTCGGTCCGCGGGCCTGCGGTTGGCCGACTTGAAAACCTTCATCGCGAACGCTGAAAATCCGTTCTCCCGCGGCACTCTGCGAGACCGGTGTCCCCAGATGCAAGGCGATGCCCCAGAAGATTCGCCGGAGTTGTTCTTCGCTGAATTTCTTAACCGGTAAGCCACGGATCATGCACCCGCCCGCCCCATGCTCGAGTTGATCTTGGACACCCGACAAGAGTTGTCCCAACTCGGGCAGTGGAAATTCTGCGATCGTTCCCTGTTCGACGGGACGTCCGCTCGCTTCCGCGCAGCTGAGTGCCGCTTCGATTTCACCCAAATAGTCGGCAGTCAATTCGATCAGCCAATCGTCGCGCTGCAAGAGTTCGGCACCGCGCCAAGCGGCCGGAATGGAGAATGGTCCCGGCAAGTCCTCGGACTGCACACTGCGTTTGCTGTTCATTTCAGTAAGCCTCTGTAACGAATATCACTCATTTCATGCTCATTGTAGCATTACTGGCACACGCTGTTTTTGCCTGTTTATCGCTGTTTTTCGCCGATTTGGACGTTATTTCGTTTTTTCTGTGGAAAGGCTGTAACAGATCTGTGGTTCTCGCGCTTTGGTGGGTGCGAGCGAAGTGTCTGTGTGACACTTTCGCCATTTCACGGTAACGATTTGAAACGCGTCTCAGCCGGAACAATTCGGTGGGATTCGGATTCGGATTTAAAATGAAACGAGAACTATCGATGAGATTATCAAGGAACCAGACCAAACGTAAATTGTCGAAAAAGCAAACCAAGACCAGCTTGGGCTTTGAAAACCTGGAAGACCGCCGCTTGATGGCCGGATCGATCGATCTTGAAGGGGGTGTCGTGACCATCGAAGGCACGGCCACAAATGACACGGTGGTCGTCGAAAATTACGAGTTCAACAGCAATTACATCAAGGTCACGTTGCAGCACAACGAGAGTACGCACGTTCAATATTTTCGTGCCTCCGACGTCACTAACGTGATGTTCAAGGGTGGTCAAGGAAATGACTACTTCCGCAATGACACGTCCATCAGATCGACTGCGTATGGTGAAGGTGGGCACGACAGGTTGATTGGCGGGTCCAACACCGACGTTCTCCACGGCGGTACCGGTTACAATACACTCTACGGTCGTGGAGGGAACGACTCTCTGAGGGTCTCATACTACAGCAATTCCACCAACAGGATCTATGGAGGTAGCGGCAACGATACTATCTGGGGCGGAGCAGGTAATGACAGACTCTATGGCGAAGCGGGAATTGACGTGATCCATGGATTTGGTGGCAACGACCGAATCGATGGAGGAGCAGATAAGGACTATCTCTATGGCTATGAAGGAAGTGATAGCCTCTACGGAGGAGGTGGCCAGGACTTTATGTACGGCCACGGTGGAAATGACATGATCGACGGCGGAAACGGCGACGACTATCTGTTCGGGAGTTATGGCAACGACGTTCTCAAAGGAGGGAATGGCAACGACCGATTAGAAGGCCAGTCGGGGAATGACATGCTCAGTGGCGGTGCAGGCGGTGACAGGTTGTACGGCCAGGATGGGGATGACATCCTCGATGGTGGTTCCGGCAATGATGCCTTGCGGGGCGGCAAAGGGAGTGACTTTCTCAGCGGCAGTTCCGGCAACGATTATTTAGATGGCGGGGACGGCAGCTATGACATCATTTACGGAGGTTCCGGTAGCGACACCTTCGTGCGACACACCCATAGAAGTTACTGGTTTAACGACAACGATAAGTTCATGGACTTTAGCAAAGGTGACGGGGATCGCACGAAGACCATTTATTACTGGTAGAAAGACCAGCTGCTAAATGTTTTCAGAACCACAGCTTTATGCTGAGGTTCGCGACGATCACGGCAAAACCTAACCGTCCCAGCCGCCCGTATTACACGGCACTGGGGCGGTTTTTTTGCATGCAGTGGCCACATTCCCGATCTCATGGCCGGTCTCCTTGACTGGGGAGCAGTGCGCGCGATCGTGTTGCCAGCCCAGCAGATCCCAGCTCAGATCCTGATAATTCACATTTCCGGGTTGAAACGACCGGTACCGTGGCGGCTGTAAAAGAATGCCCGTCTCCACGCCCAGTGTGGCCACCGCCGCTGCCCGGCCCCATCCGACGGTCTTCGGCGGCAATCGCGGATTTCTAGCAGACAGCTTCTCCCCCTGTTTTCGCGTGTTTTTCACTCATTTGGACGTTATTTCGTTTTTTCTGAGGAAAGGGTGTAACAGATCTACGGTTCTCGCGCTTTGGTTCGTGCGAGCGAAATGTCTGTGTGACACTTTCCCCATTTCACGGTCACGATTTGAAACGCGTCTCAGCCGGAACAATTCGGTGGGATTCGGATTCGGATTCAATATGAAACGAGAACTACGGATGAGATTACTAAGGAACAAGACAGAACGAAAACTGCCGAAAAAGCAAACCAAGGCCAGCCTGGGCTTTGAAAACCTGGAAGACCGCCGCTTGATGGCCGGCTCGATCGACCTTGAGGGTGGCATTCTGAAAATCGAAGGCACGAGCAACGAGGATACTGTGTATGTTCAAAATTACGGGCGTAGTTATGTGAAGGTCACGTTGCAACACCAAGTTGGTTTTGAAGATTCAGAGACACACACCCGCTATTTCCGGACATCCCAAGTGAATAGCATTCAATTCCAGGGAGGTGAGGGCAACGACTACTTCCGCAATTTCACGAATATCAGTTCGCACGCCGACGGGGGAAATGGAGACGATTTCCTGGTCGGTGGATCGAATAGTGATACACTCGTCGGTGGCTGGGGCAATGATATCATCAACAGCCAAGGTGGCAACGACGCCCTCTACGGATCACAAGGTCACGACACCCTATACGCAGGGGGTGGAGACGACACCTTATATGGCGGTTCCGGACAAGACTGGCTGTATGGCAGGTCCGGGAACGATACGATCTACGGTGGCCGGGACAAAGATTACCTCTTCGGCGATTCCGGAAACGACTACATGCGTGGGCAAGATGGAAACGACAAAGTCTGGGGTGGTGGGGGCGACGATTCTATGTACGGAGATGCCGGTGATGACTTTATTGCTGGCCAATGGGGTAACGATTACCTGATCGGTGGAACCGGCTACGACACCCTTTCTGGTGGTGACGGAATCGATGTCCTCTCAGGTGGCGACCAGGCGGACCGCCTCTACGGTGGTAATGACACCGACTACCTGCTTGGCGGAAACGGCAATGATTCCCTGTACGGCGAAGCTGGCAACGACTATCTGTTCGGGGAAGCCGGAAACGACAACTTGTACGGAGGAAGCGGAGTAGACTACTTCAACGGCGGCAACGGTTTTGACCGTGCCCGTGACTGGTTTTGGGGTGAAAGCTTCAACACGACCACCGAATGGCAATTCTAAGATCGACCAGCGCGCTGCAGGGCGATCTGCAACCGAAATCCCCGCCCCGTTCTCGACGACCATTGAGGACGGGGCGGTTTTGTTGACGTTCTGGCCCCTGCCAATTGTGCCCGAAAGACTGCTCTTGCGGCAAAATCTGCCGATCGATTACAACACCGCTCTCAAAATCTGACTCAGAACGTTTTGAAATCATCTTAAAATCCGTGCAGGTAGGGCTTTCGCTCTGGTGACACCGTTTGACCAGTCGTGCTGCACGTTGCACATTCGCCGAATTCTCAGTTGGCAAGGACGCCATGATCATCGGTCATCTTAAGAAGTTCGCTCGCGCCGCCGTCTCGCCGGGTTCGCTCTTTAAAGGAGCGTGTCTCCTCGTCGGTGGTATTTCCGGGGTCTTTCTTTGGGCTTGGCAAGCACAGTTTGCCGCACTCATGGGAAATACGCCCGCCGTCTCCTTGGCCGTGCTGTTGGCCGCCGCAATCACGATTGCGATTGGGTTTCGTCTCAAAACGGGACCGGCGCAGGACACGAAACTATTAACCGTGGCCGGGACCTTGTTGTTCGCCACGGCGACTTGGGCGTGGGCTTTTCCCTATCTCATCCAGCGGATTGGTTGGGCGGCGCATCGTTGGGGAACGTCATTGATTGATTCTCCCACAGCGGCATTTACCTTCACATTTTGTGCGGCGCTGGTCGCTTTAGGAATTCCCTGTCTGGCCTTGGCCAAGTCTTGGTCGATTCTGGCCGAATCGGCCGGCAGTGATGCGGCGTTTGTTAAGCAGGCGGGCCAATTGCAATTTGTCGGTTACAGCCGGGTGCCGTTGGCGTGGCAAGTTGGCGGGTTCGGGTGTGGATTGCTGGTGGCAGGCTGCGGATTGGCACCTTGGCTGGGAATTCAAACCACCGCCATGACAGCTGCCGTGTTTGCGGGCGTGGCCGGGCTATACTGTCTGTGGCAATCGGTGCATCCGGTCGAATTCAATAGCGAAGCGACCACGGAACATGACGCCGATGTCGCTCCCACGTTTCTGACACTCAACCTAGTCCGCGTCGCCACCTGGATTGCGCTGGCAGTGTTTGGATTGATTACGGCAAACTGGCTGCGGATGACGGGGCAGTTGTTTTTGATCTCCGCTGAAATGCTCTGCATTGCCTGGGGCGGAATTGCCCTAGGATTGGCCTCGGGAGTCGGGCTTGGCATCTGGCACAGCCGTCGACAGGCTGGTCAAAGCCGCATTGGCGTGCATGCTTGTTTTCTGTTTGCTGCCTGGGCTGTCTGTTTGACGGCGGCGTTTCCGCTGTTGGTCAAAGGGTCCTTGTGGATGAACGCCTATCAATCGTCGCGGTTTTGGTTAACGGCCGGTCGCGGCGGGATACTCTGGCTGTTCTGTCTTCCGGCGGGGCTGACCTGGGGTTTGGCCATCGCCGCCCCTGCCCTAACCCGCAGCACACGGACGGCTTTGTTGATGAAACGTTTCGCATTGATTCCCGCTGCACTGGGATTTTGTTGTTACCGCTGGCTGGATCTCCCGGCGTTGGGTCCGGCGGTTTTGGCGACTTGCACGGCTGGATTGCTCTGGCTGGCGGCTGGAATCGCTGCTGTTTCAGCGGGAAGTGTTTTCGCCGGTTGGTGGCGACGCGGCATCATGCTGACCAGTCTGGCGGTCATTGCGATTAGCCCGGTCTGGCGGACGTCTTACGATCCCGCTCTTGCGGCGCGGACGTTGTTCTCCACCGAAATCTTTATGGCCTACCGCAGCAAATTCGCAATCGACGAGTTGAGCCAATTCGACGACGCGCGGCTTCATAAACTTGTGGAAGGGAAACAAGGGACCTATACGCTGTGGAAACGGCGGGGATCGCAATGGCAAATTCGCGAAAACGGTTTGTCCAGTACGGTCCTGCCCGGCAATACGGAATTGCACCCGCAATTTTCAGCAGAAGTTCTGCCGGGCATCGTGCCGTTTTTGATGCACGAACATCCCGAGACGGCACTCTTTTTGGGAATGGGGGGCAGCGGAGCGCTTTCGAGTAGCCTGCACTTTCCCTTGACGGAAATCGTCTGCGTCGAAGCGGATGGGGCCTACTTGGATCTGATGCAAAATGAGATCCTACCGACAACCAACGAAAACCCGTTGGACGATGACCGTGTCTCCGTGCGGCAGGCCGACCCCGCTTTGCTCGCGGTTGCCGGTCGCAAGTTGTATGACGTGATTGTTTCTGAACCGGGATACAGTTCCCGGCCGCACAACTCTGCTTATTTCACCGCTGAGTTTTATCAAAATTTCGCCAATCAATTGACGGCGGACGGCATCTTTGCCCAACGTTTTCGCTACATCGATTACGGCGCTGAACCGTTGCGTGTCGCTGCCAAAACGCTTTCGCAGGCGTTTGCGCATGTGATGTTTCTGCAAACGGCTGCGGGAGAAATGTTGCTGTTGGGCAGCAACTCCGAGGCGGGTTTAGTGCGTCCCGGTCTGCTGGCGCGTGTGGATCGGCCCCATGTGCAAGCGGCATTGGCAGGCTGTGGTTGGGACTGGTCGATCGTGTTGAATCTTTCGACGCATAGCCAAGAACAATTGACGGAATTCGTGTCCGAGACCCCGACCGTGGCCAATACCATTTCAGGCGGCCATTTCCACTGCACCCTGCCCCGTGAAGTGATCCGTTGGGCGAATAAAATGCAGGAAGTCGGCATTGCTTTGATGCCCCGCACGGGACGGTTGCTGGATCAAATGGGTGATGATGCCGGCGATCCCGATGTGTTGGAGCATCTAGCGGAAGTGACCGGCAAGCAAAAGCTGATTCGCGATTATCCTGACCAGTACTGGGCCTATCGCTCCTCGGTCCGCGAACAGGTCACCGCCGGAGCGTCCGGGCGGTCGGTGATTCAACAAGTGAAACATCAATTGGCGGGGCACGACTTTCATCCCCGCGACCAGCGCCGCATGCGTTATTTTGCAGCGCTAGGCCAAGCTCAAAAAACCAAATCGCCGTCTGATATTCGGCAGTTGGAAAACTTTGCCTTTCCGTATGATCCGATGATCACGTACTTCTTGCATGGCGAAGCGGCTGAATTGTACTCCCGCGCCGGCGAGCAACGTGTCCCGGCGAATGAACTGCGGCACCGGTTGTATTCCACGTATTACAGCGTTGCAGGCGATCGTTCGGTCCGCACCATTGTGGATGCCTTGAATCTGTTGATCGAACATCCCGAAGCTGCGCCGGATCCACTGACGCGTTGGGATTACATTAACGGATTGCTGCAGGTCTTGCAGACGCGTTGGTATGATCGCGGTTCTGTGCAACCGAAATCATTCACGGTGATGATCAGCGACGTTTCCGAAACACTCCTGACCGCCGACCGCTCCTTGAAGGCGATGCGGACCATAACGACCGACGCCGGTCTCGACCCCGCGGTCTGGGCTGAGCGCGAACGGGTGCTCAAACGGACGCTGGTTAAACCGCTACGCGATTATCGAGCGGCGCTGAAACCGGAATACGAGAAGGCGAAAGCGACCGGGCAATTGATTCGTGACCGTGTGGAAGGCGGCGCGGGGGAATGAATCACGGGCATCAAGCGTCTTTCAAGCATGGCCGAAAGCTGATCAAATCAGCGCAGTGCAGTCCCGGTATAAGTCCGGTTGCCGCGAAGATGCCCTTCGCGTACACTCCCGCCCCGATCTTAAAACTGATGAGACTCACCACGGATAGTCAAGGATGACCCCGTGAATAATACTACAATAGTCGTGCCCTGTTTTAATGAAGCTCAACGGTTGGATGTCGAACGATTTCGGCGTTTCGCCGCCAATCAGCATGCGCTGCGGTTCTTGTTCGTCAACGACGGCAGCAGTGACCGCACCTTGCAGATTCTGCAAGAACTTCATGAGGAAGAGCCGGCGCAGTTTGACGTCCTCAACCTCGATGTGAATTCCGGCAAAGCTGAAGCGGTCAGGCGGGGGATGCTGACGGCTCTCAACTCCGAAGCGGACATCGTGGGGTTTTGGGATGCCGATCTGGCGACGCCGCTGGAGGCGATTCCGGTGTTTCGCTTTGTGATGCTCCGCCGCGATGACATCGACATTGTCGTCGGCACGCGGATTCCGTTGCTGGGACGCTCGATCAAACGACTCGCCAAACGCAAGTTTCTCGGCCGCGTCTTCGCCAATGTGGCTTCGTTGGCGCTGGGCATCAGCATTTACGACACCCAGTGTGGAGCCAAGCTGTTTCGTGCCTCACCCGAATTGGCCAACGTCCTGCAGGATGCGTTCATTTCGCGGTGGATCTTCGACGTCGAGATCTTGGCGCGACTGATCGACAACCGCCGCGGCACGCAGCCCGCCGTGAAGGAATTGATTTACGAGCAACCACTGGAGCACTGGGAAGACGTTGCCGGCTCCCGCGTGAAACCGGCCGATTTCTTCAAAGCGGCAGGCGAATTGGCAGCGATTTATTGGCGGTACCTGCGTCCCGGATTGCCCAAATGGAAACCGGCCAAGAAACCGGTCGCCCAACCCCGCCCATCGCAGGCCCCACGACGGGCTGCATAGGGATGCCTGTGCAAAAACGGGGTGCCAGTGTTTGTGCATGGCTCCCCGATTTGGTTCGACACTGGCAAAACCAGTGGCACCCGGCGTAGAGATGCCTGTGCTTTGTCACACTTAAGAGCCTTGCTACAAAAATAGGTTTTCGCAATTGTCGTCCCGCGTCACGGGAGGGCGAAGCTCCCGCTGAGCCGCTTTCAGTTGGTCCCGCGATTGAAGATTTTCGTGCCGGTGGCAAGCGATAGGGTTCAGCGCGGCTCGGCAGGAGCCTCGCCCTCCCATTTTGAGGACACACTTATAGCATGGGAAATGCCAGTTGGTGTGGAGTGGTCTGGTCGTGTGCTTATTTGTGTTCACCAGCCGGGTTCGTAATCATCAATATCGCCGGGTAGGGGGCATTCAAGAAATTCGTTTCTGTTCGAAATGACGACACGTTCGCCACGCAGTTTAGCTTCCGCCCAACCCAACGGACCGAATGCAATCCGCAGGGTTTCGTATTCGTATTCACGGAACGTGATGGGGCTTAAGGCGAGCGACTCAGAGGGTCCTAGCAAGAAATACCCGCCCACATACGGCCCAAGCGTCAGTAGCAGCCCGATGAGCGCGTAGACAATCCAACTCTGCCACCACTTCGGCTTGTCTGTTGTCATGGGTTACCTCGGGGTCGTGTGCTAATTTGAAGTTTTAGCTTGCCATTCCGGTTGGTATCTGTCCCTGCCGTTTCGCGAAAAAATGTGAACAACTTCGCCCGACAATTTAGCTTCAGCCCAGCCAAGGGGAGCAAACACTTTTCGCATCCAATCATGCTTGAATCCGCAATAGTGGGGGTGGGTTGTGATTACAATATCCACGGGCGTCCTCGTGTATCGCGTTACTTGTATCGATTGCCCGTGTTCCCCTAGCAAGAAATACCCGCCGACATACGGCCCAACCGTCGCCAGCAACCCGATGAGCGTGTAGACCATCCAACTCTGCCACCACTTCGGCTTGTCCGTTGTCATGGGTTACCTCGGAGCGGCGTACGAATTTGAAGTTAGCGGGTCGACAGGGAGCGTCCGCATCCAGTGTGTGCACCGAATGGGGTCCAACTGCTGACGCTTCAAATTACGAAACGGGCAGAGGTCGCGTCAATACGTGGTGCGGTTGCGGCCGGCGAGGCGTTGGGGTTGTTTGCCCAAGAGGAGGACCGTTCCCTGCTTGGGAAACTGTGGGCGTTGCTCGAGAATGACCACGTCGGCCGGCAAGAGTTCCTTGATCGACTCGTGTTTCTTGGCGGTGGTGATCATGACCGCTTGCTCGGAGCTGGCGAAGAAATCCCGGATGTCTTTGGGGGTCTTGCAGGGAGCTACGGGGCGGCGGGTGTAGTAGATCAGGCTGGGGCGGAAGTATTTGTATTGGGCGACGGGTACCTCGCCTTGCCGGTCTAAGAACTTGATCGTGTCGGCAATCTCGGCGCTGGTCTGATGGCGATCCGCACGCACGGCAACAACGGCCAGCACGCAGGTGACAAAGACCACCGAGGCCATTGCGATACTAGCGACGGCTTGCTGTGGGCGGCCCCGTTTGGCCAACATCATTGCGGCAATTCCACCGACCAGTGGGCCGATACCGAGGATCAAACCGGCCAGCGGCAATTGTTCGCTCACTGCAGTGGAAACGCCGACCGTGGTCAGCAACGGCACGCCCTCGACGCGCCACAGGCCCAACACGGGACAAACCACGACCAACAGAACGCCGACCGCGGTGAAGGTACCCAACGCCGAGCGAATCCAACCGACCGGAACCGTTGCGGTTTGATGAATCCAGCGATGCAAAAACACCGCTGTCAGCAGCGACAAGGCGGGATAAGCGGTGAGTGTGTAGTTGGGCAGTTTGGTGCTTGCCAGCGAAAAGAAGCCAATGAACACGCTGGCCCAACAGACCAAAAACAAGCACGGAATCCGCCAATGGTCCCGACTGCCAATCCGCTGCGCGGTGTCCCGCAAGGTTTGCACGGCGAAAATCGACCAGGGGAAAAACCCGATCATGATCACCGGCAGGTAATAGAAAATCGGTCCGCTGTGGCCGTCCATCGAATTCATAAACCGGCCGAAATTGTGGATGCCCAAAAACTCCAGCACAAACGTGCCGCGGGTTTGCAAACTGACCGCCAGGAACCAAGGCCCGGCCACCAGCGTCACCATGGCGATGGCCGTGAGCGGTTTCATCTGCCAAATGGTTTTAAAAAACAGCCGCGGATGAAAAATCGCCACAGAGGCGCCAAGTTTAGAAATCCAGGAGGAGCTTTCGCTGAGCGGTTTGCCGGGCGATGTGCATAGCAGAAACAATCCGATAGTCGCGGTCGGCAGCAGGACGCCGATCGGCCCTTTGACCAACACGGCCAGGCCCATGACGGCGTACATGGCTGCATACGTCCACCAGGTGCTTGGCAACAATGGATGCGGCCCGTCGGGGGGTGTTTGGGTATCTTCGCCGGACCAGACCGCCGGATTTCGCTGTTGGCTGCCACAGATAAAGGCATACAACGACAAGGCGGAAAAGAAGACGAGAAAGCTATCGGCCGTGGCGGCGCGGGCGACGACATCGAACATCAAGGACGAGGTCATCGCCAATCCGGCCCAGAGACCGACTTCGGCATTAAACAGCCGCCGACCGAGGTAATAGGTCAACAGAGCGGTTGCGGTCCCGAAAATCGCGGACCAGAAGCGAACGGCGAACTCGCTGTCGCCGAGTAGCTCGTACCCAACCAGCATCATCCAATACATGAAGGGGGGTTTGTGCGAGAAGAGTTCGCCGTTGAAGTACGGCACGGTCCATTCCCCGCGCTGGTGCATCTCAGCAGCGGTGGCGGCAAAGAAGGACTCATCCTCGTCCCACAGCCGCGTGGCGCCCAGGTTGGTAAAGAAGGCAATCAGGGCGGCGATGAGAATCCACGTTTCGTGGCGAAAAATGCGTTTCATGTTGTAGCGTGTTCCGTCGTTGATAACCCCAGCGGCGCAGGTCCGGCGGGACACCATTTGGAATGAAGAATGAGCTGGCTGGTGAGCCAGCCGACAGCGGCACCGATGAATGCGTCGCTGAGAAAGTGGGCGCAGCTTTGCACGCGATGCATACCACACATCACGGCCATGGCGATAAACAGCACGCGGCCGCGGGGATAAAACTGGCACAGCGCGATGGCAAAACCGACTCCGACAGCGGTGTGCGCTGAAGGAAAGCTTTGGAATTCGGACTTGGCCCCCATCTCGGGCAACCAGCCGTTGAAGGTCGCGGCAACGTTGGTGATGTTCAGATTGAAGCTCTGGGGTCGCGTGCGGCTGACGAGCAATTTGACGACATCGGCCGCCAATCCCGAACAAAGCCCCGAGGCGATCAGCCAGGGCACGGCAAAGCGTCCGGCGGGATTCAGCAGGAACAAGCCGCAAACAATCAACAGTAATCCATACGCATCTCCAAACGGTTCAGCATTATCGAGGATATGCCGCACAAAACCGGGATATTCGCGCGCGTAGCAGAACTTGGCCAACGGCATGTCTACGTAGAACGCGGCCGCTCCTGCCATCAGTAAGGTGGCCGGCACGAGGAACCAACGCAGGAACTGCGCGGAACATAAGGGGGTGCCCCCCTGCTCTTTTGAGAGGGAGACCGGTGATGCTGATGCACCGGGAACCGGCCGCACGATGTCACTTTCTACGGGCATACTCATAGGATCATTGGCTCAGCAAGAGTCGGCAATATCGGTTTGGAGACGACCATATACACACTCTCTCCAAGAGCGACAACCGCAGTTCCCGGGTCGGTGAATTTCACCTTGACACGATCTTGAAACTCTGTTGGACTAGCCGCCTCAAAACGGTTGCGGAACGGATTCCCACAAGGCCGCGGACGTCATGCACGACTCATCACAAACCGCTGACATCAAACGCCCCTTCGCGCGGGCAACGCCGCTCGATGCGCAAGTCACCGTCTATTCGATTGTGATTCCCGCCTACAACGAAGCGGACAATATCGAGCCGCTTTACGCCGAAATCATCTCGGCGATGCAGGAGGTCGAGGGGACTTTTGAGATCGTGTTCGTCGACGACGGCAGCCGGGATTACACCGGTTCGGTTTTAGCGCGATTAACCGCCGCCGACCCGACGGTTCGCGTGGTGCGGCTGGAGACCAATTGCGGCAAGACCGCCGCGCTGCACGCTGGTTTTACGCTGTCCAACGGCAAGTGGGTCATCATGATGGATGCCGACCGCCAGAACGATCCGCGGGACATTCCCCGATTGGTTGATGCGGCCGCGACCGCCGACATGGTTTGCGGCCGCCGGATGCGACGCCGCGATACGCTCAGCAAGCGGTTTTCGTCACGACTCGCCAACGCCATTCGCCGCACGGTGCTGGGCGATACGCTGCGCGATGTGAATTGCGGATTCAAACTCTTTCGCCGCCGTTGCCTGAGGTCCGTCAAACTGTATCGCGGCATGCATCGTTTTTTGCCGGTTTTGTTTGCCATCGAAGGTTATCGCGTGGTGGAGGTCGACGTCACGGACCGCCCGCGCGTGGCGGGCAAAAGTAAGTACGGCTTTTTCAATCGTCTTATCGGCCCTTTTTTAGACATGTTGGCTGTACGATGGATGCGATCGGCTCGACTGAGTTACCACATCAAGAGTTGCGACGACTGACGCATCCTTATTGGCTGGTGCTGTTATTCGCGGTTGCGGCGATGCTGCGCCTGTCCGCTCCCAATGATTTTTTCGAGGGCGACCAAAACAAGCAGGTCGGCTACGTGATGGACCTGTTGCATCACGGACATTGGGCGACCCAATTTGAGGTCAACGGCCTGATCGCCACCAAACCGCCGCTCTACAATTGGATGGCTGCTGGGTTGTGCCGAGCGGTGGGATCGACGGCCCCGTGGGTGATCAAATTGCCCTCGCTGTTGGCAGCCGGTTTGTTGCTGGTGTTGCTGTACCGATTGACCGCGCATTTTCTCGGGCAGCCAGCGGCGTTCTTCGCCTGCATGGCCTGCATTGCTTCGCATCATTTCACCAAACTGATGTGGTTCGCACGGACCGATATGCTGATGACGGCGACGGTCTATGCGGCGATTTATGTGTTGGTGGCCGTCAAGGACGTGTGGTGGAAATCGTCGGTGCTGGGGATCATTATGGCAGCCTCGGTCCTGGCCAAGGGACCGGTCGGACCGTGCTTGTTTGGGATTTTCCTAGTGCTCTGGGCGGTGCGTGAGGGCGAACGGCCGTCGGTGGCGAAGCTGCGTGTCGCACTGCCGGGCCTCATCATTTTTTCCATTGCCACGGCGACTTGGCTGCTGATCGTGATGCGCCTGCCGGAGTTTCGGGAAACGGTGCTTAACAACGAATTGGCGCGGCGGTTACCCGGTTCGTCGGTGAAAACACAGCCGTTTTATTATTACATCAGCCACCTCTTCACACGGATCGCCCCCTGGTCACTTATCGGGGTGTTGACAGCGATAGCCGCTTATCGTCGCCAAGAGAACTGGACGCAGATTCGCTTTTTGGTGATCTGGGCGGCAGCGTACTTTGTGTTCTTCAGCGCGATTCCCTCGAAGCGGCATGACTTGTTGTTGCCGGTTTATCCGGTGATGTTCATGTTGGCCGGGTTGGCCCTGGAGCAAATGGCGGCGCTGCTCGCGCGACGCGAGAGGGCCTGGTTTCCACTGGCTGCCGGAGCGGTGTTGGCAATCGGGGGCTTGGTGGTCTCCTTCCGGGCGGATGGGAGACTGGCAATTGCGATTGCTTTAGCCACGATGGTGGCGGGCGGGCTGACGATTGCCGCCATCCGTTGGCGGCGCGATTTGGCGATGCCGGTCATGGCCTTGGCATTTCTCGGCGCGCATGGCTTGTACTACCACTACGCGAATGTCGGACCGCGCGTGGATTACCAAGAATTTGCCAGCTTTGTGCAGGATGTGAAAACAGAGACCGACGGGCAACCGGTCTTGGTCTATCATTCGCACCCGCTGATTTCCTACGAACTCGGCCTGCACGAAGAGTTCCCCGACCCCCGTGACCTGCTGGAGCGCCGCCCGCAATGGCTGATCGCCCCGGCGCCGGAGGTTCCCATCATCGAAAGCTGGACGCGGTGGAAATTGACTCCAGAGCGGAGCTTCAGCTTTCACGGCCTGCGCGAAATTGATGCGACGCTGTACCGGGTGGAATCGACGCCGCTGGTGACGGCTGTGCGTGAGGATGAACGGCATCATTAGCCACAGATTGAACACGGATCAAACACAGATTCGCTGTTGAACGAAGCGGCACGCTCAAGACAGCTATACAAGTTAAGTCCCGCCATCCGGGTCGTATTTCTTAGCCCCTCTTTGTCGCCGCGCTGATCAATTAGGACTTCTTGTCTTGCGATGGTATGATGTCGTTCTGCTTTTCACGTGGTCGATCAGGCGCTAGATGAGGGCGAGCTATGAATCACGACAACGATGACTCTTCGCAGGCGGATGATGCGGAAAAACGCGCCAAGGCTGAGGGCGATACTCTTCCACCCGCAGCGCAGCCAAAAAGTGGTCCAGGTGCCGCTGGCGGCGACGATCAAACCGTTGTCAGTCCGCAGTTCGATGACCGATCCACAGGACTTCTTGTGTTCGGGATCCTGCAAATCATCATGGGCTGTTTTTCGGCGATGCTGGTTCCAATGATGTTGCTGTCGACCCTCGCCAGCCCAGCCTCCGGGGCCCCGACGACCGTTCGCATGATGCTACCCGCCATTGGCATGTACGGGATGGTGGCTGTGGTGCTCATTTGGTTGGGAGTGGGCTCAACTCTGGCCCGCCGCTGGGCCCGCGCTTTGACCTTGGTGCTGGCCTGGATGTGGTTGGCCATGGGACTCGTGTCTTTGATCATGATGTGCTTTGTGATGCCCAACATGCTCAGCATATCTGCTCAGGACCAGAAGGTCCCCCCACAGGCGATGATCATTGCCCAAACGGTGATGATGGCTACGATGGGCTGTCTGTACATTATCTTGCCTGGGATCTTTATCATTTTCTATCAGAGCAAGCACGTGAAGGCGACGTGTGAGTTTAAGGATACCTATCCCCGCTGGACCGACAAGTGTCCACTGCCAGTGCTGTCGCTGAGCTTGTTTTTAGCATTTGGGGCGCTCTCGATGCCTCTGTCGCTCAGCTATGGCAGCGTTCTCCCGGTCTTTGGATTCCTGTTGAAAGGTGTGCCGGGTACCTTGGTCTACTTAGCCTTAGCTCCGCTCTTGGCTTATCTGGCGTGGGCCACGTACAAAATGAAGATGTCGGCCTGGTGGACGACACTTGTCGTGTATTTGCTTTTCGGGCTGTCAGGGCTGGTCACGTTTTCACGCATCAGCATGATGGACTTCTACCGCGAAATGGATATGCCGGAGGAACAACTGAAAATCATTGAACAATCGGGGATGTTCGAACACATGAATATTCCGTTGATGGCGGGCCTGGGTATGGGAGTGGTCGTGGCATACATGCTGTGGGTGCGGCGGTATTTCGTCGCTGGTACAACTCCGCAGGAGGGTGCTTAGGCACGACTTCCTGGGGCATGGAGAAACTCGTGGTTCGCGGCCCATGCCCGCTCCCCAGCAGCCTGGCATTTCGTGCATGGCACTGCGGCAGGCAATCGCAGCACACGGGCAATTGGAGGCAATACCGGTCGGCGCATAAAAATAACCCGGCGAACAAACAGGCGCTCGCTCCAGCGATTAAACTGGACTGTTTGCTCTAGCCGGGTCAGTAGAATCATAGGCAGGCTAAATCAGAAAACAAGATTTTTTCACGAAAAATTCACAGAAAATTAATAAAGCCTTGTTTAGGAATTCTCGCTGTTTGAGAAATTCGCCGCCATCCGTCTCCAACGTCGATGGCGGTGACGGTAAAAACAGCTTGCAAACAGCCAAACGCCCAACGTCAGCCAGCCTGCGCTGATATCGACCGTGTCTGAATAGATGCAGGTCGAATTTTGATTAGCCTCCACACTAACGAATTGAATGCGGATCAGGTGGTCCCAACGGCGCACCAGCGCATCGTGTTCGCGAGTCTGGATTTCGCGGGCCGTGTCATCCACCCGTTCAAAATACAATTCCCGCGTGCCTTGGGGCAAAAAACCAAACAGGAACGACCGGCAGCGGATGGTCATGCCTTGTTGCCAAGTATTAGGGAATTCCTCGCCGCGCAGCGGGCGCAGGTCCACCATGGGCTTCGAAACGGCGACTAGCATTGCGCTGGATTTGGCATGTTCCCAAGCGGTCTGGGGATCGCAGTCCAGTTGTGATTCGACGTGTACCCGCATGGTTCACTCGGCCGTGACAATCTCGAACGAGTCGGTGACTTCGGCCGGGATGCGTGCCGGGGCTCCGGTTTTGAAATTGATGAACGCCCAATTCGTGGTGGCCTCGACCAGTTTGACGTTGTCCTCTACACGTTCGATCACAAACCGTCGTTGAGATTGCACGCGCCGCATATCGGCGACCCAGGTGCGTACGATGATTTCCTCACCGGCGAACGCGGGTTGCAAGTAGTTGATCTCGTGACGCCGCACGACCCAGCCGGTCCCCAATTCCTGGTACCGGTCGCCGGTCCAACCTTGGGCGGCGGAGTGGGCGACAGCGGCATCGATCATCCAATGCAGGTAGACCACATTGTTGGCGTGTCCCAATCCATCGATTTCCGCATCGAGCACAGTGCGATGATGTTCATAAACGGCCGGCATATTCGATCTCCGTATGCGACAACTGTCCGCCGGGCTTGGCTTTGACAGCGAATTCTCTCAGGCTGTAGACTTTAGGCTGTAGGCCGTAGACATGGCAAGGGGCGTTTGCCAGACTGGCCTGCGCGTTTTCCCACGCCTTTTCTCAAGCCTGTCGTCTCAAGCCTGTAGCCCCTGGGGAGGCCGCGATGCTGAATCTGTTCCCGTCTGTTGGCAGTCCGCCGCGGATATCGCGGCGGGACCTATTGCGGATGGGGCCCCTGGCGTTGGCCGGGTTGAGTCTACCGAACTTGCTACAGGCCGAAGAGACGCCATCAGCCCATCCCCGTCAGGCAGCGACGGCCAAGAATTGTATCTACATCTTTTTGTGCGGGGGCCCCTCGCAGATTGATCTGTGGGATCCCAAACCGGATGCTCCGTTAGAAATCCGCGGCGAGTATCAGCCGATCGATTCCAACGTGCCGGGGATACAAATCGGCGACTTGTTGCCGCTGACTTCGCAGCGGGCCGACAAATTTGCGATTCTCCGCTCGCAGTACGCCTACTCCGCAGCGCATGGCGTGGCGATTATGGACTCGTTGTTGGGACAAAAGAACCCACGTCCCAACGAGACCTTCCCCACCCGCAGCGACCATCCGGGGTTTGGTGCAATCTTACATAACCTGTTGGGAGGGTGCGGGGATTTGCCAGCGTGGGTCACGGTTCCGCGGCCGTTTACGACCGGCTCGGTATTTTTCAAAGGGCAAACCGGCGGATTTTTGGGCCCGGCGTTCGATCCGTTCATGCTCAACAAACCAAAGAAAGATTCGCTGTCGCACGAGTTGTTCCAGGTGGATGCGATTCAACCGATTGTCCCAGCGGGACGCATCGCTGGACGACAAAAGCTGCTTGAGCAAATTGAGGGAACGAAGGCCCTGCAACAACATTCGACCGAAGGTGCCGATCTGGATAAACACTACCGCAACGCGTTTTCGTTACTGTCGGACAATGGAGCCAAACAGGCGTTTGACCTGTCTCTTGAATCGGCCGCGACGCGCGCACGTTACGGGCACAATGAATACGGACAAAGTTTTCTGATGGCGCGACGGCTGGTCGAAGCGGGTGTGCGGATGGTGAATCTGTTTTGGACCTTCTTCGGACCGGATGGTTGTCAGTTCAATTTGTGGGACAATCACGGCATCGACGGACCGGTCTGCGGGGGGCCGAATCGGGGCAATGCGATGTTGCGTCACGAATACTGTACGCCATCGTTCGACCGTTCGTTCACCGCTTTGCTGGACGACCTTGACGATCGCGGTCTGTTGGACGAAACGTTGGTGGTGGTGACGGGGGAATTTGGACGGACACCGAAGATCAATAAGCTAGCCGGGCGGGATCATTGGGCCGGTTGCCAATCAACGGTCTTGGCCGGCGGCGGAGTGCGCGGCGGACAGGTATATGGGAGCACCGATGCACATGCCGGCTATGTGCAAGACCACCCGGTCAGCCCGGACGATCTGGGGGCGACAATTCACCACGCGTTCGGACTCTCACCGGACGAAGCGGTCTACAGCCAAGCGGGCCGCCCAACGCGCATTAGTGAAGGCCATCCGGTGGTGGAATTGTTTGGGTGATTTGCGTGTGAATGCTCTGTGCAGAGTGAATTATGCTGAGCGTTCTCGTTATTGATCATAGCTCCCCCATGGACCACCACCTCCTCGCGCATGGATTGGTCGCATGCAAACTCCTAGTAACGCGCTCTTACAGGCAGTTCCTTTCCATCAACGGCGCGATGCGGCCATTGCAATGGTCGCTGTCAGCGGTCTGGCGTTGTTCCTTGTTGGCGTGTTCCTGCAAGTGGTAGCTTGGGAGTATCCGACGCTGATTTACGCACGTTTCGGGGAAGTCGAAATTCCCTCGATCGCAGAGAGGTTCTTAGATATGTTTGGGCATCGCCCGCACGGGTATTTGGCAGCTGTAGTGTTTTGGTTTTGGTGGCCGATGGTCACCGTGCTCGGCTATTGTCATCTCCGCTATCCGCAGCCTGAAAAGTTTTCGCACGCCTTCCTCTACGGATTCGTTTTTTGTTGGTTGATGTTCGTCTTCGCGTTGTCGGTCATGCTCATGATTCTGAGTATGTCTTTCATCCTTCTGTTGGCCGACCTTGCCGAACCGCCGTGGTACATGAGCGCTATCGAACCAGTTTCCTGGGTAATTCCCGGTTGCGTCGGCGGATATTTGACTTACACGTACTGGAAATTCTTTTTACGCCAGCGCATTTACAATACGCCGGATACCCAGGAAGTCTAATACCGGCCAGTGTTGGATCAGTTTAGCTGACAAGCACACGCAGCAACGTAAGCTGACCCGATCGAGGGCGATTTCTCTGCCCCCAGTCTCTCCGGGCGCAATTTGCCCCGTGAATCCCTCGCCGGAATCGCGTTGTATTCTCCAGGACGCAACGCTCGGATTGCGCCGGCCTCTTTTTAGATAAGGAGAAGACGATGAAGCGACTCGCGTACGGTTTGACGGCAATCGCTGCGATGAGTGTGATAGTGACGTGGGCCACGTTACCGGCGAATGCGCAGTTCGGCGGAGGGGGCGCGGACGATTTACAAGGCAATCCAGCTCAGGGGGGGGTTGGTGGGGGTGGCTTATTCGGGGGAGGAGGATTTGGGGGAGCGCAAGGCCAAAATGGGGGGATGCTTGAGACGCTGGCGACAGCGGTGGTTGTTTCTGAAGATCAAGCACGCATTGCCGCTTACAGTTCCCAGCTTGGCCAATGGAGCATTCAACCGTTGGACGTTGAAAAGGGCGAGCAGGAACCGATCACTCCGGTTCTCGGCCTAAATCTAGTGGGTGTGGCCGTTGGCAAACGGGTTTATGCCTATAGCGCGGTGACCGGAAACTGGGATGAACTCAAAATCCCGGTCGGCGACGGAAAGAATCTGGCGGTCGGTATGGAATACATCAAGGTGGTCCATGGAGATTTCATTTCCATGTTCAGTGCCCAGTCCGGGAATTGGGCGACTCTAGACCGGAAGTTGGCGAAGACGGTAAAGTGGAACTCCGACAAGCCACCACAATAAATGTGGTGGCGGAATTCGACGTGTTCACATGGAATCGAATTAGCGCTCATGCTCACCACGACAATTTTCATCGCTGTATTGGTCGGATCGCTCCTCACAAATTTTTTACTGGAGGCAATCATCCTGTGGTTGGGCGCGCGGATGGCCAAAATCGAAGCGGCGACTATTAAGCGGGCACTCTGGGCGACCGTGCTGATATCAGCGGCCTATCTCGCGCTGATGGTACTGGCTTGGGTGACGACATCACTTCTTCCCCAGTTGCAAACCGTGATGGCGTTCACCATTCTGGCAGTGGCTTTCGCCGCTCCAGTTCTGATTATTTCTCGCGTGTTGCGTACGAAATGGTGGAAGTCGCTACTGATATGGATTCCCACTCTTGCCTCGACATTCCTGGTGCAAATCGCTCTGGCTTTCCCGGTCCGGGAACACCTCTTTGAGGCATTTACCTTACCCTCCAATTCGATGGCTCCCACCTTGATGGGGCCTCATTGGGAAGGCGTCTGCAAAGAGTGTGGCAGCCGCGCCGTCAGTTCTGCATACCAAATCATCGAGGGAGAACAACCTTCACCGCAGTTGATGATCTGCGTGGACAATTTCCATGAATCCATGGTCGACAATTTCGACACTCATGTGCACCCGCAAGACCGTATCATCGCCAGTAAATATCTGTCGCCGCAGCGATGGGACATGATCGTATTTCGCTACCCTGAAGATCCTGCGACTAGATACGTCATGCGGTTGGTCGGACTGCCGGGTGAGGAAGTTGTGATTCGCGACGGCGCCGTGTGGATAGACGGAGCGAAACAACAGTTGCCAGAACATTTGCGAGGACTGAATTACATAACCAAAATTGAGCATTTCCTCGAACCAATGTCAGGGACTGTGGAGTTCCCGGCTCAACTTGCAGAAGACGAGTATTTTGTGCTCGGCGATTTTTCTTCGCGGTCCAAGGACTCGCGATTGTGGTATGAGGGTGCACCAGGTCATTCGAAATACGCAGTCCCGACCGATCACCTCGACGGTATCGTGACTCACACCTATTGGCCGCCGAGCCGCTGGCGCGTGTTTCGATAGTGCGACGGTTGCGACTTCCCGATCAGACGTTGACCGATTCGTCCGTGCGGGCGGGTGTGTCGATCGCCGCCAGTACGCGTACGATGTCCTTGAGCATCGCCGGCTTCTCGATAATGTGATCCGGTTGTGCTTTGTCGGTGAACCAGGCGCTGACTTCCTCGCGAGGCCAACCAGAAACGACGACGACCGGAAGGTCGGGACGTATGCGTTTGATGGTCGCCAGCACGACGGCGCCGTCCGTGCCGTTCATCCCCAGATCGGTGAAGACCACGTCATAGCTGTGCTGATGCACCATCTCCAAGCCAATGTCACCAGTGGCAGCCACCTTCAATTGGACACCGATTGCGTCAAACATCGTGGCGAATGCATCGCGAACAGCGGCATCGTCTTCGACATACAAACAACGCAATTCGGTCTTCGGTTCGTATGCCGCAGGCCTCTTGGCGATGGCCGCTTGGCAATTTTCAGCAATCGGTAATATGATGCGGAAGATCGAACCACGCTGCGGGGAGGTGTCAATCTCGATGTCTCCGCCATGTTGCAACACAATCCCGTGGCAGACGCTCAATCCGAGTCCCGAGTTTTCCTTTTTGGTACTGAAAAACGGTTCAAAGCACCGTGCTGCCTGTTCGTCGGACATGCTGGTACCGGTGTCGATGACTTCTACGACGACGGATTCTTCCTGCTTAAACAATTTGAGCGTAATCACCCCACCATCGGGCATGGCGTCGACGGCATTAAACAGAAGATTCGTCAGCACCGTCCGTAATTCAGCGGCGCTGCCTCTTACGGGCGGAACGTCCTCTAGATCCAACCGCACGTCCAGAGTGCAGCCTTGGAGTTGCGCCTCGTCCCGCCATTTGGGCCGGGTGAGTAGTGGAATTTGCGAGACGAGTTCTTTGAGCGAAACCAATTCGTTAGTCACAGTTACATCTTGACCGCGATAAAAATATCCCAGGCGTTTAATGACAGCTGCGGCATCGTTGGCCGCCTGCAGTGCGCATTCACATTGGCGACGTTGTTCGACGGAGAGGTCGGAAATGGTGAGTAACGACTCGGTATAGGCGACCACGGGTGCCAGCGTATTGTTGAGATCGTGAGCGATTCCGCTGGCCATTTCGCCCAAAGCGCTCAAGCGTTCCCGGCGGATATTCTGTTCCTGTGAGTCGTGCAGTTCGGCTAAGGCTGTTTCAAGTTGTCGGCTGGTTTGCTCCAGTGACCTGATCATCAAATAGACTAAAAACAAGCCGCTGCTAAACCATAATCCGGAAAGGATTTGTTCGATAAGCCGACGTGTTTGGCTGTTCTGCCCGACAATCGCAAACTCATTCCAAGCGACGACATCCTCGGTAAATCCGAAGAACATTTCCAAGGTGATACTGACAACGAACACCAGAAATGTGGCGCGGATCGCCGTCGAAAGGCGCTTTTGGAGTGAATACTTCGCCAGCCAGGCAAAACAGATCACGCTGGAAATCAACCGTAGCAAGCTGACGTTCATGGGAGAAATCAGCTCAAATCTCTCGATGAACTTTAGCAAACAAATCCAACCTCCCAAGGCCAGGAAGATGCACATGGCTCTCCAGGCAAATTGAGAATCCTGTTTCGTCGAATTCATTCTTCGGTTTCGTTTATTCTGATAAAGGCTTGAACGACCGGTCTGGTTAGAACCAGCTTCAAAACCTGGTCGTGTTTGTTCCGGCATCTTGCAAATCGGTGTCAGCGGGACGCGGCGGAGGGTTTTGAAACTACATGAAGCGACTATCTAAACGATTTTAGACAATTCGCTCAACCATGATTCTCATCAAATACGAGAATCAACAGAACTCGCGGACTTGCTTCAGCCTAGTCACCAAATACCTGTGTCATAGTTGACCTGCAAAATTCTAGATCTGGTCACAGGCTTGGACACGACGATGCGTGTGGGTTGTCGGATTGGCTGCAAATCCCGATTTTCGATTCTTGGTGAAATTGACCTCTGTTCATTTTGGAGATCGGGAGCATGGATATCGTTGTAGTTTCTTGGTGTGATATAAGGCTGCGTGATACTCGCCATTTTTCGACACGACATCCGATTTATTAGATCGCCGCAATGAGCCCTCGGCCGCGCGATACAAGTTTAGGATCCGGCGTTTATTTCAAATCCGAGGATTACATCGGACTCAGGAAACGGCTGGTGATATGGATTGTTGATTTGTCTGTCGTGGCAGCCTCAATCATGATTTCGTTATTCATGGGATTTTTTGCCTCCCTAACTATCGGAAACGTCGAGCCCTATTTAACGCTCGCCTGTATGATTTGGATCTGGCTGTACATGACCGCCATCAAGGCCTCGCCCTTGCGGACGCTCGGATATCGCGCGGTCGGTGCCAAAATCATTACGCTCCGCGGTGAACAGCCCTCGGTATTTCGTATGACATTGCGATTTAGCCTGTGGTGTTTGGGTCTGAACTATCTGCTCTACGATTTGCTGTGGACAACCTTCGACGATGAGAGCCAAACGTTACACGACCGATTTGCAGGAACTTGCGTTGTCAAAGCCAGCGCTAAACCGATCGGAACAGGAGAGGTCCACATCACACGCTATACGGCACTTGGCTACAACTTGGCTTATGAACAGGTCTCTCACATCCGCCCGAAAGCGCAAGCGGCACAGCTGACCACTTGATGCGTGCGGGGGGACGCTTTCATGTCCCCTTTGTGCGACTTCATCTTGCGACCCAGATCGGCGACGCCCAGGCGATTGCGCCGTCATCTTGTAGCAACCGCACGTAATAGTAACTTTTTCCGGGCAATGGTGCGGGGTCATTGAAAGTGGTTTCCACCAACGGCGTGCCGGGGCGGAGGGTGTCGAGGACTTGGCCGTCGCGGATAATTTCAATATCGGTGATCGGAGCCGTCCCCTCGGCATGGATGGAGAGGGTTACGGTCTCCCCGGCGACTTGTGCCTCCTCGCCTATTAGGGCTTCGCCGATACGGACATCTAACCCGATGCGGTCGGTGGCGGCATAGGTGCGTCGCGCGCGAATGGCGTCGAACAACGCTTCCCGCGTTTTTTCTTTTGCCCAAACACAGGCGTAGGACATGTGCGTGGAAAGGTGATCGCTGGAGGCGATGAAGCCGAGTTTGTATCCCTGATGCAAGGCATATTGCAACGAAGCTTCTTCTTTGACACGCGAATTGGGACGTTCATACGATTCGCGGAGTCCTTGAAAGATCTCTGCCACCGGTTCGACTTGCGGATCATTGTAAGTCCATGTCCCGAGGTTGGCTTTGCGATCGTATTCAGGCGTGTGCGCTGCCGTCAGTGCATCGCCGCGTTCGCGCAGCCAAGGGTAGAGCGTGTCAGTGGGGTTATTGTCGGGACGTTTCAGTTTGCGACCGGCATACCAGTGATCGCTGCGGCTCACCTCCGCTCCACGGGTCAGAAAAAAGACATTACGATGCCCGCCGCCGTGCGTCATGTTGCTACGTTCGTAGGCATAGATCGGCACGTAGCGGCCTGGAATATGAAACCGATCGGATGCCTTTTGCGTGCGCCACCAGGAGAAGGCGTCGACGTCGCGGGTGTGATCGGTGACTGCTAAAAAGTCGTGCTCGACCGCATCCAATGCATAACGGTGCGCGTCGGTCAGACAGCCATCGAGCGTGGGCATGCAACGGCTGATATTTGTGTGACGGTGCAGGTCGCCGAAATAGACTTGGAACTCTTCGCCGCCACGGGTGATGGTCCAATCGATCTGCGGAGCGGGTTCGGCCGTGCCGGGTGGGTCAAGTTGGAGCGACTCGCAGGGAATCTCGGCGGCCGCTTCAGTGATTGGGGGGAGTGCACCGGCGCGGACGGCGTATTTGCGATTGACCGAGGCAAAACGATTTCCTTCGGCCCAGGCGCATTGTAACGATCCGGCTGTTCCGGAAGCGGTCGCCACGTGTTGGTTTTGCCGGCCTTGGCTGTGTGGCAACTGTATCGGTTCTAACCAACCCTGCTCGGTATAAGTGGTGGCATAAATATTCCACTGTGCTCCGAGCGGAGGATGTCGGCAAAAGCCTTGGCGGCAGATGCGGAACATCAACCACAGACGACCATCACCGTCGGTCGCCAACTGGGGCAAATCGTAATAGCGCGACGGTTTGCTGGTTGGATCTCGGTCGATGACGGCGATTTTTTCCGGCGGCAAGATCTGCGGCAGCGGCTCGGTAGGCTGCTCAAGCCTGCCGTTGTGGAGACAACGCAATTCCATGCGGCGCGATGCGTGCAGCGGTTCGGCGTAGCGGCCGTTTTCGATGGTGGGTCCGTTGCGAAAATCCTTGCCCCAATTTGGCCCCGCAGCGTCATATGTCACCCAGACTTGGCCATCACTGGTGGCCAAGACATTGGCATGCGCTTCGAAGTCGGCGGATTGTGCGATGGCGATGCGTTCGCCGACAGAAATCTTGTCGCCCTTGGCGCCCTTGGCGGTCAGGCTCGTCAGATAGACGTCGTAGTTGCCGTTTTCATACGAATCAAAACCGACCCAGGCCCGGCCGTCGGCATCGACTGTGATCGACGGTTGCCATTGATTGGCCGGATTCGCTTCGACGACAAAATCCTTAGACCAGGTCTCACCGCTGCGGACCTTGGTGTAAATATCGCCATTGCCATTGCGGAAGGATTGCCAGGCCACCCAAACGCGTCCGTCTGATCCCGCTGCGACGGAGAGTTGAAAATCGGTTCCCGTTGCAGTGGTCAGTCGTTGGGAACGCCAACCCCGTTCTTCGCGGACAGCGGTGTAAAGGTCCCAGTTCTTGTCGGTGCCGGAGGAACTCCAAAACGCGTTGAGTGTGCCGTTGATATTGAGCAGTTGCAGGTCAGCGACTTCGACGGCATCGGTGATCAACTCCGGTTTTTTCCCCGGCTTGTCGATGTTTTGAATCCACAGCCGGTCGGTCTGTGCTGTTGTGTCGAAAGCAATCCATGCAACGTGGCGCTGCCCGTTGGCGTCGAGGGCGATGGCGGTGAAGTCGTCATCGGTTTCGGTTTGCGCGACCATTTTTTCATTGCCCAACGCATGCACTTCAGCCCGCCCATCAAGCAAGGACGTCGGCCGGCCAGCGGTGAGATTCGTCGGTGCGACCTCAAAGTCCCCCTGCTCGGTTGTGACCCGCAACAGCGTCTCGGGGGTGCATTGTAGTTTGACAAAGATCTCTCGCTGTGGCTCGGCGAATGAAACGCGTTTTCCTTGACTGACACCGGTTTTGATCTTCCAACTGCGCGTGTCGGCGTTAAGTTGATCGCCCACTTCCAGCATCGCTGCGGATACCTCTAGAATTTCGCCGCCATCCACTTCCAGACGACCATCCCAGGCAGCGGCCTGTTCATCAGCGCCGAAGACGATTTTCACTGTGATTGTCGTCGGACCATCATCCGTTGCCTTGCTGGAGGGTGCGAGCAGTATCACGACGATCATGATCGCCAGACAAACGACGGCAATGACAGCACGCATGAGGAGGGTTCCTCGTTAGGGGGCGTTTGGGCTTGTAGATTTTTTATTACTGAAATCGTGACACATTAGTCGGCCCACGGCAAGTCGACGGTGGGGCTGAGGATTGGGGAATGAGGCTTGAGGGTGTTGGTTGCTGGGGTGGAATGGCGACTACCTTTTTCCCTTGTCTGGGCCGTCGATTGCTGCGCTGCTTTGATTGTGGGATGATCGATTGGTTGAGACTCATTCCGCACAGTTTATCCTAACGCCGATTCTGTCATGCAAGAAACGTTACCTGCTCAAGATCTGGTGCTGATCGGCGCGGGGCATACGAATTTGCATATCGTACGCAAGTGGCGAGAGCGTCCGATTCCGCTTGTGCGCGTGACATTGATTTCCGCCTTTAACCGCGCGGCCTATAGTGGGATGTTACCGGGTACCTTGGCGGGGTTGTATGAACTGCGGGAAATGGAGATCGACCTCGATCGACTTGCTGCTGCGAGCGGTGTGCGCGTGGTTTATGAAGAAGCGATTGGATTGGATTCCGGGCAACAACAAGTCCTGTTGGCCAACCGGTCGCCGCTGCGGTACGACGTTGCTGCGATTGGCATTGGCTCGGTGCCGAAAATTCCGGACCCGTTGCAGCAACAACCTGCGGTACTGAGCATCAAACCGATGGCGACGTTTCACCACCGTTTGCGGGAACGGCTTGTGGAGGTGACGCAGGATGGAAACGAGAGCGCGACGGTGTCCGTCGTGATCGTGGGCGGCGGCGCAGCGGGGGTAGAAGTTTCGTTTTGCCTACACGAATATCTGGCCAAGCGGTTGATATCGGCTCAGCTGCATCTGATTGATGCGGGCGATACAATTCTGCGGGGATACCTGCCCAAAATGCAGCAACTCGCTCGGGAGGAATTACAGCGACGTGAAATTGTGACGCATCTGCAACAACGCGTCGCGGATTTTGATGGCCGTCAATTGACCTTGGAAAATGGCCGGAGTCTCGCCGCGGATATTATCATCACCGCCACCACAGCTGCACCGCCGCCGGTGTTGAGCCACTTTGATTTGGCTAAGGCGGACGACGGTTTTCTGGCGACTCGCCCGACGTTGCAATCGACGAGCGCGGAGAATGTGTTTGTGGTGGGCGATACGGCAACCTTCCCCGATAGTCCGGTTCCCAAAGCGGGCGTCTATGCGGTCCGGCAAGGGCCGGTGCTGTGGGAGAATCTCGAGCGGTCTTTTCAAAACCAGCCGTTTGAGGAATTCCATCCGCAGTCCAGTTTTTTGTCATTGCTGGCGACGGGCGACCACAAAGCGATCGGACAATACCACGGCCAAGCTTTCCATAGCCGCTGGGCTTGGAAATGGAAGGATTACTTGGATCGCAAATTCATGAAGCTGCATCAAGTTGACGACCCGCACCCGGAAAAAACCGCCAATGGGGACTCCTTGCCCCTCAATGGAGCGTCGAACGGCCAACTTGCGGATTCCAACCGGTGAGACGGCCGGTTTGCGAACGGTACAGCGTTGTCGTGGGGCGCTCAAATGGGTATTTTAGAGGAAATCCGCTTGGGATTTGCAACATCTCTGCCGTGGGCAGGGGATCAGACATAAAGAAGACGAACAGACGGTCAGGGTGCGCACGTCGTGTCCGTTCATTCTCCGCCAGGGAGTGGATCACGGTGTGCCGTTTTCGGAGCCCCGTGACCGTACTCGACGATTGAGGCTGCTAGCAGCCGGGAGCCGGCAATGATATTTGGATTTGGAAAAAAAGACGACGACGAACCAACAGTTGACGAAGAGTATGATTACGTCAAATTCAAAGGGGCGACCAACGACCAAAATCCGAACTTGGCCAAAGCCCAGCGATTGGTCGACGTAGGTCTGATTCCGGCCAAGGAACTGGTCACCGACGCTTTGCTGAGGCGTGCGGAAATGATGCGGATCGATCCTAAAGGTGCTCAGTCGCAATTGACGTTATATATCGACGGCCTGCCCTACTCCGGCGGACGCTTGGGCAAACAGGAAGCAAACGCCATCACGCAGATGCTGAAAATGTTGGCGGGGCTCAACGTGAAAGTCCGCGACAAAAAACAAGCGAGCGGTCTGCGGGCTGAGCTGGAGGGGTTTAAATACATCCTCGACATCGCCGTCACCCCGACGGCCAGCGGCGAGCGTTTGGTGATCCGCGTGCAAGATTTGTCGCACGAACTGATCACGCTGGAAGACCTGGGTGGTGACGAGGAGCTCAAACTGAAACTCCGTGAAGTTCTTTCGTCCAACGGTTTTTTGGGAGTCGCCGGACCGCCGAATTCCGGAACCACTTCGACTACGCACGGCGTGATGCGGGGCTTGGATCCTTATTTGAATCAGATGTTTTCCATGGGGGATCTTGGCCGCGATGAATTACCGAACATTACGGCGTTCGAATTCAATCCCGACGAAACCTTGAAGGAAGCAATGACGCGTTGCTTTCGGCAAGAAGCGGACATCATCTATCTCAACAAATTGACCGATGCGGAAACCACAAACACGTTTCTCAGTTTCCACAACGAAGGAAAACTGGTTTCGGAATTCGCCGCCACCAATGCGGCCGCCGGTTTGGTGCAATTGGTCGAATGGACAAAAAGTCCACAAATGGTCGTCGATTCGGTGCGCGGCATTGTGAGCCAGTTGTTGATTCGCCGCTTGTGCGACGACTGCAAACAGGTCTTTCGTCCCAATCCCACATTCCTGGCCAAAGCGGGGTTGCCCAAGGATTTGACACAACTGTGCCGACGTGCTCCGCAAGGAGAGGAGTTCGATCCCTGCGAAGAATGCGATGCGTTGGGCTTTCAGGGACGGGTGGCGTTGTTTGAATTGATTGAAATGACCGACGGCATGAAAAAAGTCATTCTTGAAGACCCGACGACCGAAGCGATCCGCGCCCAAGCGAAAAAAGAAGGCATGCACAGCCTGCAGCAGGACGGCTTGCGGCTGGTGGCCGAGGGTGTGACCAGTTTGGATGAACTACAGCGCGCGTTTCGCGCACGGCGGTGACCCGGCACAACAGTACAAACTACCGGTGACGATCACAGACATTTAACCTAGGAACACATCACATGATATCGCTCAAAACTCTCACGCGGATTTCTACTGCTCTGCTCGTCGTTACCGCGGCGATCGTCTCGTTGGGCTTGGCCGACGAAAAATCGAAACCGGACAAAACGCTTGATGGCTTGCCGTTGATCTTTGAAGATGACTTTGAAAGCGGCAAGGCTCAGCGTTGGCTGCCAGCGACCGCTGCAGGTTGGAAGGTCACGCACCAGGGAGATAACCACGTCTATAGCCAACACAAAAGCATTAAGCTCAAAACCCCCTATCGTTCGCCCTACAACCGCGCATTCATCAAGGACTTGTACGTCAGCGACTTCGTGCTGGATGTGCAATTGCAATCGACGATTAAGGATTATGGCCACCGCGACTTGTGCATGTTTTTCGGATACCAAGACCCGTCGCACCTGTATTATGTGCACCTGGGCAAGAAGATGGATCCGCACGCCAACAACATCTTTATCGTCAACGACGCCGACCGGAAATCGATTTCCACCAAAACGACCGACGGGACGAACTGGGATGACGATTGGCATCACGCTCGCGTGGTTCGCAATGTCGAATCGGGCACGATCGATATTTATTTCGATGACATGGAAACACCCGTGATGACGGCCGTCGATAAGAATTTCACCTGGGGCCAAGTCGGCATCGGCTCATTCGACGACACGGGGAATTTCGACGATATCCTCTTGTACGGCAAGAAAGTCGACAAACCCAAGCAATAGCGTGCGCCAGAACCATGCTGTGCCGACCGCTATTCCATGATCATCAAATACGTCAGCACACCGACTCCGGCTAGGCTCAGTGCCGCAGCCAGATAGGTGATGGGCGTCGCGGGATTGGAAGTTATCTCCCCTTCGCCCTCCACCGCATCTGCATTACCGGACAGGCGGCGGGTTTGCCAGAGGATGCCGAATAGACAGAGGGCTGTCAGCAGCGATGCGGCGAGGATCCCCCCCGACAACGGCTCCTCAAGCGTTTGAGCTTCCGCCTCGCTCAACTCGCCGGCGGCTTCCATCATGAGCAGCGCCAGGGAATTGTTGGCAAGGTGCAACAGGACGGGTGCCCAAAAGCTCTTGGTCAGCAGATAGACAACATGCATCGCCATGCCCAAGGGGATGACGGCAATGGCCTGAATAGGCATGAGGTGCATCACGCCAAACAGTACCGATGTGGCGAGCACGCCCCACCACGCTCCCCAATTGCGCACGAGCGTGTTTCCAATGATACCGCGGAAGATCAACTCCTCGCCCACTGCTGGGCAAACGGCCATCAACAGCCACATGATGACCAGTGGACCAGCGCCGAGGATTTGTTGCATTTGATCCATGTACTCTTGCGACGAGATGGCAATGCCGACCGACTCCAACAGGTCACTGGCCAAGCTCGACCAGGCATGCGCGAGAAACTGAACCGGCAACGTCAATCCGAGCACAACCAGCAAATGCCCCAACGACAGCCGCCGCAGTCCCAACGTGCGGGGGAATTTTGTACCGAACCGTACAAAGACACCCAGCGCCGCAAAGCCGATCAAAAATACTTGTGAGCCAATCAGCGCCGGCAACATAGCCTCTTGTTCGATAATTGTGGGTGAGAACTCGCTGTTGGGGTGAGCCACTATCCAAACCACACTCACCACTATGGCCGCTGCAATAGAGCCGGTGAATATTGCAATCAGCGTACCCACCATCCAGCCAACGGCTTCGAGACCGGGAAAAACCGTCCGCATGAACCACGTCGGCGGCGGCACAACGTTGATTTCGACTTTTTGTTCCTGTTCGGGCAATGCCACGTCTGTCTCGCCCACATCGGTTGAGATGTCTTCGACCGGCGGGTCATTCTCCCTCGGCGGCAGCGGCTCGTCGGTACCCTCCGGCGGTTCATGCGTCATGGAATCTGGGACCCTTACCGGGAAAATGACCGTATCCGGCGCTGTACTCCGGGGCGGGACATAGTAAATTGAAGTGAGCAGCGTCCAGAAAAAGTTGGCTGTTTTTCCGCTGCGCGTCTGGTATACCGCGCAATCCGGATGGGGTCAATTAGTCTCTGTGCAACACTTGCTGGAAGGTGAGAGAACCCATCAAGATTCTCGCTCCGTTGGCGAATCACTCTTTAAAAGCAACACCCGTGATTCGCCTATGTCGGCCGTATATTGGAATCTGTCGCCAATTCTTGTTGAAATAGAACGAACCGCTCCCCTTGATCGTTCGCAGACTTTGTTTCCTCAACCGTGACTGAATCCGTGAATTCCATCACCGAACAATCCGATGCCGCCCCCAATGTTGTCTTCTGCCCAGGCTGCAATGAGCGTCTGGCCACTGTGGATGGCGAATGCACGCGGTGCGGAGCCATCTTGCCCGAGATCATGGGCGACCAACTGCAGGAAACGTTGCTGATTCACGATTGGCACGGAAACGGCACATATTATACGGAACCCTCAGAAGAATTCGACGACCTGTTGGGCAGCGCCCTGAACGTTTACGAATTGGAATCGCTCATCGGCAGCGGCGGCATGGGGCGGGTGTATCTGGCAAAGCACCGCGATTTGGATCGGTACTGCGCGCTGAAGATTCTGTCTCCCAAATCCGCGGAGATCGATCAAGACTACGTCGAACGCTTCGTCAACGAAGGCCGCGCCACGGCGTCGTTGATCCATCCCAATGTGGTCACGATTCACGCGATTGGACAAGAAAAAGGATTTCATTTTTTAGAAATGGAGTTTGTCGCCGGGCGCTCGTTGCAACGATTGCTTCGCGATGAACAGCGATTGACACCGATTCGGGCCACCGCTTTGGCAGCGACAATCGCCAACGGACTGGCGACGGCGCATCGCGCGGGGATCGTGCATCGCGACCTTAAGCCCGACAATATCTTGCTCAATCATCAAGGCATTGCCAAGCTCGCCGACTTTGGATTGGCGAAACGGATATCCACACTGCGGCAATTTCCCAAAGACTTAGCCGGCACGCCGAATTTCATGGCGCCGGAATTGTTCCACGGCGAACCGGCCAGTCCCGCGAGCGACGTCTATGCGTTGGGGGTCTGTTACTTTTTGATGCTCAGCGGCCGCCTGCCGTATGTGGCCAAGTCGATTGATGAATTGATGGCGCAGGTTGCAACCGAAGCGCTGCCGAACATTCGCGATTTCAATCCCCGCGTCAGTCTGGTCATGGGCGAAGTGCTCAGCTTGCTGTTGGCCAAAAGCCCACACAATCGTCCCTGTGACGGCATCGAAGCAGCGCAACTGCTGCAAGCAGTCTTGGGACAGACGCGCGATTTGGAATCGTTGCTGACCGATGCTTTTTTAAACGACCCGTCGATTCGCTGGACACGACAAGACCTGCGGTATCGTATTGACCATGAATTACCCGACGGCCGCCGACAGGTGTTGTTTGTCGAACCGAGCGACCATCATGCCGGGGAATGTTTGCTGTTGATCTATAGCATCTGTTGCCCGGCCGACCCGGAATTTTTCGAAACGGCGTTGCGACTCAATTCTGAGATCCCACACGGCAGTTTAGCGATTCGAGAAGTCGACGGGCGGGAAATGTTTGTGATGGTCAACTCACACCTACGCTCCACAGTCGAAGTCGAAGAAATCCGCCGCAGCATCTTGGAAGTCTCCACCCGTGCCGATGAAATCGAAAACCGGCTCACCGGGGAAGACTGCCACTGAATGGATCGATTTCCGTTGCGGTAGATCGGCCTCGCGCAGAGACGCCAAGGCGCAAAGAGATTCTCTTGTGAGGGGACTTAGAGGCGTATCTCTCGTACTACATAGAAAGGTGCGTCGCGACGCTCCCTATGCGGGGTCGGGATCGCGTTTGGGTAGGCCGACCAATAGCAATGTTGCCACGATGCCCACGGACATGCCGACCCAGGGATTGGGAAATACCACCAGCGAGACTGCAGTGAGCAGAGCGACGCCCCGTTCGATCGGTGTTTTCGAAATGCCCATGGCGACATACGCACAGGCGAATCCGGTGAGGACCAGGGTCAGCGACAAGGCAATGCCCATCAATGGTTTCAAAACATTCAACAACGGCAAGATCATGTACAACAGCGGCACACCGAAGACGTAGTACGATGAAATCCCAGTATACAGGGAGTCCATCGCCTGTCGTCCTTCCCGCCAGCGCTGCACAACAATCACATGCACCCCGGTCCACAGGCAGCCTTGCGTTGGAAAAAACGGTGAAAACAGCGCCATCATGGCGTTGCGAATCGCCAACGAAAAGTGGCTGCGGTTGACATCGATCACGATTTTTTCATCCGGCCGACTAGGCTGCGCATCCTGTATGACTTCCGCACCGGTGATCAGATCTCCAAACAAGATTACGTAGCCCATGATGGCCAGCGGAAACCCATCGAGAAACATTGTCAGACTGGGCCAGCCGATCGCAAAGGGAGAAACTTTGTTGAAAAGGTCAGCGAAAGGGGGGATCAAAATGATGTCGTTAAAGTTGGTCCCGATCGACTTGATTGCATCACTGTAACTAATTTCATTGACCCATGGCAGCGGACCGACAATGGCAGCAATGACGAATCCGGGGAGCAAACCCAACCCTGCGAATTTCGCCAGCCACCGCCACCGCAATTTGAGTCGCTGCACGGGCAGCGAAAACGTGAGAATCAGACAGATCGCGACGGCTACAGTGGTCGTGATCGGTTGTTTGAGCAACAGCTCCTTTTTTTCATCCAACATAACCCGCATCAAGGCGGCGATCGCGGCGCCTAAAATGATGCCGCTCTTCAGCGCATCGGGCAACCAGCGAATGAACCGATGCCCCAATCCCGTTGCACCCATAAAAAAGAGGATGGCAGCAAAATTAAGCGAGACCGCCGTCATCATTTGGAACTTCTCTTGGGGAGTACCATAGACCGCATTCCCATTCCCATCGACGGCCAAAATAAAGGCAATGGCCAACGGCAACGCGGGGGTGACCCAGCCCGGCGCGAACGGCTCGCCGAATAGAATCGGCGCGCTACTAATGAGCATTGATTGGATAAAAATGCAGGCGACCGCCTCTTCAAAAGACAGTCCGAAGGGTCCCGTCAACAACGGGACCAGTCCCAAGCCTGTGGCGCCGGCGACGAAGATGCCTTGAAAAAATTCCGGCCAAGTGATGCCCGTATGATAAAACGGAAGGCGAAACGTAAACGGCCCCCAGCGCCAGCCCGGTTGTTCTGTCCCCGCGGTCCGTTGATGCTGCATCGTGCTTCCCCGCTAAATAGCGCCACCCGTCATTGGGCAGCGGACATTGCGTTTTTTGTAAACACTCGCCCGGGATTCAGAATATCCCGGGGGTCGAGTTGCTGTTTGATCCGCTGCATCAACGCCCGGTCCTGCCGCGCTTGGCCGAAAACCGGGATCGTCTGTTTCCACGATTCATCGCAATCAAAAATCACCAGATTGCCATCCGCCTCATGCGCCAATGCTTGTAGCGGGGACAATAATTCCACAGCAGCATCGAGCGTGGTCACTTCATCCGGGAGGTGCCCAATCACAATTCCGTTGCCGGCATGCGCGGCAAGCGAGACTCCGGCGGAGGTTGCTAATTCGGAAAACTCGACCAGTCGCGACGGACGCAGGTTGGCTTGAAATGTGAGCGGTTCGTCGGATGAGGTCGCGAAATCGGTCAGTGCGAACCACAGCGACTCGGCATCAGCCACGACCGCAACGTCGCAAATCCCGGCTGCTTCCAGCTCAACCGACATGGTTTCGGCTTGCCACTCTGTCTCGCGTGCGGCTCCCTCAAAACCGATGCATAAGATCGGTCCGCTGGAAGGCAAATCCAATCGGGCTTCGGCGGCAATTTCGTGAGCGGCGGCGGCGTTGAGTACCTCTAGAGCAACCGGTCGGGTTGCGGAAGTCAGTAGGTTTTCGAGCGCGACTTCCACGGCCTGCCAATCCGCAGCGGCACACCACAGTAATTGTGACATTTCCGGTTGCGGTATGACCTTCAGCGTGACTTGGGTGATGACCGCCAAGGTTCCCAGCGAACCAATCATCAATTTACACAGATCGTAACCCGCTACGTTTTTGACAACACGTCCACCGGCGCTGAACGTCTTGCCGGCGGCGTCGATGGATGTGATGCCGATCAGGTAATCGCGCATCGTGCCGAAACCAAATCGCCGCGGTCCGCTGGTGTTGGTGGCCAAGACGCCGCCCAACGTGGCGCGCGAGGATTGCGGAACGTCGATCGGTAACCGCTGCCCTTCGGCTTTGAGAATTTCGGTCAGCTCGTCCATCCGAATCCCGGCCTCGACGGTGATCGTCATGTCCCGCGCCGGGTAGTCGATCGTGCGATTCAACCGCAACGTGGAAAAGGCAAAGCCGGGCTGCGTGGGAGCATAACCGTAATGCAGTGCTGTCCGGCCACCAACCGGAAAGATAGCCCGGCCTGCCCCGGCGGAATTCTCTGCGAGAAAGTCGCGGGCTTCATCGGATGTTGTAGGAGTAAATTCGTCGGACGACTCGGTCGTAGTCATAATCAGCAGAGAATTCCGGAATGGGGTCTATCGTCAGTTTCGAAATTAGAGAGCGGCCCGACGGGCGGGATGCGATTTTTCGATGTGTTCCATCCCACAGGCGCCAGCCGTGGGAAGCATTTTTTGAGGGCTGCACAATCCTGTGGGATTGAAAGCAATTCGCACTGCTTCCATGGTTTCCAAATCGGCTTCGGTGAAGAGCTTGTTCATAAAGTTGATTTTCTCGACGCCGATTCCATGCTCACCCGTCACACTGCCGCCCAGCTCGATACAACGATTGAGGATTTCATCGCTGGCCAACAGCACGCGTTTGACCTGCTCAGCATCGCGTTCGTCGAAGAGCAAAATGGGATGGATGTTGCCGTCGCCCGCGTGAAACACGTTGACGATGCGAATGTCGTGACGGGCACTTGCTTCGGTAATGAACTTCAAAATCTCTGGCAGCTTCGTCCGTGGTACCACGCCGTCTTGCGTGCAGTAACTGGGGCTGAGTCGGCCGATCGCGCCAAACGCTTTTTTGCGACACTTCCACAACAAATCGCGTTGTTGCGGCGAATCGGCTTTGCGGACTTCACGGGCGTTGTTTTGTTCACACAACTCCACAATCTGTGCCGCTTCACCATCGACGGCGACTTCCAAGCCGTCGACCTCGATCAGCAACACCGCTCCGGCGTCGAGCGGAAATCCGAAATGAAACGCGGGTTCGACCGCTTCGATGATTCCCTGATCCATCAATTCCAAAGCCGCCGGCACAATGCCCGCCCCGATGATACCGCTGATTGCTTGCGTCGCATCTTCCACGGTTTCGAAGACTCCCAACATTGTGCGATAGGCGACTGGATCGCGGGTGAGCCGTACGATGACTTTGGTACAAACGCCGAATGTTCCTTCGCTGCCCACAAACAGGCCGGTTAAGTCGAAACCGGGATTGTCTTCAGTATATCCGCCGAATTGCACCACCTCGCCATCGGGCAAGACGACTTCGGCGCCCAGGACGTGATTGACTGTGACCCCATATTTTAAGGTGTGCGGGCCACCGGAATTGGTGGCGACATTCCCGCCAATCGTACACGCCCCTTGGCTGGAAGGATCGGGGGCATAGTGAAACCCAGTTCCCTTGAGGTGCTGCGTCAAATGCACGTTCACCGTGCCGGGACCGACCACTGCATAGTGATCCCGCAAATTCACGTCATGAATTCCCCGCATCCGCGTTAAGGCAATCATCACGCCGCCGCCCACGGGCAGGCACCCTCCCGCAAGACTGGTTCCCGCGCCACGGGGGACGAAGGGAATCTTATATTCGTTGCATAGTTTTACGATGGCGACTACGTGCTCAGTCGTCTCGGGGAAGACGACGCAGTCGGGAGTGTTTTTCTCAATCACAAACCCGTCGCACTCGTAGACCAGCACTTGCTCGTGGGCGCTAAGCACACTGGTTTCCCCCACGATGCGACGCAGAGCCTGCAGTGCTTGGGCGGGAATTGTCGATATCGTTGCTGTTTCAGGCATGTTTTTTATCGCAGATACAAACTCAAGGACCAGACGAATCGCCGCCGTTAATAGTTAAAACCGTTTTTACGGATATGAATCATCGGGGACTCATCCGCCAAGCGGGGACCGCTGCCAGCGGCAATGACCTTCAGCAGATAGACGCGATGATCTCCAGCGGCGAGACTCTCGACAACTTCGCCTTCCAGATACCCCAGACTGTCCGACAAGATCGGCAAACCGGTTTCGCCAGTGGTGATGTCCAAACCTTCAAACGCCGGTTGATCCGGTTCGAAGCCGCGACCGAAATGGCCGAGCAATTGTTTCTGTGACTCACTGATGACATTCACGACCGCTCGGCCGGTTTGCCCCAACCAGTCGTTCACATAGCGCCCCTCTTTAACCACGACAGAAATCGTGGGGGGCTCAAAGGCCGCCTGTTGAACCCAACTGGCCAGCATGCCGGTCGTGTTGCCGTTGTCGTCACCACAGGTGAGGATGAACACCCCGCTGGGAATCCGCCCCAACACTTGGGCCAGTTCGCTGTTTTTTTCGTCTGCCATGATACTCCTTGAGAAACGCATCCCCCCCAGGCCATACCGGGAGAAGTTGTCGAATGTCGATTGGGTTTAGGATTCGGAGGTCTTGAGATCGCCGGCGACTTTATCTTCGATGCTGCGCACTTTAGAGACCAGCCGACCGCTGGCTCCGCGACGGGCATCGATTTTGACTGAACAGGTCACGCGGTCACAGTCGACGCTCATGGCTTCGTAACACTTGGTCACGACGGCCATCACTTCGTCCCATTCTCCTTCGATGACCGTCCCCATAGCGTGCAAACGATAGTCCAGACCGCTCTGCGAAATGATTTCCACAGACCGCGCCACATAGGGACTCACACTTTCGCCTTTGCCCAAAGGCGTCATGCTGAATTCTAATAAAACCACGCTATGGATTCCCCGAATAGTGAACGGTAACCGCAATGCTTCTATTCTAGGGAGGCAGCCGCACCTTGCAATGATCCGCGTCCCCTTTCCGCCACAGAACCAATTCACCGCAGCACGTACCTAGTCAATAAGCCCGTCGGGAGGGCGAAGCTCCTGCTGAGCCGCATCGGTAACTGTAGGATGGCTTGCAAACGTGTTGGCCAAATGACGCATTGCAGTAGCGCGCGGCTCGGCAGGAGCCTCACCCTCCCGGAGACCGTACTCGCAACGCGCAGCGACCAACGGGAGCGGACCCCCCCCCTCCGAGCGGAAGCTCGCACCAAGCGGCCATGCCGCTAGCGAAACTGGCGTGGTTGGGTGGCTAGTTCGACTTCGCGTTCGCGCATTTGTTCGAGCGTTTTTTTGAGGATTTGAGCTGCGGCGGGGGCGGCGATGGTTCCGCCGTAATGGTTGGGTCCTACGGAAGGCTCATCGACGACCACCAGCACCAGCGCTTGCGGATTCTCCGCAGGAGCACCGCAGATGAAGGAACTGACGTGCAACTGGTTGGAATACGCGCCGGTTTGCGGATCGGGTTTTTGGGCGGTACCGGTTTTTCCGAACACCGTATAATCCTTCGACTTCGCATTTCGCCCTGTGCCGCGTCGCACCACCTCGGTCATGGGGCCTTGCACGATCCAATCCGCAACATTGGCATCGACCGTTTGCGAGACGATCACAGTTGCCGGCCCCGCGATTCCTGATCGCTGATTTTCCACCAAGTGCGGTGTGCATTGCCGTCCGCCATTGGCCAGTCCCGCAGTGGCGGAGATCAATTGCAACGGTGTGACGGCAATCTCCTGCCCCATGGGAACGGAGCCGGTCGAGTAGCTGTTCCACTTTCGCAACGGACGCAACATCCCTTTCAGTTCGCCGGGCAGTTCAATGCCGGTCTTGCGACCGAAACCGAATTTCACAGCGGTGGCATGGATTCCCGGATTTGTCAGCCGCTCACCGATTTTGGCCATGCCGATATTACTGGACTTCACCAGAATGTCCGTCACGCTCAGCTCGCCATAGCCATGGTGATCGTGCAGAACCCGCCGTCCCATGCGGTATTCGCCATGCTCGCAGTCGAACATTTCGTCGGGCTGAATCAACCCTTGTTCGATCGCGGTGGCGACGATGAATGGTTTGAATGTCGATCCTGGTTCATATATCGATGCAATCGCATGGTTTTTCCAAGCCTCATCGGGAACGTTGTTGAGATGATTGGGGTCAAATGTGGGGCAATTGGCCATCGCCAACACGCCGCCGGTTTGGGGTTCGAGCACGATGGCGCAAGCAGATTTTGGTTTCCAGTCCTGCATGATTTTTTGCAGCGCCCGTTGCGCATGCAGCTGAATGACCGCATCTAAGGTGAGCCGAACGGTTTGGCCGTGCTGCGGCGGACGGGTAATGCGTTCGCTGACCTCGACCACATGGCCCCGCGCATCCCGCGCCACGGAGCGTCGGCCATCGCGGCCGCGTAGGGCCTCATTGAGGTGCTCCTCCAACCCGCCGCGACCGATCCCATCAATGTCTCGGATACCCAACACTTGAGCGGCAATTTCGCCTTGGGGATAAACGCGGAGAAACTCGTCACGAAATCCGAAACAATCGCGGGGCAGGTCCAAATCGCGAATGACGGCGGCCTGTTCGTCGGTCAATCGCCGCGCCATCCAGAGGAATTGCTTGTCGCCGTGCGCGGAGATGCGTTGGAACACCTGGTCACGATCGCGTCCGAGGGCATCAGCCAATTGGGCGGCGAATTGCCAACGCTGCTCGATCTGCGCGGGTACGACAAACAGGCTTCGCACCGAGACCGTTGTCGCCAACAGGCGTCCGTTGCGATCGGTAATATCGCCCGGGCGGGCCGGTAAGACTTCGTGCGCGGCCCATTGCTTTTCGACCTGTTGCCTGAGCCGTGGGCCTTGAATCATCTGCAAGAACACCAACCGCCCAGCCAGTACCAACCACACGCCGACAAGCATCGAACGCAACAGCCATTCCCGCCAACTAGTACGCGCGGGATCGTTGGCGGCGTCGTGTTGTCGGTCTTGAGACATCGCCACTACTTTCCCCACACACAAAACACACCAGTTGGGTGCGACCCACGATACGCGACCCGGTACAGTTAGTACAAGCGCCGTGCCTGCTGCGGGTCGCGAGCGATGAGCTCGTTGGCTGATTTTGTCGGTTTACGAGCGGGGGCCAAGACTTGCAGTTTCCCCGATTCCAACGATTCAATCATTCGCGCCGGAGCTCCCAATTGCTGGACCTTCAAACGGTGCAGCGCATGGCGTCGCTCCAAGACCTCGAGCCGGTAGTGCTGCAGACTCACTGCGCGGCGCAATTCGAGATTCTCTTTTTCCAGCCGAATCCCGGCCAACGCGATCAGCACGATCACCACGATGGCGCCCGCGAATCGAACAAACATGCCGCCTCCGAAACCGCCCAATTTGGATAATAACGGCGGCACGCGCGCAGCGACGATCAGACGGATGGCGCTGAATTTATCGCACGAACCCCACTAGGGTTATCGACTGTAAGTGGGGCGATTGACGACCGCTTCCTGGCGGGCATCGTCGGGAAGTCGCAAGACCGTGCCGATTTTGAGGCGATTTGGGTCTGCGAGGCGGTCCTGGTTGAGCCGGTAAATCTCTTCCCAACGGGAAGCTTTCCCCAAATGCCGCCGAGCAATCGTGCCTAGGTTGTCACCCGAAGAGACTCGATACTGAGGACGACCGTCTCTGGCAATCGAGTAACCCGAGGCATCGGCCGCTGCGCGAGAAATGGTTTCTCCGGTTCCGTAACCAACGCGACCGCGAAATTCCTCACTATCCAAAAAGTCACCTGACGCGATCGGGGTCTCAACTGCCGGCACGTGCCGCGCGACCTGTTCGACGTTCCCCAACAGATCAGGATACAACTGCTCCAATTCAGCAGCTGCGGGGGTCGCAATTTCGATGCCGGGCCGCATGGCTTTGGGATTGGGAATAGTTCGTTCGTTGTATTTGGCTAAAGCTTGAAAATATTTGGGATCGCCATAAGTCTGCCGGGCGATTGACCAAAAACTATCGTTCGATTCGACGACGTAGCTTGGACCATTGTGGGGAACCGGCGTGTCAAAGGTTTCCTCGACTTGTTGCCGTTGGTCGAAACCATAGGTCTGGTTGTCCTGCGCAATGGGGGAGGCCACATCGGTCGATCCGACGTATCCCTGTTCATCGAACCCGGTTTCATCCACCGTGAATTGATCGGGAGCGGCGGCGCGGTTGGTGCTTTCGATTTCGTTTTGGTAGCTGCTGACGGCATGGTATCCGTTGACGCGGTCTTGGGCTGGTGTCGGATTTTCAAACGACTGTTCTGGTTCCAACGGTGATTCATCGGTCCGCTGCACAATCGTCGTACTACTCGCCTGCCCGGTGTGTCGCGTCACATTCTGAAATTCCCCGACGCGCGGGTCGGTTGGCTGCGGCTCACCGAATTCGGTCTCAGTCATTTCTTCTAGCTGACCGCCCAATTCCTCATTCACCGGAGAGCGGTAATCGTTCACCTCAGCAGTCTGGGGCTCAGCCAACTCACCAAATTCGTCGTTAGCGACCTCGAAATCCTCAACCACCGGTTCCTGATTTCCCATCGCCGGTTCGTCTACGAACTCTTGCGTGTCTGAGAATTCTGTAGTTTCGGCAAATTCTCGATCGTTGGCGAATTCTTGACTTGAGAACTCGTCGAGCTGTGTTTCATCCTGAGTAAATTGCTCAGCGGCTGGATCGGCGAAGGTTGTGGAATCGTCTTGGAGTGTGCTGATTTCACCGTCGTTCCCTGCAACCTCATACGGATTCGCCGTATCGTCCAGACTCGTGAATTCGTCTGCGCTCGGTTCGGGAAACTCTTCGGTCTGAGCGGGCGGATGGTCTTGGGCGGGCGGAAAATCGTTGTAGCTGTCAGCGGCCAGGTCCGTAGTGTCGGACAACTGTCCCGCAGCTGGATCGGCCTCCCATTCATCGTTTTCCAGCAGGCCGGCGTTGGCATTGCGCGCATCGGCAAGTGCATCCGCTTCGGCCATTAGATCGTAATCGTCCCGGAGCGGCTGCTCGTGATTTTGCGTTGGAGCATTTGCAGCATACGCATCGGGTTGACGAGCATTGGTCGCCGGAAACTCACCAAGCGTGCCCGCGACTGCATTCGCAGGGACTGTGGAAGTCTCTTCGGTCGGAGTCGTGCTACTCGCTTGGACGATTTTGTTTTTCTTCTCGACAGGCGGAGTTTCGTCGTCTGTTTCCTTGTCGCCCTCAATCGCGACATCGGGGAGTCCATCCGCGGATTTCTTATACAGCACGTAGCCAAAGATTCCGCAAATCAGTGCCAAGATTGTCACACCGATTTTGATTTCCTTGCCGATGCCAGAATTGGGCTTTTTCAAACCCCAATCGGCTGCCGCACTGGACGACTGGTCGGCGTCCCTATCAAAATCCGTATCTTCATCGGGGCGTTCGTCGGCATCCTGCCGCTGATTGTTATCCGTCATAATCTTTCCACCGCTCGTAACTTGGCCGATCGCGACCGTGGATTCGCCCTCTGCTCCACTGCCGCCGGAATCACCGGTTTCGGTGTCAATAAACGAAAGCGGTGTTTATCACGAAACGCGTTTTTTACCAACCTGTCTTCCAGCGAATGGAAGCTAATTATGGCTCCTCGGCCGCCAGTTTTCAAAAAATCTTGGAGATGCGATTTGAGAAAAACCTCCAGTTGCCCCAACTCCTCATTGGCGGCGATCCGCAGCGCTTGGAACACGCGCGTCGCCGGTTGACGGTCGGAACGGGCTGAGCGTTTTGAGCTAACCTCTGCAGTGACGACAGTGGTCAGATCCTGCGCGGTGAGGATTGGTTTTCGTTTTCGCGTCTCAACAATGCGTGCGGCAATTTGTGTGGCAAAACGCTCCTCGCCGAATTCCATAAAAATTGTTGCGAGCTCCTCTTCGTTGAGCCGCTCCAACAATTGCCAGGCTGGTTCCCCTGCGGTGGTGTCGAACCGCAGATCCAATGGGCCTTCGGCGGCAAACCCGAATCCCCGCCGCCGGTCGGCCAATTGATCCGAAGACAATCCCAAGTCGAGCAATATACCGTCGACTTGGGCGATCCCCAAATCCTCCAAGACCTGCGGTAACAGTGCGTAGGACGCCTGGACCAGATGAACATTTTCGCCCTGGACCTTCTGGGCGGCCAACTTCAACATCATCGGATCGCGGTCCAAGCCGATAAGCGTCCCGGTCTCGCCGATCCGTTTGAGGATTTCGCGACTATGCCCCCCGCCGCCGGCGGTGCCGTCGACGATGATTTGTCCCGGCTGCGGATTGATCGCGCGAAGCACCTCGCGCATGAGCACGGGGAGATGGACGGATAGCGGCGGCGTTGAGTCAGAAGGAGAGGAGCTGGGCATGCTGTGCAGTATGGAGAGCAGCGCTAGTGATCTCAAGTCGCGAAGCGGAGCCGCTGAGCAAAATCGATCAGATAGGGAAAAACCTGAGCAGATGTTCCCTAGCGCAGGAAAGGTGGCTATAATGCGGATAGGTTTTAAAAACCAAATTCCTCGGCAAGATCGAGGAATCATCCCCTCGGGCAGCATCCATGCTACCCTAGTGAGGCGAATGATCCGCAGTAGGGCTCAGTCTCGTAAACCACGCCGTCCCACGCCGGTCATGCATCCTTGTCGACCGTTCTCCGCACAGCCCGGTAGCCAGCGGAGTTTCCATGTGCATCGCTGGGTTCATCAAGCTCCAAGCCTGTTGTACCCGGTGATGCGGGTGCGAACTGCCGGGTTCTGGTTCCCTGATCTTAAAATTGGCATCCATGCCATGGGCGATCATTCGAACACGCCAGCCGCCATGCTGTCAAAATCTGTAGAGTGATTCTCCAAAAATTGTTGCCACACCGCAGCGTCCCAGACCTCAACATGGTCGTGGACACCAATCAGGACAACCTCCTTTTGGAGACCGGCAAAAGTCACGAGACGTTCGGGAATCCGAATCCGTCCCTGGGAATCGAGGTCGACTCTTTCCGCTCGCCCATAAAACAACCGCTTGAAATTGCGGATGTCGGCCCGCGTTGGCGACATGGTAGCAACTCGATCCGCTAATTCTTCGAACGCTATCTTTGAGTAAAGATCTAGTGAGCACTCCGTTCCCGGAGCCACGTAGATACTGCGAAGTTCCTCCTCACCAAATTGTTCACGCAAACGCTTGGGGACGGCGAATCGACTCTTGTCATCCATGCTTCTGTTAAAAGTCCCGGTCAGAGGCATTTTTCACCACTTTCCCCCACTCGTCCCCATCGGTTGCCAAATCTACCAAGGGAATCCCATTGGTCAAGGGAAATTTGGTGAGTTTTACAAGACCTAAATCAAATTTCGCTCCTAACACATTGCTAAACAATAAGTTGCGGCGACTGTAAATTTCTCATTAACCGGAAAAACCACCTGTCTATGTCCCAGGTTCACTCTTTGTGAGCGGAGGAATGCCCACAATTTCCGCATACAAACTGTCATATTGCGCGGCAACCTTGTCCCACGTAAACCTCTCCTCTACAACCACTTGCGCGCGTGCTGCCATGGTTTGCGCGTTTTGGGGATCGTCAAGCAACTGATTCATCCCCACAACCAATGCCGAGGCCGAACCAGCCTCGACCACGATTCCATTTTCCCCACTGACGATTTGCTCAGCGACGCCCTCAACGGCGGTGGCAAGAATCGGAATACCGGCCGCCATGCCCTCCAAAACCACGTTGGCCATCCCTTCCCACAACGAGGCCAACACTTGGCAGTCGCACGACTTCAAAATCCCCGGCACATCAGGCTGCCATCCTGCGAAGTGTATGTGCGTGTTCAAACCCAAATCGTTTGTCATCGACTGTAGTTCCTCGCGCTGAGGTCCCTCGCCCACTAACAGCAAATGCGCATCGGGGTATTGCGAGTGTACTTCTGAAAACGCCGGCAATAAAAACGTTAAACCCTTCTGCGGATCCAAGCGTCCGACCGTCACGACAACGCGGCTGTCGGGCGGGATGCCGAATTCAGTCAGTGACAACGGTTGCGCGTGTGCGAACTTTTCGTAGTCCACACCGTTGGGAATCACGATCGTTTTTTTCGGCGACAGGCCGCCGCGCTCTATCGAAAAATCAGCCACCGCTTGGCTGACACAAACGTTGAAGGCGACCAGCGAGTTTGTCAGTCGATCCAAACGTAGGTGCAAGTTTATCCGTTTTTCAGCAACACGAATGCCCGATACGATCTGCGAAACGCCCGCCCAGCGTGCAGCGAGGCGTCCGATCAGATTGGCATGAAACAAGAACGTCTGCAGCAATTGCGGCCGGTTCTGTTTTAGGGCGCGGGCCAGTTGCCGTATCACGCCAATGCTCCGCAAGCCGCTGGCTCCGAAACAGGTTACCGGAATATCGGCCGCTTCTAAGACAGCAACCAGATCGCCGGGGGCTGAGAGGCAGTAAACCACTGGTTCCCAGCGGGTGCGATCCAAGCGGGTCACGATCTGCACCAACGCCCGTTCGGCGCCTCCCGGATCAAGATCCGTGATGCAAAACGCCAAGCGAATCGGTGGGGATGGTGGCGACACGTGTCAGCCTTTGTCTTGAAGGGAGTCATTTTCCGACTGCGAAAACTTCGCGCGGGCATTTTTTGCCGAAGGGGCGCTGTATATACTGTCGCAGCCAGACCGGGTAAAGACGAGATCAAACCGGCCCACCCCACAAACAGATACGAATACCATTCATGCAGCAGCTTTCTGATTATGACTACGAATTGCCGAGCGAATTGATTGCGCGACAACCGGCGGAAAAGCGAGATGGGTCGCGATTGTTGGTCCTGGATCGCAGTACGGGCACGATCGAACACGCGCACATCACCGATCTGCCGCGGTATTTGAGAGCCGGAGACACGCTGGTTTTGAATGACACCAAGGTGCTCCCCGCACGATTGCTCGGCAAGCGGACCGCCACCGGCGGGGCTTGGGAGGGGTTGTATCTCGGCTGTGATGCCGAGCAGCGGTGGCAGATACTAAGCAAAACACGGGGCAAATTGCAGCCGGGTGAGTCGATTACCTTGCTGCCAGCGCATCCCGCGGATTCGGCGGCCGAATTTCATTTGACGCTGCTGGAACGCGATGACGACGGGGGGTGGTTCGCCCGCCCTGAGCGAGAGGGGGATGCGGTCGAGATCTTACGGCAATTTGGAACCGTTCCCTTACCGCCATACATTGAACGCGAATTGGCGACCTCGGACGATTGGCAACGCTACCAAACCACCTACGCCCGCAGCTACGGAGCCGTCGCCGCTCCAACAGCCGGGTTGCACTTCACGCCGGAATTACTTGAAGAGTGTAGACAGCAAGGCGTGGGGCAGGAATTTGTGACGCTCCACGTCGGCATCGGCACCTTCCGGCCAATCTCCGTCGAAAACCTCGACGAGCACCGCATGCATGAGGAGTGGTGCGAACTGGATGCAACCGTCGCGCAGCAGTTGCGAAACACCAGATCACAAGGCGGCCGCATCGTGGCAGTCGGAACCACGAGCGTCCGCACGTTGGAGTCAGCAGCCCGCAACGGCAAAATTGCCGCCTACCAGGATCAAACCGACCTCTTCATCCGCCCGCCCTACACGTTTCAAGCGGTCGATGTCCTACTGACCAACTTCCATCTCCCCAAGTCGAGCCTACTGGTCATGATCAGCGCCTTCGCCAGCTACGACTTAATCCGCCAAGCCTATGCCGAAGCGATTGCCCAGCAGTATCGCTTTTTTAGTTACGGCGATGCGATGTTGATTTTGTGATTTTTTAAGGTTCACCACGGAGGCACGGAGGACACGGGGAAAGAGGCTGTAGGCTTTAGACCGTAGTCCGTAGGAATAGCGTGGGCAGTCCAATCCTATAGTCTACGGCCTATGGTCTACAGTCTTTTAAACTCCGTGTCCTTCGTGCCTCCATGGTGATTTTTTTTTCATCGTTCGCGCAGCGGGACGTTGCCGTCGAGGTAGCGCCAGTTTTTGATGAAGGCGATGAGGTCGGCCATTTGTTGCAGGGTGAGGTTTTTCTCGAGGCCTTCGGGCATCAGCGAGACGCCGTTGGAGATGACTTCGTCGATGTCTTGCCGCAAGACGGTTACATGTTTTCCTTCGGGTTGTTTGATGGTGATCGACGAAGCGGTTTCGGCGGCGATGATGCCGGTGACGGTGGTCCCCTGCTCCGTCACGATAGAGTAGCTGACATAGTTGGCGTCGATGGCGCGATTGGGATTGAGGATGTCGGTTAACAGGGCGGCCGGTTGACGTGTACGGGAGTCAGCGATGTCCGGGCCGATTTCCACGCCGATATTGCTCACGCGATGGCAGGTGCTGCAATTTTTCTCAAACAACGCCCTGCCCTGCTGGGGATTGGGTTTGAGTGTCAATGCTGTTTGATACTTGGCAAGCACTTCTTTGCGATCGGCGGGAATCGCGCTGGCGAGCAACTTCCCGGCGCGGGTCTTCAGTGCGGGGTTTTTATGCTTGGTCAGTCGATTGACGTTGGTGGCTCCCAACTCGGCAACAGCGATGGTTTGGGCTTCAATTTCATCGAGTAATAACGTGGCGCGGGCATCGTTTCGCAACAGCGCGTTAATCACCGCGCGTCGCCCCGCTGGGGTCTGTCCACTGAATCCGGTCAGCAAAAACGGTCCGATCGAGCCATCCTGAAAACCGGCCAGCACATCGATGCCGGCGAGGCGAATTGCTTGGGCCGGATCATTTTCAATCAGTTCCATCAGCGTCGAGCCAGCGTCTGCGAAGGTTGTGTACTGTAATAATTGGATGGCGGCGGTGCGGGCGGCGAGGTCTTGCTCCGCGTTGGCTGCGGTGGATTTGGCTTGCTGGAAGACGTTCTGCACCGCCGCTTGTGTGTCGGCGAATTCTACCGGGAGTTTGTTGAGCATGGCGTCCAATTTCACGCCGCGACGCCCGAGTCCTTGCCCCAAGCCGCTAATCAGCGCCGCCTGCAATTGCCTTTTTGCTGCGTCCGGCATGGCTGCGGGCAACGTGGTCAGGTTTTGCAACACGCCGCCGATTTCCTTGGGCTTCTGGCGAGAACTGACTAAGGCAGCGATTTCCGTAGCCAGCGGAGCTAGTTTTTCCGGAGCGACGGATTTGGTCCATAAGCGCTTTAACAATTCCTGTTCGTGATTCGGAGCGGCGCTGAAGACAGCTAGACGGGTCCAGTGGTCTGCCCCGCCAATGGCAAGGGCATCGGCCAGGGCGGTGAGACGTTCCTCGTCGGTGGCTGCTTCGCCGAGGCTGAGCGCAGTTTGGAATCGTACGCGTGGGTCGTTATCGTCAGCCAATTTCATGACGGCGGCTTGTAGCGACTGCGATTTGCTCTGACGCGTCTCGGACAACCGGACCGCTTGTTCGCGAACACGGGGTGAAATGTGCGTCAGCCCCGTGGCGATGACTTCGTCAGACAGTACGCCGAGGCCATTGAGCGTCCAAAGGGCATGCACGGCGGCCGTTGGTTTTGCGTCGCCGCCCACGAGTTGTTCGAGTTGTGGCTGCACGTTGCGGGCTTGGCGTTCGATGAGCAGTCGCTGTGCTGTCTCGCGCCACCAAGCGTTGTCGTGGTTTAGAGATTCGACGAGTTTCCCGGACGTCGCCGATGCGAGTTGCGGTTGTTCCGCAGGCCGTTTCCAATTCTTGGGCGTGATCCGCCAAATGCGTCCACGATCGTTGCCGTACTCCAGATCGGTGCGGTCCCGCAATTCCTCGGGCATCCATTGTGGATGCTCGATGACAGCCCGGTACATGTCGACGACATATAACGCACCATCGGGGCCGACGGTCAGATTCACCGGGCGAAACCAGGTGTCGGGGGAGGCTAAGAATTCGACTTTGTCGCGTCCCGGTGTTGAGGCAAACGTTGCTCCGCTGGGCGTGAGCACGTCGCGATGCACGAGGTTGCCGGTCGGTTCGCAGGTAAAGCTATTCCCACAAAACGCGGCGGGTAAGGCATCGCCGCGATAGATGGTCACGCCGCAGGCGGCGGTGAATTGCCCTTCGTGCAGGGTCGAGGTTGTCCAAAAATTGCTGATGGGATAGACCCGCGAGATTGTTCCGGCAGGTGAGACATCATTGACCACCGCCCCGACAGCCAAGAAGGGATTGCGTTTGATATACCGGTCGGCCAGTACGATGTGGATGCAGGGGTTGCGATTGCTGCAAGTGAAACGATTGGCAAAATCGTCGAACGACAATCCGAATTGCCCCACACCCGAAACCCCTTCGGGCTTTCCCGCTAACGGATCGAAGCGAAAATCCATGCCGCTGATTGAAACCGGTTTGGCATCCCCGTCCCATTGCTCCCGTTCTGTAACGACGCTTCCGCCACGCAGGCCGTTGGCGACATAGACATGATTATCGAGCGCAAGCGTCGGGTGATTGGCCCGCAATTGTGGATTCTCGGCGACGAAACCGGAAAACCACGTCTCGCGCAGGTCAGCGACTCCATCTCCCGTGGTGTCTTTGAGGTAGATCACTTCTCCGGCCACTGTGGCAATCACGCCCGCCTGCCAAGGTTGAATGCCCGTGGCAAACAGCAAATTGTCGGCGAATACTTGTGAGGTTTCAAACCGGCCGTCGCCGTCGCGATCTTCGAGCACGGAAATCCGTGATCTGGGTGGTTCGCCTTCACCGGGGCCATTGGGATAGTCCCGCATTTCGACCACCCACATCCGCCCCTGTTCGTCAAAACGGATAGCGACCGGATCAATCACATCCGGCTCAGCGGCGGCCAATTCGATTTTCAAATCGGGATGCAACTGAAAATTCGCCAGTGAGTCGGCAATGGTCAGCGGACTGTGGATGGGCGTCGTGGCAGCCGGTTTTTCTGTGGCCAGCAGCAAATCGAGGTGCGCGGCGACGAATAGACATCCGCAAGCGAACAGTGAGAAACGAAGGAATTTGGCGACATAATTGTTCATCTGTGTTCGATCTGTGTTTCATCTGTGGCGAAATAATTGTGTAGTCCCAACCAACGATCGCATCCTTCGGCACGATTCGTGTACACTGTTACGACTGGTTTCAGTAACACCGTCGGCGGAATTCCATTATCGCCGCCGATGCAGAGAATGGCAAAGCCCAGCGGTTGGCGAGACGAGATTTGTGACCGGAAAGGTGACGACGATGTGGGGATTTTGTTTGATGTTATTTCGGTTGTGTCCTGCTGCATGGGCGGGGGCAGCTGCGTTGTTTGTGTTGATCACGGTCGGACTGACCCGGTCGCCGGAGGTTGATTCGGAGCTACGGATGCAACTGTCGCTGATCCGTTTCCCCTATTATTACGTATTGGAATTCGGACTGCTGGGAACCGCGTTGGTGGCCGGTTTCTTCGCCCGCAAACATGGCGAGCTGGGATCGATCCGCAGCTGGTTGGGACTGGGCTTGGTGGCACTCGCGCTGGCGGGAGCAATTGCGGATTACTTTTTGGTGTATCGCCCACTAGAAAAAATGATGACGGACCGGACACTCGATGGTGCATTTCGCTCGTTGCATGAAGCCTCGAAAAATGGCAATTCCACCATTGTGGTCGTGGTCGTGATCGCCGCCCTGGTCATCAACTGGCCCAGCCGCGCGCATCGACGGACGAAAATTGTGTAAGCCGCCGCTCACTTCTCGCCGTCGTCTTCGATTTCCGGCAGAATCCAGACAACTTGACCATCGCGCCAAACGGGAATCTTCCGCCCCGCACGGGCGTGTTCCTGAACGGTCTTGCGGGCGACTTCGTTGAGGACTTGCTCGATTTTCGCGAAATCCAAGAGCCGCGCAGTGATGGCACTAGAATCCGATTCGCTTTGATTTACCGACTCGTTTTTCTTGATCATGAGTAGTCGTCTAACAGTTTCTGCCAGATATCGCGTTGCAACACTTCAATTGTCGCATTTTCCTGCCATAAAGCAATCGGTGTTTGTTCTCCAGTTCCAGAGTTGTCGATGATCGACCAGGAATCTGCAACCGGACGGTAAAGCTGGAAGAAATTGTTTAGCCCTGCATGATACCGCCTGACCACGGTCTCATCGGGAACGTGATGTCCACCTTGTTCGACGCGCATTGCGACGCGTCCAATGGCAAATTCCGGCGAAGGAAGCCATAAGAAAACCAAATGGACGAGATAACCGGAGGCGCGCAATTCCTTCAGCCACGGAGCAAATGAACGTGATGCTAAGGTCGTTTCAAAAGCAAAATTGGCGCGTTGCTCGGCCAATTCGTGAATGCGTGTATGCATTATACGTCCGGCTTGGATCGCGACCGAATCGGTGTGAAATGCTGATAAGCCCTGTGCAATAATGTCGGCATTCACGAAGTCAAATACTTTTGCGAAATCCCGTAACAGTGCCGGCGCCGCCGTAGATTTTCCGGCGCCGTTGGGACCGGCCACAACGATGACATTTGGCGCGCTTGTCACGAGATGCAATCCTTATTTCAGGAACAAATGCTCTTCCGCTCTACAGTTTATCACGCAGATCAATCTTCGTCCCCGTCCGCGCTGCTTCGCGGGCGTAGAGGGTGATGCGGGTGGAGCGGAAACCGTCGGACGGGAATAACTCCGCCTGCTGGGTGCCGCGACAGAGGGCGACGAAATCGGCGAAGGCGGATTTTTCCGGCGGTGCGGGGGCCAATTGGGTCCGCTCGGCGTCCCAGGCGTCGTAGTGGATCGTGCCTTCCCCCAAACGGTGGATATCGGGGGCGGCCAGGATTTCGATGGTCCCTTCAGTGCATTCAAAAAACTGACGGCCGTCGCCGTGCGCGGGGAAGCCCTCGGGCGTGAGCCAATCGGCGCGGAGCATTGCCGTCGAACTGTCGGCGAACTCTAAGAAGACCTCGGCGTGGTCGGTGAACCGGTCGTACTGCGTGAATCGCAAACAGCCTTCGGCGGCGGTCACGGCTACCGGTTCCTCATCCCACATCCAGCGGCTCAGATCGATATTGTGAATACAGAGGTCATTCAACACGCCGCCATATAGGTCGGCATCAAACATCCACTTCGGACGCCCCGCCGGTTTGAGTTTGTGTGGCGCCAAGCCGGTGAAATTGACCATCCGACCTAACTTGCCAGACTGCAGTAACTCCCGCACCGCCCGCGTCGGTCCGTTGTAGCGTTCCATCAGCATCAGACCGATCTGCTTGCCGGTTTTGACATGCGCCGTTTCCACGTCGTCGAGATCCGCAAAGCTGGTGACCAACGGTTTATCAACCAGGACGTGACAACCACGCTCAGCCAATTCGCAAATCACCGCTCCCTTTTTGCTGTTTTCAACAGCAACCCCGACGACTTCCGGCTCGGTCGCCTCGACCAATTCACCCACCGAGGCAAATGCGGGCACGCCGAACTCTTGACTGTATTGGTCGCGCAGTTTTGGGTCGTCGTCATAAAACCCGACGAACTGAGCATCGGGCAAAGCGCGCATGCCGTTGACGAACGTCAAGATATGAAAGTGCTTCAACCCGGCAACGGCAAATCGAACGGCAGACATGAGATAATCCGTGGGAGTTTTGGGTTAGGTTAGTTAGGATTCTTTGCCACAGATTGAACACAGATCAAACACAGATTTTCAAAGAGTAAACGACCTTCGAAATTGCGAATATCGCCATCACAATTGAAGTGTTCTTTGTTCTTTTTCTTTTTTTGATCCGTGTTTCATCTGTGTTCAATCTGTGGCTAGCTAAACCTTGCGCCGCGCAACTAAGACAGGGTGAATTCCGGCAAGCGGACGATTTCTCCGCCTTTAAGGGCTGATTCGTGGGCGCAGATGCCGACGCAGGTCCAGTTGGCTGATTGCACAGCATTGGGATAGGGGTCGCGGTCTTCGATCAGGGCGGAGAGGAATTCGTGCGCCAAATGGGGGTGTGATCCGCCGTGACCGGCACCTTGTGTGAAGGAGAGGTGTTGGTGGTCGTCCGCATCATAGACACCGCCGGTGGTGAAGGGTTGGATTTCTTCCGGCAAGAGATGCGCGTAGTCCGGGACCTTGATCCGCTCGGGGATTTCCGGCTCCGGTTTTTTGGCAGTGTGCAGTACCGGATCTTCACCTTCGATCAACGGCCACTCAAAAGCTTGTTTGGTGCCGTAGACGTCAAAGCTTTCGCGGTATTGGCGGGCGACGTCGAAAAGTGAACGGTGAATTCTGGCAGTCAGGTCCGAATTGCGGAATTTGATGTGCGTGGTTTCCACAGCGAAGGGAGAGTTGTATTTCGGGATCAACTCTTCACGAATCGTGCCCGATCCGAAACAGGAGACGTACTCCGCTTCGTCGCGTGTCAGTGCCATACAGGGACCGACGCAGTGGGTGGCGTAGTGCATGGGGGGCAATCCGGGCCAATAGTCGGGCCAGCCGTCCATGTCCTGCACATGGCTGGCCTGCAGGAATTGCACTTTGCCCAAGTCGCCCTTTTCGTAGAGTTCCTTGGTGAATAGAAATTCGCGGGCATAGACCACGGTTTCGGCCATCATGTATTTGAGGCCGGTCTCTTTGACCAGATTGACGATTTCCTCGCACTCGGCGATGCTGGTCGCCATGGGAACCGTGCACATCACGTGCTTGCCTGCTTTGAGGGCGGCGATCGATTGCCGTGCGTGGTCGGGGATTGGTGTGTTGATGTGCACGAAATCGACGTCCGGGTCGGCGAGGACGTCGTCGTAGTTGGTGTAGCGTTTTTCGATCCCGAAAGCGTCGCCTATCTCGTTGAGCTTCGCCTCGGACCGTTGGCAAATGGCGTACATTTTGGCCTGCGGATGGCGTTGATAAATCGGGATAAACTCCGCACCAAAGCCCATGCCAATAATCGCGACGTTCACCTGTTGCCGACCCATGGTCTATTTCCTCTCGCGTCGTGAGTGATGAAAATCTTGGATGTTGCCGCTAAAAATGCTAGGACAACGGCTTCACGATAACGGTTTGGTAGGCAAACGCCAATCAAACGGGAGTGGTTTTATGGAGAGGGCCGAAACCGCGCGTTGTGGTTTGTTCAGTCAGGGGCAAACCGAGCGATTGAAAGACACACCTGGACAAGCCAGCAGTGGCACCCGGCGGGATTTCTTCTGACGACAAGATAATCAAAGAGACACCGCAGACCGCCATCGGGCAACTTATATGCGATCCTGCCAGTATTCTGGTTCACGGCTGGAATGAGCGACTGCCAAGACCAATATTCGATTCTCATCCGGCTGTTCGAAGATCAATCGAAACGGAAATTGCCGCACGCGTACCCACCGAAATTAGTCTAATTCGATCGGATGAGAAGGTGGGTGGGACTGTATGCGTTCGACGGCGTTGTCTACTGCGCGAAGGAATCGTGTTGCCACTGTGGAATCGCGTTGGGAATACCATTCCCACAACTCACGTAGCTCACGGTCTGCGTCGCGATGAAAGTAGACGACCATAACGTTTACCGAAGCTGTTCCCGGACCTGCTCCCATGATTTGGCATGATTCCAGTCGCCGGAACGACGGCGGAGTTCGTCAGTAAACTTAGGATCATCTGAGGAGAGACCAGGTGCGTCCTCGGAGATATCGTCCATCAAACGCTCGACAATCATTAGTCGCTCTGGCTCGGACAATTTCAAAATTGCATCTAACAATTCATTCGGTGTTTGTGACATTTGATCCCCTACATGATCTTCACCGTGGACAACAAATCAATTGTACAGTATCCAGAGAGACATCGCCAAGAGGGTATTTGTTGGCAAGTGAGGGAATCCCGTGAGGCAACTTGCCGCAACGGTTTCGTAAGGCAACGTTTGCGCCGGTTTGTTTCGAGAAATCAACACCCGTCTTCAGCCCGATTTCGATGAACCCGCCTTTACATGCATCGGCCGCGCGTGATAATTGAGGATCAAATTGAATAGAACCTCGCTACAAGTTGTTTCAAAACCCTCTGACGCGTCCCGCTGACACTGATTTGTAAGTTTCCGGAACAAGCGCAACCAGGTTTTGAAACTCGTTCTAGGAGTTGTGAGATGGGATATGTCGTTAGCGCCTTGTTGATCGGACTGGCGATCTTAATTCATGAGTTGGGGCATTTGGTCGCCGCTTGGTGGACCAAGATTCCGGTCGCTCGGTTTTCCGTGGGCATCGGCCCGAAGGTTTGGGGCTGGCGGCGGGGTGAGACCGACTATTGGTTGTCGGCGATTCCCCTGGGAGGCTACGTCCTGCCGGCTGTGGAAGATCATGACGAGTTTGTGAAGATTCCCGTTTCGCGACGTTTGATCTTTGCCTTTGGTGGACCGGTCGCCAATATCCTGCTCTCGTTTGTCTGCTTGGCGGTTTACAACGTCTCGCAGGGTGGGTTGAGCCTGTCGGCTATCTCAGTGGAACCGGTCGTGCAAATCGGCAATATGATCATGGCGATGATCGCAGCCATCGGCGGATTGTTCACCGGAGCCGGCGAAGTTTCGGGCGTCGTGGGCATCGTGGCTGTGGGAGATAAAATTGTCTCCGGTGGATTTATCGGGATGCTGAAATTCCTGAATGCGTTGAGTATCAGCTTGGCCGTATTCAACATGCTGCCCATGCCTCCGCTGGATGGCGGCAAGATTATGATGTATCTACTCGAATCGATCGATCGCCGGTTGCTGTGGTTGCACGAACGCTTGACGATTGCGGGCATTGTGCTGATTCTGGGTTTGATGGTTTACGCAACCTATGGCGACGTGCAAGCATTGTTGAATTAGGCGTGAGGGGTGAGGGGACAGGCGTGAGCAGAAAGAGAGACCGGATGGTTCATCAACGCTCCCACCAGTCTTTCAAGCCACCCTAGACGTCCCGACTTCACACTGCCCCCCGCCAACCCTCAACCCTGTCCCCTCAAGCCTCACTCCTACCTCCAGAATGGATTCTCCGTCATTTCATCGATGAAAACTCTTCCCCCCTCGGACACGACCTATTTGTTTTTGGTACGACACGGCGCAACGGATGCGAATTTGCAGCAGCCTTATATCTTGCAAGGGCAAGGGATTAACGGGCCGCTGAGCAAATTGGGTGTGCGACAGGCTGCCGCGTGCAGCGCGCTGTTGAGCGAGTTTCCTCTCTCACAAGTCTACGCCAGCCCCATGCTGCGGGCACAAGAATCGGCGGCGGCAATTGCAAAGCCGCACCAGTTGCCGGTGCAAACGGCCGGGGACATTAACGAATGTGACGTGGGCCGTTGGGAAGGATTGGACTGGGGTTCAATCGAGCGGGATTTCGCCGAGGAGTATGCCTATTTCCGCGAAAACCCCGCGAAACATGGCTATCTTGAAGGAGAGTCGTACGGCGATGTTGCAGCCCGGGTCACGCCGGTGCTCAACGGGTTGTTGGAGAAACACCGGGGCGAATCGATCGTCGTGGTGGCTCACAACGTCGTCAATCGCGTCTATCTGGCGACTCTGCTGGGCGTTCCGTTGGAACTAGCTCCCACGATTCGACAAGCGAATTGCGGCGTGAACATTATCCGCCACAATCCGCAGGAGACAGTCGTCACCACGATGAACGCGGCGTTTCATCTCGATGGATTGACGGTCGGGTGATGCCGCCTTTTGCACGGCTTTGCTCGGAGTCGGAAAGCGATGAGCGCTTACTGCCCACCCCATCTCGCTAGTTCTGCGGTGGTTGACCGGTTTGCGGTGCGCCGGGATTGTTTTGTTGTGCAGCAGCCTGTTCGGCGGCGCGGATGCGTTCTTTGTACAGTGCCGTGAGATCGACGGGAGTGGGTGTTTCCGGTGGAATGAAGGTGAATTCGCTATCGTCGATTGCGCCGTTGAGTTCAATATCGCGGAACGCCAACGTAAGCATCGGCCGCGCGTGATTGCGTCCCGCCACTTTTTTCAGGTACTGGATCTTCAGGGGGAAACCTGTTTGTCGGTCGAGGAACACTTTCACAAAATCGGGAACCAGCGAAGGCAACTGCTGCGCGGCCTGTTGCCCATTTTGGGGTCCGGCATTGGCTTGTTGCGGCGGGAGGAATCGACTGCGAAATTGTTGGTTCCAGGTCCCTTGAATCATCCAGACGCTCTTGTCGCCCAGCGAATCGTCTTTGAGGTTGTCGAAGGTCATCGACTGTTCCATGGCAGCTAACAAGCCGGGAAGTCCTCCGAAGCCCATTTCAGCGATAAACATGTCCGCTGTGGCGACTTTGCTAGAGCTGGCCGCTTCTAGGATTTCGCGCACATTGCGCCGCGTGAGTTGGACCTCTTCGCCGATGATGTGCCGGGTATGCAAAACCTCGCCATCGCAGACTTCCATCATCGCTCCGATGGTCTGTCCGATTTGTAGATCGAATTCCAACCGCAGCTTCATTTTGCCTCGCTGCAAATAGCGACCGGTGGCTGTGAACCCGTGAGTGCCGATTTCGACCGTCTCGATGACGTTGGCACGGATCGATTGGTGTTGAGAGAGCAATTCCCGCGATTTTCTGAGGGCATCGGCCGCTGTGGCTTTGTTGCCCACCTTCTCAGGCGGTTTCTCCGCAGGAGTTTCTGCGGGTTTTTCCGCAGTCTCTTCGGGCTCGGTCTCAGCCTGAGCCAGCGTCAAATCGGCCGGCAGCTGTTGATTTTGCGGCCCAGCTGGCAAATCCGGGAGAATTGCTCGGTGCAGCTCTGGCGGTGCAGCATAGCCGTAAGCCATTGCAGCAATGAGAGTTGCAGCCACACATAAAATGGGCAAGGTTTTTGTCATGTTACGAAAATACTGAATTCACCAAAGAAACGGGGCGGGTTATTCCGAAAAAACTGATTGTAATCGCATGCCGTACGGAAATTGCCATTCGACTGCGTGAACAAAAAGGCGGTGATGCTTCCTGTTGGTAAGTATGCCGCTGCAGGGCGATCTGTTTGATGGTTTTAGTGTATTCGCTAGGCCGCAGGTAGGTCGACTGCAATCCACAAGAAAGAAATTCGGGACAACGGCGCAGGAATACGATTGGATCCGGCGCTTGAGTCGCAGCGGGAGCGGGGTGTTTAGGAGACGTTTCATCGAGATGGATCCTGTTGGCACCAGTCACATTACTTAAGTACCCGAGGGGGTTATGATGAGATCCTACTTTTTGGCATTAAGCACTGTGGTCGTCGTGAGCGTCGGCTGCAGCTCTTACGAGACTTGTCCAGACGACTGCAATGGCGGTGGACCTGGAGGAGCCGGCGGGTATCCTTCGGTCGATTCCAACCAATACCACGCGCCCCCGGCCCAACATTTGTTGCGTCCCGGACCCATGGTCGACGGTCCCGGCCCGGGCGTGTTGCCGATGATGGGTGGCATGGGAGTTGGCGGACCGTTTTCGACGCAGACTTCGCAACTCCGGTTTATCGGCCCGGCCGGCATGGGCATTGGCTGGCAGATCAACGGCGGATTCGCCGAAGAGCAGTTGACGGCTCCGGGACGGTACAACTTCAATCAAGGCGCGACCTATCGCCTGAAGTTGACCAACGTTCCCGATCGCGCCGGCATGGTGCTGTATCCCACGCTGCAAGTTTACATGTCGCAGCCGACCACCGATGCGTACTTGTCGCACAATCCGATTCCGATTCAACTCACGGACGAAGACATCGATCAAGTCGACGCCAACAACTTCGTGACCAAAGTCATCTACTTGCCGGATGCGGAACATCAAGAACTGGCGATTGCCGGTGTGGAAACCTTGGTCTCCACGAGACTTGACCCGGGTGTTGATCCTGTCCGTGAAGCCAGCCGTCGTGGCTCGATCATGGCTGTGATTCGCATCGGTAACATGGATCTGGAAATGGCTGATGGGATGCCCGTTGCGGGTGCCAATGGTCAAGTCCTTCCCGCCTCGCACATTCGTCACATCAGCGGCAAGGACGATCAGCACGCTCCGCCGATGCCGATTGGATACATTGGTGCCGATGGCGTGCCGACAGCGATGATGATGGGTGCCCCGCGTCCAATAGGCGGCGTTCCGGCCTACAATCCGGTCAGTGGTGTCAACGGAACTCCGATTTGGGGTCAACCGATGACCAGCACGCCGATTGGTCTGCCCGGTCCTCCGCACCTGCCGTACGGTGGTCCTGCCGGACTGCGGTCGCACACGGTTCGGAACAAAACCAAAATGCACATTCCGGGACCGACGCGTGACCTGCTGATTGATGTCAAGCACAAGCCGGGTATCAACATGCCCGATCCCGTCAACTACGTGGAGTACGAGGAACGCCACTACGGTGCGAAACCGTTCGAGCACCTCAAACAACACCGTGCGAGTCAAATCGAACTTCGTACGATCCTCGACGGCAATCAGTTGCAAAACTGCCCTCCGGGTGCCCAACAGTAAGCACTCGGCGAGCTATGTGACGACCGCTGCCAATCTAACCGGAACCGTGCCGCCAGAAATCAGGGCGGCACGGTCTCCGGCCCGCGGCGGGAACAGTATTAATTCTACGTGAGACGTCGGAACTCCCCGAGCAATAAAACGCTTGGACAGTGACGACACACTTTTTCGGTCGCAACCACTCTTCTCTATTGCCTGGAACGTCAATCGTGATGTGGCGCATTGAACAGACACGGCAAGATACGGCCAAGCTGCTCGTCGGATTCTTCCGCCGAAACATGGCTGGCCGGTCGTTGACCATCCTTTTCGCGGGACTGGCATTATGGGCTACGGGGTCTACGGCTTGGGCACAGTCCTCGGGCCGCTATTACCCGTTGAACCAAAACACGCCACCAGGCGTCGCCGGACAATGGGCGGGCTTGATCGGCAAAGCCGACGGTCACTACTTTCAGCCGGTGCGGGTGGAACTTCCCGGAGACGGACAAGTCACCTTCTACGGTGCGGGTGGACAGGCCAACGAATACCCAGCCCCTGGACAGATCGGCATGCTTGTCGGGCATGTCTATCGCTTTCGAATCAGTCACATGCCGCAACATCCCGGAGCAGAGTTGTATCCCAGCATCGAACTGCTGGATCGTCTGCATCCTCCGCGCGGCAGAGCGGCTGACTTCCCGATCCCCATTACATTCTCCGACAAAGAAATCGAGTTGGCGCTCAATGGCCGAATGGTCACCAAAGTGATTTATCTGGAACAACCGCAATTGGCCAATCCGATCAAATTCGACGCAAAGGTCCCAGTGGAAGTTTTGGCGCCGCAACAAAATGCGCTCGCCGCCGCCGATTATTACGGACGGCCGATGGCCATTGTCCGCCTGGGAGGTCGTATTCCCTTGATGCAAGGGAACAACGATGACTTCTTCGGCGACCATGCCCCGATTGCTGTCTCGGCCACGGCCCAACCACCCGGTCAGGCTGCCGCCCCATCCGCACGGATGATTACCAAATAGATTTTTCAACCAGCGAATCAATTCAGTCCATTGTACACACAGCGATACCACTCTCCGGGCAAAATACAGAGACACGGGAACATGACAATTCAAAAAACAGACAGCGCGGCACAGCAATGGCGACATGCGGCAATGCGTCTGGGCTATGTTCCCGCCGCACTGTTGTTATTGGGACTGTGCTCTTGTTCCAGTAGCCGGAACCAAGTCTCCGGTGATCCATTCAATACCGACACCGAGACACTCACCGTCAACGCGATTGAAGAGACGCCCGCAGGCGTCGCAGCCCCGGTGGAATCGGCCGTGCATGTTGAATCGGCCAAAACCGAACGGGTGAATTCGCGTCGCAACTCGACAGCGGGTGAAATTGTACAACTGTCCGGCCAGAGCATGGGGACGGAGTACTGCCCTGAGGATTGCCTGGATGGAAACGCAGCCGGCGGCGTCGGCTTTGGGGGCGGGCATGCGTTGTTTCCGCCAGCGATGCCGACGATGATCACCGAGGATAACACAGCCTCGCAAGCGAAATATCCGGACGAATACATTTACGATGGCGGCGACCGGGCCACGTCGGTGCATTACACAGGTTACGGCCTGGGCGGTTTCGATCCGGAGGATGCGATCGCTGAGTACCGCGATGAAATCGGCGAGCGGCATATTAAAAAATCAAACCGCGTCGCTGTCTACTCGCCGCGTTTTGCAGCAGTGAGCGTCATCAGCACGCTGGGTGAAGGAACGGACATCGATCAAGCGGTCGGTTCGGAAGTTTCGGAATACGGCGTGAACTACTACAACCGCACGGCGATCGTCGAGCATCAAGAAAACCTGGGCAGCGAGCGGGTGCGGATGCGTAAGCGTGCCAGTGGCCTGGACCGCGACATGATCACGTCGTTGGTCGACAAGCCGGTGACCTTGGTCGAAAACACGAAGTTGATCAACGCCTTCGAGGATTACAAGTTTATCGTCGCCGGCGAGTTGATTCAGGACGAAGCGGCCGTGATTGGCAAAGCTGTGCAAGCAGCTGCGGTTTGGTCGCATCGCGCCTATCCGGTGCTGGCTGCCAAAACCACCGGGTCCAACGAAGTGTATTCCACCTGGACCGCGCAAGAGTTGGCCTCCACCGACGATCCCGACAAGAGCAAGGGTCAGATTCGTCTTGTGAAGTTGGCTGACAAACATGTGGCCGAAAAAGGAGAGATCGTCACCTTCACGATCCGATACGATAACATTGGCGACCTGCCGGTGAACGAAGTGGTCATCATGGACAACCTCACCGTGCGGTTGAGCTATGTTGAAGGGACTGCGACCTCGGACCACGCCGGCAAATTTGTCACCGAAGACAACGGTGCGGGAAGTCTGATTCTCCGCTGGGAATTGGATGAACCGCTTGCGGGAGGAGAAGGCGGCGCCGTGAAATTCGAGACACGCGTCGAATAGCAGACCAAGACTTTACAAGCATGCAACGTTAAGGATTCCCGCAAGTCCGGATTCCCGCCGGCTGTCCATTGGACAGCACGGCGGGATTTTTTTTGCGCTGTTGGTTGATTGCGAGAGTGGCAATTCAGTCCGGTTTACGGGGTTTTCCGCGCAGCGGTAGTTCATACCCGCGTTCCGCGGGGGAAGTCCCGTGAACGGGACTCTATATCGAGCGCGTCCAAAAAACGTTCATTCATTTCGCGTTGCGGAGCGATCCAAAGTCATAAAATGCGCGCCGCTCAATTGTCATTCGGAAGTACAGTCAGATCCAAATACTGTTCCATCTCCGGGAGCAAGAAAAGTGCAACATCGACTCGATGACCTTGCAATTCAGCAAGGGGCAATGGATTGGTTAGCAGTTGTTCGCCAATAAATGCCTTGAACTCGCACATTGATCCCGCCGTCGTTTCGGACCTGATCAGAAACGTCACGTCTCCTGATTGGCCAACTCGGCGCTCACGCCACTCAGCAATCCAACGCAATGCTTCCGCCCAATCCGATTTGAATTGAATAATGGATGCGCAATCGATCGAAATCGTTACAAAGTAGACCCCGCCGCCGAACCATCCCCCGCCAACTTCTTCAATGCTTAACACAGTCGCACCTAAGGCAGTCACCATTCTAAGTGGGACACTACAAGTAGTTTCAAAACCCTCCGACGCGTCACGCAACCACTTGTATTATAGATTCCTGAACAGGCGCAACCGGGTTTTGAAACGGGTTCTGGCAAGACGGAATCATTTAGCGTCGTTGTCCGGTTTCGTCCGCGCCTCCCGCTTCGCCATCCAAAAGAAAAAAACGGTACCAAGACTCAACGACACATTCGTATATCCCACCATATTTCGCGCCTCTCGCGAAACAGCAGGTTCGAGATATCCCAGCATCAACCATACGGCAGACATGATCATCAGCATGACGGTCAGGAAATTAGCGGTCGATCGTGCACTCATTGGCGCGCCTCGGCTTGCAAGATGGCGATGAACCGATTGGCTTGCGCGTAGCCTTCATATTCGGCCCGCTCTTCGTCCGTCAGTTCACCCTCGTTCGCCTTGTGGGCAAGAACTTCAATGCGGGCCTGCATTTCGGCATCGGCGTGAAAATCAATAATTCGGTGCGCCTGGTCAGGACTGAGAATGCTCAGCAACGGATCGGTCGCTCGGTCGAGTGCAGTATTGATGGCGGTTGGATTCATGCTGAAATGATAGCATACTGCGGTCCTAAGTGGCAAAGAGAATTTGACCGAAGCATTCCTCTCAACCCGATCTCCGGCTAGCGCCTTTGGCCAACCCGGTTGACCGGGTTTTCCGCGCAGCGGTATTAGCCCCGTGAACGGGACTCTATTGGTGTGCTCTGTATCTGGAATCCAGTCAGGGCGAATGATTTGTGAAACTGTTGTTCCCGGTGAGATGGCCCCATACCATTAAGGCTGCAACGCCAATCAAAAACACCAGCGTGCCTGTGCGTGGTAGGCGGCTTTTTTTGGCAAAGTCGGTCATGGCAAACGCTCATGCGTGTCAGTGGTTTGGCGTTATTCCGATGGTAGTGTCCAGTTGAAGAGGCAATCAGGTAGTGCTTTTCGGAGCTTCTCAGTTCCTGCATCAGTGACTTGGGTGCCATCAAGCCATAGCACCTTAAGGTTGGTCAGCTGTAGAAGATGTTCCAGCCCTGCATCACTGATTTGAGTATTGTCGAGAGTTAATGTCCGAAGGCTTATTAGCTGGCTAATATGTTCAAGCCCCGCGTCACTGACTTGCGTATCGATAAGAGACAGGGTCCTAAGGTTGTTCAGCCTTCGGACGTACTCAAGTCCCACATCAGTGACTTGGGTTCTATCCATCCACAATTCCTCAAGGTTGGTCAGTCCTCGTAGATGCTCAAGCCCGACGTAGCTGACTTGGGAGGCGGTTAAATCAACTACGATTACTCGCTCAAACAGCCACAAATCCTCATCATCCACCACATTCGGAATCCACGCAGGACGAACGATCACTGATTCTGTATATCCGCCAAGTCGTTCGACCTCAGCAATCGCTGTTTGATTGCGATGATAAGGCAGCCACACCATCAACGCTCCACCGCCGACTAGCAGGACAACGCCAAGGAGCACAATTGTCCATGTGCGTGGCAAACGCGTTTTAGGAACGGAATCGGTCATTGAAAACACCCCTTTGGTAAACTATTTCGGTGGTGCTTTCCAAATAATCCGGCTGTCCGGCAAGGCTTTTTGCAGTTTCTCAACTCCAGTCCTCGTGACATTGGTCTTACGGAGAAAGAGAAATTCAAGGTCGCTCAATCCACGCAGATGCTCAAGACCCTGATCACCGATTTTGGTGTTTTCGAGCGATAATTTTTCAAGGCTTGACAATCCTCGTAAGTGTTGAAGTCCGGCGTCACTGACTTGAGTCATATTCAGTGATAGGGTCTGCAAGTTACTCAGCGTTCCAATATGCTCCAACCCCGCGTCACTGACCAAGGGAGCGTCGAGCCACAGGACCGATAGGTTTTTCAAATCTTGGATCTGCTCAAGCCCCGCATTACTGATTTGGGCACCATCAAGCTGTAACTCTTCAAGGTTGGCAATGCTGATTGCCCCTCGCACATGCTCAAGTCCCGCGTCATCAACGGATGTGTGGCACAAATCAATGACCCGCACCCTGCTGAAGAGTTCCAAATACTCATCATCCACCGCATCGGGAATCCAAACAGGACGAACGACCTCTGACTTTGTTTCTCCGCCAAGCCGTTCGACCTCAGCAATCAGCAGTTGATCACGATGATACGGCAACCATACCATCAACGCTCCCCCGCCAACCAGCAACACCACAGCGATGAGCAGCAGTGTGCCCGTGCGTGGTAGGCGGCTTCGAGGGGGTGGAGTCGGTGATGGGGAGCGCTCCATTGTGTTTGTGGTTTGGCGTGATTAACTGGCGGCCAAGTCCCTGAGCACCTTGTGCAGGATTCCGCCGTTGCGGTAGTACTCGACTTCGACCGGGGTGTCGATGCGGCAGCGGGTGGTGAAATTGATGGTGCTGCCGTCGGCTTTGGTGGCGGTGACTTCGACGTCTTGGCCCGGTTTGATGTCGTCGGTCAGGGCGATGTCGAAGGTTTCTGTGCCGTCCAGGCCCAGTGCGTCGCGGCTTTCGCCGGTTTGGAATTCCAAGGGCAATACGCCCATGCCGACGAGGTTGCTGCGGTGAATTCGCTCATAGGAAACGGCGATCACTGCGCGGATGCCGAGCAGGTAGGTTCCCTTGGCGGCCCAGTCGCGTGAAGAACCGGTGCCGTATTCCGCTCCGGCCAGAACGACCAGCGGCGTGCCGGATTCTTTGTACTTCAACGACGCATCGTAGATCGACATCTGTTCGTCGGTCGGCAGATAGGTCGTCACGCCCCCTTCGGTGCCCGGTGCGAGTTGGTTTCGCAGGCGGATGTTGGCGAATGTGCCGCGGGTCATCACACGGTCATTGCCGCGACGACTGCCGTAGCTGTTGAAGTCCTTGACGGCCACGCCTTCTGCCTGCAAATACAATCCGGCGGGCGCATCGGGTTTGATGGCACCGGCGGGGCTGATGTGGTCGGTTGTGACCGAATCGGCGACGGAGACCAGGCAGCGTGCGTTGTTGATGGAAGCAATCGGCAGCGGCTCGACCGGCATGTCGACGAAGAAGGGTGGCTCTTGGACGTAGGTGCTCTTGGCATCCCAGGCGAAGAGGTTCCCCTCAGCTCCGGAAATCGCCTGCCACTCCGGCGGTCCGTCGGCGGCATGCGCGTATTGGGTGGCGAACATTTCGGCGTCGAGCGAACTGGCGATCGTGTCGGTGATCTCTTTTTGCGAAGGCCAAACGTCCTTGAGGAAAACGTCGTTGCCATCCGTGTCTTGCCCCAGCGGATCTTTGCTGAGATCGATGTCGGTGGTTCCGGCGATGGCATAGGCAACCACCAACGGAGGGCTGGCAAGATAGTTGGCTTTGACTTGTTGGTTGATGCGGCCTTCGAAATTCCGGTTACCGGACAGAACGGCTGAGACGACCAAATCGCCTTCGGTGACTGCTTCGGAAACGGCCGTGGGGAGCGGGCCGCTGTTACCGATGCAAGTTGTGCAGCCATAGCCGACGGTTTGGAAGCCGAGAGCATCGAGGTCTTCATTCAGACCGGACTTTTCGAGGTATTCGGTGACCACACGGCTGCCGGGAGCGAGACTGGTTTTGACCCACGGCTGACGGTTCAGTCCCTTGGCTCGTGCCTTACGTGCCAACAAACCGGCGGCCAACATCACCGAAGGGTTGCTGGTGTTGGTGCAGGAGGTGATGGCGGAGATGACGATCGCGCCATCGGTGATTTGCGAGCTGCTGCCGTTGTCCTGGACGGTAACGGGCGCTGACGGTGCGGACTTGCCGAATGTTTCCGCCAGGTCCTTATGCCATTGCTGTTTCATGTTGGTCAGCAAGATGCGGTCCTGCGGACGTTTGGGACCGGCCATGGAACTGACGACAGTGCTCAGGTCCAATTCCAACGTGCTGGTGAATACCGGATCAGCGGATTCGGCTGTGTGGAACATCCCCTGCTCTTTGTAGTACCGCTCGACGAGATCGACCTCAGCGTTGGTGCGTCCGGTGCGGCGCATAAAGGCGAGTGTCTCATCGTCGACGGGGAAGAAGCCCATCGTGGCACCGTATTCGGGGGCCATGTTGGCCAAAGTGGCCCGGTCGGGGAGGCTCATTTGTTGTAGACCGGGGCCGAAGTATTCGACGAACTTGCCGACCACGCCATGCGCCCGCAACATTTGCGTGACCGTCAGCACCAAGTCGGTGGCGGTGGTTCCCTCGGGGAGCTTTCCGGAGAGTTTGAAGCCGACAACTTCCGGCGTGAGCATGTAGATCGGTTGTCCGAGCATGACTGCCTCGGCTTCGATGCCGCCCACACCCCAACCGACGACGCCCAGGCCGTTGATCATTGTGGTGTGGCTGTCGGTGCCAACGAGGCTATCAGGGAAGGCAACGCCGTCGCGGGTGAGCACGACCTTGGCGAGGTATTCCAGATTCACCTGATGGACAATACCGGTTGCCGGCGGGATGACGCGGAAGTTCTCAAACGCTTGTTGGCCCCACCGCAAGAATTGGTACCGTTCTTGATTGCGCTCGAATTCGCGCTCGACGTTGTGCATCAGCGCGAGTGATGTGCCGAATTCGTCGACCTGCACGGAGTGGTCGATGACCAAATCGCAGGGGACGAGCGGATTGATTTTTTGTGGGTCGCCCCCCATGCGGACCATGGCACTGCGGAGTGCGGCAAGATCGACGACAGCGGGTACGCCGGTAAAGTCCTGCAATACGACGCGGCCCGGTTTGAAGGGGATTTCGTCGCGGGCGACGTTTTTGGCATCCCAGGCAGCCAATTTGGTGACGTCGCTTTCATTGACGACAAAGCCATCGACGTTGCGGAGACAGGCTTCCAGCAGGACGCGAATGGAATATGGCAGTTTTTCGATATGGCCGATTCCGTCCTCGATCAGCTTGCCCAGCCGAAAGATGGTGTACTCGCCCCCCACAGTTTTGATTTTCGTTTCTGCCCCAAACGGATTTCCGCCAGCCATCGGTACCTCTCCCTGTCTACGCTATTCCGCTAAGAATCCGGTTTTTTCCCGGCCAAATAAGTCTGAAATCTGCTTTCGTGCCCCTGATGATATTAAGGTCTTGGGAAAAAAAGAAGTGAGCGGTTGGCACGGCGGGACACACGGTTCACAGGGTCTGCTCGGTAAATCGAGCGGCTGAGGCAAGCGGCAATACCCAGCGGACACGGTTTCGTCCGTCAACGAGGCTCGTTATCCTGGTTGTTTCTCAAATATCACAGCAACTCATGACGAGGTTGATATGCGACAACGCAACGCACGAATCGGGATGGTGCTCTTCTGTGTGTACCTGCTGCTGTATGGCGGGTTTGTGTTTCTGAATGCCTTTGCGCCGGAAACCATGGAAGTCCTACCCTTTGCCGGGGTGAATCTGGCGATTTTGTACGGATTTGGCTTGATCATCGCTGCTGTGTTGTTGGCTTTGATCTATGGCTGGATGTGCCAACCGGACGATGAGGATGTCGCCGTGAAAGAGGTGGAGAAATGATTTACGAACCCTCCCCCCAGGCTGTGGTCTTCTTCTTTCTATTCGTCGCCGTCACGCTGGGACTCAGTTTTTATTTAGGCAGTAAGGCGAAATCCTCGCAGGGCTATTTCACTGCCCACGGTCAGATTCCCTGGTTCGTTAACGGCATCGCCTTTGCAGGTGATTACCTGTCGGCGGCTTCGTTTTTGGGCATCTGCGGGATGATTGCGTTCTATGGGTACGACGGGTTTTTGTACTCGATCGGCTATCTCGCCGGCTGGATTGTGGCGCTGTTTGTGATTGCCGAACCGATGAAGCGGTTGGGGCGGTTCACATTTGCCGACGCGCTGGATGCGAAGTTTGAATCGCGGGGCATTAAATTGGCCGCAGGCATCAGCACGTTGGCGGTCAGTGTGTTCTATCTGATTCCGCAAATGGTCGGCGCGGGCGTGTTGGTCCAACCGCTGCTCGGATTTCCACACTGGGTGGGAGTCGTTTTAGTGGGTGTGACGGTGATTTTGATCGTCGTTTCCGCCGGCATGGTCTCAACGACCTGGGTGCAGTTCCTCAAGGGTTCGCTGTTGGTTCTGTTCAGCGCCATTTTGACGTGGATGATTATTGAGCGTGGATTTGAGGTTAAAGCGGGTGGGGAGGATGGTTATGCGTTTCAAACTCTGGGTCCGGTGAGCACCGCGTCGGAGTTTGCCGCACTCCCTGCGCTAAAAGGGACAAGCCCGGTGCCGCCTGAGGGGCCATGGACCGACACGAAGTTTCGCCGCTATCGAAATGACGCAACGGGGATTGTCTCGGTCTGGAGCGAAGCCGAAATCGCGCCGGGCCAATTGGTGCTGCGTGAAGCGCAGTCCGTGACCCAAAACACGGACGGGATAACTCTCGTCAACGGCCAAGTTAAAGGCACGAAAAAGGGTGAGGCGGAATTGCATCCGGTGGGGAATGTCACGAAGTTGCCCGGTGGGGAGTCACGGACCGGGAAGCTCGGGTTTCTTTCGTTTTTCAGCACATTGCAAAACAGCGAAGTCGTGCTGTGGGGGAATCAGAAAATCACCGAACCGGATGGAACAACGACGACGGTCTATTACCAAAAACCGACCGCCGGCAACCAAGTGTTGCGTCCGGGCGAGCATCCCACGTTTAGCGGAATCCGCAGCACGAAGCTGCTGGACAAATTGAATTTTCTGTCGCTGATGCTGGCACTGTTTTGCGGGACCGCTTCGTTACCGCACATTTTGATTCGTTATTACACAGTCAAAGATGCCGCCGCAGCGCGGAAGAGTACGATTGTGGGGATCGGTAGTATCGGGTTCTTTTATGTGCTCACGCTCTACATGGGATTGGGAGCGATGACCAGTGGGTCGATGGACGTTACCAATAGCAACATGGCGGCGCCGTTGTTAGCGCGGAGCATGAACGAGTGGCTGTTTGCAGCGATTTCAGCGATCGCCTTTACGACGGTGCTGGGCACGGTCAGTGGATTGATTTTGGCCTCTGCCGGAGCAGTTACGCACGACTTGGTCACACACGCGTTCGGTGTGGAGTTGAATGATGGCGAAAAAGTCCGCGTGGCAAAGATCACTTCGGTCTTTGTCGGTGCGATCGCGATTGTGTTGGGCATCGTGTTCAAAGAGATGAACGTCAGCTACCTCGTCGGCTGGGCCTTCAGTGTTGCTGCTTCGGCGAATCTGCCGGCGCTGGTGATGTTGTTGTTCTGGAAAGGGACGACACGACAAGGAATCATCGCCGCTGTGGTGGTCGGCATGACCAGTTCGCTGGGGTGGATTCTGCTGAGTGCGGATACCTACACCAAAGTCTATGGCCTGCCCGCTGGAGACGCGCTGGTGCCGTTCAGCCAACCGGGAATCGTGACGATTCCGTTGGGATTTTTGACGTTGATTGTGGTGTCGTTGATGACGCAGCCGAAAACAGCTTCGGAGTGAGTTGACGTTAAACATGGTTGGTTGGCGACCGATGGCCCCCTGGCTAAGTCGAGAATAGTAGGGGCCTCCAGCGCGTCAAACCGTGACAGTGATGCCGACGGGATTGATATTCCCGCTGGGTGATTGCCGAAAATGATACTAGGCACCCTGCTAAAGTAGTGAACACACGGCCACATTCCGCCGGGATAAACTGGTCAGGATGTCTGGGCAAAGGGTGTTCATCAGGATATACTAATATCTCAATTCGTGCGGCAACTGGAGTTAGCGAAAAGACTTTGATTGAGGATTTTTGAATGACCGTTTCGACCAATTGCGAAGGATTTCGACGTCGTGACTGCCTAAAGTTGGGCCTAGGCGCGCTGTTTGGCGGGAACTTTGTTGACGCATTGCGGATGCAAGCGCACGCGAGTGATGCTGTGGCCAACGGTCGCAAGAAGGCGACGAATTGTATTTTGATTTGGATGGATGGCGGACCCACCCATTTTGAGACGTTCGATCCAAAACCGGAGGCCCCGGCGGAAATTCGCGGCGAATTTGATCCGATTGCCACGTCCGTGCCGGGAGTTCACTTCTCAGAGCACATGACGAAACTGGCGAGCAATTTGCACCGGTTCTCGATGATTCGCTCGATTCGTCATAACCAAGGGAACCATGGCGCCGGTAACCACTACATGATGACCGGTGCGCCGCCGCGGATTCCGGTCGGTTGCGGTGCGTTTGTTAGTTTTCATCCCAGTCTGGGTTCGGTGGTTGCTCACGAATTGGGTCAACCGACTGGCTTGCCGCAATATTTTTCTATGCCGCGAATGGCGCGCTCAGGCGGACCCAACTTTTTGGGTGCCAAGTACGCCCCATTTGTCGTAGCTGATGATCCCAACAAAGAAAAATTCCGCGTCCGCGACGTTGCTCTGCCCAACGGATTGGAGACCGGACGGTTTGCGGGACGGACCGATATCCGCGCACAGGTCGATAAGTTGCGGCGGATCGCCGACAAAGCTGCCGGTGACCCGGTCGGTGGTTATGACGAATATTTTTCGCAAGGCTACGATCTCGTTACTTCGCAGGAAGCCCAAGAGGCCTTCGATATTAGCCGCGAAACGGATGAGACGCGTGAAGCGTATGTCCGCAACGGTTTTGGACAACGCTGTCTTTTGGCCCGGCGATTGGTCGAAGCGGGTGTGCCGTTCGTGACTGTTTATGATGGTGGCTGGGACCACCATGGCAGCATCTTCCCGGCGTGTCGCAAGCGATTGCCGGAATGGGACCAAACGGTGTCGGCGCTCATTGAGGATCTCGACCAACGCGGCATGTTGGAAACGACGGTCGTTGTCGCCTTGGGCGAATTCGGCCGCACGCCGAAGATTTCCCAACTCGCGGGGCGTACCGCACCGGGCCGCGACCACTGGGCCAATGCCATGTCGGTGCTGATGGCCGGTGGCGGCACTCCTGGAAATACCGTAGTTGGGGCCACGGATCGCAAAGGCTATACGGCTATTGACCGTGTTCTTTCTCCGGAGAATTTCGTGTCGACCGTGTATTCTAAGCTGGGGATCAACCCCGACAAAATGTTTTACACACCGCAAGGCCGCCCGTCGCATCTGGTCAGCGATCCCACGCCGATCAGCGAAGTGATGGCCTAACGCTTCCGGGGATTCGCTTGCCCGAGGCTGGCGGGAATTCTACCATCCGTGTGCGCGCATGCGTTTGTGGTAAAAAACCGACATCTCTAACACCCCCCCCCTGCCCCGCTCCGATATGCCTGATCCCACGGATAACGAACGTACGCTTAGCCGGTTTGTCGTCGGTATTGATTTGGGGACGACGAATTGTGCGGTGGCGTATGTCGACACCGACGACGAGAGCGGCACGGTTTGTACGTTTGATGTTCCGCAACTGGTCGCTGCTGGGGAGGTCGAAGCGCGCGAGACATTGCCGTCGTTTCATTACGAACCAGCCGCCGGAGAATTTGCTGCGGGTGCACTTCGGCTGCCTTGGAGCGATGAGAATTGTTCCTATATCATGGGGGCATTTGCGCGGGATCATGGCGAGACGGTTCCCGGACGTCAGATCGGTTCGGCCAAGTCGTGGTTATGCCATTCGGGAGTTGACCGCACATCGCCGCTGCTGCCTTGGCATGGGGCGGACGGTGTGGAAATGCTTTCGCCGATTGATGTCAGCAGTCGCATTCTCGCGCATATTCGCGCGGCCTGGAATCATCGGTTTCCCGAACATCCATTGGAACAACAAGACGTCGCCATCACGCTACCGGCGTCGTTTGACGAGGTAGCGCGCGAGTTGACGGTTAAGGCGGCGGCGCAAGCTCAGTTGCCGCGGATTGTGTTGCTCGAAGAACCGCAAGCGGCGTTTTATGCATGGATTTATCGGCATCGCAACGATTGGCAAAATCATGTCCAACCGGGACAGAAAATTTTGGTCTGCGACGTCGGCGGCGGAACGAGCGACTTTACCTTGATCCGCGTCCGTCCCGGTAGTGCGGGGAAGGTGCGGTTTCATCGCGTGGCGGTTGGCGATCATTTAATTCTGGGCGGCGATAACCTGGACCTGGCGCTCGCGCATCACGTCGAAGGAAAACTGACCGCAGGCGGTAAGAAACTTTCGCCGCGCCAATGGGGGGTGCTTGTGCGAACGTGCCGCCGCGCTAAGGAAGCGCTGCTCGGTGCGAATCCGCCGGAGACGTTTGTCATCAATCTGCCCGGCGGGGGATCGAAACTGATTGGCGGTGGATTGCAAACAGAAGTTTCCGAAGCGGATGTGCGGCGGATTTTGTTGGATGGTTTTTTGCCCGCTGTTGAACTCGATGCTCAGCCATCGCGACGCAGTTCGGGGTTTCAGGAATTCGGTTTGCCCTACGCGCCCGACCCGGCGATCACGCGTTACCTAGCGGCCTTTTTATCGGCGCATCGGCACGATGCGCGTCCCGATGAAGATGATCCGGTCGACCACGATCCGGCGCGGCCCGACATTGTGGTCTTTAATGGCGGGTTGTTTGAATCGACGACGCTGCGCGAGCGGATGATGGATCAGTTATCGCAATGGTTTTCGCCGGGGGCGGGCTCCGATTGGCAACCGTTGGTGCTCAAGAACGACCGGCTCGATTTGGCGGTCGCGTACGGGGCGGCGTACTACGGCATGGTGCGCCGCGGGGTGGGTGAAAAGATTGCCGCCGGGTTGCCGCGGACGTATTACGTCGGGGCGGAATCGGCGGAGAACGACGAGACGACGGCGGTTTGTCTGTTGCCGGCGGGTATTGAAGACGAACAAGGAGTGGATCTCACCGACCGCGCGTTTCATTTGCGGATCCGTGAGCCGGTTGAGTTTCCGATTTTTGTATCGAGTACGCGGCTGACCGATCAACCGGGTGATGCGGTGCCCTTTGACCGCGAACAGATGTCGGCGCTGCCGCCTATTCGGACGGTGCTCAAGTCGCGTAGCTCCGACGGGAATATCTTGCCGGTGCATTTGCATGCACGTTTGACGGCGATCGGCACGATGGACATGTGGTGCAGTGAAGTCGACGATCCGCGGACTTGGAAATTGCAATTCGACGTCCGCGCTGCCACGCACACTGACCGTGAAGCGCACACTGGTGGCGGCGAATCGGCGGGGTTTGTGGATGAACAGACCATTGCCACCTGCCGGGCCTTGATCCAAGAGACCTTCACCGATGCGGGTGATCCCAAATCATTGGTCAAACGGCTGGCGACCGCAGCGGGGATGAGTCGGCATGAATGGCCGCCGTCGTTGTTGCGAGAGATGTGGGAATGCTTGATGGAGGTCGAAGCGGGCCGCAAGTTGAGCATGACGCACGAAGCGCGTTGGTTGAACCTGCTGGGTTATTCGTTGCGGCCCGGTTTCGGCATGGCGGTCGATGATTGGCGCGTCGCCCAGACGTGGCGGCAATTGCAGGGCAAGTTGATTCATGCCAACCCGACTTGTCAGGCGGAGTTTTGGATTTTGTGGCGGCGGATCGGCGGCGGCTTAGCGGCGGGGCAACATTGGACGTTGGCCGCTCCGTTACTCGCGGCGGTACGCAATCGTCCGAAGTCGTCAAAGAAAAAAGGCAAGCCATCCGGCGGCGCGGGGATTGTCGAAGTGCTGCGACTGCTCGGTTCGCTCGAGTCCTTAAGCCTCGATGTCAAAAAGGAACTCGGCACGGTCTTGTTAAAGATCATCAGCAACGAGGGCGCGATTGCGATTCGTGAAGCAGCCGCATGGGCCTTGGGCCGCGCCGCTGCCCGCGCCCCCTTACACGGTCCGCTCAATTGCGTGCTGGCGCCGACGATTGTGGAAGCTTGGATCGACAAGTTGCTCAAAACCCGCGATCCCGATCCGGTCTTGGGCTTCACGCTGATGCAACTCGCCCGCAAGACCGGCGACCGCTATCGCGACATATCGGACGAGACGCGGCAGCGGGTGGTCGATTGGCTGGAAGACCACGACGCCCCGGCACACTTTGTAACGCTGGTGCGCGATGGTGGGGAGTTGGAAGCGGACGAACAAGGGATCGTGTTCGGTGAGAGCCTGCCGGCGGGGTTGCGGTTGGGGTAGTGTGAAGGGTTATTGGCCCGTGGTGAAACTGCAGGGTTAAATATTTTCTGCCATCAAATTGCATTCAAATCAAGACGACCATCGACACTTCCGGAGAATCGATAATGCCGACTTGGGATAACTGGGTGCAGGAGTGGAAAAGAATCTGTGATTGCGTTGTGAATCGCGGGGGAACGCTGACACACTTCGAAGTCGACCCTCCTGCACTACACTCACGGATCATTGAAGTTGAAGAACAACTTGGATATCCCATTCCATCAAGTTACCGGGAGGTCTTGTTGAATTTCTCCCAACGGGTCTCAGTTCTCGCCAATTTACCGGACAATTCCTCCTGTAGCGAATCGTTGAAGGACGTGTTTGCTGTGTCGGTCATGTGGGATATTGAACGTCTGCCTCACTTGGAATTGCAGCGGCAAGAAATAGTCGAAGGGAACGAAGGGGATTCGTTATTCGCCCCTTGGCGACGTGTTCTACTTGTGGAAACTAGTAGCGGTGGTGACGATATAGCGATCAATCTGGATCCAGAGAATAAGGAAGAAGTTGTTCTATTAAACCTAAAACATGTGGAAACGCATCAGTGCAAACTGGGGGACAATTTTCAACAGTTTGTTGATCGAATGACAGATATTGGCATTCCAATATGGGATTCCTGTGCAATCCGGCCTTTTGTCAATAAGCCAGCCTGGCACCTTGATTCTGAATGTGAAAATGCGAAGGCGTGGAGAGAGTGGTTGGGCTACAGCCGAATGTAGCTGAAACGCGAATGTCGCAAACGTTTGCCGGAGAATCGCTAATGGCTGCATGGGATACGTGGGTTAAAGATTGGGAAACGGCTCGAGATCTATTGGTTGCAAAAGGTGGTCGTGTCGTTCACTTTGAGGTGGCACCACCTGCTACCGCCAAAGAAGTACTTGAAGTGGAAAAGACGATTGGCAAGCCTCTACCTGCTAGCTTTAAACGGGTCGTTACACAATTTTCGAAAGAAGTAAACATCCACGTACGCTCCGTGGACAAATCGATTATCCCTCAAACTCTAAGGACGCTTTTTTTCCGAGGAGAAATGTTTCTGATTTGGAGTTTGGAAGAAGTTGTATATCTTGAGCAAGAGCGTCAAACAATGCTCGAACGCTCTGAAGGGGAAAGATTACTAGATCCGTGGCGGCACGTTTGTATTTTACAGACATGCGCAAATGGCGACGATTTGGTGTTTGATGAATCGTCTTGCTGCCCAGAAGCCATTCGGTTTTTGAGCATCAAACACGCGAAAGGCAACGGTTATCTCCTTGCGGAGAATTTCGAAGACCTAATTCACCGAATGACCTTGCTTGCGCTGCCCGGCTACGATGATAATTGCTGGCTACCGTTCGCGAAAGATTCTACGTCGATGCTAGACCCACATTGCGAGAATGCAAGAATCTGGCGAGAATGGCTCGGATTCCAACCGAGCACCAAGTAGCAAGGGATGCTAGAAATCCGGTCTGCCCGGCGCCCGTTTGGTGGGGTTGAAATCGAACGTGAGTCTCGTCAGGCGGCTGCCTGACCTACCGGGCTCCTGCAAATCGCGAGCTTCTCGCGTATACGGCAACAGCACTCTGCTTGGTATCCTGCATTGACGCATTCTTGCATTTGATTTATAGCGTTTTGCCGCTCCAGAAGGCACATTTCCCGCAACTGGCCGTCAACGAGGACACCGCCATGCAACGGTCTATTCTGTTTGCTCTTGTGGTTCAGCTTTCGTGTGTGGCATCGGTGTTTGGGTGGGAAGACCCGGTGGCTGCCCGCAAGCCTCTTAAATACTGGGTCGATCGGTTAAATGACTCCGACGCGGAGGTCCGCGAACAGGCAGCGAGCTTTGTGGAAAACGAGCTAACTGAGTTTTCGCCCTGGGATTGGGCTTGGGAAGGAGGAAGTTATTCTGATCCCGATGGACGCAAGAAACGCGCCGCCTTCCGACAGGAAGCAAATCCGCTGATTCCCGAACTGCTCAAGGCGCTGAAGAACAAGGACGAAAGTGTTGTCAGTGCGGCAGCCGAAGTGCTGATGGCCATGGGACCGGAAGCGCAGACAGCATTGCCCGATCTGGAACGAATCATACTCAGCAAATCATCTACCGCATCCACGCGAATGACGATGTTCTACGTGCTGCTGTCCGCCACGCCGGAGGACAAACCTGTTGGGCCGATTTTGCTTAAGCTGCTGAACTCCTTGCCATGGGAAACGTATGAAAACGTATTGAATGAGTCGTACCGCAGTCTTCCTACCGACGACGAAGACCAACAATCTGAGAACGCACAGAAGCAGCGCGGGACCATGGTCGCTTTGTCCATTCCTGCCTACCTTATGCCGATGATCTCTTCTGGTCATACGAAGATTGAAGTGCCTTATCTTGTAAAGATTGCATCGGGAGAATACCCAGCAACCGTCCGAGCAATGGCAATCGGAATTCTGGGAGGGTTGGAATTCGATGCGAAGTCTGCCGTACCAGCGCTACGCAAGCTGCTGAAGGATGAGGACCGCTTCGTCCGCAGCTGGGCAGTCAATGCGCTGAGCGATATTGAACCGGACCCACAGCTCGTTCCCGAGTTGATCGAAGCACTCGGATTGAAAGGTGAGAAGCGAGACGAGGCTGAGCAAGGGATGCGCGAGTGGTTTAAGCAACAAGAACAGGAAAGAGAAAGCTTGCGGGAACTCTTTGAAGATGAAGACGATCTGATGGTTCACTTCCAGACGTTAAACCAGATGATTAAGCATGGAAGCGGTTTCCAACGCCGCCAGGCCATTCAACATCTGGGTCAGATCGGGCCGGCCGCGAAATCCATGATTCCGGAACTTCGCAAAGCACTGCTGGACCCCGACGAAGATACCCGCCGGATGGCCGCCGAGGCGATCAAGCAGATCGAGACGACAGCGCCGACATCTAACAACAATTGAGGCTGCTGCCCCCGCAGGTGGCCCAGATCGTTTCTATCTGGGCCGACGAAGTTGGCAAGAGCTTTGCCGCAGAGTTGCTGACGATTCGCAACCCTCTCCTGCGGCTGCGCCGCCCCAAAAGGATCTTTCGGGGCCACCCGCGGTTGGGATAGTGTGATGGGCATTCGCCGACGACAATGTTAGAAGCGTCAGAAATGGTACCCGCACACCTTCACTAGAAGGCCTTTCTTTCGCTGCTGCCAATGAGTACGCTGGCTTTTCAACCAACTTCGAATCGCAGCCAGGAAGCAACGAATGAATATCCATCAATCGTCTGAATCCACCTTTCCGGATACTCTGTTGCCGCAACAGGTTGACCTGCACGAGCTAAAACGGCGTATGCTGATTACCACTGGCAAGGTCTGCGTGTATTATGCCGGGCTGCACTTTCTATGTTGGTTCTTAGCGTTTGCGATCGAACCGTTTCGTTTTACATTCTATACATACCATTCGTTGGTAGCGTTGTTGATCGCATTGGTGAGGCTTACGCCGGTCAACAGTCTCTTTACATACGGGTTGGTCACTCTTCCAGTTGTGACTGGATGCGTACACATGTTGGTGGTCGGCGCAGGAGGTCTGCTGGGGGGACGGTACGCGTTGCGGCATGATCCCTCACGCGTGACCCGCGGCGTCTATCGTGGAGGAATCGCTGCTCTGGCAATACTTGTGCTGGTCAATGCCCTGACGAGCTTTTGCTTATGGTACTTTCACATCAACTTGACCGATTTGTGAAGGCAACCCCATTTTCAATCCCAGACCATATAAGACGCGGCTCCGGGCAACGGCAGGAAGACTTGTGGCGTTGATTATCGAAGGTGAATCCCGTCAGGCGGGAGCCTGACCTACGGGGCTGCGTTGTTTTTGGGGGTAGGCAAATCTACCGTACTACGCGAGAAAGGTGAGTCGCGACGCACCCTACGGGCACAGTAGTTGGGGCGAAGTTTTCGATTTGACGGCGGTGTCTTTATTGGGATATGGTAGGCGTTTCTAGCGGCCCCAGTCTGTGGCCCTGGCATTTCTTCTGAATACGTTTGTATTCACCTACTGACTTACCCTGAGACGAACTCCTCGAAGGAATCAGGCGATGGCCATTGTTGCGGAATGCTTTACGTGCGGGCAGACGTATAAGCTCTCGGATGACAAAGCGGGGCGGACGTTTCGTTGTCGTGGTTGCAGTGCGACCGTTGAAGCTCCCGGTAACCGAAGTGGTGCGGCGGGCAGTTCGCGACAACGGTCGTCATCCGGTGGCGGAGCGAACCTCGACAAGCGGGTTTTGTTGATCGGCGGTATCGTGGGCGGCTTTGTGCTTCTGTTGGGCATTGGCACGATCATCGGCATGGTTGTCTCTTCGCGGAATCGAGCTGAAGAGCGAATTGCCGATGAGGGTGAACCAGGCCAATCGAATGAAGGCGTCGCTGCAGAAGACTTGAGCGAAGGGGAAAAAGCGAAGCGACAAGAAACGTATCAGGCGAGCCTGAAAAAGAGACGCCAGGCACGCGGTGATCGTGACAAAGAGGCGCTCCTTTCCAATTTTGGTAAGGAGAAAGTGGCGACGGTTGTGATCAATAACGTCGTGGGGGACACAGCCGCTGCGAACCGCTATCTGAATCGAAAAATCTTCCGCGCCGCTTACAGCATCTATGCGGGGGCACAGGAGCGCGCGTCGCAACAAACCAAACAGAACAAAGACGCCGCTGCACAAAAAGCGTTGCAAGAACACAAAAAGCAGTGGGGCAAAGCGGGTCCCGGATTTGTCCGCTTTGAATACAAGGTGATCCGCTCGGACTTGCCTTACCCACGCGTCCTCAATATGGGGCGGCAGGACAATACGTTTACGTTTCTCGTCGGCCCGGCGATCAATCTTCGCGAATTTGCTGAACAAATTGGTGTGGGATCCGTGTCGGACGTGCAGGGTCGCGAGATCCAAATCCGCGCGCAATTGCCGACGCCGATTCCGGATCCCGATATTGAAGAACTGGTGCTCCAGCATGGCGACGAGAAAGTGGTGCGTGTCGAAGTCCACGGCGCTGAGGGAAGCCCGGAGTTGGTGCAACTGTATCTGCAAAATCAAACCGAAGCGCTCGACAACGGCGGAAATAAACTTTCACTCGTCGCCATGGAGGCTTTGGGGAACGGCCAGTATCAGTTTGTGGTAGCACCGGTTGAGAATGCACAAGTGTTTGCCGAAAGCCTGGATTGGGGGCAACCGGAAAACGTCGATGCGGATGCAGGGTTGGTGACCATAGCCGCCCAATTGCCGGAGCACCTGCCCAGCCGAGCCGAACTACGAGCGGCCGAGGAAAAACTGCGGGCGGAGGAAAGAAAACGACAAGCGGACGAAAACGCCATTCGCAGCGCCGACATTTCCGGAAAAGCTCGTCCGGGTGAAGCGGAATTAGACTGGGCCCTTCGCGATCTGCAAGAGGAAAACGCCAGCCGTCCCGAAAAGGCTCTCAAAGCATTGGCTCGGATGGATGTGGATGACGAGCGGCGCGAGGAGGTTGCCAAGGTGTTGCAACAAACCATCGGCAAGCCCTTCTTTCGTCTGAAGGATCAGATCCCGGCGATCCTGCATTGGAAAACAGACGACACCGAACAAATGATTCTGCAAATGGGCGGGAAACATCACTCGCCTGACGATGGCGCCGCCTTGATGCAGGCCCTTGTCGAGTTAAACACGCCCACCACCGCGCGTGCGCTCGCCACCGCACTGACGGACTTCTTTTCCGGTGATGATTCGGTGCGGTATCTGATTCAAATGGGACCGCTCGCCGAAGGTCCGGTGTTGCCCTATCTAAAACATAAAGACGCACGCATCCGCCGACGGGTCTACGCCGTCCTCATCGAAATCGGCGGCCGCAAATCAATGGGCAGCGTGCGCTCCAACGTGAAGTTGGAAAAGGATCCCGTGATGAAAGCTCTTGCGGAGGGGTGCGATACGGAGATCCGAGCGCGGGTGGCTGCGGCGGAGGAAGCGGAGAAGGCGGGTGCGGAGGGGGGAGATGGGGAGTGATTGGGCGTTGTTGTTACGCGATTCAAGCGTTGTAGGGTGAATTAGGGGAAACACTGCTGGGCAAGTCAGTATTGGCACCCGGAGGACGTTTCGCTGCAGAAAGGCTACCGGCCGCGTATTGACATTCATGGCAACCGCATCTTAAACCACAACACTAACGAGTTCCGTTCTCCAATTTCTGGTTTCGGAGAGTAGCATTGGCTAACGATGGGCATCTTGAAGTAGTTGATATCAATGGCATCGTGTTCACGGAGGAGGGTAGATCGTTGTGTCTAGAATTTGTGGAAACGATTCCACCATATGGAACGTTTTTCGTTACTTTTAGTAACGTGCTAGTCACAAAACTTTTCCGAGATGGTCGTGATGAATTTCCGCTAACTGTAATTGACTTGAAATGGCAGCCGATTCCTAACGCAGAGATAAAAGCAGTCTTGTTTGCACACGGTTCCCCATTCCTTGACTCTTTTGGAAATCCAAGGGTACCCAGTACGCCTTTGGTGATTGCACATCTCGAAGGTGATCTAGTGGGCGATGTCATTGCAGAAGATGTTGTTGTCGAACCTGCCTAACATCCCCTTGAAAAACCCTCACTTAACACACATGTTAGAGAGACGCAGGTCATGCAGCCGCCTGACGGGAATCACGCGGGGCATTCAACCGCGCGTCAGGCGGCTGCCTGACCTACCGCTCTACAGTGTCGGCAAAAAACCACAGCTACCAGTGTCATCATCGATGAAGATTGTAATGCTATTATTATCGGACACCATTTCAACCTCTTCTGAGCCAAACCATTCGGTATGTGACCGTTGTGCACGGCGAAAATTGACCTGCCACACTTTGTTGAGTGGTCCATTGATGGTCGGCGTTGTGATGTTTCTTACCGTGGGTGTTTCGCGCTCATCCAAACACCGTACTAAAGATAAGGTATCGTACTCTATCCCTTGTTCGCCAAGAAATCTTTTAGCGTGGTGAATTGCATCGTCTTTAGTCATCGGTACCGACTCCATTGCCCGGTTACGAAGAAAAGTTCAATGCCACCCTTTGGTGGTGGTTCAAGTCGCCGGCTTCGCGGATAGCCCGCAGATATGCGTCGGTGAATTCAAATCCGAAAAGCAGCACGCCTCACATCATATAATAACAGATCGAGGGGCGTGCGGAGGATTAAACATTTCCTCGGTTGATATCCGAATTGCTGCCGTGCTTCCCCACTGATGTCCGAACGACTTGGCATTCGCGACGCGGCGCGGTTCAATGGAGGCTTACATATCCTGCCGCCAAGAACTCACGAAGCGCATCGAGGAGCTGACTATGACCTCACCATCCCATGAGACACACATTCCGCGACGCACATTGCTCGGATCAATGGGGGCAGCCGCCGGGACGGCGTTGTTTGCTGGGGATGCTCTTGCGGCGGATCCGGCGGGGGCGGTTTTGGATCGGACTTCGTCGATTCGGATTACGCGGTTGACGCCCAACATTTGTCGGGATCGGGTGTACGTTAAGATCGACACGAATCATGGCATTAGTGGGTGGGGGGAGATCAAGGGGGTTGTGCCAACGGTGGCGGCGGCGTTGGCGGCTTCGATGTTTGAGATGTTGGACGGGCAGAATCCGACGCGGATTGAGCATTTGTGGCAGGTGCTGTATCGGGCGGAGCGGAATCAGCGCGGCGGGGCGTTTATGCTGCACACGATTGCCGGGATCGATATGGCGCTGTGGGATATCACCGGGCAGTTGTGGGGCGTGCCGGTGTATCGCCTATTGGGGGGGCCGCTACGGGAGAAGATTCGCGTTTATCCCACGGACAAGGCGATCAAGGTCGGCAGCGGGCCGCAACCGCAGTCGGGCAATCCCGATCAGATTGAACGCATGGTGCAGTCGGTCCGCGCTGCTCGCGAAAAGGTCGGCCCCGATGGCACGGTGATGTTCGATGCGCACAGCGCCGTGCCGCCGGCGATGCTGATTCAATTCGCCGCCGCCATCGAACCGTACAACCTGTTGTTTCTGGAAGAGCCGGCGGTGCCGGGAAATATTGAGGTCTTCAAACGGCTGAAACAACAAATCCGCATTCCGCTCGCCGCCGGGGAACGGGACCGCACGATTTGGGGCATCCTGCCGTATCTGGCGGAAAAGGTGCTGGACATCGTACAGCCCGATTGCGGCTATACGGGAGGCATCAGCCAGATGAAAAAGATCGCCACGCTGGCCGAGGCCTACATGACGCCCATCGCGCCGCACTGCACGCAATCGTATTTGGGCATGACAGCCAGTTTCCACGTCGCCGCCTCGGTACCGTTGTTTTTGATCCACGAAGCGTACGACGATGAACTGCTAGGGACAATCGTCAAGCCGCATTGGCAGCGGACCGACGACGGGCACGTGACCTTGCCGGAGGGGACGGGGCTGTGTGTAGATATTGACGAAACCGCGCTGGCCAAGGTGGCGGCGGATCCGAATTACAAATACCGCTGGCGGGGTCCGAAATTGGATGCGGATGGTGGAGTCGTGGATTATTGAAGCCCCACCGGGAGGGCGAAGCTCCTGCTGAGCCGCATCGATGCGCTGGGCGTGGCAATGAAGTGCCCAATAGAGGCGCTGAATGAAAGTTATTTGCCAAACTCGATTGTCTGAAAAATGGTCTCACCAATTTCTGGAGGAGCGCCGTTTAATTTGGCAATCATAGTCAGTTTGGTAGTCATAGGTTGTTTCGGCCCCCCGTTGACATCCGGAAAGTGGACTCCGATGAGTTCCTCGTTTCGAGCGATACGAGCACGACGTCCGTCAATCGTGGTCCAGAATCCTTCGAACCCCTCCCTGTCGAGCGGATCAGAGTAAGCTCCATAGTCAAAAGATAATGTTAGTGTTGGACTGACGAATTCTCCGACCAATGAATCGAATCCCTGTACGTCTTGTTTTTGTAGGTTGGACGGCGCACGGAATCGAAAATAATTGTCAGCTTTTACCGTCTCCCAATCCGCGGGAACTTTATGGGCTAGTTCTTTGGTCGGCACGGACTCTCCGCAACCCAGAATAGCGGCCACGCTGAGCAGAATCGAAAGTCGCAAGACGGACATAGAGAAACTCCTGAATCTGTGCTCATTGAGATCTTCTATTCGCTGTACGCGAATCCGCGCCAGGCCTGGGTTGTTGCCCGTCGCACTACCTGATGAAGACGACCCATTCCTCGGATTGGTTCCCGAATTCATTCCAATTCGGCAAAAAAAGTTCGTCAATTTGATGCATCGCCGTCAGTTGTAGGAAAGTCCGAATGGAGGGTGACGGATTATTGAGGTGGGGGGCGGCAATTTTTGGTAACATCGATTTGACGATTCCGAACAGAGGCCTTCTCCTTTTTTACATGCCACGCGAATATTCGGACTTTACTTTTCCCGGAGAAACTCGATGAAATGGCTCTCGGTCGTGAAGGTTAACTTAATCTGCTTTTGTCTAGTGAGTGGGCTTCTGTTTTCTGTGAACGTTGGGCATTGCGATGATTTGTCGGCAGGCACAGGAGAGATAGTTGCAGGTGCCGAAAAAGCGATCACGAACCGAGAGTTGTTCGTAAAATGGAATCGGGAGCTTTGGAGTTGTTCAGAGAATGATTTACGTCTGTTGACGATGGACGACAACGATACGGTAAGCCTCTCAGCGGCATTCGAATTGCTTGTCGTGAGGCCGGCTCAGAAAAGAACCAACCGCGATGAACTTCGGACGCCAGAAACCACAGGGCTCCCCGCCAAAAGAGATTATCAAATTGATAGGGCTGATGCGGCGAGGTTTGTGGGATTCTGCGAGGGGCGTCTTAAGATTCCGTTGCCTGATTGGTATTTGGCCGTGCTGGAATTTGGATCTGTGCGTCACGACAGAGCTTCAACGTATTTTGTGTTTCGCGACGGCATGCACGGTCTGGCCATTCAAAAACAGCACGTAACAATCAAAGGCGACGATAATACGGAACTTGACTGGACGGTGCTTAGTAACGCCCCCAATGAAGTCACGGTCTCCGGAGACAATGTTGTACTAGATGGCACATCCGCAGAGTTGGTGATTCCTCTGAGTTCCGTGAAAACTAGAGGCGCTCTCCAGAAAGGTTTTGCGTTCACAAATGATGAGCGTCGCTTTTGGGTGACGATTTATGATCGCAGCATACTTAGCGAAGACGATTTACTGAGATTCTATGTTGGAGATAAAGTTCGGTGGGAAGCCGATGTATGGGGAACGATTCCTCCGTCTTCTATGAGTCTGCCCTTGGGCAATCACTATGTGTCCGTTGTACGCAATGACAACTTAGTATATGTCGTCGGTGCGGGAAATTGTGGAGCCTACATCGAAGGATTTGACGCTGAGAGTGGAAAGGTTGTCATGCGATTCACAGCATTGAGCTTCTGATCGGAAGTGTCTGCTAGTCGATCCCCAACAGTTGCCGCATTCCTTCCAACGGTTGGATGTAGGTCAGAAACGGCAGGCCGTCGACGGTTGGTTCTTGGCGGCGGGTGACGCCGTCGACTGCGGGGCCGTGTAGGACGAATTGCTCGAGCACGTGGAACTGCTGGGCGGAGTCGTAGGGGGCGAGGTGCTGCGGGGCGTCATTTAGATGGGCGATGGCGGCGGCGAGGGCGTAGCCGCCCCAGTTGCTGGTGCCGGTGACGATGGTCCAGTCGGTGGCGATGCGACAGGGAACGCGGCCGGCGTGGTCTCCTTCCAGTCGCCGATGCAGGTTTTCCCAGGGGATGCTCCCCATGCCGATTTCGTTGGCGCCGTCGCCGATGCCAATCGTTTTGATATCGGATCGTGATTGGGCGACGAATTCGAAGAGGCGATGGAGATTCCCGGAATAGGCGTCTATCGCTTCGCCCCGCATGTTGTGGCAGCGGTCATGGGCGGCCGGCGGTACGTGTTGCTGGAATTCCTTGAGCGGAACCGTCCCGCCGCGGAGCTGAATGGTGAGCGAATCAGCGGTGTGACAGGGGCCGACCCGTTCGAGGGCGATCAGGTGCGTCAGTTGTTTACCGGGGGCGGATTGGAAAAACGTCTCGCCGGTGTCGTTGTCGTCGATCACGGTTTGATACACGCGATCGCTGGGGAACTCCATGGCTCGTGCGGCAGCGCACAGGGCCGTATGACAGCGACTGTCGGTGATGACGTGGGTCTCGACTCCCAACTTTTCCAGAATCGCTGCTAAAAACAAGGAGCCAAGCGGTCCGTCGGTCTCAGCGGCTGGAGGTTGGCCGCCGGGAATAAAAAAGCCGGTGACGATCCCCACCGAACGGGCATTTTCGGCGAGTTCGGCGGCAGCGGCGGCGAGATGCCCGGGGCACAATGCGCCAAATTCTCGCTCGGTTCCGATCAACCCGCGCTGTGCGGGATCCCGACGAATGAGTTCATCGAGTTGAGCGATCAATGGCGATGGTGGGGTGGAGGGCATGTTCCTTATTGTGTATGGAATTGCGGAACGATTCAATTCGGTCGATGCGTCTCGGAGGCCTGAATCGACGCATTGGAGGGCGTGAAATCCCTCATGGCGCGTGGGGTTGGCGGGCAGTTTTTCGGTGGTTTTGGAGTGCAATCAGATGCTGGATCGAATATTCGGCGCTGTGGGTTGCTGCATGCTTCTCGTGCCTGGGAAACGACTTGAGTGGCATTCCTGGAACTGAGAAAACGGTCCGGAAACGGAGCTTCTCGGTTGTCAGCTGGGTTTCTTCATGCCAAAATCCTTTACTTATCGAAGAAGACCCGTCAATCAGGAATTCTTACAGTCGCAGTCAGCGCCGGTTGTGAGAATACGTTGAGGCTCCTCAAATCATTGTGAATGATCCGGCATTTCATCGATGCGGAAATCACGATGCGCCTGAACCATCGAGTCGAATTTTCAAGCAATTGTCAGCGATTGGCACAATCAACGAGCGATAAGGTATCGCCCTGAATTGGTTGCGTCTCGTCTGCCTTTAGGGATTGGTTTGGAACCGCATGGCAAAGATTCCAGACAGGAAGAACATGACCACCGCGGACATCTTGGCGTTTTGTCGCGCCGAGGCATCCGCCGGATCTTCATCGGACGCTCCGGCTGAGGAGGTTGTCGAGGCCCCTGCTCCGGAAGAAACAACCGCCGAAACACCTGCAGAGGAAGCACCCGCCGCAGAGTCCGCGCCGGCAGCTCCAGCTAAGAAGCCGACGTCGACGAAAGATATTCTGGCGGCGGCACGCGCAGCAGCGGCAGCAGGTGGTGAGAAAGCAGCGGCTCCTCCTGCGGCTGAGAAGCCCAAGGCAAAGGCCGCCTCCGGCGCCAAACCGACATCCACCAAAGATATACTAGCGGCCGCCCGCGCCCAAAAGGCGAGTGGTGGCGGGGCAGGTTCTGCAGCCCCGGCGAAGAAAAAAGAAGCTCCAGCTAAAGCGGCAACGACCGCCAGCGGCGACAAACCGTCGGTCAAGGAAATGCTGGCCGCGTTTCGCAACGAGAAACAAGCAGCGGGTGAGAAGGCGGCTCCTGCCGCGACCGACGCGGACGGCAAGAAGATGCCGCCCAAAATGCCGGTCCCGCCCCGTAAGCCCAAAGCCAAGCCAGTTCCGGCAGCAGTGGATGAGAATCGCCGCAGCTTTTTGGCCGCACTGCTAGTCGTGCCGTCGGCTTTCGCCGCAGCATGGGTCATGCTGGCTGGCTCAGCGAGCGCGTGGTTGTTGGCACTGGTTCGCTTCGGTTTGCCCAATGTGTTGGTCGAGCCACCGAGCAAATTCAAGATCGGCTCGCCGGGAGATTACGACTTCGGCACGGTCTCGACAAAATGGAAAGCGGAACGTGGCATCTGGGTGGTGCACACGGATCGCTACAAAGGACAAAACGTGATCGTCGCCTTGTCGACGGTTTGCACACACTTGGGCTGCACGCCGAACTGGTTGGAAGGGGAACAAAAATTCAAATGCCCCTGTCACGGTTCGGGATTTTACATCGATGGAGTCAACTTCGAAGGTCCCGCGCCGCGACCGTTGGAGCGACATGGTATCGTCGTCGCCGCTGACGGCATGCTGGAGGTCGACAAAGGCCTGAAGTTCCAAGAAGAGATGGGGCAATGGGAAGATCCCAAGTCCTTCGTTGGTGCCTAAGACGGGGCTGACGGCAATAGTTTTTAAAGGTCACGGCAGTAGAGTTGAGTTTCACTAATTCACTACGGCGCAATCGAGGTCACCGATGAAAATCGGCGAATATATTCGCGAGTCGCAAATTTGGAAGAGCGTTTTTCGGCATCCGGCGCCGTACGACCGTCGCAACCGCGTGGTGGTGATGCTGACCAACTTCTTCCTGCATCTCCATCCGGTTTCGATCAAAAAACAGGGGATCGCCCTGTCTTACACCTGGTGCATGGGAGGGATTACCTTCTTCCTATTCCTGGTGGAAACGGTCACCGGCGTGTTGCTGATGTTCTACTATAGACCCACGCTCGAACACGCATTCAACGACATACTCGCGCTGCGGGATGTGGCGACGCTGGGCATCATGCGGGAAATTCACCGCTGGGGCGCCCACGGAATGGTGATTACGGTGTGGCTGCATATGTACCGCGTCTTTCTGACCGGCAGTTATAAACCTCCACGCGAATTCAACTGGGTGGTCGGCGTGTTGCTGCTGGTGCTGACCCTCCTGCTATCGTTTACCGGCTATCTGTTGCCTTGGGACCAATTGGCCATTTGGGCTATTACAGTCGGTTCCAACATGGCCCGCGCGACTCCGTTTTTGGGGAGTGAAGGTCCAGGTGCTCAGATTTTGAATATTGGCGGTTTCGACCTGATTACCTCCGGCAGTGACGCACGGTTTGTGTTGCTGGGCGGTCGTTTTGTCGGTGAAGCCACCTTGAATCGTTTCTACATTTTGCACTGCGTCTTCATTCCGTTGGTTGTGGCGACATTGATTGCCATCCACTTCTGGCGTGTTCGCAAAGACGGCGGCATCAGCCAACCGCTGTAACGGCGTCACCGAGTCGTGTTAGGCGGCGTATTGCGTTGCAGTGAAATTTAAGTCACACAACTGGTTTGCTTGCGAGTTAATCGTCGATGCATCATCCCGATCTCACGTCCGAAGTGATCTTTGGTCTCGGCTGGCTGTATTTGTTGCTATTTGCAATGAATGCGGCTTGGGCCTTTCGCGCTTATGTCGAAGGTCCCGGCAAGCATGACCACGAAAGCGGCGACAAAGGTCATGAAGGAGAGCATTGGTCAGACGGGCCCAGTTTGGCCTATACGACGACCTGGGCGATCATCTCCATGGGCTTCTTTTTGTTGGCCGTCACGCACTTCACGGGAACAAGCGATCCCAGTGCGTTTTTGATTCGTATGCCGCAGTTTGTCAAAACGGGCATCGACGCGTTGGCCAATCCGGTGTTGTACTTCTTCGGCACAGTCGGCCTGTTCGTCTTGATGATCCTGCTCAGGCGAGTGCTGGCCAACGTCACCGTTGCCTGGGTGTTGCTGAATGTGACGATCGTGTTCATCGCTTTGAGCATGACCGATTACGACTTCCGTCAAATCGTGGGCAAACCGGACAACGTGCCGATTGTCTCAATGTTATTTATCGTGGGATACTTCACTTGGCTGTATTTCCGCAAAGCCAATGACAACGACGATCGCATTGCCGCCGGCAAGCCGCTCTACGGAGAAGATGATAACGAGAAGGTTTTGGTCTGGCCGGATCTGGTTTATACCGAATTGATCTGCATGGTGGCCTTAACCGCCCTGTTGGTGCTGTGGGGATGCGTCTTGCAAGCCCCGCTGGAAGAACCGGCCTCAGCGGTCAAGACTCCCAACCCCTCGAAAGCGCCGTGGTATTTTCTGGGTTTGCAGGAAATGCTGGTTTATTACGACCCCTGGATGGCCGGTGTGGTGCTGCCGTCTGTGATTCTGGTGGGTCTGATGGCGTTGCCCTACATCGATTTCAATAAACGGGGCAACGGTTATTACTCGTTCAATGAACGAAAATTCGCGATTCTGACCTTCATGTTCGGCTTTTTGCCGTTGTGGATTGGGCTGATCGTGTTGGGGACGTTTTTGCGAGGTCCCAACTGGAACTTTTTCGGCATTTATGAGCCTTGGGACCCCCACAAGTTGGAGGTGCTCAACAACGTGAACTTGTCGGAGTATTTTTGGGCTTGGATGGGTCGGACTCCTCCCATTGCTGCCCCAGGCTCAAGTGGATTTGAGCAGTTTGTCATGATCCTGTTGCGGGAATCAGTGGGTCTGATATTGGTGGGCGCCTATTTGCTGGTGCTGCCGCCGTTGATGGCGGTGACAATTTTTCGCAAGTTTTTCCGACACATGGGTTTCATCCGCTACTTCGTGTTGGCAAACCTGTTTTTGTTCATGGCCTGTTTGCCAATCAAAATGTTGTTGCGTTGGACCTTCAACCTGAAATATATCGTCGCGATCCCGGAATACTTCTTCAACATTTAGGCCCGTTGGGCAAGTTGATGATTCACTGTCCGTCGTGATAGTTGTTGCTTTGAAAACGACATGAGGTATCCGCAGCGCCGCATTTGAAGCGGACTGTCGGATTGTTGAAAACGAAAGTCTGGAAGACCATGCCGGCTAACGAAGAATTCTGGCGACGTCCGAGTCGAATGCACGTGGTGTTTGCCATCAGCGCGCTTGTGCTCACGTTCGCAACGGTATTGATGCTCGTCAAAGATTACGACGACGAGTGGAGGGTCTATCAACGCGAATTCTCCAAGAAAGACGCCGAGCGCGCCGAGCGTGAAGAAAAGGCGATTGCCGATAAGGCTTACTTGGAAACCGAAGCGAATTTGAAAGGCAAACTCAAAGACGCCGAGGACGACGTAAAGAGTCGGCAGGCAGAAGTGGACGAGATTGAAAAAGAGATCGCCGAACTCTCGACCGTCACATTGGCTTTGAATCGTTCTGTAAAATTTAAACGGGCGGAGCGTGACAAAGCGCGGGCCGATTATGATTTAGCAATCAGCAAGGATGCCCCCAAAGCCCGTCAGGACCAATTGAAGGAAATCTTTGACAGCAAACAGGCCATCGTCTCCGACATGGAGCAAGAGCTCGACGAGCAAACGGCGGCCTTGAACAATAATGCTGAAGTCTTGAAGGAACTCCGCTCCGCCCAGTCGGCAGCAAAGGAAGAACTCAAGGACCACACCGAGGACTTTGTCCGTATTCAGGGTGACCGGCTGGCCAAAGAGCCAGAGTCTTGGGTGGCCATTACCAAAAAGACGTTCGTGAATGTTCCGCTGCTGGACCTCAACCCCACAAACAAGATCCAACAAATTTGGCTACCGGATTTGACGATCAACCTGGGAGGAATGAAGGACGTTCCTCGGTTTGACCGTTGTATCACCTGCCATCTGGCGACAGATCGTGTGGGGGCTGGAAACGTTCCCGATTTTCCCGAAAGCGAATACCCCCATCCATTCGCCACGCATCCCCGGACCGATTTATTTATCACGGCATCCAGTCCGCACTCGCAGGCGAAATTCGGCTGTACGATTTGCCATGATGGTCAAGGCTCGGGAACCAGTTTTCACAATGCCTCACATACCCCCAACGATCCGGTCATTGCCGCAGAGTGGAAGAAGGAATACGAGTACTTCCACAACCATTTTTGGGAAAACCCGATGTATCCCGATCGCTTCAAGGAGTCGACCTGCTTGAAGTGCCACCATGGCGTGACAGAATTGGCTGAACATCCCAAGTTCGGAGCCAGTGCTCCTAAAGTGGTTGACGGTTGGGAAACGGTCGAAAAATTCGGTTGCTTTGGCTGCCACGAAATTCGCGGCTATGACGGTTTGAAATCCATTGGACCGGATTTGCGTCTGGAACCCAGCACCCCCGAACAAGCGGCCAAGATTGCTGAAGACCCCAACGCGATTCCCGGCAAGCTGCGTAAGGTCGGTCCTTCGTTGCGGCACATCAAGTCGAAAGTGACAACCGGATGGACGCAAGTGTGGGTCGAAGAACCCAAAAGCTTCCGTCCTTCGACGCGGATGCCGCAGTTCTTCCATCTGTCGAACCAACAAGATGAAGTTGCCAAGAAATACAGTCCTGTCGAAATTGCCGGAACGGTTGCTTACTTAATGAGCCGTTCTGAAGCATTTGACGAATTGTCACCCGAGGAAGGCTATACGCCGGAAGCCGAACGGGGCAAACAGACATTCGCCACGCGGGGATGTTTGAATTGCCACAATCACGCTGATTTCCCGGAGAGCCAGTCCGACTTCGGTCCGGACCTGACAAAAGTGCATGAAAAATTGCTCCCCGGTGAAGCGGGATTCCGCTGGTTGTATACCTGGATTCGCGAGCCCAGCCGTTACCATGCCCGCACAAAGATGCCTGATCTGTTTTTGGATCCGGAAGTCAAAGACGGAGTGACCATTGACCCGGCAGCGGACATTGCTGCTTACCTGCAACAAGGGGGCTCGAAGAACTTCGGCATGCTTGAGTGGAACGGTCCGGGTGTGGAAGCGGATAAATCAGCACTGGATGAGATGGTGCAAATGTTCCTGGCCAAGGCCATTTCTCTGCGGTCGGCCAAGCAAGCCATGATTGATGGTAAGCTTCCCGAAAATATGACGGAAGAGACCATCAAGGGGGATGAAATTGAATTGTTCGGCGAGACGATCACCGAAGAAATGAAGCTGCGTTACATCGGCCGTCGCACGATTTCGCGCTATGGCTGTTACGGTTGCCATGACATTCCTGGCTTTGAAGACGCTCGTCCGATCGGAACCGCGCTACAAGACTGGGGACGCAAGGATCCCTCGAAATTGGCATTTGAACACATTGGGGAATATCTGCACCACTTCGGTGAACCCAACGGTTCCAGTACGGCGGAACGGGCCAAATTGGCCGTTATGAATGCGGAGAACGAAAGCTTTCCCGCTGATGAAAACCCTGAAACGGAACTGGCGGTCGCCTATTTCTACGACCAAATCAATCACCACGGCCGCCCAGGTTTTGCGTGGCAAAAGCTGCGTGCTCCGCGGAGTTATGATTATCGCAAGATCGAAACCAAGGGTTACGACGAGCGATTGCGGATGCCGAAATTCCCCTTCAGTGAAGAGGAAAACGAAGCGGTCGTCACCTTTGTGTTGGGCTTAACGGCTGATCCACCCGAGTCGGAGTATGTGTATACGCCGACCGGGCCGGACAAGGACCGCCTAGAGGGCGAGAAGCTGCTGAAGAAGTACAATTGCACCGGTTGTCACATGGTCGACATGCCGGAGATTCTTGCGGCGATCGACCCGGAAGAGTTGCTGGCCACCGATACCAGCGGCGAATATCCGGAGGCACTTGAACTGCTTTATAAATTGAAGCCCATTCATCAAGGAGAAACCGGCGAGACGATGCATCTGCCGGCCACGGAGTACGACGAGGCTCGGGATCTGCCGGTGATCAGTTTCCACGGCATGGCCACAGCAACTCCCGATCCCGATGACGCCATCGAAGATCAAGAGTATTCATTCCAGCTTTGGGAACCGCTTCAAGTCGGCGAAACATTGATGCTTCCTTCTGAACCGATGTTAGTCCCAGCTCAACAGTTGGTGTCCAACAACAAGGGTCGCGGCGGAGAGTTCGCAAGATTCTTGGTGAAATATTTGGTCGAACAGGACAGCCAATTGCAATCGGGCGATGCGTGGCAAATGTCACCACCGCCGCTGTACCAGGAAGGGATCAAGGTCCAAACGCCTTGGCTGTATAAATTCCTCAAAAACCCGGACCGATTGCGTTTCTCAACAGTGTTGCGGATGCCCAAGTTCAATATGAGCGATGAGGAGGCCCTGGTCCTGGCCAACTATTTTGCCGCCGTCAACGGGGCGGAGTATCCGTATCAGGACATCCCGCAGCGCGAACCGGAGTACCTGTCGATACAAAATGCGAAGTATCCGCATTATCTCGAGGAGTCCTGGAAGCTGTTCAACATTCCTCGTCCGGATGGTTTGTGCGTGAAGTGTCACCAATTCGGCGGCATGGAATACACATCGACCGACCCCAAAGACAAACGGGGACCCAACCTGAACCGGGTCGAATCACGATTGCGACCTGATTGGACGTTGTTGTGGATTTCAAATCCGAAATGGATCACGCCCTACACAGCGATGCCGCAAAACTTCAAGAAGGCCACTCCCCAGTTTCCGCAGTTTTTCGGAGGCGAAGGGGATGTCCAGACGCGGGCCATCCGCGATGCGTTGATGAATTATCACCGCATGATGGAACAGAACGAAAAAGTCGCCGGCAGCGAAACCGCTCCGGGTCAGGCGGGAGGCCAGTAATATGTTGATGTGCAACCGTTTCTCATTTCGAACGCGGACGCTGTGGAGCCTGAGCTTGCTGGGGGCTTTGGTCCTTTCGGGCTGCAAGTTCCCCTCACCGCCGGTCGTCAGTGTGACGATTAAGTCCGCCGGGGGCGAAGACGAAGGCACCGCCGATGTGGATGCGGAAGAGTCTGAGGTCGCCGGTTATGGAAATCTCACCGGTCAGATCACGCTGAATGGCACAGCGCCGACCTTAATGCCGCTGGTCAATGCGGGTGACGCCGGCGTTAAAGATGCATCGGTTTGCTCCATCGAAGCGGTCCCGAACGAAGCTTTGGAAGTCGATCCAGCGACTAAGGGAATCGGCAATGTGGTTATTTATTTGGCGAAAGCTCCCAAACACATCAATCCCGATCTCGCCTCGAGCGACACTGATGTCAATCCAGCGGTGTTTGACCAAAAGGGGTGTAAGTTCTTCCCACACATTTTGCCAGTCCGTGTCGATTTGGACCAACCGTTGGTCATCAAAAGCGACGACGCAATTGCACACAACACACATACGTACCCACAACGCAATTCGCAATTCAACCAAGCGGTCAAAGCCAATGACCGTGAGGGGATTACGGTGAAGTATTCCCGTGCGGAGAGTGAACCGATCCGCGTGACGTGCGACTATCACAGTTGGATGAAGGCCTACCATTTCCCGATCGACCATCCCTACTTTGCGATCACAAATCCGGACGGCACGTTTACGATCGAAGGTCTGCCAGCAGGTAAACATGAATTCAAAGTTTGGCAAGAAAGTGGTGGACTGCTGGATCGAAAACTGGAAGTCACGATCAGTCCAGATGAAACCACTTCGGTCGATCCGGCAAAAACCACCTATTCAGCTGACAAGTTCAAGCTATAAATCTGAAGAGCCATCCGTCGCTGCTCCTAAACGAGCGGCAATGACAAACGTGCAAATCACAGGAGTCTGAACATGACAATGAACCTCCACCGACAGATTCGTACTCTACGATTATTCGCCGTCTGCGCCATTTTGATGAGCAGCCTGTGCATGATCGGCGGCTGCAATTCGAATGAATCGGGCGGTCAACATATGGTGCTGACCGACTTTGGAACCGGTCAAGAATCGACGGCACTGTTCCCGCGGCGGGATGTCGGCCCGGAATCCACCGTCGCTGTGAGCACTCCGGCCGCCAAGGCTCCCGAAGTCAAAAGACCGGCTCCTAAGAAGCCTGCCGCTGAAAAACCGATGACAAAAGTGGCGGCTGTTGCTAAGCCCGCAGTCAAATCGCCGGTTCCCGAGAAGCCTGTTGTGAAAACGCCAGTCGTGAAAACACCAGTCGTGAAAACACCAGTCGTGAAAACACCAGTCGCGAAGAAGCCAACCGCAGAAAAACCAGTTGCGAAGAAACCAGCCGTCAAAAAACTGGCCCCTAAGAAGCCTGCTCCCAAAACCGAGGTGGCATTGGCTCCCAAGCCGAAACCAACGCCCGCTCCCGCCGCTGAAGCCGGCGATGTCGATGCCAAGGGACGTCCCGCATTGGCTGATGGCACTGGAGGGTTCTCAGGGGTCATCACATTCGATGGCAAAGCTCCGGAACCCAAGAATTTGTACGCCAAAGGAGGAGCTCCGAAGGACCCTGAAGTGTGTGGTCTGGAAGCGATTCCCGATCAATCGCTGATCGTCAACCAAGAGAATAATGGCGTGAAAAATGTGTTCGTCTATCTCCGCAAAAAACCCCGAGGGTTCAAGCCCAAACCGCCGAAAGATGCGTTGGTGTTTGACCAAAAATATTGTGTTTTCCTGCCGCACAACCTGATCGTCTATGCAGGCCAAGAAGTGTTAGTCAAAAATGGCGACCCGATCGTGCACAATACGCATACCAACCCGGTCCGTAATCCCGGGTTCAACTCGGCGATTGGTGCGGACGATCGCGTGGGCGTCAAACTGCTCTATCGCCGTCCCGAGAGCCTACCGGTCAAAGTGGTGTGCGACTTGCACGCCTGGATGTCGGCTTATCATTCGGTGTTGGACCATCCGTTTTGTGCTTCCACTGATGAGAACGGGAAGTTTGCAATCCCCAACCTTCCGCCGGGAAAATATGTTTTCACCGTGTGGCAAGAGAAACCGGGTTACTTGACGAAGTCCTTGAAAGTCACGGTGAAGGCGGGCGAATACACTGAAGAACCGCTGAAGTATGCGGCCAAAGACTTCGCTCAGCACAATGGTCCGACGGCCAAGGTCTTGGTGTTGAACACCGGTCGTTAACGGTATGAATTACGTTCTGTTTTGTAAGGCGATGGATTTGGTCCATCGCCGGGCAATTAGTTTTTTTGAGGTTGTTGTCGTGAAACCCCGATTCGTTATTCTCTCGGCTGCCTCGCTGCTGGCTGTGACCCTCGCCGGTTGTGGCGACTTTAAGTCCGTGTTTTCGTACAACAAAACAACGGACGAGTTGATCAAACCGGCGCAAAGGGTCGTAAAAACCGAACTCAAAGAGAATTTCGGAACACCTGAAGCGTTGGTCGCCTGGCTGAAATTCCAGTTCGACTTCGGCGCCGAAGAGTCTGTAACGGTCAAAGTCAATTCCTTTGATACGGCCGCGAAGGGAGTCGTTGTTTTGGACAACACCGACGACCTGGGAGTGGACTTGGAGGGAGCAACGCTCAAACTGTCCACCGACGCCGTTCACGACATTGTCAGCTATGACTCAGAGTCGGGACAATTGCATGTCACGCCCCCGATCGCAACGGAATTGACCGACGACGACAGTGTGACGATCGTAACTAAGCCTCATGGCTGGAAACTGGTCCGCGGTCGCAATTTGTATATGATTCATTGCGTGCACTGCCACGGAGTCAGCGGCGACGGCGCCGGACCGACAGCGCAATATCTCAATCCGCTTCCGCGCGATTATCGTCAAGGCAAGTTTAAGTTCACCTCCACGATTTCGACTGAAAAAGCAGCACATCGCGATTTTCGACAGACTCTGTACGAGGGGATTCAAGGCACGAGCATGCCTTCCTTCAAATTAAAATTGATTGGCGACGACATGGATGCAATCATCGCCTATGTGTTGTTCCTGTCTTCACGGGGTGAATACGAGATTAATCTTGGCAACGAAATGAAAGTGCTTGGTGGCGGTAAACAAGAAGTCCAAGATCGCCTACGTGACGAGCAGGGACTCACTCGGCAGCAAGTTTTCAAAGAATTCCAAGAGCAAGAAGAACTCAGTACCGGTTTGACGGAACTTTCCGACGAAGTGGGGATGATTCTGGCTGAGGACTGGGAACGGGCCAATTCGCCGGAAGTGGAAGTCTTTCCTAAAAAGCCTCGTCCGGAACCAACGGCTGAATCGATTGCCCGCGGCCGCGCGTTGTTCATTTCCAAGGATGCCAAATGTTCGGACTGCCATGGCATGCAAGGCAATGGGAACGGCCCGCAAACAGAGGCTTATCAACAACTTCCCGGTTCTTCGCTGACGTACGACAAGCCGGGGCTGTACGACGATTGGGGACACCCGATCAAACCTCGGAATCTACACACCGGTATTTATCGTGGCGGACGACGTCCGTTGGACATCTACCGTCGGATCAGCGCCGGGATTAAAGGCGCGTTGATGCCCGGCTTTGGGACATCATTGAGTGATGATCAGATTTGGGATCTGGTGAATTACGTCATGAGCATCCCTTACGAGAATAATTTGTCCCCCGAGTCGGTGCCGGCTGAAAAAACTGTTGCCGAACATATTACAAAATAATTGTTAGCGGCCTGCCCGCTTTCGGAAAATGATCGTTTGGCAATTCGCCATGATCGGACTGGGCCCCCCAGTCAGGGAGCATGAGACGTGAGAAAGTTTTGGTGCCTATTTTTTATGTTCTGGCCGATGTTGGCCATCGCCGTGTGCGTGGTTGCCCCCACGAATGGTTGGTGGTTTCCCAGCGTCGCTCCGTGGGAACTGGGCCAACAGATCGACGATTTGTTCAATCTGTTGCTGATCATCACAACAGTCGTGTTTATCGGCACGCAAGTCGCGCTGGGTTATGTGCTCTGGAAAGGGACGACCGTCAAAACGGGCGGTGCTTGGTTCAGCCATGGCAGCCACAACCTAGAAGTGATTTGGACGATTCTGCCGGCGATCATTCTGTTGTTCATTTCGTTGTACCAGATGGATGTCTTGGCGCGGATTCGCGTGATGAGTCAGTTTCCCGAACAAGCGCGCGATGCTCCGGTTGCGGAGGTTTCCGCTCGGCAGTTTGAATGGCGGATTCGTTATCCGGCGCCGGGCAAGAAACTGATGCCGCAACCGCAACCGACAGATCTGTATACTGTCAACGATTTGCACGTGCCGGTCGGTAAACCGGTCATGATTCGCCTTCGCAGTGAAGACGTCCAACACAGTTTCGGCCTTCCAGAATTACGATTGATGCAGGATGCGGTGCCCGGACTCGTGATTCCCGTCTGGTTCCAATCCAACACAACTGGCAAGTATGACATTGTGTGCAAGGAACTTTGCGGTTGGGGGCACTACAAAATGCAGGGCGAACTGACGGTTGAGTTGCAAGAAGAATACGACGCTTACCTGCAAGCCCTGCAGGCAAAAATGAACGACGACGGCTTTTCGGCCGAAGCGAACAATGCTGTGGCCCAAAGCAATGAGGATTGATTCATGAGTATCGCGACGCACGACACGGCCGGCGCCCATTCGCACGACGACCACGCACATGGGGGTCATCCCGAGATCGGCTTTGTCCGTAAATATATCTTCTCGACAGACCATAAGGTCATCGGCATTCAGTTTTTGATCACCACATTACTGATGCTGATGGTTGGGGGTGCGTTAGCGCTGGCGGTCCGTTGGCAACTGGCGTTTCCCTGGCAGTGGATGCCGATCGCCGGCGACTTGGAGGTGTTCAAAGATCAAGGAGGGATCATCTCTCCCGAGTTTTATACGATGCTCTTCACCATGCACGCCACGGTGATGATCTTTTTGGTCATCATTCCCGTGCTGGCAGGAGCGTTTGGTAACTTTTTGATTCCGCTACAAATCGGTGCCGATGATATGGCGTTTCCGACGCTGAACATGCTGAGCTATTGGTTTATGTGGCCGGCGATTGTTCTGTTTGGAATCAGTTTTGTCATCGGCGGTGTCACGGCTGGCCCCGCCGCGGGTTGGACTTCTTATCCAGTGCTCTCTGCCATCGCTTCGGCTGCTCCCGGTTCCGGGGCGGCTCAGACGTTTTGGTTGTTGGCGGTCACCTGCGTCGGTGTTTCCTCCATGATGGGTTCGGTCAACTACATGACCACCATCATCAACATGCGGGCTCCGGGAATGACATTGTTCCGCATGCCGATGACGATTTGGGGAATGTTCATCACTGCTATTTTGCAATCCTTCGCTCTGCCGGTGTTGACGGCTGCGGGTTTCATGGTGCTTTTTGACCGGACCATGGGAACCTGCTTTTTTGTGCCGGCGGGACTTGTCGTGAATAATGCCGACCCCACGATTGGTGGTGGCCAACCGCTGTTGTGGCAACATCTGTTTTGGTTCTATTCACACCCAGCTGTGTACATCATGTTGCTGCCGGCGATGGGCATGGTCTCGGACATTTTGTGTGCATTCGCCCGCAAACCGCTGTTCGGTTACAAGCCGATGGTGTATTCGCTGGCGGCCATTGCCGGGCTGGGCTTTATTGTGTGGGGCCACCATATGTTTACCTCCGGTATGAATCCCGCCTTGGGCATGACATTCATGGTTTCGACGATGATGATCGCCCTCCCCTCAGCTGTGAAAACGTTCAACTGGATTGGAACGTTGTGGGGCGGCAATTTGATCTTTACGACGCCGATGTTGAATTCCGTAGCATTCATCTCGATGTTCATCGTCGGGGGCTTGAGCGGAATTTTCATGGCAGCGGTGCCTGTCGACCTGTATATCCACGACAGTTATTTCATCGTGGCTCACTTCCATTATGTGTTGTTTGGAGCCACGCTGTTTGGTGTGTTTGGTGCGATTCACTTTTGGTTCCCCAAAATGTTCGGTCGCATGATGAACGACAATGTGGGCAAACTTCACTTTGTGTTGACGTTCATCGGATTCAACGGCACGTTTTTCACCATGCATCTGTTGGGTGTGGCCGGTATGCCGCGTCGGTTGGCCGATCCGTTTAACTACCCCTACTTGGAACATTTGTTGCCGTTGAATCAGTTCATGACCTATTCGGCCATGCTGATGGGATTTGCGCAATTCCTGTTGCTGGGCAACTTCTTCTATAGCATGTTCTGGGGGCCGAAATGCGGTCGCAATCCTTGGAATGCCAACGGGCTGGAATGGGATGCTCCCTCGCCGCCGCCGCACGGTAACTTTGATTCGATCCCGGTCGTCTACCGCGGACCGTACGAGTACTCCTCGCCGCTAACCGACAAGGATTACCTGCCGCAGACGGAATACATTCCGCCGCGCCCGCAGCCTGGAACCACTTAGATCGATTCGTCCGCCGTTTATGAACCTTCCGTTGGCAATTTTGATTCGCGACAACCAAATCGTCACAGCACCATGAAACCAACCGTCTATCAACCTTGGGTCTTTCGATTCGCCGTGTTTACGGCGTGCGTAGCCCTTTTGCCGATTGTGATGGGCGGGTTGGTGACCACGATGAAAGCTGGCATGGCGTTCGCCGATTGGCCTTCGTCGGATGGGCACGGCATGTTCGCCTATCCTTGGCTGCAATCGGCCGGGGACAAATTCTTCGAACATGGACACCGCTTAGCGGGGATGTTGATTGGCTTTGTCAGCATTGCGCTGGCAGCCATCCTGTGGGTGTTTGAAAAACGTACCTGGGTTCGTTGGTGCGGAGTGGCTGTGCTGTTGTGCGTGATCGCCCAAGGCTTGTTGGGTGGCCAGCGCGTCTTGCTGGACCAACTCGGGCTGGCATTTTTGCACGGCGGATTTGCGAATCTGGTCTTTGCGTTTATGGCGGCAGTGGCGCTGTTCACCAGCCGTGGTTGGCTGAACGCCGCAGAAAAGACCGTCCCCAACAACATCCGCCGCATCCGCACATTCGCAGCGGCTAGTACGGCTGTGTTATTTGTACAATACATACTGGGCGGGCTACTGCGACATCTGGGTTGGTGGCCGCACCAACATCTGGGTTTTGCGGTGGTCGTTTTCGTTGTGGTCTCGATGACCGTTTGGGTTTCACGGACCGACAAACAGCCTTGGATTTGGAAACCGGCACACTGGCTGGCTATGATGTTAGTCGTACAGATCGCCTTGGGCCTTGGAGCCTGGCTGACGAAATTCGGCTTTGGCAACTATTTGGTTGTTGAAGGATCCCTGTCGCAGGTGATCTTTCGCACAGCGCATTTCGTCGTCGGTTTGCTGACGTTTATGGTTTCGGTGAATCTTCTGCTCCGTGCTGCACGCCTGTGTGCGGTAGCCGGTTCGCTGAACAACGCACCGGTCTTGGAAAGTTCCTTTGTTTCGCCCCATCCTTTCGGTTTGCAAGGAGGCGCCCGATGAGAAGCTCCACCGCTCAAGCTTCGACCTATGCCTCCACGGAGACAGTCGCAATTCCGTTACGCCGACATTGGACCGATCGTATTGCGGATTACGTCGAAATCTCCAAACCGCGGATCTCATTTTTCGTTTTGATCTCCGTAGCTGCCGGGTTTCTGCTGGGCGGCAGCGGCGAGTTTCAAGTCTGGACCCTCGCGAATGCGTTGCTGGGAATCGCCCTGGTGGCGACCGGCTCCAGCGCTTTGAATCAGTACTACGAGCGGGACACCGATGCCCGTATGGAACGGACGCTTTCCCGCCCCATTCCCTCAGGACGCTTGTCCGCGGGAGAAGTTTTGACGATGGGGCTGGTCAGCGGAATCGTGGGTTGCGTTTATTTGGCACTGTTCGTCAACCTGCTGACCGCCGCTTTGGCAGCAGCGACCTACCTGGCCTACACGCTGATTTATACGCCGCTGAAACGGATCTCGACGGTTAACACCGCCGTGGGAGCTGTGCCGGGCGCACTGCCGCCGGTACTGGGTTGGACGGCAGCCGGCGGAAGTTTAGATTTCAACGCATTTATGATGTTTTCGATTTTGTATTTATGGCAATTCCCGCACTTCATGGCAATTGCCTGGTTGTACCGCGATGATTATCGCCGTGCTGGTTTGAAGATGATTCCCGCAGTCGAAGACCGCAAACAGGTCACTGGATTTGTAGCGGTTGGCTACGCCTTGGCGCTGTTGCCGGTCAGTCTGTTGCCGGGACAAATGGGACTGGCGGGTGATATTTACTTTGTGGTCGCATTGGTTTTTGGTGTGATCTATCTCTGGACGGCCGTTCGATTCTGCAAAACCGAATCGGTCCGCACAGCCCGACAGTTGCTACTGGCTTCGCTGGCGTATTTGCCGGCAGTCTGGTTGGCGATGGTGGGCGAACACCTGCATTTATTGAATTGAGAGAACGGTGCCGCCACGACATTGGTAGCACACATTTGCCGTCCCTACATCGTGTTTGTTCAACGCAATAATTTTTGAGAAACCGTAGGGGTTTTTGGAAACAGTTCAGAACGGTTTAGAAGAAGAACTCATGTCGCATCAATCCGGACACCCACCATTGAAGATGGGGATCGACATTCCTAATGGAAAATTGGGAATGTGGTTGTTTCTGGGTACGGAAATCATGTTTTTCACGGCCTTCATCGGCAGCTACATCGTGCTGCGGATTGGATCCGATGGCTGGCCAACTGATGTGGATGTCACGCACATCCGCATCTGGGCGGGAGGCACGAATACGTTTGTGCTGATCTGTTCCAGCGTGGCGGTGGTATTCGCCTTAGAAGGCATGCGGAGCAAGGATTTCCAACTCGCCCGCAAATGGCTGTTCGTCACCTTAATACTTTCGTTCGTGTTTTTAGGCATCAAAAGCTACGAATACTACGGAAAATTCGACCACAACATTCTGCCGGGACAGATCCCCGAGACCAACAGCCAGGCCTTGGCCTTTACTGCTCGCGACCTCCGCGCTGCGACGGGAATTGATCCTCAAACAGAAAAACTGAAGCGGATGGAAACGCAGATGGCTGAATTGCAAAAGAAGGGGCGTAGCACCGAGTCGCTGCAGAAACGCATCGACGCGCAAAAAAAAGTCGTCGAAGAGATCACACCGATCGCCAACAAAGTCGTGGCGATCAACGACCGCGTGAAGGCGGGCACCATCGAACTCGGAGTGGCCGCGGAGCATGGCAAAGATGCGCCGCCAGGACATTCTGCCGCCGAGACCGCGACCACTGAAAAACCGGCAGCCGAACATCCTGTCGAAGAGGCGGGCAAATCGACCATGGTTTCCGAAGTCGCCCGACTTCATAAAGAAAACCCAGAGGTGTTTGGCTCAGTTCAAGTACCGCATCCCATTAAGTTCGGCAACCTATTCGCATCCTGTTATTTCATCATGACCGGTTTCCATGCGATCCACGTGTTGGTCGGCATGGCCATGTTTATTATGCTGTTGGCCTACGGCAGCAAATTGGGCTCGCAACATGAAGTGTTTGTCGAGAATGCGGGGCTGTATTGGCACTTTGTCGACTTGGTCTGGATCTTCTTGTTCCCGCTGCTTTATATTATCTAGCCCTCCCGTCGCTAATTGATTGACGACTTCAAAACGGACACCTTGGCGGATAATGGCGCGTTTCGCCTCTGATGTCGAAAGAAACCAAAGTTATGACCGACGAACATAATGACCATCCTCACGTCCCTTACTGGCGGATATTTGGTTACCTGTGCATCTTCACGGTCGCATCGGTGATTGCCGACGTTATGGACTTGAAGGCAATGTACAACATCTACGTGCTCTCCGCTGTGGTGTTGCTCATCTCCTGCTTCAAGGCGTCGTACGTGATGCGGTATTTTATGCACCTGAAATTCGAAGGGGGTTGGAAATACATCATCCTGCTCCCGACCGTGGTGCTGGCATTGGCGATTCCGTTTGCGCTGGCTTCGGATATCGGCATTCACTACTACGATGTCGAGGTGCCGCAGCAAAACACGTTGCTTGAAAAAGAAATCGAGCAGATCGCCAAACAAAAAGCTGAAGAGGAGCACCATCACGGCGACGAACCAGCGGAGCATGGCGGCGGTCACTGATGTCGCATCACTCGGCGGTTGAGATCCACGGATTGGCCCATCGGTATGGAGACCACGCGGCGCTAAGCGACGTTTCGTTTTCAGTGGCCGAACAAGAGATCTTTGGCTTGCTCGGCCCCAATGGCGGCGGCAAGACCACACTGTTCCGTCTGCTCTCCACATTGCTGCCGATTCAAACCGGCACCGTGAATATCTTAGGCGCCGACGTCGCCACGCGGCAAAGCGAAGTCCGCACGCAAATCGGTGTGGTCTTTCAATCCCCTAGCCTCGACCGCATGCTCACCGTCAGCGAAAACCTGAAACATCAGGGGCACCTGTACGGGCTGCGCGGGTCGGAGTTGCGGCAACGGATTGAGTTGCTGTTAGAACGACTGGGCATTGCCAACCGCGCGCGTGACCGCATTGCCTCGCTGTCGGGCGGTTTGCAACGTCGCGTGGAAATCGCCAAAGGACTGTTACATCGCCCGCGGTTATTACTGCTTGACGAACCAAGTACCGGACTCGACCCAGGGGCCCGCGATGATTTGTGGCGATATTTGCGAGACTTGCGGGACAGCGACGGTGTAACGGCGGTCGTAACCACACATCTGATGGAAGAAGCCGAACATTGCGATCGCTTGGCGATTCTTGACGAAGGCCGATTGGTCGCCACGGGACGACCAGCCGAATTGCGGGCGCATGTTGGCGGCGATTGCATCACGATCACTTCCGCTACACCGGCCGCGCTGGCAGAAACTATAACGGCGCAATTCGACCTGGATGCTGCGGTCGTGGGCGGGAATGTGCGAATCGAACGGACTGGTGGACATGAATTGGTGCGGGAACTGGTTGAGGCCTTCCCGACAGAGATCAACACCATCACGCTGGGCAAACCGACGCTGCAGGATGCGTTTATTCACCTGACAGGACATCAATTTTGGGCCAAGGAGGACGCATGAGCACATCGATTAAGGCGGTCGCCCCCTCCCCTGCTTCGCCCAAGCTCAACGCGCAGCCGCGCGCGAACTTTTGGCTGCCGATCCTCACGTTGACGCAACGGGAATTGGTCCGTTTTTTTCGGCAACGTACACGTGTGATCGGTGCGCTGGTACAGCCGCTCCTGTTTTGGATTCTGTTCGGAGCGGGCCTGAAAGGCTCTTTCCAGGCGCCGCGTTGGGCGACTTGGGAGATGAGTTATCAGGAATACTTTTTCCCCGGCGTCGCGGTGATGATTGTGATGTTCACAGCCATCTTCTCCACGATCTCCATCATCGAAGACCGTCGCGAAGGTTTTCTGCAGGGTGTGCTTGTCGCTCCGATTTCGCGTCTATCATTAGTAATAGGCAAACTGTGCGGTGGGACGGTGTTGGCTGTGTTGCAAGCGGCGCTGTTTTTGTTATTAGCGCCGACGATGGGAATCGCGTTGTCCCCCACGTTGGCGATTTGCACACTGGCTTGGTTGACGTTGTTGTCGTTTACGCTCACGGCGCTGGGATTTATCATCGCTTGGCCGATGGAATCGACACAGGGATTCCATGCGATCATGAGCGTGTTTTTGATGCCGATGTGGTTGCTGTCGGGCGCATTTTTTCCCGCCGGCGAATCGGGTTGGCTCTCCTGGATCATCGCCGCCAATCCGCTGACTTACGGGGTCGCTGGTTTGCGGCGATTGTTGTACTTTAACCGCGAGATCCCCGCAGGTAACGGACTGCCCGGTCTCGGCATATCGCTGGCGGTCACTTGTTTATTTTGCGTGGTCTGCGTGGGACTGTCGGTCTATTTGGCAAGTCGTCGGGTCTCTAAGGATGCCCGGTGATTGGTTTACGACTTTTCGAGAAACGTACGGTTTTGCCATGATTTTTGCTCATCAAAAAACGGTTCGCGGAATAGCGAAGTTCCGCCGGTCGCTGTGGCTGGGACTGACGGCTGCGATGATGCTCTGTGCCTCGATGCCACGCGCCGGTGCGCAGGATGTCGATGTGGAAGTCATCGCTCCGGAATCCCCAGGCGACGAGGAAACGATCGTCGAGGACTTCACCTTCACTGAACGGAGTGGCCGGACGGTGACGCGGGCGGATCTGTTAGGAAAACCGTGGCTGGCTTGTTTTGTGTTCACGCGCTGTGCCTCAACCTGCCCCAGGGTGACTGCAGCCATGGCCGAGTTGAGCCGCGCGGTCAAGGACACGGACGTGCAGTTGGTCACGATCACCGTCGACCCCGACCATGATACGCCCGAGGTACTCTCTCGATATGCCGAACAATTCCGCGCCGACCCCGACCGCTGGTGGTTCGTAACTGGCGATAAAGCGGATACATTTCATCTGCTGCATAACAGTTTCGGCGTGGCCGCTGCCGACAATCCGGACGGCCCACCCGGCTTTCAAGTGATTCACAGCAACAACATCATGCACGTCGACGCCGAGGGAGAAGTGATCGGCAAATACAACGCCGTGGTGCCTGACGATGTCGTTGCATTGCGGCGCGTGCTGGTCAACGGAATGGAAACTCCGGAAAATCATCGTTTCGTCAAACCGAAAGCCGGCATTCGGATTGGAGAAGAACCGATGGCGGAAGATTTGGCGACAACCAAGCCCCCCGCAGCGGAACCATCAGAGGAGCCGGCGGCAGACGAGGAGGACGCGGTTGCCGATATCCCCGATTGGGTCAAGTCGTTGCCGGAAGTGAACGCCAGCCTGAACAGCTTGGCGACGGTCCTGCTGTTGCTCGGCTACGGTCTGATTCGTGCTCGAAAAATCACCGCCCATCGCAACGTCATGCTCGCGGCGTTTAGCGTCTCGGTGGCCTTTTTGACCTGTTATCTGATTTACCATTACCACCATCTTTCCAAACCGTTTGGAGGGACCGGCCCGATCCGTACGGTCTATTTCGCGATCTTGATTACGCATATTTTCCTCGCCGTCCCGGTCCCGTTTCTTGCGGGAATCACTATTTACCGTGGATTGGCTGGTCAGGTCGAAAAACACCGCCGTATCGCGAAGATCACCTTTCCGATTTGGCTTTACGTCTCGATCACCGGCGTGATAATATATGTGATGCTGTACCAATGGCCGGTTTGATTTTCCGGTCGTTTTTTGAGAAAGAGAATCCCATGTTTCGCAGAATGTCATTCATCGGCCTGTTCGTACTGGCTGCGCTGTTCGCCGGTCCAGTCGTCGAGTCCGCCCAAGCTTGCCCCAATTGCAAGGAAGGGATCAAGTCCGACGACCAAATGCCGCGCGCCTACCAGTACAGCATTATCTTCATGTTGACCGTCCCGGCGACGATCTTCACGGGATTCAGCTACACGTTCTACCGCCTCAGCCAACAAAATGCCGCCAAGCAACAAAGCCTGGATCCGGAAGTTCTGGCGCAGTACGACGAGCGCGTGATCACCGCCCTGAAGCAGAATGACCAAGAATAGTGCCCAAGCCTGTTTGCTATTCGAGGGGTGCGGTGCGTCGCGACGCACCTTTCGAGGTAGGACGAGAGATTCGCAACACCAGTTTTGGCATCGCCAAAGATATCGCCCGCTTTTGGTACACAAAGCCGATGGGTCCGCTGGGCATCCCCACACACCATTAGACGTCTCATGGACAAGCGCGGCTCAGCAGGAGCTTCGCCCTCCCGTTTCGCCTAATGGTACAACGCCGCGCGAATCGTGAGCCGAGACGCGTAATTCCACCAGAGACGGGTCGCCCTATTTTTCGGCGATGTCGATTGAGTGTGAAAAGTTACGCAGTCCGAGGACCATTACAAACCCTACCGCCATGATCCCTGCAGCGACAGCGTAGGGGATGAACATGTCGTCGAGAAAGAGCGAGATGCCGAGCCAGGGGCCGAAGATGCGGGCCAGAGCGGAGAGGCTTTGCCCCAATCCTAATATACCCCCCTGCTGCGAGGCGGACGTGCCTCGCGATAGCAACGACTGCAGCGACGGCGTGAGTGCCGAGAATCCCACGACGCTCACCGGGAGCACGGCAAACAGCATGCCGGTCGAACCTTGTTGCCCAGCCAGACCGACCAACAGCAGACCGACGGTCATCAGGATAGCGCCGGCGACGCTCATGCGATATTCGCCCATTCGCGGTAACAAGCGGCGGACTAAGACACCCTGGGCGATGGTGAGCACCAAGCCGACATAGGCGAAGATCCAAAAGTTACTGCGCGGCGACATGCCCAGGTTTCTCGTCAGCAGCGACAAGGTCGATTCAAATTGGGCGAACGCAAACGTGGTGATGAAAATCGTCAGCAGAATCATGCTGATCTTTGGCTGCGATAAGGCGTTTCTTAAACTGGAGCGATCAAACCAGTGATGCCGGATCGGCGTATTTCCAGGCTCAAGCGATTCTTTCAGCCAAAAGATCGCCGACAACAGTGCCAAGCCCGACATCACCGCTGCGACATATCCCGGCGCCGCACTGGGCGGGGCGTTTACCTGATCCGAGACAAACCCGGCGCCAATCAAAGGACCGAACGTAAAGCCAATGCCAAACGCGGCTCCGATCAGGGCCATTCCCCGCGCCCGTTGTTCCGGACCGGTGACGTCGGCGATGTAGGCCTGAGCTGTGGGTATTGTGGCACCGGCGATTCCTGCCCCGATTCGCGAGATAAATAACCAGGCCAGCACGCCCAGCCCCAGCAGCGTATCGTCTTTTCCCAACGACGTGGCGTAGCCGAACATGAAATATGAAATCGTCGATCCGGCCAGCCCTACGATCAAAACCGGGCGACGTCCGATGCGATCGGAGAGGCGGCCCCAGGCGGGGGCGAACAGAAATTGCATCGCCGAAAACGACGCCATCAAAGGACCAAGCAGATGATCCGCTTCAAAGAACTTGCCGTAACGCGGTAACAACGGCAGCACAATCCCGAAGCCAAGTAGGTCGATAAAGACTGTGACAAAAATGACACCCAGAGATGCCTTGGAGTGTTTCGACAACGTTTCGCCTCGTGCGAAGGGGGATATTTTTTCACCACGGAGGCTGAAACAAGGCTGTAGACTCTAGAGATTAGACTGCAGAAATCGTGTTGGTAGCCCAACCCTAAAGCCTACGGTCTATAGCCTACAGCCTTTTTCCTTCACCGTGGTGAATTATAAAAACAGCTGGCAATCCTAGCCGCCGACGTACCAGACCGCTAGCCAGCATAGTAGGGGAAAGATGACCACGATCAGTATTACTGTGGTGATCGTGGCGCGGGGATTGTCGGGCCAGCGTGCCATGGGATTCGAATAATCCAGCGGGTGAAAGCAAATGGACCGGGATACCAACGGCGATATCCCGGTCCTTTAAGCCATAAACGTATTTTTGATTAGCCGATGATGTCCGGATCGGTTTCCGGCACGGCATCGCTATTGGGGTCGAACCATTCCTCTTTGAAGACGATCCGCTTTTTGTGCTTCATCGCCAAGTTGGCCGTGAGGGCCATAATCGCATCCTGCATGGCGACCACGCCGTTACAACGCAGTCCGCCTTCTTCACGCGGCTTGTTGATGTTGTTGCGGACACAATAGGCGAAATGCTCCATCTCTTCGGTGTAACCGCGGCTCACCTCGCCAATGTCGGCCGTTGCCGCTTTGGCGCTGGGGGCCATGCTGGCACTGGCATCCATGACTGGGCCGCCCCCTTTGTTGAGGACTTGCAGTCGCTGCTCTGCTCCACCGCCGCCGGTCGCTCCACCCGCTTCTTTGAAGAGCATGACGTCTTGTTCCAACTCCACGATCATCGTGCCGCGGCTGCCGAAGATTGTTTCGCCGTACGGCTCCATGCGATTCGTGTTGATCGAGGAGTAGGTCACGATCACGACGTCGTTTTCGTCTTCGGCGTAGTTTGGACCAGGGAACTCGAAGGTGACGTAGACGTGATCATCGATCTCGCGATTGTCGTTTTGTTTATCCTTCGAACCGACCCCTTTGACACCGTAGAAATTACGGCCGCCGTATCCCTGCACGGCGATTGGCCGCACCTTACCCAGAAAGATACTCGCGGCATCCAACTGGTGACTTCCCAATTCGGCCATCAGCCCGCCGCCGGTGCTGTTGTACAACCGCCAACGACACAGCTCTTCGACCGAATCGTAGCCGTATTTTGTCACCGACTCCTTCAACTCGACTTCGTCCTCGCTGGGAATCGGCTTGTGCCAGCTATCTTTGTTGGGAAAGCTGTTGTTGCGATGCCATTGGGCGCGGATGAATTTGATGTCACCCAACAGGCCCTCTTTGATCAGCTCATAGGCATTTTCATAGAGCACGTTGTAATGCCGTTGATGGCCGACGGCGTAGAGCAAACCTTTTTCGTTGGCTTTACGGATCAGGTTTTTGCACTCTGTAATATTGTGCGCCATCAGCTTTTCGCTGAGCACGTGCTTACCGGCCTCGAGTGCTGCGATGGCCAACGGCTCGTGCTGGTTGAGCGGAACGGCAATCACGACTGCTTCGACGTCCGGATCGGCCAGCAATTCGGTGTGGTCGTTGTAGACCTTGATCGATTCGCACTTTTCGCGGCCCAGTTTTTTGTACAAGCCGACGCGATGATCGTTTCCATCGCCGGTGAAGGCCCGTTTGCGGTTGCTGGGACGAATGTCGGCGATTGCGACGATGTCCATGTACTCCGGGGGATGTTGCGTGAGCAATACGCTCCCCTCGTCACCGGTGCCGATGAATCCGACTTTGACCCGATCAGCGCCGGAGAGCTCATCGTAGCCGTAGACGGCCGCTCCGAGGCCCATACCGGTGATTGCCGCCGCTTTGATGGCATCGCGACGTGTGAGTCCTGCGTCATCGCCCGATTTTTTGGCTTTATCTTTTTGCAACAACTGCACATCGGCCGAGGCTTCGTGAAAATTGTCCTTGCCGATTTGTTTCTCTTCAGGAGTCATTTGCATGACCAAACCTCACATAAAAAGCGGTATCAACCGGGAAATTGCGATTCGACTACTACTGTACATACGTCAAACAAAGGGAAATTGACGGCGCAAACTTAGTCTTTCTTGCGGAGAATCACGCGGCGAAAGAACCCATCCACACCAAACCAACGTCCCGTTGGTAGACTAGCCAACGCCAACAGGGCGATGACTTCGATTAGGTTTTTATTGACAATCAAAGTATGTTCCGGCCCCGGAGCGGGCGGGACACCTGGTAGGGGCGGCATTGCGAAGTAGAACGACAACAACAGCAACGCAGCACCGAAAGCCGATACGCGGCTAAAGAGGCCCAAAATCAGCAACGCGCCCAAGATCAACAGCGCCCAGATGGTGCGCTGATTTGTCACATCGGTCTGCGTGACTTGCATGGGAACGCCGCCACTGGTGAGTTGTTCCGGGGTGAGCATTTCCTCCCCATAGCGGATGAGTTCTGCGGTCCAGGCATTGACCGGGCCGACCAGTTCGCCCCTTTTTTGTTGGAGTTCCGTCCACTGTTTGGAGAGGTGCTCCTGCGCGAAATCCGGGGCACCGTTTTGGGTCACATTTTGGAGTTTCTCTTCGTACCGTGCCAAGGCATTGCGGTAGAGTTCAATATCCCCCGGACGATGTTCGTCGAGTGTGCCGACCACATCGGGATAAAGCTTCTTTTGATTCTCTTCGGTGATCGTCACGCCGGCGCGGTCTTTGTCCCACAACAGCGAAACCTCAAGTTGTTCCTTCAGGCTCAATCGACTGCAGACCAACCCCAGTTCTTTGACCGATTTTTGATAAGCCTTAGCCAGATCATTTGCCGGTCTTTCTTCTTCGGTCGGATCCTTTTTGACCTCCACCAAGGCCAACAGTTTGTTGACTTCACGAGGCAGTAAGCGTCGCGTGGTCACGAGCCGCTTTTTCTCGGGATCGTAGGTCACGAATTTGTAGGTCGCCGTCACATCCACGCCGGGCGGCAATTCGGCCAAATTCCGCGTCCATTGTTGTGGCTCGGGGCCGTTGAGGAAGACGTGTAGTTTTTTCTTATCACCATCGCTCAGATCAGAATGTTTGGCGACGAACCGTTTTTCCCAATCGTCCCACATGGCGGCGACTTTGTCGTAATCCAGTTTTTCTAAGTCATCCGGATCGTGGACCAGACTGCGATAGTGGTCCCGGAACGGGCCTTTGGCATTTTTCAAATAGCCGGCAGCGGACCACGGTTTTCCCGTGAATTGCGATTTGTACTTGTACATTCCCTCGTACAGGAACTGCCATCCGATGGCGACGCGCAGTGTCACGAGGAACAGGCAGGCGAAGAATGTGACTTTACGAATTTGGGATGCGGACACGCTCAGTTTACCTTCTGCTATGAAAATCGGCTCGGAATCCGGTTCAGTTCGCGACCTCGGTTGGCCACCGGCATGTGATTCACCATGCAATTTATGCGGACGAAGCTGACGGAACGCGAAACGCTCCGCAGTCTCAGACGATGTCAGGCGGGATTATCTTCTGGGGTGAGAAACAGGATGTCATCGTCCATACCGATATTGACCGGCTCCAGACGGCGGCCATGGGCCGGCGGGGGAATCAGTAAAGCACTGACACCAGTCTCATTATGGCAATATTGGGCGGCCTTTTCGAGTCCGACAACGAAAAATGCCGTCGAAAGTGCGTCCGCCAGTGCCGCTGTGGGGGCTAAAACCGTCACAGAAAGCATAGATTCCACCGGCCATCCGCTCCGAGGGTCCAGAATATGGCCGTAGCGTTTTCCACCATGCCGAAAATACTGGACACCTGATCCGCTACTGGACATTCCGCTATCTTTGAGCAAAATCGTCCCCAGTCGCTGATCGGGAAACAGTGGATTGCGAATTCCCACCGGCCACCCCCCTAGCTCGCCGTGAGACCCACGTGCTAACAGGCTGCTGTGACCGCCGTGAAACAACCAATCCTCGACCCCGTTTTCCGTGAGGACTTCCGCCGCCTTGTCCAAGGCGTAGCCTTTGCCGATAGAGTTCAGATTCACCTCCACGCCTGGTTTGGAAAAGCGGACGGTTCGCTGCTCATCGTCGAAGTTCACATATTGCAGTCCGACAATATCGAGCGCTGTCTGAACTTCAGATTCCGTCGGTGCGCGGCCCTCGGCTTTACACCGCCGCCACAAATCGACGATCGGCCCCGCTGTGGGATCGAACCCACTCTCGGTCTGACGCGCAATGGTTTCCGCGCGCCGCAACAAGGCATACAACTCCGCTTCGACCTCGACCGGTTCGTCGGCAGCGCGGCGATTGAGCTGCGACAATTCACTGTGATCGCGATAAACACTCATTTGATCTTCGAGCAGATCGATGACATCCAAAGCATCGGAAGCGGGTCGGATGGCGCCCGGTTGACCGGGGTTGAGGATCACATCAAAGTCACACGCCATCGCCTGTTTGCCCAGCTGCACGGTCTCGCTCGCGACGGGGGCTTGTCGCGCAGTGTCATCGACCAACTCGTCGGCGATACGTTCTCCGACCTGTTCCACCGAGCGTTGAACCGCGCGGCCGGTGAGGAAATCGCGTCGAGAACTTCCAGCAGCCTCATCTGACATCAGCGTTTATCCCGAATGGATTGCGGTGATACGTGTCCGCAGGAAATCATATCGGGAATGGCAAGCGTACGCCAAGGGCGGATGGGAAGAGACATCGTCACCAGCAGCGAACCGGGAGGGCGAAGCTCCTGCTGAGCCGCGCTGCCACGCTGTGCGTGGATGTCAAAAATCGCGTTGCGCGATGACGTGTTTTGGTCGCGCGCGGCTCGGCGGGAGCCTCGCCCTCCCGGGGCGTTTGTTTGCAATTTTTATGCGGCGGGGCGGACGGTTTCTTGGGGTGGGAGGGTGATTGTCGTGGGTTCGTCGAGAATGCGATTGAGGACGTAATCGCTGCCGGTGTGCATCCAAGAAAGCAGCGGATGATCGGCAGCCGGTGCGGGGGTTTCTAGAAGCTTGTCGAAATCCCAATCGGGTGCCGAGCAGGCGATCTTGGCTTCGTGCAGTTGGAACGCATTGACGGTTTGTTCCCATTGACGCGGGATCGGCACGACGACGAGCGGTTTGCGGAGTAGAAAGGCTTCGATGGGCGTCGACAGACCGGCGGTCGTGATCACGCCCCGCGATGTGGCCATGTCCTCCAAAAACTGGCCGGGATTGGGGCGGCGGAATGACACGAACCGTTCCCTCTCGATGGCGCATTCGGGAGCGAAGCCGTAGGCGATCACGCGTTGCCGGTTTTTTCGTGCCCAGGCGACGACATCGGCCGGCTGTGGTTGGAAGGAGGGCAGTCCGCTATAGAGTAAAACATGCTCACCCATTTCCGGTCGCCGTTGTTTGGCTGCGGCGCGAATCAACGGCGGCACACAACGAAACGATGCAGGTTCGTAGTGGTAACCGTACTTGCGATCCGCTCCGCAGGTGAAAACGCGAATTACCGAACGGGTCATCTTACGGTCAAATCCGCCCACCGGGGGCATCGGTACATCGGGATCAAGCAACGAGACTTGTCGGCTGATGGAAACGACCTCGCACCCCGGCTCGACGAGCGGGCTGGCAGTCATCGGTTCAAAATCGCTGATCACCAACTCGGGCTGAAATTCGCGTGCAATCCCGCGGATTGCCCAAATCCCTTGAAACAACGTGGGCAGGCGGCGACTCCATTGTTGGAAGGAGGCCAGATAGTCGGTCCGGCCGTTTTTTGCGACGTAGGAAATGCCGGGAAAATGGCGGTGCCAGTTGAACTGGTAACAGCTCGTGGGAGGCGGACCGGAGGTGATCACGCGGACCTCGTGCCCACGGGCTTCCAGCAGTGGAACCAGGACCGACGCTTTTGAGAGATGCCCGTTTCCCTGGGAGAACGCGCCGTAGAGAATCCGCATTGCCGATATGCTTTCCTGCTCGCGATTTCGGTCCGCGCAAGAAAATTCGAGCCGTGGCGGGTCACGCGGAACACCGTCACGGCTCGATTGATATCGTCGCAATGCGTGAAACAACTACACCCCAAGCCATCAGCCTGAGCACGTTGTTTCACGGAATCCTACTGTCCGGCATCTTAATACCGGTAGTAATCCGGCTTGTACGGGCCGTCGACCGGAATGCCGAGGTAGTCGGCCTGTTTTTGAGACAGTTTCGTGAGTTTGACACCCAACTTGTCGAGGTGCAAGCGGGCGACCTCTTCGTCCAGTTCTTTGGGCAGCATGTGCACACCGACTTCGAAGTCGGCTTTCTCGTCCCACAGCGCCATTTGTGCCAGGACTTGGTTGGTGAAGCTGGCGGACATGACAAACGACGGGTGGCCTGTCGCGCATCCGAGATTCACCAACCGTCCGCGCGCCAACACAATGATCGCTTTGCCGTCGGGATAGACGAACTTGTCGACCTGCGGCTTGATATTGATCTCTTCAATATCGTCGCGGCCTTCGAGGTAGGCGATCTCGATTTCTGAATCGAAGTGGCCGATGTTGCAGACGATGGCTTCGTGCTTCATCGCATCCAGATGCTTACCGCAAATGATATCGCAGCAGCCGGTGGTGGTCACGAAGATGTCTCCCAGCGGAGCAGCTTCTTCCATCGTGACGACCTGATAACCTTCCATGGCGGCTTGCAGGGCGATGATGGGATCGATTTCAGTGACGATCACGCGGGCACCCAGGCCCTTCATCGCAGCGGCACAGCCTTTACCAACGTCGCCGTAACCGCCGACCACAACCACCTTGCCGGCAATCATGATGTCAGTGGCGCGTTTGATGCCATCGGCCAGCGATTCGCGACAGCCGTAGAGGTTGTCGAATTTGCTTTTGGTCACCGAGTCATTGACGTTGATCGCGGGAATGGGCAACTTGCCTTCTTCGTGCATCCGCTCCAGACGACGCACGCCGGTGGTGGTCTCTTCGCTGATGCCGCGAATGTCTTTGACCAATTCCGGGAACCGCTCCAAGACCATGGCGGTTAAGTCGCCACCATCGTCAAGAATGATGTTCAGCGGTTGTCCGTCGGGCCAGAAGATCGTTTGCTCGATGCACCAATCGAACTCTTCCTCACTCATGCCCTTCCAGGCGAAAACCGCGACGCCGGTTGCGGCGATGGCCGCGGCGGCGTGATCTTGGGTCGAGAAGATGTTGCAACTGGACCAACGGACCTCGGCCCCCAGTGCGGTCAAGGTTTCGATCAGCACGGCGGTCTGAATGGTCATGTGCAGACAACCGGCGATGCGTGCCCCTTTGAGCGGTTGACTCGCACCATACTTCTCCCGCAGCGCCATCAAACCGGGCATTTCGGTTTCGGCGAGTTCAATTTCCTTACGGCCCCAATCGGCCAATTCCATGTCCGCAACTTTGTATGGTAGTGCCGCAGCGGTCGACATTTATCTCTCCTGAAGTGACGCAAAGAGTATGGGTAATTTGTTCCGGTATTCAATTTGTAGACAGCAGTGCCGGGTAGGATAGGACATTTGTCGCAGGCAAACAAGATTGCCGGGATTTGTCCGCTATAACAGACAGGGAAGCCGCTAGTTTCTAGCCCAGACGGTCAAGAACCCACGGATCGTCTAAACGCTCGGCCACGTAGTGTGCACGGCTGAAATCGTGGCTGCGGCTGTGTTGGTGCGGAACGGAGACAATCACCGCCTCGGCGCTGGCAGCGGCGTTTGTTCCCGCTTCGGAATCCTCTAAAACCAGCATTTCCGACGGGTGGATGCCCAATCGCTGGGCAGCGGCCAAATAGATCTCCGGATGGGGTTTGCCGTGCGTGACATCCTCGGCAGTCAACGTAACGTGGAACCGCTCCAGCAATTCGTGCCGCGAGAGCAAGTCCTCCAAATAGGACCGTGATGACGAAGTCGCCACCCCTTTGGGTAAATCCCGCGATTCGAGGTGTTCGAGCAATTCGTGCAATCCGGGCATCGGCTGCAGCATGCCGGGAATCAAATCCGAGAAAATGACGCGAGATTCCTCCAGCAGGTCGGGAATCGGCTCGGTCAAGCCGTGCATGTCGACCATGAACTGAAAGGCTTCCATGGGACGGCGGCCCATCATGGTGCTCAACAGTTGCGGCGTCATCTCCAGCCCGCGCCGCGCGAGCAATTCTCTCCCGGCCGCTTCGAAAATGTCCTCGGTATTGAACATCAGCCCGTCGAAGTCAAACACGACAGCCTTGATGGGGGGTTGGTGGAGGGTCATGGTGTTTTGATTTGTGGGGATTGGTGAAACTCTCCAGCAAAGCCAAAGGAGAACCTTAAATTGTCACAAAGTCGGGGAGACTTCGCGATAGCTACAATCCAACAGGTCCATTGGATGCACCACGGCGATTTCTTGTCCTGCTTGCCGCATCTCTGACTGGATCTGTAAGAGACACCCCGCGTTGCCGGTGATCACGGCGTCGGGCCGTGTGGTCATGATGTTGTCGTATTTACGTTTGGCGAGCCGGTCGGACATTTCCGGCTGCGTGAGATTGTAACTTCCAGCGGCGCCGCAACAAATTTCCGACTCGGGCAGCGGTACCAATTCCAACCCGGGAATTAGACTCAACAGGTCGCGCGGTTGCGCGCGAATCTGTTGTGCGTGGCAGAGGTGGCAGGCGTCGTGGTAGGTCGCTCGTAGTTTGATTTCGCCCTGCGGGGCAATCGGGCCCAATTCAGCGAGGAATTCAGAGATGTCTTTGATCTTCGCAGTCAGTTTTTCTAACGTCCCTCGCAAAGCATGGTCCTCGGACGCGACTTCGTGCGCGATCTCTGGATAATCCTTGAGCATCGCCCCACAGCCGGCCACGTTCACAATCACCGCGTCGAGTTGATCGAGATCAAATGCCGCCGCGTTTTGCGTTGCCATTTCCATGGCCGGTTCACCGGCGCCGCTGTGATAGTGCATTGCGCCGCAACAACCCTGACTGCGGGGAATGAAGACCTCGCAGCCGTTGTGTTGCAAGACCCGCGCGGTCGCCCAGTGTGTTTGCCGAAACATGGCATCGGCCACGCACCCCAGAAATAGTCCCACCTTGGCCCGTGGCGGACCGATTGCCGGCAGGTGCTCCGGAAGAGCCGGCAGGTTGGACTGGAGTCGGGGCAGTTGTTTGAACATCCGCTGCAATTTGCCCGGCAACAGTTTCGTCAGGCCGACGGCTTCCATGGCTGTATCAAGCCGCAAGGCCTGCATGATCCGTGCGGGAAAGAGTGCGATACGGGTTTTGCTGCGACTGGTCAGCAAGCCGTAGAGCACATACTTGTGAAACCAGGATTGCGACGCATCCGCCCCCGCAGCAGCGTCGGCATGTTCCATGTCCATGCGAAACGGTTCGATCAACCGACCGTATTGCACGCCGGAGGGACAGGCGGTTTCGCAGGAGCGGCAATCGAGGCAGGTATCGAGGTTTTCGCGAACGTCGTCGGTCAGTTCCAAACGCCCGTCGGTGACGGCCCGCATCAGGTAAATACGTCCACGGGGGCTTTTGTTTTCATCCCCGGTTTCCAAATAGGTTGGACAGGCTGCCGTACACAAGCCGCAATGCACGCAGTCAAGGTACTTGCCGTATTCGATATTGGACCCGAGGTTTTCGGTCGTCGTCGTTGTTGTCACGTTGTTATCCATGCAGGCAATCTTCGGCGTTCGCGGCGAAAAATCAATCGAACTAGCAAATTAAAAGAAGCCTCGCGCAGAGACGCGAAGACGCAAAGAGGTACAGATTCTGCCTTTTTGTCTGTTTTGCGAACTTTCCCTGGTTCCCGAACTCCGTTTGGGAACCCACTTTTCCGAAGCTCTGCTTCGGTCGGTCGCCATGGGCAAGCGAAGCAGAGCTTCGCGACAGGCCGTTCCCAAACGGAGTTTGGGAACGAGTACGATTCATGGGCGCATTATACCACAGAGGGGGGGATCCCAATCAAGTTGGTTGTGCTGGGCTAATATGGCGTCGAACGGTTCCGTTACGATCGGGGGAATGGGGGAAGTTCTACGGCGGGTCATGTCGATGTGTGCGCCGACGAATTCCGCCGTGGCGGCGATGCGGCCGTCTTCTTCAATCACCATAAAATGCATGAAATGCCACCGTTTTTCGGAGCGGCCGACCAGCCGGCTATGAATCCGCACCGTCTTGCCGACCCGCACCTCAGCCAGATACCGCAAATGGCATTCCAGCGCAAACGCCCCGGAATTGGTGCGAACGCAATAGTCATCCGACAGCCCAAACAGGTCAAACATCTTGCCGGTGGCATTGCTGAACAGATGCGTATACCACATCACGTTCATGTGGCCCATCTCGTCGAGATAGTCCTCGGGAATGGTTTTATTGCCGGTGATGGGGAGTGGTTGGAGGTCTTCTGGGGTGATCACGGTTTGTGCGTGTCCGTTGTGTGTAAATTGTTTTGTTTTGCTCGAAGCCCAACGGAAAAGGTCGTTGGGATCTTGGGAGTGACTGTTATGTCGACGGGGGCGTCCAACTAATTTTGCAATCAGGTAGGGCTTTCTGGAGTTTTTCGACTCCAGTTTTCGTAACTTGGGTATCTGTGAGATGCAGCCGTTGAAGGTTGGTCATTCCTCTGAGATACCCGAGTCCAGTGTCGCTGGTTTGAGTGTCGTTTAGCATTAGGTTCCGAAGTTTGGTTAAGCCTTGGAGATTTTCTAGGCCAGCATCACTGACTTTCGTGTTGTTGAAAGACAGGTACTCAAGTGTGGACAGCCCTGGGAGATGCTCAAGCCCAGCGTCGCTGACTTGAGTGTCGTTGAGGGCTAGGTACCGAAGGTTGGTCATCCCTCGGAGATGCTCTAATCCAACGTCACTGACTTGGGTGTTATAGAGGAACAGCAATCGAAGGTTAGTTAGCCCTCGAAGATGTTTAAGGCCTGCATCGCTGACTTGGGTGTTATTGAACGACAGGTACTCAAGTGTGGTCAGCCCTTGTAGATGCTCAAAATCCGCATCAACGACTTGGGTATCACTCAAACGAACGACATTTACCCGCCTAAACAGCCACAGATACTCATCATCGATTGCGTCTGGAATCCAGAAAGGACGAACGATTCTTGTTTTGGTTCGTCCACCAAGTTCTTCAACCTCAGCCATCGCCGTTTGATTGCGATGATACGGCCACCACACCATCAACGCTCCAACGCTAATGAGCAACACCGCTGCGATGAGCAACAGCGTGACCGTGCGCGGCAGACGGCTTTTGGGGGTGGGTTCGGTCATAGGGTATGCTCAATTCCTCGTCGCGGTCACGACTCCGGGAAGTTCAATTCAAACCATTCCGTGGCTGACGCGGCGCGGTGGTTTCCGAATGCTTTCGCTTCTATCCTCTTTTGCATCGCCTTGATGCGTTTACTGACCAACGGACTGCTGATCGCCTCGTCTTGTTTCATTCCCATCTGTTCCAGCATCGGTTCCAGCCAGGCGCCGGTGAAACGTTTGACCAGTGGGTCCTGCAGGGATTGATGATAGGCCACGCGGCAGCGGCAGGGTAGTTCCCCGGCGAATTGTAGGAGTTCGCCGTCGACGGACCACAGCGGATGCCGGTCCGCCACGATCAGGTCGATTGTTGCTGTCTGTTCCATTCTCCAACGAATGGCGATATCGGTCGAGAGGTCTTGGGCGAGGATCGCATGCACCGGCACGTCGAAATGATCAACTGCCGTGAGGACATCCAGCTGCGCGAGTGTCTCGTCGAAATGCGCGATGAGTAGCACCCCCGCCGAGTCGCCGGTTTCAGTGAGCTGCCGACCAATCCCATGAAACTTTGCTGCGTGCGACATCCAGATGTGGTCGCCCGACACGTCGACCGAAGCGGGATATCCCCCGCCAAACAACATGTCCCACAATCCCATGGTTCCGTTCTCCGGCTTCAACTCAACAGCACCACAACAGGCCACAGCGGCATGAACAACGGCCTATTGATCGTTGACATCGTCCCGCTTTCCCGACGTCGCCGCATGACGTAGCTGCTTTAACACACTGTCAGCCACAGCTGCTCCCTGTGCGGTCTTGCCGCGGTCGTTGAAATGCACGCCATCTTTGGAATGCCAATCGGGGTGCGGCTCCACCAATCCGTAGAGATCGTTGGTAGGCAGCCCTAATTGTTTCATGACCTCGGCGGCAAGGCGGTTTCTGGCAACGACGCGTTGGTTTTTTTCGTGGAATTTCCCCAAGTCGCTCGAAGCGCGCATGGGAGTCGAAGTGGCCCAGACGATTTTGGCGTCGCCCGCTTCTTTGGGGAGGGCCGCTAGGAAGTTTTGCAGGCCGTCGCGGTACTGGTCTTCGCTATAACCCCAGCCATGCAGACCGTTGTTGAAGTGAATCACGTCGAACCGGTATTGCTTGAGCAGTAACCGGACTTCGTCGAGAAACAACGGATCGGCGACGCATTTGGAGGTCGCCAACCGGGCACAGCGTACCTTTCCCGCGAGTTGCTTTTCCGCAGCGGAAAAATATCCCTTTACAATCGAATCGCCGATAAACAGCACGCGCGGCAGGTCGTCTTTTTCCGCATCAGTCACCCAATAATCCGCCCATTCGATGCGTTCCCGCACCGGTTCAGCAGCGTCGATGCATTGCGCCATCGCCAGGAGTGTAACCAGCGTCGCGAAAAACCGTAGCATGTGTGATGTCCTTAGGATAATCAAATTTCGGTGCTCAGCAGAGGACAGTATAGACGGTTGGCACGGCAATTCGAAGTTGCGGTGGATGGCGGGGTGTCGGCGGCGCGCCGCTAACGACGCAAATCGTAAACAGCCAATGCGATTTCCCCACTGACAAGGCGATCAAAAAGTATCAACTACGTAGAGGGTGCCTCCAGCCCCATCCAATGCAGATAATGCAGCAACGTCAGCATTCCAACGATGCAATGCGACAGAGTGATTAAGAAGCCACACGACACCTGATGAGGAAAACTCGAAGATCGCCAAGCCGTTCTCTTCGTCGAAGACAATTGGTTCTTTGGCAATCCAAGCAGCCGCTTCGTCACACAATTCAATCAGTTGGAGCGAGTTGAGACTTCCGAGGTCGCAGTGCGTGAAGTCTTGAATTGGGTCGAGTGATTCTGCCAGTTGATACAACGAATTGGGGTTGTTCGTCTTCAGTAGATACATGATGCGCTATCTGTATTCCATGAGAACCGTATCCAGAATTCACGTCCTCTCAAAGATCTGCAATTTTCTTTCTGCCGTCAAGCTGATAAGACAGATTTCGCCTTACCCCGTGGTGTTCTGACATTCCGAGTTGGCAGACATGGACTTTGCGCCGCGGGCGAGCAGCCTTCAATACAACAAAAAAACCGCCGACGCGCGGGCGTCGACGGTTTAAATTCTTTGCAATTCAATTGATTACGCAGCAGCGCGCCGTTTGCGCCGCCAGCCGCAACCGGCCAGGGCGATGCCACCGATGCCCAGCAGCACAACGCTGCTCGGTTCGGGGACGGCACTGGTGCTTCCAAAGTTAATATTGCCTTGCCCTTCGATTTCGTTGGTGTAGCTCGCTAGAACGTTGTTACTAAACGTCGACGTCACCAGGATGTAGTTGGTTCCCGCCGTCAGGATGCGATCAATTCTTGAAAAAGGAAACCCTGCGCCATCATCATCGGCTTCGAGCGCATTTCCGAGCGGATTCGCGGGATCAAACGAGTTTTCATAGAGGATCAAATACGAATCTCTGCTGCCAGACAGATGGGCGACGACCTCCATGCGATACTGGCCGGTGAGGTCCACGTAGAACGGCTGGGCATCGAAAAAGTTGTTCGTAGCAAAGCCTGATTGCGATGTCGGCGGGTTGCCATTCATCGGCCGATTGTATCCGGGGCCGTCCGAGACGTCCGCCGTATACGAAACCAAGCCCGCTTGAGCTACGGTGGGGCCGAGCACCGCCATAAACAAAATCAATCCGCTAAAACCGACACTGCGCAATTTCATTGTCAACTGCCTTCGATGTGGTGGAATCTTGTTGCTACTAAGCCTGCAATTTCATCATGCACGACCAAGAACCACACACAAGATTCATCTCATCCGCGCAGCGTAAATCTCCGATTCCCTTAGCCAAATGTACAAATCATAACGATTTCAGCGGCCATGCCGGTCGTCATTAAAGCGGCGTTTGCAAGGACAAAATCAAAGGAAGGGCCGTTTGATTAGGCACATGGCATTCGCAGATAAGGCATTAGCCACAGAGAGCACAGAGGACACAGAGAAAACTGTAATGAGCGGTCATCGCAGTTTTAGTTTTTTCTCTGTGAACGCTGTGGCCTCTGTGGCTAATAGTTTTCAAAAGCTTAGTTGCAGCCTAGCCGCGTTGGGTGAACCAGTGGCTGCGAAAATCGACATTCGCTGCGCCGCAGAGGCTCACTCCGGGCTGACGCGTACGAGTTGTTTGCCGATGTTGTCGCCGTCGAACAGGCCCAGGAAAATCTTGGGAGCGTTTTCCAAACCGTCCTCGATGTTTTCGCGGTACTTCATTTGCCCTTCTTCGACCCAATGCGCTAAGTCCACCATCGCAGTCCGGAATTTGTCGATGAACTGAAAGACCAGAAAGCCCTCCACGCGGGCCTGTTTCTCGATCAGCTTCCACAACAACCGCGGACCTTGTTCCATCTTGGTGGCGTTGTATTGCGATATTTGTCCGCAGACAGAAACCCGCGCGTGTTTGTTGATCAACGGAAAGACGGCATCGGTGATTGGGCCGCCGACGTTGTCAAAATAGACATCGATTCCCTCGGGGCAAAGTTCGGCCAGTTTGGCGACGTAGTCCTTGGTCGTTTTGTAGTTGAACGCCGCATCGAAACCGAGCTCGTCGGTGAGATAGGCGACCTTTTCATCCGTTCCGGCGATGCCCACCACGCGGCAGCCGCGGATTTTGGCGATTTGCCCCGCTGTGGACCCCACTGCCCCGGCTGCGCCGGAAACGACGACGGTTTCACCCGCAGCAGGATCGGCGATTTCCAACAATCCAAAATAGGCAGTCAAGCCGGGCATGCCCAACACGCCCAAGGCTGCGGAAACCGGTTGATTTCCAGTACGGACTTTGCGGATGTCTGTGCCGTCGGTGACGCAATACTCCTGCCAGCCGATGCTCCCGGCGACGATGTCTCCCTCGTCGTATTTGGGATGCTTGGACTCGACGACCTTGCCAACCGCTTCGCCGACCATCACGTCACCCAACTTGACCGGCTCGGCATACGACTTGCGGTCGTTCATCCGTCCCCGCATGTAGGGATCGACTGATAGATAAGTCGTATGAATCAAGAATTGCCCCTCTTCCAGTTCCGGAATCGGCGTCTCAACGAGTGCAAAATCGGACTCTTGAGGCCGGCCAGCGGGGCGTGCTGCGAGGGTAATTTGACGGTTAATACGTGACATGATGCCCTCGTGCAGGAGATGAAATTTGCGTCGCGACGGTTGCGGCGCGTGCAAGAAACAATGATAGTGAATTGGATCACAACGATAATCGTTTGGTCTGCCGAAGTCAAAGTGTCGGCGGCTCCGCCTGTATCCCCACTGCCGATTCGTATTCGTCGCCAGAGAGAAATATCACTATGCACATTCGTCAACAAGTTTTGCTAGGCATCATTCTTGCGGGAGTTAGTTTTTCATTCGCCAGCGGCGAGGCCCATGCGCAACGCCGCCGAATGCGCGAACCAAAACCAATCGAGGGGGTCAAGGTCGGCGCATTCGATGCCGAACAGCGCGAATTCTATAACAAGGATTCGGGGCTCCCGGACAATGACGTTCGCGGTGTGGCGGTTGCCAAAGATGGCAGCGTCTATGCGGCGACGGGCGCTGGGCTGGTGCGATGGAAGGGTGAAAGCTGGGAACCGGTTACAGGTCTGAAGGGTCCCGCATTACAGGTGGCGACTCATGGCGATGGTGTCATAGCAATTGCCGACAGCGGTGTATTCGAAGTTACCGGCACGACAGCCAACCGCTTGGCCGACGCTCCGCCTGAGGCTGTGGCAGAGGGCGCGGCGCCGGCACTTGTCGGCGGAGCTTCGATTGGTATCGGCACACCGTCTGGATTGTTCCACTTGCGGGACGGTAAATTCGTGCGCAATGATGTATTGCAAAAGCTATTGGGCGATGATTCAGACGTTCGTCAAATCGCCCGAGCAACGGACGGACGGATCGCCTTGGCTGCGCAAGCGGGATTGTTTCTAGGTGGTGACGATTCAGCTTGGGTGCAACTGTTTCCACGCGCAGGCAATCGCAGTTGGGCGCCGCATGACGTGCGCGGCGTTGCGTTCGATAGCCAGGACCGGTTGTGGTTCGCTAGTCCGCAAGGCGTGGGCGTGCTGGATGGGGAGACGTGGACGCTCTACACCGGTGAAGATGGATTGCCGTATAATGATTTCACCACAGCGGCAGCCGGCGAAGAGGGTGTGATTTGGTTTGGCACAAAAATCGGCGCCATTCGTTTTGACGGCGAGCATTGGTCCTACCGGCAAGGCTTACGCTGGGTGCCCGATGATATGGTTCGCGGCATTGCCGTGAACCAGCAAGGCGATGCGTGGTTTGCGACCTCAGCGGGAACCGGCGTGATTCAGCGACGTCCGGTGACCTTGGCCGAAAAAGCAAAGTACTTCGAAGAGGAAATCGACAAATACAACCGCCGCACCCCCTACGGATTTGTGGACCGCGCCGGCTTGGAGGTCGCCGGAGACAAAAGCACTGCCCGCAATCTGGATAGCGACAACGATGGCCTGTGGACGGCGATGTATGGGGCGGGGGAATGCTTTGCTTACGCTGCTACGAAAGACCCACAAGCGAAACAACGGGCCAAGGACACGTTTGAGGCGTTGCGGTTTTTGACCGTGGTCACGCGGGATAGTTCGCACCCGCCGCCGGCCGGTTTTGTCGCACGAACGATTTTGCCGACCTCCGGTGAAGATCCCAATGCCGAGCATTACACCCCGGAAAAGGACCGCGAGAAACAACGCGAAGATCCCTATTGGAAAATCATCAGCCCCCGTTGGCCAACCAGCGCGGATGGCAAATGGTATTGGAAATGCGATACCAGTTCCGACGAGTTGGACGGCCACTACTTCTTCAACGCCTGTTATTACGATTTGGTCGCCGAAACAGACGAGGAGAAAGCGCGCGTCCGCGAAATCGTGTTGCCGATGACCGATCACCTGATCGACAACGGTTTTCGCATGATCGACCATGATGGGAAACCAACCCGCTGGGCATTTTTCGACCCAGAGACATTAAACTACGAACAGACAATGGGCCGCGGACTCAACTCATTGAGCATTCTGTCCTACCTCATAGTCGCCGAACACATCAGCGGCGGCGACGAAAAATATCGCAAAGCGTACAACGACCTGATTGAGAAACACGGATATGCGACGAACGTTGAATTTCCCAAATGGCAAAACGGTCCGGGGTCGGGCAACCAGTCGGACGATGAAATGGCCTTCATGTGTTATTACACGCTGCTGAATTATGAAACCGACGAAACGTTGCGGCGCAAGTATCTGCGCTCGCTGTGGGATTATTGGCGTTTGGAAGAACCTGAAAACAATCCGTTGTTTAATTTCATCTTTGCCGCCCGTTTCGATGTCCCGGAGCGTTGGCGACGGTTCTGGTCTCCGCCGCAAAGTGTCATCACCGATTCCATCACCACCCTGAAGCAGATCCCGCAAGACCGCATCGATTGGAACTACAAGAATAGCCACCGTATCGACATTGTGCCGTTGGGCAAACATATTCTCCGCTCGCGTGGCACCGGACATTTGCGCAACGGCAAATGCCTACCGATCGACGAACGTCGCGTGGAACATTGGAATCACAATCCCTTTGAATTGGACGGCGGAAGCGGCGGCAGAATATTGGCCGACGGCGCCGTCTATTTGTTGCCCTACTACATGGGACTTTATCACGGCTACATTCTCGAAGATGCTGAATAGAACACGATGACACAACAACAGAAATGGGACCCGCAACGTTACGCTCGCAACGCCGGGTTTGTGGCAGCGCTGGGGATGCCGGTTGTCGAACTATTGGCGCCCCAGCCGGGAGAACGCATTTTAGACCTCGGGTGCGGCGATGGCGTGTTGACACAAAAACTCGCCGAGATGGGTTGCAACGTTGTGGGTGTCGATGCCAGTGCGGATCAAATCGAGGCGGCGCGCGAACGTGGCTTGGACGCTCACGTGGTCGACTGCCACAACTTGACATTCGACAATGAATTCGACGCCGTCTTCAGCAATGCGGCGCTGCATTGGATGAAACGTCCTGCCAAGGTCATTGCGGGAGTCCGCCGCGCCTTAAAACCGCAAGGACGTTTTGTGGGGGAGTTCGGGGGCGCCGGGAATATCCACCGAGTGCAGATGGCACTTTCAGCCGCGCTGACCCGTCGCGAGATTGATATGGAAACGCTGTGGCCGTGGTACTTTCCTACACCGGAAGAATACCAGGCCGAGCTGCAAGCGGCCGGGTTTCAGGTCCAGTCCATCGAACTGATTCCGCGTCCTACTCCGCTGCCTGGAGAACTGACCGATTGGTTGGAAACATTTGCCGAAAGCTTTTTGCCGCCGATCCCCACGGAAGAGCACGCCGCCTTCTTTCAGGAAATTCAGGATGCGGCCAAAGCCTCCCTGTGCGACGTGCAGGGACAATGGACGGTGGACTATGTCCGCCTGCGTTTTGCAGCAATTCAAGAATCGGCATAATCGGCATCCTTGCCACAACCAAACGCGACTAAGTCACCGGCCGAATTTTTTTATCGACCGCGAACAGAAGTGTCAGGCAAAACCGCCAACGCATCAATGCATTCAAATACGATTGACTCGACGTACGATTTTGCAACGGACTCCTATACCTTAAGGCAATCGGCAGCGGTTGAAACCTGCGGATTGTATTTTATGTCGGGCTTAGACATTGATTCTGATGTCACGGTACGAGTACTGTGAAGTAGACTAGTAGCAGGCTCTCACATGCGTTGCGGCTCCCGACATTCGTGCGTGCTCGCTTCGGTTCGTGCGAAGAACGACATCAATTTGATTGTAATTTTGAGCGGGTGCGATGGACAATCGCTGGCTGTGGCCGTTTGAACTCAAAGAAAAAATCGGACAAGGCGGCATGGGTGTCGTCTACCGGGCGCGGTACGTCAAGAATGACCGCGAAGTGGCGGTGAAAATTCTGCCCGCCGAGATTGCCGCGGACAAAAAAATCGCCACCCGCTTTGAACGCGAACTGGAGGTGCTCAAAAAGCTTAAGCACCCGAATATCGTGTACTGCTTTGGTGGAAAGTGCGAAGGGGATCAGCACTTCTACGCCATGGAACTCGTCGAAGGCGGGTCGCTGGAACGATTGCTCAAAAAACGGGGCCGGCTCCCTTGGGAGCAGGTGATTGAATACACGTTGCAATTGTGCTCTGCGTTGTACTTTGCACACGAACATGGGTTCATTCACCGCGACGTCAAGCCGGGCAACTTGTTGTTGACTAACACGGGAAAGCTCAAGCTGAGCGACTTTGGTCTGGCACGTGCTCGTTCCGATGTTGGTTTGACGGAACATGGCAAGACCATGGGGACGTTTCATTATATGTCGCCGGAACAAATCCGTGGCAAACCGCCGCTCACCGGCAGTGCGGACCTGTATGCCATGGGTTGCGTGATGTACGAAATGATGGCCGGCCGGCCGCCGTTTCGCGGACATTCGCCTGCTGAAATCTTGCAAAAACACCTCGAGAAACCCGCGCCACCGGTTTCCACCAATGCGATGGATTGCCCGGCAGCGCTGGAGCAGATCATTCTCGACCTGTTGGAGAAACGCGTCGAGGATCGTCCACCGAGCGCCATTGATGTTGCCCGTCGGTTGAAACAAGTGACACAAACGACCTCGTTGGATGCAACGACGCGGGACATCACGATCCGCAACACGCAGGCCGCTCAAGCCGTCCAAGAAGCGATGGGGACGTCCGAGCGCAGTTTCAGCGGCCCAGGAGCAACACGCCCGTCCTGGAGCACGATGTTGGCGGTCGTTGCGGTGATGCTGATGGCATTTCTGTTCTGGAGTGGCTACTCCAGCAACACGCCGCAATCTGCCGGCAAGGGGGGGGCGCTGTGGGTCGAAGCCCTCAAGAGTTCCAACAGTGATGTACGCATTGCCGCAGCCAAAGCGCTCGGAGAAATCGGTCCCTCGGCCGAGGGAAGCGTCGAGGCGTTGACTCTCGCACTCTCTGAAGATTCGAATCGGGAAGTGCGTCGTGCCGCTGCGAAATCCCTGGGACTAATAGGAGCTCCTGCGGCGTCAGCTGTGCGAGAACTCGACAAGGTCTACCAGACCGATTCCGAACCGCAAGTCCGCCAAGAAGCCGAAGCAGCCAGCAATGCCATCCGCAACAGCAAGAAAGATGACAAGAGCCTGGGAGCATGGCCGTTTTATCTGGCGGGGATTCTGGTCGCGCTGGCTGGGATTGGCGCCGTAGTCTTTTCACGAATCGCTCGCACCATGCGAAACTAAGCTCAGACCACTGGGCCAGTTTCTATTGCAATGACGGCGTATCGTCTTGAGAACGGGCTGCAAGCGGATCCGATGTTGTGCGATGCTCAGCCTTTGCCGATTTGCTGCAACGACATCCCCAACTTGCTGGCTAATTTCAAAAGCGATGAACGCGGCACTGTGATCTCGCCCTCCATAAAGCCTCGCAGTTTGGCGTAGTCCATTCTGGCTTCGTGTGCCAAACGGTAAAGGTTTTTATGGCTCCGTTTGATCTCTTTTCGGATTTCATCCGCTAATCGCAACGGAGCGTCGTTGCCATCAAAATGCATTACGTTCTCTCTCCCTGCGCCACTTTGCGGGCAGCATCAATCGAAGTTTCTCAGTCGCCGTTTCGGCCCCACGATTAGCGTGACCTTCACTGCCACCGTAACCGGCCACTGACCCCCTGGCAAGTTCGATTCGACAGACTGATATCCTGCGGAGAATAACTGGGGATGCACACCACCGCAAAACCGCCGTAGAATGGGGATATTGCCGGCAAACCCGTATCACAGCCCCCATCTAGGACAACACCATGGGCGACCTCAAGAATCCGCGCTTGATCTATCTGAAAGGCCTGCTGTTTTTGGTCGGCGCAGTCCTGTCGGCCGGGTTGCTGCTGGCCTTCAACCCTACACTACAAACCGCCGCCCTGCTTGCGATCTGTGTCTGGTGCGCCTGCCGGTTTTATTACTTCACGTTTTACGTGATTCAGCACTACGTCGACGCCGAATACCGCTATGCCGGTCTGTGGGCGTTTATACGTTATGCCTGGCGCGAGCGACTTGGTTGGCGACGCGATGGCAAGCCGACGAAATAATCACAAGTAACGAGGCACGGAAAAATGTAGAGTGCCTCGCCGTGTCGCTTTCCGTCAAATCTTCCCTGCGTCTAAAAGAAAACCTGTGCTCGTAGCCAGAAGAGTTGATTGGTTTTCGACCGCTCGTCTTTTTCTTCGTTGAGCACCACCGGAGAGCCATACATGGAGACTTGCCAGTCGAAGTAAAACTTCACATACCGGTTGGGGTACCAGTTCCAGCCCAGATCGACCATTGAGATTTGTCGGGTCCAATCGTTGCCGTCGGCCAGTTGGTCTTCGAATAGTTGCTCGCCGAGTTGCAGATAGCTGTAACGGACATAGGGTTCGATGGCTCCCGGTCCGGTTTGTCCTGATCCCGGATTGAACGGGCGGTTGGGGATGACGATTTTGCGGCCGGTGACTTCCTCGCCGGTGATAAAATAACTCAGGGCAATGTTATATCCGACGACAGGCAAGTTCGTCGCAACATCCTCTTTTTCGTATCCGAAACGCCCGACTTGAACTTCGGATTCGAAGGAAAGTTGCTCGTAATACCAAGCCAAATGCAGCGCCGCCTGTTCGCGTTTCCCTAAAACTTCGACATCGTCTTCATACTCTAAGAACACGGACGAAGCTGCTTGTGCGGCATCGTCATTTTCCGAGGACTGCAGCGACGTCCGCAGCGGCAATGGCTCGCCGGCGAAGGCTTGATCGCCATACGCGGCAGACCCACCGAGATTTAGGTTTTCCCACATCATCGAACCGGTGTTGCGAAACGGCCGAAAATTCAAATAACCGACCAAGTCGCGGGTGGTGTTCGTATCGGCCAGTCCCGACAATTGCCCGGAAAAACCGCCCAGCGCATATTGCACCTCGCCGTCGTTGATCCGTCCCCAAAACATTACCCCTGCTTCGCGCGACAAACCAAAGTTCAACGGATACAGGCCCCGTTCGGGCGCGATAAAATACTGCTCCAGATGGTCATACCAGTCGTAGCTATACGGCACGATGAACCGGCCGACTTTGATTTGAAATTCTTCGGACGGTTGAAAATTGATATTCGCGTCCAAAATGTCAAACGCCCCTTCAACGCTTCGTTGCAAGGACAATTCATAGCCATAGCTACTCGTGATGTGTCCCTCGAAGTAGGCACGGAAGCGGGGAATATAGACGCCAGGCCGTGCGGGCATTTGATCGCGGGGCGAAAAGTATTTGAAGTCGGTCTGCTCCATAATGCGGATCGCCAACTCGAATTCGTCGTCGTCGGTTTTGAGAACGACGCCATCTTCAAATTCGGCAACCAATCTCCGGTGGTTTTGACCGAACTCTCCATTTCCCTGGCCTTCGGTCGACCATGGCTCTTCGCTGCTCTCATAGGCCACGGGTACAACCGTGTCGGTGTTGGTTGTCGCCGGTTCGGCGGGCTCTGCCGCATCGCAGGCTAGCGCGCACGCGAATACGACTACGACTACGACGGCTATCGCGCTGATTACGCAGCGTCCACGCATAGCTTAGTATCCGACCGGAGAGAAGAATGAGAGAGTGGGCCGGAACTTTATGTCGGGCTGCGTTGCCCGTCAAGACGGCTTACACTCTCCGCTACATCGTAAAGGCTGTCTCAAAAACAATGAGACAATTATCCGGTCCGAATTGCCGACTTTCTCGTTCAGAGAGTGCAAAACGAGATGGCCCGACAGCGGGAACACCCCTGTTCTCCGCCGCCGGCCCAATGGACATCGCGTGGCCCGCATGTCGTGGTTTCAATCGATAGCCGCCAAGAGTGCAGCAACCGCGACTACCCTGTCGGATCTGAGCCGATCAATGGGAAGCGGCAGTCATCGCCAGGAAGTTTAAGCTCCGTTCGGCGAGACGCGTCAGCGACTGGTTGGCGTGCCCTTCTTCATTCAACGTTTCCTGCAGCAGATCGGCCGCATCTTTTTCACCCAATTTTTCCGCATAGGCGCGGGCTGTGCCGTAGCCGGCGATTTCGTAATGCTCGATGCGCTGCGCGGCAGCGACCAAAGCGGCATCGAGAACCTGCGAGTCGACATTGCCGTTGAGCAAATCTTCGCCTTCTTTGATCAACCCTTCCATGGCTGCGCACTTGTGACCGCCCGGCTCATAGTCCAGGTTTTCAAAGATTGATTCCAAACGCTGAACGTGTGTGCGGGTTTCATCCAAATGACTTGAGAATGCGGCCTTCAAGTCCTTGTCGTGCGCGGCTTCCACCATTTTGGGAATGGCCGACAACAACTGGCGTTCGGCACTGTGCAGATCTTTTAATTCCATGACATACAGTTTTTGCAGTGAGTCGAGATTCATGATTCTGGATCCTTTTCTAAATGGGGATGCTTGTACCTAGCATTCCCTTAAGGCACAGCGCGTGCCAATCCTCTATATTTTTTGGCAAACCCCAGCGGCATTGCAGCTGAAATGATATTTCCTACACAATTCGCAGTCGCGACGATGTTTGCCAACTGCCACCGGATACGAAACGGCGTCCTCTCCGCACATGAATACAGCCCTGCTGGACCTATATTTCTGAATGACGGACGACCAACATGATCGCGCTGCAACCGCAATCTTCCAGAGAATTCCGTTGCCAGAATGAACAGCGGGTGCGTAAGATCAATCGCATCGGTACGACGGACGGATTCCTAATCAAGAACCCAAGCTGCGCTCGGAGCCCCCATGCAACAAGATGCAGAACATCTGAACCTGCTGGCCATCTTTTTCTACATCGTCGCAGCGATCACGGGACTTTTTGCTTGTATGCCGCTCATCCACTTGGTGATCGGGATCATGCTGATCGTGAATCCCGAAGGCTTTCCCGAACCTCAAGGCGAGGAACCGCCGGCATTTCTAGGGTATTTATTCGCCGGCATCGGTGGATTATTTTTCACGCTGGGGTGGGCGGCAACGATTTGCATATTTCTCACAGGCCGATTCATCTCCAAGCGAACGCACTGGATGTTCTGCGTGGTGGTCTCAGGAGTCGCCTGTATGTTCATGCCCTTTGGCACGGTCCTGGGCGTCTTCGCGCTGATCGTGCTCAACCGCCCCTCGGTGCGGGAGCTGTTTGAGAATGCTGAGAATCTGCCGGCGGAGCATGGCGGATTTTCCACCTAACAGCGGAGCTACAAATTACATAAACAACCGCCGTTCAGCATCCCGAGAGGGCGAAGCTCCTGCTGAGCCGCGCTGTCAGGTTGTGCGTAGATGATGTCCCCCGTCCATCTCGCCCGCACGAGAGTGCATCGAACCTTGGTGAACCGAATTACTCTTTCGACTGTCGCTATTTTTGCGATTTTGTTGGCAAAGACTTGGGTACCATATTTGGTGTCGTGTCGGGGGTCGTAGAGAAATATCCGCTGCCGAAACCACCACCGCCTCCGCCGAACCCGGTCTGCTGCGTATCGACTCCGATTGGATCACCGGTACGGACTCGATTAATGACTTCAGCGATCTTTTTTTGGTTCTCCCGCGTCTGGCGTATGATTAACACGGCCCGCGAAGTGACGGCAACGCGCACTGGATCGCTCGCTTTGCCAGCAGCGGCATAGGACGTTTTTCCTTGCGATGACTCGACGTCGGGCGAAGAATCAACCAACAGAATTTGTCCTGGCGCATCCTGGGGATCATTTTGCTTCCAGGAGTTGGGGTCTACTAAAACGGGAAGCGTCCCCGCAAGGCTACTAGCCATCCCAGTATGCAACCGGTAGTAGACCGTGACGACTTCCTGTTGATCGACGGCTTCGATCTCACGCGGTTTCGAGGATCGCAAAGCTGTCCGGTATGTTTCTAGTAATCGAAGCGCATCTTGATGCAACTGGTCCTGGGCGTAGATCACCATGGTTCCCGGCTGTGGAAAACTCAACTGTCCCGGTCCGCCGACTTCGGCCCACGCATCGGGCTGTGCTTGCGATGTAATCGCATCGGCCAATGAATCGGACTCACTGCCGTCGCGGCACAAATCCCGCACGTCATAAATGGCCGTCTTGGAAATGCTATCCGCCTTTTCGGTGCTGGTGATCCATAGCACGCCGTCTTCGAGGACCCAGGTCAATTTCAAATCCAACAACATCGCCCGCAAGACGGTCGCCAGATCGCGATCGTTCAGTGACAGCGTCACTGGCTCCCGGTCGCGAATGCGTTTTTCGCGCAATTCCGCTTTGTCGAGCCGCAAATCGACCTGCGCGTCGGCTGCTAATTTTTCCACGGCGACCACCAGCGGTGTGTCTTCGAAATTGACGCTGACATTCTCCGTTAGTTTTTGTTGCAGTTCCAAATTAGCGGGAGGATCGTAGGTGAAGGTTTGCCGTCCGTGCTTGCGGAGACCAGCGAGTAGCCCTTGCACTTGACGTTGAAGGTCGTTGGTTTGGCGGACAAAGACCACATCGCCCAAGGTTCGATAGACACCCTGGCCGCCCACTTCCTCCCAACTGTCGGGCTCTACCGACGACGTAATTGTTTCGTTTAAGCTGTCCTCATCATAACCGGCATCCAACAAGTCGCCGATATTGTACGACTGCAATTGTAGCTGTTCCTCAGCGATCTCCGCTGTTGTGATGTGCAGAATCTCATTCTCGAAATACCAGTCCAGCCCCAGCGACCGTAAGCGATTGAGCAGCAAGTAAATCGGGGCATCATCCAATTGATCCGATAGCGGTTCGCTGAGGGAAATCCCTTTTTCCGCGAGTGCGTTCTTCTCCAACAGCACCACTAGCCCTTGTTCGTCTCGCAACCAATCCAGGACCTCGCGCAGTGACGAATCAGAAAAATCGACCGTGGCCCGCGCCGCTAATTTTTTGGGCATCAGCGTAGCAGGATCGATCGTTTTTGGTTCGTCGGAAATCTCAGGGATTTTCTTTTCCGTCGCAGCAGCAGCGGGTTCGTCTTCGGCCGCCTGAACCCAATGAGCGGACATGCCCATGAGGAGACAGATGCCACAGCAACGTAATAGGGATCGAATGGACATAGCGCGTTCCTGAGTGAAATGATGGTTGTGATAGCCCGCAGCGGTAGGGGCCGAATGGTTTCGACCTTGCCAGAAGACGACAACGGACTCGACGTCCGGCCAGCTGTTCATTCGATTCTACCGCTGTTAAGCAGGCGAATGCAAAGAATTATTGCCAGCGGTCATCGTCAGTCGCCGCGGGATAGCATTGCTGCCACGCGGACCGCCTGTTGCATGCCGTCCATACGGGCTGTCCCTTTCCAGGCAATATCGAAGGCAGTGCCGTGGCTGGGACTGGTGCGAATGATCGGTAGGCCGAGTGTAACATTGACCGCGCTTTCAAAGCCGAGCATCTTCAAGGCAATGTGCCCTTGATCGTGATACATAGCGATCACGCCGTCGAATTCTCCGCGACAGGCGCGCTGCATCAATGTATCAGCCGGCAGCGGACCGGTGACGTTTCGTCCGTCGGCGACCGCTGCAACGACAGCGGGGGCGATGATGCCGGCTTCTTCATCCCCGAACAGCCCTTCCTCCCCGGCATGCGGATTGAGGGCGCAGACGGCCAAGCGGGGTGGATCGCAGCCCATCGTTTGCATGAACTGCTGCATCAAGCCGATTTTTTCGCGGATCGTCGTCGTGGTCAATAAATCGGGGACACTGCGGATCGACGTGTGCAGCGTGACATGCACGACGCCCAAACCATGGGGCGATAACACATTTTCGCCCGGCGGCATGTAGAGCATCATGCCGAAATCGCGCACACCGCACTCTTGGGCAAGAATCTCCGTGTGTCCCGGATAATTGAGCCCAGCGGCTCGAAGCGCCGCTTTGTTCAGTGGAGCGGTGACGATCGCATCGATCTCATGATTTAGGGCCGCATGGGTAGCCGCAACCAAGTAGTCATACGCCGCTCGGCCCGCGCGGGCATCGACGGTGGCCGGCGCGACATCAACAACATCTTTGCTGCCGGGGTTGTAGCAGGCAATCGTATCGTCGGTGGTCTCGGCATCACCGAGTTGCTCGATGGGTTGGACCGCGCGCCGCAATTGCAACAACTGCACAGCACGTTCGAGCACGTCGGGATGACCGAACACGATTGGATTGACGGCTGCGAGGATTTGGGGGTCGACACAGGCACGTGCGCAGACCTCCGGTCCAATGCCGGCAACGTCCCCCATGGTGAGCGCCACGCGCGGCCGATCCGCCCTCATTCGTCCGCCTCAATGCGTTCGTATTCCTGAGAGACCGGCCGAAAACCATAGGCACCCATCACAGCGATCAAGCCGCGATCACTATTCGAAGCCGCGACTTCGCTGATGCAGTGTGTGGCGTTGTAGATGGCTTCGAGTGCCTTTTCGAGTTCTTCGATCGCCAATTCGTTATCCCCATCTTTTTTGGCCTGCGCGGCGGCGCGGAGTGCGGTGATGGCGGCAAAGTAGGTGACGGCGAACTCGTGGCGTTTGGCGTGATACAAAATGTAATTCCGGCCCGCTTTGCCCGCGCGGGTTTGGCTGCGATACATTTCGACCATCGCCTCGTTATATGCCGCGTTCGCTTCCTCCCACCAAGCGGGAACCGGGCCGGACGCGTAATGCTTCATGACCATGCCGGGCACGGGAAATGCAAAACCGAGATCGTGCTCATCGATGATCGCCGTCGCCTTTTCGATGGCATCAAAGGCCAACGTCATCCGTTGCGCAACCCCGGGGCCACAAATCCCGTCAATCAATTCGACGTTGGCTTGCTGGGGAGTCACGCTGGAATCAAACGCAGCCAGCGCCAGGTAGTTGAGCGTGGGGTCCAAGTCGCCCACCATCCAATACCGCGTGGAAAAACCAGCCCAACCGAGCTTTTGAGTTTCGTTGAGCAGAGCATGAATGTCAGAGGTCGCCAATTGCGGTAAAACGCCGACGTTGTCATCAGCCAACGTGAGAATGATCATGCTCCGCTTCGCCGCCGATTCGGGAAGCCCAGCCAACAACTCTTTGTTCTGCACCACACGGCGAGCGGTATAGTCCACGAAATGCAGTAGCTCGATGTATTCCGGCACTAATTTGTCGGCGATGGGAAACAGCGCCGGATCGAGCGCCGTAAGTACGCCGCCGATCTGCCGCCCCTCAGGCGTTTTGAGCATCGTGCCGTCGGGATCGAGGTTGTGCAGAAAGTCGAGTGTCGTGATATTGCCCTGCACCGCTGATTCGCCACGGTCGCCATTCGCCACAGTCTGACGTTCACGGGCCGCTTGAACCACAGCGTCGTAGTCAATCACATTGTCCAGGCCCAATTTTTTATCCAACCGCTCCCATGACGTTTTCGCCGGCGCCTTCCAATTCGGAAACTCGGGCATGGTGAAATACATGTGATCGATCGTGGGATACGTCTCGACATAGGCGCGAATTTTGGTGCGGACCAATTCGCGAAACAGCGGATCATCGGGCGTTTGTTTCGGACCGGGACCGATGACCAGATTTCCTAAACCGTGTGGCTTGGGTGCATCGGGCAAGACAGCGGCAAATTCTTTGGGGAATTCCAGTGGCGAAATACTCAGGCCGACCGTCATGCCCAGACGATGCGCTTCATCAATGATTCCCGTCAGCAGTTTTTTACCGGCGGCGGTTTTTTCTTCATAGGTTATCGCAGCGGCGAAATCGGGATTGGTAAAAACCGGCGACCGGTCCAGGGCTGTGCGTCCCGGAGTTTCGCTATCGATCGGAAATGTTTCATCGAAAAACAGCGTGGCCGTCTGTTTGCGCGTGCCACGGAATTCGTAATCAACAAACGGTTGCCAAGGCCAGACGCTGATCATGATGCGATTGTATTTCAGCTTGGCCAGTTGTTGGAGCATCGTTTTTTGCTCCGCCAAGCCCCACGATTCGGGACCGACGGGAAAGTCATTGACCGTCCGCCATATCCGCTGCTGTTGTTGCGGCTCCAATGTTTTGTCGATGCTGGTGAAATCAAGTTTTGGTTTGACCGCCGGGATTTTGTCGCCATGCGCCGTATACCGCATGCCGAAATGCCGCCCCAATTCATAAACGGCCCACAAAGTCGCCACCGGGCTGCCGCCGCCAACCACCAGTGCCTCCTGCCCTTTCAGTTTTAGGCTGCGGAGCAAATGCCCTTGATCGCTGAGTTCGGGCCAATCGGCGCCCATCGCATCCGCCACAGCGGAATTCGTTTTCGGGCTGCCGATCAACACGACAGGATTGTTCCCCGAGGGACTCTCAACAATCGCGGCCTCAACATCGAACAGCGAACGGACCTGCGCCACCCATTCCGTCGCAGCCAATTGTTCCAACGGCGGAGCATCCGCCCCCACAATCACCTCAACCGCCGGCGCCGCCACAGCCAACGAAGAGCCCCCACAAAGCAAACACGCAGCCACGATCCCCCAAACCCAACAACTTCGCATAACCACCTCCCCCTTTATAATTCTAGCCACTGACCACTGGCCACCGGCCACTTTTTTCTCGCCTACTCACCATTCCCCACAACAACAATCCCATTCCGCGTCCGAAAAAACAGCTTGCCATCCGCGATCGAAGGGGTCGCCAAAATGCTGTCGCCCATGTCGTTTTTCTTGGCCAGAAATTTAAGCTTAGGACCGGCTGCCAAGACGGCAACCTTACCATTTTCGCCAGTCAAATAAATCTTGCCATCGCCGTAAACCGGTGACGCATAATACTCGCCGAAGTTGTGAACGCGTTTGAGTTTCCAGACAGTGGAACCATCGTCGGCATTGAAGCAACTTGACAGGCCTCCCTTTTTAACAACATACACACGTCCATCGACGGCCAAGGGTGAGGACAAATTCGAGGGCGACCGGTTGTCGAGATTCCACTGCAGGTGGGTTTCGGTAACGTCTCCCGTGCCACCGCCGCGAACCGACTGAATGGTCTGCCCGCCGCCGACCATATTGTCGGGCGATTGAAACGCCGCATCGATTTCCGTGTCGACCAAAAACTGGTCTTTGTTCTTATCCCCTTTGTCAAATTTTTTCCAAAACGGTTTCGGCACCTCATCGCGGCTGAGTTTGCCGTCCTGGTCGGTATCTTTCCATTGCAACAGCGCTGGTTTGAGATGGCGATCGGTGTCGCCGTAACTTTGGATCGAGATAAAAATACTGTCATCCACCACAACCGGAGAGGTCATGACGGTCCGCAGCATCGTATTGCAATTCCAAAGTTCCTTGCCGTCACTCGGACGGTAACCTTTGAGCTTCCCCGATCCAGCTAAGACAATATCAGTCCGGCCATCAGCGGTGCACAACACAGGAGCGGCATAACCGCCCAGCATTTCGGGCCGTTCCTTACGCCAACGCACGCTGCCGGTTTTGGCTTCATAGGCGGCGATGAAGGGATTGAGATCGTCGTCCTGGGCGAATATGACCAGATCGTCAACCAAAACGGGCGAAGCGGCTGCGCCCCAACCCAGCAGGAAGTTAGGCGGCTCAATCGCGTCCTCCCAAACGTCTTTGCCCGTTTGGCAGTCGAGTGCTTTGAGTCCCAGCGTAGAGAAATAGACATACACGCGTTCGCCATCAGTGGCGGGTGTCGAGGAGGCATGGCTGTTTGGGCGGGTGATGCGCGGCAAATCGCCGGTGGGGAATTCCCGCTGCCAATGCGGCTTGCCGGTTGCCGCATCAAAGCAATACACCACAAACGTGCCTTCGGTTTCGGTGTCGCCCAACAGGCCGGTGCAATAACAACGGCCATCGGCGATCACAGCTGAAGCGACTCCGTCTCCCAATTCATGCGTCCAGACGACGTTCTCCGTGGCGGAAAAATGCGTCGGTAGTGGTAAATCGGATTGCGAGACGCCGCTGCAATTTGGCCCCCGAAACTGACGCCAATCATCGGCTTCACCTGCGGTGGCCAGTGAGGTCACACCGATTCCGAGATACAACACCGCTGTGCCCAACAGTGTCATGAGGTGGTCTGGTCGTGGCATTCCGATCTCCTGAGTCAGTCCGGTTCGATAATTTGCCGGAGTTTGCGGACGTTGGTATGAGAATTGATGATACCGGTGGGAAACGGTCGAAGCAATCAAATGCCGGTAATGTGCGGCGTAAGCTACTAAGTTTCAAGGACATTGGACGTCATTGCCGCCATCCCACCGGAAGGTGGATTGATTTCGACGAGCGTGGCTGCGAAAATCAAACTGGTAATAAAGATGGCACAACGAATCAGGGTCGGAATACCGCAAAAAATTATGGCTGAAGAATTCATCCTGATCCCCGGACGCACCAGCAAACAGGGAACCACGCTCAACGAGGGCAAATATACAGACGGCTACTTGGAAGAAATCAGCACGCTGCAGATATGTGAGCAGGACATGCAGCGTTTGGGCCTCAGCGATGGCGATCAGGTCCGTATGTGGAATGAAATCGGCGAAGTCACGGTCCCCTGCAAAACCAGCAAAGGAGACGAACTGCCGCCGGGACTGTTGTTCATCAGCTACGGCATGTGGTCCAGCGCGCTGATGGGAGGCGACACCCAAGGCAGCGGCATGCCGGACAGTAAGGGGCTGGATGTATTTTTAGAACCGGCTTAAGTTGGCTGACTTCCAGGATAAGAAAAATGAGGTTCACCACGGAGGCACGGAGGGAAAAAGAGGCTTTAGGCTATAGTCCGTAGACCTTAGGAAAATAAGTAATCGAACATCCCTATAGCCTACAGTCTAAAGCCTACAGCCTTTTTCCTTCGTGTCCTCCGTGCCACCGTGGTGAAATAAAACAGAATCACGTAAAATATCAATTCACCGCCGTAAGGCCGCGCCCTCAGGAGGGCGGATGTTCGTTTGCCGGGGTTTCTGCATAGCTCCGGCCCTGTTGAAGGGGGAACCGATCCCCATGAGTATTGCCGAATTGCCGGTCGATAAGACCGATGAGTTGAAGATCGTTAAGGATGCCACCTGTACGTTTTGCGGCTGTGTCTGCGACGACATGGAATTGACGGTGGAAGGCAACAAGATTACCAAAGCCAAAAACGCCTGCGTGCTAGGCAAGTCTTGGTTTTTCAACCACCACATCGAAGACAGCCCCGAAGCGACCATCGCAGGCCAACCGGTCCCCTTCGAAGAAGCCGTCGAAAAAGCCGCCGACATTTTGTTGGCCGCGACCTATCCGATCACCTACGGCCTGTCGGATACGACCAGCGAAGCACAGCGCGTGGCCATCGCCATCACCGACTGGATCGGCGGCACGATCGACACGACGACTTCGGTCTGCCACGGGCCATCGGGAATGGCCTTTCAGGGAGTCGGCGAGGTTACCTGTTCACTCGGTGAGATCAAAAACCGCGCCGATTTTGTATTGTTCTGGGGCTGCAATCCGGCCGAGGGGCACCCGCGACACTTCACACGTTACAGCTTGATGCCCAAGGGACAATTCCTCCCCAACGGCCGCAAAGACCGCACAGCTGTGTTGATTGATGTCCGCAAGACTAAAACTGCTAGAGCAATGGATTACTATCTGCAGCTCAAGCCGCGGAGCGATTTCGAACTCGCTTGGGCACTGCGTGGTATCGCCGCCGGTGTGGAGGTCGATCCGGACATCGAACAGATCACCGGTATTCCGTTGGACATGTTGGAGGATCTGGTCTCCAAAATGAAGGAGGCGAAATTCGGCGTCATTATGTTTGGCATGGGGCTGACCATGACGCGCGGCAAACACATCAACACCGAAGCGGTCCTGGCCCTGGCCCGCGATATGAACAAGTACACCCGATTTGCCGCTAAGCCGTTGCGCGGCCATGGCAATGTGACCGGCGCAGACAACATCGTCGCCTGGTCGACCGGGTATCCCTTCGGCGTAAATCTCAACCGCGGTTACCCGCGCTTTAATCCGGGCGAATTTACGACGTCCGACACACTCGCTCGCGGCGAAGCCGATGCGGCTTTGATCATTGCTTCGGATCCGATGTCCAATTTCAGCAATCCGGCACGGGAACACCTCTCAAAAATTCCCACCGTCGTGCTCGACCCGAAGCTGAGTGAGACGGCAAAAATCGCCACGGTGGCATTCACTTCGGCGACGTACGGTATCAACACGCCCGGCACGGTCTACCGCATGGATGATGTCCCGATCCCCCTGCGACCGGCATTCGAATCCCCCTATCGCAGTGACCAGACGATTCTAACGGCGATCGAGACGCGTATTCGCGAAAAGCAATTGGCGGCCCTCTAAGTCCCGCGTGTGGAGGTCATCCCGTGAGCAAACCACAATTGTTGATCACTGATGCGGACGCAGGTCTGGAACTCTCCGCCGAGGAATACGCCGAAGCGGATTTCCAACCTCCGTGCAAATACGAACGCGCTCAACAGAGAATCATCGTGCTGCCACCGCCCGGTCATTATCATCACGTGATTACCAACCATTTTCGCAAGTATCTCGGGGCTTATGAACTCACTCGGCCGGATGTGGTCGAGTTCGTATTTCAAGAATCTTGGTTACGTATCGACGACGATACGGATCGTCATCCTGACATTACCATCTATTTACTAGCGAATTCGCCGGGCGAAGAGATCCCTGCGCGCGTTCCGGACATCATTTTTGAAGTTGTTAGTCCCGGTCGCCCGGCGCATGATCGTGATTACGTTGCCAAACGCAATGACTACGAAACAGCCGGCGTTCAGGAATACGTCATTGTCGACCGCTTCGAACATCGCGTGACGGTCTTGCGGCGCGACGGTGAAAAGTTTGTCGAATCGACGCTTCAAGAGACTGATGACTACACGAGCCCCTTACTGCCTGGACTGCAGATACCGCTACTAGGGATGATTTAACTCCCGGTTGCGCCGCTGCCCTGCCCTTCCATCCGTTTGACTCAGATCCTCTAACACCAGATGTTTCTTGCTATATGTCACTTTTCAAAATCAGCGGCGGCACGGTTTACGATCCTTTAAACAACATCGACGGCGAGGTCCGTGATTTATGGATTGATGACGGTCGATTTATCGAGCCGCCTGCCGACACCAGTATCATCCCGGACCGCACGCTTGATGCCTCGGGATTGGTTGTGATGCCCGGTGGGGTCGACATGCATTGCCACATTGCTGGGCCGAAGGTGAACGTAGCTCGCAAAATGCGGCCTGAGGAAAAACGGCTTGCCGACAAAGTGACTCGCACGCCGCTCACGCGTTCCGGCACAATGGGCAGCGTGCCCAGCACATTTGCCACTGGATACAAATACGCGGGGCTGGGTTACACCACCGCTTTCGACGCTGCGATTCCCCCGCTGGGTGCTCGGCACGCGCACGAGGAATTCCACGATACGCCGATCCTGGATAAGGGATTCTACATCCTCGTCGGCAACAACCATTACGTCATGCGGCAGATTCAGGAAAAGGAACCGGAGCGACTGAAAAACTATCTCGCCTGGCTGCTCAACGCGACCAAAGGTTACTCCTGCAAGCTGGTCAATCCGGGTGGAGTTGAGGTTTGGAAATCGACCGGCGGCAATGCCACCGGGCTGGACGATCCGATTGATTATTTTGATGTCACGCCGCGACAAATCATTACCGGCGTGGCCCACGCAGCCGGAGAATTGGGACTGCCGCACCCGGTGCATATCCATTGCAACAATCTCGGTATGCCGGGTAATTGGTTGACGACATTGGAAACGATGAAAGCGCTCGAAGGCCGCAAAGCGCATATCACCCACATCCAGTTTCACAGTTATGGCGGCAACCCCGACGAGCAAAGCACCTTTTGTTCGCAGGTCCCCCAATTGGCCGATTACGTCAACAGCCACGAAAACCTTACCGTGGACGTCGGCCAAGTGATGTTTGCCGAAACAACCTCGATGACCGGCGATGGTCCGTTGGGTTATTTCCTGCACAAGGTGACCGGTCGCAAATGGTTTTCCGGCGATACCGAAATGGAAGCCGGCTGTGGAATTGTGCCGATCGTCTACAAAGACAAATCGATGGTGCACGCGCTGCAATGGGCTATTGGCTTGGAATGGTATCTGCTGGTCAACGACCCCTGGCGGGTAGCGATGAGCACCGACCACCCCAACGGCGCCTCATTCATGGCGTATCCCGAAATCATCGCCCTGCTGATGGATCGCGAACGTCGCCGCTCGGTCTTAGATCGGGTTCCGTCCGGTGTGAAGGAGCGATGTTCGCTGGCTGATTTGGATCGGGAATACACACTCAACGAAATAGCCATCGTCACGCGAGCGGCGCCGGCCAAGATGTTGGGTCTGACACAAAAGGGCCATCTGGGACCGGGCGCCGATGCCGACATCACGATTTATACGCCCGACAACGACATTCAACTGATGTTCGAATTGCCGCGTTTCGTCATTCGCCGCGGTCGAGTGATCGTTGAACAGGGGGAAATCCGCGAAAACGTCAACGGCGAAACCCTGCACGTGGCACCGTCGTTCGACCCGGATGCCGTGGATAACATCCAAAAATGGTTCGAACAACATTACACGATCCAATTTGCGAATTACCCGGTCCAAGCGGACACAATCGAACATTTACGGGCCATCCCGACACAGTAAACGTCACTTTTACGGGAAAAATTCACGAAATCGGCATTGATACTTTGCAACGCAAAGAGGAAAATGTACCCTTGATGACGTACGGCACCTCGAACGGGTGGGTGAAGCTCCCGTTGAGCCGTGTGGCGTCGCAAAACCTGCCTGCAAGTATCGTGTCCAGCGGAAACTTCGCCGTTCCGCACCGCAACTAACCAAAGCGAATCCCTGTGACTGTTGCATCCCCTCATCCCACCACGACGGATTCCCCTCCGGTTCCCGCAGAACTGCTGCCCAAGCATATTGCCGTCATTATGGATGGCAACGGACGTTGGGCGCAGGGGAAAGGGTTGCCTCGTATCGAAGGCCATCGCCGTGGCGTGACCAGCGTCCGCAAAATCGTCGAGGAGTGCACCCGGTTAGGAATCGGGCAGTTGACGCTGTATTGTCTGAGTAGCGAAAACTGGAAACGGCCCCAACACGAATTGAGCATGCTGATGACGCTGCTGGAACAATTTGTGATCGAGGAGCGGGCCGAAATCATGCGTCAGAACATCCGCTTTGGCACGATTGGCCGTCGTGATGGACTGACCGACAGCGTGCTGGCGGAGATACAAAAAACCATCGACCTCAGCAGCAGCAACGACGGCATGAAACTTTGCCTGGCGCTGAATTACGGCAGCCGAGGTGAAATTGTCGATGCCGTCAAACAGATCGCCGCTGACGTGCAAGCGGGAAAAATTGCGGTTGAGGATATCTCCGAGGCGACCATCGACGAACATCTCTATACCGCCGGCAGCGACGATCCCGACTTGGTGATTCGTACCGCTGGGGAAATGCGGGTTAGCAATTTTCTGCTCTGGCAAATCAGCTACGCCGAATTTTGGGTCACACAAAAATGCTGGCCCGACTTTCGCGAACCGGACCTGCATACGGCGATCCGCGATTTCGCCAGCCGCGACCGCCGCTACGGCGGGTTGAACGAGCCGACTTCATCACCGTAACGGCGCGATCCCCCGACAAAGCCGGGGGCTGATGGAAAAACGCAATTGTTGATTCCACCTCTCAGCCCCCGACTCCGCCGGGGGGTTTGTTTTTTCACCGCACACGCAAAGAAATTCATCCATGCTTGGTTGGCGATTGTTCCTCTCGGCGATCATGATCCCCGCCTTTATCGGCGGATTTTACTTCGATGCCCAATTCGGTCCGACCGCACCGTTTTTGTGCATACTCGCCATCGCGCTGGCGGCGCGCTCATCATGGGAAATGGTCGATTTGCTCAAAACCCGCAGCTTTCGGCTCGATGCAGGGATCGTGATCGCTTGCTCGGTGATTGTCGTTGCCGCGAACTGGGTTGAGCGTTTGTCCGGAGACGAATCGTCCGCACCGACCGGTGTGGGAGCACTAGGACCGTGTCTGTTGGCATTCACCGTCGCTTTATTAGCGCTCTTCTTACATGCCGCCCTGCGGTATCGTGAACCGGGCAACAGTATGGAATCACTCGGTGCCGAAGTTCTCACGGTCGCCTATGTCGGTATCTTGTTGAGCGTGACTGCGCAATTACGGTGGGTGGCGGGGGCCGATGCCGGTTATTTGGCGTTGGGTTCGTTGATCATTGCCACCAAATCAGGTGACATTGGGGCCTATACCTTGGGACGCTTGTTCGGCAAGCGCAAGATGATTCCTCGCCTCAGTCCCGGCAAGACGTGGGCGGGTGCTTACGGCGCGGTTCTCGGTGCGGGGGCTGCCTCCTGGGCCTGGTTTACCTTCGCAACACCACTGTTGATCCCCGGCACCAAGCCGTGCGCCCCGCAATGGGCGATTTTGTTCGGGGTGGTTCTGGGGGTGGTGGGATTGATTGGAGACCTGTGCGAATCGCTGATCAAACGGGATGTCGGCCGCAAAGATTCCGCCGTGTTACTCCCCGGTTTCGGGGGCGTGTTGGACATTCTGGACAGCATTCTCTACGCCGGTCCGGTGGCATATATCCTTTGGCTGTTATTGCCTTTAGGGCCATAATGAACCTGTGTTACGTGCCCCTTGTCCTGTTTATTTTCAGAGCGAAACACCAGGGCGAAATGGCCTCCCTGGGAAACCGTAATCCAGGACCGTCACTTGAGTTGCCCTGCTTCTTGGCTATTATGATAATTATCTTGCACATGCGATCTCGATTTGCTTGGCCATGCTGAATTGGTCGCGCGCGGCTCAGCAGAAGCTTCGCCCTCCCGCAGAGATGGGATGCATCGCTGATCCGTAGGTCAGGCAGCCGCCTGACACAATGGCCCAATCCGCGTCAAATATAACGAACCCGTCAGGCGGCTGCCTGACCTCCATTTTGCTGAACAACTGATTCGAGCCTGTTATGAGTGATACACGAAACCTGTTCAATCGCGTTTGGGACAACCATGTTGTCCGGGAATTGGCATCGGGCCAGTCGCAAATTTTCATCGGGCAACACCTGATTCATGAAGTGACCAGTCCCCAAGCGTTCCAAATGCTCCGCGATCGGGGCTTGAAGGTCATGTATCCCGAACGGACGTTGGCGACAGTCGACCACATCATCCCCACCGAAATCCAATCCCGGCCGTTTGCCGATGGATTGGCCGAAGAGATGATGACCGCCATCGAAAAAAACTGCGACGAATTCGGCATCACGTTGCTCGATTTGAACGATGATCGCCAGGGGGTGGTGCATATCGTCGGCCCGGAATTGGGTGTCACGCAACCGGGGATGACGATCGCTTGCGGCGACAGCCACACAAGCACGCACGGGGCGTTTGGTTCGATCGCCATGGGCATCGGCACCAGCCAAGTTGCCGCGGTGTTGGCCTCGCAGACATTGCCAATGAGTCGCCCTAAAGTCCGTCGCGTTGAGGTGAACGGCGAGTTGGGACCGGGCGTGTATGCCAAAGATGTCGCTTTGTACATCATTCGCAAATTGGGCGTGCAAGGCGGCGTGGGTTATGCCTATGAATTTGCCGGCACGGTCTTCGATACGATGACCATGGAAGAGCGGATGACGGTCTGCAACATGAGCATCGAAGGGGGGGCCCGGTGCGGTTACATCAATCCGGACCAAACGACCGTCGACTATATCCGCGGCCGTCCGTTTGCTCCCCAGGGCGCTGCGTTTGAAAAGGCGGCTGAGTATTGGCTGAGCTTGGCATCCGGTCCCGACGCCCAGTACGACGATGTTGTGGTTTATGACGCGGCCGACATCGAACCGACGGTCACTTGGGGTATCAACCCTGGTCAGTCGGTCGGTGTCAGCGAAGAAATCGGCTCCGTCGATAGTTTCTCGGAACAGGAACAGGCCGGCATCCGCGAAGCGTTAACGTTTATGGAGTTAGAAGAACATCAACCGATCAAAGGCTTGAAGATCGACGTCGCCTTTGTCGGATCGTGCACCAACGGCCGCATTTCGGACCTACGTGAAGCGGCTCGTGTGGCGGAAGGTCACAAGGTGGCTGACCACGTTCGCGCTTTGATCGTGCCCGGTTCGCAACAAGTCCGCAAACAGGCCGAAGAAGAAGGTTTGGACAAGATCTTCGAAGAGGCCGGTTTTCAATGGCGGGCGGCGGGGTGCTCCATGTGCCTGGCAATGAATCCCGACAAACTCTCCGGTCGCGAACTCTGTGCGTCCTCCAGCAACCGCAACTTCAAAGGTCGGCAAGGCAGCCCGACCGGACGAACGTTGTTGATGAGCCCAGCCATGGTTGCCGCTGCGGCGATCGCCGGTGAAGTGGTCGACGTCCGCGAAGTCGCCGCCCCGGTCGGAGTCTAGCGTTCCACGGCACTGATTATTACCCAAGCTTGCGGCCCCTCCGTCGCATAACCCTCCAGAATCCTGATGAGATCATGAAAAAAATTGTAAAAGTCACCGGCCCCGGCATGCCGCTGTTGTTGGACGATATCGACACCGACCGCATCATCCCCGCCCGCTATTTGCGCTGCGTCACATTCGATGGTTTGGGTGATCATGTCTTTAAGGATGACCGCGAACAACATGGCGATCACGTCTTTGACCGCGACCACCATCAAGAAGCCAAGGTGCTCGTCGCCGGGCGGAACTTTGGTTGTGGATCCTCCCGCGAACATGCCCCGCAAGCGTTGCTGCGGTGGGGGATTGAAGCAATCATCGCCGAATCGTTCGCCGAGATTTTCCACGGCAATTGCACCGCTCTGGGTATTCCCTGCGTGCATGCGACGCCGGAGCAATTGAAGCAAATCAATGCCGCCGTCGAAGCCGACCCCACCTTGCACCTGACCGTCTGTCTGGAAACATCGACCGTCACGCACGGCGAGACCAAACACGATTGCCACGTGCACGAAGGAACGCGGACCGCCCTGGTCACCGGGCAATGGGATTACCTAGGCGAACTGCTCGAAGGCGAACCACAAATCCGCGACACAGCGAGCCAGTTGCCCTACGTGACGAACTTCGCGTGATTGCGAGAGAAGGGTTCATTGTCCGGCGGTCAAAATCCCAGCATGCGTGGGCTGACGAACCAGCGTAGGACGCCGTGCTCGGCGCAAGGGGAACCGTGGATTTCTAGGCTGGCGATGTTTGCGCGGCCGAAGGTTAGCCAGCCGCCACCGGCGAAAAAGGATGTGTAGACTTGCACGTCCGGGGCATGGCCCACAATTGCTACGGATTTGGCGGATGTATTTTGGAGCAGTTCGCAGAGTTTTTGCGGGTCGGCTCCCGGGGCCATGATATTGCTGATGACCAAGTCGTCAGCATCCAGACCGACACCGTCGCGAAGAATTTCCGCAGTTTGTACGGCACGAACGAGCGGGCTGGAGATGATCTTCTGTGGAACGGTCCCCTGTTTCGCTAGCCAGGCGGACATTTGCCGCATTTGCTCTTTGCCGGGTGGAGTGAGCGGGCGCTCGCGGTCACTGGGGGCAATATCGGCGGCAATTCCGTGCCGGATGATGTAGAGGTCCATCGATTGCGACTTCGCTTAATGCTTGAGGAAATCAGCTCCCCATTTCGGAAGCCACAGAGACTTGAGTCTATGTTGCCCCCCGCAGCAAAGTCAAGAAGTTCGCCGGGCGGGAGCGTCGCCGAACGCGCATGAAAAAATGCCCGGCGAAAAGTCAGACGCTCGCCTGGATGTGGTTTCCCCATCTGGCTGCCCCTCCGCACGAGCAAATTCTTACGTATTATTTCCAAGAGTGATTGCTAGAAAACAGAGGGATGGTCACAAGCCGGTACAGGCCCAGCTTTTCCAGCATGGCCACTTTAAGCAATAGCTCTTAAAAATGACGCGCAGGCATCAATGGCTGTGCATCATTGATTCCAATGACGGGACCACGTACGTCCCGCGGAGCATTTGATCCAGGACTTCGGCATGAGCGGCGTGCTCCCGCGCATCATCCTTAGCGATCAAGCCCGATTTTATCATCTGCAACAAATACTTCTCTAGGATGATCGAATTGGTCATTGTCTGCTGCATGCCGACACGAATGCCGATACTGTCGCCGGCGAGAATACTATCGGAAATATGCTTGGTGTCGTTGAACATGAATTCCAGTGCCGGGGCGCGGCCGCCGCCGACTTTAGGAATCAGTCGTTGGCAAATGATGCACTGCACGCAATCCCGCAGTTGCAATTTGACCAAGTCCCGCTCCACGGGATCAAAAAAGCTGACCACCCGATTCACGACTTCCGAGGCTGTGTTGGCATGCAGCGTGCTGATGACCAAGTGGCCCGTGGCAGCGGCATTGATCGCCGATCGAATTGTGTCGGGATCGCGCATTTCGCCGATGAAGATCACATCCGGATCGTGCCGCAAAGAAGCCTTAACCGCTTCATGGAACGACTCAACGTCGATCCCCACTTCCCGCTGCGAAATGATCGACTTTTTGTTGTGATGCACATACTCCACCGGCTCTTCGATGGACAAAATGTGCAAGGACTTGTGCGTATTGATCCAATCGACCAGCGAGGCCACGGTTGTGGACTTGCCGCTGCCGGTCATGCCGGTCACTAGGATCAACCCGAAATGAGCGCGGCCCAGGGTTTCCATGATTTCGCGAGGAACGTTAAGGTCTTCAAACGACGGGATGACTTCGGAAAGGAACCGCATCGTACAGTGCGGCACGTCGCCTTTTATAAATGCCGACACCCGCGCATAGCCCATACCGACTTGATGGTAGGTGAAACTGCATTGGCGATGCTGCTCAAAGTCTTTCCAGTCGCGGTCGGGTGCGATTTCACGGATGAACGCCAGAATCTGCTCGGCAGAGAGCGGCTTGAGCATTTCCGAATTGCGGGCCACATTGTCTACCCGAAACACCGGGTGGGCATCGGGGAAGAGGTGCACGTCGCTGGCCTTGAATTTGAGCATCGCATGGAACATCTTTTCAGCGCTCAAATGCTCTTTACGATATTGCTCTCCATGAAATCGCCAAACCTCCGGCAATGGCAATAACCGCGAAATCTCGTCAATGGTTTTGTGAGTCTCCTCAACGTGTTCCGGATTGTCGCAATGGCACAGCAGTTCGAGCGTGTCCCCCTCTTCGGTGGCGGTCATTGCGCCACCGGATTGCGCTACGAAGTTCTTAACTTCGACTAATAAGGGGCCATCGAGGAGCAGGCGGATTTTGAATGTCTCAAAGGGTCCGTCAAAGTTCTTCCGGTCGGCGTGGATTTCGATTCCCGGCGCATGAGCCGCGATCGATCGCGGCGCACCGTGCGTGCGGCGGGCATGCTCCTCCGCCATTTCCAGAACAGTGATCAAACTTTCCTGGTGGCCGATACCGAGTATCATTTCGGTCATGCCGTGGTTTCTCAATCAAAAGGATTTGTGACCGTGGAAACCCGAGCACCAACTCTATCTTGTACTGAATGGACTGAAGATTGCAACATAATTCTTGCGATGCGCAGCGCATCGATCCTATCGTACGGCCCACTCAGGCAGGCCGACGGGATGATTCCTCTTGACGTTGCAACGAGAATTCCGGCATGATTCCCCGTTATCAGGCCCCGCTGGGGCTCCGCTCCCCGTTCGCGAAAGGATTCTCTATGCGGCGCTGCATTCAATTTTCCGTCCTGCCCCTGATGGGTCTGTGCTGGTTTTGCCTTACCGAGTCTCGGGCCGATGATGCCCCACTGAATCCGCCAGCGACAGCGAGTGAGGCGCCCGCCGATCCACCGACGCCCCAAGACGACGCCGAAAAGGAACCAGCAGTCCCTCGTTTTGTGCTGCTGTTAACGCGGCAAGTCGCTGCGGACGACGCGCCGGTGGATCGCAATGCAATCCCAACTTATGGTGCTCCGTACAACCCCACCCAAGCAGTTCCGAAACGGAAAGTTTTATCGTATAAGCCGGAGCCCAAACGGTCCTCGAAACGTCCCGCCAAACCATCCAGCACACAGGAAACGTTGCGCGTGCTCTGTGCGGATGTCAAGCTGTCCGGCAGTGCAGCTCCGGGAAAGGCGGTGAGTTACACCATCCAGTGCAGCGGTCCGGTGACGCTGGAGAACGGCACAACGAAGATCCATGCCAGCAATCTGCATTATGCCGAAGGCGAACTGACGCTGGACGATGTCACCATCCATCAGACCGGTTCAACCGCCGGTTTGTTTGAAGAGATGCAGTCAGAAAAACTGATCATCAAATTCCCATTAGAAAGCCTCGCCATCCAGGACGCAGACAAATACGTCGCCCCCAAACCTCGGGACGACCAACGGCGTGCTCCCGACACATTCGATGACTTTGAAGAATTCAGTGAACCTGCAAGTTTTTGAATTCCAACGAAAGGGACTGTGGACATCGGGAAACCATCCTAGTTTCGACTACGGCCCCGCCGTTAGAATCCATACAACCACGTCAAACGTCCCAAGGCTGTTGAAGAAACGCACCATTTCTTAGTCATTTTCCCTGTTTGAGCGCGCAACGCGGGCTACATTTAGGCAACCCTCGAATTGCGCCGACTAAGATTGGGATCATGTTCTTCTTCAAAAATCACCGAAAACGCAACGAAGTCAACGCCTTCATGCGGCGGCTTGCCGACCGCACGACGCCCACATTGCGTAGTGACTCCGAAACGCGACAGGAGTTACGGGTCAATCGTTCGTTGCCCGTTTTATTGATTCCGTTAGTTGACGAAAAACCAAACGTGGAACTCACCGCATTTGGAGTGACAAAGAACCTTTCCAGCCTCGGAGCCGCCATTCTCACGCAACGGCCGGTCACCACCGATCTTGTCGCAGTTGGTTTCTGGCACGAGAATCACTGCGACTTCATCCAAGGCGAAATCCGCTACCGGAAACCAGTTGAAGGCGGGTATTGGCAATTCGGCCTGCAATTGCGTGAAGTGATTCCCCGCGGCGAATTCCGCGTCCTCTCACTTCTGGGTGACATGGCTGACCGTCTGACCGCCGACGATGACCCGGCGGCGTTTGAATCGGCATTCGCGAGAATCTAACAGCCCAGCCCCTGGGCGGTGTTGGTTCGCATTGGCGCTACCACACGGGAGCGTATCCCGCTATGCGCCGCAATAAGCCAATTTGCCCGGCGTGCACCATTTCGTGCTGCCCACAGAACAGCAGCGCTTCGAGCTTGGTCTTGGCGACCCGGTGCGGCTCGGTTAACGGCATGTCCAGTTCTTCGACCGGCAGATTTTGCATGCAATTCAGAGCGGCAACATGCACCCGGTCCAACGTCGCCCGCAATTCGTCAGGCCCGGGATAGTCGCCCGGCTTACTCGATGGAATCGAATTCTTGCCAAACAGCCGCAAGTAATCCGGCGGGATCAGCTTTTCGTCACCCGGCTGCGAGCCACGAATCCGCACCAACGCCAACCGGTATTCCGCGACAGCCAAATGCCCCACTTGCCACCCCACGTGCGTGGTGTGCTGCGCCGGTGTTTGATACCAATCAACGGTGTCGATCGTATCCAACAGGTCCAGCGTATAATTGCGGGCGCACAACAATTGATCGACGGCAAGTTTTAAACGAATCATCGGTGAGACCCTTTGTTTATTTCCCTGCCGCGGGAGATTTTTCGACACCTCGGTTGAGCAAGACCCAAGTGCCCGATTTTCCCGACACGGCGATGTCGAGCTGTCCATCGTCGTTCAAGTCTGCGGTACGAATCTGCATGCCGGTGCCGATGCCTTCTCCGGCACTGATGAGATGCCGGTCAAATTTTTGGCTGGCCTGATCCCATTCGTAGTAGTAGAGGCATTCTGGCTCCACGCCCCCCGGATCGCGACCAGCATGACCGCGGACTCGTTTGCCTGTGATCAACTCCCCTGCTCCGTCGCCATCGATATCCGCCCAATGCAAACAATGCGTTTGCGAATAGGAACGATCGATGAGGTGTTCTTTCCAGGCCGTATCGTCTTCGCCGGTATTCAATTGCTCCAGCCAATACAGGCCGTAGTCATGGCCATTGCCCCAAATCACGTCGTTCCGTCCGTCGCCGGTGAGATCCACAACCAGAAACGGGCAACTGCCGTGCGGACGATTCCAACTCGCGTGATGTTTCCACTCCTTCGAGAGCGGATCACTGCCGGGATGTTCGTACCAACCGACAAGCGTCAAGATGTCATCGTGGCCGTCGCCGTTGACATCGCCGAACGCCATGCCGTGTCCACAGCCATTGTTGCCCAACACATGTTGTTCAAGTGTCGGCCCCTCCTCAGAAGGGATCAACTTCCAAGCTACTAGCGGTGCTTCGGTTTCCCAACAATCGACAACGATTTCAGGCACATCATCGCCATCCAGATCTTGAAGAAAATACGCCTCATTGCGACTACGTGTTTTCTTTAGCAAATGAGGCTTCCAACGTAGCCCCTTGGTTAATCCCACTTTGCCCGGGTTTTCGTACCAGAATATTTCTTCGCCGTGCCAATCGCCGGAAATCACATCAACCCAACCGTCACCGTTGACGTCGTAGACGTGGTCGCCGTTGTTCTTCAAGTAATCTTCACCAAACTCCTCAATGTTTCGCAGAGGTCGCGCCGCAAAGTCCGGAGCTGCAAACCAATTGCGGCCGGCAATGACATCCAACTTTCCATCCCGGTCGATATCAGCAACCGCGCATCCCTCGTTGGGACTGACAGCCAGTGGGATTTTTTTGAAAGTCACTGTGGGCTGTTCAGCAGCAACCGCATCCGCTCCAGTTGCGATGGATAACGTATATCCGACGAGACAAACGATAGCGAAGGCTTTCAGTGGTGTGGTTTTCAGTAGCATGATCGGCTCTCTAGTTTCCTAGGTCTTCAACAGGGGAATGACTCTCCCGAATAACCAGCATAAGGAATTCGGCGCGATTCGTGAATCACGACGGGCATGATCATTGAAAATATCCCGGTCCTTGGCACAATTAAAGAAGGGGCGTCGGCGCCGGGTTTTAGGGTCGAAACTGACCGCAGGCACGTCAGATGGCTAAAAACCGTGTGCGGCGCCTGTTATTGTGGCGCGAAAACGGGGATACTGTTTCTGTGGGCAGTTGATCATCGAAACAGGTTATGCACTCAACAAGACTTGCCCTGTTTTTCGCATGCTGGAATTTGAATTCACCACACCAATCCGATTAAAATCATTGTGAACAGGTGTGTCGTGCCCTATTTGCGTCATTCAAAACTGAGGTGACTCGTGTCGACCATTGATGCTCGATGCCCCAAGTGTAAGTCCGTGTTTCGGCTTAAAGACGCCAGTCTAGCGGGCAAAAAAATCAAATGCCGGAAATGCCAGGCACCGTTCGTGGTTCAGCCGATCACATCCGGCGGCGGTGGCGCTAGGCGCAAAACCAACAGCAGCGTTGATCCCTACGGACGAGAAATCTCCTTTTCGAAGACCGGGGAATTGCCGGTCAGCGGCCGGAAGATCAAAAAAATTCAAAGGGTTTCAGAGACCGAAGAACCGGAAGCTGACGAACCCGATGAATTTGGCCAGCCAGCCGCTCCCAAGCGCAGACTCAAGCCGCGCGGAAAAAAAGGCAAAGCGAAGTCGGCTGATAAGGGCAAAAGGAAAAAGAAGAAAGCCCAAACGACCAAGCTGCAAAAAATCATTGCCGTAGCAGGCGGTGTGGTCCTGCTGTCATTGATCATCCTGGGAGCGGTCTTTGGACCCTCGATGGCCAAGCGAATCGCGGAATCTGGCAAACTTGTAGCACCCAAACAATATCTGGTTTATGAACCCGCTGATGGCGAAGTGATGATCGAGTACCCCGAAGGCTGGGACATTTCACACGGCGGAGGCCACTCCAACAAATTGTTCTTCCTGCGGATTAACCACGCAGGTTTAGAGGTTTTCATCGTTGAATTCGATCCACAAAAGGAAGCCATGAACGTCGCGATGACCGGAGGACAATCCAGATTTAACAATCCGGACAAGGCTCCGTCCTACGCGGTCCACCAGCGTCGACTCAAGGAAATCCAAGAGTCGAATACTGACTTCGAAGAATCACCGCCCAAGGAAATGCTCACCGGTTTTGGAATCGCACAATATTCGAAATTCACCGACCCTGGACTCATCTTTGGGAGCACGACCGGTTATCGAATGACGTTGTATGATCCGGATGGCGGAAAATACAACGCCTATTTTCGCTGTAGCCCCAAACAGTTTGATACAGCCAAACCAATTTTTGAACACATGATGGGAACGATTGCACCGGCCAATGCGGACGATGCTTAACAAGCTTGCGAGTCATGGAGACGCCACTCACTCATTCGTCCGCGCAAAGGAATTGATGCATGCGATACGCCGGTACTTTCCTACTCCTGATTGCCGCCGCCGCGCCGCTACCGGCAACCGAAATTCATGACGATATTGACGCCGACACCGGATGGCGGGTGATTACGGCGCAGGCCGGACAAACAAAAATTCGGGTAGTCCCCGCTGCGGGTTTCAACGTTTTCTCCATTGAACATGCCGGACGGGAATTGCTCAAAACACCTCCAACGCTCGCCGACTTGCCGGGGGTTTCGTACGGCGCCCCGCTGCTGTATCCCAGCCCCAATCGCGTACGCAATGCTCAATTTACGTTTGCAGACAAAACTTATCACTTCGATGCCAATGACGGGACGAACTTCATTCACGGCCTGGTTCACAATGTCCCCTGGACCGTTCGCCGGACGGAAGTAGACGCCCATCAGGCTGTGATCGAAGCAGAACTGGTCTTCGCTCCCGGCAATAAACATTACGAAGCGTTTCCGCTTAAGCACACACTACGTGTCGCTGTGACCGTCCGCGCGGAGGGCGTGAGTTGGGAATATGAAGTCGACAACACGCACGGCAAATCCAAGGTGCCGTTTGGCTTTGCGCTGCACCCTTGGATTCTGTATCAAGGCGAGCGCAAAAACACATTTCTAACGATCCCAGCTGCGCATTGGATGGAAGCTGAGAACCTACTGCCGACTGGAAAACTGGTCGACCTGGAGGGGACTGCCTTCGATGCCCGCGCTGCGAAGTCGTTAGAGGGGTTTGTTATCGACGACGTCTATTCAGGGATGCAATCGGATCACCCCACTGTGGCCGATTTCCGCGACGTGGGGATTCAGCTTTCCCTAGTTGCCAGTGATGATTTTACACATTTGGTTGTCTATACACCGGAAAACAAAAACTGGTTTTGCGTGGAAAACCAAACCTGCTCGACCGATGCACACAATCTCTACCAACAGGGGTTGAAAGCGGAGTCCCATTTGCTCGTCGCCGAACCGGGTGAAACTTTAAGTGGAACGGTTCACTATCGCATCAGCGACGCCCGCGGACACAAATTCAGCCGATGGGAAAAGGCCATTCGAAAGTTCGAAACCCAAGGTCGCCAACAACCGCCTGAAGCTGGTGGGACTTTATTTGTCGGGAGTTCTAGCATCCGATTTTGGGATTTGCCCAAATATTTCCCCGACCGACCTGTGATCAATCACGGCTTCGGTGGCTCGCAAATGATCGACAGTCTGTATTTCGCCGATCGAATCGTGCTCCCCTATCAGCCGAGCACGATCGTGGTCTATGCGGGCGATAATGACATCGCTGGTGGACAATCGCCGGAAACAGTCGCTGAGGATTTCCAACGTTTCGCTCGCAAGATCCATGCGGCGTTGCCGGAGACGAAAATCGTCTACATCGCGATCAAACCGAGTTTGAGGCGGTGGAACTTGTACGAACAAATGGCAAATGCCAATGCTCTGATCTCCGCATTCGCCGACACCGATGAGCGAATCACCTTCGCCGACATCGCCAAGCCCATGCTCAATGAGCAAGGAACGCCAAAGCCGGAACTGTTCATCAAGGACGGTTTGCATCTCAGCCCCGCTGGTTACGAATTGTGGACGTCGGTGATCGAACCGCTGTTACCACGCGCGAATTGAATCACCCTAGCCCACAATTTATCCTACATGACCGAACTGCCTGTTCTTGAAAATATTCGTGAGTTTCTCACAGCCGAGCAGGTCGCTTATCGCGAAGTGCATCATCAACCGACGTTCACATCGGAAGAATCGGCCCGTGCTCGGGGTGAAGAAATACGCATTGGGGGCAAGGCGCTGTTATTAAAAGTCGGTGATGACTTTCGCCTGTTCGTACTGCCAGCAAATTGCAAAGCGGATTCCGCCGCTATACGCAACGAACTGGGCGTACGTAAAACCCGATTCGCCACCCGGGACGAATTGCTCGAATTGACGGGATTGGTCCCCGGTTGTGTCCCTCCCTTCGGACACCCCATACTCCCCTTCGACTTAAATGTCGACACGGGGATCGAGCAAAACGACAAGATTGCCTTCAACGCAGGCTCGCTCACCGATTCAATCATCCTGGCCACTGCAGACTACTTGCGGATTGCCCGGCCTGCAAAAACTTTTGCATTCGCCGCCCAGTAATGGCCGGATCAGTCAGCCGCTGGTTGGCAATCACAGCAGGACCATGAGTACGCCCCAAACCATTTCTCGGCACTCGCCAACTTCACATCATATTTATCTCATCTCATCAATCTCTTTCAGGATAATCTACTGTGCAACGGATTCTCTTCATTGTTGTGTTGCTGACCACTCCCGCATTTCCAGGAATCAGCCAGGCGGCTGACTCTAAGTCACCTAACTCGGCAGCGTTGGAAAAAATCGGGCAGCGGATGCAGGCGTTTGTGGAAGGGCAACAGGTTTCGGGTGTCGTCACGCTCGTCGCGCATCAAGGCAAGGTGGTCCATTTGAAAGCAGTCGGACTTGCCGATATGGACCAACAGCGCCCCATGCAAACCGACTCGCTGTTTTGCATTGCCTCGATGACCAAACCGATGACGGCGACGGCAGTGATGATTTTGTGCGATGAGGGCAAACTGTCTGTCGATGATCCCGTCTCGAAATACCTCCCCGACTTTGCAGACATCGAGCTCAGATCCGGTCCACCCGCGCGGCCCCTCACCATCGGCGATTTGATGACGCATACGTCGGGGGTCTCTGGGAACCAGCAGAACCAAGGCTCACTTGAGGCGACCGTTCAACAGTTTTCGAAACGGACCTTAAAATTTCAACCCGGCACGCAATGGGCCTATAGCCCAGGGTTATCCATCTGTGGACGCATCATCGAAATCGTCTCCGGACAACCTTACGAAAAGTTCTTGCAGCAACGCATCTTTGATCCTCTGCAAATGACGGACACCACATTTTCTCCCAATACTGAACAACAGACGCGAATCGTCACGCTGTATAAGCCAAGCAAAGATAAATCTGCGCTTGTCACAGAGCCCAATTGGTGGTGCAGATTAAACGATGGACGCTCGCCCAACCCATCCGGCGGTCTTTTTTCGACGGCCAAAGATGTGTCCCGGTTTTATCAAATGATTCTTGACGGCGGTCAATACGGCGATGTCCGGATCCTATCCGAAAAGAGCGTACGTGAAATGACGACTGTACAAACCGGTGAACTTGAGGCAGGATTTACGCCTGGTTGCGGGTGGGGTTACGGGTGGGGCGTGGTTCGCAATCCCCAGGGGGTGACGAAGATGTTATCACCCGGTACTTTTGGCCATGGCGGTGCCTTTGGCACACAAGGTTGGGCTGATCCGGATCGCCAAACGATCTACGTGTTGATGATTCAACGGACTGGATTTGGCAATGGCGATGCCTCGGACATCCGCGCGGGCTTTCAAGATTTGGCCGTCAAAGCGGTGGACAGAAACAAATAATTCCGTTCGCCGACGATTCGCTCTCCAGCGCACAGCGCGCAAAAAATGGCCCAGCGAGCGAATAGGCGCTCGCCCCCGCCGAAGCAGGGCTATTCGCTTAAACCGGACCGACAGTACGCTAGCAAATCCCCAGCATGACCTCAAGATCGAACGCCCGAGCCGCTAAGGGTTTCCACCTACTTTCCGTGGATTCTTCTATATTCTGCCACGCGTTACTAGCTAATACATGCCGGTATTCCCCCAAGATGGCTTGCAGTAGTCAACGCAAAATGGACCATAAACTGACCCCTTGTCAAAATGTGACGAAGCGTCAATAATACTGGTATGGAGACTCTTACGCGCAAACAACGTGAAATTCAAAAACGCGAAGCGGACATTCTCTCCCTTTCCCGGCCGATGCTGATTGAAGGGGGATACCATGGTCTGAACATGGACCGCATTGCGGTCGAGTTGGAGTACTCCAAAGGGACGATCTACAAGCATTTTTCCTGCAAGGAAGAAATCATCATCGCCTTGGCGATTGAAACACAGGAAAAGCGCTCGGAGTTTTTTTCGCGGGCCGCCGCGTTCCAGGGACTATCGCGGGAACGGCTTACGGCGATCGGAGTCGCCGGCGAATTGTTTGTCCGTCTGTTCCCTGATCATTTTGCCGTCGAACAAATCATCAATTCCCGCTCGATTTGGGAAAAAACATCCCATAACCGGCGGGAGCTGATGCAAGTTGCCGAAGGTAAATGTATGCACATGGTTTCGGGGATTGTCCGTGATGGAATCTCTTGCGGCGATGTGGTGCTCCCCGAAAAAACTACGCCCGAAGAGTTGGTGTTTGGTCTGTGGTCGCTCACCTTTGGAGCGTACTCGATATTAAGCACCGGCGAATCATTGGCCAATTTGGGCGTCGAAGACCCTTTCGTGTCGGTGCGGACGAACGTGCACCACATTCTCAATGGAATCGGGTGGCGACCGCTTTCCAGTGAACACGATTATGATGCCGTCGCCGAAAAAATCACCCATGAAATCTTTGCCGAAGAATTCCAATCGGTTTTGGAATAGCTCGCTTCCCAGAGGATTAAAATGACGAACCGTCAAAAACCAACCCGACGCTCTATCGTCTGGAGTGCCAGTGTGATTTTCATAGCAGCTGTGGCTGTGGGGATTGCTGCTGCTGCGAACAGTCCACAGTCAGAACAGGGGGCCGCTGAAAAAAAGAGCGTCCCGGTGAATTTTATCGTTGCTAAACAGGTGTCAGAGTTCGAGGATGTGAAGGCCTACACGGGAACGATTGCAGCGGAGCGTGTGAGTGAACTCGCATTTGCGCGAGCTGGACGCTTAACCAAGATTTTCGTCGATGAAGGAGAGGACGTTTATCAAGGAAAATGTCTGGCACAACTCGACATCAGACACTTAGAGGCACAACGCTCGGAACTGCAGGCACAACGCGCACAAGCGGCGGCGTTGTTGGAGGAGTACCTCGCCGGCCCGCGTAAGGAAACCATTTCAGCAGCCCGCGCCGATGTCACTGACATGCGTTCGCAATTTGAACATGCCCAGGCCTCGCATCAGCGCAACGAAGATCTGTACCGCCGCAAGGTGATCTCCAAGGAAGATTTTGATCGTTCGAATTTCGGTCTACGTTCCGCCAAGGCCAAGTATGAATCCACGCAACGAAAGCTAGATGAATTGTTGGCTGGTACGCGTAAAGAAAAAATCACCGCGCAGCGCGCCGCGGTTTCGCGATTGGATGCGGCCTTGAAGGATTTGGCGGTTGATGTCGACGACGCCCATTTGATTGCTCCGTTTGAGGGACGAATTGCTATACGGCACATGGATGAAGGGACCTATGTTTCTCCCAATACGTCGGTCTTTCGCTATGTGGAGATCGCCAGTTTGGAAGCCAGGATCGGTCTACCGGTCGACATTGCGCGAACGATCCATACCGGAATGCAACAAGACGTGGTGATTGGTGATCGGACCTATTCGGCAACAGTGAAGACGGTACTGCCCGAATTGGACATCACCACCCGCACGCGGACTGTGGTACTGGCCTTGGATGCCGAAGCAGCTGAGACTGTCGTTCCGGGCGAAGTCGCGCGTATTTCTATTCCCGAGACGGTTCGCATGGCTGGGTATTGGTTGCCGACGGCGGCACTTAGTCGTAGCAGTCGCGGCTTGTGGTCCGTCTTGGTCATCGACAATCTGGATGACTCCGGGACAGGCACAGCCGAGCAGCGCGAAATCGAGATTCTGCACGCAGAGGGAGAACGCATGTTGGTCCGGGGCACCTTGCAGCCCGGCGATCGCGTCATCACCGGCGGTACACATCGCATCGTGGCGGGGCAAACAGTCCGCGGCATGATTCAATAAGTCCCTTCGACTGTTTTTGCTCCAGCGAACTTACAACATGTCCAATCTGTTTCACCGCAATCGACGTTTGCTGGCACTGACGATCGTATTGATCTTAGTGTCGGGACTGTCGTCATACGCCGTCTTGCCCCGCATGGAGGACCCCATCCTCGTAGAACGGATTGCGCAGGTGCATACTTTTTTCCCTGGTGCCGATCCCGAACGTGTCGAAACGCTCGTGACGGAGAAACTGGAGGAAGAACTTCAAGACATCGACGAAATCAAGGAGCTGCGCTCTGTCTCCCGCACAGGAATTTCGGTGGTGACCATCGAACTGCGCGACGACGTCTACGAGTCGGATCCAATCTGGTCACGCGTCCGTGATAAGCTGGGAGATGCGACGCCGATGTTACCGGCCGGTGCGTCGGCTCCAAAATTTGAAGATGTGCCCATGAAAGCATATGCTCAGATCGTGGCGCTCACTTGGCAGCAGGACGATCAACCCAATTATGCGATTCTGCGAAGACTCTCCGAAGATCTGGAAGACCAGATCCGGGCAATCCCCGGGACCGAGGATGTCGAAACGTTTGGCGATCCCACGGAGGAAATCACCGTCGCCATTGATTTGCAGCAACTAGCGATGCTGGGGCTGACGACGACCGATGTTGCGAAGCAAATTGAGGCCAGCGACGCCAAGGTTGCCTCGGGACAATTTCGTGGACATGGATCGGATTTGCTGTTGGAAGTGAACGGCGAATTGGATTCGCTGGCGCGCATTGCCCAGATGCCAATTCATTATGCCGCCGACGGCCAATTCGTCCGACTGGGTGATATTGCTGAAATCCACAAGGGGATCGCTGAACCGCCGGAGAGTTTGGTGCTCATCGATGGCTATCCGGCTATCGCATTGAGTGTGCTCGTCCGAGAATCGCAACGTATCGATCATTGGACGCAGCGTTCACGTGCGACATTGGACGCATTCTCGAAACAATTGCCGGCGGGGATCGTCCTGATTACGGCTTTCGAACAAAGTCAATACGTCGAAGCGCGACTCAGCTCGTTGTTTAAAAACTTACTGCTGGGGGGAGCAGCGGTGATTGTGGTGATCTTCCTGCTCATGGGTTGGCGCAACGCGCTGATCGTGGGCATCGCATTGCCGCTGTCGTCGTTGATCGTGCTCACGGGAATGCGGATGCTGGGGATTCCCATTCATCAAATGTCGGTCACCGGCTTAATCATCGCCTTGGGACTGCTGATTGATAATGCCATTGTGATTGTAGACGACGTCACGTCGAATTTGCGCGCACAGATGCCGCCGGGGGAAGCGGTTTCGGCGAGCGTCAAACATTTGGCGATCCCGTTGCTGGGATCGACATTGACCACGGCATTTGCATTTGCGCCGATTGCTTTGATGCCGGGTCCGGCAGGAGAATTTGTCGGTTCCATCGCCGTCAGCGTCATCTTGGCCATTTCCAGTTCGTTTGTCCTGGCGATGACCGTTATTCCCGCGTTGACGGTCATCGGTCAAAGTTTGAGTCACGCGCAACGAGAATGGCGTTGGTGGCGCGATGGATTTTCCCATGCCGGTCTGGGCGTGCTGTACCGCCGTTCCTTGGACCTACTTTTTGCACACCCACTTTTGGGAATTCTCTTGGGGCTCATTTTACCGGTTGCCGGTTTCGTGCAATCGCGGACGCTCTCGGAACAGTTTTTCCCGCCCGCCGACCGCGATCAATTTCACGTGGAAATGGAATTGCCTTCACACACATCGATGGAACAAACGTTGGAGATGGTCAAGCAAGTCCAAACCCATCTGTTGGCGCGCGATTCGGTCGTCTCGGCCGATTGGTTTATCGGCGAAAGTGCGCCGGCTTTTTATTACAACCTGATGCCCAAACAAAAAAACGCGTCGCACTATGCACAAGCAATGGTGCAGTTAAAATCGGCCGAAGGGGCACGGGTAATAATCCATCAATTGCAGACGGAGCTGGACGAATCTTTTGCGTCCTCGCGCATCCTGGTGCGACAATTGGAACAAGGCCCACCGTTCAGCGCTCCAGTTGAAGTCCGAATCTACGGCCCCGACTTGTCAACACTGAGCGAATTGGGTGAGGAACTTCGAGCCCATTTGGCAGCCGTCCCTGACGTGATTCACACGCGTTCGGAACTCGCGGAAGCCTTGCCGAAATTGTCGTTGACGGTGGATGAAGAACAAGCCCGGTTGGCGGGCTTGGATCATCAAGCCATTGCCGATCAACTGCAATCGACCCTTGAGGGGACTACAGGTGGGTCGATCATGGAAGCCACGGAGGAGATCCCAGTGCGCGTACGCGTTTCCAATGATACCCGCGCTGACCTCAGCTTGATCAATTCGCTAGAGCTACTGCCAACGACAGCCAATGCGGCCGGCGAGCGACCGCGCGTGCCGCTGTCGGCAATCGCCGATGTTGAAGTCACTGCGGAAATCTCCGCTATCCCCCGTTTTAATGGGCGGCGGATGAACGAAGTGCAAGGCTTTATCTCCGCTGGAGTTCTGCCGGCCACCGTTTTGGGGGCATTTCAACAACGGTTGCAAGAGGCCAAATTCGAAATGCCCCCCGGTTACACTTATGAGTTTGGGGGAGAAACTGAAAAACGGGACGACGCGATTGGTAATCTCATGGCCAGCGTCGGCGTCTTGTTGGTGCTCATGGTGGCCACGTTGGTGTTGTCCTTCGGATCGTTCCGCGTAGCGGCCTTGGTCGGCATGGTGGGTATGCTGTCAGTGGGCTTGGGTTTGGGCGCATTATCAGTGTTTGGGCATCCGTTCGGTTTTATGGCAATCATCGGCTCCATGGGACTGGCTGGCGTTGCAATCAACGATGCGATTGTTGTGCTGGCCGGACTGCGTGAAGATCCTGATGCACGTCGAGGAGACCCTATCGCGGTTCGAAATGTCGTCACCCACTCCACGCGGCATGTGGTCGCGACGTCGCTGACGACGATGGCGGGATTCGCGCCGCTGGTCATCGCCGGAGGAGGATTTTGGCCTCCCATGGCGATTGCAATTTCCGGAGGGGTGGGCGGCGCAACGATCTTGGCGTTGTACTTTATTCCCTCGGCCTACGTGTTGGCGATGGGCTCAGGACGGCGTCACAAACGGCCCCCCAGCACTTCCTTCGAACAAGATGATCCCGCCGTACAGTCGCCGGTTGGTGATGACTCTAAAGTTCCGGCGGTTGTCGATTCCGTGTGACGATGTGCCACAGGACCAATCCTCCCCCTGCCCCTCGCGAACATCCGCTCGCGTGGGAGGAGTTGGCCTGTGATTTCAAGCCCGCTTTCGTTCACCCAACCGGTACGCCCAGACGGCGAGCGATTTTCCCCCGGAGTTTGCGCCGCATGCGTTTGCCCTTGTCGTAGGAGTAGCCCGCGTGCTCCGACGCTTCCCGCAAGGAATCGCCGGCGAGTAGGTGCTCCATGAATCGGCAAGCGGCTGCATCGAGGCCATCTAAGAAACGGCGCAACTGAACATCCATCTCGTGCCGCTGCGACATATGGACCGGGTCGTTGCTTTTCTTGTGACAGGCAAGCCGACTGTTCGCATCCAGACCGGACGTGGTCCCCGTTTCCTTGTGCTCGTAACTCTGTAACGACCGTCCAAAGCGAATTTTGATGCGGTACAACTTTTTGACAAAGTCCTTAAAGCGATCAGTCGCGACTCGTCCGACAAATGCTTGAAAGGAACAGCCTTGAATTCTGCCCATCTGCTGCGTGTCGTAACGTTGTACGGCTTTGAGAACGGAAAACACGGCATCCTGCGCCGCATCCTCAATCTCATGCAGGGTCAGCCCGCGTTTGCGTCCCAGTTGTACGATCAACCGATTGGACCAAACGCGATACCGCAACAGCAACTCCTTCTCTGCCGGTTGAAATTGGCATTCCTTGGCCAGTACCACAAGCGGCTCATCGGCCATCTGCGACAGATTGAGGTCATACGCAATATGAACAAATCTCATCATGTAAATTATCTCTGAGGTGTTTTGAGTTCTGTGTTGTTTGTGGTCATCGATGCGGTCGTTGACGTGACTCAGTCTCGCTCGGAATTCCCTGTTACCGCTCATGGGTGGTGGGAATTTGCGATGCGGCGCACCTTGTCGCGACATTAATAGGCAGGCTACGCCCGTCCCTGTTGCACAATGGATTTTGATTTCGTTCAGCGAAAAAAACTGCGAATTGTTACACGACCGATCAAAGCGCCCTGCCTGACGACCGGCGACAAATTTTGAGAGATGCTGATTATGTGCTCCTAACTGCTTTTCACAGAAGCGAGTTACGGTAAATGCTCCCGTGTTTTCGCTGTCCTGATCCCTGTGTGTCACCATCTTGTACTTAGGGATCACAGATTGTGACCATAAATCGGCAACTTTTTTGGGAAAATATTTCTTCCGCGTTTACGAACGTAAAGGGCACGGCAAATGCATGAAAAGCCCCCAGCGCGAATTAGGATTCGTTGGCCGAGGGTCGACGGTGCGCCTTCGACTTAGCGACAGGCGTTTTTTGAGAGACTTAAAAACTGCTATCCAGAATAACGGCGCAGGCGGAGAGTCTAGGCAAGGAGGTCATTGTTATGAAAATCAATCGCACACCGTACGCACGGCAACATCGTCATTTGTTTCTACCCCTCGAGCGCGCGCTGGTCGCCGTTCCGCAGGCCGCATCCTCACCTCTAGGAAAACGACGCGTCGAAGTCGCAATCCTGTGTGGGATGTGCTTGTTGATCAGCCTGATTTCGGCGTACGACACATATATGCTCGTCCGGTTTCAAGAAACCATCCATGAACTGAACCCCATCGGCTGCTGGCTGATGGATCTCGACAACGGATCGGTCGCCCTCTTCGTGGGCTGTAAGTTCATCGGGACAATTGTCGTCCTAACGGCAATTGCGTTTCTGTATCTCTACCGCGAATCGATGGCCATGTGCGTTGCGACGACGCTGAGTTTGGGACAACTTATTCTGTTCTGGTTCGTCACCTATTCTTAGTGCCCGCGGCGATTGCTCTGAGCGTCCCGATTGGCATGTCCAGCGGACATAACTGCTGAACTGCGCTGCGAATCCGCATTCTTCCAGGCGTCGGTGTGAGAACTCCGATGGTTGTTTCTTTGTGCCATGGTGCATACGGTCAGTGTGCAAATACAGAGGAAAATTTGGTTTCTCAAGTGCAGATCTCCATTTTTTCCCTCCGAAAGTGTCACAAGGATCGGTTTACCACGTACTAGGGGTCGACGCCCCCCCTCCGTCCCAGCTTTGTGGGGGAGGCCAAAAATCAGCATTTCTTGAAAAGGGAACCATTGATGCCCGAGCACCAGATGATCGACGTTCCCGAAGTCGACTTTATGTCCGTTACGGAAAATGTCTCCGATTGGCGGATCGGCAAACGGGTTGTGATTCAACGGCCCAAACTCTCGATTGCTCTGGGATGCGGCGTGCTGCTCGCGGTGCCGCTCATCGGTTTGGTCATTGCCGGCTTTGTGATGGGCAACTCGGCTAGCTTTTACCAAGTGTTTTTCATCGCTGCTTTGATTTGTGTGGGGCTGTTTGCGCTGGTTGTCATTCCCTACAATCGCTCGAACCGCTCTCGTGAAACGGTGATTGACTGGAGTGATGAAACCATCCGTTATCGGCACGGGATGCGCTGGCAGACATTTCCGTTTGCGGAGATTCAACGCATCTGCGTGCAAACGAAACAGATCGGCAGCGAGACACCGACTTATGATGGAACTGTGGATATTGAAGTCGCCGGCAACCAGTTTTCGCTGTTTGAAATCTTGTCGTCGACCGAAGAGCCCGGTCAACCGGTTGATATCCTGCTCGACGTTGCGCGGCGGCTAGCGGATGGGTGGTCGGTTCCCTGTGAGGTGTACGTTCTGGGAAAACGGTTGGAAGAGAAGGAACTCGAGGGCCGCGGCCGCCCGCCGAAGGAGATCGCTCAGAAATACATGACCTTAGGAAGCCTGGCCAGTGGAAGCGCGATGTCGGCCGACTATCAAGGTCAGTCTGACGAAGCGGTCGAACACCGCGAAGAAGCGATTTTTTACTACATGCAAGCGAATAAGCTCGACCCGACGTTAGCAGAACCCTTGTTGGCCATCGGCCGATTGTCGCCGGACGAGGCACACCGAGAGATGGCCGTCCAAGCAGCACTGCGGCTGAATCCCAACAGCATTCCCGCCCTGATCGAACGGGGGCGCAGCCTGTTAATCGATGGTCGCGAAGAGGAAGGGTTTGCCGCCCTATCGCAAGCGGTCGAAAAAGAGCCGTCGGTCACCACGTATCACGCTCGCGGTATGTCCTATTTGTTATCGGAGCGGTACCGAGAAGCCCATGCCGATTTCAGCAAGGCCATCGCGTTGGAGCCGCAAGATGCTGACAATTATAGCGAACGCGGAGAATGCTTGGCCGATTGGTATAACGATGCTCCGGATGACGATCTGCTCAAGCAAGCCTTGGCCGATTTTGATCGTGCAATTGAACTGGGAGGCGAAGATTCGACCTATCGCATCGAGCGCGCTAGAGTGTTGTTGGCAGCGAACCGCTTTGACGAAGCGATTGCTGATTTCTCCCGAGGTGTCGCAGTTGATCCTGATTCATTTTATGCCTACAGCCAACGGGGACAGGCCTACCTAGATGCCGGCCACCATGCCAAGCAGGCAGAACGAGATTTTTCAAAAGCGGTCGATTTACTGGAAGAACAACCACGCACGACCGACTCGGTGATGCGACGTACGCAGCTCACCAGTATCGCTTTTGCCTATCGCAGCCGCGCCGAAGCCCGCCGCCAACTGGGACGCCCTCAACAAGCCGACGACGACATCCAACGTGCCATTGAACTTGAGGTCGAAGCGGACGGATGAAAGCTCCATAGGCTGTCAGCTGCCGCATAATCCGGGCAAGCTGCTGCATTGCGTCAAAAATCAAAACAAAGGCCAAATTGGCTGTCCGGTTTGGGGACGCAAATGGAATCAACCTTGTGGAGAGGCAAAGTCACTCTCCGACCAATCAGCATTCCAAAGCACACCAGAGTCCACAGGTATCCTCTGATTGGCAATGTCGCAAAATGGAATTATGGCAGCAACGGCAGAATGTTTTTTGACAACAACATCAAAACCGTTCATTTTTTTTGAACCATGATTCTCTTTTTTTCGTTGTGAATAGTAGCAGGCATTGGGGCAAGCTTTCCGCCTGGTTTCGCAGTCTTACACATCGGTCACCCCGATGAAGATGCGCAGACGGGGCATCACACTCACTTTTTTTGACGCGAGGAGAACTCAATATGGCTGATTTCGGACAAGCATTGTTGGCACAAAGCGAAGGTAGCAGCGGCGGTTTGTTGGGGCTGGTTCCCGTATTCGTGATGTTGGCGATCGGTGTCGCAGTGATTGCCGGATTTTGGAAGGCCTTTGAAAAGGCGGGGGAACCGGGTTGGGCGGTGCTGGTCCCGATTTACAATGCGATCGTATTTTTGAAAATTGCCGGCAAACCGGCGTGGTGGTTCATTCTGTTGCTGATTCCGTTGGTCGGCATGGTCGTAGCGATTATCGCCGCAATCGATTTTGCGAAAGCGTATGGCAAGGGGACCGGATACGGGGTAGGCATCGCCTTTTTGGGTGCGATCTTCGTCCCGATGCTGGGCTTCGGCGACGCCCGCTTCCAAGGCGCGGCCGCCTAAGGATGCAGCGGAAAGACAAAGCAGGTTTCCTAAAAAACAACAGCCCTCGGCGCAATCCGCCGGGGGCTGTTGTTATTTCGATGCGTTGCGAGTGGTGAACGACTTTAAAAAAGGTTTCGCGCAAAGACGCAGAGCCACTAAGAAGAAAAGGTAATAAGAAGAAAAAGAGAGGACCGTTGAACTCGGCAACGTCAAACTCTAGATGCGCAACCGATGTGTGACAGACGACAATCTGCCTTCGCAAGATAGTTCTTTGCGTCTTCGCGGCTTTGCGCGAGGCTTTTTGACAAGGTGCGTCGTGATGTACCCTACTCTGGGGCTTACTCGTTTTTGTTGCGCAGGTGTTTGTCGGCGAATCGTACGTATTGCTCCCAGTCGTAATCGGTCACGTCGTGTTTGCCGCTGCGGATGTGGTAGCCGATGGTGTTGGCGATCGGTTCATTGACATTCGGCATTTCCGAAGCTCCTAAACCATCGGTACCAAGCAACTCGTACACCGGGCTGGCGTGCTTGGCGGAGAGGAATTCACCGTGGGGGTCGGCCCAACGATCTTCCTCGGCGCTGGCGATATAAACGGGGCGCGGAGCGATTAAGGCGATCAGTTGATGTTGATCGACCGGCAATGCTTGTTCGTTATCGTTGTATTTTTTGAAGTTTCCGCAAAACCAGTGGGGAAAGGCGGTGTTGATCCGCCAGACGTTTTCGCCGATCCCCCGCCGGCTCAACGCGGCCCCGCCGCAGCCTGAATCGTTGGAGATCACCAAGGCGAACCGTGGATCCTGCGCGCCGGCCCAGAGGGCTGTTTTTCCCAGCCGTGAATGCCCCATCACGGCGACCTTGGTTTCATCGACATCGTCGTCGGTTTCAAAATAATCGAGCGCCCGACTCAGGCCCCAGGCCCATGCGGCAATTGTGCCCCATTCATCATCGGCGGGTCGGGTTTGTCCCGGTTTGTAAAACAGGGGATGCACGCCGTTTTGAAATCCGTCGTCGACGTCGGGATCGATATCGCCGTTGTAGATGGTGGCAATGCCATATCCGCGCGAGATAATCTTATCGACCGACCAACGCTGGGCGCTCGTGCCGCGTGATTTTTCTGTTGCTCGATTATCGACGATCCCTTTTGATTGATTCGGCCGCATCCACGCTACTGACAGAGATATTTTGGGGTCGTCATCAATCGAATGGTTACCGTAAAAATTCAGTCCCAGAAATGTTGGCACCGGGCCTTTGACGTTGTTGGGGACATACAGCAAGATCCGCATGCTCGGCCCCTTTTCGTCTTTCGAAAACCGCACGATGATTTCTTTACGCGTCGCCTTGCCGTTCATAGCCTTGTCATCCACGCTGACGACTTCGAAAGTCATCTCAGCCGGCGGACCGGGAGCGCGGCCGTAAACGTGGGTTTCGAATAATTCCAAAATTTCCGGCCGCCGTTTTTCGAACCACGTCTTGGCATCGGTGACTTTTTCACCGTCGGCCGTGACCAACGGGTCGGGGAGTTTGTAGGCGGGAATCTTGGATTCATCGTAATTCGCTTCAAATTTGCGAACCGTCTTTTCAGGCAGACGGACCACCTGGACCCAGCCGATGCCGGGACCAACGTCGTACGTCGCGAATCGGGTTAAGCCGCCGGTATTTTCGTCGATACGAAACGCAGCCAACTTTCCATTCCCCTGCCCTCCCGCGTACATGAAACGGCCGGACGGATCGATGTTGAACGAACGAGGCGTTTTTTCTGTGGGGGTCTGCCCGATCGAGGTCAGCAGTCCCGTTTCGGGATCAATCGCAAACCCGGCAATGCTGTCGTGTCCGCGATTCGAGGCATACACAAATCGGCCTGACGGTGCGACTTCGATGTCGGCGCAGTGGCTTCGTTCGGTGAAATCATCCGGAACGGTTGATACGGTTTGCTTGGCGGTGAGAGTTCCCTTGGCTGGATCAAAAGCGAAGACGGTGACGCTGTTTCCTTTTTCGTTGTCGACGTAGGCTCTATCCAACATGGGATGAAAGGCGATGTGCCGTGGCTCGTCGGCCTCGGGTGTCGTCACCGCGGCCACTGAGTTCGGGACCAGCATGCCACGCCGCTCGTTGAATGCGAATTGAAAAATTTTGTTCGGTCCTGTGTGTGGAACGAACACAAAGCGGTTAGTGGGATCGGGAACAATGGCGTGTGCCTTGGGAGCTGTTTCGACTATTTGCAGCGGTTTCTCGCTGAGGGACCCATCGTCGTTAATCTTGTGCACGGCCGCTTTGCCCGCGCCGTAATAGGCAGAGAGCAGATACTTGCCGGTCTTGTCGACTTTGACATAGGCGGCATTTTCTCCGATGGTTGTGGAGTTAATGGGCGTCAAATTGCCATCCGCGGGATTAATGGCGAATGCCGCTAACTCTTTGTTCGACCGCAGACTGACGAATAAAAACCGTCCTTGTGCATCGACATCCATGGCCCCGGGAGCGCCGGCGACGTCGACATCGGCTTGATGCGTCAGTTCGCCGGTCTTGTCGTTCATTTTGTATATCGCAATCCGCTTTTCGCCGCCCACGGAGAGATAGACAAACGAATCGGCATAGGCGACCGAGGATGTCCAAATTGCAATCACTGCAACCGCCACACATGCCCGCACCAGCAAGAAACGCAATCCCTGAAACATGGCCTGATCCCTTGAGTTGAAAGTATCGTTGTTGTGTCGTTTTAAGATAGCTGATCCTTGTCGCCAGTGTACCAAGATCAACGGCGGAATTGCAGTTGACCGATTATCTCAAATCACTTAGAAAACCGCCCCCAACACGCATGCAGCGCATATAAGGACGGATTATGAAGGTGGTCGTATTGGCTGGCGGGTTGGGAACGCGTTTAGCGGAGGAGACCGCGCGGGTTCCCAAGCCAATGGTGGAAATTGGCGGACAGCCGATCTTGTGGCATTTGCTGCGCTATTATGCGGCGTATGGTCATCGCGAATTTTTGATTGCAGCCGGCTACAAATCGGAAGTCATCAAGGATTATTTTTGTCACTTTGATATGCGTCAAAATGATCTATTCGTCAATCTGAGCCAGGGAACGCATCGCGTCGTGCGGGAGTCGCCGCCGGATTGGGAAGTCGGCATTGTCGACACCGGAGCGGAGACTATGACCGGGGGGCGACTGGCGCGGTTGCGAAAATATCTGGACGACGACACCTTTATGGTCACTTATGGGGATGGCCTAAGCGATGTCGACATTTCGCAGTTGTTGAAATTTCATCGTCAGCAGGGACGTTTGGCGACGGTTACCGCTGTCCGCCCGCCCGCTCGATTTGGCCATCTGGAACTCGATGGCGACCGCGTAGCGACGTTTGCCGAAAAACCACAGACCGGAGAAGGTTGGATCAACGGCGGCTTCTTTGTGTTTGAGCCGGAAGTCTTGGACTACATCATCGGTGACGAGACCAAGCTTGAGGCACATGCCTTGGAACGAATCGCTGCTGACGGACAATTGGCGGCGTTTCGCCATGACGGATTCTGGCAGCCGATGGATACGCTCCGTGAAAAACAATTGTTGGAGTCGATCTGGAAAACCGGCACCGCTCCGTGGATGGTGAATTCTCCCTCCAGGGATGCGGGAGCGTCACAAAATGCCCCCCCGGCGGTACAATGGTCGCGAACCGCCGGTTGAATTGTTTGCCGTCGGCCGGCCCGACTTTCAAACCCACCCTTTGGATCAGGAGAGACACATGCGCCGCGTCTTAACCATCGTTGTTCTCACCATGCTGTCCGCCTTTGGGTTTTGGCTTTCGGAATTGTCGGTCGCTGAAGATACAGCAAAGACGACTCCTGCTCCCACGCTCGAAAGCCTGTTTGCGGGGGAGATGAAGATCATCGACTTGACCTATCCGCTCAACGCCGAAAGCCCGTATTGGCCGGCGGATGATTATATTCCTTTCTCGTTGAAGACGATCGCAACACTGAAGAACGACGGGGTGCTGTCCAAAGCATTCACCTCGCCTGAGCATCTTGGTACGCATATTGATGCGCCGAATCATTTCGAGCCGAATCAGCCCTCGGTCGACCAGATTCCCGTCAAGCAGTTTTTTGCTCCCGGCGTGGTGATCGATATTTCGCCACAAGCGGAAGTGGATGCCGATTATCGCATGAGTGTCGCGGACATTACGGATTGGGAAAAAGAGCACGGCAAAATCCCCGAGAAGGCCGTCGTGATGGCGAAAACCGGTTGGGGACGATTTTGGACGAACTTCGCGCGGTACAAAAATCAGGACGTCCGCGGCGGCCTGCATTTCCCCGGATTCTCAGACGAAGCGGCCCAGTTTTTGGTCAAGCAACGCAAGATTCGCGGTATCGGCATCGATACGCTGAGCATTGATCACGGACCATCGAAGGACTTTGCCGTGCATCATACGATCAACGGCGCCGGCAAATATGCCCTGGAAAACGTGGCGTATCTCGACAAATTGCCGGCTCGCGGGTTTTATCTGGTGATTGCCCCGATCAAAATCGAAACCGGCAGCGGCGGGCCGACGCGGATCTTTGCGATTCTGCCGCCGGGAACGTCCGAAAGCGAATAAATTCGGCCGGTCAACTAAAAAATCCGTTGTTTCGAGGTGGGGTTCGGTTTATCGTAAACGGAGCGGGCTGCGATGCTCAACAATAGCATCGCCCATTACTCTGCCTTTCTGAAAAACCGTTCGCCGTGACGACTCAACCTCGCCCCAAATCGAGATTCAAAAAACTGCTCAAGCGGTTCGCCACGCGTGTGCTTATCCTGCTAGTGGTCTATGTCCTCTCCATTGGCCCCATGTACTGGAAATGGGAAGATGCGATGATGACGGGGGACAACGACAGCCTGTTGATCTTCTACATGCCGTTGATGGTCGCCTCGGAATTGTCGGAGACGTTTCGCAACCTAATCAACAGCTACATCGAACTGTGGGTATACGTGTGACAGCCGGCTCACAATAGTGCATTGATCGCCGTCAAAGTCTCGCCGATCGAGGCATGAATCACTGCATCGGCGGAGCGGTCCTGGTCTGTGGTGTCGCGGTTGATGATCACCAACCGCCCGCCCGATTCTTTCGCCAAGCGGGGCAAACTGGCTGCCGGTTCGACGACCAATGATGATCCGAGCGCAATAAACAGATCAGCGCCACGAGCCAGTTCCATCGATCGCGACAGGACTTCCCGCGGAAGCGCTTGCCCGAACGAAACCGTTGCGTGCTTCAACCAACTGCCGCATTCCGGACAGGGGGGAACCTCGTCCCGCTCCTGAAAATACAACACCCACGGGTCGACATCGAACCGCGACTCACACTCAAGACAAGCGACGAACCGCGCTGTTCCGTGCAATTCCAGCACCTGTTGACTTCCGGCCGCTTGATGTAGTCCGTCGATGTTTTGCGTGATCACCCCGTCTAAGCGGCCGGCCGTTTCCCAATCAGCCAGCACCGTGTGGCCCACGTTTGGTTGGGCGGAAGCGAATTCACGGTGGGCGATCGACTTTTGCCGCCAATATTCGTAACGCGATTCGGGATACCGCACAAAGTCATCGTAGTAAACCGGCGTCGACTTTGACCAGATCCCCCCGGGCGAACGAAAATCGGGAATGCCGCTTTCGGTGCTAATCCCCGCGCCGGTGAAGGCAACGATGGAATCAGCCTCACGGATCCATTCAGCGATCGTAGGTAGGTCCGGCAAGGTTTGTGTGATTCTTTCGTCGTTTGCAGATAGATTTTTTGCAATGCCGTTGTTTTGAGTGGTAAGCAACTTGCCCTACGGAGAAAGGTGCCTCGCGACGCATCCTGCGTTGGGTTGCTCTCTTATTGGGGGCGCGGCATTTTGGCTAGCATGCGTTTGGCGTCGCGGACCCAGCGGGCGCTTTGACGTCGAAAAAACTTGGGGCCGCCACTGACTTCCAACACCATGCCTTCTAACATCTCACGGGCAGCGTCGGTCTCGCCACGCTCGCATAACAATCGGGCATACACAACTTGCGATTCGGGAGTCTTCCAGCGTTTCAGGTGTTCTGTGAGGTGCGTGAAAGCGGCATCCTGGTCGTGCAACTCCAACAAGCAGCGGCCATAGGCCAACGAGACATCGCCGAATTTGTAACTGGGGTCAACGGCCAATACGGATTCGAGGCGGGGACGGGCTTTGTCGTATTGCTTCCAATGCATTTCCACCTGCGCCAGGCCCCAAAGTGCTTGGATGTTATCCGGTTCTTTTTCCAGCGCTTTAAAATACGAATCCCCGGCTTGCTCATAGCGGCCCGTATCGCGCTGGGCGTCGCCCAATTGGACGAACTGGTGCGAATTGCCGATTTGGCGGGCTGCGATCGACAGCCGTTGCAATTCCTTGCCGCGGGAAATCCGATTGAGAAATCTTGGCGGCTTCAACCGTGCCTGCGGCAGCCAGCGTGCGAAAAAGTAAACCAATGTGCCGATCGGCGGGATGATGATCAGCACCCACAGCCAGACATTGCGCTCCGGATCATTGCGAATGCAGTATATGAGCATCCACAGCCACACCCCCGCCATGATCAACATCAGCGGGCTGGTGAGCAGCAGTTGCGGGTCACTCAAAAAATACAACGGACCGAACACGATAGGAATGATCCCCGGGTGATGAATAATCAAAACCAGCCAGCGCCGTGCCGCCTCTGACTCGTCGCTCTGCAATTTCTGGCAAATTTATCGACTGGCCATAGCAAACGAGCGCCCGTAGTCGCCGGCCGCAATGAGACGCAAACATCGCAAGACCGAAAGTTGATGTATCATCTCACAACCTGCTGAGTTTTTCAGCCGTAAATTGCGTTTTTTTTGGCCGTGGATGGGAACACGACCGCAATCCCGATTCCATGAGCACGGGCGATGTCTACCTGCCCGAGCGTTATGCTGCGCGTCGTTGTTCGCCGCCAAACGGTTCGTCGGCAACAGCCCGGACGGTCGAGTTGACGACAGCTTCCACAAAGGCGTGGATTTCCTCGGCAAACCGTGTTGGGGAAAAGGCCTGCGCGTGTGCCGATGCCAACATAGCGGAGCACTTATGGGGCCTACGCTCATATTCGAGCATCGCTGAGGCAATTGATTCAGGCGTCGAAGGTTCAAAAAGTAATCCGGTCCCCGGCCCTTCTTGTTCAGCATCTAAAATTAGTTCCTCGATGCCTCCTCCGGCAGGGACAATCACCGGCGTGCCGCAGGCTTGCGCGCGAATCACATTGGCATCAAAGTCTCCAGACGAAAGGCACAACAAGGCCCGGCATTCACAGAGGTATTGGTACAAATCGGAGTCATCGTCGGCCGTCACGAATTGCACATGCGATTGCTCGGCAAGCAAATCAGGCAGCTCGAAATTCGGTTCGGTCACAACCACCAGCTCTCGGCCGGCGATGTGCGATGCAGCGATGGCCACTTCCAATCCGCTGATGTTCCCTTCGTCAATGATCAGTAAATAATGCTCAGACCGTCGTAACTTTTGCGGCCGGAAGGGTTGGGTGTCGATGGCTGGAGAGATGACTTTCACCGGGCGGTCGATTGCCTGCCGCAATTGGTTGGCGGCGATGCCGTTACCGGCCAGATAATGTGTGATTCCCTGATGGCCGGGACTCACAGTTGCCTGCGTTTCGGTTGGCGTGGCAGAAACCGCTGACAGTTCCAAGGTGCTTGGCTTGAGTCGTTGCGGCGACTGGACCATCAAATGGGATTGTGGGGCGTTATTTGTGTCCGCGAGGTAACAAATGTGCGGCGAACCGAGCGGTGCGGTCACATTGCGAGCAGCGGCGCGGCTGGTACTGATGACGACATCGGCCGTTTCGAGCGGACTGATTTGCCCGGCAAACGCTTCCTGCAAGGACTCGGCGATGATCGTCTCGCCAGCGGAGTGGGATTGGGGGTCGGTTACGATTGCAACTCGCATACTTCCTCCTTGAAGCATCGAGCGGATAGTCCGCTTGCTCGTGCCGATGGCACTTTTGTGTGGCCGCCGCATTGACGTTTTTTGAGGCGGAACATTCTGCCTATCTGCACTCTATCGCCTTCCGTGACGCACGCCAGCAACGGTTTTGCCGGTGATTCTGAGATGGGCGGCGGGAGTGTCGCAGAATTGCAGAATCCGGTCAACAACAATTACCCGCCTTAAAATTGGACGAGGTGCCTAGTGCACGAGTCACCAGGTCAACGAGAATCCGCCGTTTTCGCCAGTGGATCGAACTGCAAAATTATTGGCTCACGCTCCATTTTTTTCTGGCAATTTTAGAAACAGCCTGCGATACTACGTATGAAGTTTGAAGTGCAGTTTCATTTTGTCTTCCAACCGGAGGAATGGTTGTTGCGACAAAGGCTGGCCCGCTCTATGTGGCCGCTAGATTCCGGACAACCCTGACCGTCCGACCGCAGAAGAGTTTCGTATCGTACCAAATTGGTAGAGACATAGGAGGCATCGACCATGCAAGATCCGCCCTACTGTTTCCGCTGAGAAGTCAACAGTGCCTGTTCAACGGCACGACCGCTTCTCAAGACGACCACGTCCTCTGACTAATCCCTTTAATAACAAACAGCAGCCGCCCCTCGGTACGCCGAAGGGCGGCTGCTCGCGTTGATGGGTAATGCAACTCCGTGCTGTGAATGCTGTGACGGCGACTATTTCACCTTCACGCCCAATTGATCGAAGAGAAATCCCAGCTCATAGGCCAAATCTTCGATCTGCGTGCTGACCGGGCGGCCGCGGGAGTGCCCCGCCTTGGTATCGTAGTGCAAGAGCATCGGACGGTCGTCGGTGGAGGATGCCTGCATCAACGCCGCCATTTTTCGCGCATGGAGCGGATCAACACGCGTGTCGGAGTCGCCCGTAATCAACATCAAGGCGGGATATTTTGTTCCCGGTTTCACGTTGTGATAAGGCGAATACGCACGGAGCACTTCGAATTGTTCAAGGTCCTCAGAGGAACCGTACTCCGGCACCCAAAACCGTGCGACCAAAAACTGATGGTAACGGAGCATATCCAACAACGGATAGGAACAGACCACGGCGCGGAACAACTCCGGATGTTGCGTCATTGCCGCACCAACCAGGAGCCCGCCATTGCTGCCGCCAGCGATTGCCAACCGGTCCGGATTGGTATACCCGCGGTCAATCAGCCACCGCGCTGCTGCGTAAAAATCGTCGAACACATTTTGCTTGTTTTCCAGCATCCCGGCTTCATGCCATTGTTCGCCCAGTTCTCCGCCGCCACGGAGGTTGGCGACTGCATACACGCCTCCCTGCTCGACCCAACTGACGGCCCGCGCCGAAAACGAGGGAGTCAAACTGACATTGAAGCCGCCATACCCATACAGCAACGTCGGGTTTTTGCCGTCCAGTTTTGTGCCTTTGCCATACAGCAAAAACATCGGCACGCGGGTTCCATCCTTGGAGGTAATAAAGACTTGCTCAAGCTGGAAGTTGTCGCTGTCGACCGGCACCGCTAACCGCGCCCACACCGACCGCTCTCCGGTCGAGACGACATCGCGATAGATTGTCGAGGGGATGTGAAAGGAACTGTAGGAGAAGAAGGCCTCGTCGCTCTCCCACTCGCCATACACCGCGCTCACCGATCCCAATGCCGGGAACTCGACGTCGCGCACATGCTCGCCAGAAGGATCATAGACACTCACGCGCGACTTCACGTTGTCGAGATAGTTCACAAAGAGCTTCCCACCACAGAGTGAAAAATCTTCGATCACGGCTTCGCTGCGTGGAATCACTTCCCGCCAATTGGCGCGCTGAGGGTTTTCGAGGTCGATTTCTAAAATCCGACCGTTGGAGGCTTCCCAATTCGTACGGACGAACAAGCGGTTGTTAATCGCCGCTCCGAAGAAACGCGCATCAATATCATTGACGATCGGCCGAACCGGTCCGTCGTCTGTCAAATCCAGAAAGTACAAGTCCGACTTGGGTGCTGCCGATCCATAGAGCACATGAAAAATCAGATACTGCCCGCCGTGCGACAATGTGGCATACAGGATTTTTCCACTGTCGTACCCGTCGCCGAAGATTTGCTTGTTGTTTGCGAGATCGTCGCCCACGGTGTGCTTAAACACCCGCGGCCCGTCATCGTCGTGCTTGGTATAAAAGATCGTCTTTTTGTCCGGCGTTAACGTCGCACCGAAGTACCGCGCTCGCGGCAATGCGTCCGCCAAGTCTTTACGGGCATCGACATCGAAGAGGTGGATGGCGACTTCGTCTTCGCCGCCGGTGCGAATCGTGTATACCAGTAATTTGCCATCCTCAGAGATGTCTTCAATGCTGACCGACTTGCTGCCGTCGTCGCTGAGATTAGCCGGGTCGATCAGCACTTCGTCCGCACCTTCGACACCTTTGCGGAAGCAAATGACCGCTAGGTCCTGGTCGGCACGCCGCTTCATAAAGAAATATCGCCCGGCCCGCGCATGCGGCAAACCGACGGCGTCGACCTTCATCAACTGGCCCAAGCGGGCAGTGATTTTATCTTGCCCCTGCAGGTCTTTGAGCATCGCATCGGTATAGACGTTTTGCTGCTTGATCCATTCACGGGTGGCAGGACTTTGTTGGTCTTCCAACCAACGATAAGGATCGACGATCTTTTCGCCGTGCAGCACATCCGTTACCGGTTCGCTCTTGGTTTGGGGACGTTTCACCGTCGGACGCGCGGAATTGGCGTCCTGGGCCTGGCATTGATCGCTGGCTGTCATCAGACTTGTCACCACATAGAGAAAACAGGGCGTAAAGAATAAACGTCGCATATCACTCCTTCTCGCTTGAGCAGCAGCGGAAATTGCTTTAGAAAACAACACGGCTTTCGGCCAAACGCCCCGCAGCAGCGTCCCAGTGCCGAAACGTCTGACCTTGACCTATCCGGCCGAGCGACATATCAAAAAGTCAGTCGTCACATACGGCGAATTATTACAACGCCCCCTATGATTACAAGAGATTCGGCCGAATTCCGCTTTGAAGACGAAAATCCTACTGCTGATTCCCACCCTGGACCGCTCCGGAGCCGAGAAGCAACTCACGCTTTTGGCCTCGGGATTGTCGTCTGAGGAATTCGACGTCCGCGTCGTCGCCTTAACGCGCGGCGGCCCCTATGCCGAAACGTTGGCCGAACAAGGCATCGATGTTCAGGTTTTAGGAAAACGCTTCAAATTCGATCCGCTGACCCTCTCGCGTTTGCGTCGGATCATTCGAGAGTGGCAACCGGACATTTTGCATTCCTGGTTATTTGCCGCCAATACCTACGGGCGGCTCGTTGCTGGTAAGGGCAAGACTCCGAAAATCATCGTCTCGGAACGCTGTGTCGATTCTTGGAAATCGCGGTGGCAACTGTGGTTTGACAAAAAACTAATTCCGCGGACCCACCTGCTCGTCGGCAACTCGCACAGTGTTGCTGATTTTTATCGCCAGCAAGAGGTTCCGGATCGCAAATTACGGGTGATCTATAATGGAATTGATCTTCCCATGCCTCCGACGGTGACCCGCGCAAATCTTTTTGAGGAACTTGGCCTGCCTGAAGAGGCGCGCGTCGTGGGATTCATCGGGCGACTCGCGCCGCAAAAACGTGTACGGGACCTCGCCTGGACCGTAGAACTCATTAGCAATTTGCAGCCGCACATTCATTTTTTGATCATCGGCGATGGCCCCGATCGCCAACAGCTAGAGACATTCGCCCGCGAAACACAAAATACCGACCGTATTCATTTCCTCGGGCATCACCCTGACCCCGCGCGGTTTTTTCCGGCGATCGAGGTGTTTTGGCTGGCCAGTGATTTTGAGGGACTTTCCAACAGCATCATGGAAGCGATGGCGGCCGGGGTGCCGGTCGTGGCCAGTGACATTCCGCCAAACCGAGAATTGGTCGTCCCCCAAAAAACCGGCTACTTAGTTCCGGTCGGCGACAACGTGGGGCGGGCGAAGTATACGAACATCCTCCTCGAAGACAAAGAACAGCGAGCGGCATTCGGGCAAGCTGCCATCGCACGGATTCGCGACCAATTCAGCATCCCCAGCATGGTTGCCGCCTATGCCAAATTGTATCGTGAAGTCTTGACCGACTAATCCCGTCGGTTTAGTCGTGACGCACCTTTCTATGTCGGACGAGAGATTCTCCCCCACCTCACACGGCATCGTAAAACGTAAATCACAGAAACGACCTTCCCCATGTGTGGAATCACTGGAGCTGCTTGGACCGCCGGACAACCGCCAATGGATATCGATATCCTGCGGCGGATGACGACTGCTCTTGCGCATCGCGGTCCGGATGATTGCGGCTACTACCGTTCCACGGATCACTCCAATGCATCCAGCGAGATGTCCGCTGCTCAACCCCCCGGAGCGGCTTTGGGGCACCGTCGTTTGTCGATCATCGACCTGGGAGGCGGGCATCAACCGCTCTCGAACGAAGACGGCACTGTTTGGATTGCCTTCAACGGTGAAATCTACAACTACCGTGAACTGCAAACCGACCTGGAAAAACGGGGACATCAGTTTCGTACGTCCTGCGACACGGAAGCTATCGTTCACCTCTACGAAGAATACGGCCCGGACTGCGTCACGCATCTTCGCGGTATGTTCGCCTTTGCCATTTGGGATGATCGCAAAAAACAACTGTTGCTTGCTCGTGACCGGCTCGGCCAAAAACCGCTCGTTTATCGGCATGATCCACAGCGGTTGCTCTTTGGTAGCGAACTGAAAAGCCTGCTGCAGGTCCCCGGTCTGCCGCGCGACATTGATCCGGTTGCCTTGAATGAATATCTGACCTATCAGTACGTCCCCGCCCCGCGGTGCATGCTGGCCGGTTTTCAAAAACTTCCGCCCGGGTACTTGGCGATCTATCACAATGGCGAATTGAACGTACGTCGTTATTGGAAGCCGGGGTACGAACAAGGGGAGTTGCAACGCGCTGGACTCGATTTCAGCAATCCGGAGAATGCCCCCGCTCAGGAAATTCGTGAGCAACTTCGCACGGTGCTCACCGAAGCAGTCCGGTTGCGGATGCGGAGCGACGTGCCGCTTGGGGCGTTTCTTTCCGGCGGCGTGGATTCGACAATTATCGTCGGGCTGATGCAAAAACTCTCCGAGCGCCCCGTACAAACATTTTCGATCGGATTTCCCGTCAAAGCGTTCGATGAACGCGCCTATGCCCGCGAAGCAGCGGAGCATCTGGGAACCGAACATCACGATGCGATGGTGACACCCGATGCGCTCAAGATCCTACCGCGATTGATTTGGCAATACGACGAACCATTCTCGGATAGTTCCGCGATCCCCACGATGTATCTCTCGGAGATGACCCGCCAAAATGTCACTGTGTCGCTGTCAGGCGATGGGGGTGATGAGTTATTTGCCGGTTACGATCGTTACAAGGCGGTCCGCATCGCCGAATGGTTTGACGGCTTGCCGCGGCCGTTGCAAAAAATGGCGACGTTGAAATTGTGGCAACATTTTCCGGCATCGGTCCGACAGAAATCGCGGCGACGTCGGCTCAAACGTTTGTTGGCCGCCCTGGGCGAACCGCGGGAACGACGCTATTTGAAATGGGTCAGCATTTTTGACGACCAGCGCCTGGCGGGTTTGCTAACGGATGATTTTCGTGCGGCTGTAGGAGAGGCCGACGCAGCTGCACCGTTATTACGGTCGTACGAAGAATGTCCGAATCGCGACTTCGTCACCCGCACCACCTGCGCCGATGTGCTGACTTATCTGCCGGGAGACATTCTCAACAAAGTCGACATCGCCAGTATGACTTATGGGTTGGAATGCCGTAGTCCGTTTTTGGATCACCATGTCACCGAGTTCGCCGCCAGCCTGCCTATACAGGCCAAACTTCGCGGGCGGCAAGGGAAACGAATTCTGCTGGAGACGTTCGGCGACCTGCTGCCGGAATCGATCCAGTCGCGGCCGAAGATGGGTTTCGGCGTGCCGTTGGACCATTGGTTTCGGCATGAATTGAAACCGATGCTGCAAGAAACACTGCTGGATGGGTCCGCACTGAACCGTGGCTATTTCCGCCCTGAAGCGGTCGAGCAATTGGTGAAAGAGCATCTCGATGGCCAATGGGATCACAGTTACCGTCTGTGGTCGCTGCTCTGCTTAGAGTTGTGGCAGCGGATGTTCGTCGATGCGTCGACGGTTCCCGACATGGCTCCCGCATAACGCCAGGTGAATTCGGCCGTTGCCGCGAAATTATGCTGCCACGCTGGTCCACACTTCATAGAATTCTCGAAGAAGTGCGAACCGTCAACGCCTATATCACCATCGATAGCCAAGGCCTTGATAAACGCCCCATGCAGGTTACGTATCAAATTTGAGCCGGTCTTTCAAATCGTGGAGTTTTTAAGTAGCGCTACTACCTCTCAGTGCTCCGGTTAGGCAAACCCTGCCTATTGGTTGGTAGAGATTGCCGGTTCTTGTGCACAGAGGGCCGGGCGAACTCAACCGGTTGAAAGCATTCTTCCGATTTAAGGGATGGAATTGTTGGACAATTCCACAGTCCTTATCCGGCGTTTTGAGTCAAGCACCGCACGGCCGCATCCTGCTTCGGTCCGTGATCTCAAAACTGTCCGACCAGCTGCATTTGGGGGATCAATTGGCCGCTCAGGCTGGCTGATTTCCCATCGCGTCGTGCGCGCAATCAAGGAAGATGGCATGCCACACCGATTCATTGTAATCACCACGTTGACCGCGATCGGGTTGGGGATTTCTGCCGGAATCTCGAAGGCTGCGGAACCGCCTGTTGATCAAAATGCTTACGCAGCTGGCTATCAACAACAGCAGCAGAGGGTCTATGTGCCGCCGCCCAAGCCTGCGCCCCCTCAAGTAATCAATCCGTATAAGCCGCTGTTTTTTGACAACGACTTCACCTACGGAAGCAATCCCAACGACCCGCCGCTCTTGGGTGACAGCCTCAACCAGATTCATCTGGCGGACGATTTCCTCATTCTTTCCGCCGGTGGCGAACTGCGTTTTCGCCCGATGGACGAACGCAACCGTCTGCGGCCGGGTGGACCGGGGCGCAGTACTTACAACTTGTGGCGGTGGCGGCAATACTTCAATCTTGAAGTGGGCGATTGGGGCCGCGCCTATGTGGAATTTATTGACGCATCCGCCTGGGACCCTGATCTGCCGCTATTGCCCATCGACGTCGATCGTTGGGAGGTACTCAACGCCTTTGTCGACGTGAACCTGGAAACCACGTTGGATGTTCCCGGTACGTTTCGAGTGGGACGGCAGGAAATGCTCTACGGCAAGCAGCGGTTGGTCTCGCCGTTGGATTGGAGCAATACGCGTCGGAACTTCCAGGGGCTTAAATACCTTTACAGCGAAGGGGATTGGGACCTGAACATCTTCGCCACCAACCCGGTCAACGCTGCGGCTCGCGGGATCGTACCGGTTGAAGATTTTGACAACAACTTTAATCAACCCGATTACGATCAGTTTTTCTCGGGTGTTTATTCCACCTACCGGGGATTCGAAAATAGTTACGTCGATTTGTATTGGTTGTGGTTGCGGGATACTCAGCAAGTCGAGAACGTCGCCGATGGGTTTCGGCACACCGTGGGCTTGCATTGGAATATGACAAGCCCAGTGACGGACGCATGTGGGAACGTCTCGCGAGTGTGGGACCTGGACTTTGAAGGCGCCTACCAATTCGGCAGCGACAACAGCGAGCGGATCAACGCTGGATTCTTTACCGGAATCCTGGGCCATACCTGGAAGCAGGTCCCCTGGCAACCGCGTCTGTCCGGCCTGTTTTACTGGGGCTCAGGCGATCAGGATCCCAACGATGACGAGACGAACACCTTCAGCGTACTCTATCCGCTGGGACATGCCTACTGGGGGATCTTGGATAACCTCGCCGGCCAAAACCTGCTCGACTACAGCGCGCAACTTGATTTCAGCCCGGCAAAAAAATGGAAAGGGACAGCCGCTTGGCACTGGTTTGATTTGGCCAGCACCAACGACTTTCTCTACAACGTCGCCGGCGCGCCGCTGGGAACGCTTGACCAAGGCCAAAACATCGGCAACGAGTTGGACCTAATCGCCACGTATACGTACAACCCCAACTTCTCCGTCTCGGTCGGATACTCGTGGTTCTGGTACGGCGAATACGTGCACAATGCCCTGCCCCGGGATACTGCCACGCAATTCTATCTGCAAACGCATATCCGTTATTAGGCGGACGATCGAAAACGGGAGCGGCCGGCAAAGCACGGCTCAGCAAGCTGGAAGTGGCACGCGACTCTCAGAAAAAATCAAAGACCGGCAGGAAGCATTCCCGCCGGTCTTTTTTCGAATCAAATTATCGAGCAACACCTATAGTTTGATGTAGATGTTGTTCTTCTCCAGGACGCGCACAAACAGCCACGTGAATAACATAAAGACGGTGAATCCCAACCACATGTACCATGTGGCCACATCGCGCGGCATGAAGGCTTTTACGGCACCACCGGTCAAGGGATGCAAGGCATACGCGAACAAAGCGTTGGTGCCGAATGTGGTGAATAACCCCAATCGCAATCCCCAAATATCACAGGCGATATAGAAGATCGCATACAAGAAAATCGACATTCCCCCTGCAATGACGGTGTAGGACAACGTGCCTTGTCGCTGGCTGACCATCCAGTAATTCCACTCCCGCAACATCACCGATCTCTTGCCTACACCCGGTTTGGTGTGCGGGGGATAGACAAACGGAGGCTCGGCAACGATCGCGCGCCAGCCTTGTTCGTCAAAGCGTGCCTTGAGGGCATCGATGCGCGCCTGGGAAGGGAACACGGGATCAATCGCGAGTTTGGAATCGCGGAAGACTCGCACCTGTGGCGCGTTGGGGTCCTGAGGGTTCGCCTTGAGTTCTTCAAGTCCAGCCGCAGCGGCCGCATCCTCTTGGATCAATGCTTCCTTTTGGGCGGTTAGTTTCGCTCGTTGCTTTTCATCAACGACCTTGTCGACGGTTTTCGAACCGTTCAGTTTTGCATTGATCTCACCCAACTTGGCTTTGACTTCAAGTTGTTTGCTGATGAAGACCTCAGTGCCGTCGCGATAGGCCTGAAATTCCTGTTTAATTACGTCGATCTTGTTGCGTAATTCACTATCCTTCTCCAGCGCGGCTTCCAGCTCTTGATTCAGTTTCTCGCGTTCCTCGGGATCGGTGACTTGCTCCACGGCCAGCGACATGCCGTCCAGTTGCGCGCGGAGACCGGCGATCGCCTTGCCGACTTCACCCAATTCTTTATTCAGCGGCGCGATTCGCCCATTGATTTCGTCGGTGAGATACTTCTGCATCTTGGCGTCTTGTTCCCGCTCGGCGATTTGGCTTTCGGTCACGTCGTACAGACGCGTGCCACAGGTCATTAGCCAGCCGATGCCCATCACCACGATCGACCAGGCAAACATTTTGACCAGATTGGGACGTCCCTCGGCGCCGGCGACCGCGTCGCAGGTCAGTGTTCCCAGCAGCGCGGGGATCGACCACGTTAAAACGCCGATGGGTCCGCCGTCGATGACGTTGGGAGACGTGCTGCACCATTCAAAGTTGAATGAGTGCGATAGTAAAACATGCAAGGCAGCCGATCCGAACAGATAGGCAATCCGCACACCAGCCGAGGAACGGATGACCGGAGTGATCCAAATGGCTGTGAGTGCGATATGCATCAAGGTTTGAAACCATTCCCGTTTCATTGGGGAATAGAGCGCGCCCCACACGCCGATGTGTTGCAATTCTTCCCAAGATTCCGCTGCACGGCCCGAGCCGTAAACGGCAATGGCGACCAACATCAAACCCAGAAAACGCGTCACGACCTTTCGATAGGCAGCTCCCACACCGGCGGAGCTGATGCGGCGGCCGAACGTCAGGCGAAAGGCGAATCCGACCGCAAACAAAAAGTGCGGCATGATCGTGTCGGCGTAACTCAGATAGTTGTGGCTATGCTTGAGCACTTGGGGGCAATTGGTGAATCCACCCAGGAAATTCACCAGAAACATGCCGGCCACGGTGTAGCCGCGGAATTGGTCCAGCGATGCAATCCGAGCCGGCTTGAGGGAAGACGATGACATCCGTTGGGTGACTCCCGACTAGCGGTGGAGGGGGCGAAATAAACGACGAAAAAAGCAGACTGGCTGAGGCATCCGCTCAGCCGGCATCAATACGTGCCACGAAAGCGTATCCCATGCGGCCCCCACACATCCGCCGGAAAATGTCCGCAGACGGCAACAGCAAAAAAACCCGCCAGGTCAGAGGACACAGAGACCCGCGCATCGACCAGCGTGAAGACCGAAAACATCTTCATGGATTTCACGACGGCTTGCAAGGGATTCCCGGAAAAACTGGGTGGTGTGATTGCGACAACGGTGAATTGGGTGGGGGCTTTGGTTTACTGGTCACGCGGGGTGCACGCGGTAAGCTGCATTGTCCATGCCTAGAAGAAGGGATCGGAGATCTGCTACGTGTAAAACAGTCGGATGATTTCCACGACGCATTGCTAGATTGGGATCGAAATTTGCATTCGGGATGGGGTTTGCAGCATAATGAGCGAACCGTCCGCGGGAGGTGATCTGGCTTCGGCGGGGGTTTATTCGGATCTGGATCAACAGTTGTTCTATTGAAAGAGATTGAATGCCATACGCGCGGTTAGAGCCTGTGTTCACAAACGCAATGGAAGTCCAAATGGGTTCCCCGTATCAGTGGGCTGATCTAACATTGAAAGGGAGTTGGGTACCTGAATTGCCTGACTTTACTTGGCAGGATATCCATTCTAAGAGTGATAACGGACGATATCTCGCTGTCGTGGCGTGGGATATTTCCGACAATAATCCGGGATTTCGAATCGTCGTGATCGACAAGAAAGACAAAACATTTCGGCAGTAGAAGCGAATTACTGGATGTTGTAAATTGATAGACATCGCGGATTCAAGAATAACCTTCGAAACATACAACGTGATTGCAATGTCAAAACTGGCCGACTACGAATCAACTGAATAATGATCAACAGGCCGCGTAATAATTTTGTGAACTGGAGCCACAAATCCTGTGGATTTTACAATCAACGCGTAACCCCGCCGCCCGGTTATGCCAGACGCTATCTGGAAAAACATGTCGGACTCACTCATTAATCTGACAGAATTTTCGCTTGTTTGGGGGCCGATAGATCTTCCCGACCCTGCGTATAGTTTCGACGACAATTGGAAGTCTGAAATCTACACCCCAAAAGAGATCGCAGACGCGATCCTTGCGGTTTCACAAGTGAGGCTAGTGCATGACGCGAAGCCAGACTGGACTGCTTGGGTTGCACGTTGGGAATCTGGACATCACTACATCGAGTTCGACATCCTCGATTGCCCGTTCGCCCCCGACAATGAAATACGGCCCGGAATTGCGTCATATTGGGGCGGTTCCAAATTTGAAACGCATTGCACAATGTCGGAACTTTTAAGAGTTTGGCATGGCATCCAAAAGCGTTGCCCCGGTGTGTGGCTACACAATACTGATTGCCGAATGTATTCCCCCGATTCTTTTCAAAAGACTTTTGGGGTAGTCGAGTGAACGGTTCGCGAAAAAATTGAGGAAAAACAGAGTGAACTGAAGCGGAGAATCCAGCCAAATCTGAAATCAAAGCGAAACTTAATCGCCCGATGATTCGGATCGTTACCCAAACCCAAAAGACGCAATGCCCAGCATTTCTGATCGACCAACCCTGACCGCGAGCCTAAAACCGATGTAGGTGGACGGTGAGTTTGGATTCATGACTCGAGCGTCAGCAAACGACAGCGATGGGGCTAAACTCAATTCAGTTTCCACATTCCCAGAAGACGAGGGTTAGAGATAATTTTAAGTTTTATACTGAGTGCCGTGCGATGCCACCCTCATTTCAACCGCAACCCGCAGGACCAATTGATGATGCTAAAATTTCGAAGTCACCTTCATCGCTTGAGTCTTTGTGTCGTGCCTGCGGTGGTTCTCAGCACCATTTTCGTCGCGACTGCGGGCGGGGCTGATGTGGCTGGTGAATTGCCGATTACGGTTTCGCGGTTCGATCAGCAGGTCCAGGTTCCCTATACCACTGCCAACGGACTGCCGTCGAATGATGTGTTGCAAATAGCGCGCGACGACGACGGGACCCTCTTTGCCAAGACGAGCAAGGGGATCGCATGTTTCGAGGATCCGAGCTGGGTTGCGGTCGACGATTCCGTTGCTGCAGGGCTTTTTCCGGTCGAGTCCCCTTGGTATGCGACGCTGGCAGAGCATGTCAGCCGCCGCGGGATGGTCCGTGCGGTCGCCGAGCATGAGGGTGAAATCGCTGTTGCTGCCGAGAACGGCCTGTTTCTCGGAGATGGAAAGAACTGGAGTTTGGCGCTTCCGGGCGATGAGCGGAGACGTTGGGCGCCGATCTATGTCCGTGCCGTTGTCTATGATCGTGACGGCCGATTGTGGTTTGCTTCCCCGCAAGGTGTGGGATTTCGCTCCGGTGACGATCAATGGACGCTGCTGGATGGAACAGACGGCTTGCCTTACAACGACTTCACCTGCATGGCCGCAGGTCCCAAAGGAATCTGGTTTGGAACCAAAAACGGCGCCATTCGCTACTCCGATGGTGTCTGGGAATTTCGACAAGGACGACGATGGCTCCTCGACAACCATGTCCGCGACATTGTCATTACGGATGACGGCAACGCTTGGTTCGCCACAGCCGGCGGCATTTCTTGCATCCAGTTTCGTCCGACAACACTCGAAGAGAAAGCGAAATTCTACGAAGCTGAAATCGAGAAGTATCACCGCCGAACGAGTTTCGGATACGTCAATCCAGCCGTGCTATCCGCACCAGGGGACAAAAGCACGGCGGTTCCCACGTATTCCGACAACGACGGATTCAACACGGGACTTTATCTCGGCGCGATGAGCATGGCCTATACCGTGACGGGGGACGCCGCCTACCGACAACATGCTGAAAACTCCTTCCGGGCCCTGGCGTTTTTGAGCGAAGTCACCCAAGGCGGACCGCACCCGGCGCCGCGCGGGTTTATTGCTCGCAACGTGATCCCGACCACCGACCCCGATCCCAACCAGCGGTACGACTTGAATTATGACATGGGTCGCACCAAACGGGACTCATTGTGGAAGATCATCCAGCCGCGACTACCGGTCGATGCGTCGGGAAAGTGGTACTGGAAGTGTGATTCCAGTTCCGATGAACTCGACGGCCATTTCTTCGGGTTGGCCACTTATTTCGACCATGTTTGCGAGACCAAGGCGCAAAAGGACGAGGTTCGAAAAGTTGTGCGGCGAATCATCGATCACCTTCTGGCGAACGATTTGAGTCTCGTCGATCACGACGGTCTGCCGACACGCTGGGCGCACTTTTCTCCGGACGACCTCAACCGAAACTTCGCTTGGGTTGCCGAGCGAGGACTGAATTCCTACAGCATCCTGACTTATCTCTTGATTGCGGAGCACATCACGGGCGACCCGAAGTACCGCGAAGCCTACTTGAAACTTGCACTCGATCACGGCTACGGCATGAACGGCATGACTCAGATGCGATTGTTGGAAGGCCCCAATTCACCCGGTCATCAACCGGATGACAACATGGCCTTTATGAATTACTACCACCTGATTCGCTACGAGACGGATCCCAAACTGCTCAATATGTACCAGTACGCGATTCGCGTGAACTGGAAATACGAAAAGCCGGAACGCAATTCCTTCACGAACTTTATCTACGGCGCCTGTTCACTCGGGAAGACACGTCGTGACCAATGGGGCGAAGTGGACCTGTCTCCTCCTGCGGAATGTTTCACAGGAGCCATCGATACGCTGCAGCGATATCCTTTGGATCTGATCGAATGGCCCATGTCCAACGCCCATCGTATCGACTTGGTCCAAATGGGTGACCACGATGGGCATGGGGCTCCCATCGGTCGTCGCGTCGATGGCTATGTCTTTCCGATCGACGAGCGTCAGGAAACCTACTGGGATTGGAACCCCTGGAAACTCACCTCCGGTGGGGACGGAATGCGACTCCGTCCCGGCTTCCATTATCTACTTGCCTACTATATGGGGCGGGTGCATGGTTTCATTGCCGAATAGACGACGCGGAAACCCTACGCGACTCAATCACCCAACGCCCAAGGTCACCCGTCGTCAGCCCCTCAGGAAGACGCTTGCTGCAATTCAGGCGGCGGTATTACTGTTGGGTTTGGAGACGACCAATGCCGGCGGGTGGACCATCCTGTGCGGCTTTCTTCTTCAGATGGCGTCCGGTGAAAAATGCGACAGCACCAAATACAATAAAATCGAACGCGCCAAGGCCGCTGGTTATCGCTGCCAATCCCCAAACGCTGAAAAACCGATTCTGGATTGAGTGCTGAGAATTCTTTGGATCGTAAAGCACTTCAATCTGGTCTCCCACCATACCTGGAGGTGGATAGCTTGCAGAGGAGGATATCACCTTAACAGACTGGCCGTCTTGATCGGTAAAGACATATACCGGGGCATACAAAGTGTCCCCGTCCTTTCCTTCTCTCTCTATCAAATCCGTAATTGTGGCCTGCGTTGTAATCGCATCGCTCAGATAGTTCCATCGGTAAACTGCTGACACGGCCCCGATGAGCAGGAAAAGCACAGACATCCCGCAAAGAATCTTCGCCCACCGATTCCAAGCTTTAGCGCTGAAATCGAATATGACTAAACGCTCGAACGGATTCAAACCTTTGGCGCTGAAGTCTGACATGGCTAATTTCTCGAATGGTTGAGCTGACCAAGCTTCCGTAATCCGTGCCGCTGATAAATTCGCCTGATTGGGCAACACTGTTCCCATAGAAATGTGTTACCGCTTTGATGTTAACACATTAGAAACGGGAAAGCTTAGCGAATTCTTTTCTCATGCGCAGGAGCCTAGGAGAGCGACACCGCTTTCCCTACCCCTAGTTCTCCCAAATTTTATCCCCCATTCCCCCCAACGATCGTTGCTGTCCGCGTCCACAGCGGTAAAATACTAGGGGCCGCTTTGTGTTTGCAAAAAGACCTGCCCCCGCCGCGCCCGCTGCAAGGCGGGGCGTCTGAGAGAAAATCGACCCGTTAGGAACAGCACCGTGCGACAATCTATTGGCACTGCGTTACAATTTTGCTGCCTCGTGTTTTTACCCCTGATGGTGATTTTCTCGATCAACTTCTACAACTTTCCGCTGATCGTGATGCCTGTTTCGCTGCTCATTACGATCGTCATCTTCAGTTTGGGACAGGTGTTGAAAAGCGAGTAAGCACAATGGCAACAACTTCGCCATTGGAAACAACGGAATTGCTGTCCAACACGCTCGAAACATAGCCGGCCCCTGATCCAACCCTTTCTTATCGATGGCCGCCCTCATGACGACCGCCCGCACATTGGCGATATTGACGATTTCCGCAATCAGCCTCACGGTCTGTGCGGCAGACGCCATCGCTCAGGCTCCGACCGGGCGACTACAGGAATCGGTGTTTCTGGATACCGATTCGTCCGCCACGAAAAAATTGAGCGCGCTCGAGGAATACCTGCTTGCCGAACAGTGGTCCGAAGCAGTGCAGCTTGCCAATCAGATCCTGGAACAACATGGCGAAAAACTGATCGCAGCGGGAACCGGGCGGTATATCGGTCTGCGAACGCGGTGCCATGCGTTGTTAGCGACGATGAATGCCGACGGCTTAAAAACCTTGCGGCAACGGCTTGATCCCCAAGCACGACAATGGCTGGAGGAAGGCCGCACCAATCATGAGGAAGCGCCGCTGCTGAAGATCGTCAAGCTGGCATTCTTAAGCAGTCATGGAGATGACGCTTTAGCGACGTTGGGAGAAATGGCATTCGAACGCGGGGCCTATGGGGATGCGCGCGGTTATTGGGAAATGACTTTACCGATCGAACCGCCGCGGCCGGCGCGAGATCCGCTAACCGTCCTGACCTATCCCGATACGGACCTCGACCTTGCAGAAATGCGTGCCCGCCTGGTGATGTGCAGTCTGTTTCAACGGGACTTGCCCCGCTTCGAACAAGAACTAGCGGCGTTCACCTTGCGGCACAGCGACGCTGAAGGAACATTGGCGGGACGAACGGGACAGCTGAGCGAAATATTGAAGACCTTGGCCGAGGAGGCACAGCATTGGACTGACTCCACGACCGATTCCGACGTCTCAACGTTTGCTGGAAACGCGAGTCGCAATGCAGTGCTTCCGCAAGCCATTGACGACATCGGCGCCGTGCAGTGGACGCACCCCTTGCCGCCGGCGGCCCATGCAGAAAAGTCGCGCCGCGGCGGCTTGGCGAAACCGGTTTATTTGAGTTATTTCCCGGTCATCGTCGGCGATACGCTGTTTGTCAACGACGCAACTACGGTTTCCGCCTATGACTTGCTCACCGGGAAACCGGCATGGTCAGGACCGAATAGTCACGATGCAGTTATCTATCGGGCCTTGCGGCCATTTGGCAATCAACGAGACAAGAAGAACGCGCGAATGGGAATTCCGCGATACACCATGACCGTCCATGATGGTCGGCTCTACGCACGGATGGGCTCCCCGGTCACAAGCCGATCCGACGAGAATCAACTCATCCGTTCGGAAAGCCATCTTGTCTGTCTGAACATCGCCACGGGGCAAGGCAAAGCGATATGGACGATCGAGGCGGGCGAGATTTCTCCGGATCTTGGGAACTGGGAATTCGAAGGCTCGCCGATTGTGACGGATGGAAAACTTTATGTCGCCTTAAGGAAAAGTTTACCGCAACCGCAAGCGAATGTCGCCTGCTTTGATGCGGAGAACGGAAGGCTGCTGTGGAATCGTAAGGTGTGCGCGTTTTTGGCGCCGGATGGGGATAACCTGGAGGAGGTTAGCCATCAACTCTTAACGTTGGGTGATGGAACACTGTTCTACTCCACGAATCAGGGCGCCATCGCCGCGATTGATGCACACGACGGCTCATTAAATTGGGTCGTCACTTACGAGCGAAACACGCAACAGCCCTGGATGTCAAAATTAAAAAACGGCCTGGTGCCCTGCCTCTACCATCAAGGAACCGTTGTGGCAGCACCGGCGGACTTGAAGAACATCGCCGCCCAAGGTGCCGGTCCCGGTCAATTTTGGAGGAAGCCCGCAACGGGGACGATCATGGGCATCGATGCTAAGACCGGTGTTCGCAAATGGACCAAAGAGCTAACCGGCGGCGTGCGACATCTGCTGGGTGTTCGTCAAAACCGGCTGATTGTTTCGGGCGACTTTCTTTGGGGCATTGACCTCGACACGGGACGAATGGTCTGGAAGAAAGGACAAAGAGATGCAGAGTCGTACGGCTACGGGAGGGGCTTGCTGGCCGGGGATTTTGTGATGTGGCCGAAGCGAGAATCGATCTGGGTTTTGAATGCTCTCACGGGAGCACCACATGCGGAAATCGCCATCGGACAATGGCGCACCGACTCCGGCCCAAAATTGACCGGGGGAAATCTGTTGATTGCCGACAACATGTTGGTCATCGCCCAGGAGCAGGCGCTGGTCGCCTATGCACTCTGGGGACGCATGAAGAAAAAACTCCGCGAGGAAATCTCCGCGGCGCCCGACGACCCGTTTCCCCATCTGCGCCTGGCGCGTGCCGAACATGCCTCGGGGGATTGGGACTCGGCCATCAAAGAGTACCGCCAAGCCGTTCGCCTGGCAGCGCCGCGGGACCAGTTTCAAAATCGTCCGCTCAACACGTTTGCCACCGAGAAACTGGCCGAATTGTTGATCCTGACAGCGCAGCGGGCGGCCAAGGAGGGCGATGGCGAGACGACAACTCAAAATTATCACGATGCGCTGCAGTTGTCGACGGCTCCCGAAGTCCGATTGGAAATCGCACGCGGCCTAGCTGCCGCTTATGCCGAGTTGGAGAAGCCACGTGAGGCAGTCGCAGCGTGGCAGGAGATCTTAGATGCTTCCCAACTTTCAGAACTTTACATCGATGCGACACCGGGCCACCGGCGCCGCGCCGGCGATCTTGCCGATGCTGAAATCGATAACCTGCTCGCCCTGCACGGCGATGCCGTCTATGAATCCATCGAAGCTCGCGCCACGACTGACACGGAAGCACTGCCTGTTGACAGCTCTTCGAATAGACTTCGCGCAGTCTTAATGCGCTATCCACATGCGCGCGTTGCGGCGCGTCGTTGGCTCGATATTGCAGAGGAACACAGCCAGCTGCATGCCTACGACCGCGCCATCGAGGCCTATGAACATTTGCTGGATCACCGCGACGATGAGATCCGTTTGTCGGCGCTGTGGGGCATGGCTCGTGCACTAGAACAATCCGAGAATTGGCGAGAAGCGCAGCAGTCTTGGTTGGAATTGGCGGCGCAATTCCCGGAATCAATGATTCCTGATAGTGAACCGCCGATGAGGTTTGCTGCGTATGTGCGGTCCCATTTAGAGCGGCCGGATTTTGCGCATCAGACGCAAATCGATGCCCCCCCCGAGGCCATTTTACCCCTGCGACGCAGTTGGAGACGCTCACTGGGTAGTCACCGGCGACTGCTGATTCCGGTCGGCATGCCGCCGTCACTAGAAATGCAATCGGTGATCATCGCCGCTGACCGCCTCAACTGTTTCAACATGATCGACGGCAGCCTGCGTTGGCAGGCTGCGATAGCGGACGAAATCGAGTGGGCCGGATACGCGGGGACGCGGTTGCTGTTGTCCGGACCGCGCGGCTTAGAAGGGGTGTCACTGCGTACTGGCCAACGGTTGTGGCGGATGGAGAATGAATCGCTGGCAAATTCCTCCCACCAACTCACCAACGACGTGGGTAGGAAACCCCGGCTGCTTTTTGACGGACATCGTCCGCTGGTCTGCTTGCTCGCGCATGACGAAATCGTCTGCGTACGGGCTAACGATGGGAAAGTCACGTGGCGGTTTCGCCCACCCCAAGGAACCATCAATCCCCATTGGTTTCTACACCGCGACCGTTGTGTCGTGCAGACAACAGATCCACTGCGCGTCTTTGTTTTAAACGCCGCCGACGGTACGCCATTGGCTGATTCCGTTAGCCCCAACGAGCCATGGTCGGCCGATCCACGCAGTTTCGAGAATGATTATTTGGCTTTGGCGGTCAACTCCGCAGCAGAGACCACCTTCACGCGTTACGGGCTAAACGGCGCGATCCGCTGGCAATACCCGCAAGCCATTTCCCGCACCAACGCCGCTCCTGATTTTCTCACTAACGGTCGCGACGTCACCCTCGTCGTCGATGGCGACACATTGATCGGCGTTGGCGCGGACGACGGAAGTAAGCGATGGAGTGTTGGGCTGGGACTGAAGATCCTGCCCCACGCCCGCAACCGCATGGCCATCGACGGAGATTCGATCTATGTGGCGAGCGAGGGTATCCTGCGTAGTTTCCGGATCGATGACGGCGACCTTCGCTGGGAACAGTTTTTGGGGGGCGACAACGTGTCCTGGAAGATCGCATGTTGCGGACGTTATCTACTAGCGTCGCCACGCTTCCACAATCAAGCTGGTGATTTTCCGGTGTTGTTTTGCGATCCGGCGACCGGTGCGTTGGTCCAGAAACTACATTTTAGCGGGCAGGGAAAAATCGACGTGCACATCGCTGCCGGTGTGACGCTGGTTAGCTCGGCCGATTACGTCTATGCCTTAACGCGGATGTGACTGTCGATTTCAAGCCATCAATTCGGCAATCGGGTCCGCTTGGGCGATGGCGAGTGATTCGTGACGACCGCAGTTGAGTTTGGCGGCAGCATCGATTCCCAAATGCTGATAAATCGTCGCGGCCAATTCAGAGGCATGCACCGGGCGGTCTTTGGGTTCGGTCCCTTGCCGGTCGCTGGCTCCGATCACACGGCCACCCTGAACAGCGCCGCCGGCGGCAATCGCCGTCCAAACGCCGGGCCAGTGATCGCGTCCGCCTCGCGCGTTGATCTGCGGCGTCCGTCCAAATTCACCAACGGCCAAAACGAGTGTCGACTCCAACAAACCTCGTTCACTCAAATCGTCCAGCAGCGCCGTATAAGCGCGGTCGAACATCGGGCAAACCGTCCGGGAATAATCTTCAAGCGTTGTGGATAAGTCGCCGCCGTTGGCATGACAATCCCAACTCACTTGACCGAACACCGTATCGAACATATTGACCGTCACAAAATCAACCCCCACTTCGACCAACCGCGCCGCCGCTCGACAATTTTGTCCAAAGGACGTGTGACCGTAACAGTCCGCAGCGGGGGTCGGCTCAGCCGATAATACGGAGCTAGCGGTGAGGTAATCCGGATCACGTTGCCGCCCCAATCCCCCCGCGTCCTGCCCATGAGAAACATTCACGCCGGTGTTTCCCAAGCGACCTCCCAAGACGACGTAGCCGCTGTCGTCACGGCTACCGCGCAGCTGCCGTACGACCGACCCGACGCTGGGCCGCTCGATACCGCCGCGAAACAGGAAGCCGGTATTGATCAATTGATGACCGGTTTCGTGGATCGGCGATTCCTCGTGATAGACGCCGCGCAACAACGCATATTGATTGGCTCGCGCCGCCATCAATGGAAAATGTTCACTGAGTTGAATGCCGGGAACATTAGTCGAGATCGCTGAAAACGGTCCGCGAATCTCCGATCGTGCCTCCGGTTTGGGATCCCACGTATCCAGATGACTCGGTCCGCCGTTGAGGAACAACAGAATCACGCGGCGCTCACTTTGTGCGGCGCGCGTGCTGTTCGTGTTGGCTAGGGAGGGTGTTGCGGCCAACCCCATGCCAGCTGCCCCCAGACCGGCGCTGCTGGTTCGCAAAAAATCCCGTCGGGAAACTCCACTGTCCTGCCCCATGTGGTTTTGCGTCATTGGTCTGCCTTGGATCTCGGAGGAGTAGGTCATTTCAAACGAAACGTTCAACGGCCGATGCAGCGGCGCTGCCCTGATAGCGTATCAGTGCGGAAGGGCCTTCGCAAGATGCGCGCTGGCCCTACAAAAAAAGCCGAGCAGCCGATTTCGAAAAATCAGCCACTCGGCCAGAAACACTTCTTCCATCGTACCAGTCGACGGACTAGTCGCCGCTAATGCTAAGCGTCTTTGCCGTCCTTAGAATCGGCGGGTTTCTCTTCGGACTTTTCAGGAGATTTGTCTTTGTTTTTCCCCTTGCCCTTTTTGCCACCTTTTCCGCCCGGTCCCCCTTCGGGTCGTCCGAAACGAAGCTCTTGAGCTTCCAGAAAACCGTCGGAGTTTTTATCCATTCTTTCAAAATGCCGCTTCAAGCGTTCGTCCGCTTCTTCTTTGGAGACTTTGCCGTCTTTGTCTTCGTCGAGACGTTCCAAAAGCATGCGTCCCCTGCCGCGCCGCCCTGCTTCGCCACCTTGAGGACGACGTCCTCGTTCCGGCCGCTGACCTCGTCGTCCGAATGCTGGTCGATCTCCGCCCGGGCCACGTCGTCCGGGGGCACCTAGCAATTCAGGCCCATCCAACATGCCGTCATTGTTTTTGTCTAGTTCATCAAACAATTCAAAGATTTTGGTCATCTCTTCCTTGCTCAATTTTTTGTCGTCGTTCGCGTCCAATTTCGTAAAGAATGCCGGAGGCCGCGGGGGACCGCCGAAACGTCCGCGTCGGGCGCCACGCCCAGCTCCACGTCGCGGTCCCGGTCCGTCTCCCTCGCCACGCCCCGGTCGGGCGACGCGGCGGAACTCATTCAAGTTGATGCTGCCATCCTCGTCTTTGCCGGCACGCTTGAGCATGCCCGCGAATCGTTCCTTGAAACCTTCAGGCACTTCATCGACGGTCAGCTTGCCGTCTTCATCGCCATCGAACCGTTTGAACATACGTTCGGGGTCCGGTCGTCCCTCAGGCCGACCAGCACCGGGGCCGGGGCCTTTTTTAGCGGTTTTTTTGCCTTCAGCGTCGGGCTTTTTACCTTCGCCCTTGGCTTTTTTCTTGCCCGCTTTGCCTTTACCGGAAAAATTCTCAAAGTCCTCAAGCGTCAACTCGTCTTTATCCAACCGTGTAAAGATGCGGTCAAAGCGTTTTTTTTGCCTCTCGGGAATCTCGTCTTTGGTCACTATACCGTCACCGTTTTTATCGAGCCGCCCAAACAATTTTTTGGGATCTCGTCCCCCCTTTTTCTTGTTCTTACCTTTGCCTTTGCCGGGACCCTCAGCAGTGGCTGTTGGCTTGGGTTCGGGTTTGGTGGCCTTGACGAATTCGTCTTTCGACAATTTTCCGTCTTTGTCTTCGTCTCCCACACGGACCAAACGTGCAAAGAACTTGGCCCGCGCCTCTCCGACTTCATCCGCATCGATTTGGCCATCGCTGTTTTTGTCCAACTTCTCAAACAGATTGGCCGGTTTAGGACCGTCTGCTGCATCATCTGCCGTGGCGACTAACGGTGAAAGCCCCAGGCTGAGGCCAAGCACCGCGAACCACGAAAAAAGTGTCACTTTCATCATTGTGTTTCCTGAATTGGAGGGTCGAAAAGTGTTCGCGGCCGCGGGAAGCAAATGCCCCACGGCGGGGAGACAGGTATTGTTCGTTCACAACCTATTAAACACCGCTTTTCCCCCCAGGTATCGCCCGCCTTGGCAAAAATTGCGAAAATCTCCGTAGAATCCTATTCCGATCCAATGATTAAAAAACGGCCCGCGCTCCCTAGCAGGGATTGCGGACCGTTGACATTTTGCAATTTCTGAACGGTGTCGACTTTCTCGGCACCGAAGTTCGATTACGGCGCTTCGGACTTTTTGGGCGTAAAGCTTTGCAAAAAGTACCCTTGCTCATCGGGCACCATATAGCTGCCGCGCGGCGGGAGGAATTTTGCGATCGTCTCGAAGTCCGGCAATTGGGAGAAATCAATCTCATCAAATGCTTCGCCGAACATAAATCCACCGTTACCCGCTTTGATGAACTCGTATGCCGTTTTCACATCGGCATCGCTTTCGGTAAATGTCACGGCTGATGTTTCGGCTGGGAAATATGCAGCGATTTTCTTGTAGGCAGCGGAGTCGGACAATTTGCCCGCGTCGGCATCTCCCAAAATCACTTTCTCCAGCATGGTCACGTCCATGCCGATCATCAAATGATCTTTGACAATAGCGACCCCGATCAACTGCTCTTCACCACCACCGGCGGCTTGCCCTGGATTCAGCTGGGCTGCCATTCCCGCAGGCACCGTGATTTCATACAGGGTTTCACCGCGGTACTCACGTGTTTCGACCGGAAAGCCTTCCATGTTCGCAATCTTGGCCAAAACGGCTTTGGCATCCTCGCCATTCTTGACCTCCATGGCAAACAACGATCGCGTATGTTCGGGATCGTCGACATCAGGCATGTCGCGGACGACTCGGATTTTCCCGGTCAGCAAATCGATCACATCGTCTTTCAGATGCACGTCGCCGTTGAATTGGCCTTCGGATAACTGGTCCAAAACCATAGCCAATGCGCCCGGTCCCCTGAAGGTGTCGACCAATGTCTCAATGGAACGATAGGCTTTATCGATTCCCCAGTTGATGGCAAAATAGCTGGTCGCATTCTTCGGGACCCATGCCGGCGGCACTTGTGAGTCGGGAGGGAAATTGAAGACTTTCAGCAGTCCAGTTGTGGGTTGTTCCATGTAGAACAATGTCCGAGAAACGGAATCGAATTCCCCTTCTCCCATCGACACGGTTCCCCCAGCGGCCTTGAGATTGCTCAAACCGGTCAATGGCAAAAAGCCGACGACCATGCCCATCTGCGGGTTGGAAGCAGCGAGCACTTGAACCAACCCAATCGGGTCTAAGTACCAAGTGATCAACGAAGGGGAGGTTTCGCCTTCTCCGCTGCATTTTTTGACGAGATACCGGAACACGTCATTGCTCATCAGCGTGCTGTCATGTTCTCCGTCCCAGCGTGCCAAGACCGTCTGAACGACGTCGACTCCTTTGCCGATGATCAGGTACGAATCCTTGAGGCAGTAGGCCAGATCAAAATCGGTAGGCTGGGCTTGACCCTCGGCCACATCCTCCTTCAGTGAGATGATCTCGCTGCCCTCATACTCCTCGGTCGAGCGTTCGATCCCTTTTTCCTGCATGCCTTCGGTGATTTTATCCAACACCGTATTGACGAGATCGCCTTTGTCGCCGAAGTCGATCATGGCGACCGGTGCAATCGATTTTCCAGGAGGCTGAACGACGGCCACTGTGATTTCCCCTTGGGGAATCGACAGGAATTCTTCCAAGCTCGCTCCGAGTTTCTCCTCGAATTCTTCGGATTTCCCTTGAATGACCTCGACGATGCTTTCGCGGACCGTTGCCAAATCAGGATGATTCAACATTTGCCCCGACAACGACGCATTGAATTTTTCCTTCAATTCAGCGGTATTGCGAACGCTCAAATACGCATAAACATTCGTAGGCAAGCGCCGCACGCTGGAAATTGCCTCGTCCTGGGCGCGGGCCGATTGTGCAGCGGCGAAGACTAAGGTCGAGCCGACCACTACACTCAGGCAGAATTGGACAAGTTGTTTCATGGGTCTCGTTTGATCCTTTCTGGATTTCATCGGCCGCGGCGGCGGAACCGCCCACCGCACTTTCGCAGCCGTTTATAAGTCGTCGTGACGCAACGATCACTTGCCGTTCGGCTGGTAAACGGAGAAGTCCGCCACAGCCTGACGAAATTCTAGTGGCCACGCCCAGCAAGTCTAGTCGACAAGCGGGAAATGTCGTAGCCCGAAATCGCTCTCGCCTGAAATCGCCGTTTGGCTTGCGCTTCTCAGCTGTCAGCGACCGCCCCGCAGACATGACCACATAACGTCTCAACAAATTACCAACTGCAGCCTGTGAGCGGGTCACTAAAGTCCCCAACACTTGGCTACGATGGGAATCCGTCAGTCGTTGGAGAAAGTGTGTCGCAACACTCTCGGTAAAACGGAGCGAGATTGACTGGCACGTTGATTAGGGTTTCGGCGTCGTTGTTTTTTTCCGCTCCGGCCCCCCGGCGGTTTTGCGTCGCGGCGCATCGAGGTAGCGATAGCCGGTGTTGGGATTGTTCTTATTGAACGCAAAGGCTTCGCGGTTATTCAAAAACTGCTTCAAATAGGCGACCGGGATGGCAAATCCTAAACCCTCTCCGAACAAAAGCTTCATGTTCGTCACGCCGACCACTTCGCCACGCATATTGAACAACGGCCCGCCGCTGTTGCCGGGATTGATTTCCGTCGTGGTTTGGATAAACACCAAGCCTTGGAAGTTGCGATTGCGGTTGCTGACAATCCCTTGAGAAACCGAACGTTCCAAACCGAGAGGATTGCCGATGGCAAAGACCGGATCGCCGCCGCGCAGTTCGTCATCCTCGGCAATGAAGACGTGCTTGAATTTCAAGTCGGACTGCACGGGGATTTGCAACAATGCCAAATCCAAAAACGGATTCAGCGCCACAATCTTCACATCGTTGATTTGCCGCCGCACGAACTCCCCTTCGCCGCTGCGATGAAACACAGTCGCGGCGATGCGAGTTTCCTGCTCGACCACATGGTAATTCGTGACGCAATATCCGCGGTCGTTTAAGATAAATCCCGAGCCGAGTCCACCGGGCGTGGTGATCAGGACCACCGCTTCGCCAAATTGTTGCGTCAAATCCTTGACCGAACGAACCGGCAGTTTGGCGGAGCTGTAAAGGTCGTTCTTCTCGACCGCCTGCGGCGCGGCTTGTTTTGGTTTGTCATCGCTGGTGTGGGTCTTAATCCGCGACTTGGGTACCCGCACAATGTCGACTCCCAGATCAAGAATCAGTTGTTCGCCGGCATCCTTGAGGACTTCCCCCTGCAGTGTTTGCCCCGACTTCAACTCAATCACATCGCAGCGTGCCGCGCGGGCACCGGTTCCGACGATTGCCCCCACGACAACCGCCAGCATCATCAAACGACTGTGGGAAATCCGCTGCATCAGGCATCCTTTCCTATCATGGCTGTTTTCTTTCCGCTTGGGAAAGTTTCGAATTGCGAAGTGATTCAACACTGCGTTCGCCTTGTTCATATCCATAACAAACTCCCTCTCCCTCCGGGAGAAGGCCGGGGTGAGAATTTTCTCGCGAAGCACCCGACGAGAATTTCTATTGCGAACTCGTGTCTTCTTGAAAACAGTTTATTCTGCGTCGAAGCGAAAGTCGAGGTGACAGGCAGTACAGGCTTTGGTCATCCGCTCCCGTGCTGCTGAATGCGCGGCGAAATCGGTCTTCTCAGCGGCTTGCAATGCATCTTGGACCGCTTGAATCAAGGCTTGTGATTGCGTCACATATTCTGGCTCGTCGGCCATATCATATTCCTTGCGTGCCGTCACCGTCGCCAACAATGCCAGCATCGACAACTCATGCCGTAGTTGATCTGGCTGCGACCGGAAGCTGTTTTCATCCCCGGTGTTCGCTTTCAACCACGCATCGCTAAGTTGCATGCGCTTCATCAAGTTGTTGCGCGGCGCAAATTCGTCGAGTTGCGCGTTGGTGTTGGGCGGCTCTAAATCGGCCGGCTGATTTCCTGAGAGCAGTTGTTCCAATTGTTCATAAATTCTCGATGCCGGGTCGTAGTGTTGGCGCCCCAAGCCGGTCGCCGTCTCCGCGAGCTTCGCGGAAAGATCCCGCACCTCGGGACCGTGAGCCTTCCAAGTGATCAAGTCGGGATGCGTTTCGGCAATCATTCCCAGCACGGCCATCACACTGCTTTGAACCTGCAGGGCTTTGTAATTGCCGTTGTACCGTTGCACAGATTGAAATGCTTGCCTGAGCGCCAGCCGAATCGTCTTGGCTTCAAATTGAATGCCATCGCCGGATAACAGCGCCGCCCACACGGCCGCCTGGTCGGAGTTGTCCTTCGGGTTCGCTGGTTCTGCGGGCGAATTCGTCGCGTCGGATTCGGTGGAGTTTGCAGTCGTTGTGGTCTCTGCCGTTGTGCCAGTCGGCGCCGTTGTGCTTGAGGCTGCTCCTGAGTTGGCAACCGCCAACGGGTCATCGAACCAGACGTTTGGCCAAACATCGAGCGGAATTCCAGAGATAGTCGGCGGCGTCTTCGCCGGGTCGTCAGCCGGTGGAGCAGCCTGTGGCGCGGTATTGCTTGGTGTAGCGTTGCTCGGTGCGGACTGAGCATTCGCTGCGCTTGTCGGATCGTTGGTCGGCGTATCCGTGGTCGGCTCGTTGCCGGAGCATCCGCAGAACGTCCCAAGGACGACGAGCACAACCGCGTGGAGCGCGCGTTCGACAAACGATTGTTGGTCAAACTTCTTCAAAAACCTGTTCTCCCATCCGATTTGTGGCGACAGCCATCGTCGCCGAAACATGTGTGGGCGACCTATGAAATTTCAGATGCACAAAGTGTCCAACTAGAAGACGGCATATCCCCCCGATGTTTTTTTAGCAGCGACGGCCATTATGCGAGGTCGACAGTTCAGCCGCAAGACGAGGCCGACTGTTGGATGCCGTGAAGAGGCGTTTGTCCCCTTGTGCGGAATCCCGTTTGCGGCCTGATTTTGGTGACTGGTAGGAATTATTCCCAGTTTGCGGAAAAGGGGGCCGAAGCAGGCTGAGTGACTTGCACAAGCAAGATTTTCCTAGTATCCCTAACCGGAAGAACTCACCCATATTGTACGGATTTGTAAGTGGAATTCCAGAAAACACGCTGAAAGGGTTTGGTTTCTGAGATATACTTCGCGTGTCTGAGCCAAAGTGATTACGGCGGCTCGTGACGAGATCCCCAAAATGGACCCAGCGAATTTGGTTCGCCTCAACAATTAGAGCAGTTTGACGACAAAACGGAGTTCGTCACGTTGTGGGTAAGACAAACAACTCAGTGCCTGATCCAGTTACCCTTCGAACGTTTCGAAAGATTTGGCTTGAGCAAGGAAGGTTCATCTGAGAAGGAGCATTTTCGATGAAAAAACTCATGGTTACGACGGCATTTGCCTTACTATTCTGCGCCTCGACGGTCAGTTTTGGCCAAGAAGGTCCTGTGATTCTCGGTCCGGCCAGTGGTGGTGACACCCTTGCCGCCCCCACCGCCGAAGGTGAAGCGATTATCGAGCCGATTCCCGCCGGTCCGATGGAAGCCTATCCGGGCGGCGTGGTCGAGTCTTTCTCGCTGTTTCAATGCGTGAGAGTGAAAGATCCGCATCACATTCACCCGTGTGCAGTCCCGACGATTATCCAAATCGCCGATCCCTGCGGGCAGAAGCGTGGTAATTGCTGTGCCCCGCCCTGTGTGAACGTGCAAATCTGCGTTCCCCCTTGCGGTTGCCCGAAGATCAAGACGCGTCGCAACGGCCACTACGTCAAATACGACTATGGCAAGTACCGCATCGAAGTCACTTCGCGGAACGGCAAAGTGATCGTCGACTACGACGATTGATCGAAACGACAGAACAACGGTTTCTCACCATTGTAGAGAAGCTCACTGTTAAAAATTGAAACCGGCCGCGTGAAATTATTTCACGCGGCCGGTTTTTTAGTGTGCTGTCAAGCGGCTTGGTCGTGCAACAGACATCAATCGAGCGGCAAGTCGTGCTCGCGTAAAAACGCATCCAACTCCGGACGCGTGAAGACGCCCGCCGTGGCGCCGATTTGGCGGACGCAACTTGCTCCCAGTGCGCTACCCAGTCGCAAACACTCGGCATTGGAGCGTCCCTCGAGCATGCCCAACACGAACCCCGCGTCAAAGGCATCGCCGCTGCCGGTCCCGTCGACAAACGAGACCGGAAACACGCCCCCTTCGATTTGCTCGCCATCGCTGGCCAAAACCGTACCCGTTTCACCACGGGTGATCACGACCGTCCGTGCTCCCGCAGCACGAAATCGCTCGGCTTGATCCCGCACATTTTCCAAACCAGTCATCAACCGCGCTTCGTCTTCGTTGGGGAAAAACAGATCGGTGTACGGCAAGACGGCGGCAATCCGCTCCCAGAGTTCTGCCGTGGGAGCGATAGCCACGTCTAAGACTGTTTTCACCCCCGCCGCTTGCGCGCGACGAAACAAATCCGCCGCCGCCTCAGCGGTCAGGGCGGGCATCAGCAAATATCCACCGAGATACAAAATCGGCGCAGAGGCCAACATTTCGTCGCTCACCTCGGTTCCGTCGAAAACCGCATTGGCGCCGAATGCATGCACGAAACGGCGGTCCTCTCCGGCGACGTTGACAATCAGCGTGCCACTGGTCTCCGTATCGGGCGTTTCCATCAGATACTGCGTCTCGACGCCGGCAGCAGTGAGTGACTCGGAAACAAAACCTCCGAAGACATCGTCGCCGACACGTCCCACAATGGCGACCCGCAGGCCCAGTTTGGCCAAATCGACCGCCACATTGGCGGCGCAGCCTCCGGTGGAAAGTTGCAGCCGATCGGCCATTTGCAGATGACCTGCCGCAGGCAACGACGTGATCGGCGTGCAGGCATGGTCAGCGACGACAATCCCGACGCAAAGACAGTCATATCGGTACTCAGCCATATCCCCGTTCTTCTCCCCGGCTCGACAGAATTACCCAGCGGTCTCGGCCGGCTTGGTTATTGGGGGCACATTGACCGGACGTTCAACGACCTTCACCGCATTATTCGTGGTTGGTTCCACAGCCTCGACAGGATCGGCCGGCTTCTCAACGTCTTGCGGTTTGTCCTTGCCGACGGCACGCAACAACCATCGCATGATGGGATACGTGATGATTCCGCCCACGGTCGCCACAATCGCCGAGCCGAACAACAACGGCATACCGACGTCAATAAAGACCGCATGAATCGCATCCAGCCATTCGCTGAAACCATGATAGGTCAACAACCGCTCAAAGTCGTCGTGGCTGACTGTGTCCTTAAAGAACAGCGTCCCCACCTTATAATTCGCCCAATAGATGGGAATCATCGTCAGGGGATTGGAAATGTAGACCGTGATCAAAGCCGCTTTACGGTTGAACCGCACGAACAGGCTGACCAGCATCACCAACACCATTTGGATGCCGACCGTGGGGGTCAGCCCCAAAAACATGCCGATCGCAGTCCCTTTGGCGATTGAATGCGCACTGTCATCCAACGATAAAATTGCCCGCAGCAGCGTTCGCGGGCTACTCCACCAGGGGATTGACTTAGAAGAGGACATGCACGACCGATAATCAATATGCTGTTTTGACCAGACAAACACGGACGAGCCACATTAGCGGTCGGCCGTAACACTGCGTAATCAATTATAGGGGACAAGATTCGCCGCGAAAACTGACACCGGTATAACCAGACAACTCAATTCCATCGGAAAAGTCGGAATCGACAACCAACAACGCACCGACACGCAACAAAACGGACCAGAACCGGCAGCTTCGCTCTGCAGCATGTGACTTTGGTTCGGTTGACTGGTATGATTCAGTGAGGAGTTGTGGCACCCATGCCCGCCCCCTCACCCAATTATGGGACACAAACCACGTCCCGTATCAATTTCTTCGTCACGCCAAGGTTTCATCGATGAGCGAAAATCGCTGTGCACTAATTACGGGGATCACCGGCCAGGACGGGTCCTATTTGGCCGAACTGCTGGTCTCCAAAGGATATGAGGTGCACGGGCTGATCCGCCGCTCCAGTACCACGACCACGGGCCGCATCGCCCATCTGATGGATGCCGCTCCCGGACCGGGGAGCGTCGAATTGCACTACGGCGATCTCTCGGACAGCATCGGGTTGAACACTCTGATCCTCGATATCGAGCCGGACGAAATCTACAACTTGGCTGCGCAAAGCCACGTGCGCGTCTCTTTCGACAAACCGCTCTACACCATGGACATCACCGGCGTGGGAGCATTGCGCATCTTAGAAGTCGCCCGGCAACTCGCTCGCCGTAAGGAAGTCCGAGTCTACCAAGCTTCCTCCAGCGAAATGTTCGGGGCAGCTCCCGATGTTCCGCAAAACGAATTCACCACATTCCGCCCACAAAGCCCCTACGCCTGCGCCAAGGTCTATGCGTATTATCAGACCATCAACTACCGCGAAGCGTATGATCTGTATGCCTGCAACGGAATTTTGTTCAACCACGAATCCCCCCGTCGGGGCGAACAGTTCGTCACCCGCAAAATCACCCGCGCCGTCGGCCGGATCATGCATGGATTTCAAGACAAACTCTTCCTCGGCAACCTCGATGCCAAACGGGATTGGGGTTATGCGAAGGATTACGTGGAAGCCATGTGGCTGATGCTACAACAAGACGAGCCGGATGATTTTGTGATCGCCACCGGCGAGTCGCACAGCATTCGCGACTGCCTGGAAATCGCCTTCGACCGTGTGAATTTGAACTGGGAAGATTACGTCGAAATTGATCCACGCTTTTTCCGCCCCACCGACGTCTCCTTCTTGCAAGGAGATTGCAGCAAAGCTCGCGAATCGTTGGGCTGGGAACCGAGTACGCCGTTCGAAGAATTGATCCGCATCATGGTCGACGCCGACTGCGACCTCGCCGCCCGCGAACGCGCCCTAGAAGACATGAACGCTAACACCGACCCCCGCAAATAGCGGCGGGGCCGCTTGGTGCGAGCTGCCGCTCGAAATTGGATAGGCCGCTCCCGTTGGTCACTCTACTGAACCGAGACGGTCGCCGGGAGGGCGAAGCTCCTGCTGAGCTGTGGGCGGGACGCTGGACGTCATTTGCAAGTTCATCGAACACGATGACACGCATAGTAGCTCGCGGCTCGGACGGAGCCTCGCCCTCCCGGAACGTTGCCTACGAAAACGGCGCTTGCATCGCTCGGCGCTGCGTGTTCCAATGCTCTGCAACAGGCCCAACATTCCACCGGGCCGCTCGCACATCTCAATGTCGCTTACGAGGCAGCGGTGTTGCGCCGTGAGACTTGCGGCTTACGAAACACGACGTCTTAAATCGAAGGAGACACTGCTGATGCTCTGGGAAATGTATCAATACCGGGCGATTAACAATGCGAGTTCAAAGGCGTCAATTGCGGAAACGAAAGCGACGACGACAGGCAACAACCTGCGGCTTTTAGAAGACAAACTCGATTCCCTGGCGCTGACCTGCCAAGCGTTGTGGGAAATCCTCCGCGATCGCACAAAATTGACCGAAGAGGATTTGATCGCGAAAGTCACGGAGATCGACCTCCGCGACGGCAAAGAAGATGGCCGCATGGGAAACGCCGGCATCCCCTGCCCCCGCTGCAACCGCACCCTCAGCCGCCGCCACGACAACTGCATGTACTGCGGCGAAGAGGTCGGCAAATCGCATCTGTTTCAACAGTAACCCGAGCTGTTCGATGAGCAGCAAAATGTAGGGTGCGTCACGACGCACCTTTCCATATAGGACGACAGATCATCCCAACGAATCCATGCGTCGCACACGTATTGACGAAAGAATTTAGCCACAGAGCACACAGAGGTCACAGAGAAAGTAATAAAGCCACCGCCATTTTGAGCTGTGCAAAGCTCGGTATCACAGACGTTTTTACAGAGATTTTTCACAGTAAATCGATGACGATTGTATGGACGTTCGCAACTATCTATCTCGGTATTGGATCACCTTCCCTGATGATCCGTCGTTTCCAATTGGGCAGGGTGTTACCGCATACTCACCTGAAGATGCGATGCTTTTGCTGATTGCGCGCGGTTATGACTTCCATGTGCGCGCAAAGCGAGTCGAGATTCGCGAAATTCAATCATTTGACGACATCAACCACGAATATGTCACCCGCGTTGCGGGGCCACTTCGATTTCGGGGCATCTGGTATCCGTGCTTTAACCTTGGCATCGATGCCAATGGACGTTGACAGCCTCTCATCGCCCCATTAAACCCCACAAACTTGCCAACGCCCCACCGCCCCGGTTAGATAGTAGGACAAGCGATTCATCCCAACGAAAGATCCTCATGCAAAAACTAACCCCAAGATGGCGAGGCGCACTCCTATTGGTGGGGAAGATTGTGTTTTACGCGCTGAGCCCCGTCATTTGTGTGCTATTGGCAGCTGGCATCGCTGGCTTGCTTGGTTGTCAGTTGGCGGGAGGTGATCCCGCCCCCTGCAATTGCCTTGGGGTCGACGTAGGCAAGCCAATTTATGCGATGGCGATGATGGGCTGGTTTGCAATTGGCACATTACCGCTTGGCGCGATTGGGGTGATCGCGGTTCTGGCTATTACTACCGTGCAAGAAATCGCAGAACGGCTGAGAGACAGATCGGCTCGAGAACGTGCAGAATTTGAAGATTTTTAAGACGCCCCTGTCAGCCACATGGCGATCTGCTCGACGAGGCGGTTTTGGCCATAGACCTTAATCGCATTGAAACGTCCTCCCCACGTCCTCCCCACGTCCTTGCCAACGCCCCGCCGCCCCGGTTAAATAGATAGAGGCGCTCACAGTCTCCTTCGCAACGCACACCGGGACCGAAACCATGCGACATTGTCCGCTGCGGAATTCGTTATTGTTGCTCGGGGTGGTCACTGCTCTGCATTTGTCGACCATTGCGTGCACAGCGGCGGAGGCGTTGCCGGAGCGGGTTGATTTTAATCGTGATATTAGGCCGGTCTTGTCCGACATTTGTTTCCATTGCCACGGGCCGGATGAGGAGCAGCGGCAGGCGGATTTTCGGTTGGATCAACAGGAGTCGGCGTTTGCGGATCTGGGCGATCATCTGGCGATTGCTCCGGGAAAACCCGGCGCGAGCGAGCTTTATCTTCGCATCACAGCTCAAGATGCTGACGAGCGGATGCCGCCGGTTGATTCGGGGCGGCAATTGACCGCGCGGCAGATTGCGCTGATCAAAAAATGGATCGAACAGGGGGCGGAATGGCAGACGCACTGGTCGTTCGCACCGATTCGCCGTCCGGCTTTACCAGCGATTCAACATGAAAAGTGGAGCCGCAATCCGATCGATGCGTTTGTGTTGGCGCAGCTGGAAGCGCAAGGCTTGCCCCCTTCGCCGCCGGCGGACAAGACGCGATTGATTCGCCGCGTAACTCTAGACCTGACCGGTCTGCCACCCACGATTGCCGAAGTCGATGCGTTTCTGGCCGATGATTCGCCCGGTGCTTACGAGAAGGTGGTCGACCGGTTGTTGGCATCGCCGCGGTATGGCGAACGGATGGCGACGCACTGGTTGGATGCGGCGCGGTATGCCGACACCAATGGCTATCAGACCGACGGCGACCGCTCGATGTGGCGTTGGCGGGATTGGGTCATTGAGGCGTACAACAACAACATGCCGTTCGATCAATTCACGATCGAACAATTGGCGGGCGACCTGCTCCCCGAGCCAACGTTGGAGCAACGGATCGCTACGGCGTTTAATCGCAATCATCGCGGCAACGGCGAAGGGGGCGTGATTGAAGAAGAATACGCCGTTGAATATGTCGTCGACCGCGTGGAAACCACCGGGACCGTTTGGCTGGGACTGACCATCGGTTGCGCGCGGTGTCATGACCACAAGTACGATCCAATATCGCAGCAAGAGTTTTATCAACTCTTCTCTTTTTTTAATAATGTCCCCGAGCGCGGCAAAGCGGTCAAAAACGGAAACTCACCGCCGATGATGAAAGCGCCGACACGCGCACAACGAAACCAATTGGACGAAGTCGAAGAGCGTCTCGCCGCAGCAGAGACAAATTTCGCGGAATTCCAACCGGCAATCGAACAAGCGGAGCGAGACTGGGAATCGACGTTTGATTGGATCCTGGCGAAAGACTGGGCCCTGGACCGCGCATTGACGGCGCATTTTCCATTCGATGGGACGGCCGAAAACACCCTGGCTGAGCAACCGGTGAAAGAAAAAACCGGCGACGAAGAGGCACCGCAAGAACCTGAATATGGCACAGGGCAGCATGGCGAGGCGGCGGTTTTTGATGCTGCACAACCGCTGCCTGTCGGGGAGGTTGGCAATTTCAGCTACCTCGACAAGTTTTCGGTCGCGGCTTGGATCTCTCCGCGCGATGTCGAGCGGGGGGCGATTGCTTGCAAGATGCAAGCCGACGAGTATTCCGACGGTTACGAGTTTTGTCTGCATGACGGCAAACTGCAGGTCAATCTGGTCAAGCGTTGGTTGGATGATGCCATACGTGTCGAGACACGCGAATCGCTAGTGCCCGGGCAGTGGTATCACGTGGCGTTGACCTACGATGGTTCGCGGACCGCCGCCGGAGTCAAGATTTATATCAACGGCCGCGCTGCCGAGTTGAAGATCAATCTCGACGAGTTGAATCAAGACTTCAATAACGACCGTCCGCTCCTGATCGGTGGCGGCGGTGATCCGCAGCACTTTGAGGGGTTGATCGATGAGGTGCGGATTTACAAAACGCAATTGACCGCTGAGGAAATCGATCTATTAGCGACGCCCGATACGCTCCAAGACATTGCGGCGATACAGCCCGCTGAACGGACACAGCGACAAGGGAACAAGCTCCGCGCCTACTTCATTCGCAAGCAAGCCCCCACACCGCAGCAGGATGCGTTTCAGGAATTGGCGGCGGTGCGTGAAGAACGAGACCGGCTGGTTGAAAGTTTTCCCACAGTGATGGTCATGCTGGAGATGCATCCGCCGCGGCAAGCACATGTGTTATTGCGGGGCGAATATGACAAGTTGGGCGATGCGGTCCAACCGGGCGTACCGGTCAGCCTGCCCCCCTTCCCTAGCGGAGAATCTAACAACCGTTTGGGACTGGCGCGGTGGTTGATCTCACCCGACAATCCACTCACAGCTCGCGTGACGGTCAATCGTTATTGGCAAAACTATTTCGGCGTCGGACTGGTCAAAACAGCAGAGGACTTCGGCTCGCAGGGAGAACAGCCCAGTCACCCGCAACTATTAGACTGGCTGGCGGCCGAGTTCATCGAATCGGGTTGGGATATCAAAGCCTTGCAAAAGACGATCGTGATGAGTGCTGCCTACCGACAATCGTCGAAGGTGACGCATAAACTTTGGGAGCGTGATCCGGAAAACCGTCAACTGGCTCGCGGACCGCGACAACGTTTGTCGGCAGAGACGATCCGCGACCAAGCGTTGGCCGCTGCGGGATTGCTGGTCGAACAAATCGGCGGGCCGTCAGTCAAACCGTATCAACCGGCCGGACTGTGGGAAGAAATCGCCAACACAACATACACCCCGGGAACGGACGGCGATCTATTTCGCCGCAGCATGTACACCTTTTGGAAACGAACCGTCGCCCCACCCACCATGATGGCCTTCGACGCTTCCAGCCGCGAAACGTGCACCGTAAGGCAGTCCCGGACGAACACGCCGCTGCAAGCGCTCGCGCTCTTGAATGCGACGACGTTTGTAGAAGCGGCGCGCAATTTGGCGCAACGGGCGATGTTAGCAGGAGGCGATTCGAGCGAGTCGCGACTGACCTACGCCTTCCGCTTGGCCACCGCCCGCCGGCCCACTGAGGCGGAGCTGAAGATCCTCACCGCTGGTTTCGCCCGGCACTTAGCTGGTTATCAAGCGAACCGCACCGCAGCAGAGGAACTGTTAAAAATCGGCGCCTCGCCGCGCGACACGCAACTCGACACAGCAGAGTTGGCCGCCTATTCGGCTATGGCGGGGCTGATTTTGAATTTGGACGAAGTCGTGACCAAAGAATAGCAGCGCCGCCGCGCAACTGTTTTGCCAAGGGTAGTCGTTGGTAAAATGCAGTGTGAGGCGAGTGGCTGGTTATGCAAAAAACAATTGTCGTGCTGGGAATGCATCGTTCGGCAACGTCGCTGGTCGCCTGTGGACTTCATCGAGAAATCAGCATGGGAGACGACCTCCTGCCGGCCAGTGATTCGAATCCTCATGGGCATTTCGAGGATCGGCATTTTGTGCGGCTGAATGATCAGATCTTGTCCGCGGCTGGTGGCCGTTGGGACCGTCCGCCGTCGCGGCAAGCCATTCAGAACGTAGCTGCGGGCTTTTCAGATCAAATCCAATCGACGCTCGAGCTAGCGGGAAGCGGTAAGGAGATCTGGGGGTTCAAAGATCCGCGGACGACGTTGACGGTTCCCCTCTATTTACCATTTTTGCAAAACCCGCATTTCGTCTGCAGTTTCCGCGCACCGGATCAGTTGGCGCGATCGCTTAAACGCCGCAACGGATTTCCATTGGAGAAAGGGCTGCGGCTGGCGGCGATTTACAACCGCCGGTTGCTGGAGTTCCTGAGCGAATTTACAGGACTAACCGTGCATGAGTCGTACGATGGCCCGTAACCGCTACGCCGCGCGGTTCAGCGTTTGCGTTTCCCGCAATTGCCCCGCCTCGTGTGCCCGCAGGAGATCTTGAAAATCCTTGCCGGTCGGATCGATGAAGGGAAATTCGGAATCGATACTAAACGACATATCGCGATTGAGATTCAGATTGACGTAGGGGTCGTTCATCAATTGGTGCCCCCACTTGCTAATCATATAGTGCCGTTCAAACGTTTCGGTGACGCGTCCTCGTGATCGTGATTCCTCGTGAATCAAGGTCGCGTAAGGTGTGTAAAGGTGCTCGTAGCCGCGTTGTGACAAGCGCAGACAGAAATCGACATCGCCATAACCATTGGGCAAGAAGACTTCATCTAAGCCGCCCACCTCATGATATTTCTCCTGAGCAATCATGAGGCACGCGCCGGTGATCGCGGAGACCTCATGAACCGTCTTGGTGATGTTGTTATAGGCGGTCGTATTTTCAGGAAGTTCTTTGAAAGAGTGATTGGCAACCCGGCGGTCTTGGAGTTCCAAGCCGGCATGCTGAATTTTACCGGTGGGATACAACAACTTGCAGCCTACGGCCCCCACTTCGGGGAATTGCGCGAGTCGCAACATTTCCTCTATCCAATCGGGCGACTGAACGATGGTGTCGTTGTTCAGCAAGACCAGATATTCGCCCTGCGCGATGCTGGCGCCGCGATTATTCAAGCTTGCAAAATTAAACGGCCCCTCGACATGTTCGATGCGTAGCTGTTTTGGGTGTGACGATTGAAACTGCCGCATGACATCCAGCGCCGCCGTCTGAGTCGTAGCATTATCCAACAGCACGACTTCGAAGTTCGGATAAGTCGAGGAGGCAAAAATTGATTCCAAACATTTTCGCAGCGACTCGCCATGGTCTTTAGTCGGAATCAATATCGAGACGAGCGGTAACTCAGTAGGGAGTTCGAATCGCACACGGTAATGAAACGATTCCGGTTCCCACTGCACATCAGCAGGTCGTCCCCGCCGCTGACAGGCTTCGGTTACGGCTTTGACTCCGGCGATCGCCGCATACGGCTTGCTGTCGGCCGATTTGGCGGTGCTGGTTTCAACCGCCCGCCATTGGTAGAGACAAAACGGGACGTGTATGATCGGCCGATCAGTCGCCTCGACACCCCGCATCATCAGGTCGTGATCCTGCGATCCCTCGAAACCGGTGCGAAATCCGCCGATCTCGCGAATGAGCGTTGTGCGATACAACGATAAGTGGGTTGTATAGTTACAGGAGAGGTGAAGAAACGGCGACCAATCCGGCTTGCAATACACCAAAAATGTGGCTTTGCCGTCCGACTCAATCACACGCTCGTCGGAATAGAATATGTCGGATTGAGCGTTGAGATTGATGTACCGCACCATCTCGGCCAAGGCATTGGGTGTTAAGCGATCATCGTGATCCAATAGCGCCAAATACTCCCCGGTGGCCATCTCAATACCCCGATTCGAGGTCGCGCTAATGTGCACGTTTGTCGAATTCGTCGCGAATTTTACCTTCCCGGGATATACGGCAGCGAAATCATGCACCATCCGCTGCAATTCCGAAATCCCCGAGGCATCATCGACGATACACAGTTCCCAATTTGTGTAGCATTGCATGGCAACCGAGGCGAGCGTTTCGCGAAAGATAGCAGGGTCGACACGATAGACCGGCAAAATGATGCTGATCTTCGGCTGGTTGGGCATCCCCTGCACTCGGATGGTTACATCGCGATAATAGGCCTGCAATTCGTCATACGCCGTGGTCCTAAACAACTTCGTATCCGTACCATCGTGCAGGATCGTTAACACTTTTCCATAAAAGTGAAACGCTCGATTGGCGGTGCGCAGCAAGACCTCTAGCAATTGAATGCTTAGAAAGAGAACCTTGCGAATTGGACGCCCCACTATGTGATAAAACAGTTTTACAACCATTGCCCCTAGCTATCCTTAGCCTTGCACTTCGACGCAGAAATACAAATCCAATCCATGGATGTGGCGGGATGTTAGCGGATCTTTCGAGATAGCACTAGACAAATTTTGTGGCATAAAAACCGGGGCTTAGGGCCGCCAAATTGTGAAATTTGCCACAGTGGAATAGAATGAGCAGCACACGACGCGGCTGACGATTGCCCCCGTTTATTCCATCAAATCATGCTCTTGAGAGGAACCTACACATGAAATATTTGCATATCCAACGCCGCGCGGGCGTCTCAGCCCTTTTGTGTGCCTTGTTGCTGGGCGGAGGGGTTTGGGTGCAAAATCTAGCCGCTGAGGATGACAAACCGGAAACGGGTTGGATTGAGATTTTTTCCGGCAAGGATTTAAACGGGTGGACGAAAAAGACCGGGGATTGGGAAATTGTCGGTGATGTGCCGCTGAATCCTGACAACCCCAAAGCCTTTGCTCCAAAGCCCGGCACGGGGGTCATGGTCAACGGTAAGGGGGGCCGCGACACGAATATCTTCACCAAACAAAAACATGGCGACGTGCAAGCCCACATCGAATTCACCGTCCCAAAAGGCTCTAACTCGGGGGTCTATTTTCAAGGGCGGTACGAAGTGCAGGTCTTTGACAGTTACGGCGTAAAAGAGGCCGAGTCGAGCGACTGTGGCGGGATCTATAAGCGGTACAATGAAAAGAAGAGCTACGGTTTCGAAGGGCACGCACCGCGATTGAACGCCAGTTTACCACCGGGGGAATGGCAAGTGTTCGATGTGACGTTTCGCGCGCCTCGATTTGATAAAAATGGCAAAAAAATTGAGGACGCAAAATTCGTCAAAGTGGTCCATAACGGAAAGGTGATCCACGAAAACGTCTCGACCACCGGCCCGACCCGCGCAGCTGCCTTCTCGGACGAAAAACCACTCGGCCCGTTGATGATTCAGGGAGACCACGGCCCGGTCGCCTACCGCAACATCCGCATCAAACCCATCAAATTGGATTAGCATTGGCAGCCGTTTCTTTGTAGTGTGCGTCGCGACGCACCTTTCGATGTCGCACGAGAGTTTCACAACACGGAGAAACGGATCAACAAAATCTACGACCTTCCCGGGGAACTGCTGCTGTTAAAACATGTATGACTTGTTTTGACGGCATGGAATAACGCTCGTCGGATCGAAAATCCTGACCCCGGTCCTCTCCCAGAGGGAGAGGGCGAAGTTGAGGTCGGGTGTGTTGCTGCGATGTTTGTCGAGATTTTCAGAGCGACTCGCCGACCGACTTGGCACACCCCTCTGACAATTCACATCACACTCTAAAGACAAACTGCGAGACCAAATCTCCGATGGAACCGGACATGGCCGCCAAGTGGACATTGGCCCTCTATATGGCGATCGCGATCGCGATGGCGCTCTGGCATGGTGCGCGGTGGCCGGATGGTTGGCATGCTTGGGCACTTGCGATTGTCAATCGGTTTTATATCCGCGCATTTTTTCACTTTCGCACGAATCGCCCTTGCCCGTTTCCCACGGACGGGCCGGCAATCATCATTGCCAACCATAGTTCCCCGATGGATCCCATGTTTGTCTGGGTGGGCCGCCGCGAAACGATCGGGTTTATGATGGCCCGCGAATACTACGAAGTGAAATTTCTGCATTGGATCGCAGTTGCTATGCAGTCCATTCCAGTCCAACGCAACGGCAAGGACCTCGCTCCCACGCGCGCTGCTTTGCGGCGGTTGAAGGACGGCAAGCTGCTCGGCGTTTTTCCCGAAGGGGGCATCAATCGCGAACGGGACCTGAAAGCGGGAAATCCCGGGATGGCTTGGTTGGCCGTGCGGTCTCAGGTGCCGGTCTATCCCGTCTACATTCACAATTCCCCCGGCGGCGAAACCATGATCGAGCCGTTTTACAACTTCTGTCCCGTCACCGTCTACTACGGCGATCCGATTGACCTCTCGGCATATTATGACAGCAAACCCACGCAAGAGGTGCTACAAGAAGTGACCGACATCATGATGGCCCACATCGCGGAGTTAGGCGGGGTGGGGTATACGTCCTGCATATCCACCACGTAATTTCTCTGGGTATACGGCGAATGTAAAATCAGGGTTCGCGGATCAGCATGTCGGGGCATTCGATCGAGACCCCTTTGACAGAGACCCCCAATTGGGGCCAGCCTTCCATCGGACGCAGCGGTTCATATCCGTTTTCGGCGATCAAAATCGTATCGCCCAATTTGGCCGGACCAATGGTAGGATGCCAGTGCAGAGCCATGTTGGCAGTCAATGGGATGTGATTGGTGGGGGAAATTGGCAATTCGCAGGCTTGATACCCGATCATTTCCCCCTGATCGCACATGCGCCATTCCCGTTCGTAGCCGAATTTTTCGTAGATGCGGCTGACGCGGCCGAAGAGTTTGCTGGCCGGGGTCTCGGGACGTGAAAAGAAAATACCGGTCGCCTCGACCATGGCGGCGGCTTGGTAGGCTTGGGTGAGGGATTTCGACGGTTGTCCGAAACAGACCGTGCGCGTCGCTGCCACGCAAACCCCCCAACGCGAGCCGACTGCGGAGAGCACACACGAATTGCGCAACGGATCGCCGCTGTAACTCCAGTGCCGATGACGTTCGCCGCGACCGTCGACCATGACTTGCATTTGGATGGGGGTGACCTGCCGGTGTACCAATCGGTGGGACAATTGACCGGCAATTTCGGCCTCGGTTTGTCCCAATTCGAGTGTCCGCGCCGTTGCTTCGACGGCATGCGTCACATGTCGCCCCACGATCCGCATGCGTGCTCGTTCTAAACTGGTTAATTGTAATCGTAGATTGCGAATCTCGGTCGACGCATCAATCGTCTCGCGATCGCCCGTATCACTGGCGACGTTACGTCCACGGCAGAGGTCGTCGAGCAACACGTGCGGAGGTTCGGTCCAGGGACGCTCCTTGAGGCTGAATCCGAGTTGCGGAATCTCTTCTTCAAAAATTTGCGGGGAATTACAATTGTTAGCGATAACCAAGCGGGAATCGGGTGTAATAAAGAGAGCGGCCAATGGTTGCCCCATACCACGCCCGGAGCTATCTCCACCAGATGTCAACCAAGAAAAATTGCAAGGTTTTTGGAGTAACAATGCGTCCCAGCCATTGGCTTCGAGCAGCCCCTTGACCAAGTCGTGCTTGTTTCGCACATCCTGTTCGCGGTCCAATTCCTGCAGAGGCATTTCATTCGCAGGTTTGTTTGGAGGCATTTCGTTTGCGATCTGGGTCATGCAGGGCCTCACTTGGAGGAAATCTTCGTCGTATTTGCATGGCGACTGTTGCACAACCGGGGTATGTGCTCCGCGATTCAATCCATCACCTCGCTGGGTCGACCTTGCCCGGAGATCCTTTGAGGGGAACTTCCAAAGACCGGCGCGGAGAGTTGTCATCGATGTCAGGAGGATTGTCGGCGACGGGGACGACGACGATATTGCATGGCCAGATGGTCGGCATTCGAGCTCACGCGAGATCGATCGCGGCTGCGGCGGTATTTGTTACCCCAGATCGTCGTCAGCAAGCCAACCAAAGCACCGGTCAAAATGGCTGAGACACCGCCGATCATCTGTAGATGGGCCTTTTGTTTGCTGTGGACTACATCAGGGGATTCACGGCCGGTATCCGGATCGTATCCGAGAACTTGTGTTCCATCTGGCATGAAATGGATTTGAGCGCGCAGGGCCTCGGTTTTAGAGAATGTGGCATAGGACATTCCCAGCAGAACAAATCCGGCCAACCAAAGGCTGATACACAGTATTTTAATAAATTTGATGAACATAATCCGGGCCCGCTCAACTCCAACTATGCCACTGCGTATACACAATTCGACCGCGAATTGGTTCTGAATCTGTCCTCATGCAACAATCATCTTGGACGTCTGTAAATCTTAAGACACCCCCAAATTTCTATCATGATGATAAATTGATGTTTGGGCAACAAAAAAACACCTCTTTGGCGGAAATTCTTTACGCGGCCGACAGTACTAAAACTGCCACAACTAAATACCCTACCAGCAGTTAAGTTACAAAACACAGCTGCAAACCACATAAATTGGCCTGTGGGAGACTGACGAAAAAGATCGTTTCATGGACTGCTTGGTTTGATCGACCTTTTGATGGCTTGGCGGTTTCAGTCCTCACGCTACGATGGGACGACTGGTTGTGAGCGTTTTGGGCACGATGGTTGATGATTGCTTCGGACATGTGGAGGACGTTGATGGCGGTGCATGAATCGGACCGTGAAGATCTGATGAAGGAGGCGACCGCGCTGCGACGGCGGTGCGAACTATCGCTCCCTGATGATGACAACACGGTGATTGCCGGGTTTCATGAGGATGGGCGATTCTCCTTATTTTTTGGGGCGGACCCGGCCTTTCATTTCGATGACGTCGGCCGCCTGCGCCGCGGGTTTTGCTGCGGAGACCTTTATCGCACACAGGGTAAAACACTTGCACGACTGACACGGCATCGCGAAGCGGGGAAATCGCACTTGTTGCGTCACGATTTGACTCCGGAAGAGTTGGCGACATTTCTGGGAACCATGGACCAACGCTTGATCCATCTCCAGGATTGCCTGCAAAGTGATAGCTTCATCATGGGTCAGCAAATCCCTGCGACGCCTTCTTTGATTCCTAACATCCTGAATTCGCTGACATTGATTGGCAGTCGTGCAGAGCGCTTAGCACCGGCGATTAAAGGTTAATGACTGCCCAGTGCATTGAGTGGTCGTCGCGATGACGATGATTTTTATTGCTCTGCTGATTAGTAGCGGTTCGCGTGAGGTGCCTGTTGTCTCAGTTGCGTATTGCTGGCTCAGATGTCGGATGTTGACAAAACGCCACATGGTAAGAGCGATCACTTTTCTTGCCGCGCGGGTTTTTGTGATGTAGGGTTTTAATGGAGCGTTAGAAAAAGGAATTGCTACGTAGGATCAAACGCATTGGCCATTCGGCTTCACATCATGTGATTCCTGCGATTTCGGGCCCCAAGGAAGCGCTCTTGGAAGGAGACTACGACTATGTCTGACAATACCCATCATGACCGTCAAGCGATCGACTCGGTGCTGGACCGCGTGAACGAATTGCATTCGTTACCGCAGGTCGCCATTTCGATTCTTAATCTGACTCGCGACATCGACTACGACGTACGCGAAGTCGTCGCCTGCTTGGAAAACGATCCAGGTTTGGCGGCTAAAATCTTACGGACGATCAACTCGTCACGCTACGGGTTGCGGCGTGAAGTCACGAATCTGCGACAGGCGGTTGCGCTGCTCGGCCAGCGTTCGTTGCGTCTGGTCGCAATGACATTTAGCCTCGTCGACGGTCTTTCGCGCGGCTCCGCTAGTCAGTTGTGCCAGGAATATTGGCGGCGATCGATCAGCATGGCGACGCTGAGTTCGCGACTGGCCAAACGGACCGAACTGTTGGATCACAACGACGCCTATTCCGGGGGATTGTTGGCCGATCTTGGCGTATTGGTGCTTGCACAAGTCAAGCAAGATGAATACGTCAACATGGCGTTAGAAATCCCTCACGGCCCGGAGTTGTTGCGTGCCGAACAAGACAAGTACGGGTTTACACATGCCCAATTGGGGGCCCAGTTGTTGACGCGTTGGGGCTTTCCAGAATCGCTGGTTCAGTCGACACAGAATCATCACGATGACATTGACAACGACAACAAACTACAGCTAGTGACCCATGCCGGCTGTCTGATGGCCGAAGTGCTTTGGACGCCTGATTCGCCGCAATTTCCGGCTGCACGCAAATTGCTGGAAGAACGATTTAATCTGACGACCGATGACATTATCGACCTGGTCGTTGGTACGAAGGCGGATGTGGAATTCAATGCCGGACTTTTTGGCGTGACCATCGAGGGCGAGATCGACGTCGAAGCCATCCGGCAACGAGCGGCGACGAAACGCGCCGAAGTCTTCGCCGAGTCGGCTGCTGAACTCGCCAGACAGGCAACTCAGGATGAACAAGAGATCATTGCTGTTGCCAGCGCAACCGAGAAACGGCATCTGGGGACGATGGTGATTAAGCTGTATCGTGACAGCGACCCGATGCGGACGGGAATCATCTGTGAATTTGAGAATATTTCACCCAGTCACATCGAACTGCGATTACCGCTGCCGGTGAGTATGTTTGAACAGGTCAAAGTCCATCTGCACAACGAAGTGCAGGCGTTCAATTCTGTGCTACGGGGCACAGTCCGAGAAACGTTTGACGACGACAACGTTTTTTCGCGACTGGATATTGAATTGCACAATCGCATCAGCAGCTTTGACCTAACCGCATTGGAAAATGCCGGCTTGCGAGACAAACCGGTCAAAGGCCCGGTCTGGATCTAAGAGCGTGTCTTCCATTCCGCTGGCAACTTCATTTCAGTGTCACGGGAGAACGAAGCTCCCGCTGCACCGGAATTGGATAGTCCCACGTGGGAAAAGATGGCAATCCTCGTAGCCACGGCAAGCGACAGGATTTCTCGCGGGTCGTCAGGAGGATTCTCGCGCGGGGGCATCGAGCGTCATGCCCGTCAGGACGTGCATGGGTCGACGTAGCCGGATAGGAAACTCAGCCTGATATGTCACTGGCGAGCATGCTGCCGGTGGCCCCCCCAAGAAGATGGGATAATCTAATACTGAACAATGCGCTGTTGTATTAGGACGTTTCCAGTTGGTTATTGGGCAGACGTCTCACGGATCAGCCCGTGAGCAATCCGGCTGCGCGTCGCGACACCGCACATTACAACAAGCCAACCGGCTCGATTGGTATTCAACGGTGACGACTGACGAGGAGAAGGCCCCGTTTTTTAGCGGGGCACATAGACGGCTGAGCGGCATTCGCAGAAGCGTTCGAATTGATCGGTAATTCCCACGATGCTCTCAGCGGCTCCTAGAATCAGATTTCCGTCCTGAGCAAGTTGATTCCGCATGCGTTCCAGCACGTTACGCTTATGTGCGACTTCAAAGTAAATCAACACATTGCGGCACACGATCAGGTCGAACGGCCCCAGATGGCAGAAATCGTCCAAAAGGTTCTGTTGCTTCCATTGAACGCGATTTCTCAAGTTATCCTTGATCCGCCAACCTTGTGGGACCTGTTGAAAATTTTTGATCAGCAGTGGAGTTGTCAATCCGCGTTGCACTTCGAACTGGGAATAGATCGCTTCCTGTGACCGCTTGAGCATTTTTTCCGCGATATCGGTGCCGACGATTTCAACATTCCAGGACTGCAGTTCCGGAAACGATTCGTCGATGAGCATCAGTAGTGAATAGAGTTCTTGGCCGGTGGATGCTGCCGCACACCAGATTCGCAAACGTCGCAATTCCCGCCGTGCGTTGATCAAGGCGGGCAAAAGCTGTGTTTTCATTTCCTCAAAGGGAGTCACATCACGAAAGAACGACGTTTCGTTGGTCGTCATCGATTCCGTGACGGCCGTTGAGAGGCGTGGGTCGCGTCCGCGGCGCAGTTCGACAACCAACTCAGGAATATCGGACATCCCGAAACTCTGCGCCAACGGCATCAACCGCGCTTCCAATAAGTATTCTTTTCCGTTGCCCAATGCCAAACCTGAGGATTCGACTAAGAATTTCGTCAGGTAATCGTAATCGTTGGCGTTCATAAACCGCTCCGTGTTCCTAGCACTGCCGACTTGGGATGTTTTGGCAAGATCGAATGCGATCGCTTGCAGAGGGATTCTGTGGGTTGTCCGTCAAGCAATTTCTAGCACGCCGGTCTCTTGTAGTTTTCCACGCACGATATCTTCCGTGAATGGTTTCATAACGTATTCATTCGCGCCCGCTTGCATGGCTTCGATGATGCGTTCCATGTCGTTTTCAGTGGTACACATAATGACTGTCGGCTGTGGCAATTCGTTGTCGGCTCGCAGAGCTTTGAGGAACTCCAGCCCGTTCATAATGGGCATATTCCAATCCAACAGAACCACGTCCACCGCATGTTCATGAACCATAGCCAGCGCTTCTTCGCCATGCTCAGCTTCAAGCACTTCCAGCCCGATGGCCGCCATAATGCGGCGCCCCGCCAAACGCACAGCGCGCGAGTCATCCACAAGAAGTATCGTTTTCATCGTTTGCACCTTTCCCTGAGAAGGGATTTGTTATTCACACTCAGAACTTAGGTCGTGGTTAGACAACATGCAGGGTTTCCGGCAAGAATTGGCACATGTTTTTCAAATCCAACAACTGGTGGTTAAAACACAGCGGTACAAACCGCACAAACGGCGCAACCATTGGGTTCAATCGCGTAGAAAAGTTGTAAGATGCCGGACCCGTCAATCACCGACAAACTGAATCGACGAGTCGCATCTCACAGGGCGCTGCTAAAATTCCCCCTGGCAGTCCACGAGGTATTCCCCTGGTCCGAATCAATGTCTTGGCGGTCTCCAGGCAAACACATCCCATGCCTTGCCGCTAAAACCGGCGCAATTCCACCACAAGGCATATTGACCTCGTGTCGCACTTTGTAGTATTACCCGCCGCGCTGCCGGGTCGGTGGCTACGGATTCCGCCTCTCACGGGATTTCACCGACTCTCAGTCAATCGTCTCTCAAATCCGTCTCTCAAATCTATTGCGACAATTCGTCCGACATCGGCCAGCCGATACAACGACGGATGGGGTTCTGTTCATGATGAATCCATTACGCGCAGGCGACCGCGCCCAATGCGTTGCGGCCCTGCTGCTGCCGACATTAGCTCTCCTAGCCTGCTCCGGGTGCCGGATGTTTGAAGCACCGGTTGCCGGCGCTGCGCAACCCGCGCTCAACTGGTTCGCCAATTTTGGGAACGACGACGCGCAAATGTCGCCGCCGCTGGACATCAATTCCATTCGCCCCACACCACAGACCGCCCAAGTCCAACCGGGGGATCTGTTGGAAATCACCGTCTCGAATCTGTTTCAGCCGGAGGAACCGCACACGTTCCCGGCCCGGATTCACACGGACGGCAGCCTCGAAATTCCGTTATTGGGCCAACCGGTCGTCACGGGTCTGACTCGCGCCGACATCGAAAAAGGCCTGAAAGATGAATATCAACGCCGCGAACTGCTGGTGAATCCGACCGTGATTGTTCGGGAATTGGAAGTACCGCGCGTCAAAGTCTATGTCGAAGGAGCGGTCGAACGCCCCGGCATCATCGCCCTGCCCCGCGAAGATGCCAGCGTCTATTCGGCATTGGTTTCGGCGGGACTGAAAACGAACGCCGGCGGTCAAATTTCCGTAGCGCGACCGCTCAACCTCCAGGCAGTGGCGCCGATTGCGGAAACGGCAGCCCTGTTTGCATTGGCCGATGAGACACTCGATCAAATACCAGGGGTAACCCCCAATGACACCGTCAATCCACTCCCCTTGGAATCAGAAACTGTAAGTGAAGAACTCTTGGAAATTGCTGCAGATCAGATTGCACCAGCGATTGCTGCGGCCCCAGCGGTCAACGCGGTTTCCGATGATCAGCCGCAATCTGGTTCACCGGGAACTGAATATGAAATCATCTGGTTCGACGCACAGCGCGAAGAGGACCGCCGGGCGTTGATCGAACTGCAACTTGGTGAAGGGGATATCGTTGGCATTAGCGAATTGGTGCCCCCCATCAAAGTTTTGGGCTCGGTACAAAACCCCGGATCATTCAATATTCCCAACAGCAATAACATCACGCTGGTGGATGCCGTGCGATTGGCCGGTGGCGTCAAAAACGAAGATGATGCTCTGAAAATCACGCTGATGCGGCTGAATGAAACAGGTTGGCCCGGTCGCAATTGGTCGCGATCGTGGGAGGAATTGGAAGCGAATCCACAACAGTCTCCGGCTATTCAACCGGGCGACGTGATTCACGTCGAGCGTCCGGCCGGAAGTAAGCTTAAGCAAACAGTCGAGGGATGGTTGAGCAAATGAAAATGAAAATCAAACTAAATCTGCATAAAATCATCCGCAAACCATGGGCGGCCGCCATCGCTGCATTGGGTGTTTGCCTGATCCATTATTTGACGGCAACGACCGTGCTGGAAACGACCGTCAACGTCAAACCGCATGATCAACCGGTCGACCCCAAGTCGATGTCCGAGATTCCCGAAGCGGTTTTTGACCACGCCTTCGCCGCTCTCGATGCGCAGCGCACCCAAGCGGGCAAACCGCTGCTTGATCTCAACGCGGTCGCGCAACAGTTGTCAGTTTCCTTCAACGAAGACGATCAAACGTTGCAGCTGCGCTGCCTCAGCCAGGACGCCGGCGAAGCGGAGTCGATTCTGAATGCTCTCGCAGACGGCTATGTGGAGAACTCACGGCAACTCAAATCGAGCGTGGCCCTGCCCCGCATCGAAGAGTTAAAAGAAGATAATCAAGAAACACAGCAGCAACTGCAAACCGGCAAGACAACCATTGCTGCTATCAAAAGCCAGCTGGATGAGGAATCACTCTCTGAAACGGCCCAATTGGCTTCACTGGAACGGATCAAGAGTTTCTCCGCCCAAATCGTTGAAGCCAAAGCGGATCGCCTTGATGCGGAAAACCGTTATCACGAAGCAACCCAAGAACTTGAAACCGGTTCAGCCGTGCATCTTGTAGCAGCCCAACTCTCGACCGGCTCGGCTAAGGAGATCGTCCAAGCGGTGATGAGCCATGTGGACTTAGTCGACGAATTGCAACGATTGCGGCAAACTGAGCGTGAGTACTCGCAATACTATGGAGTGCGTCACCCGCGAATGATTGAAATTCAGTCCAAACAAGCGGAGTTGCTGCGGCAAATCGATGACCTCTCTGAACCGGGTTCAGGAATCCAACAGATTGCCACGACCGACCAGCCGGACCAAAATGATCGCCGGGCGCTGTTACTGAGGACCTTGGCTATCGATTTGCGTCAAAAGCAAACACGGGAAGACGATCTGCAAGACCAATGGGACTTGGAGCAAGCCCGACTCACCCGGCATTCCGAACTGCAAGACCGTCTTCAGCAAGCGCAACTGGAAACGCAGGCAGCTGAAAAGGAACTCAAGTCGATCAAAGCAAAAATCGCCACCACCACAACAGGCCATAAAGCACACGCCACGATCCTCGCGCCGGCTGCTACAGCAACGGAACCGGTCTCTCCGTCGTTTTGGGGACACGTGTTGTGGGGTTGTCTTGCCGCTGTGGCCGTGGGATTGCTGAGCCGGTGGGCTTTCAAAGACTTGAAACAAGCGACAGCGGACTCTTCGACACCGTTGAGTTCCACCACGGAAACCGCAGAGACATCGGGGCAACCTCCTTTGTACGCGCGACGGTTGATGCGTCTGGCCAAATTAAATCGCAATCAAGAAGCCACGTCGTAAGTCGACAATTTGAGGTCGGAGGGGACCGATGCCGGCGTGCGAATTGGTTCGTGAAGCAGTCAAGGTGCTGGCATAGCGGGGCAAAGTGTGTAGAATCGGGACATTCATTTGCCACGATTCTTGTCACCCCGAACTGCGAGCCACCCGATGCCCAGCCGCGCTGAAACCGAGTACCGCTACGAAAAATTGACCTGGCCCGAAATCAATGATGCGGTCGATCTCGGCAAGGTCTGTATCATTCCCGTAGGTGCGGTCGAACAGCATGGTCCGCATTTGCCGTTGGACGTTGATTTGGTCTGTCCCGGCGGCGTTGCTCAGGGTGCCGGGCAAGAAATGACGGATAAAATTCTGGTCCTGCCCACGATCCCCTATGGCTACACCGGGCATGTGATGGATTTTCCCGGAACGATCAACACGCACTACGAGACGTTCATCCGCCAAGTGCTCGACGTTACGAAGTCGTTGGCGTACCACGGCTTTAAGAAGATCATTCTGCTCAACGGGCATGGTTCGAATATGCCCAACTTGGATCTCGCGGCGCGGCGCACCAATCTGGAAACCGATGCGGAATGCGTGTTGGCGGCTTGGTGGCAACTACTCACAGTCGATCCGGAGTTCATTCCCAGTTGGCGGGAAAGCAAATTCCCCGGAGGTTGTGCGCATGCGGGCGAACTTGAGACGTCGATGTATCTGTATCTGGACGGCGACAATGTTCGCAAGGATTTGATCAAAAGCGGCGTGATCTCTTTCAACGAAGAGGAGAGCCCTTTCAACTGGGTTGATGTCTTCTCCGCTGGCCCGGCGACGCTCGTTTCCTGGACGAGCAGTTACTCCGATACGGGCGTGTTGGGCGAAGCGGAATTGGCCACTGCGGAAAAAGGGGAGCGCGTGTATCGCGAAGCGGTCAAACAACTCTGCGCTTTCGTGAACTACTTCGGCCCGCGCCCCAAAGATCAACGCGGCCGCCACCAACGCCACGCTCCCTCGATGCCAATCCCGTGGGGACAACGTCCGATTGAGGATTGAAGTCGTTACGCGCCAACGAAATGGGCGTGAACGAGAATTTAGGCCACAGACTGTAGGAAGAGCATTAGGATTGGATTGCCAATGCTCTTCCTACAGTCTACGGTCTAAAGCCTACTGTCTATTCACCACTCAGAGGCGAATTTCGTTCTCCTCTCAAACTACAAAGCCTGATTCCTCACGGATGAAATCATTCGACACGGACATCCTTGCAGAGTTCGACGCTGATTGGCGGCAGCGGTTTCGTGGTCAGTTGCGGCGGTGGTATGCGCGGTATGGTCGCGAATTGCCCTGGCGCAATAGCCACGATCCGTATCGTGTTTGGATCAGCGAAATCATGCTGCAACAAACGACGGTCACAGCGGTCGTTCCCTATTTCAAGCGATTCCTCGCACGCTTCCCAGATGTACCGACGTTGGCTGCAGGAGAAGAAAACGACGTGCTGCGGATGTGGGAGGGGTTGGGGTATTACAGCCGGGCGCGGAATATTCACAAGGCGGCTCGCACCATCGTCGCCGATTTTGACGGCGATTTTCCACAAGATGTCGCGGCACTGGAAGCGTTGCCCGGCATTGGACGTTATACGGCTGGGGCGATTGTCTCGTTTGCGTATGATCGTCCCGCAGCGATTGTCGAGGCCAACACCTTGAGGCTGTACAGCCGATTGTTGGGATACGAACAGGACCCGCGTTCGAGCGGCGGACAACGATTGCTGTGGCAGTTTGCGGAATCAATTCTACCGCGCAAACAGCCGGGGACGTTCAACCAAGCGTTGATGGATCTGGGGGCGACGGTCTGTACCCCGGCAGATCCGAAATGTCATACGTGTCCGGTCAAATCGGGTTGCCGCGCGTTTCAATCCGGAACACAGGACCGTATTCCGGTTGCACAAAAGCGACCGGAGCTCACCGACGTAACCGAAGCCGCTGTCGCTATTCAGCACAACGAAGAATACTTGCTGTGTCGACGCCCCCACGGCGAACGCTGGGCCGGGCTGTGGGACTTTCCTCGTTTTGCAACTTCGGAATACCCCGCCCCCCACAATGGCCGCGATCTGCGGAAAATTCGTGGCGAACTGGAAGGCCATCTTAAAAAGCAACTTGGACTGGCAGTCAACGTCGAGGACCTACTGAAACAGTTCCGCCACAGCGTCACACGGTACCGAATTCAACTGTTGTGCTTCGAGGGCACATTGTCCGACACATCCACGCAACCAAATGTCGAAGAATACGTCTGGGTCTGCTCGTCAGACTTCCACAATTATCCATTGTCGGTAACGGGACGGAAATTTGCTGATATTTTGGTGAACAAACGGTCTGAACTCCCGTTTATCGATTAGGCGAACATCTGCATCACAATCGTGCGGCTGTGTGGCGCAAGTTGTTTTGTCCGCCGTATTTGCCGGTAGGAACGTCCTCGCAGCCTGAAACTCGTGGAAATCCTCTACCCCCGTCCTAGTTCACAGCTATAATATTGATGGAGGGGCGAGCACCGAGTCATCGCAGGACGATGGGCTTTGTGGTCGGTCCCAGGCAAGGTAATTCCGCACGGAGCGCAATGACCACTCGTACACCTCAATCCCCTGAAGAGACGCAACGCCAGTCGACTTCGACCAGCACAGCGTCGGCACCGCAACGACCGGGTGACGGAAAAAATTCTGTCCGCGCGCGTCTGAGTAAGGAATCCGCAAAACGTCAGCGTGCGTTAGCACCCGTCGCGGCTGAGTCTCCGACCATCTGGGAGACGATTCAGACTTGGCGACGAGAATTGCGTCAATGGGCAACTGGTCCCGAGGGGATGTCGTTGGTTGTCTCAGCTGGGGTGCATGTGCTGCTGTTTATGGGCATCGCCTTGGTGTTGTATCTGTGCGGAATGCGTCTTGAGGACCACCTCGGGGATCGGGGTCCGATCAACGCACTCTTTACGGAAACAAACGTTGATAATAAGCAGCCACTGGAAACGTTGGCTGACACGGAGTTTGAACTGACCGACACCCTTGCTGATGCCAGCGAACTGTCGGCGTTGAATTCAGAATCGATCACAGACAATGTGCGATTCGTCCCGGATATGGTGCTGAGTGATTTCGGCGATACGGCCGCCACATTGCCCGCGCTGCCTCAGAATGCGTTGGACATGGTGAACGAAGGGGGCGGCAACGGCAAGTCCTGGAAGCGCGGCGGATTTGCAATGCCAAAGAACAAAGGCAAAGTGATCACCCGCGGAAGTTTTTCGGTCTGGACGGTTCCCGAAGATCCCGAACCGTTCAAATCCTACAAGATTGTGATTCAGTTGAATCGTCTTGTCCCCATTCGTGACTTACGCGCCGATGTAACCGGCACCGTGACCGGCACCGACGGTTATCGTGCCAGCATTGGCCGTGTGCAGAAGGGAATTCACTTTCCACGCCAATTGGTGATTCCCAAAGCCCGGCAAATTGCCATCGAAATTCCACCGGCGAAATTTGAGCTGGTCCGGGACATCATCGAAGTCCACTCCAAAAAACTCGACGAAAAGCAACGGATCGAAATCATATTTTAACGATCCGGAGTGTCCGAGTCCCCCATGTTGCTTGCTAACATCGGTGGGTTGCGACGCTCGCGGTGTCTCTGAAAAAAGCCTCACGCAAAGCCGCAAAGGGTTTATTGGCAAAGCGAATATTTTGTGGGACAAGTACGAGTCTGTTTTCGAAATACGACTTCGTAATTTCATTTAGCACAGCGGGAGGGCGAAGCTCCTGCTGAGCCGCTTTCTTCCCCTGGGCGTGCAGTGATCCGACGGGTTTGGTAAGCGTTTTGGTCCATCGCGGCTCGGCGGGAGCCTCGCCCTCCCCATTGATCACATACTCTAAGTGGTCGCTGGTCCGAATAGCCGCACGACGTTCCCAAGTCTTCACAAACGCCGAAAGGCAACTTACCGTCTTTTGTCTTCTTTGCGACTTTGCGCCTTGGCGTGAGGCCTTTTTTTGGCGCAGCCCATAAGCCAATAGGGACATCGCAACGCACCCGATGCACGCGAGGCGTAGCCGTGCGGGGTGTTATTGCACGAGGATTTCCGGGGGTGTTTTTCGCGATGCGTTGATTGCGCGGTCGACGTTGTTCTCAAGGCCGTTGAGCACGGTTTCGTCCAAGACTTCGACCATCAACCGCTGAACGTACTTGTAGACATCCCAGTAGCCGTCTTGGACGCCGTCCACAGCGCGATTGACTTTCGGAGCGCCGAGCACGGTGTTGCGGCCAACTTTATCAGAGATTTTTTCATCAAGCCGTGTCCCTCGATTTTGCAACCAATCGACGACGCCATTCGCACGGTACATATTCCCCGACGACGTCAAACTATAGTCTCCTAGCGAGACCTCTGAGACGTTCAGAGCATGGGTCCCTTCGGTGACCCACTTGTGACGGGATCGCCGACCGCGACGTTCGATGCTGTTCACCGCTTTTGTAACCGGCTTCTTTTTGTCTTTGCCGGGAGCGAAGGCATCGTCTACCAATCGAAAGACGCTCCAATCTCCGACGGTCAAAGCGTTGTAAGCGATGTTGTTGACGTCCCAGGGGCTGCCGGGGCGATTGACGGAGATTGGTTTTCGATCAAATTCGGGAACCGGCGCATAATCCAGTTTGTCCCATGCCTGCAGGTCCACGTCGCGCCAATGCACCGGCGTATCGTCGGCTGACGGTTCCGCTGCAGCGGTCGTGAAGACGGTGCGACGGACTGTTCCTTCAAACCATTCTGGACGTGTCTTGACCGAAGCCATCGTCAAGATCGTGGGTGTCAGGTCGGCCAAACGGGCTGGTTCGTGAATCCGCGCGCCGCGACGAATATTCGGTCCCGACACGTACCAAGTGGCCCGCACCGCATCGGCCAATGGGTAACCGTGCGTCGTTCCGGGTGTGTTCTGCGTTCCGAAAAACCAACCATGCCGGGCTGTCACGACAAGATCGGGGGCGTATTCTTGCTCACGGACTTTGAGGTGATCTTGCCACAACATATGCCGAGTGAGCGTCACCACGCCATCGGGATATTCGGTCGGCGCCGTCAGTTGCAGCCACTTTTCCTCATTGTGGTAGTAGGTAAAGTACTGCGGCCAGACTTCCTGCAGCAGTTTGAGCGGATCGGTTTTGGGATTCTCCACGACATCGAATTCGGCTGCGCCATTTGCGCCGGGACGGACATTGTTGACGACCGTATAGCGATACTCCCAGCCCCCTTTTTTGCGTTCCCGCCGGTCAATGATCGCCTGTCCGCGGTCCGCCGTGGTGATCAGGATCGAACGATCATCCAGTTTCATCAACGCTAAATCGACAGGGTTTTGTTCTTCCCCCGCATGGTTGACCGCTCGCGAGCTGACGATGTATTGCGGTAAATCGACCGCCGGTAAATGCGGGGCGATTTGGTAGGCCAATAAATCGGCCGGACGGTTGGGGCCGCTCCAATCTCCCGACTGATAATTTCCTCTGGGCAAAAAGATGCGTGCGGCCCCGTCGGAATTTCCGTCGACATAAACCATCTTGTCTTTGGTATCGCCGGTGTGCCAGTTCTCTAATCGGTGTTGTCGCACCGAGAGACCTAACCCGCCGCCGAGCCAACGGCCGTCGGCTGTGACTTCCCGTTCGCGGAATAACAGTTCATGCACCAGATCGTACCGCGTCAAATGGGTCTTGCGGCCTCCCAGATGCCCATGGTCGCTGACCAACACGAGATACGTATTCTGCAACCGTCCCTGCGCCCGCAGTTCTTCGGTCACATCTCCCACGAGAACATCCGCCATGGCGATTGTTTTACGCGTCGTGCCAAATTGTCCGCGACAATACTTGTGGCTGACAGAGTCGGTCTCGGGCAGCCAGATCACCGTCAGCGGCTGTTCGCGATTGAGCAAATGCCGGACAGCGAAGTGCGCGTTGGCATCGTCGATATATCGCCAAGCCTGATGAGCCTGGAAATAGGGCAAATTCCGCGCGAGACTTCGTGTCCACATAGACGGAGGTGCATCAGTCATGATGGGCAAAACTCCGGTCGCCCAATCGTTCCCCTCGACGCGGAGGTAATCATAAACCGCTGGAATGCCGGTCCGTTTTGAGGACTTCCAACGAATCTCTGCTTCGTTGCCCTCGAAATAACCCACCGACGCAGCCTGGGCATTGTGTATTAATTTGTCCGTCCCGTGCGGCCGCAGAAGCCTTGATGTCCGACTGGGGCCCATGGGATCCAAACCGGACTCCGATTCCAGCCGTTGCCTGCTGAAGCGAATTTGCCCCTTGATGCCATGCCGGTCGGAAAAACATCCGGTCCACATCGTTCCGTTGGAGGTGATTGTATCGGAGGGAAACGCGGTAAAGGTGTTCCGCATGTGTGTTCCGCCGTCGATAAAATGTTCCGTCAGATGCGGTACATGGTGCATCGCCGACATTTCTTCCAACACGTCGGGCCGCAGTCCATCGACGTAAAACACAACCACGGAACATCCCGCCGCCGGTAGCCCTTCCGGTGCGTCGCGGCGAACATCCTGCCGGAACGACACGGGCTGCACGGTGTCGGGTTTGGAGACCTCGACATAGAATTCACCGGAATTGTCGGTCAGATCGAAGTCGTTGACGCCCAAATACAAGCGGCCGGTCGACTCAGCCGCAATGCTCATTCCGTCGCCGACAAAAAACGGACGTCCCTCGCCGATACGGCCGATCAGGCAATAACAAGGCGCCGGTCCGCTGCCCGCTGCCGGCAAGGGGAATTCTTGATGCCCCTGAGAATCGTCGTAGAAAAAAGTCCCCGCCGGTCCCGCTTCGGATTGCTCGATTTCCTGCTCGGTTTGGGGAATGAGATGGCGAATTTTCCCGTGTGCCACCAACGTCACCGATTCTCCCGACTGCACGTCCACACCGCTATCGACCCATTGGGCATTGGCAGGCACGACCAAGGCATCTCCCGAAACACCGCGCATATCACACGTCAATTCAGGCACGGCAACGTCGTGATGACAACCACTACTCAAAGCGCATAACCACAGACAGACCACAACTCCAAGAGCTGCTGTCGTCCTATGTACGAGAGCGCGTTCGGCGGCGGGGGTGAATAACATGCGGGCTGCTGGTTCAGGGGGAGGGATCGCTGGACCGCCATCTGGGTACGAATGGCGGAAGACTCTTAAAACGCAAATACCGCATGACTGACCGATGTCCTACGGCAGTCACGGGGATTAGGATCGTCATAGCCGGAATGACCGCATCACCGATTTGCCCCCTAACTACCGTGCTATGCAGGGGGTAGGAGCAGGTCGTTCCAATTATGCCGTTTGTGCGCCCTGATGTTCTTTGTTGACCGGCTGCGCGCGGTTTTGGCTAAAGTCGCTCGACGGCTGTAGTGATCTCAAAACGCCGCGTCGCTACAATTTTGAGATGCCCCGCCTCTTCTACGGTAATTTTGATTTTGAACACCATTTGACCGGCGCCGGCGCTCCGTCTGCAGACTCCAAACTCGGCCGGATCAATGCGGAACTGACGCCCGCGCTGCTCGCGCTCGCGGATGAAGAAGACTGCCTGTGGTGTCCGGCTTCATTTGATGAAACCTATCTCAATGACCTCACCGCAGCGGGGATGCCGCGACCACGACTCGTGACCGCTGGCAGTGCCCTGCCGCCGGACTTGAGTCTGGTGCCATGGGGTTGGTCGGATGTCGCTTTGAAATTGGCAACGCGAACCGGGGCATCGGCCGAGCATCCGCCGCTTGAAGTCGTGAAACAGGCGAACTGCCGCCGCGTCGCCCACGAATTAGAAACCCGCTGGCATTGCGGCCTGGATGGCGCTGTCGAAATTTGTCATCTCGATGAACTGGTAGCGGTAATCGGGCAATCAGCGAACTTCTCTCTCGGTTGGGTACTCAAAGCACGCTTTGGCATGTCGGGCCGTGAACGGCATCTCGGAAGTGGCGGGGATGTCGATATCCCGACAATTAACTGGGCCAAAAAACGTCTCGCGCGCGATGGGGCGGTATTGTTCGAACCGTGGGTGCAACGCATCGACGAAGCTGGACTGCAATTTGAGATTCCCCGCGACGGCGAACCGCAGTTGTTGGGAATCACCCCGCAATTGTGCGACGCAACCGGTCACTACCGTGGAAGTCGGCTCACGATTTCCACCGCAGCGGCCACCGCTTGGCAATCGGCGGTCGACGTGGGGCGGCGACTGGCAGTTCATTTGCAACAAACCGGATACTTCGGCCCGTTGGGCATCGATGCTATGCGGTATTGCGATCAGCAGGGAGAAATCCGCATCCGTCCACTGCAAGATATCAACGCCCGCTCGACAATGGGCCGGTTGGCCTTGGGGTTTCGGCGCTGCCTTTTGCCCGGTGAAGCGGGCGCCTGGCTGCATTTTCCTTTTCAACCGATGGAGGGATCCGAGGATTCCCCATGGGAGCACATTCGCCGGAAACTCCCCGCCGACTGCCGCATCATACCGACTTCACCTACCACCATTGGCGGACAGCCGCCGCAGTTGCAGCACCTGATCGTAGCTGCGCCCGGGGAAAGCGTGCAGGCTGATGTGGAACAGCTGTTCGTTTAGCAGCCTGTGAATTCAGCCGCGCATAAAAAAACCCCGCTGGGTGAGCGGGGCGGGAGAGTTCACGCGGTTGGTGTATTTGCGTGAGGTGTTGTCTTGTGTTGTATGGCAGATTCATAATGCAATCGTGATGCCAATCAATTTGCCCGGGCATTATCCTGGATAAACTGCGATAGCGCACTACGGATAACTCTAATCGGGGGCAACACTTAACACGTTTGGTATTTTCCCCAACCCTTGGCGAGATCGACTTCCGTTACTGAGACCACCGTGTGGGCTTTCGGCATCATTGTCGCAAGGAATTTGCCATAAGCCAAATTCCCCCAACACGATGGAACGCGCGCTACCGGGTTGAGCTGTGGTGAATTCCGGCAACACCAATACTGTTGCCAAACTGCGTGTCGACCTGCGCGTCATTTATCTGAATCACAGACGGCGCCACACACAACCGCAAGCGGTTGGTGCCGTTTATCGTGGGCCGATTTGGGATCTCGGAACGCTGCGGCGTTTGCGGTTTTGGATTTGATTCACGCTGGGGGGTTTGCGCCGGGCGTCGGCGATCCGCTCGTTGAGTTGCTTGGACAGCTGTAGGGCCAACTCGGCGAACTCCGGCTTGTTGGCCAGATTGACCATCTCCTCTGGATCCGTTTCGTGGTCATACAGTTCGGCACCGGCTTCTCCGTCGGGCCCCCAGTGCGTGTAGCGGTATCGTGGCGTGCGAATGCTGTATCCGGAGTCGTATTGTGTCAGTGCTGAATCGCGTGGAGATTGTGTCGGATCTTTCAGCACCGGCACGAGGCTGACGCCGGGCAAGTAGTCCGGCGGCGTTAGACCGGTCATTTCGGCCAACGTGGGGTAGAAGTCGATCATTTCGGTGAGCGCACTGGTGCTGGCTCCTTTGGCCGTGACACCGGGGCCGGCGATGATCAACGGCACACGCGCCGCATTTTCAAAAAGCGTCGTCTTCTGATAATGACCATGTTCTCCCATGTGATATCCGTGGTCCGACGTAAACAACACGATCGTATTGTCCGACAACCCGGCTTCATCCAGCGCATCGAGTATGCGGCCGACTTGGGCGTCGGCGAAGGTGATCGAGGCGTAATAGGCTTGAATTGCTTGGCGAGCGAGTTTGTCAGGCAGGTTTGAGTTTTGCTTTTTTCGCCGAATCGCACGGACCGCTGGTTTGGGGAGTGTTTCCAGATAGCCGTCTGGGACAGTCGGCACGCGGATCTTGTCCAAGGGATACATGTCGAAGTATTTCTTAGGAGCCACGTAGGGCGTGTGCGGACGATAGAGTCCGACCGCTAAATAGAACTGCCGTTTGTCAGCCGAATACGTCTGCAACAATTCCGTGGCGTTCGTGGCAGCGATGCCGTCGGTCTGTTCTTCATCGGTCCCCTCAGCGGCCAACCAACTCATCGTTCCGCCGAACTGGCCCGGAATGAGACTGTAGATCATATCCTCTTCGTCTTTATCGCGACCGCGAGGATTGATGGTGTAATCCCAGGAGAACGGATCATCATGTCCGCTGGTGCCGATGTGCCGGGGGACGCCGTAATGATAGATCTTGCCGATTCGCGTGGCGAAATGTCCCTCATTGCGGAACATTTGTGACATCGTTTTTACATTCGGGACAGTTTCGCGAATGTAGACGCTGTTGCGATGAATTAAGGTCTGATCGGGATACAACCCGGTCATGAACGACGCGCGGCTGGGTCCGCACAATGGGTATTGGCAGTAGGCGTTAGAAAAACGGACGCCTCGCTGCGCCAACCGATCGATGTTGGGTGATTTGACTTGCGGATGCCCATAACAACCGAGATCGCAATTGAGGTCATCGCAAATCAAAAACAATACATTCGGTTTGTCGGCATCGGCGGCTGCGAGAGATCTGGCGTCAGCCACAATCGCGAACAACACGCCGAACAGAAGAACCAGGGGAACGCGCATCGCGAGAACCTTTCGACGGAGAATGACAAATAATCATTTGAAGACCTTCAACGGAATCGTTCCTCAGTCTGTGAAGTCGCCGCCAGTTTGTCAAATCTCCGCTGTCTGCGATAGAGCATTCTTATCGCCAGCAGAGCGACACAGGGTGCGAATAATCTATCAGTCCCTAACGCAAAAACCCCCGTCGCGACAACGTCGCAGACGGGGGTTCGATTCGGGTTGGGGTTAAAAGGAATCAACGCATTTATTTCAGAGCGGTGATTGCGCTGTTGCTATTCACTTGCACCTCCGTACTACGGGCTTCATTCAGTAACCGGTCGATGAATTTCTTGGCAGCGATGTAATCGGCGGCTGACATTTCAGCGACTTGAAACCGCAATTGCTCTCGCATGTAGGTGGCCAATTCGTTGACGTCGCGGTGCAGGTTGGTGCCGGCTCCCGATTCTTTTGTTGTGGGGTTAGCGAAGATTTGTTCAAAAGCGATGCGGTAGTCTTCGAACTGTGAGTCGAGCAGGACTTCCGGCCACTCAATTTCGCCGGTCAGGCGATTGAACTCGTCATCATCCAAACGATTCTCCGTCTTTTCGCGTGAGCTTTCTCCGCGTGCTTGGGGACGGCCTGGGCGGCTCAGTCGGGCGTTTTGACGTTCCCGCCATTGCCGTTTTAACTCGTACCGCGTTTCGACGCTCAACCGATGATTTTCGATGGCCTTTTGGCGAGCCTCTTCGAGGTTGATCAAGGCTTCTGATGTATTACGGTTGAATTCGCCCAATGAACGAATCACTTCAGCTTCGCCGACCAGCGGATCGACAACGAATCCTTCGTCGATCGGGGCGAATGGATCGCTCACAAATCCTACCCGCGGCCCGTAGCCATAATCATATCCGTAGTGACGGCCATAACGGTGCCCGCGGTGATGTCCGTGATGTCCGTGATGTCGACCGTGGTGACGGCCATGATGACGGCGGCCTTGCTGACCACGACGGCCGCCACCGCGACGTCCACCCGTTTTGGAATCGGCTTCGGCCACATTCAATAGTGTCAGGAGGCAAACAATAGCAGTCAGGTGAATGAGAGTTTTCATGGCATCCCTTTGGGGTCGTGATCGAGTCTGATTGTGGGTGGGGGAGAAAATGTTTTGTGTTTGCTCTACTCGGTAATGCCCGTTTCCAGCAGCGACACGCCACGGTTTGGCAATTTTTGGCAGAGAATTTTGATTTCGCCGGAGAAACCATTGTGTGGTCGTCAACCAGCTACGTCTCCAAGCGTAGTTCCGTCGCAAATGTTGCAGTGCGAATCCAAATAAATGCAGTGGCCAGCAGCCCCCCGAAGATGAAATCGCCGCAACCCCTTACCTTGATACGACATAAAGAAAACCGCCCGAATCAGAATTGATCCGGGCGGTTGAAGTTTTCACAAGTTTTGCGGTCGAAAGATTACGCTTTGGCGAACAGCAGTCCCTGGGCACCCGGTTGAGCGTCTTTCATCAGGAATCGCCATGTGCCGTTGTTGTACCAAGTGAAATAAGCTTCCAACTTGTCCGTTTCGCTCATCAGCAACGTCAGATTGTTTCCAGCCAACGTGTAGCGGCCAACGGACTTGTCGGTCTTCGAATCATGCACGTGGTAGAGCACAAAGCTCCCGTCGGCGTTTAGGGTCAGCTGAAACGTCGAATTATCCGGTGCGGTCGACCGCCATGTGCCAACGTGTGCCGGTGTCGATTGCGGTTGAACCGGGGCTTGCGGCGTTTGTTGTTGAACCTGCCGTTGTTGCGTCTGCGGCTGTTGGGCCGTTTGCCATTTCGTGTGGTTCCACAAGTCTTCGTTGTTGATCGCCAAGTCAGCCAAGGTTTCGATGACTTGCTTCACTTCCGCCGGATTCAGGCCGTCGTTTTCCAAGGCTCGGCAAACGTAAATCCGCCGGGTCTTTTCGCTGTAGGCAAAGTGAATCGGGCCGTATTGATGGTTAAAATTCAACATCTTCTGCATTTTTTCAGCAGGAATCGATACGCCTTCTTGCAGCGTGTTCAGCGACAGGGTGACCCAAAATTGGGCCTTGTTGGGGCTGATTACGAATGCGTAAGGCAGGTTCCATTCCCCTTTTTTCAAGGTGGTCTTGAAGACCCCGTCGCCCAGATCCTCGGATTGATACCCCATCAGCATCAGGAAATTCGGGATTTCCGCAGGTTCCAACGCCCGGCTTTGTGGTTGCGTTTGGGTGGGTGGTTGTTGCGGGGGTACGGGTTGCACCGGAGTTTGTTCCGGCGGACTTGGTGGTGTTGCGGTTTGTGGTGGCGCGGGATTGAAGACTTGTTTCAAGCTGTCGGAAGAAAACAGGTCGTCCGCTGCGGGAGTTGATGTCGCCGTGCACAACAGGGCTGTGGCAACGCAAACGGTGGTCGTCAGTCGAATGAAAATTTGTCGCATGGGGTTCACCTCGTTGGGGGTTTGGGTCTGTCGGTTTTTGGTTTTGTTTGTGGTGAGGAGCAACTGTTTGCTCCCTCTACCCAGTGAAGCGGAGTGACCCCAAAAGCGTTACAAGACATCTTGAAACCGACTGATACCCGAGAGGTGAATTCGCCGTAAGCGACTATGCGACAATACATTACGAATCGCCAACTAAATCAATGAGTGCGTGCGTTTGCTACACGATCGGGGCGGTGCAGCGCACAAGAAGCCGTCGTTGCGGGGTGAATTGCCGGCTACTGGCGTAGGAACTCACTAAGCGCAGCCGCATGCGGCGTTATTCCGCTGGGGGCGTCCAACGGATGTTACAGACGGGTAGGACTTTTTGAAGTTCATTGATCCCGGCTTGCGTGACATGAGTTTTTTCAACGTGCAGGTCTACAAGGTTGGTCAACCTGCGAAGATGCTCAAGTCCGACATCACTAACTTGGGTGTTATTCAGTGTTAAGCGTTGCAAGTTGGTCAGCTTGCCGAGTTCCTTGAGACCGCCATCATCGACGCGAGTGTTGCTGAGGTACAAACCATCAAGGTTCGTCTGCCCGCGAAGATGCGCAAGCCCTGCATTGCTGATTTGAGTATCGCTAAGATTAAGGCTAAAAAAATTAGTCGTCCCGCAAAGTCGCTCAAGCCCCACATCGCTGACCCGAGTGTTTGTGAGATTGAGGACCTCAAGGTGAGGCAGTCCACTAAGATACTTAAGACCGGCATCGCTGATTTGAGTCTCTGCAAGTGAAAGTCCTTCAAGCTGGGGCAACCCCTGCAGACGATTGAGCCCCGCATCGCTGATATGTGTATTCTCAAGGGATAATGTCTCAAGGTGTGGCAGCTCTTGTAGATGCTCAAGACTCGCATCACGAATAGGGAAATAGCTGAAATCCACGTCTCTGACTCGGTGGAAAATTTCCAAAGACCGATCAGGCACTACTCCCGGTATCCAGGCAGGTCGAACAACCACCTCATAAGTGGTTCCGTGGAGTCGTTCAATCTCTGCGACCGCCGTTTGATTGCGGTGATACGGTAACCAAACCGTCAACGCTCCCCCACCGATTAGTAACACCACGGCCATGAACAAAAACGTGCCCGTGCGCGGCAGTCGGCTTTGGATGGCGGAGGCGGTCATGGAAATCCTCTCCTGTGTCCGTAACTCGGCGTTATTCCGCTGGGGGCGTCCAACGAAGGTCACAACCGTGCAGGGATAACCGTAGTTTCCAGTATCCATCTTGCGTGACTTGAGTGTTGCTGACAGAGAGGTATCTGAGGGTCGTCAGTTTACAGAGCGACTCGACCCCGATGTCGCCGACTTGTGTGTTTTTCAGCGAGACGGCCACAAGATTGTTCAATCCGCTGAGATGCGTAAGTCCTGTACCAGTGACCTGAGTATCATCCAGCGAGAGGAGTTGAAGTTTGGTGAGACCTTGCAGATGCTCAAGTCCGGCGTCAGACACTTGCGTGTTTTTCAGGCTCAGCCATTGCAGGTTGGTCAACTCCCGCAGGTGCTCAAGCCCGGCATCAGTGACTTGGGTCTGATCCAGTGAGAGGTCCCAAATCTTTTTCCGTTTTCGCAGTTGCTCAAGCCCCGCGTCGCCGACTTGTGTGTTGTTGAGAATCAGAATCTGCAGGTTGGTCAATCTGCTAAATTGCTCAAGCTCAGCATCACCGACTAGGGGACCGGTCAAATTGATTGCGTCGATTCGCTCGAAGTGGAGCAAATATCCATCATCGACTGCCTCAGGAATCCAGCGGGGACGCACAATAGCTGAGCGTGTGAATCCCCCCAGTTTATCAATTTCAGCGATTGCCACTTGTTCGCAATGATACGGCCACCAAACAGCCAGAGCGGCCCCCCCCACCGACAACAGCACGACGATGAGCAGAATTACGCGTTTGCGCGGCAGTCGGCGTTTGGGGGTGGATTCGGTCATGGGAAACGCTCAAGAGTACTAGTGGTTCGGCGTTATTCTATTGGAGGTGTCCAATTGATGTAACAATCTGGTAAGGCTTTTTGGAGTTTCTCGATTCCGGATTTTGTCACTTGGGTATTTTGGACAGATAGAGCTTTAAGACTAGTGAGTCGGTGGAGATGAACTAGTCCGGCATCACTAACTTGGGTAATTTTGAGCACCAGCTCTCTAAGTTGGGTCAGGTCGCGAAGTTGTTCAAGCCCGACATCGCTCACTAGTGTATTGCCGAGATGCAGTGACTTGAGGTTTGTCAGGCTGCCCAGATGCTCAAGTCCCGCATCGCCGATTTGGGTGTTATTGACGTACAGCCATCCCAGGTTGGTCAAGCCGCTGAGATGCTCAAGCCCAGCGTCGGTGATATTAGAGTCTGTCAGACGCAGTTGTTTCAGTTGGGTCAGTCCGTCGAGATGCTTCAGAACGACATCACTAAGGTGGGTCTCAGATAAGTTAACTCTCTCGACTCTCTTAAACACTACCAAGTACTCATCATCCACGGTATTTGGAATCCAGAAGGGACGAATGATCCTTGAATCCGTTGACCTTCCGATACGTTTCACCTCAGCCATCGCCGTTTGATTGCGATAATACGGCAACCACACCATGAACGCCCCACCTCCAACCAACAAAACCACAGCAATGAGCACCAGTGTACCCGTGCGAGGCAGACGGCTTTTGTTGGTGGTTTTGGTCATGGGAAACGCTCAAGCGTGTTCTTGGTTCGGCGTTATTCTGCTGGTGGTGTCTATCGAATGTAGCAAGGACAGGCTTGTTTGAGTTTATCGATCCCGGCTTGCGTCACGTGAGTGTTTTCGAGTGAAATCTGAATGAAGTGGGTCAGCCCGTGAAGATGCTCAAGCCCCGCATCACTGATTTGTGTGTTGTTGAGCGATAGCTGATCAAGTTTGGGAAACCCATGAACATGCTCAAGCCCTGCATCACTTATTTGTGTGTTATCGAGCGATAGCTGTACTAGTTGGGGCAATTTTTGAAGATGCTCAAGTCCAACGTCGCTGACTCGGGTATCGTTGAGATTTAGACTGTTTAGATTTGACAATCCTCGAAGATGCTCAAGCCCAGCGTCGCCGACGTGGGTATCATCGAGATCTAGATAAACCAAGTTGGTCAACCCCCGGAGAGACACCAGCCCCGAACCGCTGATCTGAGTGCCACCCAGCCGAAGTTTCGAAAGGTGATTCAGCCCTCGAAGCGACTCAAGCCCTGCATCACTGACTTGGGTATTGTTGAGATCTAGATCTTCGAGGTTGGTTAACCCTTGGAGATGCTCAAGCCCGGCATTGCCGACCGGGGTGTTGTTGAGCCGCAGAGTTCGTAGTTGTTTCAATCCCCCGACGTGCTCCTGTCCCGTATCGCTGACTTGGGTGTTCGATAAATTGACAAGAATAACTCTGTTGTAAACGGCCAAATTCTCGTCGCCAATCGACTCTGGAATCCAGCGGGGACGAATGATTTCTGATTTAGACCTACCGCCCAGCCGATCAATTTCAGCAAGTGCCTGCTGTTCTCGGTAGGCCGGTCTCCGCAGCGTCAACACGACCCCGCCGATCAGCAACACCACAGCAAAAAGCAACATGATGCTCGTGCGCGGGAGGCGGCTTTTGGGGGTGGTTTCGGTCATGGGGCACGCTCAATTGTGTTCGTGGTTCGGCGTTAATCTGCTGATTGTATCCAATCGATAATGCAATTGGGGTGAGTTTCCTTGAGTCTTTCAATCCCGGCCTTTGTAACCTGGGTGTACTCCAGTGATAGACTCTTAACGTTGGGCAGTTCCCGAAGATGCTCAAGTCCCGCATCACTCACACGGGTATAATCGAGGTCCAGGTTTGTAAGTTCTGTCCGACCTTTGAGACCTTCCAGCCCCGCGTCAGTGACTTGAGTATTGTTGAAGGAGAGGCAATGTAGTTGGACTAGCCCTCGGAGTCGTTCAATTCCCGCATCAGTGACTTGGGTATTGTCGAGGTACAAATTGTTAAGCTTGGTGAGTCTGCGGAGATGGACCAGCCCGGCATCGCTAACTCGGGTCCCGTCGAGTGACACCCAGTAAAGGTTAGTCAGTCCTCGGAGGTGTTCCAGCCCTGCATCACTGACTCGGAGATCGTTGAGAGAAAGATTAAAAAGACTGGTCAATGCTTGAAGATGTTCAAGCCCTGCATCATCAACTTGTGTGTTACCGAGCCAAAGAGTTCTAAGATTCTTCAGTCCTTGGAGATTCCTGAGCCCAGCATTACTGACTTGAGTATCAGATAAATCAACGTAATCGACTCTCTCGAACACCCACAAATACTCGGTGTCCACCACATCTGGAATCCAAGCAGGACGGATGATCTCTGATTGAATTTCTCCTCCAAGATTTTCAATCTCAGCAATCACCGTTTGTTCACGATGATACGGCAACCACACCATCAATGCTCCACCACCGATCAGCAACACCACAGCAAAAAACAACATGATGCTCGTGCGCGGCAGACGGCTTTTGGGGGTGGTTTCGGTCATGGGGTTGATGGCCTCCAGTGAATCTGGCATTCGGGAAGAGCAGCCTGTAGTCTCTTGAAACCTGTTTCCGTGACATGTGTGTGATGAAGCCATAAAACGTGCAGGTTTTTCAATCCTCGAAGGTGTTCCATACCAACGTCACCGACCGGTGTGTTGTGCAACGATAATTGCGAACAGTCTGTCAACCCTCCGACGTACCCTAAGCCTACATCGCCCACTTGCGTGTTATCGAGCCACAGGATTTTAAGATTCGTTAGCCCTTGGAGATTCCCGAGATCTGCGTCAGTGATGTGAGTCTCGGTTAAGTCAATGTGGTAGACCCTTTCGAACAGTGGCATTATTTCACTAGCCACCACGTCTGGAATCCAGAGTGGAGGTGTAAACTCCGACTCCGTTCGTCCACCAAGTCGTGCAATCTCAGCAATGGCTGTCTGATTGCGGTGATACGGCACCCACACCATCATCATGCCACATCCGACAAGTAAAACGATGGCGATGACCACCAACGTGCTTGTGCGCGGCAGGCGGCTTTTGTTGGTGGTTTTCGTCATAGTGAACGCTCAATTGTGACAGTGGCTACCCCCGGCAGATTACCGTCGGGGGATGGCGAGTAGGTCGTGGTAGCGGCGGTAGGCCTCGTCCCAGGCGTCGACGTTGTCGGGTTGGTAATGCTTCAACTCGACCGAGCGGGCGACGACTTTGCGGATGTCGGACAGACTGCCGACGGCTCCGTCGGTGCGGGCTTGGATGAGGACGTTGCCCAAGGCGGTTGCTTCGACCGGTCCGGCGACGACGGGGCGGCGACAGGCGTTGGCGGCGAATTGGCAGAGCAAGGCGTTTTGCGTGCCGCCGCCGACGATGTGGATCACTTCGGTCGTCACGCCGGTCAGTTCTTCCAGCCAGCCGAGCACCATGCGGTATTTGAGTGCGAGACTTTCCAGAGCGCAGCGGACGATTTGCCCTTCGGTTTCCGGTTCGGGCTGTCCGGTGCCGCTGCAATAGGCGGCAATGGCGGTCGGCATGTCGTCGGGCGCGAGAAAAGCGCTGTCGTCGGGATCGAGCAGTGAGCGAAATGGCTGCGCGTCGCGGGCGAGGTTTTGCAATTGCTCGTAATCCAACGACTTGCCTTGTTGGGCGAATGACCGGCGAGATTCCTGCACCAGCCATAATCCGGCGATGTTTTTCAGCAGCCGGTAGGTGCCATCGATGCCCCCTTCGTTGGTGACATTCAATTCCAGCGCGCGGTGCGAAACGATTGCTTCGGGAACTTCGACACCCATCAATGACCACGTGCCGGAGCTGATGTAGGCCCAATTCGGTTGCCCAGTGTGTTGGGTGGGGATGGCGGCGATGGCGGCGCCGGTGTCGTGTGTTGCCGGAGCGACGACGTTGATCCGCCCCAAGCCGGTCTTATGCGCGACTTCACCGCGGAGCGTCCCCAACTTCGTCCCAGTGGGGACGATTTCGGGAAAGATATTGGTTGGGATTTCAAATTTGCGCAACAATTCGTCGGCCCAGGTGCCGGTGTTGGGGTCGAGGCATTGGGTCGTGGTGGCGTTGGTGAACTCGATGACCTGACTGCCGGAGAGCAACCAGTGAAAAAAGTCGGGCATCAATAACAGTCGCTCGGCAGCATCGAGAATTCGCGGCTGCGCATGCCGCATGGCGACCAATTGGAACAACGTGTTGAACGGCAGAAATTGCAGGCCAGTTTGTTCAAAGATTTTGTGCCGGGGAACGTGGGACAAGGCCACGTCCATGATGTTGTCGGTACGGGCGTCGCGGTAATGGTAAGGAAGTCCCAGCAGTTCATCCCCCTGCCCCAGCAGCACATAGTCGACGCCCCAGGTATCGACGCCGACCGAGACGATGTCTTTTCCGAATTTTTCCGCGGCGATGGTGAGTCCGTGTTGGATTTCATTCCAAAGCGCCAGTACGTCCCACCGCAATGTTCCGGCGACGTTGACAGCTCCGTTGGGAAAGCGGTGCAGTTCTTCCAGGGTGACTTGGCCATTTTCGACATGACCGGCAATCACGCGGCCACTTGCCGCTCCCAGGTCGACGGCAAGGTAACAAGGGGTGGACATGGTGTAATCTTTCCGTTGTGAATTTTGAGGCGAGCGGCGGCAAGGAATTGTGAATTTCTGACGCAGGTTTCATGAATTTGGAACGTTGATCATATCGCAGCCCGCAAAAGGCTGTCTAGCGCGTAGCGCGGTTTGTGTGTTGGGCGAATCGAATTCTTGGGGTGGATGGATTATGATGCCGGGGCTGTGAGGGGAGATAGGGACGTTGGTTTAGCGTGCGGCCCTCACCCCGGCCCTCTCCCAGGGGGAGAGGGGGAAAGATAAAAAGGAACGGCCTGGATCTTGCTGAACGGGCGTTGCAATAACTTGGTTGGAGAACATTATGAAGTTTTACGGAAAAGCGGCGCTCGTGACAGGGGCGTCTTTGGGGATTGGGCGGGCGGCAGCGATTGAGTTGGCGCAGCACGGCGCCAATGTGGCCGTGAATTACCGCAGCAGCGAAGCCGAAGCGCAAGAGGTTGCCGACGAAATTGAAAGCCTGGGTCGCAAGGCATTGCTACTGAAAGCTGACGTCGCCGATCAAGCGGCAGTGGAAGGGATGGTTGCGAAAACGGTGGAGGCGTTCGGCAGTTTGGATCTGTTCGTCTCCAATGCCGCCTACAGCGACCGGCAGTCAATGATCGATGCCGACATGGCAGGATTTCACCGTACAATCGACGTGACGATGTGGGGCGCCGTTTATGGAGTGCGCGCGTCGGCCTTGCAGATGATTAAACAGGGAGGCGGCGGTTCGATTGTGGTCGTCAGTTCGCCGCATGCGGCTTTGGCGATTCCCGATTCCATGGCCTACAACATGGCCAAGGCGGCCATCGACCACATGATGCGGACAGCCGCGATCGAATTGGTCGACCATCGAATTCGCGTAAACGCCATCTATCCCGGCTGGATCGATACTCCCGGCGAACGGAAATTCTTTTCCGAAGAACAACTCGAAGCGGGTGGCAAAGCCCTGCCGTGGGGTCGTTTGGGGCGTCCCGAAGAAATCGCCAAGGGAATCGCGTTTATGCTGAGCGATGATGCGGAATACATGACCGGCAGTATCATGTCGATGGAAGGGGGCGTGATGTTGCCGTGGTGGTCGAATCGCGCAGATGGGGAAATGTAGTGGTTCGATTGTGATGGGCGGCGTTGGTATGCGGCGCGACCCCCCGGCAAAGCCGGGGGGTCGCGCGTGAACGGGGTGCCCTAAATTCCCGGCACGGGGAAATCACTGGCGAACGATTGGATTTCGCCGCGGACTTTGGCGATCACCGCTTCGTCTTCGGGTGCTTTGAGGACTTCCAGAATCCAGCTGCCGACTTTTTTCATGTCGTCTTCCTGCATCCCCCGAGTGGTGAGGGCAGCGGTGCCGATGCGGATGCCGCTGGGATCGAGCGGTTTGCGTTTGTCGAAGGGGATCATATTTTTATTCACGGTGATCCCCGCGCGATCCAGCGATTTTTCGGCGATTTTTCCGGTGAGTCCAATGGCGGTCACGTCGGCCATCATCAGATGGTTGTCGGTCCCCCCCGACGCCAACGAGATGCCGCCGGCCAGCAAGACTTCGGCCAGCACTTTGGCGTTGGCAACGATTTGTTGCGCATAGGTCTTAAATTCCGGCTGCGCGGCTTCGTGGAAACAGACCGCTTTGCCGGCGATGATATGCACCAACGGCCCGCCTTGAATGCCGGGAAAAATCGTGCGGTCGATGTCTTTGGCGTTCGCTTCTTTGGTGAGAATAAATCCCGAACGCGGACCGCGGAGCGTTTTGTGCGAGGTGGAGGTGACGTAATCGGCGACCTCGACCGGATTGTTGTGCACTCCGCCGGCGACGAGTCCTGAATAGTGCGCCATATCCACCATCAACAATGCACCGACTTCACGGGCAATTTCCGCGAATTTCGGGTGATCGATTTCTCGCGGGTAGGCGCTGGCACCGGCAATGATCAATTTCGGTTTATGTTTACGGGCTAAAGCGGCCACGTTGTCAAAATCGATCAGGTTATCCGATTCCCGTACTCCATAGTGGACAGGATTATAAAGTTGGCCTGAGAAATTCAGGTGCATACCGTGCGTGAGGTGTCCGCCGTGCGCCAAGTCCATAGCGAGGTAAGTATCGCCCGGCTTGAGCACAGTGAGATAGACCGCCATGTTGGCCTGCGAGCCGGAGTGCGGCTGGACGTTGGCATGTTCGGCGCCAAAGAGTTTGCAGACACGGTCGCGGGCGAGGTCCTCGATGACATCGGCGTATTCGCAACCACCGTAATAACGGCGGCCGGGGTAGCCTTCGGCGTATTTGTTCGTCAGTACGGTTCCGGCTGCTTCCAAAACGGCGGCCGAGGTGTAGTTTTCCGAGGCGATCAATTCCAATCCATCCCGCTGACGTGTTTGTTCGTCTTGGACAGCTTGATAGATTTCGGGATCGGTGGTTTGTAGTGCGGACATCGAAAAAAACTCCGTGGTAAAAAAACGACGAACGCCGTGCGGGGCGTATTTGGCAGGAACCAAGCGTTGATTTTGAGCGAGCGAGCGCCAATCGTAGCTACGTGCAGGCTGGTTTTCTACCCGCCGGGGCCGGTTTGTGGACAGGACCGGCTTGCTCATTGGCAAGCGGTGCCGGACGGGGCGAAAAAACCTGTTGATCCGGCCACTCGGGGCTGTTTCGAGTGCTAAGATTACAATGGACCGGCCTATTCTGCCGGACGCTTTCTCGACGGCATTTTCGAAAGTGAATGACGGATGACGCAGCCTACCGAGGCACAATTGCAGGCGAATTTGCAGGAATTGGCGGCAAATATGCGACAAATGTCGCTCAATGCCGACGAAGAAGCGGCCCGCTGCAATGCTGCGCTGGCGTCGATACATCCGGAAAATGTGACCCCAGTGGCATTTGCGGAATTGAAAAATGTGACACGGGACTTGAGTGCGATCTACGTCACGTCGCTGGTAAATTTGGCCGACAATCTCGAAGATTTGGCCGCCAGCATCGGTTGGGATGCCCAGGAATAGGAAGTCGTGCATTTAGGCTGTAGACTTTCGTTGGCAGGCTGTAGACTTTAGGACTTAGGCAGTCGGTTTGATCGGTGACCGCCTGCCGAGTCTCCAACAGCCGTTCGGTGAACGCACGCGATTACTTCCTCAAGCCTACGGTCCAAAGCCTAAAGCCTATTTCTTCCATGTCCGAGAACTCCGCTGATCTCACCCCCACTCCCCCCGCGCATGATGGCGTTTTGGCCGAGGAACGGCTTTCGTTCACAGGCACTTTGGCCTCGATGACGCACCAGCAGGCGCATGAACTGACGGAGAAAAACGGCGGCGTCGCCACCGCCAGCGTGAGCCGATTGACGACGATGTTGGTCATCGGCGAAGAGGGTTGGCCTCTGGAGGAAAATGGGAGTCCGTCGCTCAAACTACAACAAGTGTCGGAATGGCAGCACGAAGGGGGGGCGATCCGAATTGTGCAGGAATCGGACTGGCTCGAGATGTTGGGGTTGGATCGTCGCGACGACGAGGTGCACCGCCAATATACGCCGGCGATGCTCAGCCAATTGTTGGACGTACCGGTTGGCGTGATTCGCAGCTGGGAACGGGCGGGATTGATTCGCCCGGTTCGCCGCGTTTTCCGTTTGCCGTATTTCAATTTCCAAGAAGTCTCCGGTGCAAGACGGTTGGCCGAGATGATCGCCGACGGGGTTTCTAAAGCTGAGATCCAAGCGGGACTGGCGAAACTCAAACATATTCTGCCCGACATCGATCAACCGCTGCTACAACTGGAACTCTTGGCCCGCGACAAACATGTCGCTTATCGCGACCACGGCGGATTGGTCGAAACGGTCAGTGGGCAACGGTTGTTGGATTTCGATGTTCCGGAGACCCCGACCGCTAAAAAAGAACCGACTCCGGCAGATGACACGTCGCGCAACGTCCAGACGCATTGGACGGCGGACGATTGGTTCGAGGCGGCTTGCCGACATTTGGAAGACCAGCAGTTGAATGAAGCGGTCGAAGCATTTCGACTCTGCTTGATCGACGATCCCCATCGTCCGGACGCCAATTTTCAACTGGCCGAGGTGCTTTATCGGCTAGGACGGATTGACGGTGCGCTGGAACGGTATCACGTTGCCGTCGAGTTGGACCACAATTATCTGGAAGCCTGGACGCAACTGGGTTGTCTGCATGCCGAACGTGGGGAACCGCAAGCTGCGCTGGAGGCCTTCGATGTCGCCTTGGATGTGCATGCGGAATACCCGGATGCGCATTTGCACAAAGCGGAGATCCTGCAACAGCTGGGCCGGATTGAGGAAGCCATCGAACATTGGCAGACGTATCTCAAATTCGACACGCGCGGCCCGTGGGCGGATAATGCGCGGCGGCGATTGGAAGCAGCCGGCGTGCCGGTTGAGTGATCGGTGGTATTGAGATGGGGTGTTTGTCGACTTTGCGCGGCTGCGCTGGAGTCGGCATTGGGATGGGGGGAAGACTCACCTTTCTTCGCAGTGAGCAGCAATGGTAGTCGTTTCTGTTCATGCGGCTTGCTGGTTTAGGAGCGTTTGAATTGCGGCTTCTTGTGCCTGCGGCCCACCGATTGCTTTGCAATCGGTGCTACCCTTTTTTGAATTGAGATGGCGCTGATCTTGATTGGATTTTGCTTGCCGAGCTTGATCACGGGATACCTGATCAAAAAGACAGTTGTTGATTTGTTGAGCGACCGTTATCTTTTGCGTCACCGTGGTACTGATGATTGATAAGCCACGGCGGTCGTCATGGATGCACATTGCCTTGCGGTAAGTTGCGACGGAGTTTTTTTCCGGAGACGATCACGGAGTTCACCGAGCAGGAATGCTCTCAGACAAAAGGTGCTCAAGGATGAGCTACTTGAAACTCTACAATCCCGACGCGGAATATTCAGGCGGCAACAGTGAGCCGCGGATCCTGAAATTCGAAACGAGCGTCCATCAAATTCGCAGTCCGTTTCAATTCGACGTGCTGTCCCGCGCGAGCGTGATCTACAAAAATAAGAACTGTCGCCATTGCGGAGCGCCGGCTGTGACGCCGGTCGAGAGCGAAGACATCATGCTCAGCCGCGGCGGACTGCCGATTCCCGGTTCGGGCACATTGGTTGGCTTTCGCTGCGACAGTTGCAGCAAACAATGGCCGGCCTGATTCGCACTCCGGCAATCGCCCGCCAATATTATGCGACGTTTCGCTAGCGGAATGAAATCGGTAGCATACGTAGGAGCTTCCGCGCGATAGCGGAAGTCCATCCGTTACGTACCTACGCCGAGGAAGTCCGCATGCCGCTGATCTTGCGCCAACTGTTTCTGTTCGCTTCCACTCTGGGTTTGTGCTGGCAAACCGCCGTCGCCGGAGATTGGCCGCAGATTCTCGGCCCCACGCGAAATGGCATCGCCCAGGATGAAAAACTGGCTGACAGCTGGCCCGCTGATGGTCCGCAGGTCGTGTGGAAACAAAAAATCGGCAGCGGCTTGGCTGGACCGGTGGTCGCTGACGGGCGCGTTGTATTGTTTCAGCGGATTGGTGACAACGATGTCGTCCAGGCCTACGATGCCCAAACCGGCAAGCCGGGATGGAAGAATCAGTTCCCCACCACGTTTCGCCCCTCGATCAATCCCGACGATGGTCCGCGGAGTATTCCGCTGATCCACAAAGACCGCGTGTATCTGTTCGGTGCTGCCGGCGATTTGCGGTGTGTGTCGTTTGCCGATGGCCAAGAGATCTGGGTGCGGCACACGCATAAGGAATTCGGCGCGCGGGAAGGTTACTTCGGAGCGGGCAGTTCACCGATTGTTGTGGACGATAAATTGCTGTTGAACGTAGGCGGATTTCGCGGACCGGCGGTCGTGGCGTTTTCGTTGGACAACGGTAAAACGCTCTGGAAAGCCGTCAAAGATACGGCCAGCTATTCGTCCCCCGTGGCAGCGACGATTCACGGCAAAGAGCAGGTGATTTTCATCACCCGCATGAACCTGGTTTCGCTCGATCCGGGCGATGGGTCGGTGCAATTCCAAATCCCCTTCGGTCGCCGCGGCCCGACAGTGAACGGGGCCAATCCGTTGGTGATCGGCAATCGTCTGTTTGCGACGTCGCACTACGGCGTGGGCGGCTTGATGGTGGAAGTGGGCGCCGGCGACCCCAAAACGATCTGGGAAAACGATGAGGCCCTCTCCAGCCATTACCCAACGCCGATTTACTACGAAGGATACCTGTACGGCATCCACGGCCAAGAACGGGCCAGCCCGCTGCATCTGCGGTGCGTCAACGCCAAGACCGGTCGCGTATTGTGGTCGGAAGACAATTTCGGCATCGGCACATTCATCATGGCGGACGGAAAACTGCTGATCACCAAACTGGACGGCGAAATCGTACTGGTTCAGCCCTCGCCCAAGAAATACACCGAACTATCCCGCGCACAAATCGGCCAATCAACAACCCGCGCACTGCCGGCGCTGGCGGATGGGAAGTTGTATTTGCGGGATGAACAGTTTTTGTATTGCGTGGATGTGGGGCGGTGAATGGGGGAGTTCGCACAAGAATCACCAGATACACTTAAGGCTATAATTGTCCATCCAAATGCTCGACGATCCACGTGGCCAAACGGAAAGCCAATGGTTAGATGTACTCGATTATCTAGCGGCTCGGTTCGAGGCGGCAACATCATCAAAGTTGCATGTTGGGAGATATTGGTGTGATGATGCCCCCGGTGATCAGTCGGCATCAATCACAGCCCGCATTCGATCACGCAGTCCACTCCCAGGAGTAGAATCTGACTACTGGGAAGCAGCGCTTTGTTACACAGGTAGGAAAAAAGGTGGATATGCAAATATTTATGCATTTCCATTCTTAAGAGAGTCGCCCGTAACTCGACGAGGCCGGTTGGCGGACGGTTTGCCAAATGATGAGGTTGACGAGTTTCGTTTGTGGCAATTCGATGATAATGAATTCGCTGACCGTGGATGGTGCTATCCTGACGGGAACGGCGAATGGTCGTGGATCCACAAGCCAGGAGACGAGTATCGGCAAAATCTTGATGTTCAAACCGCAGCTGATTGTTATGAATTCGAATCGCCGATAATCGTCCGTGTGAAAAGACGACCAGGAGTTGACTTCTTAGGCTTTGGGAATAGGGCTGCTCGATATTCACTTGTTCACGTCAACCGAGGTCGAGAACAAACGAACTTGGTTCCATGGAGCACTCGTCCGCCAAGGCCAAACTCAAAAGACGTAGTGACAGCAATGATTCCTCCGGAGCCAACGGATAGCATCGAATTGAATCTTCGAAATTTTCGGATTCGTGGTAGCTGGATTCCAGGACAGTATCACGTAGCCTTACGAATTCAGGGTGGCCAAGACTCTGACGGTTGGACCTATTGGTCTGAAATATCTAGTCCGTTTAGGCTCATTATCGAGTAAGGAAGACAGTAAATCACCGTAGGTATACATTGTTTCGGCGATACATCGATGCCCGCCACGGACAATTAAACTTGCCATTACTCCTCGGCACTGAGCACCAAACGATTGCCGTAGGGATCGTGTAGCCAACACTCCAGATTTCCCCAGGGCATGGCCTGCAGGGGCGTAACGTCGGCTTGCAGAGTCGTTAAATGTTCGTGAAGCGCGAAGATGTTTTCTACGAACAAGTAGCAGTTACACGGTGAGGATAACGTGGCATCATCGGAGACGATTTTTGCCAAATGGAGCTGCGCGCCGTTGTTGTCGAGCAGCGCATAATTCCAGGTCTCGCCGGTTTCATCGGCAGCGTCACGGTTGATAAAGCCCGCTTTGAAGCCGAGTGCGCGTTGGTACCAATCGATGGCGTCTTTGACGTTGGCGACGGCGATGACGGGGACGATTTGTTGGATGTTGGCGACAAATGACATCGTGATTCCCTATTGTATTCATCAAAGGTCATTGGGCCGCGACACAACAAGTCGCAATTGGCAATTGATGGCGGGTCGCGTGCGAAAGTGTCCGTATTTTTCGTCCCAGCGTCCCGACTCGATATCGCTGCTTAAGTCTCTGACAAAGCGCTCCTCACAACCGTCAGGAAGAAACTTCCATGCTGATTGGCAATTCCGCACCTCCTGTTTCAGAAATTCTTCGGGACGGCCATAGAGCGCCACCTGAAATTTGTCGCGACAGTTCAAAGAGACGGGAAAATCAATAACCTTGCATTCGCCGCCTACGGCATTTTGTACGACTTGAATTTCGGGGTATCGAGACCTTTCCACATCTTCCATTTCGGGGAGATAGTCCCTCAGCCAAAACTCAGTCTCGGCACAGGGATCAAAGGTCATGATGATCAGCGGCCCGGCAGTCACGCGTCTGACTTCGCGGAGACACTCGTTCAAATTTGGCCAGTGATGAATCGTTAGAATTGCTAGAGCGGCGTCGAATGATTCATTGTCAAACGGGATCGATTCTGCTGTTCCAATTAGTGCGGGACAAAGATTTTGCGGACGTTGACGTCTCATGGTTGCGGAGGGTTCGACGGCAACGACGTAACGGTCGGTTGGTTCGTATGAGCCCGTACCGGCTCCAATATTCAACACGCTCCGTGCGTCGCCAAGTTCAGACTCGATTTGCGCGAGAATCTCGGGATCCCCGCGGCGGTTGTGCTGATAACTCCCCCCAAACCGGTCATAATCGGAAACGGAGTCGCGCATCGTCAGATTCCATTCATCGCAATTGAAGTTTCGAGCGTCGCGATGCAATTTATGAGATCAGTTCGGCGATGGGTTTGCCGCCGTTGGCGATTTTCATGGGGCGTTTGCGCTTTGTCGTGTAGACGATATCCAGTGGGATGCCGAGGGCTTTGGAGACGGTGGCCCACAGGTCACCGGGGAGGTAGCTTTTGCCTTCGATGCCGATGCCGTCTTTGTCGGTGGCTCCGACGGTGATGCCGCCGGTTAAACCGCCTCCGCCGATGACGGCTGACCAACTGGCGGCCCAGTGGTCGCGGCCCACGTTTTGATTGATTCGCGGCGTACGACCGAATTCGCCCATGCAGACGATGACCGTATGCTCCAGCAGGCCGCGATCGGCCAAGTCAGCCGTCAGCGCCGCTAAGCCTTGATCGAGTGCGGGGAGACGTTGATCACGCAGGGCATCGAAGACCCCCATGTGCAGATCCCAGCCGCCGGAATTGACTTCGACGAATGGCACGCCCGATTCGACGAGTCGGCGGGCGAGCAGACAGCCGCGGCCGAAACCGTCGTTGCCGTACGCTTCGCGGATCTGTTCGGGTTCGTCATTGACTTTAAAAGCGGCCAGTTGCTGGGTGGTCATCAGGCTGACGGCTTTGTGGTAGACGTCGGCGTGATCTTGCGGCAGTCCGCCGCGGCCGGATTTGATGAAATTGGATTCGACCACGTTGAGCATCGACAGCCGGTTATTCAACCGCGACTTCGCCCAGCCCCCGCCGCCGGCGTTGCGGATGTTGCCGGAGCTGTCGACATTGAAGGCGGCGTTGGCCATGCCGAGAAATCCCGGTCCTTCGCTACCGCCGCCAATGGAGATGAAAGCGGGGATTTCGAGATTGGGTCGTTGTTCGCCCAGTTCCTTACTGACGACCGAGCCGAACGTGGGGTGCACGACGGTCGGATTGGGGACGTAGGCGGTGTGCATGTAATATCGTCCGCGGCCATGGTCCGCTTCGCGGGTGCTCATTGAGCGGATGAGCGAAAGGTGCTTCATCTGTTGGGCGGTTTTGGGCAGTGCCTCGGAGATTTTCATGTCCCCGGTGGTGGCGATGGGGGACAATTCGCCGCCATTTTTGCTGCCCGGTTTGAGGTCCCACATGTCGATCGTGGGGGGCCCCCCGCCGAGCCACAGCAGGATGCATGACTTTTGATTCTTCTTGATATCGGCGGCGTGCGCGTTGAGGTTGTTGATGAATTGTAGCGCGGGGAGCGTCATCGCCCCGGTCGAAAGGTGACGCATGAAATGCCGTCGCGACATGCCGCGGGGGATATTCGATTCGGAGCGTGCCATGGATATTCACCAATGAGAGTTGTGGGATTTTTGGTTGACTTCGAAGGCACTGGCGGGCAAGCCGCCAGTGGCACCCTTTTTGTGGGCGGTGTTAGTGGACCAGAATGAATTCGTTTGAGTTGAGCAGCGCCCAAAACAGGTCTTGGTAGCCGGTCAGTCGGTCGCTGGAACGGTTGATCAGTTGTTGGGCGGCTTTTTGTTCTTTGCCCAGCGGGCGGCGTCCGAGTGCGGTCAAATACAACGTCGTTATCTTCTTAGAATCGTTATCGGAATTCGCCAGGACTGAGTGGAGAAAACTCCCCTCTTTGGCGGAAACCGCATTTTCGATGAGTTCACCGTTCATCATCATCAGGGCTTGTGGAATCGAACCGTTGAACGATGTCGCTTCGTCGTTTTCGTCGGTGCCGAATGTCCGTACAAATTGTTGCAACCAATTTTGTCGCCGTTGTTTGGATTTTTCCAAATCGGTTTGCCCCGATTGGTGGGCGTTTGTGGCAACCAGTAGCGAATCGAACAACTGTTCGGCGTTCATCTGTTTCATATAAACGTGGCTGAACAGCGGCATTTCACCGATCGCCGGGTCATCGATTTTATTTTTGGGGCCAAATTTGCTGGAGAGGTTATAGGCCTCGGTATTGCAGATCCAACGCATCAGTTCGCGAACGTCGAAATTGTGCTTGGCAAATTCAATCGCCAACAGTTCCAGGACACGAGGATGGCTGGCCGGTTGATGTGGGCCCATGTCGTCCACCGGGCGTGTGAAGCCAAAGCCGAGGAAATGCCCCCAGAGACGATTCGCCAATGCATCGGCAATCATTGGCCGGGCACCGGAACTTTGTAGCGAGGATTCATCGACGGTGGTGACCAACTTGGCCAAGACTTCACGGCGATTGGTGTCCGCACCGGGATCGACCGTTTTGCCTTGGTACTTGGGATAGGCGACTTGCATCAGGCCGCTACGTTTCTCGAAATAGACGGGACCTTCGACGTTGCCCCGATTGACCAGTTCGGAATAGTCGTCGACCATCCGACCGGTGTCGGGATCGAGTTTGCGGTGGTCGATGCGACGGGCTTGGCGGAAGAAGCTATTGAACTCCCAAAACTGGTCCTGCTTCCATTTGTTGAATGGATGATTGTGGCATTGCGTGCATTGCACCTGAATGCCCATAAACAGCCGGGTGGTCTTGGCGGTCGCTTGGACAGCTTCATCCCGGGCCGTCATTTGTGCGAGCAGAAAATTGACCGCACCATTTTCTTCATAATGCCCTTCAGCAGAAATGATATCGCGGACGACTTCGTTCCAAGGCCGATTCTCTGAGAACGCCTGTCGGTAGAAGGATTCCATTCCCGTCCGGCTGGTACGGCGCGGTGTCTGACGGCCGATGCTGAGGTTGGTCCAGATCGTTGTCCAATTGTCGACAAAATCTGAACTGTCGATCAACTGATCGATCATCGCAGAACGTTTGTTTTTGTCCCGATCGGCTAAAAACGATTTGGTTTGTTCCAGCGTGGGAATGTGGCCGACCAGATCGAGATGCACTCGGCGGATCCATTCCGCGTCGTCCGCCTCGGCCGAAGGTCGGATTTCGTTGTCGGTCCAGGACTGACGAATCAGCGTATCGATTTCGGCAGCAATGCGAGCGGTCTCACCGGTGGCGCCGGTTGTATAGGGTTTCTTGCTCGTGGTGCGGCTGCGGAGCTTTGTGGAAGTTGGCGTATCGCCCTGCTCCTGCGATTTATCACGATCAGCCGCTGGGAGGGCTGCAGCGGACGCGATGAGCACGCAGAATGAAAATGCTAAGCCGCGGCGGCATAACATGCGGTTCGCTGATCGGAGGCAGTTCAGGATCACGAATCGTCTCACCTTATTTAAGGGTTGCTTGAGATCGCAAACAGAGAGTTCTGTCGTTTTATTGTAAGGGATGCGAGTGGCGAAAAACAGAGGAATTCGGGCCAGAGCTGACGCCCGACCACATTCATTTCCCCTCGTGCCTCCCGGCGTTACAGTACACCACAGCAATCCACAGTTTTTTTTCAGGAGCCCTTCGACAGATGTCCCCAATTTCCAGATTACGATATGTGAGCTTTACCGTTTTATTCGCCCTGGTGACTTCGCCGTCAGCCGCTGCGGAGACGTTTGAACCTTCGCCGGTTGAGACCGATGCTAACGGCGTGCGGTGGTTCGACGCACGCGTGTTTGGCATCGAGGGACAGGGGTGGACGGAGACCAAATCGCCGTTTGACCGGCTGCCGGCTAAGGCCGAAGGGGTGGTGCGGCCTCCTGTTTGGAATCTGAGTCGAAATTCCGCCGGCCTGTGCGTGCGGTTCAAGACCAATGCGGGCACGCTCAGCGCGCGGTGGGAGCTGACCTCGTCGCGATTGGCATTGGCGCACATGGCAGCCTCGGGTGCCAGCGGGTTGGATCTGTACGTCAAAACCGACGACGGCCAGTGGCGGTGGGCAGCCACGGGGATGCCCAAAGCGCAGAAGAACAGCGTCAAATTGATCACAGGAATTCCTGAGAAAGAGCGAGAATATTTGCTTTACTTCCCGCTGTATAACAGCGTCACTAAGGTGGAATTGGGATTTCCGGCAGGGAGCACGGTCGCCAAAGCCCAGCCTTGGTCGCGCAAACCGATTGTCTTTTACGGCACCTCCATCACCCACGGCGCCTGTGCCTCACGGCCGGGCATGGTGCATACGGCGATTCTGGGACGGCGGCTGGGGTATCCGGTGATCAATCTCGGGTTTTCGGGCAATGGTACGATGGATCCTGAAATTGGCGAACTGATGGCGGAGCTGGATGCCGCGGTCTATATCATCGACTGCCTACCAAATATGCAGTCCAAACAAATCTCGCAGCGCATTGAACCTTTGGTGAAACAACTGCGAGCTGCCCGGCCTGAGACACCGATACTGCTTGTCGAAGACCGCACCTACGCAAACGCGTTTCTCTATCCTAAAAAACAAACCCGGCATGCAGCGAGTCGCCGCGCGTTGCGAGAAGGCTATGAGCGATTGTCGGCTGCGGGGATCAACGGTTTGCACTATTTGCCGGGCGAGCATTTGTTGGGGGCGGATGGCGACGACACGGTCGACAGTTCTCACCCGACCGACTTGGGTTTCTATCGCCAAGCAAATGCGTTTGAGGAAGTGTTGCGGCCGTTGTTGTCAAAACAACAGTAGGCGAGACGTATCAATCGTCCTGACCTATTGATTGGGACTGGGTGCCACTCGCTTTGCCAGTATTTTGTAAGCAGCACACTCATCTCAAGTTGCACTGGCAGAGCCAGTGGCACCCACGTATGAAAATCTGGTAATCCGGCGTTAGGACGTGGCGGGCTTCAGGCCGTTCTCAAGGTGTTTGAGGGATTCGGGAGTGGAGTCTCCGCCGTATCGAGCGTCGGCATAACAGCGGTACCACAGGGCAGCGGCTTCTAGGTTCTGGTCAGTGGCGTTGCGTGCGACGCGGTCGGCGAATTGGTGCAACGTTTCACCGGCGCTGCGCTGCAGTTTGTGTTTGCGCATGCGAGCATCCATTTTTTTGAGCAACCGTTGGAGTTCGTCAACGCGCGGGTCGGGGATTTTCCGACGGCGACTGGTCGGGGTTCGTCGGCGATAGCTGCGATATAAGACATAGACGAACAGACTGAGCAAGGTCACCAGAAACGCCCGCGATTGAAATAATGCACGGAGGGCGATGCGGATATAACCTTGTTGAAGCTGAATTCGCAGCGACAGAAAACCTTCGCGGAGATAATCAAGAAATTGTTTGGGCAGCGGTGCCGGGTTGGTTTCGGGAGTGCCGTCTGGGGGCGTGGCTTCGACGATCACCCATCCCTGTTGATCGTCGTAGGCTTCGACCCAGGCATGTGCGTGCCGGTTGCGGGCGACCCAAAACCCGCCCACGACATTTTTTTCAGAAACCACGAATCCGGTCACATACCGGCAGGGAACTCCCAGGTATCGCAACAAAATGGCGGTGCCTGAAGCAAAGTATTCACAATGGGCGTCCGGCTTTTCCAATAAGAAATAGCTGAGCGGTTCAGCGCCAGTCGGTATGGTGATCCCCACGTGGTATTTGTAGTTGGTCAAAAAATGGGATTTGACGGCGGCGATTTTCTCTGCTGCGGAATGAGATTCTCCGCCGATTTGCTCAGCTAACCTGCCGACCTGCGGATCTAATCGATCAGGAATGCGTGTGAGGCGTTCTCGATCGGACGGTGAAAGCTCGATCAGAGGTTTTTGCTGTTGAGTCGCCACATGAAAGGGAATGCCCTGTAGCAAATCCGGCGCATGGAACACATCGTCGGCATTTCGGGAGAGTTGAGAAATGGGGGCCTGCAAGAGAGCCGTGCCCAACGGCGAAAAGACGGCCGGCGTCTGAGACGCTGCGGGCCAGACCTCGAATTGCATCCATTTCCCCGATCCCGCTTTGGAAATCAAAAACGACTCATATTCTCCGGGCGGCGTTGAAATGCCCGAAGGCAGCGACGCAGCGCGCGGCACGTCGCTGTCTCCGCGGTTTGCTACCCATGAAGGGTTGCGATAATGATCAAAAGCCGCGCCGCGGAAATAACCGGGAGACTCCTCCGCATAGACCCTGAGTGCAATTCGTGCTTCATTATTCGACTTCGTCGCTGCGATGCTTCCCAGATGAGAATTCCCTGAAAAGCCAGCCGTTGTCGGGGGATCATCCGGAATTAGGTATCGCGATATCAGATCATCGAATTCACGTTCGTGCTGCCGCAATGCCGCCGACGCTCCCCATCCCGCACCAAGCGCCAGTCCCAATGTCAAAAACATCGATACCAGTCGACTCCACCGACGTGTGTCGAGTTGCTGGGCGCGAAAGTGACGACTTGAGGAAACAAACAACGTGGCTAACGCTAGAAATACAAGAACCGCAGCTTGGAAATAGGGCATCTGCCTGTAGTCGGGCTGGACATCCCCGAGAAATACCAGCGTAGCGATTCCCCAGGCGGGCATGCTCAATGGCAGTCGATCATCTTCACGGCGAATATAGAATTGCGCAGTTTGCACCACGATAAAAAACTGTCCGATCGCATATGCCAGCGGAGTCCGAATGAACGATTGCGCGGGAGTGAAGTCGTGCGGCGCGATGAAATTCTTGGCGACAAATAAATGGAACAGGCCCACTGTGATCCAAAACCCCAGTCGGCGGTTGATGGAGATCCGCTGCTTCACGAACAGTCCGGAAAACGCAATCAATGCAATGCAGACAGGGAACACGTACGTCCCAGAAAAATAGCCCAGTACGGTCACTTGGACCGCGATGCTCAGAAATCCAAAGAGGCGTTGGGCGCTCACAGTATTTCCAAGCCTCCATTTTGGATTTGCTGCACTGAGTATTGCGAAACATCACCTTCCGCGGCATGCAAAGGAACGGTGGTTTCGCCATCGCGGGCGATCATGACTTTTAGGCTGCTTCCCGCTTCGACGATTTGGCGGGCCAGCTGCTGTCGCGACGCGTCCCAATCGAGGAACACGCAAATCGTGGCGGAAATATTTCCCAGTTCCTCCGACACAGCGGGGGAGATCGTATCGAACGGGTTGCTGCGACAGGCATCGACGCACGCTAGAATTTCCAGCACGTTGTCAAAGTGCGCTGTATGACGTCCGGCGCGAAACACATACAGTTCCGGTCCCGCGGCGAAAATATCGATAATGTATTCTCCATGCGACAATGCGCCGGCGACGGAGGCGGCCAGACTCACGGCGGCTTCGAGCTGCAAAAATCCTTCGCGGGTCGGCTTACGTCCGGCGGGAATGTAGGTATCGAAGATCAGCGCAATGCGACAGTAGTATTCTTCGTGGAATTCGCGAACGACCGGTTTGCCCAACCGCGCCCAGGAGCGAAAATCGAGTCGCCGAATCGGTTCGCCCGAGACGTATTCGCGATTGCCAATATATTCGGGGGATTCGCCGATGTTGGATGTCAGCGCGATACCGCCGGGTTGATAACGATGCCCCACCGGAACATCAATCCCAGCCACCGGGTGATAGCTGGGTAGGACCAACAAGGAGGAGAGCGGTTTGCGTGCTTTGCCGCTGCGAAAAATCCCAAAGGGAAACAGCGTGTAAGCACGGATATCGGGTAACTCGTAAAACCCGCGGCGAAAAGCGTGCAAGGTGACCGGTAACGTGGCGGTCTCCTTGCTGGGCAGCGTAGACAGCGGGATATCGCGCTGGGTTTGACGCAGGGACTGCGGCAAATGAAAGACCCCCAGTGCGACGTCATAAATTGACCAGCGGGAGCGATTGGTCACTTGGAACTGACCGGTGACAGGATTTCCAGCAGTCGTTTTTTCAGGAAACCGGCCTTGGATCGTCACGCGTGGGCTCATGATAATGCCGCAAAGCCACGCTGCAGCCAACAGGCCGACGAGGCCACAAAAGACTTGGTAGATCGGGACCATGACGGAGATCGATCCCATGCCGGCAAGCACCGAAACATACAGCAAGTACCGCGCGGATTGCGTGACCTTGAACCGCCAAGCATCAAACACCCACCCCGGCACGATCAATGGGTCTTTCATGTAGGAACTCGCACATGTTTGAGGATCTCGGCAACGATTTCCTTTTTGTTATCACTGCCGTATTTTGCTTTGGAGGTCAATATCAAGCGATGCGGCAGGACATGCAGGGCGAGTTTTTGCACGTCGTCGGGCAAGACGTAATCGCGCCCCGCGGCAAACGCAGCTGCTTGCGACGCGCGAAACAACATCAACGATCCACGAGGACTGACGCCCAGTTTTAACCGACTGTCGTTGCGCGATTGTTGAATCAGATCCACGATATAACGTGCGACCGATTCGTCGACGCGAATCTGTTTGACCGCCGCCTGCAGTTGCAGGACGTCTTCGTGTGACAGGACCGATTCCAAATTTTCGAGCGGATGCCGTTCCGCTTGCGAGAACAAGATATCGACTTCGGTCTGTGCATCGGGATATCCCAGATCAAGTTGCACGAGAAACCGGTCCAGCTGCGCCTCGGGAAGTGGATAGGTGCCGTGATAGTCGACGGGGTTTTGTGTGGCCAGGACAATAAACGGCGCCGGCAAATCGTGCTGCATCCCTTCGATGGTGGCCTGCGATTCGCTCATCGCCTCCAACAAGGCCGATTGCGTTCGCGGCGACGCGCGGTTGATTTCATCGGCCAACAGCACGTTACAAAAGACCGGACCTTTTCGAAACGTAAACGTACCATCGACGGGGTTATAGATTGATGAGCCGAGAATATCGTTGGGCAGCAGGTCGGGTGTGAATTGCACACGTTGAAACTCAACGTCGATCGATTTAGCAAGCGCCTTGGCCAGCGTGGTTTTCCCCACGCCCGGCACATCCTCCATGAGCACCGAACCGCCACTGAGCAGGGCGATCACCAAGATGTCCAGGACTTCGCTTTTGCCCTGAATGACGGTGGCCAGATTTTGATGCAGGGACTGGACCTTGGCGGACAAATCCGAACTCGTTTCCGTACTCATGCATTACCTCAACAGCAGGTGCAGTGGATTGAACGATCCGGACAACGTAGCACAATTTGTACCTGATTGGCTGGTTAGCCCCCCGATACGGGCGAAAGGATTGTTACGACATCACGATCACGCAGAGAGACGGGGAGACTCCATGCCACTTGATCATCGCCGACAAACAACAGGATGGAAGGATGCAAATTGTCTTCGCCATCAAGAATCAGCTCCTCTAGCCCGCCCCCATGCGTGTGCGCCACTTGGCGGACGACATCCTGCGCGGTCGAGTTTTCTGCAACGTCCAAGCTTTCCGACGCAATACCAGCCGCCTTTTTCACTTGAGCCGCATATTCTACGGTGACATTCACGATTCAGACTCCGAAATCGATTGCCGGGAGATGGGACTGCGCGATGTGTCGTCTGCGGAAGAAGGCATAACCGGAATCGAAATGTCGGTCGCAGCTTTCGTCGTATCCAAAACTCGGCCGGCTTGAAGTTTCAGAACATTGTCCGCCAAACGCTGTGCCTCGCCTGAATGGTGCGTGACGTGCAACGTCGTCACGCCGGCGCGGGCTTTGACCGATTCCAATACTTTATACATCTCTTTACGGGTCGATTCGTCCAACGCACTGAGCGGTTCGTCCAGACAAAGCACTGTGGGGTGAAACGCCAAGGCCCGCCCCAGTGACACACGCTGCGCTTCGCCGCCGCTCAGACCGTGCGGCATCCGGTTTAAAAGATGCTCCAACCCCAACATCTGTGCCAATTCATCAACCCGCTCGTTGATGGCCGCTTTTTTCCAATTCCGAATTCGCAAGGCGAACGCCAGGTTGTCACGGACCGACATCGACATAAACAAAGCGGCATCCTGGGGAACATATCCCACGCCGCGGCTTCCTGGTTTGAGTCCGGTCACGTCTCGGCCACCCAAGTCGATCCGTCCGCTGCGGATGGATCGTAAACCACAGATGGCTTCGAGGATCGTCGATTTACCGGAGCCGGTTTTTCCCATGAGCACGGCGTAGTGTCCCGTCGGCACTTCGAAACTGATGTTCTCGAGCGTGAAATCGCCTTGTCGAATTGAGAGGTCGTTTATTTTGATCACAATCAGCTATTGATCTATTACGTGAAACACCGGGAATTGTTTGCGCAGTTTTCAGGATCTGAAAAACTCGGTAGGGCCGTTGAAGGGCACAACGGTTGTTCTCAACATGGAACGGGGTGGAGATCGAGGACTCAGTCCTCCTTGCCATCTATGATGGGGGAAATCGCGGCGGGACGCAATTGGCACCTGCCGGCGCGAGGTCAAATCGTGATATTTTTTGACCCCCACACGCGGGCAATGATCAGCACAATGATGGCGGCGAAAACCATAATCAGCGACACCGCAACAGCGCCTTCGAGATTAGCAATGCTAAATTCAAAATAGACGGTTGTGGAGAGGACCTCCGTTTTGTTGCGGGTCGCACCGGCGAAAATTAACAGCGGTCCGAATTCTCCCATCGCACGTGCCCATGCCAAAGTTCCCGCAGTCAGCATGCCTTGCCGAGCCTGCGGCAGCACAACCATGCCGAATGCTTGCGCCCGCGTACAGCCAAGCGTGAGGGCGATGTCTTCCAACCGGGTGTCGATTTGATCGAACGTGGCCCGCATCGTTCGCACGGCAAAAGCGGCGGCGACCATGAATTGCGCGAGGATCACAGCGGGGATTTCAAAGACAACCCATTCGGAAATCGAACTGAATGGAGCAAACTGAAACAGGATCAACAGACTCAACCCCACCACAAGCGGCGGAAGTACGATGGGGATGTCCAGCAGCGCATCGAGCAGGTTGCGGCCGGGAAAGCGAAAATGCGATAACAAATAGCCGATCGGCACCGCCACGATTAACGACAACAAGGCCGTGAATAAACACGAGACGAGTGTGAGCTTAATGGAATATTGAATCGGCGGTTGCCGCAACACTTCGAGAATCGGCAACACGGGGCGTAACACGGGACGCCATGGTTCCAGAGTGGGACTCAACTCGACCGCATCAGCCGAATCGGAGTTCACCATATAACTAACATCCGCCAACAATAAGCCGAGCAACAACAACACATAGACACCACCGATCACCCCCAGCATCGCAAAAAAGGGGGCATCAGAACCTACGCGGTGTTCGTCGACAATGACCGGCGTAGCCGGTGGTGGAGTGGTGGAACTCATTGTGGGGGTGATATCTTAGCGGGTGGGTCAAGAAAGTCAGTCCCTTGTGATCCCGGCAATTGTTCGGCTCCCTCGATGCCGATTACGTCATCCAACCGCCAATGAAACCCCGCCTCTTCGAATTGGTCTTTGGATCGGGAGATCGCTGTGTATAAGCGGCGGGATAGATATTTTTGATCGCTGGAACGAGCGATACTAAAGGGCTGCACCGCCTTGCCGGCAGGCGATTCGATACGCACGACATCGATTTTATCCCCTTCGGCTAAGGTATCGGTCGCGTAGGCCAAAGTGGCATCCAGCGAACCGGTGGCGACCGTGGGGACTAACAATGCGGAGGTGGTGGTCTGCGTGACCACGTTGTCCATCACCCCATCGTACACGCCTTCTTTTTCTAACAGCTGCTTGGTCAAGACGCCGATGGTGCATTGCCTGGGTTGCCCCACGGAGACTCGCATGCCGGGCTTAGTTAAGTCTTGCAGACTGGCAATATTCTTGGGATTGCCCTTTTGGACAGCAATGACCACCTCCGTGTCGGAAACATTGACAGCGTCTTGAAACATCTCTTTGACCGTGTCGAGATAATACACATCACACGCCATATACGTGTCGGGAAATCCTTTACCTTGATCTTGATCGACAATCGTTCGCATCTGACCGGTTAAAATCCCGCACCCGTTGTACACCGTATTCACCACGACCCCTTCGCGTTTTTGAAACGCTTCGAGGACTGGTTCGACGGCGCGGCGATTGACCGATCCACAATAGAACGTCAACTCGGGACGATCAGACCAAACATCCCCGTCAACGACCTCCCAGCCTCCCTGGGAGAAGACGGGCAGTCCTTTTTCCCGCGCTGCCACATACCGCGCAAAATGCAAAGCAGCGGTCGGTTGCTTCGAACTGGTGAGCACACCCAAGGTGACTTCAGAGATCCCGGGATCGAGTTCGGGAACAGCAATATAATCCAATCCGGGGATTATTTTGGCAGTGGTATCCCAAATAATCCCTGCATCAATGGCGCCCACTTTAACCGCATTGGCGACAGCTGGAACTGTTGGCTCAAACACGCCGGTCTCGGTCACGTGCGCCGATAGTTTTTCCCAGTCGCCCGAATCAACCAACAGCTTCTTGGTCATTTTCCCAACCGCTGCCTGCTCGGGATTTCCGAGTGCAGTTTTTACGCCGTCGCGAAAGAGGTCGTCGAGACTTTGGATGTTTTTGGGGTTTCCCTGAGCAACAGCAATGACCGGCCGCATGGTTGCCAACGGCAACATCTCTTGGACAAGCCCTGAGTCTTGCGCTTGATTGATGTAAAAATCATCAGCGGCAAGGTACAGGTCTCCCTTTTGATGCGCTGTGATCGTGCTGAGTAATGTGTTCGAACCATCGTAGGTGACACGGACAGGGACGCCGAATTCATGTTCGTAGTCAGCGGCGATTTTTTCAATCGGCACGCGCATGCCGGCTGCGCAATACATAAACAACTCATCACCGCTCTTCGTCTGAACAGCTCCCATGTCGACCAACACCCAGCCCAATCCCAGCAGGACAAGCAACACGATGACGGCAAATAGATATAAGCTATTTACCGCACCGGGCCGGCTCGTTAGGACAAATTCCGTATCGCGACGCATGGGAGACCTCGGAAGCATTAGCAAGTGGTGTGAGACTCGGGGATGGCCAACTGTTTTTATCGTGACCCTTCAAGCCAGGATCATGACAGCGCCCGTGCTTGGAGTATACTTGTTTCCGAATTGGTGGGAAACCGTCTGTGGAGAATGTCCATACATCCGGCAAAATCGATTCCGCTAAATGCCAGCATAGGCAATCACCAGCAACGATTCAACGGCATCGATTCTCGTCAGCATCACCGCTAGCAACCAGTTTACTACCGGGTCAATTCCCGCGGCGTAGGATGAGGCTCATGCCCCGCTGCGCGTTGGTTTTTTCCCGGATGCCCCTCATCACCAAGGTCTTTGCGCGCGGCCTCCGCAAATCTTTGCAGTTTCTTAACAATGCCGGGGTGCTTATCAGCGAGATCCGTGGTTTCACCAAGGTCGGCAACGACATCGTATAGGGCAAACGTGCGCGGTTGCTTTTTACCACGGGGCTTGGGCAGCGCCAGATGCAGCTTCCACTTCCCGCTACGAACTGCTTGAAGTTGCCCTCGTTGATAGTAGTAGAACGCCTCGTGCGGAGATTTCGCGTCGTCGTCGCCAACCAATATGGGTGTGATGTCTTTGCCGTCGATGATGCGATTTTCTGGAGCGAAACTTCCGGAGAGTTTCGCAAATGTCGGCAGTAGGTCCATGGTCGTGCAAAGTTCATCGCTGACTGCCCCAGCAGGTACCGTACCCGGTTGGCGGACAAGACACGGAACGCGCATGCCCCCTTCCTGGGTCGTGTACCCCCACCCTCCCAACGGTTGATTGCTGCCTTGCGGCGGATTGCGTCGTGGCGCGCCGTTGTCGGAAGTCCAGATGACCATGGTCCGCTCATCGAGACCAAGTTCTTTGAGCGTTTCGAGGATTTCACCGGTCGACCAATCGATCTCTTCCACTGAATCACCATAGGCACCATTCGCCGATTTCCCAGAAAAGGCTTCGCTAGCAAATGGTTCCCGCGTGCTCCCCGGCATGGCGTGCGGCAAGTAGAGAAAGAAAGGACGGTCTCGGTTTTGTTCAATAAACTCTACTGCCGCTTCGGTATACCGTTTGGTGAGCGTATTGCGATCGACAGGAGCTTCGATCACTTTCTCCCCCTCCATCAACGGCAATGGCGGCCAGGGTTGGCCGGGACGCTGCGTCATGTCATCGCTATAGGGAATGCCAAAGTAGCGATCAAAGCCTTGCCGCGTGGGCAAAAACTGCGGCTGATCCCCCAAATGCCATTTGCCGATACAAGCCGTAGCATAGCCTTGTTGTTTAAGGACTTCGGCAATGGTGATTTCATCGGGATGCAGTCCGCGCTGACCGACAGGCCGCAAGACGATTCCGCCTTTTGCACTTTCGTGAAGATTGACGCGCCGCGGATAACAACCGGTCATTAGACTCGCGCGTGATGGGGTACAGACTCCGCTCGATACATAGAAACTGGTGAGCTTCAAACCCTCGGCCGCCATGCGATCGATATTGGGAGTGCGATGCTGGGTTGAGCCGAAACAACCGATGTCGCCATAACCCAAATTGTCGCAATAGATGACGATGAAATTCGGTTTGTCCGCCGCATGAGTTACTGCGGAATTGCCAGCGAAAAACAACAGGACTGCAAACAGAGCCGCCGTCCCTCGAATTAGATAGGCCTGAGACATTGGTCATGGTTCCCATTGCTGGTCGCTGTGAACGACGGCGGAGCCGACAGTTGGGTGCGAGGTTATGGTTTTATGTGTGCGGCGATTTCGCTGAGCAATTCTTTTAAGGCCGGCTTGGCGACCTGGGCGGCGCTGTCGAAGCGAATTTTGATCAGTTCTTGTCCGTTGGAGTGCAGGCCGATTTCGCGTTCGCGGCCGAGGCCGGCAATCTTGCCTAGGGCAAACTGCCCACGCCCAACGAACAAAGACAGGTCGATCCCGCCGCGTCGTTTGGTGTGCACCGAGGCGCGGACCGTTTTGCTGCCTGCCGGCTTGAAATAGACGACTTGCTTATTCCCCCAATCAACCTCGGCGCGAGGCAGTGAGCATTCGAGCAAAGTTGTCAACTCGTCCAGGACGTCGGCAGCCCACTTCACCCGTTTTCCACTAGGAAACCCTTTACGGGAAAGATGCCATTTCTTTCCGAGCACTTTCCAAGGGGTGAGGTCATTGATGTTGGTTTGCTTAGCGGTGACTTTCTCGCCGTAGGCTGTTGCCGCTGTATCGAGGAATTCACGAAACTCCGGTGTGACGACTTCGCGCAACCAATGAATGGAGATTTTGACTTCTTGCCAAGGGCCTTTGAGATTTTTGACTCGCACTCGCTCCGATCGGCCGTAGACCGGTAACTCGTCGAGGTCATCGAGCGATTCCAGCGCTAACTGTTCTCGCAATTCGTCTCGCGAGAAGGTGTTTTTGGGCACACGAAACGTCAGCGACAGTAGCCATTCATCCCCAGTCAGTGCATGGAAAAACCAACCATGCCCGTTTTGTGGCCCGGCAATTTCCACGGTGCTTCGCGAATTCCAATTGACCGGTTTCATTCCCGGGCGGCCTTCGAGTTGATCGACGATGTACTCCAACGCGGCGCCGTCCCAACGGCACGCTGCTCCGGAGTGACTGATGCGGTCCCGCGTATGCCAACCGCGGCCATCCTTTTTCCACGGCATTTGGGCGTTGCGGCCAATTTGGGCAATATCAAGATCCCCGGCCCGTTTTTTCGCCGCCTCACGGGCATTGAAGACTTCGCGTTCACTCCGCTTGCCGGCGGCCAAAATCGGCGATAATAGCTCACCGGTAAAAGAGGGCGGCCGGTTCGAACGTTTTTTGGCCATCGCATACTTCACCACCGTCTCGGGAGTCCCCTCGGTGACGATCTGTCCCCCTTCACCCCCTGCTTCGGGGCCCATATCGACGATCCAGTCAGCCGTTTTGATCACGTCGAGATTGTGTTCGATGATCACCACCGTATTGCCCGCCTCGACTAGACTGTCCAACACGCGGAGCAATTTGCGGATATCGTCGAAGTGCAGACCGGTTGTCGGCTCGTCCAGAATGTAGAGCGTCTTGCCGGTTTGCGGACGCGCCAACTCCGCCGCCAACTTCACCCGCTGTGCTTCGCCTCCTGATAGCGTCGGCGCAGATTGGCCAAGCGTCAAGTAGTCCAATCCAATGGCGGACAGCGTGGCCAGATAGCGGCGAATCTTGGGGATGTTTTCGAACAACTCCGCTGCTTCTCCAATGGGCATTTCCAGCACATCGGCGATCGACTTGCCACGGTATTTGACGGCCAGCGTCTCTTCGTTGAAGCGTCGTCCGTTACAATCATCACAGCGGACCCAGACGTCGGGCAAAAAATGCATTTCGATGCACAGTTCGCCGTTCCCCTCACACGCATCACAACGGCCGCCCGGTTTATTAAAACTGAAGCGTCCCGGCCGGTACCCGCGCACCTTGGCATCGGGCAAACGACAGTACAGTTCACGGATGTGATCAAACACACCGGTATACGTTGCAGGGTTCGACTTGGGCGTGCTGCCCAGTGGTTGTTGATCGACGGTGATCACCTTATTGATTTGATCAATGCCAACAATCTTGTCATGCGCGCCGGGAATTCCCCCGCCATGATGCAGACGCCGTGACAGAGCCACGGCCAACGTGTCTTCGATCAATGAACTTTTACCCGAGCCTGAGACACCGGTGACGCAAGTCAGTGTCCCCAGCGGAATCCGCAGATCGACGTCGCGAAGATTGTGATGCCGCGCGCCACGAATTTCTAACCAACCACCGCCCGGTGGCACGGTCTCACCATTTTGCATACGTCGCGTGGTGGGAATCGGGATTTCTTCGCGGCCCGAGAGGTATTGACCGGTGAGCGAGGATTTTTTCGCGGCGAGTTGTTTGGGAGTCCCCTGCCCCACGACCGTTCCACCGAGCCGCCCGGCGCCCGGTCCAAAGTCGTACAACCGGTCGGCGGCGGTGATCACTTCGCGGTCGTGCTCGACGAGAATCAACGTGTTGTTCAATTCCCGCAGTTTTTTCAGCGCCGCCAATAACCGTCCATTGTCGCGAGCATGCAGACCGATGGTCGGCTCATCCAGCACATACAACACACCTGTCAAGGCGCGTCCCACCTGTCCGGCGAGTCGAATCCGCTGCGTTTCCCCGCCCGACAGCGTCGGCATGGGGCGATCCAACGAGAGATAGTGCAGCCCCACGTCGACCAAAAACGATAACCGGCCCTGCACTTCATTGACCAAATCGCCGGCGATACGTTTTTCCGCTCGGTTGAGTTTCCAGTTTTTGAATAAATCCAGACTGTCCCGTAGCGGCATGGCGCAGACTTGTTGCAATGTTTTATCGAGCAACCGCACCGCCGCCGCATCGGGTCTGAGTCGGCTGCCGTGACAAATCGAACAATGCGTTTCACCGATCATGTCGCGCAAACGCTGCCGGTAGACGAACGAGACCCGCGTCGATTCCTCGACTGCTGGATAAAGCCCTTTATATTGGATTTTAACGCCCGATTTGTCATCCAGCGCGATCCAGCGTTCGCCACTGCCATAGAGGACCAACCGTTGGTGCTGCGGCGCGAGTTCCTGAAACGGCACATCCAACGGCAAACCGAATTCGCGTCCCAGAGCCGCGAGAATCTTTTGGAACTGTTTGTTGGTTTTGACCTCAGGCCAAACGGCGATAGCGCCGTCGTTGATGCTCCGTTTGGGATCGGCAATCAACGCAGCGAGATTGGTCCCTTGTTGCGTCCCCAGTCCCTCACAGGCGTCGCACCAGCCTAACGAACTATTGAAAGAAAAACTGTGCGGCGTGAGTTGTTCGAAACTGGTGCCGCAACTTTCGCAGGCGGAATGTAGATTGAAGCGATCAACGCGCCACTGTGGTTCAGGGCGGTCCTCGTCGCACACCGCGACCAACAACGAACCGCGCCCCAATTCCAATCCTGACTCAACCGAATCAGCGATGCGTGAACGGGTACGGCGATTGACGGTCAAACGATCGACAACGATTTCAACCTGCAATTTGCGGCGGCGGTCCCACTCGGGCATGTCGTCCAAGCGATAGGTTGTGCCGTCGACGCGTACGCGGAGAAAACCTTGACTTTGTAGTCGGTCCCACAGTTTCTCAAACGATTCCCCAACACGGACCTCTCGCGGCGCGAGCACCAAGATCTTGGCACCCGGTTCATGGGCGAGAATTTTCTCGATGACCTCGTCGGTGGTTTGTCCGGCGACCGGAATTTCGCAGTCGGGGCAATAGGGCTGTCCGAGCCGCGCATACAAAATCCGCAGGTAGTCATAGATTTCGGTCACCGTACCGACCGTGGAACGGGGGGTATGCCCGGTCGAGCGTTGTTCGATGGCAATCGCCGGCGGCAATCCGCTGAGGTGTTCGATTTTGGGTTTGGGCATCTGCCCCAAAAACTGCCGTGCATAGGCGGAGAGTGATTCGACGTACCGTCGTTGTCCTTCGGCATATAACGTGTCCATCGCCAACGATGTTTTCCCGCTGCCACTGGGACCGCAAAAGACGCTCATGCGATTGCGAGGGACTTTCAGATCCACGGACCGCAGGTTGTGTTGCGCCGCTCCGCTGACAATGATCTCACGGTGTTGTTTTTTACGAGCAGCCAGAGAACCGTTGCGGCCCGCTTTTTTGGTCCGTTTACGTTTCGGCTTGGGATTCAAAACTTCGTCGAGTGCTTTGCCGGTGTAGGATTTTTTGCAGGCGGCGATCGTTTCGGGTGTCCCCTCGGCTACGATGGTTCCGCCCCCCTCCCCTCCTTCCGGTCCCAGGTCAATCACCCAGTCGGCTGTCTTGATGACGTCGAGATTGTGTTCGACGACCAGCACGGTATTGCCCGCTTCGACGAACCCGTGCAGGACCTCCAACAATTTTTCGACATCGGCGAAGTGCAGCCCGGTCGTTGGTTCATCAAGAAGGTAGATCGTACGGCCCGTTGAACGTTTGCCCAATTCGCGGGCCAATTTGATGCGTTGTGCCTCGCCACCGGAAAGCGTGGGCGATGGTTGTCCCAGCTTCAGATAGTCGAGTCCAACATCGTGCAGCGTTTGTAACAGGGTGACGATCTTGGGAACATTTTGGAAATGCTCCAGCGCCTGTTGGACATCCATGTCGAGCACTTCGGCGATGTTGGCTCCCTTAAAACGAACCTCCAACGTTTCGTGGTTAAATCGGCGGCCTTCGCAGACCGGGCAGGTCACCCAGACGTCGGCCAGAAAATCCATTTCCAGTTTGTTCGATCCATACCCTTCACATGCTTCGCATCGCCCAGCGGCGACGTTAAAGCTGAAACGTCCCGGTTTGTAGCCGCGGACTTTGGATTCGGGGAGTTTAGTATACAGGTCGCGGATATGGTCGAGTAATTTGACGTAGGTTGCCGGATTGCTGCGCGGGGTGCGGCCGATGGGGGACTGGTCGATGTCGATCGCTTTGTCGAGATGTTGCAGCCCATTGATCCGCGCATGCCGCCCCGGTTTGCCGTTTCCCTTATTGACTTGCTTATTGAGCGTCTGCCAGAGGATGTCGTTGACGAGCGAACTCTTCCCCGAACCACTCACGCCGGTAACGCAAACGAATGCTCCCAGCGGGAACGACACGTCGACTTTTTTCAAGTTGTTGTGCTGAGCGGCGACGATTTTTAGTTTCGCGCGGCCCGGCTTGCGGCGCTGCTGCGGAATTTCAATCCGACGTTTGCCGGAGATGTATTGTCCCGTCAAGCTGCGCGAGGCCTTTTGAATCTGCGACAGCGTACCTTCCGCTACGATTTCGCCACCGCGCACGCCCGGCCCGGGACCGAAATCGACAATGTGGTCGGCAGCGCGCATTGTCTCTTCATCATGCTCGACGACCACGACCGTATTGCCCTGATCGCGCAGATGCAACAGGCTATTCAACAGTTGCGTATTATCACGCGGATGCAGGCCGATTGACGGTTCGTCGAGAATATACAGCACGCCGACCAACCCGCTGCCGATTTGTCCGGCCAGGCGAATTCGTTGGCTTTCCCCACCTGAAAGAGTCGGCGCCGTCCGCTCCAGCGTGAGATAATCCAATCCGCATTGCAACAAAAACCCCAATCGCCCGCGGATCTCTTTGAGAATTTCCGTGGCAATGAACTGCCGTGCGTCGTCGAGGTCGAGTTGTTCGAAAAAATCCCCCGCTGCCGCAATGCTCAACGCACAGACATCGGATAGCGATAATTTGAGTGGCAATTTTCGTTTGCGATACGCGGACGATGCGGAGGAGATTCTCACGCTCCGCGATTGTTGATTGAGCCGCGCTCCTCGACAGGTGGGGCAACGGACGATTTCCATATACTTTTCAAGTTGCCGCCGCCGCATTGGGTTTTTGGCCTTGCGATAACTCTCCAGCAATTCAGGGATAAACCCCTCCCACACCCCGCCATGTTTCCACGTCCCACCCGATTGCCGCCAAGCAAACGTAATGTGGCGATCACCGGTGCCGTAGAGGAGTTGCTTCTGGATCGTTGCCGGGATATCACGCCAAGGCGTCTTGAGCAACGAGTCTGCAGGCAAGCCGTGTTCTTTCTCCAAGAAGGCAGCCGCTCCTCGATAAATATGCCGCTTCCACCGGCCGATCTTCCCCAACGTCCCCACCAGTTCAATCGCCCCTTTGGCGACGGAACGTTTGTCGTTGCGAATCAATTTCTCGTGGTTAAAATCATGTTTCATCCCCAAGCCGTTGCAGTCCAGACACATCCCCAGCGGGCTGTTGAAACTGAAGAGTTGTGGCGAAGGAGGTTCGTAACTGATTCCGCATTTTGTACAGGCGTAGTGCGAACTGTACAGCCGTTCGTCGGCGGCCTGTGGCGCGTTCTTTCGCGCTCGCCTTGCCGATGTCGACTCGGGAGCAGCAATCAGACTGCCGCCGGATAGCTTCAGCGCATTTTCCACGGCTTCGGCCAGTCGGCTGCGTTGTTTGGCACCGATGACCAAGCGGTCGATCACGACTTCGATCGTGTGTCGCATTTGGCGGTCGAGTTGCAGATCGTCGGTCAGGTTGACGACGTTGCCGTTCACCCGCGCGCGGAGATAGCCTTGTTTGAGCAAATCCTCAAACAGGTCGCGGTACTCCCCCTTTTGCCGATTGATCAACGGAGCCAAAATCTGCAACCGCGTCCCCTCGGGAAGTCGTGCGATGTTCTCGGCAATTTGTTCGGGCGTTTGTGCGGTGATCGGGCGATCGCATTTATGACAGTATCCCTGCCCCACCCGCGCGAACAGGACACGCAGGTAATCATAGATTTCGGTGATCGTGCCGACCGTACTGCGGGGATTGCGGCCAGTTGATTTTTGTTGGATGGAAATCGATGGAGAAAGCCCGGAAATTGCGTCGACGTCCGGCTTGGGCAATTGGCCCAGGAACTGACGCGCGTAGCTGGAAAGCGATTCGACGTACCGCCGCTGCCCTTCGGCATAGAGCGTATCGAATGCCAGGGAACTCTTGCCCGACCCGCTGACGCCGGTCATTACGACAAGTTGATTGCGGGGAATCGTAAGATTCACGTCGCGAAGATTATGCTCTCGCGCGCCGCGAACGACGATCTTAGTTTCGGACATCGAGGAATTGCGGGGGTATTATTTTCAGGGGTGGGATAAACGCGATGGGATCGCTCAACAACACTCCCATTATATAGAGGGCGTGTCGACGGCAACAACCGTCGCAAATCTCCGCCCCACCCAGCTAATTACGATACCCGCGTCGCCTGCACATTCACTCCGCTGCCAATCAGCAGATTTCGTTCATACGTCCAGCGGTAGAACCGGCCCGTTTTTTCCGGCGGCAGGACGCGCAGTTGCTCAAAACCGGCGTCGCGAAACCAACCGCTCAACTCGTCGACCGTGTGGTGATATTGGTACTGCGGGGCGTACCAATCAAACGTGTCGCAAACGCGGTTTTCCCAGTTGGGGTGATTGCTGAAGTTGGCGATCTTATTCAGCGTCTTGCCGATCACCGGCAGGCCACCCAACCAAGCGCCGCGGCGGCACCAGGGCTCGAGCTTTTCCGCGGGCATCGTGGTCGTGCGTCGGCGAAGGGAATCGTTGATCCATTCTTGCCACCACTGATTGCGGCGATACAACCAGACGGCCATTTTGCCGCCCGGTTTAACGAATTTTGCGACCGAATCAAACACCGCCCGCGTATCGGCATCGTGGTGCATGACACCGATGGAGAACACAAAATCGAACGATGCTGGCTCAAGCGGTAGTTTCTTGAGATCCGCCTGTACGAAATTGACATCGGGAAGGTGCCCACACAATTGGGCCGCCTTTTCGACAGCCGTGCTATGATCGGCGCCGATGACTTTTGCTCCAGCTTCGCCAGCGATTTTACTATACCGACCGCCACCACAACCGGCATCCAAGACGCGTAGCCCAGTTAAGTCCGCCAGCGGCATGCCGGTTTTCGCTTGAAACGTGGCGCGGTCTTCATCGTCATGGGCGACTTCGTACTTATTCCACTGCAGCCCAAAACTAGCGAGATGCTCCGAGGCGACGAAACGCGGAATGCCATCGAGGATGGGATACGCATCGCCGGATGACTCATCGACGAGCTGGGATTGCTCAGCATCTGGCCGTAGCTGCCCGCCAGACTCTGGACCGCGCAGTTGTTCATAAAAAGTCGAGTTCACGTTTTGCGATATTCCCGCACGGTTCAAAATTCGATTTCCAACAGGTCCTCGGCAACCGCCGACTCGGGAAAAATACCGCGTGCGATTTCCAAACCAACAGGATCGTTGCCATCGTTTTGCGGGTCAAAATGCGTGAGGTACAAACGACCGACCTCCGCATCCCGCGCCAACTGGGCCACAGCTGAGGTGTTACTATGTCCGGTGGTCTCACACCACTGTGACATGTCATCGGTGAAATTGCACTCGTGGATCAACACATCGACGCCGCGAATAAATTCGAGGTAATCAGGATCGACCGTCGTATCGGTCAAATAGGCCAATGACTGCTTGGGCCAATCAATCCGGTATCCTAACGAGCCGCCGGGGTGTTTGAGCGGCACGTGCGTTAAGGTCCCACCATCCGCCACGGCATACGATTGTTGAATTTCGCGGAAATCAAACTCGGGCAAAACGGGAAACAACGGCTTCGAAAACAGATGCGTTCGTACGGCATCCAAGTCCTGAGTACGCCCATGCACGCGGACCTGTTTGATTTGACCGCTCAATAGAGGAACGATGAAATAGGTCAATCCAATAATATGATCGAGATGGGCGTGCGATAGAAAGACGTCGAGTTCGTCGGTCTTGAGGCGGCTGGGAACACGAAAGAAACTGGTCCCGGCATCAAACGCAATTCCGGTGTCGGGCAGCAACACGCAAGAGGTGTGCCGCTGCTCAGTGGGATGATATCCCCCCGTCCCCAAGAATTGTAGCTTCATCTCACCGGCTCCCACTGCAGGGGTTCGCCAAATGCGTAGGGCAGGCTCCTGCCCTACAGTCTTGTCGCAATCTCTTAACGTCTTTGTAGGTCATGCTGTGCATGACGAATCGTGATAGATGGACGTTTGCCCAAGCATCGTCATGCACAGCATGACCTACGATTCTTATGTTACGGCTTCTCTTTATAATGGTTGGCTGCGGTAGACAACCTGTCCGCGATTTCCAGCTGGATCGGCGAAATAGCAGATGCGGACCGCTCCGTCGGCAAACTGAATTTCGTCTTCAAAGGGGACTCCCTTTTCCGTCAATTCCGCCACAGTCGCATCAAAGTCGTCCACGATGAACGCGAAGTGAAAAACATCGCCGAAGTCGATCGGTTGAGCGCGGGGCGGACGGCCGATGATCTCGATCGACATCCCCGCTTCATCCGCCACAAAAAACACCGGCGGTTGCTGCTCATTACGGAATACGACTTTTAGACCGAACTTTTCACAGTACCAGTCGGCTAATTCGATCGTATTTTCGGCGTAGATAGCGAAATGTTCGATGCGCATGGAGGGTTTGATCCGTTATTTGCCAATAAGATCCCCGGCGAACCGGGGGCTTTCGCGCGAAACTAGAGCGTACGTTCGCGAATCCAATCCGTATGGAACGTACCCTCTTTGTCCAGCCGTTGATAGGTGTGCGCTCCGAAATAGTCGCGTTGGGCCTGCAACAGGTTGGCCGGTAGACGTGCCAAACGATAACCATCGAAGTATGTGAGCGCGGCTGCGAAACCGGGAACGGGTAGCCCTAACTCCACTGCTGTGCCGACGACATGCCGCCAACTCGGTTGTGCTTTTTGCACGGCATTGGCGAAGAAGTCGTCCAGCAGTAGATTTTCCAAGTCAGGATTCTTATCAAAGGCCGCTTTAATATCGCCCAGGAACGTCGCCCGAATGATGCAGCCGCCCCGCCACAGCAAGGCAATATTGCCGTTGTCTAACTTCCAGCCAAATTCGTCGGCCGCCGCGTCGAGTTGTACATAGCCTTGCGCATAACTGCAGATTTTTGAGGCATACAGCGCTTGGCGGACATCTTCGATAAATTTGTCGCGATCGCCGGTGTACTTGGCATCGGGGCCGCTGAGGACTTTCGAGGCACGGACGCGGGCGTCTTTGAGTGCGGATAACGCACGGGCGTAGACCGCTTCGGTGATCAACGTTGTGGGCACGCCCAAATCGAGAGCGTGTTGGCTCATCCATTTGCCGGTTCCTTTTTGTCGGGCAGTATCCATAATTTGGTCGACCAAATACCCGCCCGTCTCCGGATCTTTCACCGTGAAGATATCACGAGTGATCTCGATCAGATAACTCTCCAACTCGCCAAGGTTCCACTGTTTGAAGACGTCATGCAATTCGTCGTTGGTTAAGCCCAGCGCATTTTTCAGAATGAAGTACGCTTCGCAGATCAGTTGCATGTCGCCGTATTCGATGCCGTTGTGCACCATTTTGACATAGTGCCCTGCACCAGCCGGACCAACCCATTCGCAACAGGGGATGTCGGCATTCGGGCCGACCTTGGCAGAGATTTTTTGGAACAACTCTTTTACGTGCGGCCATGCAGCTTCGCTACCGCCGGGCATGATACTAGGGCCTTTGAGCGCCCCTTCTTCTCCCCCCGAAACCCCCGTGCCGATGAACAACAAACCGGCATCTTCGACCTCTTGGGTGCGGCGATTGGTATCGGGGAAGTAGGTGTTCCCACCATCGATAATAATATCGCCCGGATCGAGCAAACCTTTTAGCTCATCGATCAATGCATCGACGGCTGGTCCGGCTTTGACCATCAACATCACCCGCCGCGGCGATTTGAGCGAAGCGACCAATTCCTTGAGCGAATGAAATCCGTCGATATTTTTACCGGCCGCCTCATCCGCAAGGAAATCGTCGACCTTGCTGGTTGTGCGATTAAACACCGCCACCCGATAGCCCCGGCTCTCCATATTGAGCACCAGGTTTTGTCCCATGACGGCCAAGCCGACCAATCCGATATCACATTGAGCCATTGTCTGACATACTTTCGCAAAAAGGTTTGTGAACAACTCACAAATTCAAAACATCAACGCAGTTGTTTTTACTCACCACGGAAAAAGAAAGAGGCCTTAGGCTGTGTTCCGTAGACTTTAGGTAAGCAATGTCTAGGAAAGTCCTACAGTCTACCGTCTAGAGCTTTTTTTCTCCGTGTCCTCAGTGTCTCCGTGGTGAAAATCTATCTTAACTCTTCCAAGGCGGAAGTTCCGGCAGGTAGGTGTCGAATTCGGCGATCAAGGCCGCTTCGTATTCGCCTGCGTATTGGTCGTTTAAGAATTTATCGCACGACTCATCGAGGAACCGTTGCCAACTTTGTTCTTCGGCACCGGGATTGATTGGATAAAACAGTGCGCCCACCGCTTTAGCGGCTTTCATGTCGCCCGGAGCGTCGCCGATCATCAGCACGTGGTTTTTCGCATAACCATGACCGGCCGCTTGACCGAGCGTTTCTTTTTTACTGCCCGCTTCTTGTCCGCAAATGGCAGCGACATATTTAGCAATATCGTGCTCTTCCCATTCCTTGCCGAGCGCCTTGTTAGGAGTCGCGGAACAAACAATCATATCGGCGACGCTACTTAGTTTTTCCAAGCTTTCCCGCACGTTGGGAAACGGCGGAACGTTGTGCACAATGTCGTCGACCGTTGCATTGACCGCTTGGGACCATGCCAACGCGTTGCTTAGTTCCGGTGTTGGATTTTGGGCGACCTCTGCTTCCAAAGCCGGGTTTCCCAATTTGTCTTCGCGGGCAATCCAATCGCGAACTTCCTGCAATTGCGGAATCTCGACGTTTCGGCGGATGACATCGGGCCATTCTCGCAATAAATCAACCGTCTCGATCAGTGCGGGAAAGCGGTTGATGCCGCGTCCCTTGGAATACAAATTCACAAACTCCGCCGCCTGACGTGCATATTTCGAGACAGCGGCGAGGTTGAAGTATTTGACGGTATTGGGGATGAAGCACTCTTTGTGTTTGACCTCCATCGAGTCAAACGCGCAGCCATCGGAATCGATACCGATCAAATAGTCGTGTTGCTTCTTGAAGTTGTGATCCAGCGGGTTATCCGACACTGTTTTGTTGCTCCCGGCAATTCAATATTTCGTATGTGTGATGCGATTTTGTATTTTTTTGAGCCACAGATTGAAAAGAATGTGGGGCTGTAGAAATCTGTGTTTGGTCTGTGTTCAATCTGTGGCTAAGTATTCTATTCCCGATCCGCCTGCGGGGTGTATTTCGCCAATAGCTGATCGGCGAACAGCGGTTGCAGTTGGGCCAATCGCACACGGCCGCGGTTCATGGGAATGCTGACCCAATCCTCGCCGACGAGCGGTGCGGCGTAGCGGACGAATTCGTCGGTCACGTCCATGCCATCGTCCGTGATCCACGATTCGAGGAATTCCCGCTCGCTGTTGGCGACTTCGGGAAGCGGAACTTTATCGTAGTGCACGCCATATTCGGGGACGTCATTGCGTAAAATGGTGGCCATGAATCCGCTCTCGCCCTCGGCCGCCAACCGCGCCGCCTTTTGACCGACTTTGTAGGCTTCTTCCAAGTCGACCGTTGAGGCGTAAATCATGTTGTGCCGTTGGTCGGTGCCCGGCACGTTGCAACGGGCGGAGCCTTTGACGGCCAATCCGCGGCGGTTCAACTCATTGACGAGTTTTTGCGCGACCGTGATTTCGCTGGAGCTAAATTGTGTATGGCCGAACGAATCTTTCCGCTCTCCCAAATCACCGATCTTCAACCCCTCGCTGACCACCACGATTGCGCGGCCGTCGCGGCGCAATTGGTCGTTCACTTGATCGTGGATCTGTTCGATCGAAATTTCCCGCTCCGCCAAATAAATCTGTAGCGGCAATTTCCGCTCCGGGTCGGCCAAACGGGCGGCGGCGGGGATGAATCCGATGCGGCGGCCCATGGCTTGCAGCACCAACACGGGATCGGCTGGGGAACTGCCGGCGTTTTCTTCGTTGGCGAATTGCACCATGTGCGACCAATACCGGGCCACACTCCCATAACCGGGCGTGTGGTCGATCAATTTGAATTCGCTATCCCCCACGTCGTTGTCGATCGTCTTGGGCACGCCGACCGCCACGAGGTCAATCCCCCGCTCGTGCGCCATTTGGGCGACCTTGTTGGCGGTGTCCATCGAGTCGTTGCCGCCGATGTAACAGAAATAGCCCACGTTGTGCGCTTTGAAGACATCGAGAATGCGGTCGAAGTCTTCGTTTTGGTGGTCCCGGAGTTTGTAACGGCAGGTGCCGATCGAACCGGCGGCCGGTGTGATCCGCAGTCGGGCGATTTCGTCGGGGCTTTGCGACGATAAATCGAGCAATTCTTCCTTGAGCACCCCCTCGATGCCATGCCAACCGCCGTAGATCGTACCGATGCCGCCAAAATCGCGGCTGGCTTCGACTAGGCCACGCAGGCTGTTATTGATGACCGGCGACGGACCGCCGGATTGAGCAACGATGAGATTCTTAGGAGCTGGGGACATCTGTTATTTGATCGTCTCAGGAATTCGATATCTAAATCAAGACCGTCTAGCGGTGCACGAGAGCCCCGATGTTCGCATTTCTGCGGCGGAGTTCAAGGGAACAGCGGTCGATTCGCCCGAAAAACGTCCAGGAAGGCCCAATTTCGGAAATAACCGAGTAAGATCCCGCCGACGGCAACTCCCAGGGATTGCCAATCGCAGCGGGCGGACCGGATTTCTTATTTTTCGGCAGATGGAGGACGAATGGTGACCTGCAATCCATTTCGCTCAATCTCGGCCCCGACCTGCTTGATGAAAGCGGCAAGATAACCGTCAATTGTCGTTTTGGTCACATGAATATCGACTTTCTGCTCCAGATCGATCCCAGCGGTGGCAAGCGCCTTCGTATCGTAGGTGAAGGTCATTTTGTACCGCTTCTGCAAATCCTTGATCAGTGCAAGAGCCGGGACACCCATGACCCGCAATGTGATGCGTTCGTTTTCCAGCGGATCGTCGGCAGCCTTGCCGGGGTGCTCTGCGATTTTGGGTTGCGGGGGATGTAAGACTCGTTCAACGGTCTCGTGCTCTTCGATCGTCCCCAACACGACAATTTTGCCTCCCTCGCTACGCTGTAGCAAACCGGGCAGCTCAGCGGTGATGAGTTCCGCCGCCTCTCGCATGGAATGTGGGCTCGGATTGTGGCCGCGCTCGAGCACCACTTTTTCGGGGATGGGGACAAATTCAATTTCCGTCGCCCCGCTTCGCCAATGAAACGTCAGGTCGAATTGGACCAGAATCAACGACAACGCTTCAGCAGCGCTGTCGGCAATGAATGTCCCTCCGCCCCAAAGATCGTGGGGAATCTGTTCGCCGCCCACGATTTTTAGTTTGTATTGCCGAGCGATGTCATTCAGAATCTCCGCCGGCTGGTCAAGATCCTGCCAATGGATCGTCTGGCGTTTGGCAAGGCGTTGTCGATGCTCTCGGGTAATCTCCCCAGCGCTAGCCAACTCTTCGGACCTGAGTGCAATCAGCGTGCGCAGCTTCTGTGCGGCAAGTTCGGGCCCGACATAAGCCGTGTTGCTGACAAAGCGTATGTCACCGCCTGCCAACGCACTGACATCGGTCACGACGTCCCGCGCCGGTTTGGGGACAGTCGAGAAGCTGACGACGGCATCGGCATCGATTCGCCGATCACGGAGAAACGCAATATGGTACTCGGTGGTCAGCCGCTCCAAGATGGTGCGAACGTCAACATTTTCCCAGCGGACCGAGATATGCTGATTCAGCGTCTGTTCAAAAGCTGCCCCCTGGACCAGTTCAGGAACCGGCCGGTCGCTGACAACGGAAAACCCCGGCTCAGCGGCTAGACAACATCCCAGCATCATCAATGAAAGACACGACACCGATGTTCTCCCTCTAAGTCGTTTCAAAACCCTCTGACGCGTCCCACTGACACTGATCTGATCGTTTCGGAAACATGCGCAACCGGGTTTTGAAACTGGTTCTAAGCCGACGGCTAAGACGGGGTTGATTCAAAGGGCCGGCCCTGCCACACTAAATCGAAGCTGGTCGTGCCGACTCCCCTCTCGGCCCATCGAATTCTAACACGAAAGTGCGTCTAGCAAAACGAGGAAGTCGCCCTTATGTTGACAACGCACGCCGTGGGAATCGACCTCGGGACAACGAATTCGTGTATCGCCTACCTCAACGAGCACGGCGAACCGGTTTCGATTGCCAATGAGGAAGGGGAAATCACCACGCCCTCGGTGGTGCTCTTTGATGAAGATGGCCCCATTGTCGGGAAAGAAGCCTTCCGCAACGCGATTGCGACCCCGGAATACGTGGTCATGAATGCCAAACGGCATCTGGGGCATCCCAAAAAATGCTGGCGGATTCGGGGAAACGTATACACACCGACCGACATTGCCGCTCTCGTGCTCCGAAAGCTGCTGCGCGACGCCGAAAAAAAAATCGGCAAAGTCCAGCGGGCGGTCATCACGGTCCCTGCGCAATTCAGCGACGCGCAGCGTCAAGCGACGATCAAGGCGGGTTTGGCGGCCGGTTTGAAACATGTGGACATCATCAACGAACCGGTGGCTGCTTCGCTGTGTTACGTCCTGGGGGCGGAGGGATTGTGGTTCTCAGAATTGGCTCATTCACAACGCATTTTGGTTTACGACCTGGGTGGCGGCACGTTCGACCTGTCCTTGGTGAACTACGAAAAAAACCAGGTGAGCGTGTTGGCATCGACAGGCAATTTGAAATTGGGGGGCATCGATTTCAACCGCGCTTTGGCCGGACATGTTCGCAAGCAATTCATCAAGGAGCTTGGACTGGACGTTGCCGAAGATCGGCAGAGCTTGCAGTATCTCGCCATGGAAGTCGAACAGGCAAAGCGAAGCCTTTCGGCGCGGGAACGCGCGGCACTAAGTTGTACGCACGCCGGCAAACGCAAGACTTATCAAGTAACGCGCGCGCAATTCGAAAAATTGACCGCGGGACTCATGAAGCGCACGCAGGACATTACAGTCAAACTGCTGAAAAAAATGAACATGGGTTGGGCGCACGTCGATGTGGTGCTGACCGCCGGCGGGGCATCACGGATGCCAATGGTTCGCGATATGCTCCAGGGGATGAGCGGATGGACGCTCAACACATCGTTGTCTCCCGACCAATCGATCGCGCACGGCGCCACTTATTATGCGGGCATGCTGCTCAGCAACAGCGAGTTTGTGCATTCCATTCGAAACGACGTCGTTGTGGACCGCTTAGCCGGATTTCGCCAACAAAGCGTGAGTTCCCGCGCACTCGGAATTTTGGTTCGCGATCCAGTAACCAGCTATCGCTTTCCGCACTACATCCTCCCGGCGAACACACCGCTGCCCGCCTCGGTTTCGCATGTCTACGGCACGGTCCAACCGGATCAGCGCCGCGTGCATTTACACGTGATTGAATCGGGAGAGGATGACGGGCAAGACTTCGTGCATGTGGGGGGGTGCAAGGTCGAAGACCTGCCTGAGAACCTGCCGGTGAATTCGGAAATCGAGGTGACGATTCACTACGATGCCGCCGCCAAGGTGCACGTGTCGGCCCGTGAAATCAAGAGCGGCAAACAAGCCACAGCGGAAATCGATCGCACAGAAACCCCAGCCACAGAAATAACCACGCCCCAAGCTCCAGCCCCGCAAAAAAAAACCACTCCGGCACGGACACCCAAGCCCCAATCCCCCCCGCGCAACCCCGCCCCCGTTGCTTCACGCGACATCGGCAGTGCGACCGGCGAAGACGAGTTTTATCGCTTCTTCGAAGACGCGGGTGACTAACACCGGTGTCCCACACCACACCCTCTTGATGTATTACGCCAAACGAGAAACCGCTCTCCATGCGCATTGACCGAATCGAACTTTACCATGTGGCGATGCCACTGATTTATCCTTGGCGGACCGCCTACGGTGAGGATGCGGCCATCCATGCGGTGCTGTGCCGTATTGTGAGTGGATCGGTGGATGCCTGGGGCGAAAGCGCGCCGTTTGCCGCCCCCTGCTATAGCCCGGAATGCGCAGTGGGAGTCTTCAGCGTCGCCCGCGATTGGTTGGCCCCCGCACTGCTCCACCAGGAGTTGCCGACAAGTGTGGAACTGCAAAACCGTCTAGCGATCTACAAGGGCAACCCCTTTGCCAAGGCAATGTTCGACAATGCTTGGTGGAGCCTAAAAAGTAAAATCTGCGGCGAACCGTTGCACCGTCTGTTGGGAGCAACCCGAGATCAGATTCCAGTCGGCGCGGACTTTGGTGTGATGGACAACACCGACGATTTATTAGCCGCGATCGACACAGCTGTCGCTGAGAAATTTCCGCGGGTCAAACTCAAATTCCGACCGGGTTGGGATCTGGAGATGCTCCGCGCCGTCCGCCAACAGTTTCCCGACCAGACGTTTCACATCGATTGCAACAGCGGATATCGACTTGAAGATCTGCCGTTGTTTCAAGAAGTGGACGAATTCCGCTTGGCAATGATCGAACAACCACTGCAACATGATGACGTAATCGATCATGCGGAGTTGCAGCGGCAAATCGCGACGCCGGTCTGCCTCGACGAAAGTGCCACGAATCTGCGAACCGTCCAGCAAGCGCTGCAGTTGGGAAGCTGCCGTTACGTGAATGTCAAACCGGGACGCGTGGGGGGATTGACCAACGCCGTGGCGATTCACGATGCCTGCCAAGCTGCGGAGATTCCCTGTTGGGTGGGCGGAATGCTGGAAAGCGCAACAGGAGCGGCACACTGTGTGGCGCTGGGTATGCTGCCGAACTTTATCTATCCGGCCGACATTTTCCCCTCCAGCCGATTCTATCACGAGGATCTCTCGTCGCCGCCTTTGGAATTGATGACGCTGCCCGATGGAACACCCGGCGTGGCTGCGCCGGCCACTTTGCCGGAACCGGTGACAGAGCGATTGCAACAGCGCACATTAGAACAAGTCGTACTCACATAGCGCACAGTGATCCCCGTAGACCTGCGAAGCTATAAGGGGGCGCACAAAAACAGGGGAGTCCGTTGCCAGACTCCCCCATTTCGAGACTTTGTCAGTCTACGTCTTGCGACGTCTGACTAGTTTTCAGCGTCCGCATCTTCAGCAGATTCTTCAGCGGCCGGCTCTTCGACAACCGTTTCATCGACTTCGACTGCTTCATCACCAGTCGTGGCGGCGGGGGTTTCGGCGGGGGGAGCCGCATCTTCAGTGGCGGCGCCACCGCAACCGATTTGTGCAAAGCTCATTCCGACGACGGCAAACAGTACGAACAATTTTTTCATCTTAAAGATACTCCTCGAAGTCTTTCCAGGTCAAAAATCAACCGCTGACAGCGCTTTAAACATACGATTCAGGCGGCCGGCTCGAGAACATCACGAGCAATCTCAAATCCAAACAAATGGTTTGCGTACCTCAGTCGCAACCCGCCAACGGCAGTGTCCGTCGAAAACGTGAAACGACATCAATTCATTTTTCGCAAACCGGGTTCCGACCGTCCTTGGCTGCGTTATTCGACCGAATCCGTGGCGGGTTCGGCCGCATCTCCTGTGCTTTCCGGTTCCGATTGCCCCGGCTCTGATTGACCAGGTTCTGATTGCCCAGGTGGTGCATCGGTATCCATCGTGGCATCGGTTGTGTTGGCTGCCCCATCCGTGGGCAACGTTTCCTCAGGAGGACCTCCGGCGGGGCCACAACCAATGACCCCACTGATAATCAGGACTGCCGAAACGAGAATTGGGCAAAAAATCCGCATTCTCAACCTCCTTACAAACCGAAATTGGAAACCAAATCGAATTGCGAATCGTCTAATCAGCGAAGACCACAGTACGAATAATCCTTGGTATCCACCATTTTAAGATGCGCCAGGCAGATGATTATTCCCGGAATACTGTAAACTTTCAAGAAATAGAGCCAACCAATCCATTAGTTCGACGAATTCCTCAGGGAAACCGCCCATAATGAACCTCCCAACGACATGGAACTAACTTCAACGACGGCCGCAGCATCACTTAGAAATCGAAAATCACTTGTTAATTTTGTGGTTAGGGTTGCCGCCCGGTATCCTCATAAAGAGAGCTGCTTGGCGAGAAACGCTGTGAATCCGGGATTTTTTGTTTTAGTGGGGAATAATACCCACAAGAATCGGATCAATACTCATAGAAAATGCCATGTGTGAAGCCCTCAGCGCGCCCAACATGATCGAACTCGTCAGGCAGCACCATTCTCTGCTGTATCGGTACGCGTACCGTCTCAGCGGGTCGGCGGCCGACGCTGAGGATTTGACACAAGAGACCTACTTGCAAGCGTGCCGAAAAATCGACCAGTTGCGGGATCCGGGCAGTGCCAAAGGGTGGCTATGCACGATCCTCCGCAACCGTTATTTGAAGCGACTAAGAGACAAAGACCACGCGGAGCTCCCCTTGGGGTCGGCACTGGAATCGATTCCAGAACCGAAATCCGCTGACGCAGCGATGTTTGGAATTGATTCCGATCAACTACAGTCGGCTTTGGGGGCTTTGCCGGAGTCATTCCGGTCCCCCTTGATTTTGTTTTATTTTGAAGAATTTAGCTACCAGGAAATTGCGGACCAGATGCAAGTTCCCGTCGGGACAGTGATGAGCCGTCTCTCACGGGCCAAAGCGCATTTGCGACAAGAATTGCTCCAAGCCGCCCAATGCGGTTCCACCCGTGATTCGGTCACGTTTCCTATTTGAATCACAACAGCCCCACTTGATTTGGGGGCCATTCGGACGACGCACCGGGCAATCTGGTGCTGTGTGTTTTTTGAGAATTGATTTCCCACAGGGGAATTTAACAGCGGAATGAGACAGAGGAACGAGATGGATTGCAGCAACGCACTGGCGAAACTTGAGTTGTGCCGGTCCGAAGCGTGCGCTGAAGACGATCCGGAATTGACGGCCGCCTCCGCACATTTGGCGGACTGCTCACGTTGTCGAACCATCGTTGCCAATCGTGAAGAGATGGACAGCGCCATTGCCGCAGTTTGCCGCGACGTGCCAATGCCCGCCGGTCTAGAAAGCCGCCTGCAAGAAGCTGTCCAAGCCGAACTTGCCGCTCAAACCGTTCCCCTTCCAGACGACAAACCACGCCAATCACAGCCTCCTCGGCGGTTCCGCCAAATCACGGTGATCGCTGCGAGTCTGTTGTGCCTCGTCGTCGGTGGGTGGTACTGGATTGATTATTCGACGGTGAGTTTGAATAAAGTCACCCAGGCCGCTTCACAGCAATTGGATTCCCAGGTGGCAGGACCATTGTTCTCCGGACTGTTTGCCCCCCAGCAGTCAGCTCCGACCGCAGCGATGGATTTCACCTCGTTGACGTGGATGGACGACTACCGGGAATTGTTTCCGCAGCGACTGTCGCTCGACATTGCGATCTCCGAATTTGAATTTCGCAGCAACGGTGGCCGCACGATTCGAGGTGCTTTGATCATCGCGCCGGCAGCTAAGATCTGGTCGTCGCCGACAGCCACCTCGATGGCCAGTGCGACGCCGATCTATCATTCGCGATTCAGCGCGGTCTCTTGGCGCGACGGCGATTTCGTCTACGTCTGCTTAGTGCAAGGCGGAGATGCCCCGCTCCGCGAACTACAGCGACAAGACCGTCAGCAGACGACCTAACGGGAACGTCTTACTACAAGTCGTTTCAAAAACCCTCTGACGCGTCTCACTGACACTGATCTGAACGTTTCGAGAACAAGCACAACCGGGTTTTGAAACTGGTTCTCGCTGGCGGCCAATGTGAATGCTTTTCTGCGCACGGGATTTGAGATGCCGTTCGCCGCTCGCGAAATCGAGAATTGCTGGAGAATTCGGCAAAATCGATTCAATCGTTACACTCCCCGCAACCGATATAGCAATGGAAGTCGACGGTGCGCGATATCTCATGATTCATTCGCCCGCCGATACGGCCATGACGAATCCTGTCTGTCTCGGGAATCGGGACTTGGTGAATTCAAACCACAATTTTTCGCGTTTTTCGCTACGGACCGTCGGCACTACGATTTGATGCCACGGGACGAATAGCGGAAAGGAAGTCCTCATGCACAAATTGCTCATGGTTGGCGGAATGGCCTGCCTGCTCTTCAGCGCGTCGTCTGTCCAAGCACAAGACTACGACAGCGATGCCCCGCTGCCCGCCAATTCGAGCCGTCTCGAGGAACGCTCCCCCGTTCGCACCCCGACCGTCTCGCCCGAGTTTCTCCGACTGCAACGGGCAACGAAGCGGGCTGCGGAACGCCAACAGCGCATCGAAAGCAGAAAATGGTACGGCGTGTCCGCACAACGCCCCTACATTTCGGCAAACAACTTCAACAGCTCATTCCTCGGCGTTCGCGTTTGGCCTGGAATTCCGTTACATCCCTATTACGGATATTAAGCCGGCCGACGTATTAGGCATTGGTGCGGGCATCAAAGCGCCGCGCCGACAATCCTGAATGCTGCAAACGACTTGGCATGATTGCCGCTATAAAATAAAAACAGCCCGGACACCGTAAAGGGATCCGGGCTGTGGTTGATATCTTCAGGTGCTGAACGCGTCACATGATCGAGCGGATTTTTGTTAAGAATTCCGCATTGGTGGGGAAGCGTTCCAGCGTTTTGATCAATTGTTCCATGGCTTCGATCGGTTCCAGCGAAACCAACGACCGCCTGAGCAAGATCACGCCCTCCAAGTTTTCCTCGGAGAGAATCATCTCTTCGCGGCGAGTTCCCGACAGTCCAATGTCGATGGCCGGCCAGATGCGGCGTTCGGCTAGACGTCGATTGAGGACCAATTCCATGTTGCCGGTCCCTTTGAATTCCTGAAAGATGACTTCGTCCATCCGACTGCCGGTCTCGATCAGGGCGGTGCCGACGACGGTCAGCGACCCGCCTTCATCGAAACAGCGGGCGGTGCCGAACATCTTCTTGGGGATATCCAAAGCTTTGACATCCAGTCCACCGGTCATGGTACGGCCGGTGTTGCCACCCCATTTGTTAAAGGCACGGGCGGTCCGCGTAATACTATCGAGCAAAATAAAGACGTCCTTGCCCGATTCGGCAAGCCGTTTGCCCCGTTCGATAATCAATTGACTGATCCGAACGTGGCTTTCAACATCGCGGTCCATCGAAGAAGCAATGACTTCTCCGTTGACCTGCCGCCGCATTTCGGTCACTTCTTCAGGACGTTCATCGATCAACAGTACGATGAGTTTGACTTCGGGATGATTGGTGCTGACGGAATTGGCGATCTGTTGCAGCAGCATCGTTTTGCCGGTCCGCGGGGGGGCGACAATCAATGCCCGTTGACCTTTGCCGATCGGAGTCAGCAAGTCCATCACCCGCATCGTGACCGGTTTGGCACCAGTCTCAAGGACAATCTGTTCGTGGGGGTTGATCGCAGTGAGTTCGTCGAAGTTTTTAATCGCCAGATATTCATCCAGCGTGTTTCCATCAATCGATTCGATTGACTTCAACCGCGGCCCCTGCCCGCGGGAACCTGGGCCGACACCGCCCGTGATCATGATCCCTTCGCGGAGCCGATGCTTTTCGATCAATGAACTGGGAACGAACGCGTCGCTGCTTTCCGACGAGTAGTTGTTCTCCGGCGATCGAATGAAGCCGTATCCTTTGGGGTGCAACTCCAAAACACCGGTGACGTTCCCGGTGATGACGTTGTCCTCAGGACCACCGCCGCCGCCACCTTGCCCACCTCCGCCACCGGGTTTCTTATTTCGTCGGCCCCGTGAGCGGCGATTGCCGGAATTGGAATTGTTCGAGTTGCCGCCACCATTGCGGTTGGAGGAACGTTCATTGCGCGAGGAATTCGAACCGCCCTCATCGCCCCCTTTGCGACGACGTCGACGACGCTTGCGACGACGACCATCGGATTCCCCCCCCTCACCGGAGGATTTTTCGCCCCCGCGTGACCCCTCGGCAACCGTCTCACTAGACTGGTCGCCTCCGGAAACAGGTTCGGGCGGCTCCGAAGTTTTGGTAGCTGCGTCCGCAGCTTTATCAACCGACTCTTGGTCGTTGGTTGCTTTTTTGCGCCGACGGGTTCGCCGCTTGGGAGCTTCAGTTCCGCCGTCGGTCGAACTAGAATTCTTCGCAGCCATGAACACTTTCCATTAGTGAAAAATCGTCTGAAACTTGCCGCATTCGCTCAATAAAGCTTAGCGAATACGGGCTGTTGCGTTTCCCAGTCATTATCAATTCAGGGTAATGCAAAACACTCGGCGAATGCCTGCCCTTAAAAAAACGTGATTCGCTTCAATGTCCCTGATACGAGGAGGGAATTCGGCATGGCTGAACTCCCCGGTTGCAGATCCTTACGCAAATACTTGTTGTGTGTCCTACTTTTCGCAGCTGTTGCTTATGAGACTTCGAGAACGAATCGGAAGACGAATGCCTATCACTTCCTCCGAAGGTCTCGGTCCCTTTGATTTCGTTAAAAACTGATGCCCCATTTGTTTAAAGCGAGTAACTTCACACGTTTTTAGGATGTAACAACGCGGGAATAACTTCGAGGCAACTCCAGAAAAGCGGACGGCACAGCCATTAGCTGGTTGCGAATCCTGCGACATGGTGTCGAGCGCATTACGTCTATTTCATAGGCACAAAAACCATCGGCCCTGGCGCTAACCGGCGGGATTTGTGATTTCCTATCGACCCCGAACCAACGGGAATTTTTTGGCGGCATCGCTGCTTTCCGCTCTCAGGTTGTTCAAATCGTAGCGAACGCTGAACCGATGATCGGGGCCTCCCGAATCAACCGGATTGGCAAACGGAGTTGGCGGCTAAGCCACCTGAATTGTGTGCGTTGAATCCACGAACGAACTCCGGTGACAGGTGCCACCGATGCTCCGCGAACGTGAAACGATTCCACAACGACCAACGAGAACGGCAGATGGAATTCCTCAAGAACGCAACTGCCAATTGGCAAGTTAACCAAGCGGCGAATGAACGTTCTTGTCTTCCGTGAACCGGCACAACTAGGCCTGGCCCACATTTCAGCTCGTCCTCACGATGAACGGCGAATGTGAAGTTCCGTTTTGATGTCTGGATTGAATGTTTTTTTGATTACTTCGCAGCGCCACTTTCCGTAGCACGACCACAAAGCCCGACACTAACGACGTTGCACTGCTGAGCCTACGGTTTCGCAAACCACCGGCATCCTGGGAATGCCGCCCCACACACCGATCATAGCCCGATGACCCTATGTGAAACCTTGCGAGACGATTCAGCAGACCAACGGCGACATCAAAACTGGAATGTCACTAAGCCGTTCAAGATCACTCCAGCACACTGTCCTTTGTATTCCCGCAACGAGGTTCTGAGCCAACGCTCAGCCGGGGAATCACACCAGCTAATTGGACAGCTTTCTTCCCGACAAACGACGTCAACGATTTCGTTCGTACGGTCGTCTTTGCGAGAAGAACGAGAGCGTAAATTCTAAACACATCATAGCTTTCCTGGGTCTTGTGTCAATTCAAGTCTACCAAGATTGCCATGAAAATGGCGTTTCCCGCCAATTTTTTCGGTTTCACCGAATCGGCCATCTGCCCCAATGGGACGGTCTCAACTCGCTCAAACCACGATAATTCAGCCCACAACGAGCCTGGGCCCGATCACAATGCTTTGCCAGCAACGGCTGAGACGGTAAGAATTCCGGACACAATCGCTTATCGAATTTGGGTCTGGGATTTGGGCAATTTCACCTGACGAATCTTGCTATATCGATCAGGATCCAACTTAAACTGCCGACGCGATTGATCGCTTTCAAACAGATATAACTCCCCGTCATAAAACGCGCCAAAGCTGGTGCTGCCGGGATTGGCCAAGTTCTTAGCCGACATCACCACCGGATCACAGCCCATCAACCGCGGGGCGTATTGACGGGGGTTCTTCTCGAATTCCGCCAAGGCCTGCGCGGAGTACATATGATAGGTCAGCCCTTTGAAAGTCATCGAGTATTCCGGGCGGCCGGTCTTCCACTCACGCGAGTTCCATAAGGTCACCGGACAGAATCCGCGCAGACCAATCGAGTCATCCGTATCCTCCGCCGCAGTCACGTCGAGGATTTCATGGGATAACTTCTGATCCACCCGAGCGATGACATCCTCCCGCGGTTTGGATCGGGGGTCGACCATTTTTTTCTGTGCTGGTTTTTCGGTGATCGGTAGCTGATTTGACCGCGCGGGGGCGGGTTTCGCTTGGCGAGCCACAACAACCGGACGCGACCCGACATACTTCGACGAGACCTTGGAGACCATTTGTAGATAATTGCTCGCTGCTTGATAGCCCGAGGTGCGGTGCAGGATCTTGCCTTCGGCCGTCATAAAGATATCGCTCGGCAGTGCCTGAACATTCAATTGTGAGGTCAATTGCCGGTATCGATCGGAATCGATTTTCACGGCGATAATGTTCTTTCCCAATCTCTGCGCCAGAGCTGCAGTCGAGAGGACTTCATGATCCATTCGCCGGCAGGGTCCGCACCAGGAGGCATGAAAGTGCAACAGCAACATTTTGCCGTCGCGCTGGGCCTCGCTGCGGGCCTTTTGATAGTCCGTCTGCCAATGACCGGCCGCCTGGACGGAAGTCGCATCCATCAATCCGACGGTCAGGGCCGCCGCTGACAAGGCAGCTACAGATGTCCAATGAAGCTTTCGAGCCATGTCGATACTCCGCGCGTCTTCCGGTGAAGAAATCGGCTAACGTTGTCGTCAGCCGCGCGTGCGGACAGCGAAGGCGGCAACCGCGGCGGTTGGTGCTCCCGATCCGCATGCTCTTCTTCAACTATCGGCTAGAAATAACGGCATGATCGCGTGCGCAACGAACTTCTACTGCTGAGCCGAAAGAGGAGCGCGGGTCAAAACGGTCGTATGAACCAGAGAAGACGCACAAACGGCATAAGCAGCAATATCGCGATAACCGGTAAACTCGTAAGGTTGCCTCGCTAGACGCGATCGCGCAGCTGCTTACCAGTGAATGACCGGTCCGGTTTCCTCGCCAAAATCTGACGTCATCCCCCCGTCCGCGTCATCCGCCAGTTCGGTAAGCACCGGTGCACTGCCCGGGATTCCCGCCATTTTGAGAAATGCCCCCAGCAGCGCCTGTCCCGATTCAGTCAAAATGGATTCCGGGTGGAATTGCATGCCAAACACCGGAGCGGACATATGTTCGATAGCCATCACGATCCCTGCGGCAGTACGAGCCGTAACCCGCAATTGAGCCGGCAGCGTCGCTTCGTCAACTATCAGCGAATGGTAGCGCGTGGCGCGGAGCGGATTCGGTAATCCGGCGAACAGCGACTGGCCATCGTGTTCCACAAACGTCGTGCGGCCATGCACCGGTTCGGGCGCACGCACAATCTCCGCCCCCAGGGCTGCCGCGATCACCTGATGCCCCAAACAGACCCCCAGGATCGGAATCTCACCCAGGAACTCGCGTACAACCTCCAAACAAATCCCCGCCTTAAGCGGCGTCCCCGGCCCCGGTGAAAGCACAATGGCCGCCGGCTGTTGACGACGAATCTCCTCAATTGAAATCGCATCATTGCGACAAACCACAGCCTCACACCCCAGTTCGGTAAAATACCGAGCCAGGTTGTAGACAAAGCTATCGTAGTTATCGATGAGAAGAATCATGCGGAAGGGGTGAGGCTTGGGGGTTCAGGCTTGAGGGTTGGATGACTGAAACAAAACGAGCATGGCCAATTGTACCCTTTCAACAAAACCCTGCCTACTGCCTACTGCCTACTGCCTACTGCCTACTGCCTACTGCCTACTGCCGCCAACATACCGGCCGCTTTGTGCCAGGTTTCTTCGAACTCCGCCTGCGGCGAGGATTGGGCGACAATGCCGCCGCCGACCGGGCATTGTAGCCAACCGTTGCGCGCCGTGAAGGTGCGGATCAAGATGTTGCTATCCATCGTGCCGTCGTAGCCGAGGTAAAACAGGCTGCCACAATACGGTCCGCGGACGGTTGGCTCCAGTTCGGCAATGATTTCCATCGCCCGTACCTTCGGGGCCCCCGTGATGGAACCGCCGGGAAACGAGGCGGCCAATAAATCCCAGCAGTCGTTGGTCGGCGCAAGCGTGCCGCGGATTTCGGAAACGAGGTGTTGCACCGTTTCATAGGTTTCCACGCGACACAGTTCCGGGACCTGGATGGTGCCCGCTGAACAGATACGGGAGAGGTCATTGCGGAGCAAGTCGACAATCATCACGTTCTCGGCTTGGTCTTTTTCACTTTCCCGCAATTCGTCGCGGGTGAACAAATCGGCCTCGGGTTGCGATCGGCGTTGCCGGGTGCCTTTGATCGGTCGCGACGAAACGATTCGGTCTTGCACTTGCACGAACCGTTCCGGCGAGGCGCTGGCGAGCGTCCAGTCGTTGTGGGCAAAATACCCGGCAAACGGCGCGGCATTTTGCGTGCGGAGACGGCCATACAATTCCAATGGCGACTCGCAAAGTGGATGCAATAGTCGCTGGGACAAATTGACCTGGAAGATGTCACCGGCGTAAATGTATTCGATCGCCCGTTCCACAGTGCGCAGATATCCGTCGCGCGAAAAATTGCTCAGCCAGGGACTGCGTCCGGGAACTTCGTGTTGCTGCGAAAGATCGATCGCGTGCGGGGATGGCGTTGCGACGGGTTGACTGTCGCTGCTGTTTGTCTTGGTGAGCGTCTGCTGAACCCAACGCAGCCGCTCCTCGGCACGACGACTGCGCTGTGCTGGTTCTTGTTCGGGAAATCCTTGTGAAATCACCCATGCGCGTTGTTGGTCATGATCCCAAGCAATTACCCAGTCGTACAATCCAATCGCCAGCGCCGGTAACTGGAATTCATCAATGCCCGGTCGCGGTAAGCGTTCCCAACAGCCCCCGAGATTATAGGCCAACAAGCCCGCAGCCCCGCCTTGAAATGGCGGCAAATCGGGTAAGGTCTCCGCCATGTGGGACCGCAACTGCTGTTTCACCGCCGCGAATGGATCGTCGCCATATTGCGCCTGGTCGATTTGAAAAAACGCATAGGGATCAGCCGTTAAAAAAGAATATCGTCCTAACCGCTTCAGTCGCCGCGCGCTTTCCAACAACAACACACTGGTTTCGCCCGCAAATGCGCGTAAGGCCGCGTATGGTTCCGGGGGTGTGGTCAATTCTTCAACAAGCGGCAACGACATGAGGGGATGGACCGGATAGGTATTGAGGTGGAAGTGTGAGTCTCGGTTAGTTGTCGCCCGACTGTTGCCGTCGCCGTTGGTGGGCACTCGCTTCGGGCACGGTGAGAAATCCCCAATCGAGGGCCTCGTCTTGTCGGTAATTCTTGTTGAGCGCTAAAGCGGTCGCAGCTTTGCCGAATTCGTAACCCAGATAAAACGCGTGTTGGGGATCGACTCCAACGAGCTGATCGAACAACACATAGGGATCGGTCCCCCGCCAATAGCCGTCGCGATTCATGATATGCAATTCCCCCTGTTCGACGAAGATACGATAGTTGGGATCGGTCAGCGAATCAGCGAGTTTTTGTAGTGCTTCCGCACCGTACTCCGAAACCTTGGCATCACGCAGCATCACCAACCGCGAATCGACGTGCTTCGGCAGTACCTGGTTTTTTATGCTATGTCGCACGAGACGCCGCGCGATATCGAATTCGCGCACGCTGGTTGCGGCCCAGTTGATGACTTCGGTCGTGAGAACGCTGTGGATTTGCAATTCCTGGCAAAACCCAGCCAACAGCATATTCACGCCGGCGGAGTCGACTTCGGTCAATTCGGTCAAATTGCCGATCCCCATCATCATTTCACAATCGGGCCAGTTGCGACGGACGTCCCAATAGCGTGCCAACGAAGCGGCGAAACCGTAGCCGATTGGTTCCAGAACCGGGTCGACGCGACATCGGCATTTTTTTGTTGTGAGAAAATCAATTGTCTCGTGCAATCCATCCAACTTGCGGGGGTCGTCGGGAATCACAACCAACTCCGCATCCAAATCGGCTAACCAGTCGCGATTGTCGCCGTGGCAACTCAAGACCAACTCCGCACCGGCTGCGACGGCCGCCTGGACTTCGCCGCGATTGAAACTGTCGATCGAAGTGCGGTGCCCTTCGGCGGACAACATGGACACCACCTCGCCGACGCGCGACCAACTTTCACCGGGGATGCAGCCAAGGTCAATCACTTCAGCCCCAGCGTCGCGATAGGTGTTGGCTTGCGTGAGGATTTCGGTATCCGTCATGCGCGGGGCGTGGTTGATTTCCGCTAGGATTTCGATTGTATAGGTGCCGAAATCCTCCGGGAGTTGCCGAGCGCGTCCGAAGTGCTCCGGCAGATCATGCATGTCTTTGGGTCCCAATTCCGTCGTGATGCCGGTCTGCTCTGCGATCCGTGCGGTTTCTCCCTGACACCAACCGGGGAGAATGATGCGGTCGATGCCCGCGGGAACTTCGAGTTTGCGAAGCACCCAATCAACGTTCATCAGTGCGGCGACACTGATCGGCAACACGGCGATCTCGCAATCCGCCTCAATTTCTCGACTGAGCGGGTCGACGATGCGGCGCAACGCGAACTCCGCAAGTTTTCCGGTCACAAACAGAATACGTTCGCCGCTCATGCCATAAACTTATGGAGACGCTACACACATGTTTGCCGAGGACTCCAGTCGCCGGTCTGTTTCCATCGTACCGACCAAGAGGAATTGCCACAATCAGCGGCTTGGCTTCCAAACGCGTAAAAAATGTTGCATCGGCGCAAATTCCAGCCGATGATGGGAGCATGATTGGTCCGCCGCCCGCCAACTCGAACGATTCCCAGCATCCGCGATCGCCCATTGTGGCGGTGGCAGTTAGTTTTGCTGTTGGAATCTGCCTCGAAACTTGGTGGCCGCTTTCATTGCTCAGCTGGTGGATCATTTTAGCCGCCGTATGGGGCGGTTGGCTCATCGCTTTTCGCCGTCGACGAACGGCGGCGGCTTGGTTATTGTGCTTTGCGTGTGTCGCCGCCGGAGGATTACGGCAACATTGGACGACCGGGATCACAACAGCGAACAACATCGCGCTGTTCGCCCGCGAGACACCACAACCGGTGCATTTGACGGGAACGGTCACTGGGCAACCCGTCGTCATCCCCCGCAAAAAGCACGCCTTTCCCAGCACGATTCCGGAATACGACCGCACCCTCTGTGAAATTGATAGCCGAACATTGCTGTCGGGTGAAACAGCGACGACGGTTTCCGGAACGGTTCGACTACAAATCACCGGCCATGCCCCGCATATTGGCGTGGGCGACGAAGTGGAAGTGGTGGGGTTGCTCTCGCAACCGGTTGGTCGGCGGAATCCGGGGGGATTCGATTTTCGAAATTATCTCCACAGCCAAGGGATCGACGCGATGCTGCGAACGGACTTTCCCGATGCCGTGCAAACCGTCAAGCCGGCGGGGCTTTGGTGGCAGCCATTACGATTCGCAGCCGATATTCGCGAAGAATGCGGCGACGTCCTTACGGCAAATCTCAGTCCTGAAAATGCGCCGGTGGCGGCCGCGCTGTTGCTGGGGGATCGTCGGGACGTCACGGATGACCTGCGAAATGCCTTCGCGCAGAGTGGAACGATGCACTTTTTGGCGCTCTCGGGATTGCATGTGGGAATCTTGGCGACGTTGCTGTGGGGGATCTGCCGGTTGTTTAGATTTCCGGCGGCGTGGACCACCGTAGTCATCTTGAGTTGCCTGATCGGATATACGTTGATCAACGAAGCCCGGTTGCCGGTGATTCGCGCAACGGTCATGGCAGCGGTGATTCTCATTGGACAACCTTGGCACCGTCGCGCCCGTTTGGGCAATTCACTGGCATTGGCGGCGCTGGTGCTGTTGTTATGGAATCCCGCGCAACTGTTTGAAGTTGGCCCGCAGTTGTCGTTTCTAGCGGTGGTTGCCATCGTGGCGCTCATGCGTTTGAAAACCGAAACGGCTGCCATTATCCAAGCGAAAGAACGGCATGCCCCACAGGAACTGCGCGGCGAGCGGTTTGAGCAGATCCACCGTTGGTTAAGGGCTCCGCTGCATTGGATCGGGGACGGTCTGCTGATTACAGCGGGGATTTGGTTGATCGTCGCGCCGCTCATCGCCGCCCGTTTTCATATGATTTCGCCCGTCGGCTTAGTGGTCAATGTGCTCCTGATGCCGTTGGTCATCGTCGTGCTCTGGTGCGGATATGCACTGCTGTTTTGCGGGTTGTTGCTTCCCCCCTTGGCACCGGTTTTCGGATATCTGTTCGACAATGGTCTGTCTTTATTTTTAGCAATCGTCGACGGTGCGCAGCGACTAAGCTGGGGGCATCAGCATGTCCCTGGCCCGGCCGATTGGTGGCTCATCGGGTTTTATGCTCTGCTTGTAGCGGCAATCTTTGGTAGTCCTAAGTTAGCCATGCGGCGTTGGGGAGCTCGGGGACTCTTGTGTTGGTGTGTATTGGGTCTGGCCGTTGCGGTCAATCCCCACAAGGCCTCGCAGTTACGTTGCACGTTTTTTTCCGTGGGGCACGGCAGTGCGATTCTCGTAGAACTGCCCAATGGACGGACATTACTTTACGACGCGGGACAATTGCATGATGCGGGGCGGACGGAGCGGATCCTTGAAAACGGGGCCTGGGAATTAGGAATCGCGCGGTTGGATGCCGTTGTGCTTTCGCATGCCGACGTCGATCATTTCAACGCCGTTCCCGGTCTCCTCGATAAGCTTCCGGTGGACGGGATCTATGTGTCTCCGTCGCTGCTCGATACGCGTCAACCAGCGGTTGCCGCGTTGTGCGACGCCATCTTCGACAGTGACATTCCGCTCCATTCGCTAGGGATGGACGACCAATTGTTATTGGACGACGATGTGAACATCCGCGTGCTCGTCCCGGCTGGGGATGTGCGGGGCGGTAGTGATAATGCCAACAGTTTAGTGCTGGCCATCGAGTATCGCGAGCGGGTCATTCTGCTGACCGGCGATTTGGAGGGCGAAGGGTTGTTGGCACTTTACGCGACCCCCTCACTCGATGTGGATGTACTCGCGTCGCCGCACCACGGAAGTCTGGCCGCTAACACCTTAGATCTCGCTGCTTGGTGCCGACCGCGTTGGGTCATTGCCAGCGGAGGACGTCATAGTCCGACGATGGCCTTGCGCGAAGTTTATGGGCCGGGAACGACGGTGCTCTCCACTTGGACGAGCGGCGCGGTGACAGTCACGATCGACGACACGGGAAAAATCGACGTCAAAGAATTCGTAAAATAGCGGCATGGCCGCTAGGTGCGAGCTTCCGCTCGGGGGGGCTTAGGTCGCTTCCGTTGGGCGCTGCGGTTGGTTTTTCATGCGATTGAAGAGGTGTTATTCGCCTTTGTTTTCTTTCATTGACTCTTCGTAGTCACGCAGTTCCTGCATTTTGACGCCTAGCCGATCGCGGAGGATTTTGTACGATTTGGTGGCTCGTTTGAAGGCTGCGTACGCTTCGGTCAGAGTGCCGGGGTTTTTGTCGGGACGGCTGACGATGCGATAAACTTGCCGCGTCGCCGGATCGAGTTCACGTCGCATTTGCAACAAGACATCGTTGGCGATTTGGTGAATAGAGTGAGACAATACGACGAGATGACGGTGGTCTGCAATCTGCTGCTCATCGGTCAATTCGCGAAACCCCTGGTCCAATTTTGTGGGGCTGACGCCGGCAATCCAATCCAAATTTTTTGACGAAGCCTTAGCGGTATCACGCCCCTGCTCCGCCTCATCCAAGACATGTTGTGCCGCCTCAAATCCTGGTTTGATTTTCAATGCCTGTTCGGCCAATTCAATTGCCTGTTTATAGTTTCCTTGCTCATTATAGACTTCCGCCAGTTGGACGTGGGCGTCAGCCATTTTGGGATCGAGGCGGATCGCTTCACGGAGCGCAGGAATCGCCATTTTGGGTTCGTCCCGATGGCGATGCGCCATTCCGAGATTGAAATACCCCTCGGCGCAGTGCATGTCCATCGCCAACCCTTTGCGGAGGGCATCAATGGCAAGCTTGTATTCTTTGCGGCGATTGTACACCGCGCCCAAATTGATGCGGGCTTGGGAGTTGGACGGGGCCAGATGTGTGGCCCGGATGAGATGCTTGACCGCGTTTTCGGTGTCGCCTGCCATATAGGCGGCCATGCCAGCGTGTTGATGCGTCTCGGACTGCTCTTCGATTTCTATAGCCTGCTCAAACAACTCGACAGCACATTGATACTCACCGTCACGCCAGCATTGACGCGCTTCTTTACACAGCACTTGGAATTCGGACGTTTGCGTCATTTGACAAGCGTACCTTTCACCTTGGTTGCGCCAAGAAATCCGTCCTTACTGCGAGAATTCGCCGCAAATTACGCTGCACTCCGACGGACCGCCAGTCTCAGAAATGAGTCAGACCAAGCGGATCGTTTTGCTACGAGAACCTTCCTCGTAGCAAATCTTGCCTTCGCGAGCCAACCAGCCGACACCTTGCATAACCTTGTCGCGCGGCGCGTCAATCGCCTTCACCAACTGGGTCATCGTCGTCGGGCCGTTGTCGCCAAGAAAGTGCCAGATCATACCAGCGGTGTAACCAATTGTATCGAGTTCGTTTTCCAATGTTGCCGTGGCCATCGATTCGGCTCCTTTCGAAGCGACCTGCCGAAAGTCCAGTTTCAATTGAATGAGCAAAGAGCCGCCCAGAAACGCGCGGTCCGACCTAACGTGTTTTGCAGTATAGACAATCGACAGCACAACGGGCAAGCAGTTTTATGTGCAATCACCTGAAAACGGGTAGCAACTCGACTTTCCATGAGCGCCGGCCCGTTCAGTCGTTTTGCTCCGGCTCGTCCTGTTTGTTTCGAATCACCAGATCGTCTTCGTCGCGCGTTTCACGTCCTGTCGACGCTTTTTTGTCTTCTTGGACGGCTGCGGTGGCAATGTGTTTCGCGTAGAGATGGATGCTGTGGTCGGCCAGCAGATCGAATTTCCAATTGAATAATCCCGCCACAAAGCCCCGCCAGCGGTCGCGACTGCGCCATACGCCTTTTAAGTTGCGGATACGTCCGTGTCGGTCCAAATAGACTTCGTCGCCGCCGTGCCGATATCCCAACCAGGCCGGCGGCACGCGGGTGACAACGTCGTTGTTGTGCACCCAACGATAATGGCTCAACTGGGCATGGCGGAGATAACGCTTGTTGCCGATACGGGGGGAACCGTAGGTATGCAGTTCTTGCGGATTGCTCACAATCGCTGAGGCCGTGCAGCGGTAAGCGCAAATTGTGGCCATGGCGGCCCCCAATGAATGCCCACAAAACCAAACCGGCCGCGTATCCTCACGCAGAGTGCCCTCCAGCACCGGCCACAGGTCGTCGACTTCCTGGTTAAAGCCGCTATGGACCTTACCCAAGGCCCCAACGACCGCCATTGAGGCATTGGCATCGGCTTTCAGGTCGTTCCATTCATTGGCCTCAGTTCCTCGACAGGCCAGCACCACGTCCTGGTCGTTGGCAAATCGATAGGCCTGCGCGCCGTCATGTTCAAACAATTGGGACTCAGGAAAACCAATCGCCTCAGCGGCGCGACTGGCTTCGGCCTCGTCGTTGTAGGCGATCATCGCCAATTCGGCCAACACCAGACCACGTCGCAGAAAGCTCAGGCTGGCCAGCGGCTCCCGCACATCGGAGTGCAAAACGAGCGGAACTTCGCCCACGTCTTGGATCACTTTGGGGACAAGTGAACTGCTCATCACGCACATCTCCTGTTCGGCATGGTCCGTTGTGACCGTTTCTAATGGTCACTTTATCATCGCCGGAAGAAATGGCAATGTTGTTGCGGAGGCCTGAGGCTTGAGGTGACAGGCTTGAGGGAGTTGGTCGCAGTTAGGACATGGGTAGCAGGACCTGGGTGTTACACGCCCTCCCGAAGCCTATCCTCGGCCGGGCCATATTTGCTACAATTGCCAACAGCAAGCTGACGGCCGTTTTCGGCGTCTGTTCCCGGTCTTGGCCGTATATTCCTCGGGCTTTTTTCCAAGGAGACTCCCATGGCGAACACGACGACCGACGATATTTATACAGCCCCGACCGTCCGGCAGACACAATTGCTCATCGATGGCCAATGGTGTGATGCGGCCAGCGGCAAGACGTTTTGCACGTTCAATCCGGCCACCGAAGAAAAAATCGCCGATGTCGCCGAGGGGGATACCGAGGACATTGACCGGGCCGTCACCGCTGCCCGCCGGGCATTTGAGTCTGGGCCGTGGAGTCGAATGGATGCCCGTGATCGCGGCGCGTTGCTAAACCGGTTGGCGGATTTGGTTGAGGCCAATTTCGACGAATTGGCGGCGTTGGAAACGCTCGATAACGGCAAACCGATCAATGACAGCCGCGCCGCCGACCTGCCGTTGGTGATCGATTGTCTGCGGTATTACGCTGGTTGGGCAGACAAGATCCACGGGCAGACGATCCCGATTCGCGGTGATTATTTTTGCTACACACGGCGCGAGCCGTTGGGTGTGGCGGGACAGATTATTCCCTGGAACTTTCCACTGCTGATGGCGGCCTGGAAATGGGGACCGGCCTTGGCGGCCGGTTGTACGGTGGTGATGAAACCGGCCGAGCAAACGCCGCTGACCTGTCTACGCATGGGTGAGCTGGCCATGGAAGCGGGTTTCCCCGACGGGGTGATCAACATCGTCCCGGGATATGGTCCCACAGCGGGTGCGGCTTTGGTGAAACATCCCGAGGTCGACAAAATCGCCTTTACCGGCGAGCATAAAACCGCGCAGATCATCATGGCCGACGCGGCGCAAACGCTCAAACGGTTGACGTTTGAACTGGGTGGCAAAAGCCCCAATGTGATTTTCGCCGACGCCGACTTGGATGCCGCTGCGGCGGGGACGGAATTCGGGTTGTTCTTCAACCAAGGGCAATGTTGTTGTGCCGGCAGCCGGGTATTTGTCGAAGAAGCGATCCACGAACAATTTGTGGAGAAGCTGATTCAATGTGCTAAGGGCCGCAAATTGGGCGATCCGTTCGACACGCAAACGGGACAAGGACCGCAAATTGATCAAGCGCAATTCGACAAGATCCTCAGTTACATCGACAAGGGGAACGAAGCCGGCGCGCATTGCGTGGCGGGCGGGTCCCGTTTTGGCGACCAAGGGTTTTATATCGAGCCGACTATTTTCGACAACGTCACCGACGACATGCCGATCGCCACCGACGAAATCTTCGGCCCGGTACTCAGCGTGTTGCCGTTTAAATCCATCGAGGAGGTCACCGCCCGGGCCAACAACACGTTTTATGGTCTAGCGGCCGCCGTTTGGACGCGGGATGTCGGCAAGGCGCACCGTCTGGCCAACAGCATCAAAGCGGGCACAGTCTGGATCAACTGTTACGACGTCTTCGATGCAGCTGCCCCGTTCGGCGGTTTCAAAATGAGCGGCATCGGCCGCGAGTTGGGCGAAGCAGCGCTGGCGAATTACACGGAATTGAAGACAGTGACGATGAGTCTGGAGTAACGGTGCGGTCTGGCTGTAGTTGGGTCGCTTCTGAGAGGCTTCTTATACCATCCCTGGGGCGACCATATGGATGAATAGCGGGATTTGTGCAATTCGGCGTTCACTTGGGTGGGGGATGTGCAGTATCCTGAGTGAAAGTCTCGTAGACCGCTCCCGATCGATTCCGGCTAAGGAAACTGCACAGCAATGCTTGGGGATATTCTCGTCAACCGATTTCGCCTTGAAGAGCGCCTGGGCGGCGGCGCGCAGGGGGAAATCTATCGTGCGCGGGACTTGGAGTTGAGCCGCTCGGTCGCCGTCAAAATCCCCAACGAAAAAGTCGACGAGAATTTCGTCAACACGTTTAAGCGCGAAGCCAAGCTGCTTGTCAAATTCGAGCATGCCAACGTCGTTACGCTCCACGACTATTACGATCCGCCGGGCGAGATGCCGTTTTTGGTCATGGAGTACCTGCAAGGGCAGCCGCTCGATGTTCGTTTGAAGGACAAAGAGCGCCCCTTGACTCGACAGCAGTTGCGCGACTTTTCCGAGCAAATTTGTGGAGCACTGCAAAAAGCGCATGAAGCGGGACTCGTACACCGCGACATCAAACCTAGCAACGTGATGCTGGTCGATGAGGGTAAAAAGAGCGAGCGGTTTGTGATGCTCGACTTGGGAATCGCCAAGCTGGCCGATTTTGCCACCATCACCAATCCCACGATCATGGGTACCCAGGGTGAGTTCTCGGGGACGATTGCCTATATGTCGCCGGAGCAGTTGGAAGGAGCGAAAGTCGACTTTCGCAGCGACATCTATTCGTTCGGCACGACGATGTATCAGATCCTGACCGGTCAACTCCCTTTTGCGCCGCCGGACTCCTATGCGGGGCTGTTCGGATTCATGCAAAAGGTGGTCAAGGAAAATCCGCCATCGATGGCGGAGGTCGCGCCCGATCAAGAGTTCTCGCCGCAATTGCAAGACGTCGTACAAGACTGCATGGCGAAAGAGGCGGGTGACCGTCCTGATTCGATGCAAACAGTTTCGCAACGCTTGCTCAAAAGCCTGCCACGCGACATTGCCTCGGCGGTGGCCGATACGCAAATTCTTTCGCAGGACACGATTCGGAACTGGGAAGCGAATATTCCCCGGAGTTCCGCCAAATCATACTTGGGATGGGTGGCCGCGGCACTGGTGGTGATCTTGGGCGGCCTCTGGTTCGTCTATGGTAATCGCAGTCCACAGGACAAACCGCCGCAGGCTTTGCCGCCAACACCACCGGGAATTGCCGTCGATACTGAGACGCTGCGGATTGCAGCGGGGGATTCAGCGACGTTGCAAATCCTCCTCACCTCGGACGTCGATGGTTTCGCGAATCTCACTCTTCAGGGGATTTCGGGAGTCTCCTGGAACGGTCAAGCCGATGGGGAGGCACTGCAGAAACAGGTCCATGTGCGCGCCAATGAAATTGAGTCCGTTGAAATCCAAGCGACCGCCGCCATCGAAGCGCCCCCGCGAGACGCCGAAACACTGACAACGGTCAAAATCGAAGACCCCGAAACGGGAAAGGAACTCTCCCACAAAATCCGGGCTGCTCTGATTTTTCAACAACCTCGGGTTTGGCTGCCCGACGCGCAAGGGTTCCGCAGCGATCCGGAGTCGGGATTGTTTCCGCATCCTCACAATGATAAGGCCGGGCCGGGAAACAAAACGTATCTGCCCGGCCGTATTGAGCGAGTGATCGCAGGCGAGTCCGGCACTGAAATCCGCATTCCGTTTCTCTTGATTCATCGAGACCGATTACCCGGCAGCGCACAGGTCGAGTCGCAGTGGCCGCGTGGCGTCGAACCGTTTTACCTGATGGAAAACAAGGTCCGCAATCAGTGGGTGTTGGAATACGCCGCAGCCCATCCCAAAAGGCTCGACGTGCAGTCGTGGACGTATCATGGAGAGAATTCCAAGATTCGTCCCACGGACGGGCTCTTTGATTGGTTGATTCACCCGGAGAAACCGGAATATCTCAACATCCCGGCGATGAACCTGCGGGTCGACGAAGCTGAGCTGATCGCGCAATGGATCGGCAACGGGCAGGGAACGTTGCCGCGGCAGAGGGACTGGAACATTGCGACAGGCTTGTGGGACACTGATATTGAATTCGTCAAGAAAAACTGGCCGCAAGGGCCGTATCGCGGTATCTGGGATGCTGCAACTCCATTACGTATCGCCCTGAACCACGAACAGGGCACCGAACCGCCCGCTGTGGTGGGTTCATCAGCCGACGATGTGAGCCCCTACGGATGCCGGGACATGGCGGGTAATGGCTGGGAATACACTGCGGATGTCAATTTAGACGGAAACCCTGAAGGAACGGTGCGGGAGAACTTGTCGCTCATTCAAGAACAAGACACATCGACCAGTGTGGACCTGGAAGATTCGTGGACGGTGAGCCGTGGACAGCAATACTTCCGAGGCGGATCGGCCAACAGTAAACCGGTACAGCCACTCACTTACAACGATCTGAGCACCAAAGATTCGGAGGATTTGATCGTTGCCCTCCGCGGCAGGGACGTCGGTTTTCGCGTGATGATTCCGATTGACTAAGAGACGGGCGAATCTTGCGAATTCGGTGGAGTTTTTTTGATTTGGGGCCCCCGAATTCGATATAGTATCGGATATCTAGTTAAGCACCGTTGTATCCCGTCCTGCTCATTCGCACCTTGTCATTGATCGAGTCTAGTCATGAACAGAATCACCGTTGGTCTCGCCTTGGTGTTGTGTTCGCTTGTCCCCACCGCTTTGATATCAGCTGCGGAAAAAGACAACGTTCCGATCTTGCGGGTCAATGCCGGCGGTCCGGTCAGTTTTATCACGTCGTTGGCTTTCAGTCCCGACGGAAAAGTGCTCTACGCCGCTGGACGAGACAAGGTCGTGCATGCTTGGGTGTGGAAGGAAGCTTATGCAGGCGCCGGCCGATTCGTCTATCAGCCCGAATTGACCTGGCGGGTCCCGGTCGGTCCACGGTTTGAAGGAGCGATCAACGCCATTGCCGTCTCCGATGATGGTCGCTGGATCGCCGCTGCCGGACAGGGAAACCAAAGCGATCCCCGCGTGGCCGGACTCCGCGATGACCGTGCGTTGTTGTGGCCCGGTGCGGCAATGACGACCGACATGCGGTTGGATGAAGGCATGATCTATGTGTTCGATACCCAAACGCGCAAGGCGATTGCGTTGCGGGAACATCGGGGAGCGGTCGTGGCATTGAAGTTCGCGCCGCACCGCGCCGGCAAACCGCCGATTTTGGTTTCCGCCGCCGAAGAGTATTCGAAAGGGGATTTCCAAGGCGCGATTCGCGTCTGGAATCTTCAACAGCCGAACCGATCCATTTCCGCGCTGGGTGGACTCCCCTCGCCGCAAGGCCGCCGCCCGGGCTTGAGTGTTTGGCATACCGGCGAGAATCCGCAAGATGTCCAGGTGGCGATCGCCTGGGGCGACAATAACCGCGAAAAACAAACCGGAACATTTCGCGTCTGGGATGCCGCTCAGAAAACGTGGAGCGTGCGCAGCACAAAACCGCACGCACTGACCGTCGCTGCCGTGCCAGAGAAAAACGCACTGATCACGGCTGTGGCGGGTGATATCGGTGTCTGGCCATTGCCTCCGGAAAGATTGTTGGGAAATTACCAAAGCTTGGGAACCATTGACCCCCGCGCGATTCCCTTAGCCGTGGCGGAGTTCAAGTCACGCCCTCAGGGCAATCTCGATCGGGTCGCCTTTGTGATTGCCGCTCCCACGACCGGCAACCAATGGGAGGTCGGCTTACGTCCCGTCGATTTAAATGCGGAAAGACTGCTGCCTGACGAGGTTAAACTATGGAGCGGACCGTTGCGGATGGTGAGCATCGCCACGGTGGCAAACGGCGAACTGATGGCGATTAGTGGCAACGGACAAAACGAGGTGCTGATTTACCGCACGGGTGACTTGATTGCTGGTGCGCAACAAGCGAAACCCATTCAACGCCTACGCGGGTCGGGACACGCGCAACAATTTGTGGCATTTGCGAAGCGAGGTGAGAACACGGGGTTGGTCCTAAACGCGAAGCCGCGAACGGCCGCCGGTCAAAATGCACTTCAGGCAAACGATCAAGTCTTTGACATCACCGCTCGCTCGCTGAGCGCGGAGACCCAAGGTTGGAACATCGTGACTCCCGACCGCGGCGGATGGGACGTGGTTCCGGTCGAGGGGGAGGCTGGGCCGGGACTGGAATTTCGAAATAATGGCGTACGGCAACAAACACTGGATCTGCAGGCGGACAAGGAATTTGATGGCGTGCGCGTTCTCGATGCGTGGGCAGTCTGCCGGGCGACGGAGCATTGCCCCGTCCCGGTCGCCGCAGTCGCAACCGAAACGTCGGGGCTGCCGCAATTGAGCTTGTACGACATGCAGAGCGGGCAGGAACTACGACGGTTTTCCGGACACGTGGAACCGATCGTCGACATGGCATTTTCTGAGGATGGCCGGCTGCTGGCGACCACGTCGCGCGATCACACGATCTCGGTTTGGTGGTTGGCCGACATCTCCGACACGCTCTTGGGCAAACATGGATTGATTCGTAAACTAAAACTGAGCGACGACGAAGGGGCGATCATCGTCGATCGTGGTCTCCCACAACTGCCAAAAGGTAGCCAAATTACTGGAGCTGTGCGGCGCGGTGCCAATGGCGAGGATGTCCCCCTGCCCTTTAAGACAGCCTGGGATTTTTACCGCTACGTCTCGCAATTGAAGCCGGGGCAATCGGCGATGATCACGATTGCCGGCCGCGCGCAACCGGTGGCCATCCCCGTTGAACAAGCGACGGACGAGCGCAAGCCATTGTTCTCGTTGTTCTTCCCCGATGGAGAAGAACCGACATGGATCGGCTGGCATCCGATCGGTAAGTACGATGCACAAGGGCGCAACGCGGAGTCGAGTCTGGGATGGCATTTTAATACCGGCGATCCGAAGACGCCGGCGCGATTCGCTTCGACGGGAGAATATCGTCGACAAAATTACGCGCCCGGTTTGCTGGAGCATCTCATCGAGCACGGCACTCCCCCGGTCGCGAAACCGCCCACGCCGAGCATGTCGTTGGAAATTATCGCCCCGCAAGATGGATTGGTTTACCAGGATCCGCCGAACCGACACGTGGTGGCCCGCACCGACCAATTGTTGGCCCAGGTGGAAATCATGCGATCTATCGAGAACGCGACCTTAACGGCGGATGTTTTTCCGGTCGGCAACATCAAATCGCTGCAGTGGCGTTTGGGGCCAGCGAATGCTGAGTTTCATGATTTCTCATTGACCAACGACCTCACTTGGGAAGCGGATCTTTCGGTCGCCCCTTGGGAAACCGGTGTGCGTGAATTTCTGGTACGGCTGGAAACCGACGAATTGCCACCGCGCGTTTTTGAAATCAAACAACAGCTCCGATTTCAGCGTCCTGCGCCCACCATCAACTTGAACGTACCTCAAGCCCACACCCGAACGCCGGTTAAGAAGTTTGCATTCACTGGGGACATTGTCGACCGTGCGGATGATATCAACGCCACCATCAAAATCACCACCTGGAACGACGGACAACCACAGACCAAGACGATCGGCCCCAAACTGTTCGCCCAAGAGGAACTCAAGGCAGTCCTTGAGCACGCAGTCGATTTGTCAGCGGGCGCCAACCGGTTCGAAGTCATTGCGACTAACGCGCATGCCATGTCGGGCTATGAGGACATCGAAACTGTGCGGAGCGTGTTCACTGTCGAATTCGTCGAATCGGGTCCGCCGGTCATTACGATTTCGTCTGTGGAGGAGATCGACGGACGCAGCGGACTCAAGTTTCCCACCGGGACGGTGACCGTTGAAACGCCCGAGGTGAAGCTGACCGGCCGGATTGAAGCGGACGCGGGATTGGAATCCGCCGAGCTTATGGTGCTCCGCAGCGACAAGATCGTGATGACGGAAAAACTGGCGGTCGACTCGTCGAATATTGATGTCGTCAACACCGTGAAACTTGAACCGGGTCTGCAAACGATTCGACTGCAGGCGACGACTAAGGGAGGACGAACGGACCAGTTCGACTTGCACGTCAATTATATTCCGCCCACACCGTATGTCTTGTTAACCAGCCCGAAGAGACGCAAGGTTTCCCTGACCTCGCCGGTCGCTCCACAGGTGGAAATCGAAGCGTCGTTGTTATCCGCGTCGGGTGTGTCTTTGACCGATCAGCAACTCGACAAGACGGCGATGATTTTTGTGAACGGTGCGCGGATCGAAACGGCCCCGCGGATTGAAACGTCACCGAACAATCCACGGCGAGGTGTCTTACGTGCCACGATCGATGTTCAGCGGGGCGATAATCGCGTGGAACTGGTTTTAAAAAATCAATGGGGCGGCGAGTCGCGGACGACGTTATGCGACGTGCGTTACAAAATTCCGCCGCAGATTAGTGAGATCACGCTCAAACAAACGCAATTCCCCAACGCGGCAGCCCACTGCGAAGTGCGGTCACCCATTGAACTGGATGCACCGACAATTACAGTGTCGCGAAATGGTCAAACGCTTTCCAAGGATCTGTATCGTGTAGAACAAGCCGCCGAGGGAACGGGACTCTGGCGAGTGACAGCCCCGGAGATTCCGCTCGTGGAAGGCAAGAACAGCCTGGTGGTTATCGCAAAGAACCGGGACGGGCAAATTGAACGCAGCAGTAACGAAACGGTGGTCAAAGCGCCGCCGCCCGTCCCGACAGTGCGGATCCTCAGTCCCTCGACCGATCAAGCGATTCAGACAACGCGCGTCTCGGTGGCATTCACGGTACGGTCTGAAAGTCTGTTGAAAGGGGTCGAACTGATTACGCGTTGCCCGGCGAAGGGCAAAGAAGAACGGCATCCACTCCCCACTGAAGATCTGCCTAATGATAAAAATGAATTTGGTGAGTATGAACTGACCCAGGATTTTGAGGTCACGCTTGAACCGGGTGAGATGAACGAAATCTTGTTGGAAGCCACCAACGACGGAGGCATCTCCGCGCCGCTCAATCCGGTACGGCTGAATATCCTGCAGGAACCGGTTCGCGTGGTGATTGACAAAATCGACGTGCCGACTGGCGAAGGGAAGCCGCTCAAAACCTTATTCCAAGCCGGCCGCAATGTGTTTGACCGGCCTGCTGAGGAAGGTCAGGTGCAACTTTCAGGGCATGTGGAATGGAGTTCCCCGGCTGCGGCGCCGTCGTTGCACAAACGCTTTGTGAGAGTATCGGTCAACGGTTTTCTACGCACGGCGGAGCTGGATCTCTCTCAAGTCAAAAATGGCCGGGCTGAATTTGCGGTCCCGGTGGTGCTCAATCGAGCGCAGGAAAACCGCATTCGCATTCACCTGCCCCAAGCAGCCGTTGAAATGGTGCCGCCCTATTACGCTGATTGTACAAAACCGGAAACGCGGCAGCACTTGCACCTAGTGGTCGTGGGAGTGGCCAAAGACACGGAGGTCGAGGGGCGTCCGGCTGACGAAGCATTGTTGTTGAATGAAACGCGGGGGGCATTCCAAGTACGTGACGAGAAAAACAACGCCTTTACTGCACATACCATTCATCCGCTCGTGGGCGAAAATGCCACGATCACGTCGGTTCGCCGACAATTACGTAAGGTCAAACGCGAGATGGATCGACGCGTCTTAAAAAGAGAGCCCAACGATGTGATCATTTTTGTTTACAAAGGTAAGGAAGTGGCCGGTGCCGATGAGGGCGACTATGTCTTGGCGACGCACGACAACTGGGTTTCTCCTCAAAGCAATGAATCGGCTATCTCTCGGAGATGGTTGAACCGGCACTTCAATAATATGCCGGGCGCCCATCTAGTGTTCCTGGAATCCCGACCCGGACCGATCAATGCGGCCAACGGAAATTTTTCGGGCGTACATCGCTTGCCGGATCAAGGAATGTTGGGGTTTCTGCGCCTTGTGCAAGGTGGAGATCAACCGGGATCGAATCTACTGCTCGCCGTTGAGCAATTTATGGTGAACGTCGTCAATCAAGGGGCAACCACGGTGCAATTGGGGACGCTTCACGATGCCCTTGGCAAATCCGATGTGCTGAGCGCCATGGCGTATGAATCAGTCGTCCACGAGGATCTGCGTAGCTTGGTACTGCTCGAACAAAAGAATTGAGAGAACCATTCGAGGATGCACCCTACTCTTGGTCGTCGGCCAATTCGACCGAATCCTCTGGTTCGCGGGACTTGATCAATGTGACTTCGTTCCCTTTGTCGTTGTAGGTCACTTCATCGGCGAAGGCCTGCATCAGCATGACTCCGCGTCCGCCCGGTTTTTCCAAGTTGGCAGCATCGGTGGGATCGGGCAGCAAGGCAGGATCGAAGCCGGGTCCTTCGTCGCGGATGGTGAATATGGCTTGGCCGCGCGTCATCTGCACCCGCACATGAATCCGCCGATCCTGGTAAGGGGATTGCTTGGTCCGCTCTTGAGCGAGCGCATAAAACGCCTTGTGATCGTGTTCTCGCAATTCCGCTTCAAGCTCTAAATTGCCGTGATAGAATGCGTTCACTAAGGCTTCTTCGATGGCGATCCCAACTTGAATTCTTTCAGATTGCCCACAAACGCCCATGCGGATGATCGTTTTTTGCAGATGGTTTACTAACGACGAAACTAGTGCCAGATCATTTTCAAGCACATACGATGTGTCGAGGGACGTGATTTTGCGAGCCAGCCGCGTGTCCGAACGATCTTGCTGTGAGGCGGCCGTCACGCGGTTGATGATCTCCGTCAAATCCTGCGCTAACTTCCGTTTGGGAACGTAACTCACGGCGCCACAATGTAGGGCCTTCACGGCGATCTCCTCGCTGCCCTGCGCGGTCATTAAAACCACGGGGATCAGCGGGTAGAGCGTTTTGACCTGTTTGACGAGTTCCAAGCCGTCCATGTTGGGCATCTGCATATCGGTGACGACCATATCGGGGATGTGCAATTCGATCTGCTCGAGAGCGTCGACACCATCCTCGGCATAGTAAATCGTGGCATCCGATGTTTTTTCCAACAAGCCTCCCGCCAATCGCCGATCGACCGCCGAGTCATCCACGACCAAAATGCTTGTCATGCGTTTGCTCCTGTTGTGTTTTCGTCACCGTAGATCCGTCTGGGTTGTCTCTTTTGCGTCCTTCATGGCGACACTAATCGCCAATCCCGTCACTTCCGTTGTAACGACTCATCCTGCTCCTGAAGATTCTATCGGAAACCGCCGCAAATTTCAGGTCTGTCACTCACCTCAAGTTTACATGCTACGCCCGTGCAAGCAATCCCGCTAATAACTACCGACACATTCCTCCTTATGGGTCGCCCAACGAATCAGGATTGACGATGAAAGCCTTCAGTTCTCGCAGGACATTGGCGATCATCGGCTTCAACCCCTCATAAATTTCCGCCGCCTTGATGAGGTTTCCCTCCCCGGCTGTGGCTTCCACCTCGGCGGCGACTTCCATTGGGACAACGGCGCCGAACATCCGCATGCCGCCTTTGATGGTATGCGCGGCGCGGCTGAGTTCGCGTCCATCGCCCGAAGCGATCGAGGACTCGACGAGAGCCTCCAATTGCGGGCATTCCTCAACGAACGCGGCAGTCACGTCGCGCAACAGTTCTCGATCTTGATCCACATTTTCCAGCGCCACCGACCAGTCGGGCGCGCCGTTGGCCGGCGGGGCGGTTTCTGACGTCTGAACAGGCTCGGCGGCGGATTGAGAGCTTGAGCCGACCAGGGATTCCATGGCGGCGAACAATTCACGGCCGCGGACCGGTTTCGCGAGATAGGCATCCATACCGGCCTCAAGACAATGTTCCTTGTCCCCTTTCATGGCCTGAGCGGTCATGGCGATAATGGGAACATGCTGCCCGGTCCCCTCCTCGCGTTTGCGAATGACACGTGTCGCTTCCAATCCATCCATTTCCGGCATTTGTACATCCATGAGAATCAAATCGAAGTCGCGAATTTTGGAGACTTCGACTGCTTCTCTGCCATTGTTTGCCACAATGACATTGTGTTCTTGTTTCTGTAATAATCCCAAGGCAAGTTTTTGGTTATACGGACTGTCCTCGACCAATAACACATTCAAACGGCGAATGGGGGTTGGTTCGTGATCGCCCAAGTCCCCCACGACGATGTCGACGCCCGTTCCATCCATGACTGCTAAAATTGTATCCAGCAATTCCGATTGATTGAGCGGTTTCATCAAATAGGCTGTCGCTCCGACCTGCTCGCAGCGTGCGACATCGGCAGAACGATCTCCAGGGCTGAGCATCATGATGAGGGGCGGTTTGCTTCGGCCGAATTGGCTCATGATGGTTTCACACAAATTGAATCCATCGAGACCAGGCATATGGGCATCGACTAAATACAAGTTGTGCGGTTGCTGCGACTGCGTGGCCTGGTCCAGTAACGGAATTGCCTCTTCGCCATTTGCCGCCAGATCAGGCTGAATTCCCCAGCTTTCTAGGGTGTCGCGTATGGAGTTGAGATTGGCGGCGTTGTCGTCAACGACCAGCATTCGCAACCCCTGCAAATCCGAACTCCCTGTGGCAACCGAAATGCCGGAATTGGTCAGTGTGCCGAAACTTGCGGTGAAATGAAACGTGGTTCCCTCTCCCGGTTCGCTTTCAACCCAAATTCGCCCTCCGAGGAGTTCCACCAGTCGCGCGGAAATCGCCAACCCCAGTCCTGTGCCGCCGAACTTGCGCGAAATGGAACTATCTAGCTGTTCAAAGGCCCCGAAGATGTGCCTTTGTTTTTCGATGGGGATGCCTTCTCCTGTATCACTGACGGCGACGTGGAGGACGACCTTTCGATCAGTACTGGATTCGGTCCCGACTCGGACCACCACTTGGCCTGCACCGGTGAATTTTATGGCGTTGCCGATCAGATTGACCAAGATCTGCCGCAAACGAGATTGGTCCCCAACAATGCGTTCCGGCACGCCGGGAACGACATGGGTGACTAACTCCAACTCATTTTGGTGAGCCTGAACCGCTAGAGCCTTCATTGCCCCGCCGACGCAATCCCGCAGACCGAACTCCACCTTTTCGATTTCGAGTTTCCCCGCCTCGATTTTTGAAAAATCTAAGATGTCGTTGATGAGCTTCAACAACGCTTCGGACGAATCCAGAACGATGGACAGGTATTCCCGTTGTTCGCGGGTGAGCGTCGTATCGAGTACCAATTCCGACATGCCGATAATGGCATTCATCGGCGTGCGGATTTCGTGGCTCATGTTGGCCAGGAAATTTCCTTTGGCCCGATTGGCCGCATCCGCTGCGCGCAGCGCAACCTGGAGTTCGGCCTCGACCTGTTTTTGCTCCGTCATGTCGACGATAAAGCTAATCGCTTCTTGCCAATGCTCCGAAAGTGCCGTCACGCCGACAAGCACCGGAATTCGGCTGCCGTCTTTGCGAATGTATTCCTTTTCCCAGGGAACGCAGACCTCATTCTTCATCAATTCCGCCAACGCGCGATTGTCGGCGTCATAATACTCCGGAGGCGTCAAATGCTTCCAGCGAATCCGCCCCGCCTCCAAATCTTCGCGGGTATATCCGACCATTTCCAAAAACAGATCGTTGGCCTCTTCGATCCGTTTGTTCAAGTCGGTAACGACAATGCCAATAATGTTCGACTCCACCAACCGGCGAAAGCGGTCGTTGCTGTGTCGCAATTCTTCCTGAATTTTTCGGCGGCGGGTAATATCCTCCGCCACACCGGCAATGCGATAGACGTTTCCACCTTCATCATGGACGGGAAACCCGCGATCCCGAATCCAGCGTATTTCTCCGTCGGGGCGGATGATGCGGTATTGTTCGTCATAGACACCCGTCACCGCCCGTCCTAGAAATGCAGACTCGACACGCGGGCGGTCCTCTTCATGAATCGATTCCATCCATTGCCGCGGATTTTGATAAAGCTCATCGGTGGACAATGCCCAAATCTCGGAATAGGCCGGGCTGACATAGACCATTTCTTCGCCGTTGAGCGACGTGATCCAAAAGACCTCGCGGATATTCTCCGCCAATTGGCGAAACCGGGTTTCACTGACATGAGCCGCTTCTTCAGCCCGCTTTTTGTCCGAGACATCCCAAAAAACCCCCTGCACGCCGACGACATTTCCGTCCGCGTCCCTGACCGGAGCTTTGAGAACATGCACGTAGATCGTCTCGCCATCCAGTCCGCGGTTCTCCTCCACATCTTCGTAAGTCTCACCGGTACTGAACACCTTGGCATCATCGGCAGTGAATTTGTCCGCTAACTCCTTGGGAAATAGATCGTAGTCGGTTTTGCCTATAAACTCGTCCATCGTGATGCCCAGCAAATCACAACAGCGCTGATTCCCGAATACGATGCGGCCGGTCAAATCCTTGCAGAAAAAGTGCAACGGCAAACTTTCCACCAACGACTGATAACGAGCTTCGGTGTGCCGCAACAGATTCGCCTGTTCGACCTGATAGGCGGACTCGATGATTGCAAAATCCATATCCAGAATTTTGGTCAGCGACTCCACGGTCGACACAAATCGGTCCACATCGTCGCTGCAGCATTGCTGCAGAACGCGAATCAGGGCGATGCGGACGCGCGACAGTCCGCTGGTGGTCTGGAATTCATCCAAGCCAAATGCGACATGCTGTGCGCCAAATTGAAACCGCCGCTCAACATAGGAAAGGTCATAAGGCCCGTCACAAAACTCGCGTAACCAATTTTCCAACGCGGAGACGAGATTGTCGATGTCCCGCAAGGAGAACCGTGCCGAATCGTCAGGATTCAAATGCAGTCCCAGACCATTTCGGAAACGGTCAATGATCGCCGGGATGTGTTGCGCCAATGGTCCACGCACGTGCCGAAGCCGCTCTTCGTCGGCATTGCTCCAACCCATGTCGGCTTGCAATTTTTGATAGCGAGCAAAGAGTTGCGAAAGTTCGGGCGACATCTGATTGATCATCCTCGTAATTGACGTCTTGTCCCGTTTGTTTTATGGCGATGGAAATCCCGGCCAAGCGAACCAACAGGCAGACTGCCAGTTCTCCGCTTATTGATGGTACACTGACACATTACGGCTAGCAAAGCGAATTCGGCGGCAGAGACAATTTGCATCAATGAGTTATAATGCATCCGCCGCGCTTCACCGTCCATTTTGCCCCTCCTTTTAATGCCAACCACTGGAGTTCACGAATCCATGCGGGACCAAGTACGCATAGCCGCTGTCGCCGTCGATACCCTGCCCGGCGACACAACAGCCAACATCAATCGCCTCGGATCCTGGACCGCCCGCGCTGCGGAACAAGGGGCAGAATTGGTGTTGTTCCAAGAATTGTCGCTGACCGGCTTTATTCCCAACCACCCTACCGGCAACCACGAGCAGTGGCTCCGCACAGCCCTGTCCGCCGCCCGCCGCTCCGCACAACCGTTAAATGGTCCCGCCGTTACCCAACTCGCCGATATCGCCCGCGCAAAAAACATACTCATCGCAACAGGCATGCTCGAGGATGCGGGAAACCTGCTGTACAACACGCACATTCTCGTCGGCCCCAACGGGTTGTTGGGGCATTGGCGGAAGATGCACATCCCCATGTTCGAGATGCCGTTTTATAACGGCGGCGGCGCTCCGAACGTTATCGACACGCCGCTGGGCCGTATCGGCGCCAACATCTGCTTCGACGCGCTGCTCCCCGAATCGACGCGGCTGTTGGCGGTTCAAAATGCGGAGATCGTCCTCTTCCCTTTCGCCGCCGACCCACCACCACGCACTGTCGAGGGCTGGGCCGATTGGGCGGGTACCGCACTCAAAGCCCGCTGCGCAGAAAACGGCGTATTCGGCATCGCCTGCAACTACGTCGGCCATGTGGAGTGCGCCGGGGTGGAACAAAACTTCCCCGGCGGCGGCATGGCGGTCGGTCCCCGTGGCGAAGTGCTAGCCGGCTGGGAGGGAAAAACCGACGAACCTGGAATGCTGATTGTGGATCTCTCTGCTGACGACCTGCGAGCGGCACGGGCGGAGCCGGAGTATTTGTTTCGCTTCCGGCGTCCGGAGTTGTATGGGACATTGGCACGCGATAATTGAATTTCTGGCGCTCGACATTTTTTTATCGTGTGAAATGGGTGATGAATGCGTGATCCACAAAGAATTGACCGTGTTCTGGCGACGATCCGTGAGATGTGGACAAAAGTCCCTGACTGGCGTTTGGGACAACTGCTTGTCAATGCGGTCGAACCCCGTGAACCTTGCCCGGAACTCTTCTCAGTTGAAGATGACCGACTTGAGCATTTGGTCGCACGTATGTCCGAGGGTAAAACGATGACCAGACATGCCTTCAATGTGTCTGACACGTTCGTTATCCAGGGCCGGGGGGTGGTCGTAACCACTGACAAGCGATACGAGGACCTTCCCTCATGGCTTGCACTGAAAATCGGGGATGACATTGAAATACGCTCCGAAAGCAACCCTGTCCGAACACATGTCGCCGGAATTGAGTTCATCAATCCGTGGACGCCGAAGACGCCCTTCGGATTTCTCCTTCCGGCAGATGTGCCGAACGATCGAGTGACCGTTGGCTGTGAGATTTGGGTCACTGAAGCAAGCGTAATCAACCCACCAAGGTGTGAATGATGAAATCGAAAACCGAATACCTAACCTTCAACATCCCCGCCCGGATGGACTTTCTAAATATCACCCCCGACGTCGAGCAGATCGTGCGGGGCAGCGGGGTGCAGGAGGGGTTGTGTTTGGTGAACGCCATGCACATCACTGCCAGCGTGTTCATCAACGATGACGAACCAGGTCTGCATCACGATTACAAAAAATGGCTGGAAGACCTCGCCCCGTTCGACGCTTCGCCCCAGCGCTACCACCACAACCGTACTGGCGAAGACAACGCCGACGCTCACATGAAACGCCAAGTGATGGGCCGCGAAGTGGTCGTGGCGATCACCGCTGGGAAACTAGACTTTGGCCCGTGGGAGCAGATCTTCTACGGGGAGTTTGATGGGCGGCGGGCGAAGCGGGTGTTGGTGAAGGTGATTGGGGAGTGATGGCCATGCTGAAATCAAACAAATCATCTGATCGGATCACCACAAGAGCAGAGCAAATCATCGCTGAATCCCTTTTGTCGATCTTGAACTCGATGGCAACTGGTGATCGTATCCAAGAATCCCCAGAGTTTCGAGATGTGTTGAGTGCTGTGGAGTATTTCATCCCGGAAGTCTTGAGTGAGATTCATCCAGAGTGGGCTCACGATAGTCTCGACGGGGTGATTCCACTGGTAGCAGCGAAGACCGGAGTGCGAACAATGAGCATTTTCGGTCAGTGTATTCTGATTTCGGATCAAACAATCGTCCCTCTCCTTGCTGGAATGCAGGTTGATACCAAGGGTGACAAGGTGACTTGGCTTGAATGCAAATTAGGGGCGAGAAACGAAAGTGGAATGATTCGGACGCCATACCATTCTCCGAGTGCGAGAATCAAACTGCTTCATTCTTTGGATGGCAAAAGGGACTTGATCGACTGGGCATACAACGTGACGTTCGGGGAAAGAACCGACTGACATCAGAAGATCACACGGGCGGCACACCGATTGCTGCGCAATCGCTGCCACCCGTGACGTATCTAATAATAGTGCCAAGAAATCGCCAATATTGGGATAAAAATCACGAATACCTAGGTAAACATTAGCTGCCGCGCGCTTCTTCCTGCGAATCGACAAAACGAAGTCTCGCCAAGCTCTTAGGAGAATCGATATGAGAAACATCCAAACCTATCTTGCTGGTGGCTTGGTACTACTTAGCGCTGTGATGCTTTCCGGTCTGGTCTTTTTTGCCTTCGTTTTTCCACGGACCACGCTGGCTTGGGCCCAAGAGGGGCGCGCTTTATCCGCCACCGAACAGTCCTTTGTCAATCTCAGCGAGCTGAGCATGTCCTCCGGCCAACAAATTATTCTACCATTGCTGTTGGTCTTCATCGGAAGCGTGTATTGGGCCATCCGTACACGCAGCGGACAGGGTATTGCCATCGAAGTCGCTGCCGCACACGACTCAAACGACTCCAAATCAAAAATCTAAAATGACGTCACCGACTTTCAAACTTCTGGTCATCAAAACCCATCGCATGCAAGAACTGCGACGGTTTTACGAGTCGCTCGGCTGTACGTTCGTCGAGGAACAGCACGGGCGGGGTCCCTTGCACTTGGCGACGAAGATCGGCGAGGCTATTTTTGAAATTTATCCGCTGCCCGATGAAACTTCACCGGTGGACACGACAACCCGCCTGGGGTTTGATGTTGCTGATCTAGACGGAGTCGTCGAAAAACTAAAGACTCAGCAGTCAGAAATCGTCACAGCGGCGAAGGAAACCTCATGGGGAAAACGCGCGGTCGTGCGTGACCCAGAAGGGCGGTCGGTGGAGTTGTATCAACAGTAATTGAGCACGGCTGCTAAACGAATTCGCAATCAGGAAATCCAGAACATGCCCCAACGTTGCCAATGGGCCGGCGAAGATCCGCTCATGGTCGCCTATCACGATGAAGAATGGGGCGTGCCGTTGCGCGATGATCGGCGGTTGTTTGAACTGTTGATTCTCGAAGGAGCGCAGGCTGGGCTGAGTTGGCGGACGATTTTGCATAAACGCGAGAACTATCGCCGCCTGTTCGATGGATTTGATCCGGTGAAAATCGCCCGTTATCGAGACGCCAAGGTCAAGAAGCTGCTGGCCGATGCGGGGATTGTGCGGAATCGGTTGAAGGTGGCAGCGACGATTCAGAATGCGAAGTCATTGCTCGCATTGCAAAAAAGCGGGACCTCGTTTTCCGAGTTTTTGTGGCAATTTGTTGACGACAAACCGGTTCGCAACCGCTGGAAATCGCTGAGTGATATTCCGGCGAAAACCGACGTGTCGGATGCGATGAGCAAAGAATTGAAGGCCCGGGGCTTCAAATTTGTGGGCTCAACGATTTGTTATGCTTTCATGCAGGCGGCGGGGATGGTCAACGACCACGAGACCAGCTGCTACCGATACAGCCAGATCGCAGCCGAAGATCGGGGATGATTTCCTGCGGGCTGCTGTGATATGATGGATGGCCGTGCGGAATTGCCAATCGGGTCATTAGGGCGGTGTCGGGGAAGGAAAACTCGGGAATGACGGAAAATAGTACGGACTTGGTCGATCGCTGGCGCGGCGGCGATCAGGATGCAGCAACGCAATTGCATCAACGCTACGGCGAGCGGCTGGTGATGTTGGCTCGTAAACGGCTTTCCAACAAATTCCAGGGGCGTCTCGATCCGGAGGACGTTGTGCAGTCGGTGTTTCGCACAATGTTCCGCCGCACACAGGCAGGTAGTTTTGAATTCCAGAAAGATGATGACTTCTGGAAATTGATGGTCACCATCACGCTGAACAAGGTCCGCAACAAAGTCCGCGGAAAAAAACGGGATCCCGACCGCGAACGGAACCAGTTTGACGACACACTGGCTGCAGTCATGTGCCGTGATCCGGGGACGCTGGACCTCGTGGCATTCACCGACTTTTTGGGAGAAATCCAAAAACGACTTTCGCCGATCGAACAGCAACTGTTGACGTTGCGATTGGAAGGCTACACACAAGAAGAAATCGCCGAGCAGAACGAAGTCGATGTGCGAACGGTCCGCCGACGGTTAACCAACATTCGCGAAAAAGTTTCTACCATGGCGGCCGAATCGGGTGATATTGATATCGTGTAACCAACAACAACACCCAAACAAAAAAGCGACCGGCGAATTTCTCGTCGGTCGCTTTTTTAATTTCTTCAACACTGCACGCTGTTAAAAGAACATGCGGTATTCCGCTCGCAGGATGTCTTGGTACCAGCGTTCGCCGGTCAAAGCGCGGCCGTAGCCGATGTAGATGGAATCGCGTTGCTTGCACGGATCACACGCATCTTGGCCAAAGCCGATGCGGACGCCGAACTTGCCGTTGACGATTGTGTCGCCGCTTGCATCGACCGGGCCGATGAGGCGTCCCGAGGAAGCGTAGTCGGTTTTCTGTCCGTCCAATACCGACCAACCGACGAACTCGGCAACCGGTGCGACACTCAAACTGGAGTTGTCCACGACCGCGTAAGCAGCACCGATTCCGTAGCTGAGCACGTTGCCGGCAAAGTCGCGACCGTTTCGCGGATTGACTCCGCCTTGAATCGGAATCCAATCTTTGAGTTCTGCTTCAATCGTCCAGCGGTCGGCCGGTTGCGTCAAAAACAGCAAGCCAGGTTCGATGCTGGCGTGGCCGGAGGTGAGCCATTTGTCGGGGTCGCCGACGGCGATATAGTTTTTCAGTTGGAACGTCAAAATCGTCGTGTCGGTTTCCCACAACGCCCATTTGAAACCGGCGTTGAGGTCGCCGAAGCCACTGGTGTTGGGGCCGGGACCGGGCACGCCCGAAGGGTTGTTCAAAATGATGGGGGCTTCGATGAACAACGACACATCGTCCATGACGAGTTGTTCGTAATACAGTTTGAAAAACTGGGCATCGATATTGTCGTTCGGCCCCATATCGCGCGGCGGTGTTTTTCCGCCGAAGACCGTCCAAGTGCTATAAAAATATTCAGCGCGGTCGGCGCGGTTGAAACCGTAAGCCGAGTCGTAACGGAAGCGAAGTTGTGTCTCCACGATCGCCGGGTCGATGTATCCGCCGTTAGCAGCCACGGTCCGCGCACTGGGAACCAATCCGCTGGGCGCGTTGCTGAAGTTGTATTGCGGCGCTGCCGGTGGAGCGGTGTTGCTCAGCGGTTGCGGCGGCGTTTCCGGCGCGGTGTAAGGAGTGCTCGGCGCGCACGAAGCCTGGGGAGCACAGGGATAACCGCCGGCTTGATAGTTGGCTTGCACAGCAGCAAACGGGCTGTCGGGCCGCGTTTGAAAATGCGCCGCCAAGGTCCCCGGACGCTGTCCTCGCGCCTGTGGATACCCCGCGGCCAACAACGCATCGCCGGTTGCCGCACAGACGCAAACCGCGACGGTCAATTGCCAAATTCGCAACGAAGTCTTACAGCGCGAACTCATATCTGCACCCCCAATTTCAGCCGGCCGAGAACACATGACCTCGTCGCCACCCGCTGCAAAAACGGATCAGGGGCGAAACAATCTGACGAGGCATTATTGGTAAAGCTTCGGCAGGAACCCCCTCGCAGCGCAGCAGAAAACCACAAGCCGCTATCTCATTAGAGGACTCACAA